>JANQON010000019.1 GCA_028289605.1 Hyphococcus sp. | reverse complement strand
CGGGCCGCGGCGGGGGATGGGTATTGGCGCGTATACGGAGGAGATTTGATGGTGACTCAATTATTTATTGTTATCCGCTCATCCCGGCGAAAGCCGGGATCTCAGGAGGCGGGCTCAGAGCATGCCTCCCGAGGTCCCGGCTTTCGCCGGGATGAGCGGGAATAGTGAATTCACAATAATGACTGGACGACTTATTTGCGCCTCAATGCGCGGAGTAAGATGTGCCCGCCGAAAAGAACGGCAGGGAGATTCGCAAATGTATTGGTTGTCCACGAGACGAGGCGGAATTCTTTTCGCAATCGCACTTGTTCTCTATGCAAGTACGACCCTCACAGACAGCATCGCCCAAGAAAACAGCATCGGCGATCAACTCTCCGCCGCCGCAATCGAACGAACCCGGCATCAGGTCACTTACGATGCATCCTACGAACGGATCGGCTACCCGATGGGCGATGTGGCGTCGGACCGCGGCGTATGTTCCGATGTACTGGTGCGCGCGCTGCGAACGCTCGGCGTCGATTTGCAACAACTGGTGCATGAAGACATGCGCGCTGCGTTCAACGCCTACCCCGCCCATTGGGGCATGTCCCGGCCCGACCCCAATATCGATCACCGGCGCGTGCCCAATCTTGAAACATTCCTTAAGCGGAGGAACGCGCTGCTGGCGCCAAGCGACAGCCCGGATGACTATCTTCCGGGAGACATTGTCGCCTGGAACCTTAAAGGGAAAAACGGCGGCTGGCTGCCGCATATCGGCGTCGTTACGGACAGGATTGCGCCCTCGGGTCGACCGCTGGTGGTGCATAATATCGGCGCGGGACCGAAACTGGAGGATATCCTGTTCGATTGGCCGATGACCGGCAGGTATCGCGTTAACGGGGAAACGTTTGACGCAGACACATAGGAACGAATTCGTTTTTTTCAAGAATTGCGCGTCGCGACATCGACGGGGTATAGTCGACCTACTGCGTTACGCAGTTTCTTATTACCGAACATTTCTAAAAACTTGGAGTCGCAAATGCGCAAGGTGCCGTTAGGCCGATCCGGCCTCGAAGTGTCGCGTCTGGGATTCGGCTGCATGGGATTAGCCGAATTCTATGGAGACGCATTGTCCAACGATGACGCGGAAAAAGTATTGGAAGGCGCGTTAGCGCGCGGGGTCAATTTCTTCGACACCGCCGACATGTATGGCAGCGGCAGAAACGAAGAACAGCTTTCCGGCTTTCTGAAGAAACACCGCGACGACGTGGTCATCGCCACGAAATTCGCCATTCGCCGCGGCGAAGACGGGACATGGCTGGGGTTGTCGAATGATCCCAAATATATCGCGGAAGCGTGCGACGCGTCTCTGCGCCGCCTGGGGGTCGACGTTATCGATCTTTACTACATGCACCGGCGCGACCGCGAGGTGCCGGTCGAGGAGTCCGTCGGCGCCATGGCGGATCTTGTCAAAGCCGGCAAGGTTGGGGCGATCGGCCTTTCCGAAGTCAGCGTCGAAACGCTGAAAGCGGCGAACGGCGTCCATCCCATCGCTGCGCTCCAATCGGAGTATTCGGTGGTGACGCGCGATATGGAAGCGGAGGTCATTCCGGCCTGCCGCGATATTGGGACCGCGTTGGTTGCCTATTCCCCGCTCGGGCGCGGATTGTTGACCGGCGCTTATCGCAGCGCGGCTGATTTCTCAGCGAGCGACTATCGCATGGCGGGCAATCCGCGCTTCGCGGGCGGCGCGCTGGAAAAGAACCTGTCCCTTGTCGACCAACTGAAAGAGATCGCCGATGGCAAAGGCGTCTCGCTTGCGCAGATTGCGCTCGCCTGGGTCCTCGCGAAAGGCGACGACATCATTCCCATTCCAGGTACGAAAAAGATCGCCAGGCTGGAGGAGAATATCGGCGCGCTCGATATCGAATTGTCAGCCGATGAAATCGCCGCCATCGAGCGGGCCGTGCCGACGGACGCTGTTGTCGGCAGCCGGTATCCGGAAACGACAGCGTCGACGTTGAACGCCTGACGGGGCGCTTACGAAAAGCCGAGGCGGCGGCGGATATCAGACGGCGTCGTCCCGGCCTCGCGCAATGCGCGCAAGGTTACGGACTTGTCCCGTTTGGCGAAGCGCTTGCCGTTTTCGTCCGTAATCAGACGATGGTGGCGATAGATCGGCGCCGGCAAGTCTAACAGCGCCTGCAATAGCCGATGCAGATGCGAGGCATGAAAGAGGTCGACCCCGCGAATGACATGCGTGACGCCCTGCAGCGCATCGTCCAGCACGGCGGCGAGATGGTAGCTCGTCGCGAAGTCCTTGCGCGCAATGACGGGATCGCCGAAAATTTCAGGCGTCGCCGGAATGGTCCCGGTCTCGCCCCCGGGCCCTGCGCCCTCTTCAACAAACGAGAGCGCGCGCGATGCGGCGTCCAGAGACGCTCGCGCGCGCGCCGTCGACAATCTCCAGGCGAAGGGTCGCCCCTCGTCCAGGCGGGTTTGTTCTTCTGCGTCGCTCAGCGTTTCGCCGACATATTGCGGTCCGTCAGGGCCGCTTGCGGTGAGATGCGGCGCGCTCGCGATCGCTTCGGCGATTTCCTTGCGCGTTTTGAAGCATCGATAGACCACGTTCTTTTCGATCAGCGTCTGCAACGCCTCAGCATAGTCGCTGAAATGATCGGACTGACGCCGCACCGGCGTTTCCCATTGAAGCCCCAGCCACTGCAGGTCTTCGTAAATCGCCTGTTCGAATTCAGGCTTGCACCGAACCAGATCGATATCTTCGATTCGCAGAATAAACCGCCCCTTCGCCGCTTTGGCCGCCTCATAAGCGCTAAGCGCAGAGAACGCGTGACCGAGATGCAAATACCCGGTCGGAGAGGGTGCGAAACGGGTAACAAAATCAGTCACGAACGCCTATTCGCCATTTCCTGCTGCGCCGAACGCAATTCGTTCCGCGTCAACGCGTCATTAACCGTGAAAGCCGATATTTGCGCAAGGATAATCCTGAAAGAGGCTTGGAACGATGGCGCTCGCAAAAAACGCTGACAGCTACGATCTTGATCCGATGCGCGACATGAAAACCGCGCAGGAAAAATTCGGTGCGAGCCTCACCAAACAGGTGATGGATTTTCTCGCCCTGCGCAGCGCCAGCGGCATGCGGTTTGAGGAATATCTCTATTTCGCCCTCTTCAACCAGCCGCGCAGCGCATACGGCGCCTATATGGGCGATGATCGCGCCCGCGCAGCGTTCTATATCGCGAACGATCTCGTCGACTGGAACAGCGCTGAGGACAAGGTCAACTTCGCCGGGGCGCTCGCCTCCGCCGGACTGCCGACGCCGGCCATCCTTGCGGTCGCGCATCCGGACCGGGACGCGGTCGGCGCCGAGGCGCTGCGGTCTACTGAAGCCATTCGCGACTATATCCAGAGCTTGAAGGGGCCGGTGTTCGGCAAACCGGTGATTGCAAGCCATGGCGACGGCTCCATCAACATCCAATCGTGTTCAGGCGATCTCGCGACGACCGACACCGGCGACGCCGTCTCGGTTGACGACATCGTTGACGATATTCGGCCCTACTTCGAGAAGGAAGGATATCTCTTTCAGGAGGTGCTTCGTCCGCATGCCGGTATTGCCGCCATGACCGGCGGGCGCATCGCGACGGCGCGGATGTTCGCCCTGCTCGATGATGGCGCCGCCACGGTGCGCGACGTTGTCCTGCGTCTGCCTGCAGGGGAAAACCGGGTCGACAATTTCCGTCGCGCCGGCAATCTGGCGGCGCCGGTGAATGTTGAAAACGGCGTCATCGGCAACGCCTGCCGCGGCGTCGGCGTCGCCATTGAATCGCTCGCCCAACACCCCGATACCAACGCGCCCATCGAAGGCGCCGTCTTGCCTGAGTTCGCAGAAGCGAAAGCGCTCGTTGAAAAGGCGGTTTCCGTATTTCCGAAACAACACATCCAGTCCTGGGACGTGGCGCTCACTGACGCAGGACCAGTGCTGTTGGAAGTTAATCCGGGCGGGAATTTCAATATCCTGCAGCTTGCGACGGGACGGGGCGCCTATGACCCGGAGTTTCGCGCGTTCCTCGAACGCCGGCTTGCGGCCCGGCCTGACGCGGACGCCAATCCAAAAGCGCTGAAAGAAGCCAAGAAGCTGTTGAAGCTTAAATAGCGGTTACGCCGCCGCGCCGCCAACGGTGAGACGATCGATCTTGATGGTCGGCTGGCCGACGCCGACGGGCACGCCTTGTCCCGCCTTGCCGCAGACCCCGACGCCCGGATCAAGCGCGAAATCGTTGCCGATCATCGACACTTGCGTCAGCACCGACGGGCCGTCGCCGATCAGGGCGGCGTTTTTGATCGGCGCGCCGACCTTGCCGTTCTTTACCCGATAGGCTTCGGTGCAGTTGAAGACAAATTTTCCCGATGTGATATCGACCTGGCCGCCGGAGAAATTGACGGCGTAAATCCCGTCTTTCACGGTACTGAGGATTTCTTCCGGATCCTTGTCGCCGCCGAGCATGAACGTGTTTGTCATGCGCGGCATCGGATTGTGGGCGAAACTTTCGCGCCGGCCGTTACCCGTCGGCGCCATGCCCATCAACCGGGCGTTCAGGCGATCTTGCAGGTAGCCTTTGAGGATCCCGTCTTCGATAAGAACGGTGCGCGAGGTTGGCGTGCCCTCGTCGTCCACGGTCAGCGACCCGCGCCGACCGTCGATGGTTCCGTCGTCGATGACGGTCACGCCCGGCGCCGCCACCCGCTCGCCGATGCGGCCGGCGAAGGCTGATGTTTGTTTGCGGTTGAAGTCGCCCTCAAGCCCGTGGCCGACTGCTTCATGCAGAAGGACGCCGGTCCAGCCTGATCCGAGCACCACTTCCATTTCGCCCGCCGGCGCCGGCTCCGCCTCGAGATTGACCAGCGCCTGACGCAGGGCTTCGTCCACCTGCGCTCGCCAGGCGTCCGGGGCGACGAACCGGGCGTAGCCTTCGCGTCCGCCGGCGCCGTAGCTGCCCGTTTCCTGCCGGTCGCCGTCTCCGGCGGTGACCGCCACATTGAGCCGGACCAGCGGGCGGATATCGCGGACGATGGCGCCGCCCGGCCGCAGGATTTCGATCGCAGACCATTCGCCGGTCAGGGAGCAAGAGACTTGTCTCACTCTTGGGTCCTTGGCGCGGGCGTATTCGTTAATGTCTTCAAGCAGCTTTGTCTTGGCCTCGAACGCCATGGCGTCGAGCGGGTTGTCTTCCGGATAGAGCCTGGCGTTGGTGCGCGCCGGTCCGTCGGCAAGGGCCCCGCCCTTGCCGGTCTTCACGGCTTGCACCGCGGCGCCGGCCCGCTTCAACGCGCCTTCGGACAATTCCGAGGCATGGGCGTAGCCGGTGGATTCGCCGATCACCGCGCGCAGCCCAAACCCCTGATCGACATTGAAGCTCGCCGTTTTCAGGCGGTTGTCGTCAAAGACGAAGGCCTCGGACTGGGCGTATTCAAGGTAGAGCTCGCCGTCGTCGGCGCCGGACAGGGCGTCGTCGACAATGCTTTCGGTGCGGGCGCGGTCGAGATCGGTGCGGGAGAAGAAATAGGAATCGGACATGGTTTGAGATGTAAGCCGGGCGGGCCTCGCCGGCAATGGCGGCGCTGCGACCATTTTTCTTGGAAATCAAGGATGACGCGGGCCGCGGGCCCGGCGTATAAGGCGCCCATTAAGGAGACCTTTCGGACGGGTCGGCCCACCGTCCGGTCAGGGGACGCGGAGGCCGGGCGACGTATTCCGGAAGGATGCGGACTTAGCGCGGGATCATAGAGCATGAAAAAAATACTGGCGGCGGTTTCCGGATTCGGCGCGCTCGGCGCCGGCGCGGCGCTTGCTGAACGGACCCAGGGCGGCGTTGCCATGCTGCCGGCGAACTCGGCTTTGGCCGAAGAGGTGCACTTTTTCCACAACTGGATTTTGATGCCGATCATCACCGGCATCAGCCTTTTCGTGCTGGCGCTCTTGCTCTGGGTGATCTTTCGATACAACTCCAAGGCCAATCCGAACCCGCGCAA
The DNA here is from genome assembly GCA_028289605.1 of Hyphococcus sp. GTDB lineage: Bacteria > Pseudomonadota > Alphaproteobacteria > Caulobacterales > Parvularculaceae > Hyphococcus. The sequence goes on along the minus strand of JANQON010000019.1, from coordinate 22,061 downwards.
GTTCAGTCACAATACATTGGTTGAGATTGTTTGGACCGCTGTGCCGATTTTGATTTTGTTGGTTATCGCGCTGCCGTCCTTTGACCTGCTCTACAAGGAAGATGTTGTTCCCGACGGCAAACAGGTGGCGATCGAAGGCGACGGGCAAACGGTCGACTTTGTGTTCCCGAATAACTTCGCGGATGGACGAACGGTCGTCAGGCCGCGCCACGTGGAAGTCTATCTGGAATCCTCGTCCGGTTTTCAAAAACTGGCGCATCGCGCTGACTACCGTCTCGCCGGACTCGGCGATCCCGAAGTCGTGGTTGAATTCGAAACGCCGCCCGCCGCCGGGGACAGCGTTGTAATTCGCGGCGGCCGCTCGCTGATCGGGCGCGGCGACCGCAAGCAAATCGCCATGGCGCCGACCATGACCATTAAGGCGGTGGGGCGCCAGTGGGGCTGGAACTACACCTATCCGGAATATGGCGGCGATTTCGAATTCCTTTCGGACCTATTGCCGGAGGACCAGGCGACGCCGGAAACATGGTTGCTTGACGTCGACAATCGCGTTGTGGTGCCGGTCGGCGAAACAATCCGCGTCACGACCACGGCAACCGACGTAATCCACTCATGGGCGATGCCCGCCTTCGCCGTCAAAATTGACGCCGTGCCTGGCCGCATCAACGAGACCTGGTTCGCTGCTGAGCGCGAAGGCGTTTTCTACGGCCAGTGCTCTGAGATTTGCGGTATTCGCCACGCTTATATGCCGATCGCGGTGGAAGTCGTGTCCCGCGAACGGTTTTGCGAGTGGGTCGGAGAACAACAGACGGCGCTGGGCGTTGAGCGCACAGCGGAAGAAAAAGCGGCTGAGCCCCTCTGCGGGTCTTCGACGGCGGTCACGCGTATGGCCGATGCGGCTGATATTTTGAGCGAAGAGGACTAAAACATCATGGCAGACGCACACGCTGCAGCGGGCCACGACGCCCACGACCACAAGCCCTCTTTCTTCGTGCGATGGTTCTTCTCCACGAACCACAAGGACATCGGGACGCTCTATCTGATCTTCGCGATCATCGCCGGTGTCGTCGGCGGCGCGATGTCGGGCCTCATGCGCTGGGAGCTCGCCGAGCCGGGCGTTACGATCCTGACCGCCTTCACAAACCAGAGCCTGCCGGCGGACGCGCAGCTGGCGGCCGCGCAGAACTTCTACAACGTCCTGACCACCTATCACGGCCTGATCATGATCTTCTTCATGGTGATGCCGGCGATGATCGGCGGTTTCGGCAACTGGTTCGTGCCGATCATGATCGGCGCGCCGGACATGGCGTTTCCCCGCATGAACAATATTTCGTTCTGGCTTTACGGGGCGTCAGGCATCCTCATCACGCTGTCCCTGTTTGCGCCCGGCTACGGCGCGCAACTTGGCTTCGGCGGCGGCTGGGTGATTTATCCGCCGTTGTCCGCAAACACCGGCAGTCCGGGGCCGGCGATGGATCTTCTGATATTGTCGCTGCACCTTGCGGGCGCCTCGTCGATTCTCGGCGCGATCAACTTCATCACCACAATCTTCAACATGCGCGCGCCTGGCATGACACTGCACAAGATGCCGCTCTTCGCCTGGTCGGTGCTGGTGACGGCGTTCCTGCTCGTTCTGTCGCTGCCGGTGCTTGCAGGCGCGATCACGATGTTGCTGACGGACCGAAATTTCGGCACGTCGTTCTTCGACGCGGCCGGCGGCGGCGATCCGCTCTTGTTCCAGCACCTCTTCTGGTTCTTCGGCCACCCGGAAGTTTACATCCTGATCCTGCCCGGCTTCGGCATTATCAGTCACATCGTATCGACTTTCTCGAAGAAACCGATCTTCGGCTATCTCGGCATGGCCTATGCGATGGTGGCGATCGGTTTTGTCGGCTTCATCGTGTGGGCGCACCACATGTATACCGTTGGTCTTTCGGTGAACATGAAGGCTTATTTTGTCGCGGCGACAATGGTGATCGCGGTGCCCACGGGCATCAAGATTTTCTCCTGGATCGCGACCATGTGGGGCGGCTCCTTAGAATTCAAAACGCCAATGTTATGGGCGATCGGGTTCATCTTCCTGTTCACGGTCGGCGGCGTCACCGGCGTCGTGCTCGCGAATGCAGGAATCGACCACTACATGCACGATACCTATTACGTGGTCGCGCATTTCCACTACGTGTTGTCTCTGGGCGCCGTCTTCGCGATCTTTGCCGGCTGGTATTACTGGTTCGGCAAAATGACTGGGAAGATGTATCGCGAGTGGCTGGGCGCGCTTCATTTCTGGGTCATGTTTGTCGGCGTCAACCTGATCTTCTTTCCGCAGCACTTTCTTGGGCTGCAAGGCATGCCGCGGCGCTATATCGACTACCCGGAAGCGTTCGCCCAATGGCATTACTGGTCGTCGGTTGGATACGCGATCACCATCATCGGGATGGTCGTGTTCCTTATCGCCATGATCGACGCGTTCTTCATCTATCGGAAGAAAGCGGCTGACAATCCGTGGGGCGAAGGCGCCACGACGCTGGAATGGACGCTGCCGTCTCCGCCGCCGTTCCACCAATTTAATGAGCTTCCCCGCTTCGACCGAGGCGATGCGAAAGCTTTCTAACCCGCTAATTCGCTGGACTTTCACGGAAAACCCGCCGCGCCGTCGGCGGGTTTTCTTTTTGCGCCGCAGCGTGACGACGTCAGAAAAATGTCGTTAACCTTGGTTAAGCGTAGATTAACGAAGCGAGAAGGGGCGTTTCCATGGAAGGCATGATTGGCGAGTTGCGGGCCGTTGCAGAAAGCATTTTTCTGAGCGGCAATTGGATTCTTTTAGCGATGGTGGGCGTTGCAGCGTTGGCGGGGGTCGCGGTGATGCGCAATGCGGGGCAAATCCTGTGCGCGAGCGTGCTCGCGATGGTCGTGCTTGCGCTGGTGTGGCTCGTTTACGGCGGCGCCACCAGCGAATCGCCGGTGGATCCGGGCGCTTATCTGGCGCAGGTGGAATCCGGATGGGCGAGGCTTGCGGAGACGCCGGGCACGACGGTGGTCGGTTACCTGGTCGTGTTCGCCGTGGCCATTGCGGTGTTGTTCATCGGCAAATCGCTGTTGTTTCGAGACTAGCAGGACGCCGCGTCGCGGCATCAACGAAAACGACGACGCCCCCGGCGCGGGCGTCCCTAACGGCAATGGATAGTGGGGTATCATGCTGGAAATGATCTTAAACGACGTCTTGTCGATCATCAGAGGCACCTTTTTGAGCGGCGACTGGATGGGCCTGGCCATCGCTTTTGGGTCTGTCATCATTGCGGCGGTCATCATGCGTCGCGGCGCCCAGATCGGCTCCATGACGCTGCTGGCGCTCGTGCTTTTTGCGTTGGGCGGTTATTTGCGCGGGGTCCTGTCCGGTCCGGCGTCGACACCTGACGGCGCGACGGTGACCGGCGGACGCATGGTCGGCCAGTTGGAGGCCAGTTGGGGCGCCTTTATGGGCCTGACGGCGGCGACCCTGCTCGCCTATTTCGTCGCCTTTATGATCCTTATTCTGCTCGTGTTCGGGGCGAAAACCCTGTTGTCGCGAGGATAGCGCATGCGCCTTTCGGCGCTGTTGCGACCCCGAGCCGCGGCGGATTTGCGCCGCCGCCTATTCTCATATGCGCGCGCATGGGGCATAAGCCGGCGTCATGAGCGACACTCTTATGAATGACGCCGCCAAGCCGGTTACCGAGCGGATCGCGGGCCCGGAAGACTATTTCGATCTTCTGAAACCCCGGGTGATGTCGCTCGTGGTGTTCACCGCCTTTGTGGGCATGGCGGCGGCGCCCGGGGACGTCAATCTCGCGCTCGCGGCGATTTCATTGCTCGCCATCGCCGTCGGCGCCGGCGCGTCCGGCGCGCTCAATATGTGGTGGGACGCCGACATTGACGCGGTGATGACCCGCACGGCCAAGCGCCCCATCCCGACCGGCCTTGTGCCTCGCGGCGAAGCGGCGGCGTTCGGCGGGTTTCTGGCGGCGCTTTCGGTGGCGCTCCTGGCGCTTGCGTCGAATTACGTGGCCGCCGGTCTCCTCGCCTTCACCATCTTCTTTTACGCCGTGATTTACTCAATGTGGCTCAAACGGGCGACACCGCAGAATATTGTGATCGGCGGCGCCGCTGGAGCGCTTCCCCCCGTGGTGGGCTGGGCGGCGATCACCGGAACGACGCCGATCGAACCGTGGATTTTGTTTGCAATCATCTTTCTTTGGACGCCGCCGCATTTTTGGGCGCTCGCGTTGTTCAAGCAGGGCGACTACGAGCGCGCCGGCGTGCCGATGATGCCGAACGTGAAAGGCGCCGCGTCTACCAAAAAACAGATCTTCATCTACGCCGTCCTGGTCGCCGCCGTCGGCGTCGCGCCGTTCTTTGTCGGGATGACCGGCCCCGCCTATCTTGCCGTTTCTATCGGGCTTGGCGGCTATTTCGTGTTCGGCGCCTGGCGTCTTCTGAAGGCGGACGACAATGACTACGGACCGGCGAAGCGGCTATTTGCGTTTTCCATTTTCTATTTGTTCGCGCTTTTCGCCGCGATACCGGTTGAACGATTTGCAGGGCTGCATGGCTGATCCGCACAAAGAAAAATCTGACGACCTGCGGCAGCGCGATCGGCGCAATATTGCGATCGCGCTCGGTCTGACCGCGTTCATCATTCTTGTCTTTGCTGTGACCATTCTCCGCTTGGGAGCGTCGGTCGCGGATCGGCCGTTTTAGGAGCGTAAGATGAACGAGCAAAAAAATAAGAAGACTGCGGGGATCGTCGCCGGCGTCGTGCTCGGCATGGTCGCGTTGTCGTTTTTGTCCGTCCCAGCTTATCGCGCATTCTGCCAGGTGACCGGCTGGGGCGGTACGACGCAGCGCGCCGAGGCCGCTTCGGATCGGACCCTCGCGCGCGAAATTACGGTGCGCTTCGACGGCACGGTCAGCCAGGGGCTCGCCTGGCGATTTGAACCCGAGCAGCTATCGCAGACGCTGCATATCGGCGAGACGGGCCTTGCGTTCTACGAGGCCGAGAACCTCTCCGATCAGCCCGTCTCGGGCCGGGCGAGCTTTAATGTATCGCCCGCCAAGGCCGGGATCTATTTCCGCAAGATCGAGTGCTTCTGTTTCACCGAACAGACGCTTCAGCCGGGGGAAAAAGTATCCATGCCGGTCACCTATTTTGTCGATCCCGGCCTGGCTGACGATACCAACCTGGCGGAAGTCGAAACCATCACGCTCGCCTACACCTTTTTCGCGTATGATACCGGGCCTGCGGCGACCAGCGTCGCCGGGCGGCCGTAACCGTTGAGTGCGGCTCTTTGGCGCGGGGGCCGGCGTGTGGCGGTCTTGGATTTTTCCATGGGTCCGCAGTATAGATCGTTGAAATAATCGATTTTCCGCCAATCGAGGGGCGACACTTATGGCCGGCGCAGACGTCAAACACGATTACCATCTCGTCAATCCCAGCCCGTGGCCCCTGGTCGGCTCGATCGCGGCGACCATGATGATGATCGGCGCGGTGATCTGGATGAAATCCGCCGGCGGCGGCGACGGTCTTTTCGGCATGAAAGGCAACTGGCTCTTCCTCGCCGGCTTCGCGCTGGTGTTGGTGACCTTCGTCGGCTGGTGGCGCGACGTCATTCACGAAAGCCTGACCGGCGAGAATACGTCCACTGTCGTTCGCCTCGGGCTGCGCTACGGCATGGTCCTTTTTATTGCATCGGAAGTGATGTTCTTCGCGGCCTGGTTCTGGGCGTTTTTCGGCGCCGCCTTATTTCCGGGTGCGGGCGATCCGATCATGCTCACGACCGGCGAGCAGATGCTCAACACCAACGGCGATCCGGCGTTCAGCGGCAATGACGGCCGCGTCCACGCCACCGGCGCCGTCTGGCCGCCGCAAGGTGTTGAGCCGCTGAACCCCTGGGCGCTGCCCTTGATCAATACGCTGGTGCTGTTGCTGTCCGGCACAACGGTCACATGGGCGCACCATGCTGTTCAGCACGGTGATCAAAAGGGTCTCATCCAGGGCCTCGTGTTGACCGTTGTTTTGGGCCTTTTCTTCACGGCGCTGCAGGCGGTGGAGTATTACGAAGCGCTCGCCTACGACATGTTCACGTTCTCCGGCGGCGGCATCTACGGCGCCTCATTCTTCATGGCCACCGGGTTCCACGGCCTCCACGTGATCATTGGTACGATCTTCCTGATCGTGTGCCTGTTCCGAGCGCTGGCCGGACATTTCACGCCGGAACGCCATTTCGGTTTTGAAGCCGCCGCCTGGTACTGGCACTTTGTCGACGTTGTCTGGCTGTTCCTGTTCGCCTTTATCTATGTGCTGGGCAATCAGGGCCTGCTGTCTTAGGCGCTTGTGTCCGACCGATTAGTCTCTCCTTACGCGGCGGGCATGAGAGGGCGGTGTCCGCGCTGCGGGCAAGGGCGGTTGTTCCAGGGATATCTCGGTCTTCGCGATCAATGCGATATTTGCGGCCTGGATTACGCCAAGGCTGATTCCGGCGACGGCCCGGCGGTGTTCGCCATCTTTATTGTCGGTTTTATCGCCGTCGCGGCGGCGTTTATTGCACGATTTGTGTTTTTTGCGCCCATCGCTCTTGCATTCGCCGTGAGCGCCGGCCTGACAATCGCGTTGACGTTGATGTTGCTGCGCCCGTTGAAAGCGACCCTGATCGCGCTGCAATACGCCAACAACGCAGCGGAAGGTCGGCTGGAGAACGAATGATTGCTGGGCGCCGTTTTGTTTTTCGTCCTGTACTGAGCATTTGCGTCGCGCTTGCTCTGGCGATCCTTCTGTCGCTGGGGAACTGGCAGCTTCAGCGACTGCAATGGAAAAACGACCTCATTGCGATGGTTGAGGCCAATGTCGGCGCGCCGCCGCGACCGCTCGAAGACACAATCGCCGCAGCGCAAACTGCGAGCCCGACGGAGTACACGCCTGTCGTCGCGGAGGGCGCGTTTATTGAAGATTCGGCGGCGCGGGTCTTCGGGACCTATGGCGGCGAACCGGGCGTATACGTGTTTGAAGCGCTGCGGACCGAGAGCGGCGACGTTGTTTATGTGAACCGCGGGTTTGCGCCGCAGGCGATCGATCAAAGTCAAGTGACGCGCGCGCCGTCGGGAGACACCGCCGTAACCGGCCTCCTTCGCTATCCCGAACGGCCGACGCCGCCGGCGTCATGGTTCCGCACCGCTGAAAAAACCGCTGACGGGCTGTGGTTCGTTCGCGATCCCGCGCGCTTCGCCGGCGATACCGCGTCTGAACGGGTCATTCCCTTTTACATTGATCAGTTCGCCGTCGCCGACGCCGATTGGCCTCTGGGCGGCGTGACCCGCCTGGAATTCAACAACAGGCACCTTGAATACGCGCTGACCTGGTTCGGGCTCGCCGGCGCGCTCCTCGCGGTATGGGTCGCAGCGTCGTTTCAGAAAAAAAGCAATCAAAGTACTTTACAAAACAAAGCATAATGATATAGCATCCCTCATTGAAGCTGCTGCGCGGCGTTTCGATACGTCGCCGTCACATGGGGCGGGAGGGATATGTCGCTACAACCGTTGCTGGAGGCGCCCTGGGTCATTCAGGCGCATGCATTCGGCGCTATGGCCGCTTTTTTTCTGGGCGTTATCCAATTTGCGGCGCCGAAAGGAACCTTGCCGCACAAAACGATGGGCTTTGTCTGGATTGTGCTGATGGCGGTCGTTTCCATTTCCAGCATATTTATTCGTCCGGCGATCGTTCCCGGCATTCCGATTACACAGTGGTTTGGCTGGATTCACATCTTCACTGTCATCACCCTTTATGGCGTCATTCAAGGAACGTTCTTTCTGCTGCGCGGCGGCCCGATGATAAAGCGACATGCAGGACCATTCATGGGCATTTTTATCGGTGGACTGATTATCGCCGGCGCATTCGCGTTTCTGCCGGGCCGGATCATGCATGAGGTCGTCTTCGGCTGATAGCCCGCTTAATTTCTATTCGCCGCGCAGCTTGCGATCATACGCAGCGACCAGCGTAAGATACGGGTTGACCTTGGTGAACAAAGGCTCCTCACCGTCAGTCGCGACATAGTTTTCATACATCTCAAAATGCAGGTGGATGGTTGTCGCCACCGACGTCCCGTCGGACTTGTAGAAATCGTTTGAAATGACGCCAATCGGATCGCCCTTTGCGACACTGTCGCCGAAAGAAACATCCAGATTGCCCATATCGAGATGGAGGTAATTGTAGAGCGTGCCGTCCGCCGTCTGCAGGGTCACCCAGTGGCGGCGGACGTCGACAACTCGTGCATCCTCAACCGCAATGGCTGTATGGGTTTCTTTGGCGCAACTCGCGGGACGAATATCAACGCCCTCATGACCGCCGCCGGGGCAAAGGGCTTGCTCGCGCGAACGCTTTTCGCAGAACGTATCCTGCCACGGATACGCAAAGTTGGCGGCGTTGCATTGGCCGCCCTCCATCCCGTTCACGGAGCCGTAAAAGCCGCCATAACGATACACCTGCGAATTCAGATACGCGCGATCGGCGGTCGGAAAGGCGATGTCGTCGCGATAGACCGTATCATCGACAAAACCCGGACCGCTTTCCGGTAACAAATCTCCCACTGGCAGGTATGAAAAAACCGCGCCTGTCTCATCAACCAGGTCGGCGGGCGGCGCTTCCTCGTCGACAGGCAATTCCTCTTCTGCTTCTGCGGGCGGTTCGTTGTCGCCCGCGAGCGGCGCATCGTCGGTCTCTGCGACAGGCGATTCATCCGTTTCGAGCGCCGTGTTTCTCAGATGCTGGTCCCAATAAAGTGCGGCGAAAAGGGCGGCCACGAAGACAAGCCCCACCAACATCTGCGCGGCGACGCCGCCGCGCTGCGCTTCAGGCGATTGCGTCATTCTTCGCCTCCGGCACCCTCATTCAAGAGCGCCATGGAAGAGGCCAGTTCGGTAATGAAGTCGTCTTCCGCGCAGCGAACATCGTTTCTTGGATCGTCGCAAATGAGGCTCAAAACGTAGCCGACGTTGAACCGCGAGAAAGACAGATCGGTTGAAGACTCGCTGCGTGTGATCACATAGCGCGCGCCGATACCGGGCAGCGGCGGGCGTGCGCTGCGCATTTTCTCAAGACTCGCCCGCGCTCCCGAGGGGCGCTCCAAAACAAGCCGTTTTCGCGATCCCGCAATGCGCATGTCGACGCCGTCCGCGACCTCGGCGATCGCCGTATAGGCGTCCGGTTGTCCGATGACCTGCACCGTTTCCAGAATCCGCGCCGTTGCGGGTATCAACACCGGTATCTCGGCGCGCTCGACTTCCGGCAGACGCAGGTTCGGCAGCGCGCTCGGGGACGCGGCGCGTACGCCGCCCGTCGACTGCGGCGCAGTAGCGACGGCGGCCGTTGTCGCGGATCGAAAATCGCGACGCCGGCTTTCCTGAACCAGGCGCCGCGCCTCCGCCCAGTCGACAGGCGGCGCGTCGACCTGCAGGGGCGGCTTGCCGATTGGCGGCGGCGCAAGGCGCGGGCGCGACTTGGCGCTGTCCTCAATCGCGGCGCGTATTTCCTCAAGCCGCTCGTCCGGCGTCCCTTGCTGAGCGACCAGCTTTGCTCCTGCAACGGCGGCGGCGAGGGCGGCGCTTGCCGCAAGAAAGATGCGCAGGGCCACTATCGCTCGGTCAACTTGAACTCGATGCGCCGGTTCTGGGCGAGCGCCGCATTGGAGAAACCGGCGACAAGCGGGGAGGAGGATCCAGATCCCGTTGCAAGAAGTCTTCTCTCCGCGACGCCCCGGCCTTTGAGAAACTCCACAACCGAAATCGCTCTTTGAGCGGAGAGATTAAGGTTGGAGGAGAAAACGGCGCGGCAGGAGGGGCCGAGCGGCGCGGCGTCCGCGTGACCGTCGACTCGCAGCACCCAGTTCACCTCCGCGGGAATGTCGTCCTGAATATCGAGCAGCGCAACGGCCAGTTTGTTGAGTTCGTTTTGTCCCGCTTCGCCCAGCGTCGCGGAGCACGATCCGAATAGAATATCGCTTTCAAAGATAAACCGATCGCCGACGACTTTAACGTCTGTGCGGTCGCCCAGGGCCTCGCGCAGCGCCTCGAAAAAGCGCGAGCGCACTTCTTGAAGTTCCTGAACCTTGCGCGCCAGCGCAGCGTTGAGACGCTGGGAAAGGTTTTCGATTTGCGCCTGCTGTTCCAGGTCCTTCGCTTCAGCCGCATCGAGTGCTTCTTGAAGGCTCGCAAGCTGACGCCGCAGCGCTGCGATCTGCGCGTTCAGCGTTGCGATTTCGCTCTTCTGTTCTTCCGAAAGCGCCTTTTCAGCTTCGAGTTCTTCGGCGGTGGCGGCGACGGCGGCTTGGCTGCCGGCAAGCGCTGCGGCCAGACCCGCCAATTCTTCGTTCTTTTCCTCAATCGTCGTTTCGAGGGACAATATCTGCGCGCTCAAGGTGTCGTTTTCAGAGCGCGCAAGGCCTAGTTGATCGTTCAGAGAGTTGATCTGTGCGATCAGGCGGGCGAGCTCTGAGTCCTTGTCGGCGAGTTCCTGTTTGACCGTATTGAGCCGGTCCCCGAGATAGAATTGCGCGACGACAAAAATCGACAGGACGAACATCAAGACCAGAAGCAGCGTCGACAAACCGTCGACGAAGCCCGGCCAGATATTGGCCTCGCCTCGAGAGCGCCGTCGCGCCATGACCGTTACTCCCCGCCGCCGACGCGGATGAGGGTGCGATTGAGCGCCCGGATTTCATCTTTCAGTTCGGCGGTCTGGCCGGCGCTCGCCTTGATCTGGGTTTCGGTGTTCGCCGCCAGCGCCGCTTCGAGACCGTTCAACGCAGCAGCAAGTTCCGCAAAGTCCTCCGAACCATAGGATTTGCCGTCGCCTTTCGGCGTGCGGACGGTTTCGGTTTGTCCCGCGAGCCAGTCCTCGAGATCCGTATAGAAATGGTTTTGCGCCTGGCCTGCCTGCAGGTCAAGAAATCCGACAACAAGACTGCCGCCGAGGCCGAATAATGAGGACGAAAACGCCGTTCCCATGCCCGACAGCGGTTCTTTCAGATTGGCGATCAGCTGTGCGACCGCGTCTTCCGCCGCGCCGCCTGTTACAGCCAGCCCGTTGATGGTGTCCGCGACTGCGTTCACTGTTTCCAACAGCCCCCAAAACGTGCCGAGCAGGCCGAGGAAAACCAATAGGTTCATGATGTACCGGCCCATCTCGCGGCCTTCATCGATCCGTGTGCCGACTGAATCGAGCATGGACCTGGTCGACTCCGGCGAAAATCGTTCGCGAAAATTGGTTTCCGCAAGCAGCTGGGAGAGAGCGCTAATCAACGCCGGCGGATGGCGCATGCGACGTGTCGTCGGATCGACCCCGTCGCGGAAGCCTTCGATCCATCGCACAGCGCGGGAGACCGTTTCGGTCAAATTGAAATGGTAAACGATCCCGAGAAACAGGACGAACAGGATGAGACCGTTGAGGGCCGGATTGGCGGCGAAGGCGTCAATGAGCAAATTCGTCGGCTGCGGGCTCAACGGCGAGAGGTAAAACACCACCGCCGCTACGAGCAGCAGAAAAATCAGCATGTTCAAGACGTATCGGCCGGGCCGCGCGAATCGAACCGTTCTTTCTCGTGAACTCGCCATGAGATCCCCTTAACTTCCCCAAACCCCGCCCCCTCGGGGGCGTTCGCCCTACTTTCCACGGGGCTATCGCCCTGCTTAATGCAAGCTTAGTGCAAAACGCCAGCGGCGCCAAAGCCCGATCCCATGGGGATCTGATCCCCGCCCTTACGCGCCAGATTTGTCAGTTTTTCGACGCTCCGAACCGGTTGTGTCCATTCGGCGGAATTCGTGTTTTTGGGGTGGGCGCCTGGAGCTAAACATTCGCAAAAAAAAGCCCCGCCCGTCGGAACGGGCGGGGCTAATCTTGATTACCTATTGGTCTCGGGGTTTCGCGATTAGAGGTCCGAGATAGACCGCACTTCGACCGGACCGACCCCTGCGGCCTCAATCTCGGCGCGGACTCTTTCAGCGTCGCCGATGATCACCCAGACCATGCGGCCGGGTTCGAGCACTTCGCCGGCGGCCGCAGCGATGTCGGCGGGTGACAGCGTGCGGTATTTCGCCGGCAGCGTCTCAGGATAGTTGAGCGGTCGTCCGTAGCGGTTCGATGACAGCAAGCTGCCGAGAACCGCGCCCGACGTTTCATACTGGCCGGGCAAAGACCGCACATTGTCGAGAATGACGCGGTTCAGCTCATCGGCCGTCGCTGGCTTGTCGCCGAGATAGTCGGCGAACTCTTTTTTGATCTCGGCAAGCGACGCGCCCGTCTTGTCGGTTTGCACCGGCGCGAAGATGATCAGGGGCCGCTGCGCTTTGGCGCCGAGGATCAGCGTGCGCGCTCCATAAGACCAGCCTTTGTCTTCACGGAGATTGAGATTGATCCGTGAGACGAAACTACCGCCCAGAATCTCATTCATCGATTGAATGGCGATATTGTTGTCAACGCCGGTCGGAGGCACGACATGGCCGGCGAGGATGAAGGATTGCTCCGATCCCGGGCGGTCGATCAGCACTGTGCGCGGACCGTCGGGAAGGGATACCTCTGCGATATTTTTGGCGGGCGCATCGCCTGCAACGCGCCAGGCGCCGAAATTGCGCTCAAGCAGCGGTTTGATTTCCGCCATCGTCGTGTCGCCGACAACAAAGATCGAACCGTTGTCAGGACGCATCCACGTGTCCTTGAAGGCGACTAGGTCTTCGCGGGTAACCGAAGACACCGCTTCTTCCGTGCCCGATCCCGTCAGCGGAATGCCGTAAGCGTGGCCGTTGCCATACATGAGCGGCGGCAGAAGGCGAACGGCAATCGACACCGGGTTGGCTTTTTCCTGCCGGATGGAGTTTAGAATGAGCGTGCGCTGGCGCTCGATTTCTTCTTCCGCAAAGGCCGGGCGCCGCACGACGTCGCCTAATAGCGACAATGACGGCGCCAGGTTTTCCTTTAGCGCCGACAAACGCACTGTCGTCGTGTCGAGATCCGATCCGGCCCCAATGGTGGCGCCGAGTCGCTCAAGCTCCGCGGCCAGCCCAAGGGCGTCATATCGACCGGCGCCTTCGTCAAGCATGTCGGCGGTGAAGTTGGCGAGGCCGAGTTTGCCGTCGGCGTCCGCCGCATAACCAGCGTCGAATTGCAGGGCGACATTGACGACGGGAATGGTGGATCGGTTCGCCACAAAGACCTTCATGCCATTCGCGAGGGTTGCTTCCTCAACGGCGGGAAACTCAAGCGTCGTTTCGCCCTGAACGCCGGGCAGGCCGGTGGATCGATCAACGCCGTCGGGTTTCGCAGAGTATTCTGCAAACGGAAGAACATCGAGCTGATGCCAGCCTTCGCCAAGCCATTGCTTGGCTGCAGCCAGGACGCCCCTCGGCGTTGCCGCATCAAGTTCGTCGAGCTCGGTCGCGAAATAGGCGGGGTCGCCCTTCAGGAGTTCTCCTTGTGCAAGCGTTACCGCTTTGCCGCCGAAACCGCCGACCTCTTCAAGGCCGCGAATAATCCGGGCTTTCGTTTTGGTCGAAACGAGTTCGACTTCGGCCCGCGTCGGTCCTCTTGCGAGAAACTCGTCGATCACTCTCTCCATCTCGCGTTCGACAGTTTTGATGTCTTCGCCTTCCTTGACGGAGACGACAACGCCGAAGATGGAGGCCATCTGCAATTCAAAATTGAAAACACTGGCGTCGGTGGCGATCTGCTGGTCGTAGACAAGGTCCTTGTAAAGGCGTGAATTCTTGCCGTCGCCGAGAACGCTCGCAGCGATGAACAGATCTGACGAAATCGGGTCTGTGTCTGGGGGTGAAACCCAGACGCGATAGATGCGCGCCTGCGGCACCTGATCATACATCGTTGCGCGGGTGTTGGCCTTGCGTTCAGGAACCCATGCATCCCATTTTGTCAGGGGCGGTCCCGCCTCGATGTCGCCGAAATATTTTTCGACCATCGGACGCGCTTCGTCGGCGTTGATGTCGCCTGCGAGCACCAGGATCGCATTGGACGGGCCGTAATATGTTTCAAACCACTCTTTCACGTCGTCGAGAGACGCCGCGTCGAGGTCCTCCATCGAACCGATCGTGGAATGGTTGTAGGGGTGGTCCGACGGAAACAGCGAAGACTGAATGTTAGTGAAGATCCGGCGGCCATAGGGTTGGTTTTCGCCCTGGCGCTTTTCGTTTTGAACGACGCCGCGTTGTTCGTCGAGCTTCTCCTGGGTGACCGCGCCGATGAAGTGACCCATCCGGTCTGATTCCATCCACAAGATGCGATCAAGCGCCGGCGTCGGGACTGTCTGGAAATAGTTGGTGCGGTCAGTGTTGGTGGTGCCGTTCAGGCCCGTAGCGCCGACTTCCTGGAGCGGCTTGAACCACTCGTCGTCATAGTTTTCCGAACCGTTGAACATCAGATGCTCAAAAAGGTGTGCGAACCCTGACTGGCCTTCCGGCTCGTCCTTTGACCCGACCTTGTACCAAACCGATACGGCGACGACGGGCGCCTTTCGGTCTTCGTGAACAATGACGGTCAGTCCATTGTCGAGTTCAAATTTCTCATAGGGAATTTCAATATCCGCCGCGTTCGCGATCGCCGATACGGCGAGCGCGCCGGCTCCCAAAACGGCCGGGAGAAACTTCATGTCATGCTCCAGTCTGTTGCCCCAGTAAAAAAACGCCTCAACATCGGCGGCGACGGCAGGGGGGTCAAGCGGCGCTTGCGCACTTTGCCGTTTGATTGCAACGCTTTGTCGCGCGTTGGATGATTCTGCCACGGCCGGCCGAGGCGACCGGCGTGACCTACGCTCATGGCGGCTAGGAGGAAATCTCGTTTTGGCCTGCGGCGCTGAGCAGGCATGACTGACAGGACGGCAAGACACGGAGACAGTCTATGACAATCTCGGTTCGGCACGATCCCTTTCCCGTGCAAGAGCCCTATCACGGGATTTATGCGCATGGCGTTGAAACGCTGGAGGCGGCGCGCCTTCTTCACATCTCCGGTCAGGTCGGCGCGGCGCCGGGCGGCGCCTTGCCGACAGACTTTGACGGACAGTGCCGAAACGCGCTGCTCAATGTTCAGCGTGTTTTGAGCAGCGCCGACATGGAAATTTCGGACCTTGTCAAAGTGACTTTCTTCCTCGTTCGCCCCGACGATATGGACGACCTTGTCGCCGTCCGCAAAGCGATGCTCGACGGCGTGCGGCCGGCGGTGACGACTGTTTTTGTCGCCGGGCTCGTCAATCCCGATTGGTTGGTGGAAATCGAAGCGGTCGCCGCGCGCCCGTCCGCATAGGATCGGCGGCGAGACCGGTCTTGTTGATCTGATGTCGCGTTTTCTGAGTTTATCGCGGCGCGCGTTTCGCCAGTATGCGCTGAAGGGTCCGACGGTGCATGCCCAATCGACGCGCGGTTTCAGAAACATTATGATCGCATAGTTCGTATACGCGCTGAATATGCTCCCAACGGATGCGATCGGCTGACATCGGGTTTTCCGGCGGATCGGGGCGCTCGCCAGGCCGGGCGAGAAGCGCCTTTTGGACATCGTCCGCATCCGCAGGTTTGGGCAGATAGTCAATCGCCCCCGCTTTCACCGCTGCGACGGCGGTGGCGATATTCCCGTATCCGGTGAGCATGACGACGCGGCAGTCGTCTCGTTTGTCGTGAATGCGGTTTACCACATCAAGGCCGTCGCCGTCCTCCAGGCGGAGATCGACCACGGCGAAGGCCGGGGCGATGTTGTTTAAGATCGCGCCGGCGTCCTGCACGCCGGCCGCGAGAATGGGTTGGAAGCCGCGTTTTTCCATGGCGCGTCCCAGGCGCGTTCGAAAAGGCTCATCGTCATCGACGATGAGCAAAGTGGCGTCCTGCGGTAAGGTGGCGTCCGTCGTTCGGGCTTCGTCAAGGTGCGTCATAACCGATCATCTTTTTTATGTGCTTATACGCCGATAAATGCGGCTTCAGATCAATAATTTCAAGCATTTGCAGCTGCTGCGGGCGCGTCTTTCGCAAGCGGCGCCGCGAGCAGCTCGGCAAGCGGCCAGGCGCTGGCGACACGCGCTCCGCCGTCCTCTGCGCGGTTGCTCCACTCGACCGCCGCCCCGGTTCCTTCAAGCAGGGATTTGGCGATGAAAAACCCAAGCCCCATACCGCCGGACCGGGCGTCCTTGCCGCGTCCGCCGGCGCCGCGAAGGCCGGTTCTTGTGGAAACATAGGGCTCGCCGAGCCGGGTCAGAATTTCAGGCGGAAAGCCGGGTCCGTTGTCTTCTACGGCGACGGAAAGGTTTTGCGCCGACCAGACGGCGCTGATGCGCACGTCGCTTTTCGCGAAACCCACCGCGTTCTCGATGAAATTTCGAAGTCCGTAAACAATTTCAGGCCGGCGCTGTAACAGCGGCTCCGGCGCGCCGTCCCCGCTTTCGGTCTCGATACGGATGTTCGGCCCCCCGGGGCGTTCAAGAAACGGTCCCGCCGATTCTTTGAGAAGACTCGAAACAGCGACGCGGTCATGGATTGCGTCGCCGGTTTCGCCGCGCTGCGACAGCCGACCGAGGATCTCCCGGCAGCGAATCGCCTGCTCGACCAGAAGCGCAGCATCTTCGGCCAAGACTTCGTCGTCTTTTAGTTCTTCCTGCATCTCCCGTGCGGTCAACTGAATGGTGGCGAGCGGCGTGCCTAGCTCATGGGCCGCCGCCGCGGCGAGCCCGCCCAGTGCGGACAATCGTTGCTCTCGCGCCAACACCAGCTGCGTAGCGGCGAGCGCGGACCGCATCTGCGCGGACTCCGCGGCGATGCGATGGGCGTAGGCAGCGAAGAAAATCACGGAAAATGACAACGCGGCCCAGACTCCGAACTTGTAGATCGGCGCCAGTTGCAGGACTTCCCCCGAACGCCAGGGAAGCGGCATGTGATAAAGGCCCAACAGACCGACGCCGGCGAGCGCCAACAATGCGATGATGACGGTGTATCGCAAACTCAAAATGCTGGCGGCGATGGTAACGGGCGCAATGATCAGGGCCGAGAACGGATTGAGCAGGCCGCCTGTGAACGACAACAGCATGCAGAGCTGAACGATATCAAAAGCAATATACGCCCCGGCTTCGCGTTCGGTCAGGACGCGTTGCGGCGAGAACCGCAGCATCGTGAAGAGATTGAGCCAGGCGCTGGCGGCGACTGCGATGATGCAAAGACCCAGGGGCGTTGCAAAACCGAATCCGAAATGAACGGTCACGACCGCCAGCGTTTGCCCGCCGACGGCGAGCCAGCGCAGCATTGTGAGCGTGCGCAGGCGCACCGACCCCTGCGGGGCGTTCGCCGAAGAATGATGGAGCACAATAGAATTTGGCATGCATTGGATGTAGCCGCGATCGGGCGCGCATAAAAGAACTTCAGCGCCCGGGCGCGGTCAAAAGCGACAGCCTTGCACGGCGGCTTCAGCCCGCCCGCGCCTAGAGTTCGCCGTCACACGCCGAGCGCCGCAATCACGACTAGCAACAGCAAACATGCGAGGCTGCAGACAAGTCCCGCCTTGCCGATAACGGTTTGCCGCGACAAAAAGCCGAGGCAGACGGCGATCAGTTGACTGAAGATGAAGGCGGGTCCGCCGAAGCGGTCGGCGAAGTCGGCGCCGCCAAGTTGGGAAAGGACGGCGGCCGCGACGCCCAGCACCGCAAAGCCGAGACTCAGCTTGCCCAGAAACGCCGCGTCTTTTGATTCCGGCGCCGCTGTAGCGTCGATCTCGGCGAAGGAATAGGGCGGATCGATCGATTTCAGAATCTGCTGGAGGTCAGCGCCGGCGCCCGCCTCGCTTCGCGCTTCGACGATCTGTTCCGACAGCGCCTCGCGCACTGCTTCCACCTCGGTGTTCGTGGCGCCCGAACGTCGCATGTCGCTCTCGACGGAGGCGAGAAAGCTTCGGACCTGATTTTGTTCGCGTGACGACAGATTCTCAAACATGCCTCACCCCTCTAAGTAGCTGTCGACATTGTCTCGCAGCGCCCGCCAATAAGAAGACAGCTCGCTAAGGCGGCGCTTTCCTTTGCCGGTAAGACGATAATAACGACGCACTGGGCCTGACGGCGATTCGACGCTGCGCACCACGACATCGCCTTCATCGGCGAGTTTCGCCAGCACCGGATAGACGGTGCTCTCGGTAAAGGACAATGTTCCGGCAGCGGAGAGTTTCTTAAGGATTGCGTAACCATACGCCTCTTCTTCGCGGAGCGATGCGAGCACGCATAGTTCAGCGAGGCCTTTTCGCATTTGCCGAGACCATTTGTCAGACACCGGAACGTCGCCGCCTTTCAAAAAAACTTGACTACATCGCATTCCGATGTAGTCTATATCGGAAACAGATATAGTGCGTATCTCATATCCCATGATGCGCTGCAAGCGGAGGAACGACGCGGGCAATGGCGAGATTTCGTCAAACATCGCAAATATTTAACTGGCGCGTTCACAATCTCATTAGCCTAAGTGGATAGCGTTCCGCAAAATTCGACGGGAATCCGAAGGGCGTTCGTTGAAGGGGAGTTGGGGACGGAGAGGCGCGCCAAAAAGCGCTTTGTCCGTCGTGAGTAAAGGAGTTCGTTATGGGGCGGGCTATCCGACGGCTGGGCTGCAGCAGCGCTGCAGTGCTCAGCGCCATTCTCTTATCTGCGTGTTCTGACAGCGGATCGGGCAGCGGCCCGGGCCCGGTTTCCGGCGGCCCGCCGCCTCCGCCTCCCCCGCCGGTGTCAATGTCGACAGCGTTCAATACGGAGCCGTCGACGGCGCGGTTTCTAACGCAGGCGACGTTCGGGCCCACCGAGCAGGACATGACAACCCTGACAGGAACCGATGCGTCTGATTGGTTTCAAGCGGAATTGGCGAAACCGGCGACGCTCAATTTGCCCGCCGTCCAGGCGATCATCGCAGAAGATATTGCAACAAGTTCGTCCGGAGACAGAACATATTATTCATTCAGCGCGCCGGGCATTGTTTTCTGGCGCAATGCTATCAGCGCGGACGATCAGTTGCGCCAGCGCATGGCGTTCGCGCTGTCGGAGATCCTCGTCATTTCGACGACAATGGATGAGTTGCTGATCTTCCCGGAAGCGGTTGGATATTATCAGGACATCATGACGCGCAACGCCTTCGGCAATTATCGCGATCTGTTGGAAGAAGTCACTTATTCGCCGGCCATGGGCTACTTCCTGACGTATCTTCAAAACCAGAAGGGCGATCCGACGACCGGCCGCGTGCCGGACGAAAACTACGCCCGGGAAATCATGCAGCTTTTTTCCATCGGCCTTGTAGAGCTTAATCCGGACGGAACGGAACGAACGGACTTTTCCGGCGACCCTATTGAAACCTACACCAATGACGACATTACGGGTCTCGCACGCGTCTTCACGGGCTTGAGCCTTGAAGGGCCGAATTTCTTTTTCAATTTCGGCGATATCACCCAGGACACGCTCACCTCCCCAATGGAGATGTTTCCGGCGTTTCATTCCGATCTTGAGAAATCTTTCCTCGGGACGACCATCGCCGCCGGCACGGGCGGAACGACGAGCATCGACATGGCGCTCGATGCGATTTTCAATCATCCCAATGTCGGACCCTTTGTCGGGCGGCAACTCATCCAGCGCTTTGTCACCAGCGACCCGTCGCCAGCCTATGTGGCGCGCGTCAGCGCTGCGTTTGATGCGGGGAGTTTCACGCTGCCGGACGGGTCTACGGTCGGCGCCGGGCGCCGCGGCGATCTCGCGGCGACATTGGCGGCGGTTCTCTTTGACGATGAGGCCCGTTCCGATACCGCGAGCACGCAGGACACTTTCGGCAAACTGCGCGAGCCGGTCATTCGATTTGTCAACTGGGCGCGGGCGTTCGATGCGTCCACTGTCACGCCGGAACATACAATCGTGCTCTGGGACACGTCGCGTCCCGACCAGATTTCGCAGCATCCCTATCGGGCGCCGTCGGTATTCAATTTCTTCCGGCCTGGCTATGTCGCGCCGGGCACGCAATCGGGCGACGCCGGCATGACCGTGCCGGAGCTGCAGATCGTCAACGCCAACAGCGTTGCCGGCTATGTCAATTTCATGAATTTCTTCGCATTCGAATTCGCCCAGTTTTCCGGCGATACGGACTGGTATACGGCTGCGGAGGCGCAAAACAGTCTGCGTCCGGATTATACCGAAGAGATAGCCTTGGCCGATGATCCGCAGGCGCTGATCGATCGTCTCGATCGGTTGCTGACTTACGGTGAGATGTCGGACGAGACCAAGGCCGATATCGAAGCGGCTATATCTGAGATCGCGCTCACTAATTCTTTTGATCCTAATTACAACGGGCCGCTGCGTCGCGTACAACTCGCCGTTTTGATGGCGATGACGTCGCCCGACTTCATCATGCAACAGTGAGGGCGCGAGCGATGAGATACAATCGACGTCATTTCCTGCAAGGCGCCGGCGGCGCTGCAATCGGCGCCGCCTCGCTCGGCGGCCTCACCACGGCGCTCACGAGCTTTCAGGCCCGCGCCGCGGACACGTCCGGCTACAAGGCCATGGTTTGCCTTTTCTTGTTCGGCGGCCTTGATTGTCATGACACGGTGCTTCCCTATGATACTGCGTCGTATAATGAATATGCGAGCATTCGCGCGCCGTTGTTGGATCTTTATGGCGCGGGCGGAACGTCCTCGCGCGACTTAGCGCAGCTGCTTGCGCTGACGCCCGACAATGCAGCGGCTTTCGGCAGCCGCCAATTCGCCTTGCCGCCGCAGTTTTCAGGCATTCATGGGCTGTTTCAGTCGGGCGACGCGGCGATCGTCGGCAATGTCGGTCCCCTGATTTTCCCGATCAATCGCACCCAGTTTGAGACGGAATCGGTTGAGACGCCGAAACGCCTGTTCTCCCATAACGACCAACAGTCGACCTGGATGTCGAGCGAACCGGAAGGCGCGTCCTTCGGGTGGGGCGGCCGGTTCGCCGACGCCGCCGCCCTCGGCGTAACCGGCCCCAGCCGGTCCTTCTCAACCATCTCGACATTCAGCAACGAGCTTTTTCTGACCGGCGAAAGCATCAGGCCCTACCAGGCCGGCGTGTTCGGCCCTGCGGGTATTGAGACGGTCGGGTTTTACGGCGGCGAACCGAACGTTCAGGCCGCGCTCGAAGCGCATTTCGGCGCTGTGAACTTCAACAACGCGAATTTCATCAAGAGCGATCTGGCGACCGCGATTGGCGAATCCTATGTGACGAATGAAACGTTCAACGCCGCGATCGACAGCGCCGCATCGTTGACGACGCCCTTTCCCAGCGACTTTCTGGGCGCACAGCTGCAAACCGTGGCGCAGTCGATCGCCGCGCGGGACATCCTTGCGGTGAGCCGGCAGATCTATTTCGTCGGCTTCGGCGGTTTCGACACCCACTCTGCCCAGGCGCAGGATATCCCGAACCTCCAATCGGCTATCGATGCGTCGGTCGTCGCCTTCTTCAACGCCATGCAGGAACTCGGCGTTGAAAACGACGTCACCTTGTTCACGGCTTCCGATTTCGGCCGCACCCTCGCCATTAACGGCGACGGCACCGATCACGGATGGGGCGCGCACCATTTTGTCGTCGGCGGCGCCGTGCAGGGGCGGAACATTTATGGAGACCTTCCCGAGGCGACTTTCGATCATGACCAGGACGCCGGCGGCGGCCGCCTGATCCCGACCACGGCGGTTGAACAATTCGCCGAACCGCTGGGCCGATGGTTCGGTCTCACCGATTCGGAAGTCAATGCGGCTTTGCCGAACCTTTCCAACTTCAGCCCGCTGCCGGCGCCCTTCGTTTAGGGGCGGGGCGTTCTTCATTTTTCTTCCGCTCGTGTTGGAACAGTTAAAACCAACTCCGCTCATCCCGGCGAAAGCCGGGACCTCGTGCGGCATACGCCGAGCCCGCCTCCTGAGGTCCCGGCTTTCGCCGGGATGAGCGGATAACAATAAATAATTGAGTCACCATCAAATCTCCTCCGTATACGCGCCAATACCCATCCCCCGCCGCGGCCCG
>JANQON010000012.1 GCA_028289605.1 Hyphococcus sp. | reverse complement strand
GACTTTCTCGATGTCGTCCTCGCACTTGTTGCGAGGACCTCGGGCGACGAGTTCGATGGCCTGAGATCGTCGGGACAAGCCCGACGATGACATCGGGGGATTATTGATTCAACGTCTCATACAAATCGTCCCAGTTCGGATTAAAGTTGTTGATTGCCGTGAGTTTCCACCGACGCAGCCAGCGCTTCAGTGTTTTTTCGCGCTGAATAGCGGCGAGGGCGTCGTCGAACCATTCGTAATAGACCAGCCGTTTCAACCGATACTTCTGCGTGAACGCGCCACCCAAACCCGAGCGATGGTCGAATACCCTTCGCGCGAAGTCGTTCGTCACGCCGACATAGAGCGATCCGAAGGGGCGGTTGGTGAGGACGTAGACGTAATAGTTCTTCATGGGGAGAGGATACGCCCGCGAGAACAAAAAGAGAACAGATTTGTGAGGATGGCCGAGACAAATTTGATGTCGTCCTCGCACGGTCGATGGTTCCCATCCATCTCCATGCGAGGGCCACGGGCAACGAGTCCGCCGGCCTGAGATCGTCGGAACAAGTCCGACGATGACAATCTCAGAGCTCCTGCACCTAACCAACTGAAATAACAGGAAAAGTTTTCCAGAGGCGGTTTGCCGCCGGTTTTCCCCATGGACAGGCTGTCGCACCGGAGAGTAGGGAGAGCGCAAATTCCAGCGGGTGCGAAACGCGGGGTCATCGCCGCGGTCGCCGCCATCACCAAAGAGGTCCCCTTCATGATCACCCACGACGTTCGCGCTCACCGTTCCAAAGACGCCTTGCCGCGGGAAGACCAGCTCGCCTGGAAGATCGCCGCGGTGGCGTCCGACCCGGTCGCGGTCGACGACGAAGCGACGGATATGATCATCAACCGGATTATCGATAACGCATCGGTCGGGATCGCGAGCCTCAACCGCGGGCCGATCAAGTCCGCGCGGGCGATGGCGAATGCGCATATGCGCTCCGGCGGCGCAACGCTCTTTGGTCTGTCGACGGATCATCTTGTGTGCGCGGAATGGGCGGCCTGGGCCAACGGCACGGCCGTGCGTGAACTCGACTTCCACGATACGTTTCTCGCCGCGGACTACTCGCATCCAGGCGACAACATCCCGCCGATCCTCGCGGTCGCCCAGCAATGCGGCAAAAACGGCGCCGATCTCATTCGCGGCATTGCAACGGGATATGAAATCCAGGTCAATCTTGTGAAAGCGATTTGCCTGCACGAACACAAGATCGACCACATCGCCCATATCGGCCCGTCGGCCTCCGCCGGCGTCGGCTCGCTGCTTGGTCTTGATACGGAGGTTATCTACCAGTCGGTGCAGCAGGGCCTGCACACGACGGTGACGACGCGCCAGTCGCGAAAAGGGGAAATCTCCACATGGAAAGCGTTTGCGCCCGCATACGCCGGCAAGCTCGCCATTGAAGCGGTTGACCGCTGCATGCGCGGGGAGGGCGCGCCGAGCCCGATCTATGAAGGCGAAGATTCCGTGATCGCCTATATCCTCAACGGCCGCACCGCCCGCGACAAGGGCGAAAGCCCCTATGATCCGACCTATCAGGTGCCGCTCCCCGGTCCGGGCGAAGCGAAACGCGCAATTTTGGAGACCTACACCAAGGAGCACTCTGCGGAGTATCAATCTCAAGCGCTGATCGATCTCGCTTTTCGCATGGGCAAAGAGATCGAAGGGCGCGGCGGCTTTGACGCCGTGAAATCGATCGTGCTGCATACGTCGCATCACACCCATTACGTGATCGGCACCGGCTCCGGCGATCCGCAGAAGATGGACCCGAACGCGTCGCGCGAAACGCTTGACCACTCGATCATGTATATCTTCGCCGTGGCGCTGCAGGACGGCGAATGGCATCATGTTCGCTCTTACGCGCCTGAGCGCGCAAAGCGCGAAGACACGGTGCGGCTCTGGCACAAGATCTCGACCATCGAAGATCCGGAATGGACGCGTCGCTATCACTCGCCCGATCCGAACGAAAAAGCATTCGGCGCCAAAGTCGTCATCACCATGGAAGACGGCTCGGAAATCGTCGACGAGCTCGGCATCGCCAACGCGCACCCGTTCGGCGCACGCCCCTTTGGCCGCGCTGAGTACATCAACAAGTTCAAGACGCTGACCGACGACATTCTGGATGCGTCCGAAAGCGAGCGCTTCCTTGATCTGGTCCAGCAGCTTCCCAAATTATCGGCGGCGCAAGTGCTGGAATTGAACCCTGTCGCGCCGGCGGGGTATCTGGTTGAGAACGACGCAAAGGGTATTTTTTAGCCGGTCTTGCAGCGGTTCCGGTTCAGTGTCGCGGCATTTCATGCGGCGACGCGCTCCGGATGACGAAGCAAAAATTGAATGAGGAGAAACGTCCATGATTGCATATTCGACTATCGGCACCAACGACATGGAGCGCGCGCGGAAGTTTTACGACGCGCTGTTCGCGGAATTCGGCGCCAAAGCTTTTTTTGAACGTCCCGACGGCGGCTTTGTCGGCTATGGCGTTGAGCCGGGAAAACCCTTCTTCGGTCTCGCCAAACCCTATGACGGCGGCGAAGCGTCTCCCGGCAACGGCAACATGGTGGCGATCGGCGTCGACAACGCAGAGCAGGTCAAGCAGATGTACGACAAAGCGATTTCCCTCGGGGCGACCTGCGAGGGCGAGCCCGGTCCGCGCGTCGGCGGCATGGTCACCTGCGGTTATGTCCGCGACCTGGACGGCAACAAGCTGAACTTCTTTTATCAGGGTTCCTAGGCGTGGATGAGGTTCGCCGAACCGCGCGCCAATTCGCCGTCGCCGCAGCGTTCGGCGCGGCGACGGCGCTTTGGCCGGGTTCCGGTTCTGCGGAAGACACAGCAACGGCGAAAAAGGCCGATTCCCTTGAGATCGCCGACCTTATCGGCGTTTGGGACGTTTCATTGTTTTTCGCCCCCGATGCGGCGCCGTCCTCGACAGTGTTGGAAGTAACAGAGGTCGACAACGGCGCGGTAACCGGAACGTTTTACGGTTCGCCGTTCGTCAATGCGCGCGCCGTCATGCACAAAGGCGCCGTTATTTTCAGCGCCGTCACAGAAGATGGTACAGGTCCATACGCGCACGGCATGCGCATGCATGCCCCGGACTTCATCTACGGCCAGACCCTGTCCACGGGACGGGATTTTGTAATGGCGTGGGAGGCGACGCGGCGCGCCGACAATACGGAGGATTAGCCCTAAATGTTATTCACAACGAAATCTGCAGCAGACAAACGCGCCGACTTCCGTAAGGGTCTTGCTTCCGGAAAACTGCTACAGTTCCCAGGCGCCTTCAATCCGCTCTGTGCACAGATGATTGAGCAAAAAGGCTTTGACGGGGTCTATATTTCAGGCGCTGTGATGTCGGCGGATTTGTGTCTTCCCGATATCGGGATTGCTACGATGACGGAATTTGTCGAGCGCGGGCGCCAGATCGCGCGCGTCACCGACCTGCCGTCCTTCATCGACATCGACACCGGTTTCGGCGAGCCAATGGCCGCCGCCCGCACGGTGATGATGATGGAAGACGCCGGCCTCGCCGGATGTCACATCGAGGACCAAGTCATGCCGAAGCGCTGCGGTCACCTCGACGGCAAGGAAATCGTACCGACAGATATTATGATCCAGCGCGTCAAGGCGGCGGCGGAAGCGAAGCGCGACGACAACTTCGTTTTGATCGCTCGGTCCGACGCGCGCGCCGTCGAAGGGCTCGATTCCGCAATCGATCGCATGAAAGCCTATGTCGACGCCGGCGCCGATATGATCTTCCCCGAAGCGATGAAGTCGGAGAAAGAGTTCGAGGCGGTGCGCGAAGCGATTTCCGTGCCGATCCTCGCCAATATGACGGAGTTCGGAAAAAGCCGCCTGCTGAACAAGAAGGAACTGGAAGACTTAGGATTCAATGTCGTTATCTATCCTGTGACGACGCTGCGTCTCGCCATGGGCGCCTGCGATCGCGGTCTGGACGCCATTCTGAAAGACGGCGATCAGAACGGTATCCTCGACGACATGCAGCATCGGCGTGATCTTTATGATTTGCTGCGCTATCACGATTACAACAAGTTCGACGAAAGCATCTACAACTTCCAAGTCAGCGATACGCCGACGGAGTGAATGATGACTGCGAACAGCTCGTACAACATCCGTACCGATGTAAAATTCCCGCCTTCGACAAAGTTTGACATTGCGGACGTCATCAACGCCAATTCCGACAAGTGGTTCAACCAAACCCTTGTCGCCGTTAACGACAGCGTGGTGCGGCTTGGTGTGTTGGAAGGGGAGTTTCATTTCCACAAACACGATGCGGAAGACGAACTGTTTTATGTGGTCGAGGGAACGCTGCTGCTTGACGTCGGCGATGAAACCCACAAGCTCTCGCCGGGACAAGGCTATGTCGTTCCCAAAGGCGTGATCCATCGCACGCGCGCGCCGGAAAAGGTAGTCGTATTGATGATGGCGTCGTCCAACGTTGTTCCGACAGGAGACTGAGGAAACATGGCAGCTTCTTTCGCGCCATTCGTCGAACCGCCTTATTATGTCGTGATTTTTACGAACCATCACAAGGCGCCGAATGATGAAGCTTACCATGCCATGGGCGAAGACATGCAGGCGCTTGCGGCTGAGATGCCGGGCTATTTGGGATTTGAGTCCGCCCGCGGAGACGATGGATTCGGGTTTGCGATTTCCTATTGGGAGTCGGAAGACGCGATAAAGAACTGGAAACGTCAGGCCGATCACCTGGTCGCCCAAAAGCGCGGCCGTAGCGATTGGTACGAAGACTATGTTGTGCGCGTAGCGAAAGTAGAACGCGCCTATCGGAAGAAGAAATAAACGAGAACGCAGGAGCCAAGCATGTCAGAAGAAGTCAAATACGGTCTCGCCGGGGTCATGGCGGATGATACGGCCATCTCCAAGGTGATGCCGGAAATCAATTCGCTGACCTATCGCGGATACAAAGTGCAGGACCTGGCGACCCAGTGTCGGTTTGAAGAAGTCGCGTATCTGATCTGGCATGGCGAACTGCCCACTGAAGCGCAGCTCGCCGCGTTCAACGACGCGGAGAAAAAAGAGCGCGGTCTTTCAGGCGATCTCCATGCGGTCATGAAGCGCATGAACCGTAACGCCCATCCCATGGACACGCTGCGCACCGCCGTTTCGTTTCTCGGTCAGGAAGACGAAACCACGGATGATTCTTCACAAGACGGACTGTATCAAAAGTCGGTCCGGATGTTTGCGAAGATCCCGGAAATTGTCGCAGCCGACTTCCGCCTGCGCAACGGTAAGGACCCGATCGCGCCGTCGCCTGATCTCGCCTTTTCTGAAAACTTTTTTCACATGAGTTTCGGCGAAGTCCCGGCGCCGGAGATCGTCAAATGCTTTGACATCTCCATGACCCTTTACGCCGAGCACTCGTTCAATGCGTCGACCTTCACGGCCCGCACCATCGCGTCGTCGACCTCCGATATCTATTCGGCGGTGACGGGCGCTATCGGTTCGCTAAAGGGCCCCTTACATGGCGGCGCCAACGAGGCGGTGATGCATCTCCTGAAAGAGGTGGGTTCGCCGGAGAACGCCGAACCCTGGATGAAAGACGCGATTGCGCAGAAAAAGAAAATCATGGGCTTCGGCCACCGGGTCTATCGCTCCGGCGACAGCCGCGTGCCAACGATGACTGACGCATACAAGAAAATGGTGGACGTGATTGGCACCGACGAGGCCAACAAATACTGGGAAATCAGCCGTATTCTCGACAAGACCATGGTCGATGCGAAAGGCATTTATCCCAACCTCGATTTCCCGGCTGGGCCCGCCTATTACCTGATGGGTTTTGAGATCCCGATGTTCACGCCGATCTTCGTTGTCAGCCGCATCACCGGCTGGACGGCGCATGTGATGGAGCAACTCGCCAACAACAAGCTGGTCCGTCCGTTGTCGAACTACACCGGCGTCGACCAGCGGGACGTGCCGGCGATGGGGACGCGGTAGGTCGGTCTCACACAGGGGCGGTGTTGTTAAGGTCAACATCAGCCCCGCTCATTCCCGCGAAAGCGGGAATCCAGACTGTCTTTGACGTTCCATCGTCGAACTGCGTCATTCGTGAGGAGCGGTCTCACGCCTGGAACTTTTTCCTGAGCTTTCGGTGCAGGTTTTGAATGGATTCCCGCTTTCGCGGGAATGAGCGGAGTTTGCGATTCAGGCGTGCAGCAACGCGCGGCTAGGGATGAGCAGGGTGAGAGTCGAAATTCCTCGTCCTTCGAGGCCGGCTTCGCCGGCGCCTCAGGATGAGGAATTTCCGTGTTTCAGCATGCTCTCCACTTCATCCTGAGGTGGGCCGAAGGCCCCTCGAAGGATGGCCGCAGTTAAGAACAATCCTTGCAAAATACAGCCAGCCTTAAACGTACTACTGCGTCATCGACCGCAGCATCCAAGCCGTCTTCTCATGGGACTGGATACGAACCGTCAGCAGGTCCGCGCTCGCTGCGTCGCCGGCTTCTTCGGCGATGGCCAGGCCGTCGCGCGCGCGTTTGATCAGCGTTTCATGATCGGCGAGCAAGCGCTCAACCATCGCCGCCGCGGCCGGCGGTTCGGTTTCCGCGCTGTCGATCGCTGACAGGTCGGCGAACTGTTTGCCGCTCGCTGGGGCGAAGACGCCGAGCGCGCGAACCCGTTCGGCGATTTCATCCAGGGCCGTCCACATTTCGCGATACTGTTCTTCAAACATCGTGTGAAGCGTATGGAATTGCGGACCGGTGACATTCCAGTGGAAAGAATGGGTTTTCATATAGAGCGCGTAGGTGTCTGAAAGGACGCTGTTCAACGCCTCAGCGACAGATTTCCGCACGTTTTCGTCAAGACCGATATTAACCGAGGCCATCTTGAATCTCCCTTTGGTTCGAATGAACGCTATAGCTACGATGTAGGCGTCGAGATTGGATCAATCAAATAGATAATTCCGAAAGATATCTTTGGAAAATTCGATCAAGGTAATGGCGGCGCATCACTTCAGGCTGGCGCAAAAACGCTGGATTCGCGTGCAGGCGTCTTCGAGCTGCTCATACGCCGCCGCATAGGAGACGCGGAAAAACGATGACAGACCGAACGCTGCGCCGAAGACGACGGCGACGCCTTCCGCCTCCAACAGTTGGGCCGCGAACGCCTCGTCATTGTCGATCATAACGCCGCCGGGCGTTCTCTTGCCGATGGTTCCCGCGCAAGAAGGGTAGACGTAAAACGCGCCTTCGGGCGTGGCGCACTCAAGCCCCTCTGACGCGTTGAGCATGCGCACAACCAGATCCCGGCGCTCCTTGAACGCTGCGTTGCGCTCCGCCAGGAACCCGTGATCGCCGTTGAGCGCTTCGGCGACAGCCCACTGGCTGATCGAACAGGGATTGGACGTCGACTGCGACATCACCTTCGCCATCGCCTTGATCAGCGGCGCCGGGCCGCCGGCGAAGCCGATGCGCCATCCGGTCATGGCGTAGGCTTTGGACGCGCCGTTGATGGTCAGGGTGCGGTCGTATAGCGCCGGTTCAACCTGCGCCGGCGTTGAAAACTGAAAACCGTCATAGACGATGTGTTCATACATGTCGTCCGACATCACCCACACATGCGGGTGGCGCATCAACACGTCCGTAAGCGCCTTGATTTCGTCGCGCGTGTAGGCCGCGCCGGTCGGGTTTGACGGCGAGTTGAAAATGAGCCACTTCGTCTTCGGCGTGATCGCCGCTTCCAGGGTCGCGGCGTCAAGCTTGAACCCGTTCTCCGCCGACGCTTCGACAATGACGGGTTCGCCGCCCGCCAGATAGGTCATGTCCGGATAGGACACCCAGTAGGGCGCGGGGATGACGACTTCGTCGCCCGGGCTCAACGATGCGACCAGCGCATTGTAGATGACCGCCTTGCCGCCGGGCGCGACGGAGATTTGCGCGCGCTCGAAGGTGAGATCGTTGTCGCGTTTGAACTTGTTGATGATCGCATCTTTCAGTTCCGGAATCCCGTCAACGGCGGTGTATTTGGTCTTGCCGCCCTGAATGGCCCGGATTGCCGCCTCCTTGATGTGGTCCGGCGTGTCGAAATCCGGTTCGCCTGCGCCGAGCGAGATGATATTGCGGCCGGCCGCTTTGAGTTCAGCCGCTTTTTGCGTCACGGCGAGCGTCGGCGAGGGCTTAACCCGCGACAAGGCGGCGGAAGGCTTGAAAGCGGTCATGCGAGATTCCTTAAAATTGAAGGATTTCTTCCGTTTACATCAGCGCTTTGCTGCATTGCAAACACAAACGCGATCCGGCGCTAGAACTGAAAAACATAGGGCGGGAATTCTTCCAGAGGATGCAACCGGGCTCTTCATTTTTCGGGTTTTTTCTGATAAGTCTATAAAAATACTGTATTTTTCGTGTTTCGTGGCGACTGTGTAGGAACGCCGTAATCCTTTTGCGCACAGCATTGTTTGTGGTTTGATAGGCGACGAAGGCCCCCAGAGACAGCACATGATAGCCGAATTGCAATCCGCCATATCGAAGGCTCCAAGTCGTCGCGCACGGCTTAATCGCCTGACGCGCGTGGAATCGGTAAAGCTCAAAGTGGAACGCGCGGCGCTGCTTTTCCGCGGCGCGCCCACCGCGATTCTCATCTCGGCGGTGAACGCCGGAATCGCGGCCGCGGTCGCTTGGGACGCGGTCAATCACGCGGTGCTGTTTCCGTGGATCGGCGGCATCGTCCTGTTGGCCGTTATTCGGGCCGGTATCTGGATCCGGTTCCGCTTTGCCCGACATTCCGGACGCGCCATGTCGCGCTTTGCGTCCATCCACCTGTTCTTCATGGCCCTGAACGGCGCCTTCTGGGGCGCGATCGCGCCGATCTTCGCTGTCTACGGGCTTCTCAATCACGCGTTTCTTCCCTTCATCGTAGCGGGCATGGGGGCGGCGGCCGTCGTCTCCGCCGGCGCATCCTGGCGCGCGGTGCTGGCCTTCAACATTCCGCTGCTGACGCCGTTCGCGGCGACCTATGCGTTCGCCGCCAGCGCCGACGGCCTGGCGATCGCCGCCGTCATCGCGCTCTATGGTCTCGGCATTTCGTATCTGGCGATCACTATCCAACGCATGATCGATCGTTCAATTCTTCTGCATACGCATAACACGCATCTTTTCGACGCCATGCAGAAGCAAGCCGATGAGGCCCATCTCGCTGAGCAGCGTTTTCGCGCTCTGGTGGAGTCGTCGAACGACGTGACCATCATCTTTTCTCCGGAAGGCAAGATCACCTATGTCAGCCCCGCCGCGGAGCAGGTGTTCGGCGTTTCACCGTCTCAATTTATCGGCCGGACCACGCGGGAAATTGTCCATGCCGACGACATCTCCCATTTCCGTGCTGTGGGCGAACAGACGTTGTCAAAACTCGGCGGCGCTAAGGATCTCTCCCATGTCTGCATGCGCGGTCCTGACGGGGAGTATAAACAACTGTCTGGCCGGCTGACCAACATGCTTTATGTTCCGGGCGTTGAGGGCTTTGTCTTCAGCGGCGCGGCCCTGACCGAACCGGATGCGCCGCATCAGCACCTGCATGCGGTGTAGTCGCTGAAATTTGCGTGACTGACATTCCAGCAGCAAACAACGCACGAGGACGCCGGCGTGGTCAGCGACCGGTGATCGGCGCGCTGGAAGTTGTCGGCCTGCCGGGCCTCGACGTGACGTCCATTCACGCCAAGATTGACACCGGCGCAAAAACCTCCGCCATTCACGCCTTTCGCATACGGGAAGTAGAGCGGGAGGGGGGAGCGTTTGTGGAGTTTTTTCTGCATCCGCAGCGTCGGCGCAAAACGCCGGAAATTTTGTGCCGCGCGCCGATCGCCGACAAACGCATCATCCGCAGTTCGAACGGGCAGGAAGAGGAACGCTTCGTCATCAGGACCGATATCCGCATGGGTGACGACAGCTGGCCGATTGACTTGTCTCTCGCCAATCGCGACGCCATGGGATTCAGATTGCTGGTCGGGCGGGACGCGCTGATCGATCGCTTCCTCATTGATCCCGGCGGCGCTTATTTGCTGGGGAAGTGAACTACTTCTCCGAAGCGCTAGGCGTTGGTCTGGAACAAGGACGTGCTGCGACAGAAGTTGTTCAGCTAAAGCGTGATGCAAAAAGCTGCACGACGATGTAGGGCTTGTTGAGAAACTACGGGATTGTGTGATGTAGCGCAGTGTTGTCATCCGCTCATTCCCGCGAAAGCGGGAATCCATTTCATGATTGCTGTGGATTCCCGCTTTCGCGGGAATGAGCGGGAGAGGGTAAGGTAAGCGTAAAAATCGCCAAAATACTGATTCTCAACAAGCCTTAGAGCAGCGCTTCCAGCGCCTCTATTCGCGGCGCGTCTTTTGCTCTGCCCATCAGTTTCAACAACGCGATTTGCTCTTCAACATCGGGCACGAACAATCCGTCTATCGCTAGGCGCGTCTTTAGGTCGACCGGACGCCAGTCGCCCGCGATGTTGATCTCGAAATTCGCCATGGCTTCCACGGTCAACGGGCCGTCAAACCGATAGAACGGATCGGACCGAAATTGCGCATGCGGCGGCGGCGGCGGAAGCAGGCGCGCCTTCCATCGCAGAGCGAGCGCGCGCGCGTCGAATGGGCTGAGCACGAGGTCGACATCGTGAATATCGCCCACGTCGGCGCCGGCGATGTGTGCGGCGGCGCTGCCGATCAGTTTCCATTCATCCTGAAAGTCTGCAGAGACCGCTTTCAGTTCCAATAGCGTTTCGCGAAGCGCGTCGCGCCGGCTCATGAGCAATTACTCAAATAGACTTGAAACCGATTCCTCATTCGCAATTCGACGAATAGCTTCCGCAAGGAGCGTTGCAATGGAAACTTCCTCGATCTTGGGGCAGTTCGCCACGTCCTCCGGCGCTTCGATCGAGTCGGAGATGATCAGGCGCGTGAGCGCGTCCGCCTTCATCACGCGCGCGGCGGCGTTATCGGAGAGAACGCCGTGGGTGACGCAAGCCGCGACGCTTTTCGCCCCTTTGTCCATCAGCGCCTGCGCTGCGTTGCAGAGCGTTCCGCCGGAATCGACAATGTCGTCGAAGATCAGGCAATGGCGGTTCTTGACCTCGCCGATGATATTCATGACTTCCGACTTTCCGGGGCCTTCGCGCCGTTTGTCGACAATGGCGAGCGGGCGTTGGTCGATCCGCTTTGACAGGGCGCGGGCGCGCACGACGCCGCCGACATCCGGAGAGACGACCGTCAGGTCTTCGAGTTCGCCGTTGTAAATCTCGCGCACCCGGTTTTCGAATTCCTTGACCGCGTAGAGATTGTCGGTGGGGATATCGAAAAACCCCTGAATCTGCCCGGCGTGCAGGTCGACGGTCAAAACGCGGTCGGCGCCGGCGGTGGTGATGAGATTGGCGACCAGCTTGGCCGAGATGGGCGTGCGCGGTCCCGCTTTGCGATCCTGCCGGGCGTATCCGAAATAGGGAATCACGGCCGTTACCCGGCTGGCCGACGCGCGGGTCAGCGCATCGATCGTGATCAGCAACTCCATCAGATTGTTGTTTGCCGGATTGGACGTTGATTGAATGACGAAAACGTCTTCCCCGCGGACGTTTTCCTGGATCTCGACAAAGACCTCGCCGTCCTTGAACGTTCGGATATCCGCATGGGCGAGGGATGTCGCGAGTCGCTTCGATATCGCCTCGCTGAGCCGTCGGTTGGAATTTCCGGCGATCAGTTTCATGGCCTAGCCCCTGGCGATACCCCGTCGACGCCTGCTTCATGACGTTTTCTTGACACCAGTGCAACCGGTTTTTGAAGGAAATTTTACAGAAGCGAAATGGCCGAGAGGTTTCTGCCGTAGTCCGGATCGCCGCGCTTGCGCGATGCGCGGTATGAGAAGAATCGGTCCGGCGCGCTAAGCGTGCAGAGCTGTGTGTCTTCTATGGCGTCCAAGCCGACGGCGCGCAGCCGCCAGGCGCCGAATCCAACGAGGTCGAACTGGCGTTTTCCGGGATCCGGATCCGGTGTGAAAAACTGCGTTGCGTCTTCGAACTGGGCGCAAAAAGCCTGCGCCAGGTCCTCGCCGACCTGAAAATTCGGCGGCCGCAGGCAGGGTCCGACCGCTGCGCGGATCCGCTCCGGCTTGGCGCCGATGCTCGCCATTTTGGCGACTGTGTTTTCAAGCACGCCGGCCAGGGCGCCGCGCCAGCCCGCATGGGCGGCGCCGATCACACGCGCGTCCGGATCGACGAACAGCCATGGCATGCAATCGGCGGCAAGCGCGCCGATGGCGACGCCGCGGGCCTTTGTAACCAGACCGTCAGCCTCAGGCGGGGTGTCCGCCCAAGGCCCTTCCACGACAATGACCTCAGCGGAATGGACCTGGTAATTCGTCAGCAACCGCTCCGGCGCGACCCCGAGACGCGCCGCGCATCGTCGGCGGTTTTCCGCAACGCGCTCTGGTTCGTCGTCGGAGCCGAGCCCGGTGTTGAGCGACGCGAAGACGCCTTCCGAGACGCCGCCCTCCCGCGAGAAAAACCCGTGGGCGACGCCGTCATGGTTCAGATTGCCTGCTGCGATCGCCGGCGGCGCGGTCATAGATCGGAAAAACCCGCAGGCGCCGGAAAATCGGGCGACGCCACGCACATGACTTTGAAAATTTCGCCCATCTGATCAGGCGCCGCGATCCGGTCCGCGCCGAGGCGGATGTTGCGCTGTTCGTCCTCCGGCTTGTCTTTGCAGAGCATTTCAGCGCGCAACGCGAGGCCAAGCCGTTCCAGGAAACGGCCTTGAGCGGCAGGCCCATACACCGCGGCGCCGGCGTCGATCGCAATTTCCGCCAGCGCTGCGAAATCCACATGAGCTGTGAGATCGGCTTTTCCCGGCGACGACAATGGCGGCCAGAAGTTATGACCGCGCACGGCTTGCAGCGTGTCGCCGAGACCGGACGCCACGTGGCCGTAATCGATAATCAGCGCCGCGCCGCCTTCTTCCACCAGGCGGGCGGCGAGCTCCCCGATGAATTCCCGGGCGGAGAAACTAATCTCGAATATGTCGCCCGGTTCGGACTCGTTATTGCCGGGAAGGCCGTAACTTTCCGGGGGCGGCGTTTGCCCCAAAACATAGTCGAGGCGTCCCTTGTCGTTGACGCCGACCAAACGCTCGCGCCAGCCGCGTTCCACCCGCTGAAACTGGCGGATCGGGAGGCAGTCGAAAAATTCAT
Source organism: Hyphococcus sp. (assembly GCA_028289605.1). Lineage (GTDB taxonomy): Bacteria > Pseudomonadota > Alphaproteobacteria > Caulobacterales > Parvularculaceae > Hyphococcus. Next base: position 258,806 of record JANQON010000012.1, on the reverse strand, counting down.
TGGCGACGATGAGGTTCGGCGCCGGCGGAATGTCGGCGAGTTCGTCAGCCCACAGAGGTTTTAGCTCAGACCCTTTTAGCCGTCTTTGCTGTTCGATGCGCAATCGCCCTGAGGTTTCCAATAGCCATAGACAAGCGGCTTTCGCGAATCCTCTGCGCAGGCGCGTTGCGCGCAGAATATCCTCCATCAGGACACCGCGGCCGGGCCCGAACTCGACCAGGTTAAAGTCCGCCGGCGAGCCCATCGACCGCCATCCTTCGAGCAGCCACAGTCCGATCAATTCGCCAAAAATCTGACTGATTTCGGGCGCAGTCGTAAAGTCACCCGACGCGCCGAAAACCTGTTGGGTCATGTAATAGCCGTCATTGGGATGGCCGAGGGCGTCGGACATATAGTCGGCGATCGATATCGGCCCCTTGAGTCGGATTAGTTGCGTCAGGCGATCTTCAAGCGGAGTGGGATCGTTGTGGGCCGCGTCCGTCATTTCGCCGTCTGCGCCGGTCGCTGGGCGTAGGTGCGCCAGATCATCCACACGCCGAGCGCCAGCATCGGCAGGGACAGCATCATCCCCATTGTAAGGCCGAGCGGAAAATCGGGCAGGTGCGCATCGGGTTCGCGAAAATTCTCTACGAAAATGCGCGAAGCGGCGTAGCCTGCGAGAAAGAGCCCGATGGTTGCGCCGGGTTTTTTCAGCAAGCCGAAGGAATGGGTTGCGATCCGGATCGCGATGAACAGAACAAGGCCCTCAAGCACGGCTTCGTAAAGCTGACTGGGGTGGCGCGGCGTCAACAGCGGATCGGTCGGAAAAACCATCGCCCAGGGGCCGTCCCAGGGACGGCCGTAGAGTTCGCCGTTGATGAAATTGGCGATGCGCCCAAAGAATAAACCAATGGGCGCGGCGGCGGCGAAGAGGTCGCCGAGGGACAATGCGTTCAGCTTGTGATGACGGGCGAACAGCCATCCGGCGAGGGTGACCCCGATAAGGCCGCCGTGAAAGGACATGCCTCCCTGCCATAGCATCAGGGCCGGCGGAAACGGCAAAAATCCGAGAATCGGCTGCCACGGCTGCAAGAGCAACGAAGGGTCGTAAAAGAAAACGTATCCGAGCCTGCCCCCCAGCATGACCCCGATGGCGACCCAGAAGATCACGTCGTCGAGCTGGGCCTTGTTGATGGGAGCCCCGGCGTCGCTCCATATGGGAGCGTTCTTGATCAGGCGCGTCAGGTAAAACCATCCCGCGGCGAGCCCCCCGATATAGGCAAGCGAGTACCAGCGGATCGGCAGCGGGCCGAGTTGCAGGGCGACAGGATCGATCTCCGGATAGGGTATGGTCATGGTCTCACTTCGGAACGGATGCGCTGCGTCTCAATAACGCGGATTTCAAGGGCTGTCGCCGTCAGTCCGCGGCCCTTATATAGCGGGTTGAAAGGAAAGTTCTATGCAGACCCAAAGTCCGGTATTTGATCAGCTCGCCAAGCTGATGACGGAAGCCGCCGGCGCCGCCGACGGCGTGCGCCGGGAGGCGGAAACGGTGATGAAAAGTCAGCTTCAGCGGCTTATCGCCGATATGGATTTCGTCACCCGCGAGGAATTCGAGGCCGTTAAGGACATGGCGCGCGCGGCGCGCGAGGAAAACGAATCACTGAAAGCGCGCATCGCCGCGCTTGAGGGCGAGGCTTAAAAACACAGCCCAATCGGCCGTCGCCTGACCCCATTTGTCCACCGGATTCGGCGATCTTTCAGCCGGGCCTCCGAGGGTGACGGCTGGTTTTTATTTCGAAACGGTTCTCGGGAAAACCGGCTCAATCGAATCATTTCGCCTCCGTGCGAATCGTCGCGTCATAGTTGTGCAGCGGCGGTCAGCGGGATCGTCGCGCCAAATGAAAGGGCGCTCATGTCGATCGAATTGATCCATAAGCCTGCAAAAGCCGTCGATCCCATGACTGCATTAGAGGCGGCGGCGGAACGGCTCGAGTTTGAAATTGAGCGCGTCGCCGACTGCGAACTGCACGTCATGCTGCCGTGCGTTTGGCGGGATATCGGGCTGTGGTTCACTTGGCGAGATGAGTTGTCGACGCTGCAAATGGGCGCGCCGATCGACCTGAAAGCGCCGGCGGGCCGCGAGGACGACGCGAGCCGTCTGGTCACGATGGTGAACGAGCGCCTTTGGGCGGGACACTTTGATCTTTGGACGGAAGATCATTCCATCGTTTATCGCAATGCGGCTATTCTGCCAGAGAGCGGCGGCATCGATACAGCGCAGGCGGAAATGCTGATCAAAGCGGCGGCCGAAGCGGTCGACCGGTTTTATCCCGCGTTTAACTTCCTGGTTTGGGGCGGCAAAAAGCCCGACGATGCGCTCAAAGCCTCGCTTTTCGAAACCGCGGGAAACGCGTAATCTCCCTTGCATGACGAAAAAACCTAGTCTCGCCTTGATCGGCGCCGGCGCCATGGGCGGCGCGCTGCTCAGGGGCTGGCTGCAATCCGGCTCAATCGACGCTGGTAAATCCGCGGTTTTCGATCCAGGCGTTTCAGATGATGTGGCCGACACGGCGCGCAAAGCGGGCATCGCCGTCAACATAGACGGCGCCGGCGCATTCGATGCGCTGGTTTTCGCGGTCAAGCCGCAGATGGCGGAAAATGTCCTGCCTGACTTTGCGGCCATGGCCAGCGATGCGGTGGTTGTCTCCGTCATGGCGGGCAAGTCGGCGGCCGCGATTTCAAGCGCTTTGAGCGGGGCGCCCAAAATCATCCGCGCCATGCCGAACCTGCCGGCCTCGATCGGCGTGGGCGCAACCGGCCTTTTTGCGACCTCGGCGGTAAGCGACTCCGAACGCGCTATGGCCGACATTTTGATGCAAACAGTCGGCGAGACGGTTTGGGTCGGCGAGGAAACCCATATTGACCTTATTACCGCAATTTCAGGATCGGGTCCGGCTTACTTTTTTCTGTTGGCCGAAGCGCTTGAGGAAGCCGGGGGGGCCATGGGCCTTAAACCGGAAGCCGCAGCGCGTCTCGCCAGAGCCACCCTGGCCGGGGCGGGCGCGCTTGTCGGCGCCGACGCTCGCGGCCTTGCAGACTTGCGAAAGGCGGTCACGTCGCCCGGCGGCACCACGGCGGCGGCCCTCGGCGTGCTTGACGGCGGCGATAAGGCGGTCCGCCGCATTGTTGCAAAAGCCGTCGCGGCAGCGGCCAAAAGGGCCGCGGAATTGTCGGACTAGGGTGTGAGGAGAATCATGTCTCCGCCGGTTTTGGCCTGTCCTATCCCCACTCAATCCTTCACGCCCAGAGTTGAACGGGAGAAAAGGCTGTCATCGTCGGGCCTGAATTGCTTTCTCAATCCAGCCCGACGATCTCAGGCTATCGCGTTCGCTGCCTGAGGTCCTCGGAACAAGTCCGAGGACGACATTGGAGAAAACGGGAGAATTAGCGTCGGTCTGTAATGTCGTACGATGTCATCGTCGGGCTTGTCCCGACGATCTCAGGCTATCGCATTCGTTGCCTGAGGTCCTCGGAACAAGTCCGAGGACGACGCCGGAGTAAACGGTAGAATTAGCGCCTGTCTGTAATGTCGTATGATGTCATCGTCTGGCCTGAATTGCTTTCCGAATCCAGCCCGACGATCTTAGGCTATCGTATTTGCTGCCTGAGGTCCTCTGAATTAAGACCGAAGACGATTTTGCTTTCCACGCGCTCATGCGACGCGATCCACTTTCACCACGCCCTAAACCGGTAGTTCGATCGTTGCGCGAAGTCCCCTTTTAGGCGACTCCGACAGGCGCACGTCGCCGCCATGAGATCGGGCGACGTCGCGCACGATGGTCAATCCCATGCCCACGCCGGATTCACTCAAAGACCGGGCTTCGTCGAGGCGCGTAAACGGTTTGAACACCAGCTCATATTGTTCGGGCGAGATACCGGGGCCATTGTCGTCCACGATGATTTTGACGTTGCGCTCTGACGGCGTCACCGTAATCCACGCCTCATCGCCATGCCGGAGCGCGTTGTTGACGAGATTCCCGACCGCCCGTTTCAGGGCCGAGCGCCGCGCCGAGATGTCGATGTCCTGCGGCGCGTCAAGCGAAACGGTCCCGCCGGTGCGTTGGGCGTTGCCGACGACTTCTGCGAGCATCGACGCCAGGTTGAAAGGTTCCGGGTCCTCATCGGCCGCCTCATTGCGCGCAAAGTCCAGATAGGCCTCGACCATGCGCTCCATCTCCAGGACGTCGTTGCGAAGGGCTTCGATTTCCGGCGTGTCCTTCTCCATCGCAAGGCCAAGCTTGATGCGCGTCAGCGGCGTGCGCAGATCGTGACTCACCCCCGCAAGCATCGAGGCGCGTTGATCCAGATGCCGCTTGATGCGTTCGCGCATGGCCATGAACGCAAAGCCCGCTTTCCTGACTTCCGTTGCGCCGGCGGGTCGAAAATCCGGCGCGTCCCGGCCGCGGCCGAACGCCTCCGCAGCGTTTGCAAGACGAAGAATCGATTTCACCTGATTGCGCATGAACACCGTCGCGATCCAGCCCAGCAGCAGCGATGTGCCGATGAGCCAGAACAGAAAGATCGGACCCGTGGTGGCGAAGGCGCGTTGGCGGAGAACCAGAAAGACGAGTTCTCCCTCGTCCAGTTGTACGTGCACTTCGACATAGTCGCGCCAGCTTTGGGTGTCGAAACGATAGGGTTGATCGATCCGACTCTTAAGGCGGTTGTTCAAGACGACGTTGTAGACATTGAACGGCGACAAGCGATTGTTGTCCGGTATCGTCCCGCCGGGCTCAAACCGCATCTGGATATCAAGATCGTCAAGCGCCCAATCGACGATATCGGTCCTGGCGGTTTCTTCGGCGGTCTCGCTGTATAGGCGGGTAATCAGTGCGATTTGTCCGGCGACGTTGTTCGAAAGGTTGGCCGACACCCTGTCCCAGTGGCGGGCGAAAAAGATGTAGGTCACAAATGACTGCATCAGGAAGATTGGAAGAATGACGATCAGCAACACGCGCAAATAAAGGCTTTTAGGCGCGTAGCGGCGAAACATGTCTTAGTCCGCCATCAGCGCATAGCCGACGCCGCGCACGGTTTGCAGGTAAATGGGCGCACGCGGATCTTCTTCGATTTTCTTGCGCAGGCGCGTGACCTGGACATCGACGGATCGCTCCATCGCCGTGTCTGTCTGCTGCGCCAGCGCCTGACGGGAAATCGCTTCGCCCGGTTTTTGCGCCAGCGCCTTGAGGAGGCTCGCTTCGCCGGCGGTCAGCTTTACAAGTTCGCCGCCGCGGCGCAGCTCGCCGCGTCCGACGGAAAATGTGCATTCGCCGAATGTTAATTCCTGACGATTGAGGGCGACCGGGCGCGCGCGGCGCAACAAGGCGTTGATGCGCAGGAGCAATTCCCGCGGCTCGAACGGTTTTGACAGATAGTCGTCGGCGCCCCGCTCAAGCCCTTCAATGCGGTCTTCCGGCAGGCCCCGCGCCGTGAGCAAAATGATCGGCACATTGGAAGCGCTGCGCACCGATTTGGTGAATTCAAAACCGGACTCGCCCGGCATCATGACGTCGACAATAAGCAGGTCAAAGTCGATCGTTCCCATAACGCGCCTTGCTTCTGCGGCGCCTTGCGCGACGGACGTGCGGTATCCGTTCTCGCTCAAATACTTTTTGATGAGGGTTCGGATGCGGTCGTCGTCGTCGACAACGAGAATATGACCGGCGTCTTCACTGGTGTTCACAGGTTCCGGCATGGCGCTATGAGCCCTTATTGTCGCGCAAGAAGCGGGCGGCCCGTACAGAATAGTCCGCGCCGGTCCAAAAGGTAAGAACAGCCGAAAGCCAGAGCAAACCGACGCCAGCCGGGCGCAGCGCCTCGCCGACGACGCCATAGGGCGCGGCCGCGAGAAGAACGCCGGCGGCCATCAATTGACTGGCGGTTTTCCATTTGGCGAGGGCGGTGACCGGCAATTCGCCCCGATTCGCAGTCACGGCTTCGCGCAGCCCGCTGACGAGAACCTCTCGCAGGACGATGACAATGACCGCGACGACGCCAAAACCGGCGATGACGCCGTTGCGCACCAGCAAGATAAGCGCCGCCGATATGAGCAGTTTATCCGCAAGCGGATCGAGCGCGGCCCCGAGCGCGGACGTTTCGCCTCGCGCCCGCGCGACGCTACCGTCAAAGAAATCGGTGATCGACGCCAGCACGAAAACCGCAAAGGCCGCAGTCATGTTCCAGGGCGCGTTGGTCAGGAAGAGCGCCACGAACGGAATGATCAATCCCATCCGGGCGAGCGTGATCGCATTGGCCATGTTCGCCTAGATAGAGTGCGCCGCCGGGTTAGGCCAGCGGCGCCCGGGCGTCAGCCCTCTTTTTTGTCGCCGTCGCCCCAGATGCGCTTCCACCACGGGTCTTTTTCCGAGGTCTCGAACGGCTGACCGGCCTCATCCATCTTGCCGCGGATCGCGTCGATGTCCCAGCCGGTCAAGTTGGCGAGGGTCTGCGCCTCTTTCTCAAAGCGTTTTGGGAGGCTCGCGCGGTATTTATCGGCCGCCGCGCATTGGGCGTCGCCCTGATAGGGATGGCGCAAAACGTAGCGTCCCTGATAGTTCGAGCGGTCGCCGGTTTCCTTGAACATCAAGTCTTCAGGAAAGGTCTTAGCGTCGTAGGAAACATGCAGACGCGTGACGAAGACGTTTTGCGCCTGAGGTACGCCGCGGCGCGGCTTTGATGCGTCCCCGCCGCCGCCGAGCCAGTAGACGCCGAGCTCGCGGAGTTCGTCCTGACTCAGCGGATCGGCCGCGCAAGGGTCGCACCAGTTCATGTCCCAGGCGTATTCGAGGAAGACTGCGCGTTCGTTTTCCTTCTTCACCTGCGTGGCGAACATGTCTTTGTAAAACGCGCCGAATTCGTTTTTGACATAGACGGGCACGTCCATGCCGGTCGGCAGCTTCACCGTACGATAGTTCGTGGTTTCGATGCGTCCCGTCCGAGTCAGGGCGAAGACAAACAACTCTTGCTTGCCGTCCGCGTTCACGGTGCCAAGGCGAATCGGCAACATGAATTTGGGGCTTTCAAAAGCGATCTGCAGCGGACGGAGATACTTCAGTCCCGTCTTGTTCTGCTCTTCGAGATTGACCTTGGCGACGAAAAACTTCGTGCCCTGTTTGATGTAACTGCCGAGGGTCGATTCCGCCCCCTCGGGCAGTTTGTAGCCGTTTTGTTTCAACCAGGTTGCAAGCCCGTCTGACTGTTCAGCAGACAGCAGCTGGATGTCGTATTCGCCGACGGTGTATTCCGCTTCTACGGTAACGCCGAGGCTGTCTCGTTTTCTCAATTCCGCGTCCGCGGCCGTCGGCATTGCAGCCGACATCTGCAGCGCCATTTCGCGCCGCTCATACAGCATGCACGGATCATCATCGAAATATTCAACGAGGCGCGGCGCCGTGTAAGCGTCAAGGTGATCGATGATGGCGTTTTCGGTGACGTGGATTTGTTCTTCTTCCAACACCACCGGCACGGGGATGACCATGGCGAATTCTTTCAATTCGCCCCGATAGTCATTGGCCATTGTGATGACGGTCCGGTCCCCGTCGCGCATGATAGCGACTTTGGAAGCCTTGTTGAAGATTTTGGTGTCGGCCTTAGCGACATAAAAGCCGCAGAAGGCGACGGCGCCGCCGGTCAAGGCGATTGCAGAAACGCCGGCGAACGCCGCGGCGAGGGTTTTTTTCAGTGAACGGTTCATGGTGAACGTCTCCCAAATCAGGAAATTCTGTTTTCAATGTTTATTCAGCAGGGGCGGGATGGTTCGACGCTGACGCCCGCCGGCTCGTCAGCCGCTTCAACAGCGGCGGCGCTCGCACGGGGTCGCCCCAACGGTAATGCGGCGCGGGATCGGCCCATTCCAAGAGCGGCCGCACCAGACACATCACGGCGAGGGAATAGAACAGCCCGTCCGTCACAAAGAAATGCCAGATTAAAATGTAGGTCAGCACCGCGGCGCCGGCGGCGAAGAAGAAGCGTGCAATGGATCCGTCCGGCGTCGTCTTCGGATCGGATATCATGAAGAAGGCGAACAGGATCAGCGCGCCATTCTGCAAGCGCAGAACGGGAATGGATAACGGATCGCCGAGCCACAATGCGCGCGCAAAAATCAGTAAGGCGAATACGCCGAGAAAGATCAATGGAACATCGAATCGGGCGGCGCGGTAAGTCACAAACATCCCCGCGCCCGCGAGGACTGCGGCGAACCATATGGCCGTTCCCCACTGTCCTGGCGTCGTCCACACGGCGTCGGTGGCGAGGATCATCGCGACGATGGCGATATTGGCGGGATTGAAAATGTGCTTGCCATTGAGGCGCAGCGCGAATTTGGACCCCACGGCGATGACCCCGGCCAGCGCGAGGGGCCAGACGTCGTCGGCGCGCAAGAGCAAAGACAAGGAGAGGGCCGTCACCAAGGCGCTGCGCAAATCGATGCGCGTTGCGATGAGAAACGACCCAAGCGTTTGGGTCAGGCACGCCGCGGCGACAATCGCGAGGAACTGCGTCGTGCTGATCTCAAAGACGCCGGCGACCCAGCCGAAAATCAACAATCCCGACAGCGTTAGAATTTGATAGTGCCTTGGGTCTCGGACCAGAGACCGAAAAAAGGACCCCTCCCGCATGGGCCTTTGTCCTCACAATGCATGTCGCCCGACAGCGCTGGAAATGTGGACAACAATCAAGGCGGAAACGGGGCGGGGCGGGGGAGGTTTGCGGGCGCGTTACGCCATCAGCGCAGCGAGCTCCTTAATCAGGCGCGCCGCAAGATGAGCAGTCAACTGGTTGAGATCGCGTTCGGGATTGTATTCAACGATATCGGCGCCGGCAGGGGATGCGGGCAGTTTCTTTAAAATTGCAAGGACCTCGCGGGAGGAGAGCCCGCCAGGCTCCGGATGCGATACGCCCGGCGCAAAGGCCGGGTCGAGACCGTCAAGGTCGATGGAGACGTATAGAGGGTCGACAAGCCTATCGAAGGGAATTGCGTCTTGCTCGTCAGCGCCGAGCATGATGACGCCATGGTTTTCGCCGAAGGCGCGTTGTTCCGGGCCGATGCTGCGCAGGCCCACCTGAATCAGCTCATTGACGCAGCCGTCTTCGATGGCTCGTGCGAATGGCGATGCATGCGAAAACCTGTCCCCGTCAAATGCGTCGTAAAGGTCTGTGTGCGCATCGATATGCAGAATGTTCACCGGTCCATGCGCATCCCGCATGGCCCTTAGGATCGGATAGGTAACCGAATGATCGCCGCCGATGCTGAGCGGCTTGCCGATCTGGAGGGCGGCGGCGGCGCGCTCGGTAATCGCCGCCCGCGCTGCGTCGCCGGTCTCGGGAAGCGACTGAAAGTCATAATCGGAAATAACGGCGCGATAGTCGACGCCGCTGATCGAGTAGGGACTGGACGCCTCTGAGCCAAGGATGCTGCGGATAACCGCCGGCCCGTGTGCTGCGCCTCGGGCGTATGAAGAACTTGCGTCCCACGAGAACCCTAACAGCGTAATCGTCATTGACCTAGCCTCGCTGTCCGCGGCGGCGCGATCTAGTTTCCGCCGGGCGTAAAATCGATGTAGTCGCCGCGCCGATTCATTCCGTGCGCGACAACCTGTTCCGTCGCGGAGACGGCGCACCAGAAAAACTGCGCCCGCGATTCATCCGGCGGCGACCAGATATAGAACGCACGCGGATTGACAGCTTCGTTCGACGACAGGCTTGGGACGCTTTGCCCCGCTTGATTGTAACATGAAATGCTCACACCCGCAGCGTCGTTCATACTGGGATTGATGACGTAAATGCGCGAGAGATTGGAGGGTAGGTATCGTCGACCCGGTCCGGCGTATCCCGGAATGCTGGGTATTCTCGGCAGCGAATCATCGCTTCCCGTGTCGCCGTCCGATGGCCGGTCCAGGTCCGGCCAGTTGATGCCCGGAAATCCGCCGCCGCCGGCGTCCGTCGGTTCCGTCAATCCGAAATGGAGAACAGGCGTGATCCAGACTTTGGCGGCGTGAGGGTCGTCGCCGAGAATGGGCGGCAACGTGAACTCCAGCGGTTGATCAATGATCGGGGGCGCTTCCGGGAACCGCGGTTGAAAAGCGCTTGCCGTTTGCGTCAAGGCCATCGCCGCCGCTGCGGCTGCAATACAAATACGGTCCATTGTCTCTCCCCATCTGTCGCTGGAACGGCCATGGTATCGACGCGGAAATAGGCGGTCAAACCGGACGGCGAGGCTTGGCGTTGGCGCGCGGTTTGCGCTTCTTCTTTTTCTGGACCTTTTTGCCCGCTCGTTTCGCGGGGCTTTTCTTGGCGGCTTTCTTCGCGCCGACTTTTTTGCCGCCGCCCTTTCGCTTTTTGACGCCGGGCAGGGGGTCGCTGATCATTTCAAAGCGCAACGAACCCGTCAGCGGTATCGCCTCTTCAAGCAGTACGCGCACATGCTGCCCCAAATGAAAGACGCCGCCGCTGGTTTCGCCGACAATTCGGTGCAGCGATTCCTCCAGGCGAAAGCGTTCCGCGCCGATACTGCGCATCGGAATAAATCCGTCGGCGCCGGACTCATCGAGCATGACAAAGAGACCGAATTTGGTGACGCCGCGAATGCGGGCGTCGAATTCGCGTCCAACGCGACCGGCCAGATACTCCGTGAGGTAACGGTCCGACGCCTCGCGCTCTGCGGCGACCGCTCGTCTTTCGAAGTCGGATATTTGTTCAGCGATCCCTTGAAGCGCTGAAGCTTCCTGTTTGGTTTGACCGCCAGGTCCGAGACGCGCGGCGCTGACAAGGGCGCGGTGCACGGTCAAGTCGGCGTAGCGGCGAATAGGCGATGTAAAATGCGCGTAGCGCGCGAGGTTCAATCCGAAATGACCGCGGTTTTCGGTATCGTATATCGCCTGGCGCTGCGCTCGCAGGACAATCGAGGAAATCATCTCCTTTTCGTCGCGGGACTCCGCGATTTTCAGGATCTGGTTGAAGTTTGCGGGCCGCACCGCGCCCCCTTTGGCGAGCTTGTAGTCAAGCCCGTCGAGATAATCGCGCACCCCTTCAAGGTCGTCTTCGTCGGGCTGATCGTGAACGCGATAAATGAGTTCCAGGCGCGCGCGCTCCAGCGTTTCCGCCGCGGCGACATTCGCCAGGATCATAAACTCTTCGATGACCCGGTGGGCGTCGAAGCGTTCGCGTCTGACGACGTCTTCGACCTCTCCCTTTTTGTTGAGAATTACCCGGCGTTCCGGCAGATCGAGATCAAGGGGCGCGCGCTTGTTGCGCTCCGCCCAGCGTGCGCGAAAGGCGCCAAACAAATGCGACACAGCGTTCTTGATGTCTTTGGGCGCAGCGCCGCCCTCGGAGATCGCTTGCGCGTCCTCATAGGAGAGTTTCGCCGCCGACCGCATGATGCCCCGCATGAACCGGTGGCTTTTCTTGTTGCCGCCGGCGTCGATGATCATTTCGACCGCAAGGCAGGGCCGATCTTCGCCCTCCCGCAGGGAACACAAATCATTGGACAGGCGCTCGGGCAACATCGGCACCACTCGGTCGGGCAAGTAAACCGAGTTGCCGCGGTTTAACGCTTCCTTATCCAGGGCGCTTCCTGCGCGGACGAAAAAACTGACATCGGCGATCGCAACGATGACCCGGTAGCCGCCGGGGTTTTTCGGGTCGGAATCCGGCTCCGCAAAGCATGCGTCGTCATGGTCTTTCGCGTCCGCCGGGTCGATGGTGAACAACAGCGTGTCGCGCAAATCCGTGCGCTCGCCAAGCGGCGGCAGTTTGGCCTTTGTTGCTTCTGCGACAACGGCAGTGGGAAACTCAGTCGGTATGTTGTGATTGGCGAGGGCGATGGTTGAAAAAGCGTCGCGGTCGTCGATGTGCCCTTCGATCTTGCGCACGCGCGCTTTCTTGGGGCCGTAGCCGCGGGCGTTTTTTGTTTCGATCCAGACGAGGTCGCCGTCCTTGGCGTTCGCGTCGTCGCCGCGCTCTATGGAAAAAGTCCCTCGCGCACGCCGTTCCACCGGTTCGGCGAAGGCGCCGCCGCGATTTTTTCTGAAGACGGCGAGAAATTTGTGCGCGCCCTTGCCGATCGTTTTCATGATCTGGGCTTCGTAGGAGCCGTCGCCCGCCGGTTTCAGCCGTGCGAGCACCCGGTCGCCGACGCCGACGGCGGGTTTGAATTTGGCGGCGCGTCGTTCGTCGATGCGAATGAGGGGCGGGTTGGAATCGTCTTTCCAGCCTGCGGGCTCGCATTCAAGATCGCCGTCGCGGGCGATCCCGATAATATCGATCGGCGCCACCGGCGGCAGCCGTCCTGCGGTCTTCACGCGTTTGCCGCCGGAAAGATCGATGACGCCCTCTTCGTGCATCTCCTTGAGAAGCGCGCGCAACTCGGCGCGGGCGGGGCCTTTGACGCCGAACGCGCGCGCAATGTCGCGCCGGACCGATACGCCGTCGCTGTCGTTTAAGTAGTCGATAATGTCGTTGCGAGACGGCAGGGCGGGCGCGGCCGGACGCCGCGATCGATTCTTTGCGGACATGCACGCCGGTGTATCAGCTTGCGCGCCATTGATACAGCGGCGTTATCGGCCTGCGGAGATCGGGTTTATCGGACGGCCGCGCACCAGGATTTCATAGTGGAGGTGGACCGCCGTCGCGTTGCCGGTCGCGCCGGTCATGCCGATGGGCTCGCCCTGGCGTATACGCGCGCCCTCGCGGAGGCGGCCGGCGTAGGACGACAAATGCGCGTACCGGGTTTTGACGCTGCGGCTGTGCCGGATCGTGACGGTGCGCCCATAGCCGCGCTGGCTGCCGATGAACTCAATAACCCCGTCGCCGCCCGAGACCACGGTGCGCGGTCGTCCGGTGTACAGATCAAGGCCTTCGTGAAATGAGCCGGCGCCGCCGCGCCGGGGCCCGAAGCCGGATGACACGCATCCATTGACCGGCGCTCTCAAAAGCGCGGTTCCGTCGACATAGGCGATAGGGTCAAATCCTGTAATACGGCCGCGCCCGTCTGTTGGCGGAGCATTTGAGATCCCTCCGCCGGCGCAAACGGACAGTCGGGGTGGAGCGCCGCTTGGCGCGCCGCCCGGGCCTGGCGCCGTGGCGCATCCCACAACGAGGGAACTTAAACCAACAAAAACTACAAACCGCATAAATCACTCAGCGATCGCGGATCTGCCGCAATCGCCCGAGCTTAAGCGGTAGACGACTTCCGTGGCGTTAATAAGGCCGGTCGCTTCGTCTTTAAGCCGATTTGACCGTCTTTTTCGCTGTCGTTTTTTTCGCGGTTTTCTTGGCGGCCTTTTTCTTTGTCGCCTTCGTGGCGGCTTTCTTGGTCGCCTTTTTGGTCGCTTTCTTTTTCGTCGCCTTCTTTTTGCGCGGGGCTTTTTTCTCGCGCGCGGCGATCCACTCCAGCGCCTGTTCCAGGGTCACGTTTTCCGGCTCGACGCCGTTGGGAATCGTTGCGTTGGTTTTCTGGTGTTTGACGTAAGGTCCGTAACGTCCGTCGAGTACGTTGACGGGATCGCCAGTGTCTGGGTGTTCGCCTAATTCTTTCAGCGCCTTTTGTTGGCGTCTGCCCCGGGGGTTGGCTTTCTTTTCGGCGATCAGCGTGACGGCCCGGTTCAGACCGACCTCAAACACCTCTTCGATCGATTCCAGATTGGCGTAGACTTTGCCGTGCTTTACAAAAGGTCCGTAGCGGCCAAGACCGGCTTCGATGACTTCGCCGTCGTCGGGGTGAGGGCCGACTTCGCGCGGCAGCGACAACAGTTTCAGCGCCTGCGCAAGGTCGACGTCGGCGGGATCCCATCCTTTGGGAATGCCGGAGCGTTTCGGTTTCTCCTTGGACCCTTTTTCCTGTTCGCCGAGTTGAATGTAAGGGCCGAAACGGCCGACCTTGAGCCAGACGTCGATGCCGGTTTCCGGATCAACCCCGAGATTTTTGTCAGCCGACGCGGCGGCGTCTTCGCCGTCGCCAAGGGCGGAAAGCTGACGCGTGAAATTGCAATCCGGATAATTGGAGCAGCCGATGAAGGCGCCGTAGCGGCCGGTTTTCAAAGACAGACGTCCGTTTTCGCGGCCCGCTTCCGCGCAGGCGGGGCAGGCGCGCGGGTCGCCGCCGTCTTCTTTTGGCGGGAAAATCAATGGGCCCAGGGACTCGTTCAGCGCGTCGAGGACTTCGGAAATGCGCAACTCGCCGATATCTTCTACAGCGGCATGAAACTCCGACCAGAAATTCCGTAAAAAGACTTTCCAGTCCGCGTCGCCGGCGGAGATTTCGTCCAGCGTCTCTTCCAGGTCCGCAGTGAAATCATACTCGACGTATTTCTTGAAATAGTTTTCAAGAAACGCCGTAACGATGCGGCCCTTGGAATCCGGAATGAACCGGTTCTTGTCCATGTTGACGTAGCCGCGGTCGCGCAACACGGAGAGAATGGACGCATAGGTTGACGGTCGGCCGATGCCGAGTTCTTCCAGGCGCTTGACGAGGCTCGCCTCGGAAAAGCGCGGCGGCGGCTGGGTGAAGTGCTGGTCGGCTTTGACGTCGGACGCGGTCGCCGCTTCGCCTTGTTTGACTTTGGGCAGAACGCCGGAGCCGTCTTCGCTGTCGTTATCGTCTTTGCCTTCTTCGTAGAGCTTTAAGAACCCGTCAAAGATGACAACTGAACCGGTCGCCCTGAGGCCCGTCCTTTTGTCCGCGGACAGAAGGTCGATGGTCGTGTTTTCAAGCCGCGCCGATTCCATCTGACTCGCCATGGCGCGCTTCCAGATCAGATCGTAAAGCCGGAATTCATCTTCGTTCAGGCCGCGGATCTTGTCCGGCGACCGCGAAAACGCCGTTGGGCGAATGGATTCGTGCGCTTCCTGTGCGTTCTTGGCTTTGGATTTGTAGACCCGAGGGGCGTCTGGCACATAGTTGTCACCGAACTGTGCGCCCACTGATTTGCGCGCATCGTTGATGGCTTCCGGCGCCATGTCGACGCCGTCCGTCCGCATGTAAGTGATGAGGCCTGTGGTCTCGCCGCCGATGTCGACGCCTTCGTAAAGCGACTGCGCGGTGCGCATGGTGCGTTGCGCGTTAAAGCCGAGCTTGCGCGCGGCTTCCTGTTGCAGGGTCGACGTCGTAAACGGCGGGGGCGGGTTGCGCCTTGCGGGTTTGGCTTCAACGGCGTCTACGGTGAACTGTGCTGTCTCGACCGCTTGCTTGGCCGCCATGGCCGCCGCTTCGTTGTTCAGCGTGAACTTTTTGAGTTTTTCGCCTTGATGCAAAACCAGGCGTGCTTCGAACGGGGTTGACCCGCCGGACGTCGCCTGGGCTTTCACGCTCCAATATTCTTCCGGAATGAACGTCTCGATTTCGAGTTCGCGCTCGCAGATAAGCCGCAAGGCGACCGACTGCACGCGGCCCGCCGATCGCGAGCCCGGCAGTTTTCGCCACAAGACAGGGGAGAGCGTGAAGCCGACAAGATAGTCGAGCGCCCGCCGCGCGAGATACGCGTCGACAAGGTCTTCGTCGATCGTGCGCGGGTTGGCCATCGCTTCCTGAACGGCCGATTTGGTGATGGCGTTGAACGCGACGCGGTCGATGCGCACGTCCTTCAGCGCTTTTTTATCCGACAGCGCCTCCAGCAGATGCCAGGAGATCGCTTCGCCTTCGCGGTCCGGGTCAGTGGCGAGCACCAGCCGGTCGGCTTCCTTCACCGCCGATGCGATTTCGTTAACCCGTTTGCGCGAACCGGCGTCGACTTCCCAGGTCATGGCGAAGTCTCGGTCAGGATCGACGGATCCGTCTTTCGACGGCAGATCGCGGATATGACCGTAGGAGGCCAGCACCTTAAAGCCCGGGCCTAGATATTTATTGATGGTTTTCGCCTTGGACGGGGACTCAACGACGACAACTTGCATTCCGGCGGTCGACCTCGGGTTCTATGCGCGAAGCGCGGATTTGGCGCGCGGTAATGCGGCTGACCAGCCGCGCCTGTCAAGCTCGGGCGCTTCAGGTTTGCTGCTTATGGTGGGGTTGCGGGGTGAAAATTCCATCAATGCGTGTTTGTGTTTTTGTCTTGCGGCTGTTTGTTGCCGATTGAGGAAAAACCCAAAAAATCCATCAATAACAGGTAATTATCATTGAAACTTCTGTTCTGCCCCTCGTTGGCGCAGCGGGATGAGCAGGTTGATGGGCATTGGACGCCCAAATGACCGCTCATCCCGGCGAAAGCCGGGATCTGGAGAAGCAAGTTCGGATGAATCCTGCTGGAGATCCCGGCCTGACCGCGCAGCGGTCAATTAATAATCTGCGCGCCTTCGCGCGCAGGCCGGGATGAGCGGAGGTCGTATGAGGGCGGGGCCCAGTTTATTCATCCGCCGCCAGCGCAAACCGTCCGCCGCTGAGCTCAAGCGCCTCGCCGGTCAGGACCAGTTCCAACAGCGCGTCCGCAAGCAGGCCAACGGGGACCTGAAGCTCCCGCAGCAATTCGTCGCGGTGCTGCGGCGTGTAGCTCAGGAGCGCCAGGACCTCTTTGCGTAACGCTGCAACAGCGGCCGGGTCGGGCTCCGACAGACTTTCTTCGCGGTTCCAGTCGAACAGATCGCGGGTGTCCTCGCGCGCGTTGCGCATCTGTTCGTTGAGGACGTTGAGAATATCCTGCGCGGTTTCCACCAGCGTCGCTCCCTGGCGCAGCAACTGGTTGGCGCCCTGGCATCGCGGATCAAGCGGAGATCCGGGCACCGCGAAAACTTCGCGCCCCTGTTCAAGGGCGAAGCGGGCGGTGATGAGGGTGCCCGAACGAGCCGCGGCCTCGACGACCACGACGCCGTGGGACAACCCGGAAATCAACCGGTTGCGTTTCGGAAAGTCCCGCGCTGTGGGGCGATAGCCCATCGGGCATTCCGATACGACCGCGCCTTCGCGCGCGATCGACGCCGTCAGTTCGTCATGTTCCGGCGGATAGACAATGTCGACGCCCCCAGCGACGACGGCGACGGTTCCGGTTTCGAGCGCTGCGGCGTGCGCGGCGCCGTCGACGCCCCGCGCGAGCCCAGACACGACGATGACGCCGGCCGCCCCTAAGTCCGCCGCGAGGTTGCGCGCGATTTTCCGTCCGACGCCGGACGCGTTTCGGGCGCCGATGATCGCGATGGCGGGTTTTTCAAACAGCGTTGCGTGCCCGCGAACGAACATCAGCGGCGGCGGATCGGCAATCGCTTTGAGCGCTCGCGGATACGCGTCTTCGCAATAGGCGATAATCTCAACGCCGGTTCGTTGCGCCGATTCCAGCTCTTTTTGCGCTGCTGCGCGGTCGGCGGCCTTCAACGGTTTCGCGCGGCCCGCCCGTCTTGAGAATTCGGGCAGCGCCTCCAGCGCCGCCGCGGCAGACCCAAAACGGGCGATCAGCCGATGAAACGTGATCGGACCGATGGTTGGGGTGCGGATAAGTTGCAGCCAGTCCAGTCGCTGCGCCTCATCAAGCGCCCGCATTCGACGCGGCCTTCTTTCCGCCAATCTTTGGCTCGGACCCCGACAATAGCCGCGCAATATTCGCTTGATGTCGGATAAAGATGAGCACGGCCATAAAAAGCGCGGCAAATGCGAACGGGATTTTGCCCATCGTAAAGAAAACAAGAGGGCTCGCCGCCGCCGCCATCAGCGCCGAAAGCGAAGAGAATCGAAACATGTATGCAACGCCCAACCATGTGGCCGCTGCGAAAAGGCCCGCGGGAAAATGCAGCGCAAACAGCGTGCCGAGAAATGTCGCCACGCCCTTGCCGCCCTTGAAGCCGAGCCAGACCGGAAAACAATGGCCCAAAAAGGCTGCTGCGCCGGCGATCTCAGGACGCCATCCGAGCAAATAGGCGACGCCGACAGCGATCGCCCCTTTGCCGCCGTCGAGCAGCAGCGTGGCCGCGGCGAGATCTTTGCGGCCGGTGCGCAAGACATTCGTTGCCCCGATGTTGCCGGACCCGATTTCGCGGATGTCGCCGAGCCCGGCGGCCTTGGTGATCACCAGCCCGAACGGAACCGATCCGAGCAGATAGCCGAGGATGAGCGGAAACAGAACGTCCATCACTCGCCTCGCGTCAGCAACGCGTCAAGACACGCCATGCGCGTCGGCACGCCGTAGAAAACCTGGCGCAGAATCAGCGACAGTTCTTTGTCGTCTGCGAGGGCGCCGTCAATTTCCACGCCTCGGTTCATGGGCCCCGGATGCATCACCCGCGCATGCGGTTTGGCCAGTTTGATGGTGTCATGAGTCAGCCCGAATTCCTCATAATAGCCGCGCGCCGCGGTTCCGGCGTCGTCGCCCATCCGTTCGAACTGCATGCGCAGCGCCATGGCGATGTCGGCGCCGTCGAGGCCGTCCTTCAGATTGTCGATCCTTGGAATATTCGTAAACTGATCGTCGGCGGGCATCAGATGCGCAGGGCCGACGAAGCGGACCTCCGCGCCGAGGCGAGACAACAGATGCGCATTCGAGCCGGCGACCCTGGAATGCTTGACATCGCCGCAGACGGCGATCACGCGGCCCTCGATGTCGCCGAATTCGGCGCGGATCGTCGCTGCGTCGAGCAGCGCCTGAGTGGGGTGCTCCTTTGCGCCGGCGCCGCCGTTGACGACAGCGCAATTGAGAACCTTGTCCAGGGTGCTGTGCAACGCTTCTTCCCTGGCCCGAACCACCATCACGTCCGCGCCCATGGCGGCCATGGTTTGCGCGGTGTCGACCAGGCTTTCGCCCTTATGGATCGATGAGGCCGACACAGGCACGTTGATGATATCGGCGCCGAGCTTCACGCCCGCAAGCTCGAACGACAAGTTGGTGCGGGTTGAGTCTTCAAAGAACAGGTTGATCTGCGTTTTGCCCGCCAAGCGTTTCGGCGCCGGCGCCGAGCGCTGCACGAAACCGGCGTAATGTTCGGCGAGATCGAGGATGTAGTGAATGTCGGAGTCCGACAGATCGGAAACGGCGAGCAACCGCTTCGCGGCCAATAACTCTTCCGGCATCGTCGGACGAACGCTCATCGGTCCGGACCTATAGAACCGACCGCGCGCGGCTGCAACGGCGGTTTACGATTTGGCGGTGGTTTTCATCAGCCACCATCCGCCGGCGGCGATGATGACGATGTCGATCAGGAACATGATGGGCAGCGCCATCGGACCGCCGTTCTGCAGGTAATGGGCGCCGCCCAATCCCAATCCCGCGGCGCAGGCGATCAATGTTGCGATGATGGCGTTGCGGCTATGGTTTTTGGAGCCGTCCTTGACATCGGAGCGGACGTAAAAGCTGAGCCCGATGTAAATCAGTCCGAAAGCCGTAAGACCCAGGGCGCGCCCGTCGCCGCCGTCCAAGAGCGCCACGGCCAGGTGAAAAATGCCGGTCGCCATCAACAGGCCGATGATGAGGTGTCGCAGCGTTCTTGCTTTCATGGTCTTTTGTCGCTGCGGCGTCGACTTGATTCCTTCGTCGGCTGGTTCGGCGGAGCGCGCCGCATCGGTTCCCGCCGGTTCGCCAAGGCTCTGAAACGTACTGGCCGGGACCGTATGATTACCTGCTCGGATTTTCAACGTGATCGCTGAAACCCGCGTCAGCGCTGGCCTGCGAAGCGCCGGATGTCACTGAGACAAACGATCGATTGCGCCCTGCAGAATAAATGCAGCCGCCGACTCGTCGATTTTCTCCGAGCGCTTTTTGCGGGAGGTATCGAGCGCGATTAACTCGCGCTCCATCGCCGCCGTCGACAGACGCTCGTCCCAAAAAGCGACGGGCAGGTCCAGCACCTTCGGCAGGTTGCGCGCAAATGCGCGGGCCCTCTGGGCGCTCGGCCCTTCGGATCCATCCATGTTAAGCGGCAGCCCCATGACAATGCCGACGATCCCGCGCTCGCCGGCGAGCTCAGCGAGGCGCGCTGCGTCCGCTGTAAATTTTGTCCGGCGAATGGTTTCAACCGGCGTCGCGACGACGCGGTCCGGATCGCATACGGCGACGCCGATGGTTTTTTCGCCGAGATCGAGGCCGAAGAGGGCGCCGCGCGTCCCGAAACCGGCCGCTTGCTGGAGAAATTCGTTCGCCATGGGGCGGCAGGATATCATGGTCGGTCAAGGGCCCGGACGGCGTCGCGGCGGACACGCCTCTTGCGCCGGCGGGCGCCCGTTGATAGGCCAGCGCCGATTAATGAAAGCCGCGCCTCATGAGCATCGATAAAGAAACTGTCCGCAAGGTCGCCCGTCTCGCCCGCATCGCGGAGCCCGAACAGCGTCTTGAGCCGCTGGCCCAGGAGCTGTCCGGCATCCTCGATTGGATCGAACAGTTGAACGAAGTCGACATCGAAGGGGTCGAGGCGATGGCGTCGACCGTCGACGTGTCGCTGCCGATGCGCGACGACGTCCTCCAAGAGGGGCCGACCGGCGGCGGGCAGCCCGACCGCGTCGTCGCGAATGCGCCGAAGTCGGAAGACAATTTTTTCGTCGTGCCGAAGGTGGTGGAGTAAATGACCAATCCCGCCGATCTTTCCCTCGCCGCATTGCGCGACGCGCTGAAGGCGAAGTCTGTTTCCTCCCTGGAAGCGACGGACGCCTATCTGTCCCGCATTGACGCCGCCGGCGATCTCAACGCGTTTGTGTCTGTGACCGCGGACAAGGCCCGCAACATGGCGAAAGCGTCCGACGACAAACTCGGCCGCGGCGAGGGCGGAGCGCTCGAAGGCGTTCCCCTCGGGATCAAGGACCTGTTCTGTACGGAAGATGTGCTGACGACCGCCGGCTCGCACATTCTCGACGGCTTTCATCCCAAGTATGAGTCGACCGTCACGAGCCAGCTCTGGCGCGACGGCGCGGTGATGCTCGGCAAACTCAACATGGACGAGTTCGCTATGGGCTCGTCCAACGAAACGAGCTTTTACGGGCCGGTGATCAATCCGTGGCGGGCGGAAGGCTCCGACGCCAAGCTCTCGCCGGGCGGCTCGTCTGGGGGCTCGTCTGCGTCCGTTTCCGCGCGGCTTTGCGCCGGCGCCACAGCGACGGACACCGGCGGGTCGATCCGCCAGCCGGCCTCGCTCACCGCGACCGTGGGCGTCAAACCAACCTATGGCCGCGTCTCGCGCTGGGGCATTGTCGCGTTCGCGTCGTCACTGGATCAGGCCGGGCCCATTACCCGGGACGTGCGCGACGCCGCGGTCATGTTGAAGTCTATGGCCGGCCATGATCCGAAAGATTCAACATCGATCGATGCGCCTGTGCCCGATTACGAAGCCGCGCTCGGCCAATCGGTCAAGGGGCTGAAGATCGGGGTGCCGAAGGAATACCGTCTCGACGGCATGCCGGCGGAAATCGAGACCCTGTGGGCGCAGGGCATCGAATGGATGAAGGACGCGGGCTGCGAGATTGTCGATATTTCGCTGCCGCTGACGAAATACGCGCTGCCGGTCTATTACATCGTCGCCCCGGCGGAAGCCTCGTCCAATCTCGCCCGCTATGACGGCGTGAAATACGGCCATCGCGCGAAAGACTATTCCGACATCCTGTCGATGTATGAGGAAACGCGGGCCGAAGGCTTTGGAGACGAGGTGAAGCGCCGGGTGCTGATCGGCACCTATGTTCTTTCGGCCGGGTATTACGATGCCTATTACCTGCGCGCGCAAAAGGTGCGTAAGCGGATTTTTGATGAACTTCTTGAAGCGTACAAGTCGGTGGATCTGATTCTGACGCCGTCCGCGCCGTCGGCGGCGTTCGCACTCGGCGACAAGATGAAAGATCCGGTGCAGATGTATCTGAACGATGTCTTCACCGTGACGGCCAACCTTGCAGGCCTGCCCGGCGCCTCCGTGCCGGCGGGTCTCGACAAGCAGGGCCTGCCGCTGGGCCTGCAATTGCTCGCCAAACCGTTTGACGAAGAGACCATGTTCAAAGGCATGTACGCCCTTGAGCAGGCAGCGGGCTTTACCGCGACGCCGGAGACGTGGTGGGCGTAGAGCGTGATTCAAAGAATCCGCATCACTTTATTCTGGTGATTTGAATTCAAATCACCCATTTCTTCGTCCTTCGAGACGCAAGCCCTCGGCTTGCTCCTCAGGATGAAGAAATGGTTGTCACGAAAGGCGGAGTGATGCGGATTTTTTGCATCACGCCCTTAGGCGTTCACGGAAAACCGAAACACTCATAACGCGCTTGTTGTTTGAACGTGAGCGGCGGGACCCGCATCTTTGCTCCAGAGACGAAAAAGGAGCAGAGCATGACCATTCGACCCTTCGTGATTACGGCGATAGCGGCTGCGGGCGTCGTTCTCTTTGCGCCGGCCAATGCGTCGGCGAAAACGCTGGCGCCCGCCGTTATTGAACTTGGATACCAAGACAGCGCGGCGTTATCGGCGGATCTCTACACCGATGTGCGCTATCACTCTCGGCGCGGGTTTCACCGCGGCGGCTATTACGGCCGGCACGGATTTCATCGCAGCCACCGGTTCCACCGCGGCTACTACGGAAAGCGTGGATTTCATCACCGCAGCTTCCGCCATCATGGAATTCATGACCGCCGGTTCCGTCACCACGGCGTTCATAAAAGCAAGCAATTCCGCAACAAGCACGGCGTGGTCATCAAAAAGCGCCACTAAAGACGCTCTTTAAAAAGATATGACGCCGCAGTGTGATCGCGTTCTTGATCAGGCGTCGTAGGCCGGCCGCGATCTTCTCCCCCAGGCGCGGTCGGCTTGCTTATGTGTGGATTGCTGCGAACGCAGGTCCCCTCGGTTTCGGCCCACTTCGAATTGGGGGGTAGGAATTTTCAGACTGCCGCAATCCTAATACCTCATTCCCGCTCATCCCCGCGAAAGCGGGGATCCAGAAGTCGGAACGAGCGGTTGCCGCCATGGATCCCGGATAGCGCCCATTTTCAACGACATCAAAGATGTCGGAAAATGAGGCTTCCGGGATGAGCGGGTGATGATAGGTTTGTTTGCCGCCGCATACTGAAGAGGCAGGCGGGGCTTTCGCCGGGATGAGCGGCTGGGAGACGGAATATGCCTCGACCAATCAGAAGTTTTGACAAGCCACACGCACAACCGGCTATAATCCCGTCGTCCCAACCAGCCGAAGGACGAGATGGCGCGGCAATATCACGAGATATACTACACAGCGCCTTTGTCGACGCCGGTAAAGCTCGACGCCTATCACGCCGAGGCGCAGGGCGACTGGCGGCTATTCGTTTTCACGGGCACGCCGAGCAATAAATTTATTTATCAGCGTTTTTTGCGCGTCGCGCCGCCCGATATTGACGTAGTCGTCATCACGCGGCCGGGTTTTGCGAAAGGCGACAAGGAAGCGGTGACCGATTTCAACGAACAGGTCGCGGCGATCAAACCGTTCCTCCCCGGCGGCGCCTTCGGCGACAAGAAAGTCGTCACCATGGGCGTCTCTTACGGCGGCGAGCTTGCGCTGAAAGCGGCGCTTGACTTTCCGGACGCCGTCAAAGGCGCTCTGACCTGCGCCGCGCTCATCGATGAACCTCACGATTACGCCAAGACGCTGGAGCGCATTGGCGGCGACGCGCGTTTTGAAGAATATGTGCCGAACCGGTGGCAAAAAGTCCGTGCAGAAATCGCCGGGCGACGCGCGCAAATCGGCCCGCTGCTGGACCGGTTGAAAGGCTATCACGGCCCGGTTGAGGTCATTCACGGCGACTTCGACGGCATGGTGCCGCGGTCGAATTCAGAAAAGCTCTATGATAGCTTGAGCGAGGTTTCGCGCGGATTGCTCGACATCGTTCCCGGCGGCACGCATTACCTTGAAGGACAATACCCCAGACGCGTCCACGCCGCCGTCCGCCGGGTGATCGACCGCGCGCTCGCGAGAGAAAAAACGGCGGAGGGTAGTCGCTTAGCCGTTGAGGCTGACCTCTAACCGGGAAATTGCATGGACGAAGTTGTTCGGCGCAATGTCAATGTCGCCGGTCCATGTGATGTTCGGAAAGCGCGCAAGGATTTTTCGATACGCCGCATCGAGCTGCATGTTGGCCGTGCGCTTGCCGAGGCACACATGGGGACCCATGCCGAAGGCGATATGGTCCTTTGCATTGGCGCGCTCGATATCGAAGCGATCGGGATCGGCAAAGACCGAAGAATCGCGATTGGCGGCGCCGTAATACATGACGACTTTTTCGCCCTCGGCGATTTTTTGCTCGGCGATTTCCGCATCCCGCGTTGCCGTGCGCCGCATATAAATCACCGGAGAAACCATGCGGATCGCTTCGTCGACCATGCCCGGGGTTAGGTCGGGATCGTCGATGAGTTTTTGTTTCTGATCGGGAAATTCCGTCAGCAATTTCATTGTACCGGAGAGCGTATTGCGGGTCGTGTCGTTCCCCGCAAAGACGATGAGCAGCCATGAGCCGTCAAGGAAGGGTTCTGACAAAGGCTCGCCTTCGACGGCGGCGTTGGCGATGGCGGAGAGAAGATCCTCGCGCGGCGCCTTGCGACGCTCATAAAGCACCTCGCGCCCATATTCGAAGAGCTCGTTCATGGCGGTCATGAACGCCATGATCTGCGCCGGATCGATTTCGCCGAGGTTTTTGCGCGCGATCGTGTCCTGCGCGAGCTCCAGATGATGCATCCACTCGATGAGGCGCGGCCGGTCCGCTTCCGCGACGCCCAACATTTCGCACAATGTGTAGAGCGGGAGCTCTGCGGAGAACTGTTTGACCATGTCGACTGTCGGGCCTTCGTCTTCGAGACTGTCGAGCAGGGCGTCGATTTTTGTTTCCACCGCCTGTTGCAGGGATCGGGTATAGGCCGGCGTGAAGAACGGCATGTGTTCGCGGCGCAAGGGCAAATGAAACGGCTGATCGAGGCAAATCATCGTGTTCATGGCCGCAGCGAAGAGCTGCGGGTGGCGGGTTTCCGGCGCTCCGTAGGAAATGTTGATGCCGCCGCGCTGGGACGAGAACGTCTCCGGATCGAGGTCGACGGTGCGGACATCGTCGTAGCGGGTCACCGCCCAGAAGCCGGGCCCCTGAAAAGATGGATAGTTTTCTTCAACCCAACAGACCGGCGCGCTGTCGCGCATTTCGCGATAGGCGTCGAAGGGGTGCCCTGCGGTGAACAGTTCTAGATCCCCGAGCGGCGCTGGCGCCGGCATGTCATATCGCTTGGGGTGCGCCGGCGTCACCGGGCCGTCGTCTTGCTGGGCGGTATCACTGACGAGGGGAATCATGGGGGCAGCTCCGGTGCGTAAGGACTACAGACAATGATCTGGTACCGGCGCTGGGCGACGCCTGCAATCGGCTTTGGCGCCTGCTCTTGTTAGGCGCCGCTTGTCAGCGCGTCCGCAATGGGCTTTATCCCTCCGAACACGAGCGAAGGACTGAGCGATGACGGAACCGCGCAAACTGCTGCAGGGATCAACCGGCGACTGGGAAGTCGTGGTGGGCCTCGAAGTGCATGCGCAGGTGGCCTCCAAATCAAAGCTCTTTTCCGGGGCCAGCGCTGAATATGGCGCAGGGCCCAATGAGAATGTCTCGCTGGTCGACGCGGCGATGCCCGGAATGCTGCCCGTTATCAACCGCTTTTGCGTGGAACAGGCGATCCGCACCGGGCTCGGGCTTAACGCGAAAATCAACACCTGGTCGCGGTTCGACCGAAAGAACTATTTCTATCCTGATCTGCCCCAGGGCTATCAGATTTCCCAATACAAGGACCCGATCGTCGGGGAAGGCGAAATCGAAGTTGAGCTTGACGGCGGCGAGACCATCACCGTCGGCATCGAGCGCCTGCATCTGGAGCAGGATGCGGGCAAGTCGATTCACGACTTGGCGCCCAATGAATCCTATGTCGATCTCAACCGGTCCGGCGTCGCGCTGATGGAAATCGTCTCCAAGCCCGACATGCGATCAGCCGAGGAGGGCGCGGCGTACTTTTCCAAAGTGCGCACAATCGTTCGGTATCTCGGCACCTGCGACGGCAATATGGAAGAAGGCTCCATGCGCGCTGACGTCAACGTCTCCGTGCGTCGTCCGGGCGAGCCTTTCGGCACGCGTACGGAAACCAAAAACGTCAATTCGATCCGCTTTACCCGCCAGGTGATCGACTATGAAGCCCGCCGCCAGATCGAAATCCTGGAAAACGGCGGAACGATCGATCAGGAAACCCGTCTGTTCGATCCCAAGACCGGCGAGACCCGGACCATGCGGTCGAAAGAAGACGCCCATGACTATCGCTATTTCCCGGACCCCGATCTGTTGCCGCTGACCTTCGCCCAGGAATGGGTCGACGAGATTAAGGCGTCGCTGCCGGAGCTGCCGGACCAGAAGAAGCACCGCTTCATGGACGAGTACGGGCTTTCCGCTTATGACGCGCTGGTGCTGGCGGCGGACAAGGAAAAAGCCGCCTACTTTGAAGAAGTCGCCGGCGGCCGCGACGGCAAGCTCGCCGCCAACTGGGTCACGGGCGAATTGTTCGGCGCGCTCAACAAGGCGGGCAAAGACGTTGACGCGTCCCCGGTCAGCGCATCGCAATTGGGCTCGCTGATCGACCTGATCAAAGACGGCACCATTTCCGGAAAGATCGCCAAGGACGTCTTCGCCCTGATCTTTGAAGGCGAGGAAGACGGCGATCCGGCGGATATCGTTGAAAAACGCGGCCTCAAACAGGTCACCGACACGGGCGCCATTGAGGCCATCGTCGATGAGATCATTGCGGCCAATCCGAAACAGGTCGAACAGGTCAAGGAAAAACCGAAAACCATGGGCTGGTTTGTCGGTCAGGTGATGAAAGCTTCGGGCGGCAAGGCGAACCCGCAAGCGGTCAATGAAATTCTGAAGAAAAAGCTGGGCGTCGAGTAGCCGCGGCGCTGTTCGCAATCTCGTGATCACGGCGAACCGCTTTTCTGGTGCGATGGGGTGAGTGGACGCGCACAACGCTTCAGCGCTAGAGACACCGCCTTGTTTATTGGAGAGACACATGAAACACGACAATATTCTTGGGACGGTCGGCAATACGCCGGTGATCCGGATCAACCGGCTCGCGCCCGACGGGATCAATCTCTATGTAAAATTCGAAGCCTTCAATCCGCTCGGCTCTGTCAAAGACCGCCTGGCGCTGGGCGTGATCGAAGCGGCGGAAAAATCCGGCGACCTGAAACCGGGACAGACGGTGATTGAGGCGACCTCAGGCAATACCGGCATCGGTCTCGCCATGGTATGCGCAGCCAAGGGTTATCCGCTAGTCGTCACCATGGCGGAAACATTCTCCGTAGAAAGACGAAAGCTGATGCGCTTTCTCGGCGCGAAAGTCATCCTGACGCCGAAGGAAGAAAAAGGCACAGGGATGGTGGAGAAGGCCAAAGAGCTTGCGGAAAAGCACGGTTGGTTTTTGACCCGCCAGTTTGAAAACGCGGCGAACCCTGACATGCACGAACGCACAACCGGTCCTGAAATCGTCGAAGCCTTTAAGGGCGAGAAGCTTGATTATTGGGTGACGGGGTTCGGCACCGGCGGCACGCTGACGGGCGTTTCGCGCGTGTTGAAAAAGGAAAGCCCCGACACGAAGATCATTGTCTGCGAACCGCCGGGCGCGGCGATGCTGTCCAGCGGCGAAGGACAAGAGCGCAACACCGACGGCAGCCCCGCTGGATCACATCCGGCGTGGACGCCTCACCCGATCCAGGGATGGAGCCCGGACTTTATCCCGCTGATTACCTCTGAAGCGGTCGACAATGATGTCATCGACGAAGTTGTCAAAACCCCGCACGAAGACGGCATTCGCTGGTCGCAGGCGCTGGCGCAGAAAGAGGGGATTTTCACCGGCATTTCCGGCGGCTCAACCTTTGCGGGCGCCATGATGACGGCGGAAAAGGCGGCCAAGGGCTCAACAATCCTCTGCATGCTGCCGGATACGGGCGAGCGGTACCTGTCGACCCCGTTATTTGGCGGTGTTGAAGCGGAAATGAGCGCCGAAGAGCAGGAAATCGCCGGTTCGACGCCTGGTTACCAGCTCTGATTGTCGCGCAGATGTGATGGGCGACGCCGCAATTGACGGTCAGGCCGGTTGCGGCGTCGATACGAAAGTCCTACGCTTTCGCTCGGCTTGGGCGCATGGAGGGACACATGATTGAAAGAGCGTTTTTTCTGGCGACGGCCGCGGCGGCCGTGACGGCCTGCGCCACGGGTGGCGGCTACGAAATCAGCGAAGCAACAGCGGCGAAGCTCGCTGAGTTCGAAAAGACCGGCGACGTGACGAATTGTTTGCAGTTGCGGGCGATTGATCAGATCAAGCCGCTTGATGAGCGTAACTTCCTGATCGAAGTCGGGTCCAATAATTACTATCTTGCAGAGCTCTCTTCGAGCTGCAACGGCGCTGACTCGACATTTAACCGCCTTGAATACACGACATCGTTGTCGAGCTTATGCCGCGGTGAAATTATTCGCGTCGTCGACAATTCGTCGGGCTTTACGGTCGGTTCTTGCGGGATGAGCGATTTTCAGAAGCTCGAGAAAGTCGCAGACGCCGACATTAACTAGGCATTCGCAAAGAAAAGTCGCATACTGACGAAAGACATGTGCGGTTAACGAAATCTTATTGCTTCGTAAACGAAGTGATAAGGCGTCGTTAACCCGATATTATTCTGCTTCCTTTCATCCTTGTCATGGTTAACCTCTCGCTGCGACGGCGCGGCGGAGAAGACAGCAGGGGCTTTTCAAGCAAGGGGCGCAAGAATGACCATGACTTTCTCAGCGAAAGCCGTTGAAGACGCCGAGCCGATTTTGAGCGGCGAAGAAATGTATCGGTTGGGGCTGGCGGCTTCGACTGGCGCGGAGACCGGCGAGTTTGATCTCGTCACGGCGCACAAATGGTTCAACCTCGCAGCGATGCAGGGCAATCTCGAGGCGCGGGCCTATCGCGCGGAGCTGGCCAACGAAATGTCCGCCGAAGAGGTCGCCGAGGCGCAGCGTCAGGCGCGTGAATACCTGGCCACCCATCGCTCCCGGCTGCATTCCTGAGCTGTTTGAACGCGACGCCCGGCCCCGTCCGGCGACGGAGCGGAATCCGGCCTTTCTCGAGGCGTTTTCCTGATTTCGGCCTTGAAAAGCCTGTCCTGATGGCTTAGAGCACGCCGCTCTGAACAGCGCTGCGCCCATTGACCGGCGCGCGAGAGGATTTGAAAGGCGTCTCACATGGCCGTCCCGAAGAGTAAAATCACCGCGTCCAAGCGCGGCATGCGCCGCAGCCACGACAAACTGGGCGCTGCGACCTATATCGAAGACAAAGAGTCCGGCGAACTGCGCCGACCCCACCATATCGACCTGAAAACCGGCAAATACCGCGGTCGCCAAGTGCTGGAGCCCCAAGACGACTAGGGCGTCGCGCCAATCCCCGGAACCGGCTTGAACGCCGCGCGGATTTCGCGCGGCGTTTGCTTTTTGGCCCGGTCGGGCTACCCTCTCTTCTGTCGCCGGGGGGCGACGATACGAGGGGCCTATGGTCTGGAGAACTGCCGTCCTCGCGGGCGGCGCGCTTATCGCGGCAGGTTGCGTTTACCCTTACGAAACGGCGTTCCGCGCATGCGACGAGGCGGCGGGCGCCTGTTACCAGCAATGCGAGACGGTTGCGGCCGGGCCGCTTGACGGCGACCCGCAGCGACAATGCCGCATGGTTTGCGAGGAGCGGGCCAGCGTGTGTTTCGCCGACGCTTATCCCGCGGCGCGGCCGACCGGATCGGCCTACGCTTACAGCGGCGCCTGGCGCGGCCATTACGGCTATTGGCGGCCGCAATTCGGCTACGCCTATGGGCTCCACTATCGAGGCGGCTACCGCAATCCCTACTACTATGATCGCTACTATTACGGACGCAGCCGTCGCCATTACGACCGGCGCGGCCGTGGAGGCGGGGGCATCGGGGCCGCTCCGCCCATTGCGCCGCCTGCTGCGCCGCCGCCGCAGGCTTCGCCGCCGCCGGCGCGTCCAACCGCCCGTCCGCCGCGTCGAACAACGCCGCTGAACGGATCCTCCCCCGACGGAAGGCGGATAGACAAGAACTAGTGCGCGCGGAACGCGTCGGATGCCGTCTTGCCGCGGACCTTAATCCCCCGTTATAGAAGCGCCGCGCGCATCCTGGCGCATCCTCTTCAACTTGGGAGATTTTTCATGACGGCGATCGCTGACATTTACGCGCGAGAGATCCTCGACAGCCGCGGCAATCCGACCGTGGAAGTTGAGGTCACCTTGGAAGAGGGCTCCTTCGGACGCGCAGGCGTTCCTTCCGGCGCCTCCACAGGCGCCCATGAGGCCCACGAGCTCCGCGACGGCGGCGATCGCTACGGCGGCAAGGGGGTGCAACGCGCGGTGGAGGCGGTCAACGGCGAGATCTTCGATGCTCTTTCCGGATTTGAGGCCGAAGAACAGACCCTCATCGATCAGACCATGATCGAGCTCGACGGGACGGACAACAAATCCCGGCTCGGCGCCAACGCCATTCTCGGCGTCTCGCTCGCTGTCGCAAAGGCCGCCGCCGATGCGGCGTCGCTGCCCTTACACAATTACGTCGGCGGCGTGGCGGCGCGAACGCTGCCGGCGCCGATGATGAACATCGTCAATGGCGGCGCGCACGCCGACAATCCCATCGACATCCAGGAATTCATGGTCATGCCGCTTGGGCTGCCCAGCTTTTCCGAGGCCCTGCGCGCCGGCGCGGAAATCTTTCACACATTGAAAAAGGAACTCAAAGACGCCGGCCACAACACCAATGTCGGCGACGAGGGCGGCTTTGCGCCCGGCCTGTCGTCGACCGACGAAGCGCTCGGTTTCATCATGAAATCGATCGAGAAAGCGGGCTATCGTCCGGGCGACGAGGTCTTTATCGCGCTCGATGCGGCCTCGACGGAGTTCTTCAAAAACGGAAAGTATGAACTGGAGGGCGAGGGCAAGTCGCTCGGCAGCGATGAGATGGCCGCATACCTTGCCGATCTTGTGGCGCGCTATCCGATTGTCTCCATCGAGGACGGCATGGACGAGGACGATTGGGACGGATGGCGCGCGCTGACCGAAGCGGTCGGCGACAAATGCCAGCTTGTGGGCGACGATCTTTTCGTCACCAATGAAGCGCGCCTGCGCGACGGTATCGAAAAAGGCTGCGCTAATTCCATTCTGATCAAGGTCAACCAAATCGGTACGCTGACCGAAACGCTGAACGCCGTGAACACGGCGCACAAAGCGGGGTACACCGCTGTCATGTCGCATCGCTCCGGCGAGACGGAAGATTCCACCATCGCCGACCTCGCCGTTGCGACCAATTGCGGCCAGATCAAAACCGGCTCGCTCGCCCGGTCGGACCGTCTTGCGAAATACAACCAGCTTCTGCGTATCGAAGACGAGCTCGACGATACGGGCGTCTACGCCGGCAAGTCGGGTTTTGCGTTCCTGAAATGACCGGACCGCAAATCCGCCCGGCGACGAACGACGATCAGGACGCTGTTCGCGCCCTCGTCTTTGCAGTGCTTGACGAATACGAAATCGAGCCGGCGCCGAAGACGACCGACAGAGACCTCGGCGACATAGAAGGGTATTATCGAAACGGCATGTTCGCCGTTCTGGAAACGGCCGACGGCGATATCATCGGAACGGTGGGGTTTGCACCACTTTCGTCGGCAGTTTGCGAGCTTCGCAAGATGTACCTTATTCCGCGGTATCGCGGCCGCGGATACGGCGCCCGACTTCTCAAGCACGCCATAGCGCGCGCCCGCACAATCGGGTTTGCTCGTATGGAGCTTAACACCAAACGCATCATGGAGGAGGCCATCGGGCTCTACGCCAAATACGGTTTCGCTCAGATCGACGGCGCGCCTGTGGATAAAAGATGCGACCAGACGCTGGCGCTCGACCTTGAGGCTGCACGTTAACAATTCATTAACCAACATCGATTCTTGTCGATTCGGCAGTTGCTTGTGTTCGCAGAGTGTTTCGAAAACGGTTTTTGATCGACATCGCCATGCCGGCCCTCATTTTGTGTTGGGCGGCTGTTTTTATCTACAACGCCGCCGCGGGTGATTCCGGGTTTGGCGCGCTCGCCGCGCTGAAGGAGGAAGTCGACGCCAAGGCCGCCGACGTTGATGCGGTCCGGGCCCGGCGCATCGAGCTTGAACGGCGCGCCGATCAGCTCAGCTCTCGGTCTCTGGATCCCGATCTCGCCGATGAGAGAATCCGGGCGATCCTGGGCTATGTGCGGGAAGGCGACGTTGTGATCTCGCAGCAGGAACTTGAGCGCGCGCTCGAGGCGCAATAGCCGCATTTCGCCTTTCCCGCGCCGGAAGAAACGCGTTGCGCTCCCGGGGCCCGGCGTTCCTCAGCTTGCCCCGCCGCCTTCAAATCCTTAAGACGTTCCGGAGCTTGCGACGGAATGGGGCTATGGCGGACGACCAGAAACAATCGAACCTCTCGGCGACGAAGGAAGAACTTCTCAAATACTACTACGACATGCTGCTCATCCGACGGTTTGAGGAGCGCGCCGGCCAGCTTTACGGCATGGGACTGATCGGCGGGTTCTGCCACCTCTATATCGGTCAGGAAGCGGTCGTCGTCGGCATGGAGGCGGTCAAGCAAGAAGGCGATCAGGTGATCACCGGCTACCGGGATCACGGACACATGCTCGCCTGCGACATGGATCCCAAAGGCGTGATGGCGGAGCTGACGGGCCGCGAAGGGGGCTATTCAAAAGGCAAGGGCGGCTCCATGCACATGTTCTCCAAAGAAAAGGAGTTCTATGGCGGCCACGGCATTGTCGGCGCGCAAATCCCGCTCGGCGCGGGCCTCGCCTTCGCCAACAAATATCGCGGCAACGACAATGTCAGCTTCACCTATTTCGGCGACGGCGCGTCAAATCAGGGTCAGGTGTTTGAGGCCATGAACATGGCCCAGCTGTGGAAGCTGCCTGTGGTCTTTATCATCGAAAACAATCAGTACGCCATGGGAACCAGCGTGAAGCGGTCCCATTCTGAAACGCATCTCTATCGCCGCGGCGCTTCTTTCGGCATCCCTGGTATGGAAGTGGACGGCATGGACGTTCTGGCGGTGCGCGAAGCCGGCCGTCAGGCGGTCGATCATGCCCGTTCCGGCGAAGGGCCCTACGTTCTTGAGATGAAAACCTACCGCTATCGCGGCCATTCCATGTCCGACCCGGCCAAGTACCGCACGCGCGAGGAAGTCGACGACGTCCGGGAGCACAATGATCCTCTAAAACGCTGCGAACAACGGATTTTCGACGCCGGCTTCGCCGATGAGGATGCGCTGAAAGCGATCGACAAGGAAATCAAGGCGATTGTGAAAGAGGCCGCTGATTTTGCCCAGGCGAGTCCGGAGCCGGCGCCGGAAGAACTCTATACGGACATACTCGCCGAGGCGGGCTAGGCGCTGCTCGACGGCATTCGGCGTTAACCCTGTTATTGGCAGTTTTCTTGAATCGTTTTCGACCGGAAGCAGTCGACATTAACCGGTTTCGGAAACAGCGATGCGCGAAACAGCAATCATCGGCGCGGGGTTCATCGCTTCGGCCCATGTCAACGCGTTGCGGCGTCGCCGCGACGTGCGCCTTTCGGCTGTCGTGGATCCGTCGACAAGCGCGGCGGCAGCGCTGGCGCGAGCCGCCGGCGGGGCGACAACATTCCCCTCGATTGAAGCCCTGTTGGCCGACGCCAAACCGGACGCCGCCCATGTGCTGACGCCGCCGGGCCTGCACGCCGAAACGGTTATTCCGCTGCTAGATGCAGGCGTCGACGTGCTGGTTGAAAAACCGATGGCGGCGACGGCTGAGGCGTGCCGGCGGATGCTCGAGGCTGCGGCGGCAAGCGGCGTGTCTCTGTCCGTCAATCACAATTTTGTACATCACCCCGCATTCGTGCGGCTGCGCAAATTTCTGCAATCGGGAAGGTGCGGTCCTGCGCGGCAGGTTCAGATGCGCTATGCGGCGCCATTGCGACAGCTCAAAGCCCGCCAGTTCGGGCATTGGATGTTCAACAGCCCGCTTAACCTGCTTCTGGAACAGGCTGTACACCCGCTCTCCCAGATAGAGGCGTTGCTGGGTCCAATAGAAAAAGTTGACGCGATCCCCGGTCCGGTGCGTCGGCCCGCCGACGGAATTGAGCTTGTCACCGACTGGACGATGGATCTTGGCTGCCGATCCGGGAACGCGCAGGCGAGGCTCGTGCTCGGCGCGGCGTTTCCCAGCTGGACGATATCGGTGTTGTGTGACGACGGCGTCATAGACGCCGACATCTTCGAAGGCCGGGTGAGCCTACGCCGCGCTCACGCCGCCATAGCGCCGATCGACATGGCCCGCAGAAACCTCGCCGCGGGCCTATCGTCTGTTGCGGACGGCGCCCGCGGGCTCGCCGGCTTCGCGGCTGAACTTTTACGCATTGGTCCGCCTTCGGATGGATTTTCAAGATCGATGACAGCGAGCATCGACGCCTTTCACCACGGCCTCGCGCGCGGCGAGCGCTGTCAGGACGAAACCGGGCTGCGCCTCGCGTCGGTCTGTGAGGCCGCCGCCGGCGCCGCCCGCGTTGCCGCGCCTAGGCTGACGCCGACGCCGTCGGCGGATGCGTCCTTCGACGTCGCCATATTCGGCGGCACGGGGTTTATCGGTCAGCATCTTGTTGCGGCGCTAACCGCCAGGGGGCGCCGCGTCGCCGTTATGAGCCGCAGCGTCAATAATCTGCCATCGCTGTTTCATGGCGACGGGGTCGGTGTCTTTCGCGGGTCGATCGGCGACGCGAACGCCGTAGCGAATGTGTGCCGCCGCGCCAGGCAGGTCGTCAATCTCGCCCATGGGGGCGGCGGCGCATCCCGCGACGCCATTGTGAGCGCCATGGTCAGCGGCGCCGAGACTGTCGCGCGCGCCGCAGGCGATGCGGGCGTTGAGCGTCTCATTTACATCAGTTCGTCTGCTGCGCTTTATCTTGGCGATGAAAACGAAATGATCACCGCCGCGTCCCCGTCCGATCCAAAGCCGGAACAACGCGCCGACTACGCCTACGCCAAGATTCTGTCAGAAGGCGCCGTGCGCGCAGCGTCGTCAGCGCCGCTCATCATCATGCGTCCCGCCGTCGTGGTCGGCGCCGGCGCGTCGCCGTTTCATTCGGCGCTGGGCGCATATGAAAACGACACCCACTGCATCGGATGGAACAACGGCGCCAATCCATTGCCGTTCGTACTCGTCGAGGACGTCGCGGCTGCGATCGTCGCCGCCCTGGAAGCGCCATTGGATTCGATCGCTGGCAAAACATTCAATCTCGCCGGCGATGTCAGATGGAGCGCCCGGCGCTATACCGAGGAACTGGCCCTGGCGACGGGCCGGCCGCTGAAGTTTCATCCGTCCAATGCTTATCTCCTCTATGCGGATGAATGCCTGAAATATGCGGTGAAAAAGCTCGCAGGACGCGCCGGCGTCGCCGCGCCGTCCTGGCGGGATCTGCAATCGCGCGGTATGGGCGCCGCCATCGATACAAGCGAAGAAAAGCGGGTCTTGGGGTGGGCGCCTTGCAATGACGAGACAGCCTTCCGCTCCGCTGCGATTCTGAATCATGCGAAAGAAGCGGAATGAAATGCTTCTGGGCGTTTTCCACCTTCGCCATCGGCGGTCCGCAACGCCGGTTTGCAACGCTCGTTAAAGCGCTGGGGCCGGACTGGACGCACGCCGTCGCGGCGATGGACGGGCGCTATGACGCAGAAACCTTGCTGGAAGGCGCCGCCAACCATAGCCGGTGCGACGTATCGGTTGAGAAAGGCGGCTTTCTGTCGTCGCGCAATGCGCGGGTGTTCGCCGATGCTTTGCGCGCGGCCGCGCCCGATCTCCTTCTCACGTCGAACTGGGGGACGATTGAGTGGCGCCTCGCCAATCGGTCGACCAAAATCCCCCATGTTCATTTTGAAGACGGCTTTTCGCCTGACGAGGCGCTTGGCCGGCGTTCATGGCGGCGCGACCTTGCCCGGCGGATCTTGTTCTCGCGCGCGGCGACCGGGCATGACGCCTACGGATTTGTCGCGCCGTCTTCGCAGATATGCCGGTTGCTTCAGCGTGCCTGGGGCGCGCCATGCGGCAGGGTTCACCTGGTGCCAAACGGCGTTGATATTGCCTCATTCGCCCACGCGCAAACTGACGAGACAACGGGCTCCCTCATCGCCGGCTCGGTAGGCGCGTTGCGCCCGGAAAAACGCTTTGACCGAATGATCCGGATCTTCGATGTCGCCCGCGCCGAGACGGATGCAAGGCTTCTTATTGTCGGCGGCGGACCTGACATGCAGGCGCTGCAGGATGAGGCGGCGCGGCGCGATCTGCAGGCGGCGGTGAAGTTCGTCGGCGCCCAACAGGATGTGGCGCCGTTCCTCGCCAAAATGGACGTTTACATGATTACGTCCGATACGGAGCAAATGCCAATCAGCCTTGTCGAGGCGATGGCCGCCGGTCTGCCCGTCGTCGGCGTCGATGTCGGTGACGTTAAACAGATGGTGTCAATGAGAAACCAACCGTTTATTCATCCGCCTGGCGATGAGGCCGCCGCGGCGAGATCGCTGGCGACGCTTCTTGGGGATGCAACGCTGCGGACGTCGATCGGGCTGGACAACGCCGCCAAGGCGGCCGCTGAGTTCACCGAACATCGAATGGTCGCTCGCTATCGCGATCTCTTCCACGCGATCAAGCAGATGGGTTAGGCGGCGCGCAGGAACGCGTCGAACATCAAGACCGTCCACAGCTCCTGGCCCCAGTCGCGGCGTCCGCTTTGATGGGCGCTGAGCATGTTCGCGACGGTGCGTTCATCCAGAAAACCGCTTTCGCGCCAGGCCTTCGAACGGCGCAGGCGGTCGGCAAGGGGACTTTCGGCTGCGCGAAACCACGCGGAGACCGGCATGTCGAAACCACGCTTTCTGCGCCGGACGAATTCTTCGCCCAGGCGCGGCGCCAGCGCCGCTTTCAAAATGCGTTTGCGCTCGCCGTCTTTGATCTTGAAGTCCTGCGGCAACAGACCGGCCCATTCGACCAGCCGGTGATCAAGCATGGGCGGGCGCGCCTCTAGCCCATGGGCCATTGACGTGCGGTCGACCTTGACCAGCATGCGGCCCGGCAACCAGGTGAGGAGATCCGCATGCTGCGCGGCGGCCAGCGGGCAAGAACCGTTTCCTTTCGCCATGGCTTCAGCGACGACGCTTTGCGGATGATAGTCGCCGAGCGCCGCCCTGGCTTCCGGGTTTAACATCGCCCGCGCCTGGGAGGGCAGATTAATGGCCACGGCAGCGGCGTAGGCCTCGGCTCTTGAGGCGGCGATCGCCTGCAAGGTCGTCTTCGCCCTTAGCGCACGCGGCGCCCAGTCCAGTTTTGGGTAGAGCGCGCCGAGTGGACCGAACACGGCGCGACGGAAAAACAGCGGCGCCGCAGCACGCAGTTTTTCTTCGCCGAGAAAGAAAGGATAGCGTCGATATCCGGCAAAGAGCTCATCGCCCCCGTCTCCCGTCAGGGCCACGGTCACATGCCGCCGGGCAAGGCTGGCGACAAGATAGCTCGGCAACGCGGACACATCGCCGAAGGGTTCGCCGAAGGCGGCCGCCGCTCGATCGATCAGGGAGCCTGCGTCAAGCCCGGCGACATGTTCATGATGAAGGGCGCCGAAGCGTTGCGCGATTTCGCGGGCGCCGGCGCGTTCGTCATGGGTTTTTTCCGCGAACCCAATGGTGCAGGCGACCGGTTTCGCGCCGGTCTCCGCCATCGCGGCGACAACGCCGCCGGAATCGACGCCCCCGGACAAAAATGCGCCGAGCGGAACGTCCGAGATCATCTGCGCGGCAACCGCATCGTCGATCCTGGCGCGGAGCATCTCGGCGGCAGCCTCAAACGATAACCCGTTCGACGGCGCAAATACCGGGCGCCAGTAGGCGGACGGCGCGGGCGGCGCCCCCCGGTTCGCCGTCATGACATGCGCCGGAGACAGTTTGCGAATGTCGTGATAGATCGATTTGGGATCGGGGACGTAGCCGTAGAAGAAATAGTCGGCGACGGCTTGCACGTTGAATTCAAGGTTGAACAAGCCTGATGCGGCGACGGCGCCGAGTTCCGAGGCGAAAACGAAAAACCCGTCTTCGCTCTGACCGTAATATAGCGGCTTCTCGCCGAGACGATCGCGCGCCAGCAGCAGGGTGCGTTCGGCCCGGTCCCAGTATGCAAAGGCGAACATGCCGCGCAGGCGCTGAATGAAATCTGGGCCTTCGCGGGAAAGGCCTTCGGCGAGCACTTCCGTATCGGAACGGGTTTTTAGGCGGACGCCGTCGCGTTCAAGATCCTTTGCGAGGTCCTGAAAATTGTAGATCTCGCCGTTGAAAGACAACACGCCGCCGCTGGAATCGACAAAAGGCTGCGCGCCGCCGTCGACATCAATCACCGCAAGCCTTCGATGGGCGAGGCCAACGCCTTTGTCGTAGAAGAATCCCTCTCCGTCCGGACCTCGATGAGCCAGTGCGTCCGCCATGCGCTTTAGGGCGTCGCGATCGATGTCGCGATCGCCCTCAAGATCGATAATGCCGGCGATTCCGCACATGCTCTATAGCGCTTCGAGCCGGCCGCGCCATGCGGAAAATTCTTCGACGTCTGCTGTATACTGACGAAGGATCGCGATCGCGTCATTCGGGTCGCGGCGGTAACTTGCGGAAAAAACGATGAC
Source organism: Hyphococcus sp. (assembly GCA_028289605.1). Classification (GTDB taxonomy): domain Bacteria; phylum Pseudomonadota; class Alphaproteobacteria; order Caulobacterales; family Parvularculaceae; genus Hyphococcus. The sequence goes on along the minus strand of JANQON010000012.1, from coordinate 220,108 downwards.
GCCGCCGCTGGGGTTTCGTCCGAGGAGTCGGTTTCTCATTTGCGCCTGCTTTACCGCCTGCGCGCTATCATAAACTGTGTCGCCCAGCCAATAGAAGGTGACCGTCAAAAGGCGGCGCCGGTCCGGGCCGGCAAGGCGGTTAAAGCGACGCGTCTCCGACGATCCAAAGAGATACAGCGCCGCGTCATGGCCGCCGATGCGGCGCCAGTCTTGGCCGTCATAGCTTCGATTTTCGCCGCCGCCGATTTCCGCCCCCGAGCGATCATGGGTGAAATAGGCGATGGAGGCGTAGACCCGGACGCCGTCCCGGTCATACGTTGCTGCGCTGGTCTGGTCCGCCCCAGGCGCGACGGCGCGCCAGTTTTCCGGCGCCGGCAGGACGCGCCACCCTTCTGCTTGCAACAGCGCGATAGAGGCGGGGGCCTGTCGGTCGATGGGGCGATCGACGACGAGACGGGCGTAGAGGACGCCCGCTGCAATCACCGCGAGGGCGGCGAACACTGCAACGAGGCGCAGCGGCGGCGCCGACGCTTCAGTGTGCGCAGCGATGCGCCGATCCGCGAAACGTCGGCCGATCAACGCCAGGATGACGAGTACAACGAGATAAAACAGCCAGCCGACAATGAAATGATCCGGCCCCAGCGATGCGGGACGGCCCGTCGCCACGGGAATAAGAATAAGGAGAAACGCGCGCACGCCGTTGGCGATCAGCGCAAAGACTGCTGCAAAGAGCAAGAACGCAATGCGCCTGGTCCAGCTCTCAAATGCGACATAGGCGAATACCGCCGAGACCATGAGGGCTGCGGTCAGGAGTCTTAGCCCGGCGCAGGCCTCCGCGATGGCGAAGGCGCCGACACGCGTGTGGATCAACAGCCCGTCGATGACGATATCGGCGCCGGCAATGTTCAGCAAAGCGACAGCGGCGGCCGCTGTGATCGCCTGAAGCATGGGAACAATGCTTTCGCCGAAAGGAACCATGAAATAGAGAAACGCGAGAGGCCACGCCCACAACACCAGCGCACGGTCGCCAAACACGGCGCCGACGCCGCCGATCAGCATGGCGACAAGGCCGATCTGTTCGATGATGGCGGCGCCGCCGGCCCGGCCTGCAAGCCAGACCATAACGCCAACTGCAACGGCGGCGACGGCGGCTCGGTGGCCGCCGGGCTCTTGCGGCCGCGCGCTATGGGAAACGATCATCCAGATCGCCGCGGGGGCGACAAAAAGGCCATGGTGATAGGACGACGATGAGAGCCAAGTCCGCGCCATGTCCCAGAAGGTCGGCCCCGTCAGGACGATCGCTGCAAGGACAAACGCGCCGTAGACCGCAATGAAATGCAGCCAGGACGATGCTTCGCCAATGGTGTCATTGGTCGCCCGCATGGGGTGCTCCGCGCTTTCGCCCTCTTGAAAGGGCCAGTCTAAAGCGCCGGCGTTCTCAATTTGTTAAGGCTGAGCGGCGGTTACTTGTTTTTCCGCCCCTCAATCAAGGCGTCGACAACCCCCGGATCGGCCAGCGTTGACGTGTCGCCGAGGGCGGAGAACTCATTTTCGGCGATTTTGCGCAGAATGCGGCGCATGATCTTTCCTGATCGCGTTTTGGGGAGCGCCGGCGTGAAATGAAGAATGTCGGGCTTGGCGATCGGTCCGATCTCGCTGCGCACCGTGTCGGAAAGCGCTTTTTCGAGGTCTGAACCTTCTTCCGCTCCCTCCATCAGCGTGACATAGGCGTAGATGCCCTGACCTTTGACGTCATGGGGATAGCCGACCACGGCGGCCTCCGCGACACTCGGGTGCGCGACAAGCGCGCTTTCCACTTCCGCGGTGCCCAGTCGATGGCCGGAAACATTGATCACATCGTCGACGCGGCCGGTGATCCAGTAGTAGCCGTCTTCATCGCGCCGCGCGCCGTCGCCGGTGAAATACATGCCCGGATAGGTTTTGAAATAGGTGTCGATAAAGCGTTGGTGATCGCCGAACACGGTGCGCATTTGGCCGGGCCAGGAATCGGTGAGAACAAGATTGCCGGAGACCGCGCCGTCGAGGATATTGCCGTCGGCGTCGACGAGGGCGGGCATGACGCCGGGCAGCGGTTTTGTCGCCGAGCCCGGTTTCAAATCCGTCGCGCCGGGCAGGGGCGAAATCAACACGCCGCCGGTTTCCGTCTGCCACCAGGTGTCGACAATCGGCAGATCGCCGCCGCCGACGACACGGTGATACCAGTTCCACGCTTCGGGGTTGATCGGCTCGCCCACCGTGCCGAGGAGACGCAAGGATGACAGGTCGGCGCTTTGGACGTGATCATCGCCTTCGCGCATCAAGGCGCGCAGCGCCGTCGGCGCGGTGTAGAATACCTTGACCTTGTGTTTCTCGCACACCTTCCAAAACCGCGAGGCGTCGGGATAGGTCGGCACGCCCTCAAACATCAGAGTCGTCGCGCCGTTGGCGAGCGGTCCGTAGACGATGTAGGTGTGTCCGGTCACCCAGCCGACATCCGCCGTGCACCAATAAATTTCGCCTGGTTTGTAGTCGAACACCATTTCGTGGGTATAGGCGGCGTAGGTAAGATAGCCGCCGGTGGTGTGCAAAACGCCTTTTGGTTTTCCTGTCGATCCGGACGTGTAGAGAATAAAAAGCGGGTCTTCGGCGCCCATGGGCTCGGGCGCACAATCGGGCGACACGTCATCCCGGGCTTCGCCATGCCAAAAGAGATCCCGGCCCCCGCTCATGGCGACGTTCGCGCCGGTGCGCTCTACGACCAATACAAGGCGCACGTTCTCGCTGTCCGGCAGCTTGTCGATAGCCTTGTCGACATTTTGCTTGAGGGGGACAGTCTTGCCGCCGCGCACGCCCTCGTCGGCGGTGATAATCGCGACAGCCCCGCAATCATCAATGCGGCTGGCAAGCGCTTCCGGCGAGAATCCCCCGAAGACGACGGAATGAACGGCGCCGATGCGCGCGCAGGCGAGCATGGCGAACGCCGCTTCCGGGATCATCGGCATGTAAATGACGACCCGGTCGCCCTTTTTGACGCCTCGGGCCTTCAAGAGGTTCGCCATGCGGCAGGTTTCTTCGAACGCTTCGGCGTAGGTGATGGCCTTGTCGTTTGAAGGATCGTCGCCCTCCCAGATGATGGCGACGTCGTTCGCCCGGGATGGCAGGTGGCGATCAAGACAATTAGCGCACGCGTTCAGAACCCCGTCTTCGAACCATTTGATGTGCAGGTCTTCCACAGCGTAAGAGACGTCTTTGACGTTGCTGAACGGGCTGATCCAGTCGATGCGCTCGGCGACCTTGGCCCAAAAACCTTCCTGGTCCTCTGCGGCGGCGGCGCGCAACCGTTCTGCGGTTTCGGCGTCCGTCAACGTGTGGCTTTTGGCGATTGTGCTGACAGGAATGACTGTTTCGGCGCTCATTTCGCTTCTCCTTCGTTGCGGAGAAACGTAATCCAATCATCCAAGACGCGCAAAGGCGGCTTTGAAATGGTCGACTATTGCGGTCGGCTGTCCGCGTCGGAGACGACGAAACAGTTGACGCCCACGTCTTTCAGATCGGCGCAGGCGAGTTTGGCTTCGATTTCCGAAAGGTTTCGGAACCGGGCGCGAAACAACACCGATCCGTCGGCGCGCGGCGTCGGCAGGATCACGCGATCCCGTTCGGTCAGTGCGCCTCGGATCGCAGCGGTCTCAAGCTCGGTCTGAGCCAGGTCTTTGGTCGAGTAAGCGCCGATCTGCACGCTCCAGTGAAACGCGTCGATATGCTCGCGGTCGCCTTCGCCGATGAAGCCCTCCGGGGTCGGCACCGAGGCGAGCTTGGCGCGTTCGAACTCGTTGTAGTCGTCAATATCGGCGGACGCGATCAGCGCGCCCAGCATGTCCTCCGAAGCGTCCGGGGCGCCGGACAGCGCAGCGGCGGCGGTCATGATTTCCTGACGGAGGGGCTCGTTGCCCGCCAGGGTCGGCGCCGACGGCGCGGCCGCCATGGCGATCGCGAGGGTCGGCTTCAACCGCGGTTCCGGCGTATTGCGATACAGCGCCGCGATCCGAAGCGGATTCTTGTCGATCGCGTTGAAGGCGTTGGCGAGAATATCGCGCATATGGCGGTCCCGGGACCAGGATTTGCGCCCGCCGAGGACCACGCCGATCAGGCGCTGACCGTCCCGTTCCGCTGACGTGACAAGATTAAATCCCGATCGGCGCGTATAGCCGGTCTTAATGCCGCTGGCGCCGTCGAAGTTTTTGATCAGCGAGTTGTGGGTCGTGTAGGTGCGAGTTTTGTAGGTGAACGACTTTGCGCTGAAGTAATGAAAATGCTGGGGGAAATCCTGCATGACCCGCCGGCCAAGCACCGCCATGTCCCGGGCGGTGGTAACTTGTTTTGAATTCGGCAATCCTGAAGCGTTGCGAAATGTTGTCGAACGCATGCCCAAAGACCGCGCTTTCGCCGTCATTTCCCGGGCGAACCGCCACTCCGATCCTGCAATCTCTTCCGCGACGACGACGGCGACGTCGTTGGCGGACTTCACGATCAGCGCCTTGATGGCGTCGTCGACGGTGATCTTCGACCCGGCGCGAACGCCGAGTTTCGACGGCGGCTGCCCCGCGGCCCGCTTTGACACGGTCAATTCGGATTGGAGCGTCAGCTTGCCGTCCTCAACCGCCTCAAACAGCAGATACAGGGTCATCATCTTCGTCAGCGACGCGGGATAGCGGCGCGATTTGGAGTACCGATCAAAGAAAACATCGCCGGAATCGGCGTGGACCACGAAAGCGGCGTACTTGGAATTAGCGTGCGCGGGCGTATTCGTCGCCGAAACGGCGAACGTTAACAATAATACGCAACATAAAATCCAACGCATCCTTGGATCCTCGCTGAAAGTCGGTAGCCGCGCAATAAAAAGAGAGACTAAGCCCCCGAAAATTGATCGTCGCATTGCCCGGGACCGTCCGACGTCGCCGTCGACCAGGCCCGAGGGTGACCAAAGCAAGGGGCGTGCCTTTGTCTTTGGAGCCAGAACGATGCTCGGCGAGGGCGGTAAAATTATCGTTAACGAACAATTCACCAATTTTACCAATTCTCCGATTTGTGCAGCGCAACAAAACTGTTGACAGGTCGGGAATCGGAAATTATGTTGCACTGCACAAACAAGCGCTGGTTGTAAAAGTAAAGAGATATCAGCGCCTTATCGGAATTGCATCAAAGGGAGATCACCAAATGACTGCTGCCAAGAAAGACGCCAAGGAAACCAATGGTTTCGAAGCGATGACTGCGATGAACCCGGAAGCCTTCAAAGAGGGCTACGAGAAAATGGCGGAAGGCGTGACCGCGTTCGCCGACTTCAACAAGACATCCATGGAAGCGGTGATGGCTTCGGCCGGCGCGTTTTCAAAGGGCGTTGAAAAAATGACGTCCGAAAACACCGCGTTCGTGAAATCCGCCTATGAAGGCGCGGTCGCCGCTGCGAAATCCGCCGCCGGCGCCAAGAGCGTCCAGGAAGCTTTTGATATTCATTCAGAATTTGCGCGCGATTCGATTGAGAAGAATCTTAACCAAGCCAACAAAGTCGCCGATCTGTGGATCGACACCACCAAAGAAACGGTGGCCCCGCTGACCGAGCGCTACAGCGAGCTTGTGGAAAAAATCCAGTCTTACCGTCCGTAAGGCCAACGAACACCAGTTGCGTATACCTCGTTGCGTTACAGTCGTTGCGTAGTATCCAAAAAGCCCGGCCCGGCGGCCGGGCTTTTTTTTGACTTTTTTGCACTTGCGGCAAGAATTCGCAGTTTGCGCCTTTTCAACGAAATTGCGCTACATATCTAAGGGCGAGCATGATTGGCCCGGTCCGTCCGCGCCTGTGTGCGACGGCGCGAGAAAAGTGATTGATGGCTGACGATAACGACCAGGATTTTGAGCGTGGAAACGGCGTCGGCGTGGTGCAGAAGACTGCGCCGAAAACCAAGCGGCCGTCCCTGTATAAAGTCGTCCTGCTCAACGACGATTATACGCCGCAGGAGTTTGTCGTATGGTTGTTGCAGGCGGTGTTCAAAAAAGACGCCGAAGAAGCGGTGCGCATTATGATGCACGTCCACAATAACGGCGTGGGCATATGCGGGGTCTATACATATGAAGTTGCGGAGACCAAAGTCGCGCAAGTAATGGAGCTTTCCAGACGCAATCAGCATCCGCTGCAATGCATGATGGAACGGGAGTAGTTGAACGTGGCGTCCTTTAGTCAAAATCTCGATGAAGCTCTTCACCGCGCGATTGCGCTCGCAACCGAACGGGACCACGAGTTGGCGACGCTGGAACACCTGTTGCTGGCGCTGACCGACGATCGCGACGCCGCCGCGGTGATGCGCGCCTGTAATGTGGACATCGAGCTTCTGCGTCGCCAGCTCTACGAATTCATCGAGAATGAACTCGCTAATCTCAAACTTGAGAATGACGACCAGGCCAAACCGACCGCGAGTTTTCAGCGCGTCATTCAGCGCGCGGTGATCCATGTCCAGTCGTCGGGCCGCGAAGAAGTCACTGGCGCGAATGTGCTGGTTGCGCTCTTCGCAGAGCGTGAAAGCCACGCCGCTCATTTCCTGCAGGCGCAGGACATGACCCGGTTCGACGCGGTCAATTATATCTCGCATGGATTGGCGAAGCGGCCGGGCGAGTCCCAGCCGAAGACGCCGCGCGGCGCCAGCGAAGAACCGCCGGAATCCGGCAAGGCCCAATCGGCTCTGGAAGCCTATTGCGTCGATCTCAACGCAAAAGCGCGCCAGGGCAAAATCGACCCGCTGATCGGTCGCGAAGCCGAGGTGGAGCGATCCATCCAGGTGCTGTGCCGCCGGCGCAAGAACAACCCGCTGCTGGTCGGCGATCCCGGCGTCGGCAAAACCGCGATCGCGGAAGGTCTGGCGCTCAAGATTGTCGACGAGAAAGTACCGGAAGTTCTTGCGGAATCAACGATCTATGCGCTCGACATGGGATCGTTGCTGGCCGGTACGCGCTATCGCGGCGACTTCGAAGAACGCATCAAGGCGGTTTTGAAAGAACTCGAAGAGCATGAAGACGCCATTCTTTTCATCGACGAGATCCACACGGTGGTCGGCGCCGGGGCCACGTCGGGCGGCGCCATGGATGCATCGAACCTTTTGAAGCCCGCGCTACAGTCTGGCGGCCTTCGGTGCATGGGCTCGACAACGTATAAGGAATTCCGTCAGCACTTTGAAAAAGACCGCGCGCTCGCCCGGCGTTTTCAGAAGATCGACGTGGCCGAGCCGTCCAAGGAAGATACGATCGAAATTCTGAAAGGCCTGCAGCCTTATTTCGAAGAACACCATAAACTTAAGTATACGGACGATGCGATACGGTCGGCGGCGGAGCTCTCGGCGAAATACATGACCGACCGCAAACTGCCGGACAAGGCGATCGATGTGATCGATGAAGCCGGCGCGCGGCAAATGCTGTTCCCGGAAGACGAACGCCGCAAAGTCATCGATACCGATCAGATCGAAGAGGTCGTCGCCAAGATGGCGCGTATCCCGCCGCGATCCGTGTCGAAATCCGATACCGATCGCCTGCAAAAGCTGGGCGAAGACCTGCGCCGGGTCGTGTTCGGTCAGGACGAGGCGATCGACCAGCTGGCGGCTGCGATCAAGCTGTCGCGCGCGGGCCTGCGCGAGCCGGAGAAGCCGATCGGGTCATACCTGTTCGCCGGCCCCACGGGCGTTGGCAAAACCGAAGTCGCCAAGCAGCTCGCCCTCGCCATGGGCGTGGAGCTCGTGCGCTTCGACATGTCCGAATATATGGAGCGCCACACGGTGTCGCGGCTCATTGGCGCGCCGCCGGGCTATGTCGGGTTTGACCAGGGCGGCTTGCTCACCGACGCCATCGACCAGAATCCCCACTGCGTTCTGTTGCTGGACGAAATCGAGAAGGCGCACGCAGAGATTTTCAATATCCTGCTGCAGGTGATGGATAACGGCCAGCTCACCGACACCAACGGGCGCAAGGTGGATTTCCGCAACGTGATCATCATCATGACGACCAATGCGGGCGCCTCTGATGCTGCGAAATTTGCAATTGGGTTTGCCGGCGGGAAAAAGACAGACGAAACCGATGCCGCGATCCGTCGACTGTTCACGCCGGAATTCCGCAATCGTCTGGATGCGATCATTCACTTCGCCGGCCTGTCGGCGCCGATTGTCAATCGCATTGTCGAGAAGTTCGTTTTGCAGCTGGAAGCCCAGCTTGCAGACCGCGGCGTCACTTTTGAACTGTCGGAGGATGCAACGCGGTGGCTCGCGGAACGAGGCTTTGACGACGAGATGGGCGCGCGCCCGCTCGCCCGCATTATCCAGGAACATGTCAAAAAGCCGATTGCCGACGAAATTCTGTTCGGCAAGCTAAAGGACGGCGGCGTTGTGCGGGTTTTGTTGGACGAAGCCGACAAGACCAAACTGGCGTTCGAATTCATTGCCGATCCGGCCGCGACGAAACCCAAAGACTCCGGAGACGGCACCAACGTGCCGGCGCTGGTCGAATAGGCTCAATCGTCGGCGGAAATCCGCAAGCTGACGGAAAGGGCTTCGCCCGGGCCGAGGACGGCCCCGCCGAATCTGCCTGGCAAATGCGTTACCGGCTCGAGACAGAGATAATCCTCGTCCGCCGGAGCATAGAGATGCAGGATCGGCGCTTCGCTGGTCATGGTGATCTTGAGGCCCGGTTTTAGGATCGCGACCTTGCCGGCGAAACCGGTGAACGAGCAATCCACTGTGTCTGCAGGCGCATGGCGCGGCGAAGAGAAATCAAGATCTTCCGGGATGGCCGATTCGGCGCCGTCAGCGGCGTCGCTGGACGGCGTCCACAGCGTCGCGGCCTCAAAAGCGATGCGATCCTGCGGAGAACGATTAAAGTAGGGATGCAACCCTGCGCCCGCCGGCATGGGCGCGTCGCCTGAATTTTCTACGCGCAGATGTAAAGCGGCGCCGTATTCGTCGAGCGCTAGCGTCTGATGGGCGATGAACGGAAATGGAAACGACCCGCCGCGCGGGTCATGGACGAATGCAAGACTGACCGATGCGCGGCTTTGCGCCGCCACCGTCCATGGCGAGACCCAGCCATGCCCGTGGATAGCGTTGACCGGGTCGCAGATGGCGAACGTCGGCGCTAGCGGCCAGCGCCGACCCTCGAATAGCAGCGCGCCGGCGATGCGTCCAAACCAGGGCGCGCACGGGAAACAGGCAGCGTTTCGCGGATCGGCGGCGACGTCGCCCGCTGCGCCGGGGCGCAGAAGGTCTCGTCCGCGTCGCCGCAGCCAGAGAACAGCGCCGCCCGCCGACGGGCAGACACAGGCGGCGTAGTCGCCCTCTCTGATCGTGACAGTCTGGAAAGTATCGCCGGCGGATGGGGCCATGGAACGCCTATAGCCGAGTCGCCGCTGGAGCGCGCAGCAAAACCGCCGCCGGCGGGATACGCGCGGCGGCGGCTTCGATCAGCGCCATGGATGGGGGAGAGACTGGCGCGTCACGAATTGCTGGTGACGGCGAGGTCGGCGGCGCTCCACAATTTCGAGAATTGCTGGCAATGGATCAGGATGGATTTGAACGACGCGAGGTCGACGCCTTCAGGAATTTCGTACACCTGCTCGCCGGAGTTGCTGGACAGCGGTGAAACGAGAATGGAACCGTTGGTTGCGTTGCGCCCGTTGGTCTCGCTTGCGGGCAACGGCGACAGGAAGATTTTCAGGTCCGGCGCGTTCCGCGTGCGGAAGTCGCTGGACAATTTGACAAATGTCTTACCGCCCTCGGCGTAAATCTCCCACGTGCCGGACGACTTGAACGATTTCTTCGTCCAGTCGCCGCTGTAAAGCGTTTCGGCGGCGGCTTCGGCGAACTGGTCGTGCATGTCGCTGGCGAGCGAGGGGGACGCGACGCCAAAGGACAGGCCGAGCGCGGCGAGGGCCGCAAAAAAGAGTGATTTACGTTGCATGGTTGAGATCCTTTCACCCGGTAAAAACTGTTTCGTTCGATGAAGGGGTAGATAGCGATTCACCATGCTCACGTGCAAAACACGAAACAGCGCCTCGTGATGAACTGTTGGTGATGTCGATATGATCCAGCGTTCAGCGCAAAAAAAGACCGCCGCAGGGGAAGGGAACTGCGGCGGTCTTTCATTAGGCGTTTCGCCGATTGGGAACCGCGGTGGCGGGGCGAAAGCGCCATTTTCTAGGGCACGCTGTACTTAGGCGCGGGAAGGGCCCTTCGCAAAACACGAACGTGCGACGCCCGCTGACGAAACCGTGAGCTTGAAATGACGCTGGATAATCGGCGATTACAGCGCGCCGCGAATTCTCGCCGCATGGGCCTCCAGCGCATCCGCCGGCGCTGGCCCGCCGTCGCCATGACGGCCGAGAGAAACCCCGTCATATATCGGGATTACGTGGAAGTGCAGGTGAAACACCGACTGGCCTGCGGGAGCGCCGTTGAACTGAACGACGCGGATGCCGTCAGGACGTAAGCCCTTGTTGACTGCGGCAGCGGTCTTCTTGACTGCGACGGCGAGGGCGGAAAGCGCACCGTCGTCGATATCAAGAATGTTCGTCGCTCGCGCGGTTTTGTGAATGACGAGACAATGGCCGTTGGATTGCGGGAAAGCATCCATGAACACCAAAATATCCCCGGTTTCCCAAACCTTCACCGACGGCACGGCGCCGGCGATAATCTGTGCAAAGATGTTCTCATTGTCATAGCCGGCGTCGATGCTCATGGGTCGGCATCTCCTTCGTTTATCGCCTGAGACCCGTTTTGAACTTCATTAAGAAGGCGGTGCGCCTGCGCCTCTTGATCATCCGGTACGGCGATGCGCACGCCGCCTGGAACGATCGGCAAAACCGCGTTGATATTCCCGTCGAGCAATTCGGCCTCGACGCCGTGGGCGTTCAGGTAGCTGACGATGATCTTTGCTTCTTGTTGGTTATGCGTGCGCTTGATGACAATCATCTGGAGAGTTTAGCCGTTTTTCCGGAACGGGGTGAAGTCTTTTAGCGCATCGATTTCCGCGCCGGTCTGGGCGCGTTCGGCTTCAAGATAGCGCCCAATCGCATCTCGAAAGCCCGGATCTGCGATCCAGTGCGCGGAATGGGTCGGGATGGGCTCATAGCCGCGTGCGATTTTGTGCTGGCCTTGCGCGCCGGCCTCAACTCTGTCGAGCCCCCGGTCGATCGCATGGTCGATGGCCTGATAGTAGCAGATCTCAAAATGCAGAAACGGGTGATCTTCCAGACATCCCCAATAGCGCCCGTAGACGGCGTCGCCGCCGACGAAATTGAGAGCCCCGGCTATGGGCTCGCCGTCTCGTTCCGCAACAATCATCAACAGGCAATCCGCCATCGATGCAGCGATGATTCGAAAGAACGACCGCGTCAGATAGGGATGTCCCCATTTGCGTGCGCCCGTGTCCTGATAAAAGAGCCAAAACGCGTCCCAGTGTCGCTCGGTGATCTCTGGGCCCGCCAGTCGGCGAATGACGATCCCGTCGGCGACAGCGTCCCGCCGCTCGCGTTTAATGGCTTTGCGTTTGCGCGAGGACAGCGCCGCCAGGAAGTCGTCAAACCCGCTATAGCCTCGATTGAACCAGTGATACTGTTCTCCGAGGCGCGGCAGATATCCTGACGCCTCAAGAACATGTCTGTCGTCCTCGCAGACAAAATTGACATGGGCTGAAGACGCGCCGACGCGTCCCGCCACGCTCGCAACGGCGGCGGCGAGGCCGGCGCGGGCGTCGCTCGAGGCGGCGAGGAGGCGTGGGCCCGGCGCCGGGGTGAAGGGCGCAGCGCATAGCAGCTTGGGATAATACTGCCCGCCGGCGCGGTGATAAGCGTCCGCCCAGTGGTGGTCGAACACGTATTCGCCCTGACTGTGCCCCTTAACATAAAGCGGCGCAGCGCCGACGACGGCGTCGTTCGATTCCAGCAAAACATGCAGCGGCGCCCAGCCGGCCTCGGCGCAGACGGACTTTGACCTTTCGAGCGCCGACAGGAATGCATGAGAAACGAACGGATTAAACGCTTGGCCGTCGGGATTCGCGAGGCTGTCCCAGCGCACCGGATCGACGTCGTCAATCGCGCCGACCGTTGTCGCCAGAAATGCGTCAGACCCGTCGGCCATCAGTCGATTTCAAAGACTCCGTCGATTTCAACCGCGGCGTTCATCGGCAACGAGGGGGCGCCGACGGCGGCGCGCGCGTGCCGGCCCTTGTCGCCGAAAACATCCACCATCAGGTCCGATGCGCCGTTGATCACCTTGGGATGATCGGCAAAGTCCGGCGTCGCATTGACGAACGCGCCCAGCTTGACGACCCGCGCCACGCGCTCAAGGTCGCCGCCGCACGCCGCTTTTACTTGCGCGATAAGATTGACGCCGCAGGCCCTGGCGGCCTCGATCCCGGTTTCAAGATCGACGTCCGCGCCGAGTTTGCCCGTAATCAGGCCGTCCGGCGTGATCGAAACCTGGCCCGAAATGAAAACGCGGTTTCCCGTGACGACGAAGGGGACGTAGTTTGCGACCGGCGCAGCCGGCGCGGGCAATACAACGCCCAGCTCGCTGAGGCGTGCCTCGATTGACGACATGGTCTGAATTCCTGTTGATCGGGCGGTCAAAGTAGCGCGGCTGGGCCGAAATGGAAATGGATCACATAGACGCGGGCGCGTTCTTCACCTATGTCCCATTCTCTTTTTGAAAAGAACGCCATGGCCCGCATACTCAATACCCAGGATCCGACCTTCGCCGAAGAATTCGCGGCGTTTCTCGCCATTGACCGAGACGACGGCGTCGATGTCGGGTCCGCCGTCGCACGAATTGTCCGCGATGTGCGTTGCAACGGTTTCGACGCGCTCGCCCGGTTGACCAAGGAATTCGACCGGCTTGAAATCGATGAAAAGACCGTTCGGGTCAGCGAGGCGGAAATCGACGCCGCGATTGCGGCCTGCAATCCAGACGATGTCAAAGCGCTGGAATTCGCTGCGAAGCGCATTCGCGTCTATCACCAAAGACAAATTCCTGTCGATGTGCGTTACACTGATGATCTTGGCGTCAGTCTCGGCTGGCGGTGGACGCCCGTTGACAGTGCAGGCCTTTACGCCCCGGGGGGGCGGGCGGCTTATCCCTCAAGCGTTTTGATGAATGCGATCCCGGCGCGGGTGGCTGGCGCTCGCCGTCTCGCCATGGTTAGTCCGGCGCCTGACGGAGAAATAAACCCGTTGGTCCTCGCCGCGGCCCGGATCTCCGGGGTCGATGAACTCTATCGCATCGGCGGCGCCCAGGCGGTGGCGGCTTTAGCGTTCGGCGCCGGACCGATCGCGGCTGTTGATGTTATTGTTGGGCCGGGCAACGCCTATGTCGCTGAGGCCAAGCGACAGGTGTTCGGAACTGTCGGCATTGACTCAATCGCTGGGCCCTCAGAAATCCTTGTTGTGGCTGACGGCGAGAACAATCCGGACTGGATCGCAGCCGATCTGTTAAGTCAGGCCGAACACGACCCGTCCTCGCAAAGCGTTCTGATTACGGACGACAAAGAATTTGCAGAGCGGGTATTGCAGGCCGTCGACGCCCAAATCGATGAGAGCGAGCGCGCGGAGATCGCCGGAGCCGCATGGCGCAACAATTCAGCGGTAGTTGTCGTCGGCGCGCTGGATGAGGCGCCGTCACTGGTCGACGCCATCGCACCGGAGCACTTGGAACTGGCCGTCGGCGACCCTGAAGCGTTGCTTGTGCAAATCCGCCATGCGGGCGCTGTGTTTCTGGGGCGCCATGCGCCGGAAGCGGTCGGGGACTATGTAGCGGGCCCCGACCATGTGCTGCCGACAGCGCGGGCGGCGCGATACGCGTCGGGCCTGTCGGTGATGGATTTCCTGAAACGCACCTCGATCATCGGGTGCGATGAGCACGCGCTCGCCAGAATCGGACCGGCGGCGGCGCGTCTCGCCGACGCCGAAGGCCTGCCGGCGCACGCCAATTCAATTCGTGTGCGGTTAAAATCCGTAGACGATTGAAGCGCGCGCCACCGTGTCGGTGTTTTCCCTGCCCGCCGGCGGATCGGTTTCATACCGATATTCAAACGACACCGACGTCGAAATCGAATCCGTAAGATCGGTCGTCAGCGCCGATATTGACTGAACCGTCGTCGTCGGCTCCGTCCAGGTGACATTGACGTCCTGTTCGAACAAGACGCCGTTTCTGATCACCCAGTCGACTTCAGTCGAACCATACGCGGCGAATTCTTCCTCGACCTCTCTGGTGTCGTCGATGGGCGAATAGCGAAAACCGGGGCCGGCTTCGACCTTCCACGTGAAGGGTTCGGTTTTATAGAGAAAATGACCGAGACCGGCGCCGGCGAAGAGGCGATAGTCGAATCCGGAGAATTCATCCTCTTCATAAGCGAAGCGGGCGTATCCGTAACTGCGCTCAGAGAAACTGTAGTCGAGCTGGTATGACGCGCCCCATCGCTTCTGGGTGACGACGCTCTCCGATTCCGCAATATCGATGAAGGCGGCGACATGGTGGGCGAAGTCGCCCGCGGTTCGCGTGGCGTCGACCGAGAGGCCGACGGCGAGATTGTCGGAGTTGCCGGATGCGAAAGAGGCGCCCGCCTGAGCTTTGCCTTTCCAGGGCCGAATGGCGAAAACGCCGGCGCCCGCATAATCCGGTTCAGACTCCGTTGCTTCCGCCTCCGGATCCGGCCCGGGCGGCGTAACGGCGGCGATACGGGCGTCCGATTGCGCGGCGATGGCGTCCGCGTAGTCCGGAAAGACGCCTTTGACGGCTTTGACCACCGCTGCGATCTCCGCCGGGTTTTCGGTGGCGTAGGCCTCGTCCAGCAACGCTTGCACAAGGTCGGGCAGCGCGGCGTCCCCAGCGGCCGCTGCAGCGGGCAGCAAAGCCGCGGCGGCGACTGTTGCGAGAAAATGTTTCATCAATGCCTCTTTGCCAGGCGAACGGTTTCGCCGGAACAATTGTTCGGAATTGTTAAAGGCTTCGTTAAGGATGACGGCGCCGGCGGCCGAAGCGTCCCGCCGTCAGAATCCGTAGGTGAGATTGGCGCGGAAGGTCCTGTCCAGCCGGAGACGACCGACCGGCGGATCGGTTTCGTATCGCACCATGTACGAAAAACCCGTCGACAGCGTATCGGTGAACGCGGCGGTGATCGTACTGGTCGAGATTACCGTGCTTGTCGGGTCCGACCATGTTGCGTTGGCGTCCTGTTCGAACTTCAAGCCGTCGCGAATAATCCAGTCGAGCTCGGTAGCCGCATAGAAGGCGAAATGACTGTCGACCTCTCGGGTGTCGTCGATCGGGGCGTATCGGAAGCCCGGGCCGCCTTCTACCTTGAGCGCCAGGCTTTCGTTGCGCAGAAGCCAGTGACCGGCGCCCAGCCCTGCGAACAGCCGGTAGTCAAAGCCCGAAAACTCGTCTTCGTCATAGGAGAAGCGTCCGTAGGCGAACGTATCGTCGTCAATGGCATAGTCGAGCTTGTAGGAACCGCCCCAGCGCTGCTGCGTTTTCGTGCCCCGCGACCGGCCATAGTCGAAGTAACTGCGCAACTGGTGGGTGAAGTCGCCGTCTGGCAAATTGGCCTCCACAACGAGACCCGCGGCGGCGTTCTCTGAATTGCCGGACGCGATAAGACCTGAGGCGCTCACCCGGCCGGTCCAGTCGCCGAGATCCAGAAATTTCGGGGCCGGCGCCGCCTCGATCTGCTGTTCGGCGGTGCGGACTTCAGGCACAGGTACGGGTTCCACAACCGCTGGTTCGGCCTGGACCAGAACCGTTTCGATGCTCAATCCGCTCAGCGGCGATATTACCGCGCGCAAGAAATCGCCATATTCGTTAATCGCGTCGGCGTCGTCGGGATAAACCTCGCTCGCCGCATAGGCGACGGCGGCGACCTGGGCAGCGTCTTCGGTGCGGGCGGCGGCTTCCAGCATGGCGCGCACCGGGCCTGGTACGCCGTCGGCCGGTTGAGGAACCGTCTGCGTCTCGGCGTGGGCGGGCGCGTCGCCGACCTCCGGGGCCTGGGCCAAAACCGGCGAAACAGAGACCAACATGGCGGCCCCGGCGCCCATCCGCTCGCCCATTCTCTTCGTCATCCGAGATTTCCGTTCAACGTTCACGTTGTTAGACGCCATTGTTTAACCGGCAAATAAGCGGAAAATATGATGAGAGGAAGCGCACTTCGGTCTGACCGGAGGATTTCCCATCTGACGGAACGCGCTCTACACTGCGCGGCAAGGAGCGTTCAAATTCTGTGACTGAGGGGAATGACACCGCTGACGCCGGAACGCGCATCGTCAAGATCGAACTTGACGAGCGATCGCTCGCGCCTGCGACCGCCGATATTGAGCATGAGAGAAAAGTCGCAATTTATGACCTCATCCAGGACAACTACTTTCAGCCGATCGGGGCGGGCGACGGGCCTTTTGAGCTTTATTTATCCAACGTCGAGCGCCGCCTGGTGTTTGACGTGCGCCAACAAGGCGGCGCCGCGCTAGGACAAGTGCATCTGTCCATGACGCCGTTTCGGAAAATCATCAAAGACTACTTTATGTTGTGCGAGAGTTACTACGATGCGATCCGGAACGCGGCGCCGGCGCAAATAGAGACCATCGATATGGCGCGGCGCGCGATGCATAATGAAGGCTCGGAGATTCTGCGCGAGCGCCTTGCGGACAAAATTGATCTGGACATGAACACGGCGCGGCGGCTGTTTACGCTGATCTGCAGCTTTCATATGCGGTGAGGCGAGAGATGGACGGTCAGCACATTCTGTTCGCCTGCAACCAGAACTCGGTGCGCTCGCCGATGGCTGCGGCCCTGTTGCGGCTCCGCCAGGCTGGCGGCGCCCATGTTGATTCGGCGGGCGTTTACGAGGGCGGCCTCGATCCGTTTGTGGAAATTGTCATGGCCGAACTCGGCGTTGCGATGCACGATCACGAGCCGAAAGCGCTCGATGACGTCGATCTTTCGGCTTTCAATCATATTGTTGCGTTGACGCCGGAAGCGGCGACGGCCATTCGGGACCGTGCGCCCAACGCGTCGATCGAGTTCTGGAATGTGGAAAATCCGTCGGATGAACGGGGCGGCCGCGACGCCATCGTCGAGGCGTATCGACGCGTTCGCGACGAATTGGACCGGCGGCTCAAGGCGAGGTTTCCTGAACTCCATGAAAAGCCTTGATTTTGAGCGCGCGCCGACCCATTTTCCCGCCGCACTGATCCTGAAGGGGCCCATATGGGCGTGGGTCGCCTGATTTGAGGAGCGAATGGCCAAAGAAGAGCTATTGGAATTTGAGGGTACCGTGGAGGAGTTGCTGCCGAATGCGACTTTCCGCGTGAAACTGGAAAATGATCACGAAATCATCGCCCACACCGCGGGCAAGATGCGCAAGAACCGCATCCGTGTCCTGGCGGGCGACAAGGTCCTCGTTGAAATGACCCCTTATGACCTGACCAAGGGGCGCATCACCTATCGTTTCAAATAGAGAGGGCGAGTGGCGCGCGCGCCCCTAATTCTGGCCAGCGCCAGCCCGCGCCGTCTTGCGCTGCTTCGTCAGATCGGCGCGGCGCCGGATGAAGTCGTCCCGGCCGATATCGACGAAACGCCTCATCAGGGCGAATTGCCGAAAACCTACGCATTGCGGGTCGCCTGCGAAAAGGCGCGCGCGGTTGCGCGAACGCGCCCAGGCGCATTTGTCCTGGCGGCCGATACCGTCGTCGCTTGCGGAAGGCGGATTTTGCCGAAAGCCGAAGACGCGAAAGCAGCATCGGATTGCCTGCGCTTGTTGTCCGGACGATCTCACCGGGTCTATTCGGGCGTCGCGTTGACGGCGCCGGGCGGCGGCGCGTCGAACCGGCTTGTCGAAACCCGGGTCAAAGTGCGCATTCTCGATGCGCACGCCGTGGCGGAGTATATCGACAGCGGAGAGTGGCGGGGCAAGGCAGGGGGCTACGCTATTCAGGGCCTGTTCGCCAAACACGTCATTTCCATCATCGGTTCCTATCCAAATGTTGTGGGATTGCCGCTTTATGAAACCGCCAACCTGCTAAACGGCGCCGGTTGGGCCCCGTGAGCGCCGTTCTGGAAATTGAAGAAGGCGCCATCGAAACCCGGGCGGCGCTGGTGGATGAGGGACGCGTCCGGCGTCTTTGGTTCGGACCGGCGCCGTACGCTGCGCCTCAAGATCTGTCCCCGCGCTATGGAGAGCGTTTCATCGGCCGTTTGAAAAGCGTCGACTCGACGCTCGGCGCGGCCTTTGTCGACATCGGCTGCGACCAAGCGGGATTTCTCGCTGTTAAGCCGTCGTTTTCCAACGAGCTTGCAGAGGGGGGCCTTATCGAGGTTGAAGTGCGTGCGCCTTCCCGGCAGGCGAAAGGCGCGCAGCTCAACTATCTGGGCCC
Organism: Hyphococcus sp.; assembly: GCA_028289605.1. Lineage (GTDB taxonomy): Bacteria > Pseudomonadota > Alphaproteobacteria > Caulobacterales > Parvularculaceae > Hyphococcus. The sequence goes on along the minus strand of JANQON010000012.1, from coordinate 201,663 downwards.
GGCGGGCGCCGGCGCCGAACCCGGCCGGTCCGGACCGATGATCTCGCCCGCGAGCGCCGCTGTTGCGGCCATCGGTAAAGCGGCGGCGAGGATCGTCGTTGATACGCCGCGCCTGCGCGCGGAGCTTGAAGCCGAGGGGGTGGAGGGCCGCCTGATCGAGACTAACCGGTCGACCTCGGCGTCCGGCCCTCGTGAAATGGACGAAGCGATTGATGAGGCGTTCGCCCGGCGCGTTGCGTTGCCCGGCGGCGCCGGTCTGGTCATTGACGAAACCGAAGCGCTTGTTGCGATCGACGTTGACACCGGCGTCATGACCGCGTCGTCAAGCGACCGGTTGCGCGAAAAAACGATTGGCGCTGCAGCGGCGGAATGCGTGCGTCAGATTGAATTGCGCAACCTCGCCGGGCGGATTGTCGTCGATTTTCCGTCGGTCAAGTCGCGCGCGGTCCGCGAGCGAGCTGCTGCGGACATAGAGCGGCGTTTTGGCGTGCTGGAGCGCGTGAGTTCGCTTTCCCTGTCGCGCGGGAATTTTCTGGTTCTGACCAAGGAGCGCCGAGGACCGACATTGTTGGAGGCGTGGACCGAACCGGCGATGATTGAACCGGTCCCAGGCAGACGCTTTACGATCGAATGGACGGCGCGCTGCGCCATGCGCGCTTGCGAGCGACGACAAAGGGCGCGGGCGTCAGCGCGGCTCGAAATCCAGGCGGGGGCGCTGCTCTTCAACCAATTGAAGGAGGTCGTCGGCGCCGGCGAAAAATACTTTGATCGCTTTGGCGTGGCTCTTGGCATTGCGCAGTCCAACAACCATGATCCGAGAAGCTTTGAGGTGATCGAACAATGACCAACGAAAAACGGGCCACTGTTGCGACCTGTCCGATCTGCAAAGAACCGACGACAGAAAAATACGCGCCTTTTTGTTCGAAGCGGTGCGCCGATGTCGACCTTCACCGCTGGCTGTCCGGGGGATACGCAATCCCGGCGGCGGAGGACGACAGCGACGGGGCCGGGCGCGACGACCTTAATGACGGATAGGGCGTGCGGCCTACACTATTGCTATTGCAGGTTCTAAACTGACCAGACCGGAAGTCCGTCCGCATACGCCGTTTTTGAAACAGCTCAAGCGTCGTCCCGGCACAGCTCAATATACGCGCTGGCTTAAATAGATCCGTGACACTGCTTGTATTTTTTGCCGGAGCCGCAAGGGCAGGGGCTGTTGCGCGGCACGCGGCCCCAAGTCTCCGGATTGGTCGGATCGATGCGACTTGCGGTGGCGCGGGCCCTGAGAGTTCCAGCGCCGGCGGCCGCCCCGGCGGCGCCTGCAGCGGCGCCGACAGGCGCGCCGGCCCCGGCGAGCGCCATTTCATTTTCGCCGGTCTGCGGATTGACGTGGGTTTCCATGGTTTTCACCGGCCGCGGCTGCGGGACCGGCTGCTCGGCGCCTCGGATGCGCACGCGCATCAACATGCGCGTTACGTCCCGGCGCAGCCCGTCGAGAAGGTTCTCAAAGAGCGCAAACGCCTCCGTCTTGAACTCGTTCACCGGATCGCGCTGTCCATAGCCGCGCAAACCGACCGCGGAGCGCAAGTGATCCAGCGTTTGCAGATGTTCGCGCCAATTCGTGTCGAGGTTCATCAGCAGAATGCGTTTTTCAAGGCCCCGCACGAAGGTCTCGGGATCGGCGTCGCCCATCTCCCGCGCCGTACCCATCAGTTCAGCGGCGTGTCGCGCATAGTGGCTGTTGATCGCTTCGATGAGGCGTTCTGAGATTTCCGTGTCGGCGACGCCTTCTTCTTTGGCCCATTCGTCCACCGGGAACTCGCGGCTGAAGATTTCGGTTAGTTCCTCTTTCAGGCCCTCCACGTCCCATTGCTCGGCGTAGGATTTGGCGGGGATGTGGACGGCGACAAGATCGTCGACCAGTTGCGCGCGCATGTCGTCGATAATGTCGTCGACTTTTTCCGATGACATGAAATCGATGCGCTGTTCGAAGATCGCCTTACGTTGATCATTGATCACGTCATCGTATTTCAGAACGTTTTTGCGCATGTCGAAATTGCGCTGTTCAACCTTCTTCTGCGCCGTTTCCACCGCTTTGGTAAACCAGGGATGCTCAATCGATTCATCGGGCTGGATGCCGAATCGTTTCAACATTTTTTCCATGCCGGAACCGAAGATTCGCATCAAATCGTCTTCCAGCGAAAGGAAGAATTTGGTGCCGCCCGGGTCGCCCTGACGGCCGGAACGGCCGCGAAGCTGGTTGTCGATGCGCCGGCTTTCGTGGCGCTCTGTCGCCAGTACGAACAGCCCCCCGGCCTCGAGCGCCTTTTCTTTGTCAGCCGCGACTTTCGCTTCTATCTCGGCGCGCTTGCGCTTGATGGTCTCTTCGTCGTCGCCTTCTTCCAAGTGATCGAGGAGGTACTTATCCACCGATCCCCCAAGCTGGATGTCGGTGCCGCGGCCGGCCATATTCGTTGCAATCGTCACCGCGCCCGGCGCGCCGGCATGGGCGACGATTTCCGCCTCCTGTTCGTGATACCGCGCGTTCAGGACGTTATGCGCAACCGGCGTCTTGTTCTTGGCGAGTTTGTCCAGATACGCCGCGCGCTCTTCCAGTTCCTGCTTGAGCTCGACTTCTTTGTCCTTCAACTCCGCGATGCGTTCACGCAGGGTGGCGGCGGTCTCTTTGAAAAACTTTTTGTCCGACAGAAGCTGTGAGAGAATTTCAGACTTCTCGATCGATACGGTGCCGACCAGAACAGGCTGTCCGCGTTGTACGCATTCAGCGATCTGAATCACGATGGCCTTATATTTCTCCTTGGCCGTCATGTAGAGTTCGTCGTCCAGATCCTCCCGCGCAACCGGTTTGTTGGTGGGAATCTCGAACGTCTTCAGCTTGTAGATATCGTCGAATTCCGCCTCTTCGGTAAGCGCCGTGCCGGTCATGCCGGCCAGTTTCTCATAGAGACGGAAGTAATTCTGGAAGGTGATCGATGCGAGCGTCTGATTCTCCGGCTGGATATCCGTTTTTTCCTTGGCTTCTACGGCCTGGTGCAATCCGTCCGACCAACGCCGGCCTTCCATCATACGGCCGGTGAACTCGTCGATGATCACGACCTTATCGCCGCGGACGATATAGTCTTTGTCGCGCTGGAAAATCTTGTGCGCCTTCAGCGCCTGATTGACATGGTGCACGACGGAAATGTTGCCGGAGTCATAGAGGTTTTCGCCCTCAAGAAGGTTCGCCTCTCGCAACAGGTCTTCGATCCGTTCGTTGCCCTCTTCGGTCAGCGTCGCCGTACGCGCCTTTTCATCTATCTCGAAATCATCTTCCTCCAGCTTCGGCATGAAGCCGTCGATGGTGATGTAGAGTTCCGATTTGTCCTCTGTCGGGCCGGAAATAATCAGCGGCGTTCTGGCTTCGTCGATCAGAATGGAGTCGACTTCGTCGACAATGGCGAAGTGATGCCCGCGCTGCACCATTTGATTGAGCTCGGTCTTCATATTGTCGCGCAGATAATCGAAACCGAATTCGTTGTTCGTGCCGTAGGTGATGTCTGCGGCGTAAGCGTCGCGACGCTGTGCGTCGTCAAGTCCGTGTACGATGCATCCGGTCTTCATGCCGAGGCGCTCATAGACCCGGCCCATCCATTCCGCGTCGCGGCTGGCCAGATAGTCGTTTACGGTGATGACGTGGACGCCGCGGCCGGTGAGGGCGTTCAGGTAGACAGGAAGCGTTGCGACGAGCGTTTTGCCCTCGCCGGTCTTCATTTCGGCGATATTGCCCTGGTGCAGCACCATGCCGCCCAGCATCTGGACGTCGTAATGGCGCTGGCCGAGGGCCCGTTTGGCGGCCTCCCGCACCGTGGCGAAGGCCTCTTCCAGCAGTTTATCGAGGGATTCCCCATCTTTATGCCGCTGTTTTAACTTTTCCGTTTGGGCAATCAGGCCATCATCGGAGAGTGCGGCGATATCGTCCTCTAGCGCATTGATCGCTTCGACGCGGCGCCATAAAGGCTTTAATCGGCGGTCGTTGGATGAACCAAAGATTTTTTTCGCTATTCCAAGCAGCGCCATGGGGTTCCGGCCTTTGTGGAGCGGTGAAGCGTGTCTGCCGGCGCCGTTACGTACGAGCGGCAGCCGTGTCATTCACCGGCCAAGTTGATTTTGTGCCCTTGCGAGCCGCCGGAGAAATAGTGACGAGGGTGGTGGCTGTCAACGAAACGGGAGCCCGGTAGGCGCGCTATGGATACGCCCGACGGCAAGAGCTTCGCGAAGAAAAAGGCGCCAAAGCCAGCCCCTGCGGGCGGCACCGCGCGCCGTCTGTTGCGCCGCGCAGGGTCGCTGGCGCTGGCGGGCGTCCAAATTGCGGCCGTCACCGTCCTGCGCGCGATCGGCAAGTTCATCATTACCACCTGGCGGCTGGCTTCCGCCCTCGATTCGGCCCTCTGGCGCGCCACCAAATTGCTGGCGGGCCGGTTCGGGGAGGCATTTTTACGCGCTGTCTCTCTCGCCTGGCAGGTCATTTACAGCCTGATTTTGTGGCTGCCGACGCGCACCGGGAGGGCCTACAGCGCTGTGTCGGGCATCGCGCTTGTCATTTCCGGCCTGTGGATCGCGGACGAATTGCGCGCCGGATCGCGGGAGGCTGAAGCGGCCGGGGCCAATGCGCGCGCGCCGATTGATGAAGACGATCCGATTCTGGCTCGAATCGAGGGCCGCTACGTCCACCTTTCGGAGATTGAGGCGGCGGCGCGGGGCAACGGCCAGCTGGCCGCTGGAGAAAGGCTGAGCCCCGCGCTCGCCTTCCAGCGCGGCATGGTTGAGGGGTATGTAGAGCAACGGCTCCTGGCGCGCGCCGCCCAGGACACCGGTCTGCACCGCTCGCCCGGCGTTCTTCGCCGGGTCAACGCCGCCCGGGACCAGATCCTCGCGGCCTCGCTCATTCAGTCCCGGCTGGACCGGGATGTCACGCCCGAGAAGGTGGAGCGCTTCTATCGCGAGCAACGCAAGATCATGCAGATCGGGGATGAGGTGCGCGCACGACACATTCTCGTACAGTCTGAAGCGGAGGCGGAAGAGGTCATTGCCTTGCTCAGGGAGGAGGGGGCCGATTTCGCGCGGATCGCCCGGGAGCGCTCCCTCGATCGGTCCACGGCCCCGCTTGGGGGTGAAATCGGGTGGTTCAGTCGGGCGATGATGGAACGCCGTTTCGCCCGGGCTGCGTTCGCCACCCCCGTCGGCGAGATCGCCGCGCCGTTCCAGACCGAATATGGCTGGCATATCGTGGAAGTTCGGGGGCGCCGCCCGACCAGCGCCAAGCCGTTTGAGGAGGTCCGCGATGATATCGAGGAGTTTCTCCGCCTGGAGGTCATTGCGCAAACGCTGCGAGAGCTGGAGGACGAAAACCGGGTTGTGTACTACCGGCCTGAGATTGCGGCGGAAACGCCGTCAATCGCGCCGCTTATTTTGCCGGGCGAAACTTCGGATCTTCCGGAAACAGACGACGAAATCGGCGATTAATGATGCATAAACCCTAAAAGCCCAGCGATCGCCCCAATAGTATGAATAATTTGCGTAAAATTTTACGGGCTTTTCGAACCCCAGAGTAATGTCCTTCTCGTAACAATTAAGGCGGAAATATGGCGAAGCTGTTGCTGGTGGCCGCAGGCGCGTTAGTCGACCCCGATGGTCGGGTGTTGTTGGCGCGGCGGCGGGAAGGGAGCCAGATGGGCGGGCTGTGGGAGTTTCCCGGCGGCAAGCTTGAAGACGGTGAAACGCCTGAGGAAGCATTGGTAAGGGAGCTCGACGAAGAACTGAGCATTGAAACGCAAAAGTCTTGTCTATCGCCGATTGCTTTTGCGTCATGCGCTGCGGGGGACGCCCATTTGTTGATGCCCCTTTTCGTATGCCGCAAATGGAACGGCGTTCCAGAGCCGAGAGCGCACGACGCGATCACCTGGGTTCGCAAAGGGGAGCTTCTGCAATTCGACATGCCGCCGGCAGACCGGCCGCTCGCAGCGCAGTTGAGGGATGTGTTATGAAAACGACCGACAAACTTTTTGAGACCGCCTGCCGCCGTTTCCTTGAAAAAGCGGATCAACTCAAATCTGACGAAAGCGGCGCGACGGCTATTGAATACGGTCTGATCGTCGCCTTGATCTTTCTTGCGATCGTCGCATCGGTGACCACATTCGGCTCATCGACAAGCGGCATGTATACGACAATCTCAGATTCCATCACGCAACCCTGATCCTTGGGGGTTACGGGGTTTTGAACGACTGGACGGCGGCGGCCATAGAGGCCGTCGCCGATCCTGGTTTGAGCGGTTTGGGCTGGCCGTCGCCCGGCGCCCAACCGGTGAGATAGGCGATCGTGAAGCGTTCTAGTCCGCCCCGCTCTTGAAGCTCGCTGAGCGCTGCGAGAGCGGCCGACCGCCGCAACGGCGCGGGCGGGCCCGCGAGCGCGCCGGTCTCTCCCATGCCGCGGAGATCATTTACCAGGCCCGTCGGCTGCTCATAAGCGACCGTGAGTTCATCGGTGTCCGCCACCGGCATGGCGAAACCCGCCCTGAAAAGCGCCTGACCAAAGTCCTGCACTGCCGCAAATGGCGCTATGCGAGACGCGGCCGCGCCGGTTTCTCTGGCTTCAGCGGCAAGCAACGCCGCGCGCAGCGTTGAGAGCGTACCTTCGCCGAAGAGCGCGGCAATAAACAGCCCGTCTGGTTTCAAGGCGCGTCGCGCCTGCAACAGAGCGCCGACAAAATCATTGACGGCATGGAGCGTCAGTAGACTGACGACCAAGTCGATGCTTTCGGGCGCAATGGGAAGGGCCTCTTCCTCTGCTACAAACCGCACGCCGCTCTTCGGCAGGCGCGACGGCGCGGCGTCCATGTGAATGACGCGCCCGACCCCGGCCTCCGGCGTCAGCATATCGGCGAGGTCGCCGACGCCGTTGAAGAGCGCAACGTCGAACGAACGGGTTACCGTCTCCAAACGGTCCACGATATCCGTTATTGCGCGTCGATGTAAAAAATCATGTTCGGCGAAGCCGGACGCGGCCCGCGCGCGTTTTAACCGAATGCGCGCGCGATCAAATATCCGGGGCGGCCCGGACTCTGTGCGGGTCTTGGATGTCATAACTGACTGCGATACGCTGGCGGCCATGAATCCGCAAATGCCCGGCGCCGGCTTTTTCAGGACGTTTGGACGGCGCGCGATTGATTTGCTGACGCCGCCCATTTGTCCGATTTCCGGCGAGGCCGTGGCCGAACCCGGCGCGCTGAGCGGCGCAGGATGGAGATCGCTTCAATTCATAGAAGCGCCGTTCTGCGATTTGTGCGGCGTTCCTTATTCGGTCGACTATGGCGAAGGCGTCGTCTGTCCGTCCTGCATCGCGGCGCCGCAGGCTTTTGACCGCGCGCGCGGGGCGATTGTTTATGACGACGCAAGCCACAAGCTTGTGGTCGGGTTTAAACACGCCGACAGAACCGAACACGCCGCCATGTTCGGCGCATGGATGGCGCGCGTCGGTCGGGACATCGTGACGCCTGGGTCAATTCTTGCGCCGGTTCCGCTGCACCGGCGCCGGTTGATGTCGCGACGCTATAACCAGTCGGGCCTCCTTGCGGCGCCGATCGCAAAGAAGCTCGGCGTCCGCGTCGTTCCGGACTTGCTGGAGCGCAGAAAGGCGACGCCGCCGCAAAAGGACCTGTCCGCCGATGCGCGCACGCGCAATGTCGCCGGAGCGTTTCAGATCAGAGGAAACCGGCCCGCCGCCGGCGCTCACATTGTGCTGGTGGACGATGTGCTGACCACCGGCGCGACGCTGTCCGCCGCCGCTCGCGCGTTAAAGCGCGCCGGCGCTGACCGGGTCGACGCCCTCGTATTGGCCCGGGTTGTAAAGGGCGGCGTCGGCGCCATATAGCGGGGCGCCCGCCGGACCTGGAAAAGACCCATGCAGAATGTCACCATCTACACCCGCCCGCTTTGCCCGTATTGCATGCGCGCCATGGCGCTGCTGAAGCAAAAGGGCGCCGACATCGAGGAAATCTCCGCCGCTTTCGACAAGAAAAAGCGTGATGAAATGCTGTCCCGCTCCAACGGAAAACGCACCTATCCTCAGATCTTCGTCGGAGACACGCATGTGGGCGGATGCGATGAACTCATGGCGCTGGAGCGCGCCGGCAAGCTGGACCCCCTTCTGAATGGTTAGCGCCGACGGCAGGCTACGCGCCGCGTGCGTTCAGATGCGGTCAGGCCTTGATCGGGAGGCCAACACCAGGGACGCCTTGTCGCTGATCGCGGAGGCGGCGGACGGCGGCGCTCAATTCATCGCGACGCCGGAAATGACCAATGTCGTCGATCGCAAAGGTTCAAGACTCCTCGCCGATTTGCCGTCGGAGGCGGGGCTTGAGGAAATCGCGGCGTTCTCGCAGGCGGCGAAGGACCTCGGCGTTTGGCTGCTGATCGGATCTTTGGCTATCAGGGAGGGCGACAAAGCGGCGAACCGCTCCATGCTTTTTGCGCCGGACGGGTCGATTGTCGCTCGGTATGACAAGATCCATATGTTTGACGTCGATCTTCCCGGCGGTGAGAGCTGGAAGGAATCGAAAATTTATGCGCCCGGCGAACAGGCCGTCATCGCCAATATCGGCCGCGTCAGCGTTGGTTTGACGATTTGCTACGACGTTCGCTTTCCGCAACTCTATCGGCGACTGGCGAGAACGGGCGCAAATCTATTCTGTGTGCCGGCCGCGTTTACCAAACAAACCGGCCGCGCCCACTGGAAAACGCTGCTGACGGCCCGGGCTATCGAAAACGGCGCCTTTGTGGTTGCGCCGGCCCAGGGCGGCGCTCATGAGGACGGACGCGAAACCTGGGGCCATTCGGTCATTATCGGCCCTTGGGGCGAGGTCCTGGCGGAGGCGGAGGACGACGCCCCCGGCGTCATTCTCGCCGATATCGACATCGCCAAGGCTGACGAGGCGCGTTCGCGCATCCCGAATTTGGCTCTTGAACAACCGTTCGAAATAACCATTATAAATCAATGATCAAATATCAGCTCATCTGTGACTCCGACCATGAGTTCGAGGGGTGGTTCCGCGACAGCGCCGATTACGACGCGCAGTCCGAGGACGGCCTCCTGGAATGCCCCATGTGCGGCAGCGACACGGTGCGCAAAGCGGTGATGGCGCCCGCCATCGCGCGCCGCCGTCAGACTGAGCCCTCCGCCAAGCGAGCTGCGTTTCTGAAAGAGATGGCGGCCGCCGCCGATCGCGCGCGCGATTATGTTCAAAAGAACTTTGATTATGTCGGTGAGAAGTTTCCCGAAGAGGCGCGAAAGATCCATTACGGAGAAACCGACGCCCGCGGGATTTACGGCGAGGCGACCGGCAAGGAAGTCAAAGACCTTGTCGATGAGGGCGTAAGCGTTGCGCCGTTGCCGGGCGCCAAACCGAAAACGGACAAAGCCGGCGCGCCCAAACTCACCGACGCCAACAAAAAACTGAACTAAGCCGGCTTAGCCGCGGTCAGCATATAGTTTACGTCCGTGTCGTCGGTGACGCGCCAAACATCCATAAGCGGATTGTACGACACGCCAGCGTCGCCGGTGATCACCATGCCGGCGCGGGAAAGCGCGTCTTTGGCTTCTTCCGGTTTGACAAATTTGCGCGGATCGTGCGTGCCCGCCGGAAGCCACCTCAGAATATATTCCGCGCCGACTTTCGCCAGCGCCAGCGCCTTCAGCGTACGGTTTATTGTCGCCATCACCAGCATGCCGTTCGGCCGGACAAGGTTTGCCGTTGTCTGCAAAAACAAATCGACGTCGGCGACATGCTCCACCACTTCAAGATTAAGAACGATATCGAACGGTTCTTCGCCCGCGGCGAGCAGATCTTCAGCGGCGGCGCACCGGTAATCGATTTCCAGTTTTTGCGGCGCCGCATGGGCGAGGGCCGTTTTGATGTTGCGTTCCGCTGCGTCAATTGCGGTGACCGTAGCGCCGAGGCGCGCCATGGGTTCCGCCACGAGTCCGCCGCCGCAGCCGATATCCAGAAGGCGCAGCCCCTCGAGCGGCCGGCCCGCGCGGCGGTCGCGATCGAAGTGAGCGCAGGCGGCGTCGCGGATATAGGCCAGGCGCGCCGGATTGAATTTGTGCAGCGGCTTGAATTTGCCGAACGGATCCCACCATTCGGCGGCGATGGCCGAGAATTTGTCGATTTCTGCGGGATCTATGGTCGTTTCACCTAATTTTGGTGATGATTTTAGCTCAGATCGCGCATTCATTGACTGTTCCTTGCTTGCCATGGGCCGTTTCGATGCATAGAGATACGGCGAAAGGGTACCCTCCCGATCATCACAAGCAAGATGGCGTTAAAACGCAGGGGATAACCTCGCGCATGGCTCGCATTGTAATGAAATTCGGCGGAACGTCGGTCGCCAATCTCGAGCGGATACGCGCTTCCGCGGCCTTCGTCCGCCGGGAAGTCGAAGACGGCCACTCCGTCGCCGTTGTCGTCTCTGCGATGGCCGGGGAAACCAATCGCCTTGTCGCGCTCTGTGAGGAAGCTGGACCGCCTGCGCCGGCCCTGGACGCCCGATTTGTCGAGCACGACGCCATTGTCTCCAGCGGCGAACAGGTAACGTCAGGACTGCTGGCGCTCGTCATGCAGCAAATGGGCTTTCGCGCCCGGTCCTGGCAGGGGTGGCAGATCCCCTTCAACACGGACGAATCGCATGGCAAAGCCCGTATTCGATCCATCGAGTCCAATGCTATCGGCGACGCCATGGACCGCGGCGAAGTCGCGGTCGTGGCGGGGTTTCAAGGCGTTAACCGGGAAGCGCGCATTACGACCCTTGGACGCGGCGGATCGGATACCTCAGCGGTGGCGCTCGCCGCCGTGGTCGGCGCAGAGCGCTGCGATATCTACACTGATGTGGACGGCGTTTACACAACCGATCCGAGGCTCACCAAACAGGCGCGGCGGATTGGGAAAATTTCCTATGAAGAAATGCTGGAAATGGCGTCGGTGGGCGCCAAAGTCCTGCAGACCCGGTCGGTTGAGATGGCGATGGCGCATGGCGTGCGTCTGCGCGTGCTTTCAAGTTTCGACCCGCCTGACGCGGGCGCTTCCGGCACGCTGATTTGTGACGAGGATGAAATTGTGGAACAGAACATTGTGACCGCCGTTACCCCTGACTTCAACGAAGCCGCCGTCACGGTCCTCGCCGTTCCGGATGAGCCTGGGCGCGCCGCGGGCCTGTTTACAAAACTTGCGGAAGCCAACATCAACATCGACATGATCGTCCAAAGCGCTTCGCGCGAACCGGGATTTGCGAACATTTCGTTCACCACAAAGGAAGACGACCTTGACCGCGCGGTGGAAGTTCTCGGCGAGGTTCAGGCGCAAATCGGATACAAGTCTTTGCAGGCCGACCGCAACGTTGCGAAAATCTCCGTCGTTGGTCTTGGCATGAAGAGTCACGCGGGCGTGGCGTCTATCATGTTTCAAACGCTTGCTGAAAAGGGCATTAACATCCACAACATTTCAACGTCGGAAATAAAAATCAGTGTCCTGATAGACTCTGACGCGGCGGAATATGCGGTCCGCTCGCTTCATGACGCGTACGGCCTGGAAAAGGCAAACTAAGAAAGCGGTTGGCGTCAATTACTGACGCAAAAACAATGAGTATTGAAAACACACGCCCGCCCCATGGCGGCCATAACGATCAAGGCATCACCGTTCTTTTGCGGCGGATGCATGACGCCGTTGCGCAAGAAGCGAGCGCGCAACAGCGGCTCGATCATTTGACGCGCACGATCGCGGCCCATGTTGTCGCCGACGTCTGCTCTATCTATTTGCGCCGGCCGGATGACGAGCTTGAGCTCTACTCGACCGAAGGCCTTAACCGCGAAGCGGTTCACCGCACGCGGCTGGGGATCGGAGAGGGACTTGTCGGTCTGGTGGCCCAAAGCCGGCGACCGCTTGTCACTGACGACGCGCCGCATCACCCGGCGTTCGCGTATCGCCCTGAGACCGGCGAGGATCCGCTAAGCGCCTTTCTCGGCGTGCCTCTGATCCGTTCCGGCAAGACCCTGGGCGTTCTCGTCGTGCAAAACAGAACGGCGCGCAATTACACTGACGAAGAAGTGGAAGCGGTTCAGGCGGTGGCGGCGTTGCTGGCGGAAATCGCCGCATCCGGCGAACTCCTTAGCCAGGAAGAAACCGCTGTCGTCGGCGAGATGCTGCACCGACCGGAAACGCTTTCCGGATTTCCGATTGTCGACGGCGTCGCATCGGGCGCCGCGGTGTTTCTGCAGCCGCCGGCGCCGAAGCACAAAGTCTTCGCCAGCGATGTGGCGACAGAGGCGACGCGTCTGGAACAGGGACTGACGGAGCTGCGCGCCTCGGTCGACGCCATGCTCGCGGACAATGCCAGCCTTGGCGGCGTTTCCCGCGACGTCCTCGAAACCTATCGGCTCTTCGCCTATGATCGAGGCTGGAAGGACCGCCTGCGAGCGGCGGTTTTCTCTGGCCTGACGGCGGAAGCAGCTGTCGAACAGGTCAAAAACGAAAACCGGTCGCGTCTTCTGCAGGCGCGCGATCCGTATTTGCGAGAGCGCCTTCACGATCTGGACGATCTCGCACACCGGTTGTTGCGGCTTTTGTCCGGAGACAAAAACGGCGCCCGCGGCCAACTCGACGGCGACACGATCCTTGTCGCTCGGGTCATGGGGCCGGCGGAGCTGCTTGAATATGACCGCAAGAACCTGAAGGGCCTTGTTCTTGGCGAAGTGTCGGCGACGTCGCATGTGGCGATTGTCGCGCGGGCGCTGAAAATCCCCATGGTGACCGGCCTCGGCGACGCGATCGATCGTTGCGAGCAGGGCGACCAGGTGATCGTCGACGGCGATAAGGGCGAGATCCATATTCGTCCCACATCCGATGTCGTGGAGGCGTTTCGCGCGCGCAAAGAACTTCAGAGCGAGCGCCAGGAAGCCTATGTCAAAGAACGCGAGCTGCCGGCGCGGACGAAGGACGGCGCAGACGTCACCGTGATGATCAACGCCGGTCTCGCGCTCGATATGCCCCATCTCAATGACACCGGCGCGCACGGGGTCGGTCTTTTTCGAACGGAGTTGCAGTTCCTCATCGGTTCCCAGCTGCCGAGCGCGACGGCGCAGGAAGCGCTGTACCGGGAGGTGCTCGATCTCGCCGACGGCAAACCCGTCATCTTCCGCACCGCCGATATCGGCGGCGACAAGACGGCGGCTTACATGGACCACGGCAATGAAATGAACCCGGCCATGGGCTGGCGGGGCCTGCGTATGGCCGTCGATCGGCCCGGCATTATTCGTCCGCAATTGCGCGCGCTGCTGGCCGCCGCCGCGGGCCGAACGCTGCATATCATGTTTCCCATGGTGACGCTGGCGAGCGAACTTGATCACGCCCGCGCGCAGCTCGAGCGGGAAGTCGACCGGATCAGGCGCCGCGGCGGCGCGGAGCCGGAGAAGATCCTGATCGGCGCCATGATTGAAACGCCTGCCGCGGCGTGGCGGATCGAAGAGATCGCCGCGAAGGTGGACTTTGTGTCCATCGGCGGAAACGACCTTGCGCAGTTTTACTTTGCCGCCGACCGGGATTCAGAGCGCGTCCAGCGGCGCTATGACATGATGAATCCGGGCTTTTTGAGTTTTCTGCATCAGTGTCTTGAGAAAGCCAGGGCGGCGGGCGTTTCTGTTTCCTATTGCGGCGAACAGGCCGCCGATCCGGTCAATGCGGCCGCGTTGATCGCGGTGGGCGTGCGCGAATTTTCCGTGCCGGCGCCGTCGGTCGGCCCCTTCCGTCGTCTGATTCGCTCGCTCGACGCGGGCGAGATCGGCGCCTGGGCGGCCTCTGAATTCGGAGCGCCTGACGATACGCTGCGGGAAAGATTCACTGCGTTTTTGCTCGAAAAAGGGGCCAACATAGCGTCAATTGAAGGTTAATGGTTTCCTGCTTCAACAGACGGGCCCTGCGTCGAACAAAGACGACGCCAGGGACATGACGACTGCAGACGGGTGCGTGACGTGACGAACAATAATGGCGCCGCACAAATTGTGGATATGGAAGATGCGCGACGCCGCCTCAGCGACGCGCCAGGCGCGGCATATCCCGACGCCGGCGCATGGCTGGCGGCGACCCGCGAAAGCGCGGGCCTTGGACTGACCGAAGCGGCGCAGAAGACGCACATTAAGGAACAGCATCTCCAGGCTATTGAAAGCCTTGATCTCGCTTCTCTGCCGGCGAGGCCCTATGCGATCGGTTTCGTCAGGGCGTATGCGGAATTTCTGGAACTGGATCCCGCCGACGTTGTCAGCCGTTTCAAGGACGATGTCGGGTTCGCGACAGCCAAACCGGTGGAGCCGAAGTCGTTTCAGGAGGTAGACAGCGCCGAAGCCGCCGACAAGCCGGAACTGTCGCTTCTGGCGGTGGTGGCGATTCTCGCCTTTGTGCTCTGGTGCGTCTGGCAGGTGACGTTGCCCCGGGAAGTCAGACAAATCGGAGACAACGCGAATTCCGGCGCGGGCGTCGTTCAACAAAGAAGCGTCACGCCGACGCCGGCGCCGCCGGTCAACGTCGTCAAGGCGCGGGTGATCGAACGCGTTGAACCGGTTTACCCAATGGGATGTCTCGACAGCGCCGAAGCTCGGGAAGTCGTCACGCTGAGCTTTACCATCACCGCTCAGGGAAGGGTTTCCGGCGAGCGCGTCGCCGCCGCCACCAACGCCTGTTTCGCGGATGCGGCGCTCATCGCGCTGCGGCGGTGGCGTTACGCGCCGCGAACGGTGGAGGGCAACGCCCGGGCCGCCTTCGACCAGCGCGTCGAACTGGTGTTCCAGCGCCCGCTCTGAGCCGGCCGGAGGCGCATTTTTCGCGCCTTTCCGGCGGGTCTTGACTTCCTGCGCGGTCACGCGATTTTGTGCGGTGCAAGCAACCGAAATCACTGAGCAGAGGCCCCAAAATGTCCGTACGCCCCTGGCGCGATATCGAGCGACGAAAATGCCGGCAGATCATGGTCGGCGACGTTCCGGTGGGCGGCGACGCGCCTATCGCCGTGCAGTCGATGACGAATACGCTCACCTCAGATCCGCAGGCGACTATTCGACAGATTAATGAGATCGCGGAAGCCGGCGCCGACATCATTCGCGTTTCCTGTCCCGACACGGACTCAACACAGGCTATGTCGACGATCACGAAACACTCGCCGGTGCCCATCGTTGCAGATATCCATTTTCACTATAAGCGGGGCATTGAAGCGGCTGAGGCCGGCGCCGCGTGCCTGCGCATCAACCCGGGCAATATCGGATCGGAAGATCGCGTGCGGGAAGTGATCAAGGCGGCCAAGGACAATGGCTGTTCCATGCGCATCGGCGTCAACGGCGGGTCTCTGGAAAAAGACCTCCTGGAAAAATACGGAGAGCCATGTCCTGAAGCGATGGTGGAAAGCGCGCTGGATCACGCGAGAATTCTTCAGGACAATGACTTTCATGAATTTAAAATCTCCGTGAAAGCGTCCGACGTTTTTCTGACGGTTGCGGCGTATCACGCGCTCGCCGAGGCCATTGATTGTCCGCTGCATCTTGGCGTGACCGAGGCCGGCGGCCTGCGCATTGGTTCGGTGAAATCTGCGATCGGTCTCGGTTCGCTGCTTTGGGCGGGCATCGGCGATACCATTCGCGTATCGTTATCCGCCGACCCGGTTGAGGAAATCAAGGTCGGGTTCGATATTTTGAAGTCGCTCAACCTGCGCCATCGCGGCGTCAACGTCATTTCGTGTCCGTCATGTGCGCGCCAGGGTTTTAACGTCATCGAAACCGTCGAAATCCTGGAGGAGCGTTTGGCGCATGTCACGACGCCGATGACCCTGTCGGTGATCGGCTGCGTTGTGAACGGTCCGGGCGAAGCGCGCGAAACAGATATTGGTTTTACCGGCGGCGGCGCCGGCAAGGAACACGGCATGGTCTATCTCGGCGGCGAGGTCGATCACCGTATCGACAATTCAGAGTTGGTCGATCATCTCGTCGAGCTCGTTGAAAAACGCGCCGCCGAGATCGAAGCGGAAGAAAAGAACGCGGCCGTCGCTGCGGAATAGCGCCGTGACCCTATGAAAACGCGCGGAGGGCAGTCCTCCGCGCGTTTTTTGTTTCTGAGCGGAAGGAGCTGGGATTGATCCCGCAAGAAAAATTAGACGCGCTCATCGATAAATTCGAACAGATAGAAGCGCGCATGTCTTCCGGCGCCGACGGCGGCGATATCGTAAAGCTCGCCAAGGAGCACGGAGAACTCAAGCCGGTCGTCGACAAGGCGCGGGAGTTTATCGAAGCGCGCAAACAGGTCGGCGAACTGGAAGAGCTCGCTGGCGGCGACGACGCGGACATGGCGGCTCTCGCCAAAGAGGAACTGGAAGAGTTACGCGCGCGGTTGCCTGATCTGGAACACGAAATGCAGCTCTTGCTGTTGCCGAAGGACAAGGCGGACGACTCCTCCGTCATCCTCGAAGTGCGCGCCGGCACCGGCGGAGACGAAGCGGCGCTGTTCGCCGGGGACTTGTTCCGGATGTATCAGCGCTATGCTTCGCTCCAAGGCTGGCGCGTCGAGGTCCTGTCTGCGTCGGAAGCCGAAGTGGGCGGCTACAAGGAAATTCAGGCGAGCGTTACAGGTGACGCTGTGTTCGCCAAACTGAAGTTTGAGTCCGGCGTGCATCGCGTACAGCGGGTGCCGGAAACCGAAACGCAGGGTCGCATTCACACGTCTGCCGCCACCGTCGCCGTTCTGCCGGAGCCGGAAGAAGTGGATATTGAGATCAACGAGAATGACCTGCGGATCGACGTGTTTCGCGCGTCCGGTCCCGGCGGACAGTCTGTAAACACCACCGATTCCGCCGTGCGTATCACGCACCTGCCCTCCGGCATCGTCGTCAGCCAGCAGGACGAGAAATCGCAGCACAAAAACAAAGCCAAGGCGATGCAAGTTTTGCGGGCGCGCCTTTACGACGCTGAACGCGCGCGCGCCGACGCCGAGCGCGCGGCGGCGCGCAAGGGCATGGTCGGCTCCGGCGACCGGTCTGAGCGTATACGGACGTACAATTATCCGCAAAGCCGGGTCACCGATCACCGCATTAACCTGACCCTTTACAAACTTGACGAGATCGTCGCCGGCGACGCGCTGGGCGAAATGGTCGATGCGTTAATTTCGCAGGATCGCGCCGATCGACTTGCAGAAATGCAGAGTGATGTCGCCTGAGATCGCAGAGGCGCCGTCTCTGGAAGCCATGATCCGCGCCGGCGCCAAAGCGCTTTCGGGGTCGCAGTCGCCGCGACTGGATTCGCGGGTGCTGGCCAAACATGTCTTGTCCGTCGATGACGCGGCGCTGATTGTCCGTGCAGCTGATCCGGTTACAGATGAAACAAAGCGCGCCTATGACGGCGTTGTTATGCGCCGCGCCTGCGGCGAACCCATCGCCTATATAACCGGTGTGAAGGAATTCTGGGGCATGACGTTTCGCGTCACCAGAGATGTGTTGATCCCGCGCAGCGATTCAGAATGCCTTGTCGAGGCGGTCGTCAGCCGGCGGCCGCGCGGCAGCGTCAGCCGCATTCTGGATTTGGGAACTGGATCCGGATGCCTGTTGTGCGCGCTATTGTCGGAATACCCAGACGCAGCCGGGGTCGGGGTCGACATCTCAGGCGCCGCCGTTGCGGTGGCGCGCGACAACGCAGCGCGCCTCGGCCTGGCGCACCAGAGCGCGTTCGCCGTCAGCGACTGGTTTGAAAACGTGGACGGGGCGTTTGACGTCGTCATCGCCAACGCCCCTTACATTCCCGACGGCGATCGCGCGGCCCTTGTCATCGACGTGTCGGAATTTGAGCCGGACAGCGCGTTATTCGCCGGCGGAGACGGGTTGGCGGCGTACCGGGACATCTTCCGGTCTGCGTGCGACTATCTGACGCCTGACGGCCTTTTGGTGATCGAATTCGGGACGCCGCGCCAGGGTGAGGCGCTGCGCGAGATGATTGGCACGATTTGGCCCGCGGGCGAGATTGGCGTGATCAGGGACCTGGCGGCCCGGGATCGCGGAATCGCCCTGCAGCTGGAGCCGGTTGGAAAAAAAGATTGAAAACGCCGCCCATTCGGCTAATATATTGGCTGATATTGCTGTTCGCGTACCGGGACTAGCGCGCGTAATATCGTCAATCCATTACAAGTCTGGCTAATCGATAAGTCCGGCTTTTTATCCGCAGCTATGACTGCGCTATGGAACTAGAAAACCGCATGAGATTTATGGCGGCGTAAATTCCGCCCTGTCTTTATCCAAGATCGTAAATGCTGACCGGCGGGCGAGAATGTCCCGCATGCGTCGCCTAGGGGAACCGTAAGGACACATTATGAAGCGAGGCCGCAATCAACGCCGCCGTCAGGGCGGGCAGAATCCGAACCGCGCCCTTGATTCCAACGGGCCGGACGTCAGGATCCGAGGCACCGCCAATCAGATTTATGACAAGTATGTAGCGCTGGCCCGCGACGCTTCATCCGCGGGCGACCGGGTTAAGGCTGAAAATTACCTTCAGCACGCCGAACATTACTTCCGTGTGATTCGTTCCCTGCAGCCGCCGCAACAGCAACAGCAGGCCGCAGTGGATGCTGAGGGTGAACAGCCCAGCGTCGACGCTGGCGAGGACGGCCGCGGAAAAGAGCGCGCTGATGAACGGGGCGGCGACCGCCGTCGCAATAGTCGTCAGGCGGAAGCCAAGGACGAAAAACCGGAATCGGATCAAGCGGCGAATGACGAACCGCCGGCGGAAGAGGCGGCGGCCGAAAGCGTCGACAAAGATGAAGCGCCTAAGCCGAAGCGCACGCGGGCGCGTCGCCCGGCCCGACGCAAAACGAAAGACGCCGACGAAGCGTCGTCGAATGACGACGAACAAGCGGCGACCGCGGCTGAATAGATCGCCGACCGAGCCCCGCCGGCGACGTTTATTTGATCAGATCGCCCGGGTGGCGTTTTCAAACCACGCCGAAATCTCTGTCGGAACATGCGGGCCGACACGTGCGCGGACTTCACCGTGATATTCGTTGATCCACGCTTGTTCGTCGTCGGAGAGCAAAGAGACGTCGACGAGGTCGAGATTGATCGGCGCCATTGTGATGGTTTCAAATTCCAGCATATCGCGGTCGCCGCCCGACATCTGTTCCGCACGCCTGACCACAATCAGATTCTCGATGCGGATGCCGAATTCGCCTGCTTTATAGAAGCCGGGCTCATTGGAAAGGATCATGCCGGGGAGCAGCGCCTGCGTATTTGGCGCTTTGGCGATTCGCTGCGGGCCCTCATGGACGCCGAGAAAAGATCCGACCCCGTGTCCGGTGCCGTGATCATAATCGAGCCCCGCATCCCATAGAGGCTTGCGCGCAACCACATCGATCTGGTGGCCGTTGGTGCCGGTTGGGAACTTTAAGCGAGCCAGCGCGATGTGTCCCTTAAGGACGCGCGTGAAACGATCGCGCATTTCCGCCGTCGGCGTGCCGATGGGCACAGTGCGCGTAATATCGGTTGTTCCGTCTGGATACTGACCGCCTGAATCAATGAGGAACAGCGATCCTTTTTCAAGCTTGGCGTTCGTTTCCGTCGACACCCGATAGTGACATATCGCTCCGTTGGCGCCCGCACCGGAGATGGAGTCGAAGGACAGATCGCGCAGATCATGAAGCTCGGCGCGAAACGCCTCCAGCTTTTTCGCCGCCGTGATTTCGTCGATGTCTCCGGACTGCGCTTCGGTGTCCAGCCAGTGTAAAAACCGCGTCACCGCTGCGCCGTCCCGGATATGGGCCATGCGCGCGCCCTCGATTTCAATGTCGTTTTTAGCGGCGCGAGGCAGGGCGCATGGGTCAGTCATCTCCACAATTCGGGCGCCGGCGTCGTCCAGCGCATTGTAGAACTTCGCCGGCGCCAGTGATGGATCGACCGCGACGCGCGACTTTGTCTGCCCGAGAGTCAACAGCGCTTCGGACAACTGTTCCGGGCCGACGATATCGACGTCGTCGCCAAGAAACTCAGGTAGAGCGTTGTCGACTTTCTCTGGGCTGATGAACAGTCTCGCCGAGCCGTCCTGGAACAGAATGGCGCGGGCGAGGGGCAGCGGCGTGCGCGCCACATCGCCGCCGCGGATATTGAACAGCCACGCGATCGACGGCGGCGCCGTGACCAACGCCGCGTCGGCGCCGGTTTTGGCGAGTGCGGCCGCGATCTCGGCGCGTTTGTCCCGGGCCGATTTCCCCGCATATTGCTCCGGGTGAGGTTTGGCGGGCGTTTTCGGATAGGGCGGCTGATCGCTCCAGGCCGCGTCAATGGGATTGTCGGTAACGGCGACCAGTTCAAATCCGGCCTTTTTGGCCGCCGTTTCAAAGCGCCTTACGCTGGAGATCGTGTGCAGCAGCGGGTCGAAACCAATTCTGGCGCCCTTTGTTCCGTTTTCCGCGAGCCACGCGTCCGGCGTCGTTTCGGTGATATCGACATAGTCAAAAAACGCACTATCCGCCTGCTGACGAACCTGAAGCGTATAGCGGCCGTCGGTGAATACGATAGCGCGGTCCGTCAATATGACAGCGGCGCCGGCCGATCCGGAAAATCCGCTCACCCACATTAAGCGCTCCGCATAAGCGGGAATGTACTCGTTCTGGTATTCATCGTCATGCGGAACGATAAAACCGTCCAGATTCTGTTTCTTTAATTCCGCGCGCAAGAGCGGTAGGTGTTTGCTCGCGAAGGTCCGATCGGAAATCGGCTCAAAGGTCTGAAACATGGGGTGAGCAATCCTTCAATGATGCTTTTCGCTTTTATCGCCCGGGGATCGATCGGGCTCAAGCCCTGCTATTGCCTGACGAACAACAGCACCGGCCAGGTCGGCTGATCCAGGCGATTAATCAGTCGAAAGCCCGATTCCTCGTAGGCTTTGGCGACCCGCTCTTCCTGTTCCGTCATAAGTCCCGCCAGCATGAGGCGGCCGTTCTTTTGTACTTGCGCGGCCATGTCGGGCGCCAATTCGCATAAAGGGCCGGCGAGAATATTGGCGAACACAAAGTCAAACGGCGATGCGGCGGCGATGTTTTCGTGGTCGAATCCGGTCGCGACGATGGCGGAGATCTGGCCGCCGACCTGGTTCAGATCGGCATTCTGCTCCGCGATCTCAACGGAGCGCTCGTCGATGTCGCTGGCGAGCACGTTACGGCCCCAAAGCTTTGCAGCGGCGATCGCGAGCACCGCCGACCCGCAGCCGAGGTCGAGAATGCGTTTCGGCGCAAAGCCGGCGAACCTGTCCAACAAGGTGAGGCATCCTGCCGTGGTCGGATGATGGCCGGTGCCGAACGCCTGATTGGCGTCAATGCGGATGGCGATGTCGTCCGGCGCATTCGGCAGCTTATCGGCGTCATGAACGCCGTAGAGCACAAAGCGTCCGCACCGAACGACGCCAAGGCCTTCCAGGGCATGGGCGACCCAGTCGATATCCGGGAGTTCTTCGACAGAAGACGGCGGCAACTCGGTCGCTGACCGCACTAGCTCATTGACCGCGTCTGCGTCCGGCGGCGTATCGAAATAGGCTTCCAGTCGCCAGTCGATTTCGTCCGGCGCCTCAGGGTTCTCTTTTTCGAGTCCCACGGCGTTTGCCGGCGGCCAGAGCAGTTCGCTGAGCGCGACTTGCGCCTGTTCCAGCGACGCTCGCGCGCCGGTCCACGACATTTTATAGGATGACGTCATGATCGCGCCGGGGTTCTAGGCGTATGCGCGGCGCGCATGCGACCGTGCGACGTCATGATGGTCCGCCCAGGCGCGCCAGACGTCCTGCGCCCATTGGCGCACGATGTCTGCGTGGGCTTCGGCGGTCTTGGCATGAAGAACGTCCTTGACGGTCAATCGGTACAGATCAGGGGCGGGCGGCGCCAGCGGCTCAAACGCCTGTTTATAGGTCTTCGCCAGAATGCCAAGCGTCTTGCTTGCATGCGCAAACGTGCGCCCTTCTTCCAATACCAGGTAGAGCGCCGTGAGATGAATGTTGACCGATTGCGCGGCGCGCCGGTCCGATTGGTCGCCGGGATGTTGAACGGTGTAGGCGTCAACGGTGAGCCGATGGCTCGCAAAGTACCGCACATCCTGAAACTCACGCGCTAACACCTCATTGAAAGCGGCCCAACACGCTGGCGATCCGCCCAAATAGGCGTGAGTCGGTCCGTCGATGGCTGCATAACCGGCGCCGCAGTCAGGGCAGTGTTCTTCCGTCATTGCGGGCGCTCACGCAGCCTTAACGAAAGTATCGATCACCTTCTTCGGCCCCGAATGCTCAAAGTCGACGGTTAGTTTCTGGCCTTCAATCGATTGTATTTTTCCGTAGCCGAACTTTTGATGAAATACTCGCTGGCCCTTTGAGAAGCTTGAAACGCCCGGGGCGCTGACGGAGACCGCGCTGGCGCGCCCCTCGATCATCGGCGGCTCCGACGTGCGCCGATGAGAGGCGGCCCGAGCGCGGCGCCATCCGGGATTGTCATAATAGTCGTGATCGCTGACCTTGGCGGCGTCAAAACTGGAATGGCTGGCCAGATCGGCGGCGGCGTTGCCGTAAAGCCCCGGTTCGGACATGACGTCGACATGTTCCTCGGGCAGTTCGTCGATAAAGCGGGAGGGCATCGCCGCCTGCCAGCGACCGTAGATCTGGCGATTGGCCGCGAAAGAAATGCGGCAGCTCTCCTGCGCGCGCGTCACGCCCACATAGGCGAGCCGGCGCTCCTCTTCCAACGCAGCGTTGCCGTTTTCGTCAAGCGAACGCTTTGACGGAAAGATCTCTTCTTCCCACCCGGGCAGGAATACGACCGGAAATTCGAGGCCTTTTGCGGCGTGCAACGTCATCAGCCAGACTTGTCCCTGACCGTCGTCTTCGCTGCGTTCGGCGACGAGAGCGACATGATCAAGATACCCTTCCAGCGTATCGAACTCCGACACCGCCTGGATAAGTTCCTTTAGGTTATCGATCTTGCCAGGCGCCTGAGGGCTCTTGGAGTTCTTCCACATTTCGATATAGCCCGACTCTTCGAGCACAAGTTCGGCGAGATCGGCGGGCGCCATGTCCTTCGCGTCGCGAGACCAGCGATCGACGGTGTCGATGAAATTCACCAGCGAGCGTCGCGCCGCGGCGTGGAGATCGTCTGATTCAAGCGCGAGCCGGGCGGCCGCCATCATCGGAACATTCTGCGCACGGGCGATTCTGTGCAGGGTCTGCAGGGCTTTGTCGCCGAGACCGCGTTTGGGCTTGTTCACGATGCGGTCGAAAGCGAGGTCGTCATCGGGGCTGCGAATGAGCCGCAGGTAGGACAGGGCGTCCCGCGTTTCTTCGCGTTCATAAAAGCGCGGGCCGCCGACAACGCGGTAGGCGAGACCGAGCGTGTTGAAACGCTCTTCGAAGGCGCGCATTTGAAACGATGCGCGCACGAGCACGGCCATGTCCGACAGTGATCGGCCCTTCATCTGCTCAGCTTCAATGTCGTCGCCGATGACGCGTGCCTCTTCCTCGCCGTCCCATACGCCGCGGACTTTGACTTTTTCGCCTTCGTCCAACGTGGTCCACAGTTCCTTGCCGAGGCGCGCTTTGTTCGCTGCAATCAGGCCCGACGCCGCGCCCAGGATCGCCGGCGTGGAGCGGTAATTCCGTTCCAGCCTGATGACCGCTGCGCCGGGGAAGTCCTTTTCAAACCGAAGTATGTTTTCGACTTCTGCGCCGCGCCAGCCGTAGATCGATTGATCATCGTCGCCGACGCAGCAGATGTTGCGGTTTTTCTGCGCCAGCAACCGCAGCCACAGATATTGTGCAACGTTGGTGTCCTGATACTCATCCACCAGCATGTAGCGGAAACGATCCTGATATTCGTTGAGAACGTCCGGATGCGCCTTGAAAATGGTCAGGTTGTGAATCAAGAGGTCGCCGAAATCGACCGCGTTCAGGGTTTTCAACCGTTCCTGATAGGCCGTGTAAAGAGCGATGCCGCGCCCCTCGGCGAAGAAATAGGCTTCGTTTGAGGGAACCGCCTCTGGCGTCAGGCCGCGATTCTTCCAGCCGTCAATAACCGTCGCGAGGCCCCGGCCGGTCCAGCGTTTTTCATCGAGATCCGCAGCTTCGATGACCTGTTTTGCAAGGCGGGCCTGATCGTCTGCGTCGAGAATGGTGAAAGACGATTTCAGCCCGACAAGTTCGGCGTGGCGGCGTAGGATTTGTGCGCCGATCGAGTGAAAGGTGCCGAGCCACTGCATGCCCTCGACGGATTCGCCGATGAGGGCGCCGATGCGCTCCTTCATTTCCCGCGCCGCCTTGTTGGTGAAGGTTACCGCCAGGATCTGCCAGGGCTGGGCGCGCCCGGTGAACAGGAGGTGCGCGAGGCGCGTCGTCAGCGCCCGGGTCTTACCCGTGCCGGCGCCGGCGAGCATCAGAACGGGCCCTTCCGTCGTCAGCACTGCCTGGCGCTGTTCTTCGTTTAAGTCCTTAAGATAAGGCGCTGTTTCCTCTGCCTTTTCATGGCTTGCCGTACCTCGCGCCGCGGCCATGGCGCGGTCGGAAATAGAGAGCTTGTTGGGCTGGTTCTGGCTCATCTCGGCAACTTAAACGAAGGAGAACGATTCTGGAACATTTGCCGCGCCTTGAAATGGCCCGCATTGCAAATTTAATCGGAATCCGGACTATGGGAATCGGATATACACGCCGACGAAAACGCACAAGGAGAGCCGCATGGCAGGTAAGTTTGAGATGTATAAAGACAAGGCCGGGGAGTTTCGCTTTCGCCTGAAGGCGGGCAACGGCGAAAACATTCTCGCCAGCGAGGGGTACAAGGCGAAGGGGAGCTGTGAAAACGGCATTGCTTCGGTGAAAAAGAACGCCGCCGATGAAGGCCGCTTCGAAGTCAAAGAACAGTCGAACGGCAAACCGTATTTTGTGTTGAAAGCGGGCAACGGCGAAGTCATCGGCAAATCGGAAGCTTACGAATCCGACGCATCGTGCAAAAATGGGATTCAATCGGTCATGAACAACGCGCCGGATGCGGCGATTGACGATCAGACGGGCTGACGGCCCTGTCATCTCAACACAGAGCCCGCTTGCTGAGCGGGCTCTTTTTTTACATTTGCGTTAGAATTCGGCGGCGCGCTGAAAACTTGTCGCCGAACCGCTCGAGCCCGTCCTTGCGCATTTCGGCCGCCGCACCGTCAAGATAAGCTGTCATGGCCGCCATGTCCGTCAGCCGATAATGGCAGGTGATGTCGTCTGCATGGTCAGCGTCGACAAAAGCCTCGCCGGCCAAAAAGCCGTCAAGCGCTAGCATGTGCTCGATATGGTCGGCGAGCCAGGCGCGAAACGCGTCGCGAATGCTCGGATCCACGGTGAGAACGACTTCGTAGAGAACCTCGCCCGCGCTGCTCTCCGGCGTGGTCATTCGCCGGCTTCTCGCCGGTTGAGGCGATAGATCTGCGAGCGCAACTCTACATCGGTGCGCGCGTCGACCTCATCGATCGCCGCCTCACAAGAACCGCTGATGAAAGCGAGGTCGTCAATCAGGTAGCGCAACGTATCGGCCCTGTTGTCGTCGCTCTTGTCCTTGCTCAATTTGCGGCGTTCAGCCTCATCGATGCTGCGCATGGACGCGGTGATGCGTTTGGCGGGTTTATCGAGGAAATAGGCGCCGGCGATGTTTCTGAAGCGCACGGTTTCTTTCTCCCATACGAAACGTTCGCGCGCCTTGTCGATGTATTGTCCGTCCGCGTCCCACCCCTCGATAACAAACTCGAACAACTCGTCTTCCTCCGCGCCGGTGGGATACATCGACATGGAAACGAGGCAGACGGGCTGGTCAAACTCAATCGTCAGCGGTCGGTTGAGGTAGCTGAGATAACCGGCGGCGAAGCGACCGCTTGTCGGGGCTTCATACGTGCACATGGAATTGTACTGGAAGTGCCGCTGGCCTTCGCAGATCTGCCACGTCAATCCGGAACCGAAAGTGACGCCGTATTTTCCGTAATAGTCAGACTCGATCGGCTCTCCGTGCCGTCCTGGCGGCGGCTCAAAATGCACTACCGGAAACACCGATCCGTCGGCGTCTGTCAGGATTTCGCCGATGAAGGGCAGAACGCGCGTATCTGTCGCCGGGTTTGTGTCGCGATCCGGATCGGGACCGATCCCGTTCTCGTGCACCCAGCCGCTGCTGTGATCATGCGCGCCGGCGTCGCCTGCGCTGTGCGGATGCGCCGTCGCGACAGCGCCGGCAACCAGCGCTGCGGTCGGTAAGGCCAAACACTTCCAAACCGTTCTTCGTCCCATGACATACCCCTCTGAACGCAGAATAGCGGAGGCGCGCCAAGGTTCCAAGGCGATCGGGAATTGGTCGCTAAGGTGTCAGGATTGCTCGCTAATTCGAGTTCGCCGGCCGGCCGAATTCGCGCCACATCTGCTGCATTTCCGTGTTCTCGTCGTAGTGACCGTCATTCCATGGATGACCGCCGACCTCGCTCATTCCCGTATAGTTGGAAAGGATCACGCCGGGGAACAAGTCAATCAGGTCGAGATTGATCTGACGCACGACGTCTGCGCCCTGAACGCCCCAATGATAGTCCGTCCACCAGTCTTTGATCGTCCGAGACTTTAACAAGTTCCGGTGCGGCGTCTCGTGGCTGCCGCCCTCATAGGCGCCGATCAGGCGAACGCCGCCGCGTTTCGCCATGAGGTCATGGGCTTTCCATCGCGCGATGATCCACGCTTTCGTGAATCGGGTCGACGCCGGACTGTTCAGGCAATAGTCCCGCGCCTCGTCTTTCAGCGCTTCACCGTCTTCGGCGATCGCCTTTTCAAACGCGGTTCTTGCTTCGTTGCTCTTGGGGTCTCCAAAGCGCGCCTCAACAAACCCATTGGCGCAGTTGTGGTAGCTGGTAATCGCAACGCCGGTGTTGGCCAGTACAGTTGCGCGGTCAATTCGCATGGCCTCAAGCTGAAAGGCGTGGCCCTGCAATGCGTTTTTTGTGGAGCCCGGCCAGCCCGTCTGGCCGGAAAGCACATAAGTGATGTTCTGTTTGCGACCGTGTGTTTGCAGCGCGCGCTCAAACGCTGCGGCCCAGCGCGCGCTAAGGACGCCATATCCCTGGCGCGTTCCCCAGTCCGGGTTTATCGACTCGCCGATCCCGCGCGCATATTGGGTGTGCAGGGAAAACCAGCCGGCGTTGTTCCAGAGTTCATTCCCGAGTTCAAAATACAATGGTCGATCGGCTGGGTAGCCGGATGCTATCATCCGCGTCACAACGTTTTCTGCAAACTCTTCCCAGGCGTTGCTGTCCAGGATATCGGCCGCGTTTTCTTTTGCACGGTCGCGCAGCTTGTCGGCGTCGATGCGGTCGGGCCTGTCGTCCCGGCGCAATGCAGGATCCGCCAGGTCAAACGGCGCGCCGAGCATCGTCGGCGCAATCAACCACAGGGCGGCGTCCGTCTCCTTCGCTAGATCAAACAGGATCTCGAAAGGCGCGCCGTAGCGCGGCGGCGCCGGCCATGTGATCTGCAGGGAGCGACCCCAGCCGGCGTCCTGAACCGTCGCCACTTGGTCAAACCGCGTGACAGGGCTGGCGTTCGCCGCCTGGTAGTCCATGGTGCGAATGATGTCGTATTGGCGAAGATGGTCGACATGTTCCGGGTTCCAAATTTTTCCAGCGCGGACCAGATCTTTGTTCTTCCGGCGGTATACGACAAGGTCTTTCAATCCGGCGCCGCGGATCCGGGAAAAACGAAGTCCGCGAAATCCTGCATCGTCAAATCGCACGGCGAAGGAAAGTTTTTTTGCGCTCAGACGGGTTTGCAAATCTCTCGGCTGACGGGTCAAAAAACCATATGCGTCGCCTTTCCACTCCATAACGTAATGATCTGCATAGTGGTCCGGATATTCGTTGGCGGCGTCCAGAATGCGCGGACCGATGAACGCGCGAACGCCCTCCGGCGACCTGAGCGGCATGCCGGATTCCGGATCGATCACGCCGAGCGTGCGCAACTCGGCGGCCGTCATTACCTCTCCGTTATCGGCTTCCGCCCGCCATTCGCCGTTCCAGGTTTTTGCGATGTTGATGAAAGGCTCTTCCTGCGTGTACGGCGCTAGCGCGTGGGGGCCGATCTGAAGTTGGTAGGCGCGTTGAGCGCCGGCGGGCTGCTCCGCGCTGGCGGCGCCAAGCGCAAGCGCAGCGGCGCCCGGCAAACCGATGTATCTAAGCAACATTTTCAAAGGACACGCTCCTCGCGTTTCGATGTTACCGCAATTGCGCCAAAGCGTCAGCCGCTTTGACTTGCTTATTTGAGAGGCGTTTGTCAGTTTCCCGCTTTGACGAATGGTGAGGCGTTGCGTGATCCGATCGACTAGTGTGCCATGTCTTTTCGCCGCGGCGCTCACGCTGGCTGCATGCGTTTCGAATGAAAGCCCGCCTTCCGGCGCGGCCTCATTTGTCGATGAGGCGGAGAGCATCGGCCTATTGGCGATGTCGAGCGCGCGCATTAAGGCGGACGTCGTATTTCTTGCAGATGATGCGCGGGCGGGGCGCGAAGCGGGAACGCCCGGCTATGATGCGGCGGCGGCGTTCGTCGCCGCCAGAATGGCTGAAACCGGTCTTGTTCCGGGCGCCGACGGCGGCTGGCTCCAGGACATAAGCTTCGTGACCGCAACGCAGATCCCAAACGAGTCGGCGTTTATTATTCATGCTGCTGACGGATCTGATCGCGCGCTGAGACCGGTAGAAGATTTCGCGGTGTTCGTATCGGCCGCAAACGCAACGACGGACGTCAAAGCGCCTGTCGTCTTTGCGGGTTTTGGCGTCCATGCGCCAGAGTTCGGCCACGACGACTTCGTCGGCCTCGACGTAGAGGGAAAGATTGTCGCGTATTTCACCGGCGCGCCGGATACGTTCGACAGCGAGGCGCGCGCGCATTTCGGCAACAGCAACGGCAAGCGGGCGTTCATCGCCAAGCGGGGCGCGGTCGGCGCGATCACGCTCAGGACCGCAAGCGTTGAAAAACGTTTCAGCTGGGAGCGGTACAAAGCGAACTCGCCGCGGACCTCAACGACCTGGGCGGGCCCGGACGGGCGCGCAAGGATCGACGATGACGGCGTTGCGGCGAACGTCGTGCTCGGCGCTGATGGGGCGGCCGCGCTGTTTGAGGGAGCGGCGCTGAGTTTTGCGGACGTTCGCGACCAGGCGGACGCCCCCGGCGGCGCGCCGGCGGGCTTTGCACTTCCCGTTGCGGTTACGATTCGCGGCGCGAGCGACATGAACGGTTTCCAAAGCGCCAATGTCATCGGCGTGATCCCGGGCGTTGACCCGGATCGGAAACATCAAGCTGTCGTTGTCACGGCGCATCTAGATCACACCGGCGTTGATTCCCGGAAACGCGGAAGGAAAGACGACCGCATCAATAACGGCGCCATGGATAACGCGATCGGCGTTGCGATGATGTTAGAAACCGCTCGGCGGTTTCGCGAAGGCCCGCCGCCCGCGCGCACGATCGTGTTCATTGCGCTGACAGCGGAGGAGAAAGGGTTGTTGGGCGCCGACTACTTCGCGCACTACCCGACGCTGGGCGATATCGAGATTGTGGCCAATGTCAATCTCGACATGCCGCTGATGCTTCATCCGTTTACGGATATCGTTGCATTCGGCGCGGAGCGCTCGTCGCTGGGCGGGATTGTGGAAGCGGCATTGCAGGACGCTAATGTCGCGGTCTCGCCAGACCCGATTCCGGAGCAAGGCATCTTTACGCGATCCGATCACTATCGCTTTGTCGAAAAAGGCGTGCCGGCGATTTTCCTTTGGCCCGGTTTCGCGAATGGCGGCGAAGAGGTCATCACCGGGTTTCTCGCAACCCATTACCACAAGCCTAGCGACGATTTATCCCTGCCGATTCGCTGGGGCGATGCGGCCCGGTTCGCGGACATCAATTACAAAATCGCGCGCGAGATCGCCGACCGCGTCGACAAACCGGCCTGGAATGACGGCGATTTTTTCGGCGACCTGTTCGCCGGCGACTGAAGTCAGTCAGTCGATGGCGTAAATCAGCGTCACGTGCGCGGTCAGGCTCGACTCGCCCGCTTCGATCGGCGGCGCGGCGAAATCAGCTTCCATGCGGGCGGCGGAAACGACCATCCGCTCGGGACGGAGGCCTGGCGCCGCGCCTTCGTCAATCCTCAGGATCGGGCCGAGCCGCACGCCCGCGGCGTCCGCCAGTTGTTCGGCGCGGGCCTTTGCATCGGCGACCGCGTCGCGCCGCGCTTCCTCGTAAAGCGGCTTGGGATCGGCGAAGGTGAACGAAACGCCGCCTAGAGAATTGGCGCCGGTGGAAACCGCCTCGTCGATCACGGCGCCGGCCTGGTCAAGGTCGCGCAAGCGAACGCGAACCGAGTTTGACGCCCGAAAGCCGATGACTTCCGGCGCGCTACGGTTTCGTTCGTAATCGTACCGCGGATTGACCGAAAGGCCGGACGTTTGAATGTCCCGGTCGGCAATGTCCATCGACTTAAGGGACGCGATCGTTGCGCTCATCGCCGCGGCGTTGGCGCGGAGGGCCTCCGCCGCCGTCGCGCCATCGGTTTGGACGCCGATGGTGACAACCGCGAGATCCGGCGCGGCGACGGCCTCGCCGCGGCCCGTTACGGTGAGCGTCTTCTGCGCCTCCGCACTGTCCGCGGCGGCCTCCGGCGCGGCGCAAGAAGCGGCGAGGAGGAAGGTGAAAGGCAGAAGCAAGCGGCGCATAAGTGATCTCCCGGATAGCATTCACGTTGTTTGACGCCGCCGGCGGGGCGAAATCAAGGCCGCAGCATGATAACCCGGCGCCCGTGGGGGATGAGGCTTCATTCGGAATTCGATAACTGCTAAGGGACCCGTCCCATCGGTTGCCGGGATCGCCTCGGCGCCGTCGGGCCTGTAGCTCAATTGGTTAGAGCTGGCGGCTCATAACCGCTAGGTTGGGGGTTCGA
Organism: Hyphococcus sp.; assembly: GCA_028289605.1. Lineage (GTDB taxonomy): Bacteria > Pseudomonadota > Alphaproteobacteria > Caulobacterales > Parvularculaceae > Hyphococcus. The sequence continues at coordinate 170,597 of JANQON010000012.1, read as the reverse complement.
GTCCCTCCGGGCCCACCAGCGCCCCGGTGCAAGCCTAGTAGCCGAACCGGCAGACGACTTCCTTCTGAGCGCCTGCAACACGGTTCACGACATCGCTCAGCGTCGTTGTTTCATTGATCACACGCCAGCCGGCTTCGCTGAATGTGTGCGGCGTGAATGCTTCGTTGGACAGGAGCGGGTTGGTCAGCGCTTGCGTAAAGGCGTCATGGGCGACAAAGGTCGTCAGCATTTCTCCCATGATCATTTCTGTCCCGTGATCTTCGGACAGCATGCCGATATACCATTCCAGATTGTCGACATCGCCGCCATACAAGGACGACAATTGGGCGGCGAGAGCGGTATCAGTTGTGACGTCTTGAAAGGACTCTGCCGGCGCCAAATTTAGGCGCTTTCTATAGTCATTATAGGTGGCGAGCTTGGCGCCGCGCATCAGGCGTATTGTGTCCAGTTTCACGCCCGCCAAGTATCTTGGCGTGTTGCCTATGATGATTTTACCGGCGCGTTGTGCCGAAAACTTTTCTACCGCTGCCGCTACGCCCGTATCTATCAGCCACTTATTGTTATGCCGAAAACTGTTGGGATCGGACGGCGTCGGCATGAAATCGAATTCGTCCGGGACAAGACCATGCCAGCGATAAAGGATATTGAATTCAATGGAAATGCGATTTGTCCGATACCAGTGCTGGGTTTCCGCAAACCCAGGCTGAAACTCGAGAGGCAGATTGAGCGGCGAGATGTGGCGGATATAGTCGGAGATGACGATTTTCAAAAGCAGTACAATCATCACGTTGCGCGTTGTCTGAAAAACACGCTCGTCGTCCCAAATCGGATAAGCGCTCGAAATGAGCCGCGCTACGCGGTTGTGCTCGCGCAGAAAAATCGTGTTGAGGAGCGCATTGCCGATGGTCGCATTGCTGTGTTCCAGGCCTGCGGCGAAAATCGTTTCATACCCTTTGTTATTGTGATCGGCGCGCCGAAAGATGGACCGGATAATCCTCTCATCCGGATGCAGGTCAGCAAACTCATCGCGGATATCCAGTTTCTTGTCAGGTCCTGACGGCGGGTTTTTCAGGAGGAACGGCGGGTACTCGCCGTCGTCGCCCAGCTGAAATTTCAAACAACCCTTGTTCTGCGGATCGTCCTTCAGGCGCAGAACATCGGTTTGATGTTCATTGAGGCCGTAGATCTGGCATAAATCTATTTCATGATTTGAGGTGTTGTACTTTTCGCGGTCAGGCTCTCGAAGGGGAGCGCCTGTTGCGTCGCGTATCACGTTGCCATCCTCGTCGAATTTGAACGCGTGAGCGGTGCGTAAAAAACTGTCCGTAAACCACTGTGCGAACGCCGCAAACATCACGGTTGAACGGATGCAATCGATTTGCGTTGCGTTGTCGTTCTCCTTTGTCGGTCTCAGGAAGAGGTCAACCAACTGCGCTTCATCGGGAAGGTTTCCGGGATCGGGCCTTTCCGGCAGATGTCGCCCCGTAAACCTGCGGTCTACGAAACCAATCCAATTTGCATAGGGCGCGGCCATGGTGAATGCGTGGGGTCTCGGCGGTGCCGCATTTCCGAATTTGCGGAATACATTTCGGCTGATCATGCGTTTGATGAAGCCAAGGGATAAAAGCCAGCTCCAGACGCCGGGCAGCCTTATGCGAACGAAATTGGCGATACTTGTCAGCGGTGCAATGAGGTCGATGAGACGAAACAGGATATCGAGCGCTGCGCGTCCGATGGTTATCAAAATATCAACAAGATGTCGCCAAATTGCTTTAATTAGAACAAAGAAACGCTGGCTAAAAGAGGCCATGTATACATCCTCCCCGTGATCTTTGCCGCACGTTTTATTGCAACTCAACGGGACAGTAAATCGACGTTCGGCGTTTAAGCTTGGCTTGTCGCTCAAACAGGGCGGCGGTTGAGTAAGGTTTAATAGGACACGATTCGCGCGCGGGGCCCGCCGCAAGGTGACACGGATCCATTTTCGGAAGATTGCGCAGGCGGACTCCGAACCCGTCTATGCGGCGCAACGGTGTTTCTTGATATGAAGGGGTTATCGGTTTCGCCGCAGCGGCGCCAATCGTTCCATCAACCGGACCCGAGGGCTACCGGCTCGCTCGATACCGCGATCCCGGCGCCGGCGGGTCCTCCGGCGCGCCGGCGAAGCATTGCGCGATCGCCATCCAGCGCGTTGCGTTGTCGCCGCGCACGGCAAGGTCCGTGTCGGCGACGTTGCGGGTTTGCGCGACGACCTGTGCGAAAGCGACCGCATTGCCGGCGATGACGTTGTCTTCTTGCGCCTCGTTCCATTCCCAGACCGCGCCTGACGGCGCCGTCAGTTGGACGAAGGGCTTGGGCTGCGGTGGTTCTTCCCCGCGATTGCGGAAGGTCCAGCTATAGGTCGTCACGCCGAGATGGCAGATATTGCGAATGCGGTCGCCTTCAATGCGTTCGGCGCCGAGTGCGTCGAAGACTTCCTGGCCGTGGGCCCAGCTTTCCATCTGCCGCGCGGTCATTTTCGCCGCAACGGTCATGTCCGGCCCCGCCCAAGCAACGCGCGCGTCGGGGGATGCGGCGCCGTATCGTTGCGCAAGCTCAGGGTAAAAAGCCTTCCAGGCGTCGAACAACGCCCGGCCTGATGCGCCGCCATGGGTCTCAACGAGCCATCGGCGCTGCGCGCCGATATGACCGCCTTCGCCAAGGGCCGGCAGGAGGGACTTGAAAAACGCGTGAAATTTTTCGCGCGACTCAAGCGTCAAACCGGCGGCGACATTCCACAAATGCAGGTGGGCGATGACGTCGTCGACCGTCCAGCCCTTGAATTGGGTGACCGTAGAGAAAGCATCGTCGCGCTGATCGCCAAGCAATTGTGCGAGCGCGTCGCACTCCTCTTCAAAGTCTTTCGCTTCTTTCAGCATCAGGACGACCCTTCTTGATCTTCGTCGATCGTGATTTCCATGAGCAGAGCGTCCGCAGCGACCTGCGCCCCCGGTTCGGCGGCCAGGCGCGTCACGACGCCCGCGCCCGGCGCCGTCAGCTCGTGCTGCATCTTCATGGCTTCCAGCACAGCGAGTCGCTGGCCCTTAGCGACCCTGTCGCCTTCGGCGGCGAAAACGTCGACGAGCAAGCCATGCATCGGCGCCTTAATTGCGCCGGCGCCCGCCGCATCGGCGGCGGAGGCGAAGACGGCGTTGAGATTGACGACGTCGAAATCGGCGCCGTCGACCGAAAACTGAATGCGCGCGAAGGGCGGCGCGGTGTCGGGAATGTTAAACAGGACTGTTTTCGTCTCGCCGTCAATCGTCAGCGTCGCTTGATGGCTTTCGAGCGCTTCGATCGTCACATCCAATGCGCCGGTTTCAGTATTAGCGCGATACGCGCCGCTTTCCTTGGGTTCCAATCCAATGATCGAGTCCGGCGTAAATCGATAGGGCGTGACGGGCGGGGTCGCGCTGGACCAGTTGAAGAGCGCCGGCGAAAGCGCAATCGCGTTCAGGGAATGCGCCGCGCGCGCTGTTGCGAATAACAGCGACGACGCAACGGCGGCTTCCATCGTCGTGAGCGATTTGTCGGCAAGGTCGTCTTCGCCAAACGCATCCGCAATGAATGCTGTGGTCGCTTCACCCCTGACAAATGTCGGGTGATCAAGGGCGTCGATCAGGAAACGCTTGTTGGTTGTTACGCCGAATAGAGCGGTCTCTCGCAGCGCGGCGGTGAGTTTGCGCCGCGCCTCCTCGCGGGTTGCGCCATGGGCGATGACCTTCGCAAGCATGGGATCGTAAAAGGGTGAAACCTCGCCGCCGGTTGCGATGCCCGCATCGACGCGAACGCCCGCGCCGCCCGTTGGTCGCCAATAGTCGATGGGTCCCGCGGCGGGCAGAAATTCGTTCGCCACGTCTTCGGCGTACAACCGGGCTTCAATCGCATGTCCGCCCAGCGCAACGTCGTCTTGCGAGAGCCCCAGCGCTTCGCCTTGCGCCACGCGAATCTGTAAGGCGACGAGATCGAGCCCGGTGACCATTTCCGTCACAGGATGTTCAACCTGCAGCCGCGTGTTCATTTCCAGGAAGTAAAAGGCGCCGGATTTGTCGAGCAGGAACTCCACCGTGCCGGCGCCGATATAGTTGATATCGCGGGCGGCCTTGACCGCCGCTTCCCCCATCTCCTTGCGCAGCGCCGGCGTCATGACGGGGCAGGGCGCCTCTTCCAGGACTTTTTGGTGTCGTCTTTGTACGGAGCAGTCCCGCTCGCCGAGGTGTATTGTATTGCCGTGACGGTCGGCGAACACCTGAATCTCGACATGGCGGGGTTCGACAATCGCTTTTTCCAGAATCAAATCGCCGGATCCAAACGCGCCTTCCGCTTCCGAACGCGCTGTGGCGATCGCAGCAGCGAGGGCTCCTTTGTCCTCGACAAGGCGCATGCCGCGGCCGCCGCCGCCCGCTGCGGCCTTGACCATGATGGGAAAGCCGATGGCGCCGGCCTCCTTCAACAAGGCGTCGTCAGATTGGTCTTCGCCTTGATAACCCGGAACGCACGGCACGCCGGCGTCGATCATGCGGCGCTTGGCTTTCGCCTTGTCGCCCATGAGGTCGATCGCGTCCGGGGAAGGTCCGATGAAGACAAGTCTCGCTTCCGCGCAGGCGCGGGCGAAGGCCGCGTTTTCCGAAAGGAATCCATAACCCGGATGAACGGCGCCGGCGCCCGTTTCCCGGCAAGCCTCTATGATCTTGTCTATCGAAAGATAGGATTCCCCCACCGGCGCCGGTCCGATGCGGTATGAGTCGTCCGCAAGCTGGACATGAGGCGCCCCAGCGTCGGCGTCGGAGTAGACCGCGACGGTTTTGAGTCCAAGGGACTTCGCCGTCCGGATCACGCGACAGGCGATCTCCCCGCGATTGGCGATCAGGATGCTGGAGAAGTTATGGAACTGACTGGTCATTGAATGAAATTTCCCCGCTCATCCCCGCGAAAGCGGGGATCCATGTTTGCCGGCAGGTGGATTCCCGCTTTCGCGGGAATGAGCGGTTGATAGGATCTTCTCTCTAACAACTGACCGCACCCCCTCACTCCGCCCATTTTGGTTTTCGTTTCTCAACGAAGGATGCAATGCCCTCGCGGCCTTCGTCGCTGAGGAGGCATCTCGCGAAGCGATCGGCGGCGAAATCCATCATGGCGTCCGGTTCGAGTCGCCTTGTCGCCAACAGGATTTCCTTCGTGGCGGCGACAGCGTCGGGTGCGCACCGCATCACGTCTTTGCGCACAGTCGTTTCTGTGGCCTCAAGTTCCGCCGCGTCGGCGACAACGAAGTCAGCAAGGCCGAGAGACGCGGCGTCGGCGCCGGTGAAGCGCGCCCCGGTCAGCATCAGCCTGCGGGCTGTTTTCAATCCAAACCGCTGGACCACATAGGGCGCAATTTGCGCGGGCGTGATGCCGATCTGTGTTTCGGTTAGGGAGAACTTGGCGTCTTCGGTTACCGCAACAATGTCGGCGCAGCAGGCAAGGCCGAGCCCGCCGGCGATGGCCGCCCCTTCGACCAGCGCAACCACCACCTGCGGCATGGAATTGACCAGGGCGAAGAGCGCGCCGCCGCTGCGGTTCATCGCCGCCGCGCTGTCGTGATCGAAGTCGCCGGAAAGGCTTTTCATGAAGGCTTTCAGGTCGCCGCCGGCGCAGAAAACGCCGCCTCTTCCGCGCAGGGTAACGCCGCGCACGGCGCGGCCATCCTGGATTGCGGTCAACACCGCGGTCAGCTCTTTCACGAGGTCGTCGGAAAGGGCGTTGCGGTTTTCCGGCGTGTTGAACCAGATGGTGAGCCAACCGCGGTCAAGGTCAAGGATTAGGGTTTTCGTATCAGGGAGCGTTGTCATTGGTTTCCGCCTACATGCGCGCGACGCCGAAGCTGTTGGGTTTGACGTCGCGGTTGCGCGCTTCCCAGCAGGTGGCGAGCAGGAAGCCCAAGGCCTTTCGCGTATCGCGCGGGTCGATCATGCCGTCGTCGAGCAAATGGCCGGAGGTGTAAAACCCGTTTGCCTGGCGATTGAACATGTGGGTCAGCATTTTCTCTTGCATTGCCAGCTGTTCGCGGTTGACCTCCTGGCCTTTCGCCTCGGCCTGTCCTTCGGCGACAATGGTCATTACTTTCGCCGCCTGTTCGCCGCCCATCACCCCCGTTGAGGCGTTGGGCCAGGTCACGCAGAAATCCGGGTCGTAGCCGCGCCCGCACATGCCGTAATTGCCCGCGCCGTAGCTCGCGCCCATCATAAACGTAATGCGCGGTACGCTGACATTCGTCATCGCCTGGATCATTTTCGATCCGTGCTTGATCATGCCGCCTTGCTCATATTGCTTGCCGACCAGATAGCCGGTGGTGTTCTGGAAAAAGACGAGCGGAATGTCAGCCTGATCGCACAACTGGAAGAATTGTGCGGCCTTGGTTGCGCCGTCCGGGTCGATCGGGCCGTTATTGCCGATGATCCCGCAGGGCATGCCATAGACCTCCGCCTGGGCGCAGACTGTGGAGACGCCGTAGCGTGGTTTGAAGTCGGTGAAGTCAGAACCATCGACCACTCGCGCGACCACTTCGCGCACGTCATAGGGTTTTCGATAGTCAGTCGGGACAACGCCCAACAATTCGTCCGGATCGTAGACCGGCTCGCGAAACGACTTTTGCGGCGCCGGCGGACAGCGGCGGTTCCAGCCCAGGCGGTCGACAATCTCGCGCGTTAACAAAACCGCTTCCCCGTCGTCTTCGGCGAGATATTCCGCGAGGCCGGAAATGGAGCTGTGCATTTCCGCCCCGCCCAGTTCTTCATCGGTAGCAATCTCGCCAGTTGCTGCCTTGAGGAGAGGGGGGCCGGCGAGAAACGCCTTGCCGCGACCCTTTACGGCGACCACGTAATCGGAAAGCCCCGGCATATAGGCGCCGCCCGCGGTTGAGCTGCCATGCAGAATGGCGATGACGGGGATCCCGGCTGCGCTCAGCCGAGCAAGATTGGCGAACAGCGAGCCGCCCTCGATAAATCCCTCAACCGTGTAGTTGATGAGATCGCCGCCGGCGCTTTCGACCAGGTGAATGAAGGGCAGCTTCTGTTTCAGCGCGATCTCCTGGGCCCGTCGCAGGCGATAGCCGCCGGCCACAGTCATGGCGCCGGCCTTGATCCCGCTATCGTCGGTGACGATAACGCAGCGAACGCCGTTGATGAAACCGATGCCGGACATAATGGTCGAGCCCGGGATGGATTTTTCTTCATTATCCGTATCAAGAAGGTATCCAGCGATATTCCCGATCTCGAAATAAGGCGCGCCGGGATCAAGCAGGCGCGCCAGCCTTTCGCGGGGCAACAGCTGACCGCGCGCTTCAAAGCGATCCTTGCGCCGCGCAGACAGGGCCGGCGCCCTTGCGTTGAGCTCGCTGAGTTTGTCGACCAGCGCCTGCATGTCGGTGCGATTTGTCTGGAACGTCTCAGCGTCCGTTGAGATCTTGCTTTGAAATACCGTCATGAGAGGGCTTTCGCGATGTCTTCGGGAACGGCGACAGGCGTATCGAGGAGCATTTGCCCATAGCCCTTGCCTTGCGGATCATTGCGTATCGACGCGACGCCGCCGCCGCCCAAAACGGCGTCGATCAAGAAATTGACGGCGTTCGATCCTGGCAACAAGAACCGCTGCACATTTGATGCGCCGTCTTTGCTGTCGATAAAGTCGGCGAACCGATCAGCCACCTTCTGCTCGGTCAACGCCGCCCAGATATAGGGCACATTCTTTGCGTCACGCGCAATAACGCCGATATTGGCTTTGTCGCCCTTATCGCCTGAGCGCGCCCAGGCGAGTTTCTCGAGCGGAACTTCTATGTCTGCCTTGCCAGTCGGTTCCGGCGGGGCCGGGCGATCGATCGTAGACGGATCGAACGCAACGCCGGGGGTGTCCTTCGCCGTTTCGGCCGCGCCGTCGACATCGATCGTGATCTCGATGTCGGACTTGGGCGTTAGGTATGAAAAAAGCCGAACGACCGGCGAGGGTTTGGGCCTGAGGCCGGAAAAAATTGCAAGGCCGGGCTGGGTTGCGAGCCCAAGGCCGGACACTTCTTTCAGAAAAATGCCGGCGCCCATCATATCCGGGTGTTTAACGGCGAGTTTGACGGCGACTTCGCGCGAAGGATCGCCAATGAGTTCGACGCTGGTTTCGGTGAAATCGCCTGCATTGAATTGACGAAAAATGCGCCGCGATCGTTCAAAGGCGGCGTCGGCGAAGCGCCGCGCCTTCTCGCCGGCGTCCCGGCCGACAAATGACAGCATGAGCCCGGCGCGAAAACCGTCCTGGTAGGTCAGACAGGTTTTGTAGCGGTCCGGCGCAGGCCCGCCGGCGGCGGGAGATACGTGTACGCGGTCCTCGCCGGCCTGCGTGATCTGGACATTAGAAAAATCGCAGACAACGTCTGGTAGCATATAGGCTTGCGGGTCGCCGATTTCGTAGAGCATCTGTTCGGAGACGGTGCCGACATTGACCACGCCGCCGGTTCCTTGAGGCTTTGTGACGTCAAACGATCCGTCACCGGTGATCTCCGCAATCGGATAGCCGATATTGGCGATGTCGCCGGCGTCTTCCCAGTCCGTGAAATTGCCGCCCGTCGCCTGGGGTCCGCATTCGAGAATGTGGCCGGCCAGGGAACCGCTCGCCAGCTTGTCCCAGTCGTCGCGCGCCCAACCGAACTCATGAATCAGGGCGCCGAGCGTCACGGCGCTGTCGACCACTCGGCCGGTGATGATGATGTCGGCGCCTCTCGACAAAGCGTTAGCGACCGGGAAGGCGCCGAGATAGGCGTTGATCGACGCGATTTTATCTGGGGGCGGAAAGTCCGCGCCGGTGAACATGTCGCCAGGCGCGTGTTTGACGATGTCGTCTTTCCGATCCGTCAAGTCATCGCCTGAGATAACGGCGACAGAGAGGTCGAGACCGGCTTCCGCGACGAGCGCTCGGGCGGCGGCGGCGCATGCGGCGGGGTTAACGCCCCCGGCGTTGGAAATGATCTTCACCCCCTGGTTCGCGATCTCGCGGAGGTTCGGCTTCAGGACCGCCGTGATGAAATCGGTGGCGTAGCCGGCGTTCGGATCTTTCGCCCGGGCCCGGGCCAAAATCGACATCGTGATTTCGGCCAAATAGTCATAGACGATGTAGTTGAGGCCGCCTTCGGCCAGGAATTGCGGCGTCGCCATCGCGCTGTCGCCCCAATACCCGCTCGCGCCGCCGATTTTGACTGTCTTCATAAATGGGTCCTTCGACGCCTGCTGCGCGAATTTCCTTGATTGAATAGCCCTCATACTATATGAATTACATTCATTTTTCAAGCGCCCCGTAGCGCCTGCCCACAGGGAGGCTATCCCCATGAAAAACCCGTTCGACACCGATGAACGCCGTGCTTTTCGCGACAGCATGAAGCGCTTTGTCGACGAAAAGATCAAACCGCACGCTGATGAATGGGATGAAGCGGGCGACGTACCCTGGTCCCTCCATGAGGAAGTGGGCGCGCTCGGCGTGTTTGGTTTCGGGGTCAGCGAAAAATATGGCGGGCTCGGGTTCGACGATTGCTTTATGCGCGCCGCTTATGGGGAGGAATTCGCTAAATGCGGCGCATCAGGCGTGCCCGCAGCGCTGGGCGGTCGGAGCATCTCCATCGGGCCAATCGAAAAATTGGCGTCTGACGAGATCAAAGAGCGCGTTCTGGAGGACATTGTCCGTGGGCGGAAAGGCTCCAGTCTCGCCGTCACCGAACCCTCCGGCGGATCGGATGTGGCGCGGCTCAAAACCACCGCCAAGCGGGACGGCAATCATTTTGTCATCAACGGTTCGAAGACCTTCATCACCGGCGGGATGAAATCCGACTGTTTCGTCGTCGGCGCCCGCACCGGCGGCGAAGGGTTGTCCGGGATTTCGTTGTTCTTTGTGGAGGCCGATGCGCCTGGATTTTCGCGCACGCTCATCGACAAAAAAATGGGCTGGTGGGCGTCGGACACCGCAACGCTCTATTTTGATGACGTGCGGGTGCCCGCCGAGAACATGCTGGGCGATGAAAATCTCGGCTTTATCCAGATCATGCACAACTTCAATCACGAGCGGCTCGGCATGATTGCAAGCATGCTGGGCATGATGAAGGTGTGCCTGGAATCTTCCGTCGAATATGCGCAGGAGCGGGAGACATTCGGCAAGCCCCTGATCAAATCGCAGGTCATCAGACACAAGATCGCGGACATGTCTGCGCGCATCGACATGGTCGAGGCCTATCTCAATCAGATGTGCTGGCAGGCGAATGAAGGGGACATGCCGGTTGCGGAAATCTGCAAGGGCAAGTTTTCTGCCTCAAAAGCGCTTGAGTTTTGCGCCTCGGAGGCCATGCAGATCTGGGGCGGCGCCGCCTATCTGCGCGGCAACCCGGTCGAGCGCATTTATCGCGAGGTGAAGGTCAACGCTATCGGCGGCGGCTCAGAAGAGATCATGCGCGATCTCGCCGTGCGTCAGATGGGACTGTAACTGATGCCGCTCGACGCCGCGCAAACGAAACGCGACCGCCTCGAAAAAAAAGAAGCGGCGATTGTTGACGCGGCGACTGACGTTTATCTCGAAAAAGGCTTCGAGAAGACAACCATGGCCGAGATCGCCCGGCGCGCCGATGTCGCTGACGGCACGCTGTATACGTATTTCAAGAACAAGAATGCGCTGATGATGGCGGTGGTCGCCGCGCACTGGGCGCGGATCACCGACGAGGCCAACAAGTCGATTTCATCGTCAGATAATTTTTTCGACGCCGTTGAAGCCCACGCCCGCTATCACATCACCATGCTCTTGAAAGACTGGCGCCTGATCGATCTCAGCTACGTCCTCTACTACATGCAGCGCATGCCGGAGATTGAAGCGACGGCGTATAAGCGCGAATACTCGTCCGTTTTCGATCGGGTGTACAACCGCGCGCTCGATCGGGGCGAAATTCGTAGCGACGTGCCGCTGCGCCACGCGCGCGACCTTTTTTACGGAACCCTCGAATATGCAGCGCGCACGCAGGTGCAGGGCCGCAGCAAACAGGAAGTCGAGAGCATCGTTAAGAATCTGGTCGCTGTTATTCGAGAGGGGTTTGCGCCGTCGAAACCGAGCACAACGCGCGAAGCGATCGTTGATCGTCTTGAAGCTGCGGTCGCTCGTTTGGAGTCCGTTTCCAGTAGAAAACCGACTTCCGGCCGCTAGGGTCGCGTCGCCTTTTTCACTCGGGCGAACCGCGGACCGTATCCATAATGACCGGAATAGACAGCGGCGATGCAATTGCCGATAAGGCGGGGCCGTTTCGAAAGCTGCCGCCTCATGCCCACCAGCAACCTGACGATCGTTCAGCATCCGCTTATCCAGCACAAGCTGACCATCCTGCGCGACCGCGAAACGTCGACGGCGCAGTTTCGTCAGGTTCTCCGGGAAATCGCCTTCATTCTCGGTTGCGAGGCAACGCGGGACCTGGCTCTTGGCGACATTGAGATCGATACGCCGCTGGAGACCGGGCGCTTTCCCTATCTTGAAGGCAAGAAGCTGTGTTTTGTCTCGATCATGCGGGCGGGCAACGGCCTGTTGGACGGGCTGCTCGACCTGATCCCGTCCGCACGGGTCGGCCATGTGGGCCTTGAACGCAATGAAGAGACACTGCAGCCGAGACAGTACTACTTCAAGGCGCCGGACGGGTTGGGGACGCGGCAGGTGATCCTGCTCGATCCCATGCTGGCCACCGGCGGCAGCGCCATCGCGGCGCTGGACCTGTTGAAGGAAAAGGGCGCCCGGCGGATCAAATTCATGTGCCTGGTGGCCGCTCCGGAAGGCGTCCAGGCGGTCTCCGCGGCCCATCCTGACGTACCGATTATCGCCGCCGCGCTGGACCGGGAACTCAATGAAATCGGCTATATTCTCCCCGGTTTAGGTGATGCAGGGGATCGGGTTTACGGCACAAAGGGCTGAAATCCGGGCGTTTTTTGACTACGCCGCGGCAATCAGGCGCTGCTTTTCCTATTCCATTCATGCTCTCGGCGCGCTACTTTCTGTCGCTTCCAGCCGCCGCCGCCTCTTCGCGCGCAGGCGGCGCCAGTAGACGCAATTGAGAGTATGGCCGCCAACGCACCTTTTGATATCGAAACCCACGCCCTGAAATTCGCCCCGGCTTACGGCGAGCATGATTTCGCCGACCATTTGCCGATGACGGTGACGGCGCTGCGCGAGTTGGGCGCCGACGCGGGCCGGGTCAACAGCTTCGCCAAGCTTTACGCCAAACGCCTGCGGCGCAAAAAGGCGGGCAAGGCGACGATTGACGGGCCGCTGTTGTCGGCGCGGGCGGGAGATCCCACGGTCTATCCGGCGGCGTTGAATTACTTTCGCGACGCGATTGCCCATGAGGGCAGGGCGCAGGTTCTTGGCGCGCATCTGCCGGAGCTGACCGATTCCATTGCAACCGCCGCGTTTCACGGCGTGATCCGCGTCGCCTACGGCTTGATCGCGGGAAGCGACGTCGAAACCGCGGCCGGTCTCGCCTACTGGCATTCGCAAGCCAGTCCGGTGAAATTCGCACGGTCGATCGGGGCCGCCAACACCGATCCCGAGACGCTGCTCGCGGACATCGCCTCCGCATACGCCAAAAACCGCAGAACGCTGAAGCTGGATCAGACGACGATTTCCGACCGCATCGCGGAAGTCTTCGCCCATCCCCGCCTCGGCGCGGTGCTAACGCGGGCGGCTGCGGCGGACGTGCCGTTCGAGCAAATCGCTGCTGTCGCCCTGCGGATGTATCTGGCGTCGGAAGACTTCACGGCGCTTCATTGCCTGACTGGCGTTCACGCTACGCGGGTTATCGCTGAACATGTGGTCATGGATGACGCCGCCTTGCGCAAAGCGCTGTGGTCCAGCCTATGCGCCGCCTATGCGTCGATCGGCGCCCCGCCGCTCGAGCCGCTGGCGCCGCCGCCGACGCACGCGCCCGACTGGCATGTCATATCATCGGCGGCGCAGTCGTCTCAGGACGAACACGACGTCAAGTTCGCCTATTCCTGTCAGGAAGAAGCGCGCCATTACGGCCGCGACGCCAGCTATCGATATGCGGCGGCAAAGCGGCTGGGCTTGATCGTCAACGGCGCCGCCTAGACGGCCTACTGCGCCGCGGCGCGGGCTTCCTCAATCGACGCCTGCAACGCGTCGTAGTTGAACCCCTGGACAACGTTCACATAGTCGCCGTCAACAGAGGCGACGATAAAGGTCGGCGTTCCGTCGACGCCCATGGCCCGGGCGAGCGCGGTCGTTTCTTCGATCGCATCGCTCACTGCAGGCGTCTGGCGCGCTGTTTCGAGCTTTTTCAGATTGACGCCCTGCTTTTTGGCGATGTCGGCGATCCGGTCTTTCGATAGAACGCCGGGCGCCTTCATCATCGCGAAATGCATGTCGAGAAACTTGCCTTGCTCGCGCGCGGCGAGCGCCACTTCGGCGGCGTAATCGGATTCTTCGCGCAGGATCGGGAATTCCCGAAAAACGACCTTAATGTCTTTTTCTTTTTCGATCAGGTCCTTCACCAGCGGCGCGGCGCGTTTGCAATAGCCGCAGTGATAATCAAAAAGCTCGATCACCGCTATTTTCGCCGCGTCCGGATTCTTTCCCGCGACATAGCCGTTTGTCGGATCAATGAGCGCAGCCAGTTCCTGCTTCGCCGTCTCCCGGGCGCGGATCTCAGCGTTGGCTTGCTGCTGCCGGCTGTATTCGTTGACGGCTTCGATAATCACTTCCGGGTTGCTCATCAGATAATCGTAAACGAGCGCGCGGATGTCCTCTTCCTGCTGGTCCGAGAATGACGTTTCCGGTTGTGATCGGACGGGTGAAACCGCTTCGGCGTCCGCGGCGGCGCCGCCGCCGTTAGATGATTGCTGCGCGCCGGAAACGGCGATGACCGTTGCGCCGAGAGCGAATGCGCCGACCATGGCGGCGCCGATTCCCAGCGTCAGTTTTTTATCCACGAAGCGTCTCCTGATGTCTCGGACATCGCTCTTTGGCGATCATCTTTTTGAGTTAGACTTGAATTATCCGCCCGGCGCAAATGTGGGATCGGGGACGTCCGGGGTTTCGACCTCTTCATCATCCGGCGATCTTGGCGCAGGCGCAGGATCGCTGACGCCTGGCGGCAGGGGCAGGGCCTGTCCTTCCGGCTGCGTCGCCAGGATAATGTCCGACGCCTGGCGCCATTCCGGCGTGCCCCGGCGCAGTCCCGCCATAGCCCGGCGGGCGAATTGATTGGCGTCCGGCCTGGCGCCGGCGTGGAACCGCGACTCCGCCGTCGCGAGAAGGGCCATCGATTCCTGGTCCATCGCGCCATAGGCGCGCGCGAGTTCGAACCAGCCGAAACTGTTGTCCGGTTCGAGCAGCAATGCGCGCCTCAGCTCTTCAGACGATTCCTCAATCATATCCGGTTCGCCGGATGCAAGTAGCGCACGGCCGAGGTTGATGCGAAGCAATGCGTTGTCGGGGAGGAGCCGGATCGATTCCCGATGCGGATCGATCGATTCATTGGTGCGGCCGAATTCGAACAGCATCTGACCTTCCAACTCGTGGAAGTATGCGTTGTCCGGATCCTCCGCCGTCAGCGTCCGAATCTCCTCCAGGGCTTCGTCCATCTTGGCGATGCGAAAATAGGCGACGGCGCGGGCGTAGTGCGCCGGACCTGATTGATCGGTAAGCGGATAATTGCGCAGCGTCCAGCTCGGCTCATGCAAAAATCCGTGGATCTTCGCCTGAATGTAGCGCAGCCGCTCGATCTCTTCCGGCGTGTCGCGAACATCCTTGTAGGGAGAGGCCTCAACCCGGGTTTGCAGCGCCGTCAATCGTTGGTTGGCGAGCGGGTGGGTCACCCAATAAGGATTGATGGCCGAGCCGCGAATGATCTGTTGATTGCGCAGCTTCTGCCAGATTTCGACGGCCCCCCGGCTCGATTTCCCAAGGCGATCCAGATAGGTGATTGACGCCTGGTCTGCGGACGCCTCCTGGCCGCGGCTGTATTTCAGAAAGTTCGCAGTGCCGACCGTCTGTCCGAGTGAGAAAGCGGCGAGCCCTGCGTCGGGCGCGCCGGCCGCGATGGCGGCGGCCCCCAGCAACAGACCGAGAAGCATCGGCCGCGATGCGGCGGCAATGGCGTCGCCGGTGCGCGCGGTATGTCCGCCGGCGAGGTGGCCCGCCTCGTGCGCGATGACGGCTTCAACCTGGTTCGGCGTGTCCGCGGTGGTCAATAGGCCGGTATGCACGCCCATATAGCGGCCGCCCGCGAACGCATTGAACGAGCTGTTGTTCACGATCAGGATTTCGATCGAATTCGGGTCCAGGCCCGCCGCGGCGAAGATTGGGTGGGAATAGTCTTCCAGAAACTGTTCCATTTCGGCGTCGCGCAGGAGACTGATGCGCTGCGCGTGCGCCGCGAGGTCGCTGAAGAAAAAAGCGAACCCTGTCAACAGGATAGCAAGCTTACGCAATACCAAGGCGAACCTCCTCACGCGAGACATCGTTCATACGACGCAACGGCGGCGATTTCGAGGCGAAAAGCGCCGCCGGCGCCGGCTTTGTGATCCGCTAAAACGGACGACGTCGCTTTTCCCGTCGCCGTCGCAGGGTCAGTCAGGAAGCCGGGCGCTGCCACCAACCGCGCCGCGTCCGTTTTTTGGGCTCCGGCGCGGGCGCCGGATCGTCTTCGGCTTCGGGCGCGTCCTCTTCCGCAACGTCATCGGCGCGCGCAGCAGCGCCGCCGCCGTTGACCGGTTCGGCATTATCGACCGTGGATGTGTCTTCCGTCTCCACGACCGGTTCCGAGGAAGGCGCGTCGCTCGCCGCAACAGTCTCCGCCGGCGCTTCCTCCTGCGCGGCGACGGGCGGCGACTCCTGATCGCTGGACTGAGGTCCGCCGGCGTCGTCTGAGTCATCCGGATCAGCGGTTTCGGCGACGGCGATATCCTCCTGCGCCTCATCCCTGCGGTTGCGGCGACCGCCCCGTCGCCCCCGCCGACGTCTCTTCTTCGGCTTGTCTTCTCCGGCGTCTTTTTCACCGTCCGCGCGCCGGTCTTCATTTTGAGCGTCGTCTTCGGATGCGTCTTGTTGTTGATCGCTCTCGTCTTGGTCGCGACGGCCGCGACGACGGCGGCGGCGGCGTTTCGGCGGCTGATCGTCCTGTCTCGCCGAGCGGTCTTCGTCGTCGCGATCTTCTTCAATCACGGCGGCGTCGTCTTCCTCAGGCGCCTCGATGGGTTCGGTCTGATCGGCGCGAACAACCGGCTGAGTGCTGGAGCGGTCGCGAGGCGCGCCGCTCTTTTCCAGATCGTAGTCGTCTCCGGCCTTGTTGGGATCAGCCGTGACTTCGACGCTGACGCCGTTGTTGCGTTCAATCCGGTTCAGCCAGTCGCGGTTGTGGTTGAGCACGTGCAAGGCGACGTCCGTTGACGTGCGCACGGCTATCAATCCGACCTTGCCGCTGATCGCTTCGCCTTCGACGGCGCGCAGAATTCTGAGCGCTGCCATATCGTGAGAGCGGATGACGCCGGCTCCGGCGCAGGTCGGGCAGGTTTGCGTCGTACCGTCCACAATGCCGGACCGTCGGCGCTGGCGCGACATTTCCATCAACCCGAACGACGATATCCTACCGATCTGCACCCGCGCACGGTCGGATTTCATCGCCTCTTTGATCGCCTTTTCAACCTTGCGATTGTTGCGAGGCTCTTCCATGTCGATGAAATCGATAACGATCAGGCCGGCGAGGTCGCGCAGCCGGAACTGGCGCGCCGCTTCCTCGGCGGCTTCAATATTTGTTTTCAGCGCGGTCTGTTCGATATTGCGTTCGCGCGTGGCGCGGCCGGAGTTAACGTCGATGGCGACAAGCGCCTCGGTCTGATGAATAACCAGATAACCGCCTGATTTGAGCCTGACCGTGGGCTGATACATGCCGTCGAGTTGCGTCTCAACGCCGTGCTTCAGAAAGATCGGCGCCCGGTCCTTGTAAGGCTGCACGTTCTTGGCGTGACTGGGCATCAGCATTTTCATGAAGTCTTTAGCTTCGCGATAGCCGTCTTCGCCTTCAACCAGGACCTTGGAGATGTCTTTGTCGTAGAGGTCGCGAATGGCGCGTTTGATGAGGCTTGCTTCTTCGTAGATCAGGCAAGGCGCGATCGATTTCAACGTCAGTGAACGGATGTTTTCCCACATTCGCAGCAGGTAATCGTAGTCGCGTTTGATTTCCGTCTTGGTGCGTTTAGATCCCGCCGTGCGGATGATGAGCCCCATGCCTTTTGGCACGTCGAGGCTGTCCACAACGCGGCGCAACCGCCGCCGATCAGAACCGTTCGCAATCTTTCGCGAAATGCCGCCGCCGCGAGCCGTGTTCGGCATTAAGACGCAGTATCGACCAGCGAGAGAAAGATATGTCGTCAGGGCCGCGCCCTTGTTGCCGCGCTCTTCTTTCACGACCTGAATCAGAAGGATCTGTCGGCGCTTGATGACTTCCTGGATTTTGTAGTTGCGCAGAAGCTGCGCGCGCTTGCGCTTGGCTTCTTTGTATTGTTCGAACAGTTGTTCGCGTTTGGCGCGCGTGGCGTCGTCCTGCTTGGCGTCGTCGTCGCTTTCGATATCGCCTTCGTCGTCGCCGCGATCGTCGTCCGCGTCGTCGGCGCTGTCGTCGGCTGCGACGGATTCTTCCCCGCCATAAGCTTCGTCCGCCTCGTCGTCGCCGTCGGCGCTGGCTTCTACGCCGCCGACGTCGCCTTGGTCATCGGATTCGTCAGCGCCGGATTCGGAAGCGGCTTCGACGTCGCCGCGCGCGTCCTCGTCTTCTTTTTTCTGATCGTCATTGTCGGCGACATTGACATCTCGCTTGCCGGGGCCTTCGCCGTCCTCTTCTTCCTCTTCTTCTTCTTCAGCGTCGCGACGGCGCCCGACGTTGTCGTCTGTTGCGTCATCGCCGTCTTGGGAGGAAGGATCCGCGTCGGACGCATCCAAGGACGGGGCTTCGGCGTCTTCGTCGTCCTGTTCGGCGTCAGTCGTTTCAGCCGTTGGCGCCGGATCGTCTTGGTCCGCATCTGAGACGGCGTCGCCGCCGTCGTCGTCTTCGGCGTCGCTATCGGTCTCGGCGGCGGTTTCTGCTGCGTCCTGGTCGTCGCCGTCGTCCTCGACCGAAGGGTCTTCGTCTTCGTCTTCATCGCCGCGCTGAACCAGTTCCAGCTGGGCGGCGAGTTCGGCGACCTCTTCTTCGGCCTTCTGCAACGCCTGACGGTCGGATACGGGAATTTGGTAGTAATCCGGGTGAATTTCGCTGAACGCGAGAAAGCCGTGCCGGTTGCCGCCGTAGTCGACAAAAGCGGCCTGGAGGGAGGGTTCGACGCGGGTGACGCGCGCCAGGAAAATATTGCCTCTAAGCGGCTTTTTGGCGGCGGACTCGAAGTCGAAGTCTTCGATTTTGTTCTGGGACAGAACCGCGACGCGCACCTCTTCCGGGTGGGCCGCGTCGATCAACATTTTCTTGCTCATTGGATTTTGCTCCGCAACGGTCGGCTTCGCGATCGAAATCGCGGCCGGCGTTGCATGTGTTGGATCGCAAGACCGTACGCGCGTCATCGCGGTGCGCTCCGGGCGGAGCGACGCAATTGGACGGATTTAATGCGTACGGCATTAGCGAAATTTCATCTGCGCCGGCATGCAGCCAGCATGTTCAAAAGGGCCGGCGCGGTTGGTGTTCGCGCCGAGGTTGCTCCGCTCGCGCTGTCGTTCGGACGCGCGCGCCGGCGGGTTCGGGGAGCCTCCGGCGATTGACCCGGGACCGGTTCGTCTTTGTTTCCGGTCCGGAATTTCGATTGCGCGGCTCGACGCTGGGTCAGACTTCGGGCCGGCGAAACTCTTCAATTTCTGCGATGTGGCGAATCCTCGCTTCAATCGCAAGCATTAATTATCATGCCGAAGCCGGTGGAAAAAGAAAAGGCGTCGGTCAGAACGACTCAGTCTTTCATGGCTTTGTAGATGAAGTCTTAATGGCGCATTAACGGTGTTGCAGGATTTTGGGGGGAGGCGCGAACACCCGCTGATGCGCGTATACGCCGGTTTTCGGCGAAAAACTGGTTTCCGCTGGGCTTTCCGGCGCGTATGGATGGGCGAAACGCCATGAAGAACGTTAGCTTGATCATATCTTTGACGCTCGCTGCCGTGGTCGCCGCGACGACCGCCGCCGCGGCGTCAGATCTCCAGGGAGTCCGGTTCGGTCCCGACAAGGGTAAGACCCGGATCGTGTTCGATATCATCGGCGCCCCAACATACGCTGTTTCAGGCGATGAGGCCGGAAATGGGCGCTTAGTTATTGATTTTCAAGACCTTTCCGTCGCTTCGGTTGTCATGGCCCCGCAGCGGGGCAAAGGTCACATAGCAACCTACCAGTTCCTGAAGCGGGCCGACGGCGGCACGCGGGCGGTGATGACCTTTAAAACGACGGCGAAAATCAAAGAGACGTTTCTGATCGAGCCGTCTCCCGGCGTCGCCAAGCACCGGCTGGTTGTCGATCTGCTCAGCGCCGATAAGGCGGCTTTTTTGGCGAGTCTTCCCTCCCGCTACCCCGATCTCGGCGCCGTCATTGAACGCGCCACCGCCGGCACCGACGACTTCGTGGCGCCGAGCCGGTCGCAGAAAGAGGTTAACGCGCAGCCGCTGGAGAAGCGCGTGATTGTCGTGGACGCCGGTCATGGCGGCGTCGATCCGGGCGCGCAGGGCCAAAGCGGCACCCTGGAAAAGCACGTAAACCTGAAAGCGGCCCTGAAACTTAAGGAATTGCTTGAAAAAACAGGGCGTTACAAAGTGGTCCTGACTCGAGAATCCGATAACGATCCGAAAATCCTGAGAAGCCAACGCGCGGAACTGGCGCGTCGCGAAAAGCTCGCCCGCGACGTTGGCGCCGACCTCTTTATTTCCCTTCACGCTGACGCGCTCCCGCAAAAAGCGATTCGCGGCGGATCGGTTTATACGTTGTCGCAGGAGGGGAGCGAGCGCTCAGCCCGTCTCGCCAAATCACAGGGCGACTATACGATTTATGAGCTCGACGCGAGCGAATTCCGGGAAGACAAGTATGTCGGCGAGATCTTGTTTGATATCGCGCAAAACGCCACCAACACGGCGTCGTCACGGTTTGCAGAAAAGCTGTTGGGCGAGCTGACCGGCGTGATCCCGCTGTTAAACAGGTCTCACCGGACGGCGGATCTGCGCGTGTTGCTGGCGCCGGACGTGCCGGCGGTGTTGTTGGAGATGGCGTTCATTTCCAACGCCAAGGACGAGGCCAACCTCAATTCCAAAGTATGGCGGGCCCGAACCATGGCGGCTGTGGCGAAGGCGATTGACGGCTACTTTGCCGAGCATGACGAACAGCGATTCGCCCAGAACGGGTCGATGGAAACCAACTGATTCTGCCCAATCCACACCTAAATTTAATCGCTGGCGGTCCAGCTTGCGCCTCGCTGCCGTCGCAATTATGCGGTAGGGGTGGCGCGCCGGGCAAAGGTTAACGCCGGCGCACGGAATCAGTTGAGGACCGCAACGCAATGCTGCGGCGCGCATGATAGATGACCGACGACAAAGACCATAGCAATGGCGCCAAAAGCGGCGGCGAAGATATTGAACACGATATGTTTGCGCCGTCGACGACCAAGCGCGCTAAGCCCCAGTCCGAAGACCGTGTCGACAACGCAGCGGAAGACGCCATAGAACTGGGCGATAAAGAGCGCGCAAAAGGGGAAGCGCTCGCTGCGCCGAAACGGACTGCGCCGCCGCCGCGAGAAACGGAACGAGCGCCGGCCAAAGGGGATGGATGGGTGTCGGGTGTATTGAAACTGGCGGGGATCGGCTTTGCCGTCGCCGCATTGTCTGCGATTGGCGCGGCGGTCTTCGCCGCCATGTATTTGAATCAGCTCAGCAAAGATCTGCCGCATTACGGTCAGCTTGCCGAATATGCGCCGCCGGTGACGACCAGGGTTTACGCCGGCGACGGATCGCTGGTGGCTGAGTTTGCTCGAGAGCGACGCCTTTTCGTGCCGATCGAACAGATGCCTGATCACGTGAAGCTCGCTTTCGTGTCTGCCGAGGACAAATCGTTCTACGAACACACCGGCCTTGATATGCGCGGTCTTGTTCGTGCGCAGATTTCCAATATCTCGAATATCCTTCAGGGCCGGCGTCTTGAAGGCGGCTCCACCATCACCCAGCAGGTCGCCAAAAATTTCCTGCTGACCAGCGAGCAAAAAATTGATCGCAAGCTGCGCGAGATGATGATCTCAAGAAAGATGGAAGCGGCCTTTACCAAAGATCACATCCTGGAGCTCTATCTGAACGAGATTTATCTTGGCAATCGCTCATACGGCGTTGCGGCGGCGGCGCTGAATTATTTCGACAAGTCTCTCAGTGACCTGACGATCGCTGAGGCGTCTTACCTGGCGGCGATTACAAAAGGACCGTCCAACTATCATCCCATCGACAATGAAGACCGCGCCGTGGCGCGGCGCAACTGGGTGATCGGGCGCCTTTTGGCGGACGGCCATATCACTCAGGAAGCCGCTGACGAAGCGCGCGCCCAGCCGCTCGGCGCCGTTATCGCGCCGCCGCTCGGCGCCCGCGAATGGACGATGGAGTATTTCGCCGAAGAAGTCCGTAAGCAGATTGTCGATCTTTACGGCGTGGAGGCTCTCTATGACGGCGGCCTGTCCGTGCGGACGTCGGTTGATCCGCGCATGCAACGCGCGGCGGGCAGAGCGATCCGGCGCTGGCTCGTCGAATATGATCAGCGGCACGGTTGGCGCGGCCCCGTGGCCCAAATGGATGCGCCCGTTGAGGAATGGACCGAAACCTTCGCCGCATTCGCCAAGGACATGCGCGACGAAAGGGTTATCTCCGACGACCTTGCGCCCTGGCTGCCTGCGCTTGTTCTTGATGTCGGAGCGGATCAGGCGACCATTGGATTTGAAGACGGGACAGAGGGCGTCATTCCGCTTTCGCATGCGGACTGGGCGCGCGAACATGTTTCCGCAAACCAGCGCGGTCCTGAAGTCGAGTCCATGGATGACATCCTCAAAGAAGGCGATGTGGTTTACGTAGATGTGGCGCGTGAGATTTCGACTACGGAAGAGGGCGAACGATATGTCGCAGCCGGCGCCAATATCATCGACGGCGCATTCGCGTTGCGTCAGCCGCCGGCGATCAATGGCGGCCTGATCGCCATTGATCCGCATACGGGCCGCGTCCTCGCCATGGTCGGCGGCTTCTCGTTCCGCATGTCGGAATTCAATCGCGCCGTACAGGCCGAGCGCCAGCCAGGCTCGACGTTTAAGCCGTTCGTGTACTCCGCCGCTCTGGACAGCGGCTATACGCCGGCGTCAACCGTGCTCGATGCGCCTTTCGTCGCGCCGGGCGAGGACAGCTGGTATAAGCCCGGTAACTATATCGAAGGGCGCTATTACGGAAACTCGACTCTGCGCCTGGGCGTTGAACAGTCTCGCAATGCGATGACGGCGAGGCTCGCGCAGGATCTCGGGATCGGGCCGATCATGGAGTATATCGAACGGTTCAATCTCTCAGATCGCCTGCCGCGGGAGCTGGCGATTTCGCTCGGGTCCGGCGAGACGACATTGATGCGCATCACCGCGGCCTATTCGATTTTCGTAAATGGCGGCAAGCGTGTTGCGCCGTCGCTGATCGACCGGGTGCAAGACCGGAGCGGCGAGACCGTCTACCTTCGCGACAACCGCATTTGTTCAGCATGCGAAGCGCCGTTCTGGTACGGCCAAGCCGAACCGCAACTCGCGGACCCGCGCGAACAGGTGCTCGATCCGCGGACGGCTTATCAGATCACGTCAATCCTCGAAGGGGTCGTCGTACGCGGCACCGCGCGGCGCACCGTCGGCGGCAAGACCGACAAGCCGCTCGCCGGCAAGACCGGCACCACGAACGACTACAAGGACGCCTGGTTCGTCGGCTTTTCGCCTGACCTGGCGGCCGGGGTCTATGTCGGCTTTGACATGCCGCAAACGCTCGGACGCGACGAGTCCGGCGGCAAGGTCGCCGCGCCGATCTTCGCCGACTTCATGGTTGAGGCGCTGAAGGAAGAACCAGGCATTCCGTTCCGCGTGCCGTCCGGCGTCCAACTCGTGCGGGTCAACGCCAAGACCGGGGCGAGAGCGACGTCCGCCGATTCGAATGTTATTCTCGAGGCGTTCAAATCCGGCGACATCGTCGACGCAGGCCCGACCAGCGAAGAGCTGATCCTTGATCCGCTGACGTCAGCGGGGATTGAGGAAACGCAGGAAGAAGACCTCAACGGTCTTTACTAGCCGACCGGCCGCGAACATATACTTTGAGATCCGCTCATCCCGGCGAAAGCCGGGATCTCATATAACAACGTACAAGATTTCGGCTGTCGCCGGAACGAGCGGTTTTGAGGAATGGAGAAAACCCATGCGCGCGGAGATGCAGGCGCTGATCGCGGAAACCAAGCAGTCGCTGGAACTGCTGAGGAGGCGTCTTTGACTGGGATAAAGCCCAGCGGGATCTCGACGAACTAAACGCGCGCGCTGAAGATCCGTCTCTTTGGGACAATCCCGAAGAGGCTCAGGCGTTGATGCAGCGGCGCAACGCCCTTGAGGCCCAGATGAACGCCGTTACTGAAATTGACGGCGAGCTGTCCGACATTTCCGAACTTGCCGAGCTCGCTGAAGAAGAGGGCGACGAAGCCAGCCTCGATGAAGCGCAAGGCATGTTGAAAACGCTGCGCGACCGAGCCGCCAAAGCTGAGATCGAAGCGCTGCTGGCGGGCGAAGCCGACGCCAACAACGCGTTTGTTGAAATTCACCCGGGCGCGGGCGGCACAGAGTCGAACGACTGGGCTGCGATGCTGTTGCGCATGTATGTGCGCTGGGCGGAACAACATGGCTACAAAGTCGACGTGATCGAACAACAGTCGGGCGACGAAGCCGGGATCAAATCGGCGACCATCCATGTCAAAGGCCACAACGCTTATGGCTGGCTCAAGACCGAGTCCGGCGTGCACCGGCTGGTGCGGATCTCGCCTTACGATTCGAACGCCCGTCGGCACACGTCTTTTTCTTCTGTGTGGGTTTATCCGGAAATCGACGACCGCATTGAGGTCGACTTCAACGAATCAGATTGCCGCGTCGACACCTTTCGCGCGTCCGGAGCCGGCGGTCAGCATGTGAACAAAACGGACTCTGCGGTGCGAATCACCCACCTGCCCACGGGCATTGTGGTGCAGTCGCAAAACGAACGATCGCAGCACAAAAACCGGGCGACCTGCTGGAACCTGCTCCGCGCGCGCCTTTATGAGCTTGAGCTGCAAAAGCGCGAGGAGGCGGCGGCGGCGACCGAAGCGGCGAAATCCGACATCGGTTGGGGCCACCAGATCCGCTCCTACGTGCTGCAGCCGTATCAAATGGTGAAAGACCTTCGCACGCAGGTGGAGAGCCCGAGCCCCGACGCCGTGCTCGACGGCGATCTCGACGCTTTCATGTCCGCAGCCCTGGCGGCGCGGATCTCCGGCGAGGCGGGCAAGGAGGCGACGTGACCTACCGGGCTCTAACCTCTGAGGAGGAGCGGGCGCGCATGGCGGGACTAGAGCTTGCTGGGAAATTGGTGGACTCAAAGACCCCGCTGACGACCGAAAAGGTTCAAGAGCTGTATGATTTCTTCCTGACGTCGGAGCAGGATTTTCCGGAAGGGGTGATTGGTCTGGGACTGGCGTTCGGCGAGCTAGTTGTTGCCAAGACCAGTTGGGAATGGGTGCGGGTCATAGACGAGTATGGAGAAGAGACGGTTGTTTCTCCCCCCGACGCCTCGATAAATCTGAGCCCCATCAGCATGATTCAGAAGCGCCTCACGAACGCCGACGCGATCGATGTGGCGCAACTGCGCGACGATACAATCAGCGCCGTTCAAAAAATGCTCGATTCGGGCGACTATGGCCGACGCTGACAAACCGAAATACGGGTCTGCGCCATGAAACTGCTCATCCCGCCGCCGGTCCAGGGAATCATCATCGCCGCCGCCATGTGGGCCCTGGCGCGGCAGACGCCGGGGCTCGCCGTGGATTTTCCGGGACGGGCGTTTCTTGTCTACTTTCTCGGACTCATCGGCGTCGCGATGGAAATCATCGCCGGGCTGATGTTCCTGCGTGCGCGCACAACGCCGAACCCGTTGAAGCCCCAGAACGCAAGCACGCTGGTGACGAGCGGTCTTTATCGGTTCAGCCGCAACCCGATGTATCTGGCGCTTCTGTTCGTCCTGGTCGCCTGGGGATTGCACCTCGCCAACCCGCTCAATGCGTTCCTCCTGGTCGGATGGGCGCTTTACATCACCGCGTTTCAGATCAAGCCCGAAGAGCGGGCGCTGCAGGAGAAGTTCGGCGCTGATTACGTCGATTATTGTCGCCGCGTACGGCGCTGGCTGTAGGGCGCCCCGATCAAATGACGCGAAAAGTGCGCCGCGCCCCCTTTGCAAAGGCGAACGGAGCCGTCTAAAACCCCGGCAATTCAAGCCCCGAGGTCCTTTCGTCGCATTGCGGTGGGGCCCCGGTCCCGTCCATCACGCCAGCTCGGTGGGAGCGGCGTTCAGTCGCTTTGAGTTTTCTTGCGCCTCCGCGCCGTGCGGAGCCGACCGTCGGACCTGATATGATCGGAGCCATCGCTTTTTACGTGTTTGCCCTGGCCGCCGTCGCGGCGGGCTTCATGGTTATCGCTGCGCGCAATCCCGTGCATTCGGTGTTGTTTTTGATCAGCGCCTTCATCTCCGTCGCCGGCCTGTTCGTGCTGATGGGCGCGGAATATCTCGCGATGCTCCTCATCGTTGTTTATGTGGGCGCGGTGGCGGTCCTGTTCCTATTCGTCGTGATGATGCTCGACGTGGACTTCGTGGAAATGAAACAGGGCTTTTTGCAGTATATGCCTATCGGCTTCGCCCTGGCGGCGCTGGTTGTTATTGAGTTGATCACGGTGCTCGCCTTCTGGGCGTTTCCGGACGAGGCGACCCTCGCCCGCGCACACCCCGTGCCGACGGCGGCCGAAACGGTGGCGGACCCGAACGGCCCCACCAATATCGAGGCCATCGGGCTCGTTCTTTACACCGACTACGTCCACTATTTTCAAATCGCCGGCATGGTGTTGTTGATCGCCATGATCGGCGCGATCGTGCTGACATTCCGAATGCGCGAAGGCATCAAGAAACAAGATCCGGCCGCACAGGTCGCCCGCGGAAAAGATGTCGAACTTGTCGATATCGGCTCCGGCCAGGGACTGTCATAGAGAGAAGGGGCGGGGCGTGGTTGATATCGGACTTGGCCATTATCTGTCGGTCGCCGCGATTTTGTTCGCGATCGGCATGGCCGGCATATTTCTGAACCGCAAAAACGTCATCGTCATTCTGATGTCGATTGAACTGATGTTGCTCTCGGTGAACATCAATCTCGTCGCCTTTTCGCAGTTTCTGGGAGATCTCACGGGTCAGATTTTCGCCTTTATGGTGCTGACCGTCGCCGCCGCGGAAGCCGCGATCGGCCTTGCGATTCTGGTCGCCTTTTTCCGCAATCGCGGCGACATCGCCGTCGACGACGCCAATCTGATGAAGAACTAGGGACGGACGGAACAGCATCATGGAACCGTTTGTCGTATTACTGCCGCTGTTCGGCGCCATGCTGGCGATGCCGGTGGGGCGCGCCTTCGGATATCGCGCCGCCGAATTGTTGACGACCGGGCTGATGCTCCTCGCGGCGATCTATTCGTGGGTGCTGTTCTTCGACGTCGCGCTCGGCGGCAATGCGCGCACGATCACGCTGTTCGAGTGGATCGGTTCCGGCGACTTCAAAGCCGACTGGGCGGTGCGCCTCGATACGCTTTCGGCCGTGATGCTCGTGGTCGTCAATTCGGTCTCGTTCCTCGTGCACACCTATTCCATGGGGTACATGAAAGAGTATGGCGAACAGTCGCGGTTCTTCGCCTATCTCTCGCTGTTCACATTCGCGATGCTGACCCTGGTGACCGCTGACAACTTTCTTCAGCTCTTTTTCGGCTGGGAAGGGGTGGGCCTGGCGTCTTATCTGTTGATTGGCTTCTGGTTCAAAAAGAAGTCCGCGAACGATGCGGCGATCAAGGCGTTCGTCGTCAACCGGGTCGGCGATTTCGGTTTCGCGCTCGGCATCATGGCCGTCTTCTATGTTTTCGGGTCGATCGAATTCGATCCCGTCTTCGAGGCGATCCGCAACAATGCGGTGGTTGATCCGTTCGGCGCCGTCGCGGCCGCGCCGATCCAGGAGCTGCGCATCACCTTCCTCGGCAATGACTGGCATGCACTGACGGTAATCGCGGTCCTCTTATTCATCGGAGCCATGGGCAAGTCGGCGCAGTTCCTGCTGCACACCTGGCTGCCGGACGCCATGGAAGGCCCGACGCCGGTTTCAGCGCTCATCCATGCGGCGACCATGGTGACCGCGGGCGTCTTTCTCGTCTGCCGGTGTTCGGTCATGTATGAATATGCGCCGAATGCCGCGGCGCTTGTGACCGTCGTCGGCGCCGTGACCGCCTTTTTCGCCGCCACGGTCGGCCTCCTGCAGGACGACATCAAAAAGGTCGTTGCCTACTCGACCTGTTCGCAGCTCGGCTACATGTTTTTCGCCGCCGGCGTCGGCGCCTATGGCGCGGCGATGTTCCATCTCTTTACGCATGCGTTTTTCAAGGCGCTTTTGTTCCTTGGGTCCGGGGCCGTGATCATCGCCATGCATCACGAGCAGGACATCAAGAAAATGGGCGGGGTGAAAGACATTCTTCCCCTGACGCATATTCTCATGGTGATCGGTACGATTGCAATTACCGGCGTCGGTATTCCCACAGTGTATTTGTTCGGCGCACCGCTCGGCACGGCGGGATTTGTCTCTAAAGACCTTGTCATCGAGGGCGCCTATGCGGCGGCGGAAGGGGGGCGGGCCTTCGCCATGTTCGCTTTCGTGATGGGGCTGCTCGCGGCGGTCATGACCGCGTTTTATTCCTGGCGGCTGATTTTCCTGACCTTCTGGGGCAAGTCGCGCGCGCCGGAAGAGGTTCGTAAACATCCCCATGGCGTTCCCGATACGATGATGGCGCCGCTGCTGCCGCTGGCGCTGGGCGCCTTGATCGCTGGGATGGTGTTCTACGGCGACTTTGTCGGCAAAAATAAAGAAGAGTTCTGGAACGGTTCGCTGTATTTCTCTGACGCCCACCATGGCGAGGAAAAAACAGCCGATGATCACGCCGCGGCGGACGATCATGGAACATCGGCGCACGCCGATGACGCGCACGCAGAAGAAGCCGATCACGGCGGCGGTCACCACGACATTCCGAAATGGGTGTTCTGGTCGCCGTTTATCGCCATGGTCTTCGGCACCTCGGCGGCGGCCCTGCATTACCTTCGCGGCGATCCGTTGCGGCCGGGACTATTGCGCCCCGGCGGCATGATCTACGCGTTCCTGAAGAACAAATGGTATTTCGATGAGATCTACGATTACATCATCGTGAAACCCGCATTGCGCATCGGCCGGTTTTTGTGGATCGACGGCGACGGCAAGACCATCGATGCGGTCGGCCCTGACGGCATCGCCGCGACTGTCGCCGCCAACGCCAAGCGTATTGTCAAGCTGCAGTCAGGCTATCTCTACCACTATGCGTTCGCCATGCTGATTGGCATCGCGGTGTTTGTTACGTTCATTCTTGTGCGCGCGGGAGGCTGACGATGACCGAGAGTTTCGCCAGCCAGCCCTGGCTCACCATGATGACGTTCGCGCCGTTGGTCGGCGCCCTGTTCATCATGGCGGCGCGCGTGGTTGCAAAGAAAGACAATGACGGCGCGATCGTCGGCGCCGCGTTGGAGCAACTCGACCGCAGCGCAAAGATCATCGCGCTGGCCTTTACGGTTGGCACGTTTGCGATTTCGCTCGGCGTCTATGCGCTGTTCGATCCGTCGAACGGCGGTTTCCAACTGGTCGAGCAATATGCGTGGATCGGCGGCGGCGTCTCTTACAAGATGGGCGTCGACGGCATCTCCATCCTGTTCGTGCTGCTGACCACGTTCATTATGCCGATCTGCATTCTCGCCTCATGGGACGCCATCAAGAACCGCGTTGCAGACTACATGATCGCGTTTCTCGTCCTTGAAACGCTGATGATCGGCGTTTTCTGCGCCCTCGATCTGTTCCTCTTCTATATCTTCTTCGAAGGCAGCCTGATCCCGATGTTCCTGATCATCGGCGTTTGGGGATCAAAGGGAACAAAGGCGTTCGCCGGTTTTGAAATGCCGTCGAAAGTCTACGCTGCGCTGAAGTTCTTTCTCTATACGCTGGTCGGATCGCTCCTGTTGCTGATCGCCATGGCGTGGATGTACGCCACCGCCGGCACCACGGACATCGTGGCGCTGCAGCAATTCGACTTCCCGGTCGGCGCGCAGAAATGGTTATGGTTCGCGTTCTTTGCGTCCTTCGCGGTGAAGATGCCGATGTGGCCGGTGCATACCTGGCTGCCTGACGCTCACGTCCAGGCCCCGACCGCCGGTTCGGTGGTGCTGGCGGCGATCCTGTTGAAGATGGGCGGGTACGGATTTTTGCGCTTTTCGCTGCCCATGTTCCCCGATGCGTCGATGGATTTTTCACCGATCGTGTTTGCGCTGTCGATTGTCGCGATCATCTACACCTCTCTCGTCGCGCTGGCGCAGGAGGATATGAAAAAGCTCATCGCTTATTCGTCGGTGGCCCATATGGGTTTCGTCACCATGGGCATTTTCACCGGTACGAAACAGGGGATTGAGGGCGGGCTATTCCAGATGCTCTCCCACGGCTTTATCTCCGGCGCGCTCTTTTTATGCGTCGGCGTCGTCTACGACCGCATGCATACGCGCGAAATTGCGGCCTATGGCGGGCTCGTGCATCGTATGCCGCTCTATGCTTTCCTGTTCTTATTCTTCACTCTGGGCAATGTCGGCCTGCCGGGGACGTCCGGTTTCGTCGGCGAGATCCTCGCCATGACCGGCGCGTTCAAGGTGAATTCCTGGATCGCATTCTTCGCCGCGTTTGGCGTCATCCTGTCGGCCGCTTATGCGTTGCGGCTCTACCGTCAGGTTATCTACGGCACGATCGTCAATGAGGCTCTGGAGACGATACCGGACGTCGATACGCGTGAACTCGGCATGCTCGCCGTCCTGATGGCGTTCGCGCTCTATCTTGGGTTCAATCCGGGGCCGGCGCTGTCGGTGTTTTCGCCGTCAGTCGACATCCTCATGAACAATATGGGCGCAGCGCTCGGAAGCGGGCTTTAAGGTTATGGGCATCTTCGAAACGCTCACATTCACCCTGCCGGAACTGGCGCTCGCCATCGGTTCGATGGCGCTTTTGATCACCGGCGTGTTGCTGGGCGATAAATCCACGCCGCAGATTTCCTATGGCTGCGTCGGCTTGCTGATCATCGCCCTGGTGCTGACGATCGCCGGCCCAGCGCCGCAAAATCCGTCCATCTTCGACGGCGCCTTCCAGATTGACGCCTTTGCAACCTTCGCCAAAGTCATCATTTTCGCGGCCGCCGCGATTGCGATTCTCATGTCGCATAATTTTGTCGAAGGCGAACACGGCCGCCATTTCGAGTATCCGGTGCTGATTGTGCTCGCCGCCTTCGGCATGTCGCTGATGGTGTCGGCGAGCGATTTGATTTCGCTCTATATGGGCGTCGAAACCCAGAGTCTCGCGCTCTACATTCTGGCGTCATTCAATCGCGACAGCCGCCGGTCCACCGAGGCGGGACTGAAATACTTCGTCCTCGGCGCGCTGTCGTCGGGGCTGCTTCTTTACGGAGCGTCCCTCGTTTACGGCTTTTCGGGGTCCACGTCTTTTGAAGAGATTGCGCGCGTCGCCGCCGCTGAAGAGGACAATGTGGGCCTCATCATCGGTCTTGTGTTTCTGATTTCCGGCCTGGCGTTTAAAATATCCGCAGCGCCGTTCCATATGTGGACGCCTGATGTTTACGAGGGCGCGCCGACGCCGGTAACGGCGTTTTTCGCCGCCGCGCCAAAGCTGGCTGGCATGGCGTTGTTCGCTCGTGCGCTGACGGTATCGTTCCCGGGCGTCTTGCAGGACTGGCAGCCGGTCGTCGCCATGATCGCGATCGCGTCCATGGTTGTGGGCGCCTTTTCCGCGATTGCGCAAACCAACATCAAAAGGCTGATGGCGTATTCATCCATCGGCCATATGGGATACGCGCTTGTGGGCCTCGCCGCCGGCACGGCGCAGGGCGTGAGCGCGGTCCTGATCTACATGTCCATCTACGTTGCGATGACGATCGGCGCCTTCGCCTGCATCCTGATGATGCGCCGACGCGGCGGCATGACGGAAAGTATCGAAGACCTTTCAGGCCTGACCAAAACCAATATGCCGCTCGCGGTAATTTTGACGGTTCTTTTATTCTCGCTGGCCGGGGTGCCGCCGCTCGCCGGCTTTTTCGGCAAGTGGTACGTTTTCCTGGCCGCGGTGCAGGCCGACCTTGTCTGGCTGGCGGTGATCGGCGTCCTGGCAAGCGCGGTGTCAGCTTTTTACTATCTGCGCATTGTCTGGTTCATGTGGTTTGACGAGCCGGCGCCGGCGTTTGAGCGGGACGCTGGACCGTCTTTGCGCTTCGCCGCCTGGGGTTCGGCGCTGTTAATGTTCCCGGTGCTGACGGTATTCATCGGCTCGTTGCGGCAGGTCGCGGAAAATGCGGCGGCGGCGTTGTTCTGATTTTGCGACGCCTGGTCGTCCACTCTTGCGCGGTACACAAAGCATTGAAACCCGCGTCCGCTCATCCCCGCGAAAGCGGGGATGAGCGGGGCATGTGGGGGTGAGCGGAGTGGGGTTGGTGGCTCAGAAACTACCCAGCGGCGCAAAACTCGAAATTTTCGATACCCTCGATTCGACGAGCGCCGAGGCGAAACGCAGGGCGCGCGACGGCGAGCACGGGCCGCTCTGGATTGTCGCCGTCGAGCAGACCGCCGGGTACGGCCGCCGTGGTCGATCCTGGGAAAGCGCCGCCGGCAATTTTACGGGCACGTTTCTTTTCGAACCGGAAGGCGATGCGGCGCTGTTCGGACAGCTCTCCTTCGTGATCGCCCTTGCGGTGTTTGACGCCGTTGAACCGATGGTTCGTTCCGGCGCGCTGTCGCTAAAATGGCCGAATGATGTCCTGGGAGAGGGCGCCAAGCTCGCCGGACTGCTCCTGGAACGCATTGACCATGACGGCGCCGCGCTTGTCGCTGTCGGCGTCGGCGTCAATATCGCATCAGCCCCGCAGGATTTACCGTACAAGGCGACGACGCTTGCCGCATTGTCGGACGCGCCGACGCCTTCGCCGGAGCAGCTGGTCTGCGCCGTCGACGCCGCTTTTCAGCGCCGCTACGCGCTGTGGGCGGGGCAAGGATTTTCGCCGATCCGCGAGGCGTGGCTTGCGCGGGCGCGGGGGGTGGGCGACGACATCCGCGTGCGCCTGCCGAACGAGGAGTGTTCCGGCGTATTTGCAGGGATCGATCAAACGGGCGCCCTAATTCTGGCGCAGGGTGAGACGCGGCGCCTAGTCGCTGCGGGCGAGATCATGTTTGGCGAATAGCCCGCCGCGCGCCTATATAGGGCGCTTGAAGTCGAAAGTTGGCCCATGCTTCTTGCTATCGATGTCGGCAACACAAATTCCGTAATCGCCCTATATGAGCGCGAAACGCCGACCGCCGTCTGGCGAACCTCCACGTCGAGCAACCGAACCGCTGACGAATATGCGGTTTGGCTGTCGAGCCTGATGGGCATGGCGGGCCATAAATTCGAAGACATTTCCGATTGCGTTATTTCAAATGTGGTGCCGCAATCGCTGTTTCACCTGCGCAACCTCTCGCGGCGCTATTTCGGGTGCGAGCCCTTTGTCGTCGCCGCTGACAATATTCCGGGCGTCGCCGTGCGCATTCCGAAACCATCGGAGGCGGGCGCCGACAGGCTCGTCAATGCAGTCGGTGCGTTCGTCGCCCATGGCGGGCCGCTGGTCGTTGTCGACAGCGGCACCGCCACCAACTTCGACATTATCGGCGCGGACGGCGCCTTTGAGGGCGGCGTCATCGCTCCCGGCATCAACCTGTCGATGCAAGCGCTGCACGAGGCGGCCGCCAGGTTGCCGCGCGTGGCGATCGAATGTCCGCCGAAAGTGATCGGCACCGATACCGTCGGGGCAATGCAAACCGGCGTTTTTTGGGGATATGTCAGCCTGATAGAGGGCGTTATCGAACGCATCAAATCCGAATATGCAGAGCCGATGAAAGTGGTCGCGACCGGCGGCGTGGCGTCGCTGTTTGAAGGCGCCACCCAAAGCGTCGACATTTTCGACAGCGATCTCACCATCCGCGGTCTCTACGAGGTCTGGCGCCGGGCCAGGAATAGTTGATGTCAAGAAAAGAACTTGTTTTTTTGCCCCTCGGCGGATCCGGCGAGATTGGCATGAATATGAACCTTTACGGGTTCGGCACCGAAGCCAACCGGCAATGGATCATGATCGATTGCGGCGTCACCTTTGGCGACCTTTCAACGCCGGGCGTCGATCTCATTTGTCCGGACCCGTCTTATATTATCGAAGAACGAGAGGCGCTGCACGGCCTACTGTTAACGCATGGCCATGAGGACCATATCGGCGCGGTCGCGTTGATTGCGCCGCAGCTTGGGTGTCCCGTCTACGCAACGCCGTTTACGGCTGCGCTGGTGCAGCGCAAGCTCGACGAATACGGCGCCGACGACGTCGAGCTCAACATCATCGACATGAACTCGAAATTGTCGCTCGGACCGTTCGATCTGGAATATGTCACGCTGACTCACTCCATTCCGGAGCCCTCCGCGGTGGTGATCAAGACGGAACTCGGGACCGTGCTGCATACCGGCGACTGGAAAATCGACCCGAACCCGACGCTTGGCCCTGAAGCCGACGCAGCCGCCATCCGCAAGCTTGGGGATGCGGGTCTTCTCGCCATGGTTTGCGATTCAACGAATGTGTTTTCGCCGGGCGAGTCCGGTTCCGAAGGTAAAGTGCGAAAACACCTGGTTGAACTCATCAGCAAACAGACTGGCCGGGTTGCGGTCACGACATTCGCTTCTAATGTCAGCCGCGTCGTATCGATTTGCGAAGCCGCCGCCGCGGCCGACCGGAGCGTGTGTTTGCTTGGCCGATCGATGCTGCGCATCGTCGACGCCGCGCGCGAAGTGGGATTGCTGCCGAGGGGCCTCGCCTTCGTCGATCCGAAAGACGCCGGTCATCTGCCGAGGCAGCATGTGCTTTATCTCTGCACCGGCAGCCAGGGCGAGCCGCGCGCCGCGCTCGCGCGCATTGCGCGAGACGATCATCGCGACCTCGTTCTAAGCGATGGCGATACGGTTATTTTCTCGTCGAAGATCATCCCCGGCAATGAGCGCGAGATTTACAATCTTCAGAATGAACTGGTCGACCGCGGCGTCAACGTCATCACCGAGAAAGATGAATTCATTCACGTTTCCGGCCATCCCTGCCGCGATGAATTAAAGGCCATGTATGAATGGGCGCGCCCGCATATTGCGATACCGGTCCATGGCGAGGCGCGGCATTTGGAGGAGCACGCCGACCTCGCC
The DNA here is from genome assembly GCA_028289605.1 of Hyphococcus sp. Taxonomy (GTDB): domain Bacteria; phylum Pseudomonadota; class Alphaproteobacteria; order Caulobacterales; family Parvularculaceae; genus Hyphococcus. Next base: position 135,871 of record JANQON010000012.1, on the reverse strand, counting down.
GTGCGTCTTGGCGTTGAAGAAGCCCTGGCGCCGCGCAACGGCGATCTTATTCGCCTCGCGCCGGAGGGCCCGGAAGTGCTTGACGAAGTGCCGTCGGGACGAATGTACCTCGATGGCGACGCATTGCTGGCGGATGGGGCGGCGCCGATTCGGGAGAGAAAAAAGCTGGGATACGCCGGCGTTCTCTTTGTTTCGCTGACGGTCGGCAAAAAGGGCGATTTCGTCGGCGATGTCGCGATATCCGGCCACGGCGTCTACTTCGGCGAGGCGCCGCTGGCCGACGACATCGCCGCGGCCGTAGCCGATATGCCGCGCTTGAAGCGACTGGATGAGGAGGCGGTGGAACTGGTCGTCAAGCGCGCCGCGCGCGTATACTTTGATGAGGCGTGGGGCAAACGACCGCTCATTCAAACCCATGTCCATAGAGGCGCATAAATGAACGTTGTTGCTGTTATCGTCATTTACGTACTTTGGTGGTGGATCGCTTTCATGGCGGTACTGCCCACCGGCGTTAAGAGTCGCTGGGAAACGCCGGACGACGGCGTTGACGGCGCGGACCCGGGCGCGCCCGTCGATCCGCAACTGAAACAGAAGGCCATACGCGCAAGCTGGATCGCCGCCATCCTCACCGTCCTTACATCCGTCTTCATCATGAGCGGCTTCATCGACTTTCGCGAGTAGCCAAGTTCCCTCCTTGCCAAGGATCGCGGCCTAGCCTAGCAGTGACCTCAACATGCGTCTGCGCGAGGATGCGGGAAACCAGCGGCCATGACCGAAACACCGCCTACGGAAGATCTGGAAAGAGTCCCCGCGGAAGACGCAGGCGATGATGACGCACAGTTCTCAGAGGACCAGTCGCTTAGTCCCGAGTTCGTCGATGTCGTGGCGCATGCGATCCACGACGGCGACCGGGATGCGTTTGAAGAGTTAACCAGCGAGCTCCATCCGGCCGACCTTGCCGACCTCGTCGGGCTTCTTAACGAAGACGACCGCTTCAAACTCGTTGAACTAAAGGGCGGCGGCCTCGCTCCCGACGTGCTCGCCGAACTCGATGAGGATTTGCGCGACGATATCGTCGAGGCGATGGATCCTGCGAAGGTGGCCGAAGCGGTCGTCGAGCTTGAAACCGATGACGCTGCCTTCGTTCTTGAAGATCTGGACGAGGAGAAACGGGCCGAGATTCTCGCCGAGGTCCCGCTTGAGGACCGCCTCGCGGTGCGCGCGGCGCTCGATTATCCCGAAGACACCGCCGGACGATTGATGCAGCGGGAATTCTTCGCGGCGCCGGGATACTGGACCGTCGGCCAGATTATCGACCGACTGCGCTCAACCGAGGAATTGCCGGACCGGTTTTTCGAGGTGTTTGTCGTCGATCCCGCGTTCAAGCCCATCGGCGAGGTGCCGCTGTCGACCCTTTTGAAGCGCCCGCGGGAGACGCGGATCGAAGACATCATGCTGTCTCAGTCCATGCGCAAAATACCCGTCAGCATGGACCAGGAAGAGGTCGCGTATCTGTTCGAGCAGTACAATCTGATCTCGTCGCCGGTCGTTGATGGATCAGAACGCCTTGTCGGCATGATCACCGTTGACGACGTCGTCGAGATGGTGCGCGAGGAATCTCAGGAAGACATGCTGGCGCTGGGCGGCGTTGAGGCCGACACCGGTCTTTCCGACACCGTCGTTGAAACCGTGCGGTCGCGCTTTTCGTGGCTGGCCGTGAACCTGTTGACGGCGATCATGGCGTCGCTCGTGATCGCCCTTTTCGATGCGGCGATCGGCCAAATCGTCGCCCTCGCCGTGCTGATGCCCATCGTCGCGTCCATGGGCGGCAACGCCGGCACGCAGACATTGACGGTCGCGGTGCGTTCAATCGCGACCAAAGACCTGACGCCTTCCAACGCCGCTCGGATCATCTGGCGCGAAGCGTTGGTGGGTCTCGCCAACGGAATGCTCTTTGCCCTGATTATGGGCGCGCTTGCGGGCCTGTGGTTTTTCATGTCCGGTTGGGGCGACCAGACCGCAGCGATGCAGCTTGGCGCCGTTGTCGGCGCCGCGATGATCATCAACCTCTTATGCGCGGGCCTTGCGGGCATCCTGGTGCCGTTGGGACTGCAGCGCGCCGGCGCCGACCCCGCTGTCTCCTCGGCCGTTTTCGTGACCACCGTCACCGACATTGTCGGGTTTTTCGTGTTTCTGGGCCTCGCCGCCGTGGTGCTGCTGTAAGGCGGGCGCTACGCCCGGCGAAGGCCGAACCGCCAGAACGCCAGGATCGCCGCCAACAGGATCACGAGGAGGCCCGGTTCCGGGGCGTCGGTCGGCGGATCCTCCGGGTCGTCGCAGACCTCAACGTGCGGATCGCAGGGCGGCTCGCCCGGCGGGATGACCACCGGCGGCGGGTTGATGATTGGCGGCGGCGTGATTAACGGCACAATCACAGGGACCGGCTCGGCCGGCGGAAATACCTGTTCCGGCGCGTCCGGTTTTGGCGCTGACGGAGCCCGCCCGGTTTCGATGATCGGCGCCGGATTATAGCCGGCTAGCCGCGTCGGAACGGGGCGGGGCGTTAAAAAGAACGGGAGGCGGCCCTCCGCTGGCCTTCTTCTCCGTCGCCGCAACAGCCGCAATTTACGACAATGTCGTTGCGGATATCCCCAACGGCCCGGGTGAGCCATTCGGCGTATTCTTCGTCGCTCGGCCCAGCGGCGTCCCGCCCGCCGAAGCCTCCGGTCCAAATAATCGCCGCGGCGACAATCAACGCCGCGATGATGTTTGCAATCCCATTACCGCCTAACATGACAAACCTCTACTGACCCCGTCTTCCCATCGGATACGTGCTGCGCCCGGCCGCAACCGGAGTCGCATTAAACATCTTCGCTCCCAAGTCTCATGCCATGGGCGCGGAGACCCACCATCACAGTAAACCCATTTATCTTCAACGGTTTACCGGCTGATTCCAAACGCGTTTGGAAAAAATGCAGAGTTCACTCTACCACTAATTGTGCCAATTGCGGACAGAATCAGCGATTGTGCAGATATGACACAGGTTTACGCCTTGCGGAGGGCGGTTTGCCGGCCGTCTACACAAGCCTGAAGGCCTGTGATACGGTTTAGTTAATGCGGCGCTTCGGGGATGCCGCGAGTTTTTTGGTTTCACGTTGCGCGGTCCGCGCCGGGCAGGGTCCGCGAAGAGGGGTTTTCGGGTCTAATGAAGACGGGAGAGACCGGCCTTAATCTGATCAAAGGGTATGAAGGGCTGCGTATGGCGGCCCATTATTCGCCCAGCGAGCAGTGGACTGTCGGATACGGCCACACGTCGTCGGCGCGTCACGGCATGAGCGTCACCGAAGGCGACGCGGAAAGGCTGCTGCGCGAGGATGTTCAGCCTATTGAACAATTGATCGCCGATACCGTCCGGGCGCCGCTCAATCAGAACGAGAACGACGCGCTGGTGTCGTTGATCTTCAATATTGGGGAAGAGAACTGGAAGCGCTCGACCGTTTTGCGCAAGCTCAACGCCGGCGACAAGATCGGCGCCGCCAACGCGTTCGAACTCTGGACGAAGGCTTTCGTGAACAACGAGCTGGTTTCGCTCGATGGTCTCGTGCGGCGCCGCGCGGCGGAAAAGTCGCTGTTCCTGATGCCGACGGACGCATCGTTGGTTGTTCCCAGCTCTGATGTTTCGCCGGCCTCGGAATGCGAGCCCGAGTTCGTTTCGGACAAGGTGCTGAACGCAAAACCGGTGGTGAATTTCGATGAGGTGCGCGGAGATCGCAAACGCCAATTGAGCCCGGAAGAAAAAGCAGCGCGCACCCGTGCGTTGTTCGCGGCGACCCAGGCGCTGTCCGGCGATCCGACGAAAATGATTATTTCCAAGGAAGAAGAGTACGCCGATATGGGCGTGACCATCGGCGCCATGCTCGCGGGCATGCTGGCTCTTTCCATGACCGGCATCGGCTTATTGCTGCTTGTGGGCCAGGAAGCGCCGGGTCTCGCGGCAATGCTCGGTCTGTCATATGACCGTTTCGCCGCAATTTTTGAAAACCTGCCCATGTGGCTCGCCGCCATCGGCGCCGCCATGTGTTATTTTATTCTCTATATCCTTGTAAAACGCATCTCTCGGCATGACTTAAAACGCCAGCGCGCGCGTGATGTTTCGCGGCTGACCATCGCGGATTAACAAAGCCCGAGACGACAGGCGCATGCCGCTTCATCTAGTGAAACTCTGCGTTGGCGCATCGACGGTGGACGACCAACAAGACTGGGTCGACCGGCGGGTCAGATGGAACCAAGAGCGGGGCCGGGGGCGCGTCCATGACTGCGTGACGCGCATGCGCCCGCGTCGGCGTGAGGAGCTTCTTGACGGCGGCTCGATTTATTGGGTCATCAAAGGCAACGTCCTCGCCCGTCAGCAGATTCTGGATATTGAGCCGCATCGCGGCGATGACGGCATTGAACGAACGGCGGTCATTCTGAAGCCGGCGCTGATCCTGACAGAGGCGCAGCCAAGGCGCGCGTTTCAGGGCTGGCGCTATCTGACTGCGGAAGATGCGCCTTCCGATCTGGCCGCCCATCATGGTAAACAAACGCCGCCGGAGCTGTCCGCGGCGCTGGCGGATCTGGGGTTGCTATAGGGATGATACGAATATGGTGAGCGCGGTTCGGGGGCTGATCATGGGCGCGGCCGGTCTCGGCGCGGCGGCGGCGGGCGTGTTTGGCGTTTCCACGCTTAGAGACAGTGATGAAACGGCCGACGCGGATACAGACGCCCTGCACCAAGTCTCATTCGGCGGCGAGGAAATCTGTCTCAAGGCGGATATCGATTTTATTCCGGGAGATCAGAACCGGTGTTTTACGTCGGCCGAGATCGCCGGCTGGCGTATTGAGCCGCTGATTGATCCGGAGCGCGGGGCGATGGCGGTGACCATGCGCCATCCCACGGATGGGGCGCGGTCGGCGGCGGAGCCGAAGACATGCCGGGACTATGGCGAGCTTCGATATGACGGCTGGTATGCGCCGACGTCTCGAGAGATGCGGCGGGAGGCGTTTTTTGTTCGCGCGTGCGGCGTCATTGAAATGCTGATGCGCGCCCAGACCGCGACAACGAATCACTTCGCGGATGACGGCTTGGAGCTGGGCGAGGTCGCATCGATTAGCGCCGACAGGTTCCTGCGGTTGGGCGCTGAGGACATTGATGCGCCGGGCGATCCAGAGATTGAGAGGATCAGCGACACCGCGTGGCGGGTCGCCGCGGGCGGCCAGACGACGTTTATCGAGGAAATCGCCGTCCTTGATTTCGACAATGACGGAATTGCCGAAATCCTGGCCTTCTTCGCCGGCGGCCCGGACCAGGCGACGGCGCGTCTCGCCGATATCGCCCTGCTGGAGAAAGACGCCGATCAGGCGGCGGTCACGGTGACGGCGATTGATTTTGGGGATTTCTACGAATCCAAAGCAAAAACTTGAGTCTTCGGACGGATCTTATCATCTTGGCGCGAGCCCCAGCGCCCGGTATGGTGCATGGCGGACGGGTAGATTCCGCCCCTTCCGGGTGTCCAGTTAAGGAGAATGAGACTTGCGCGTCGCAAAGCTCTTGGCTTTGACTTCAACAGTCTTTCTGACTGCAGCGTGTTCGACGTTCTCCGGGGAAAAAGCGGACGGCGCGGCGTCCAATGATCCTTATTCCAACGTGCGCACTATTGAGCTGCAGACCAAGCTGGCGCGTCTGCAGACCGAAAATGCGCGCTTGGCGAATCGCGTGCTGGAGTTGCAGCGGGAGAACGAATCGCTGAGGCGCGCCGGCGAGGCGGAAGAAGCCGAGGCGGAGGCGGCGCTGGAAGAAGACGTGGCCGCGCCGGCTGAAACGGCGGTCGCCTTGCGCGATTCCGGGGCGGCGCCGAAGCCGGTTGTGGACAATCCCGAAGCGCCGGAGATGGCGAAGTCCGAAGTGCCGGTGGAATCAGCGCCGCGGTTCACCCAGCCGACATTCGCTTCGACCGACGCGGTTTTTGAAAATGAGGCGGAAACGGCGGCCGCCGCGCCGACGGCGCTGTTCGGCGTTCATCTGGCCTCTTACCGCAAAGCGCGCGAGGCGCGAGACGGCTGGCGCAAACTGCAGCGGGAAAATCCCGACGAGCTTGGCTTGCTGGAGCCCCGGGTCGACGCCGTCGAAGTGCCGGAGAAAGGGCTGTTCCTGCGTCTCATCGGCGGCGGATTGTCATCGCGCGAAAAGGCCGAGGCCTTGTGCTCCAATCTCAAAACCAAGGGGCTTTTTTGCTCCGTGTCGGAGTTTTCGGGCGAACGCCTCTCGCTCACCGAGACAGGCGGGTGAGACTATTCCGGCGGCGTAATATCAAAGCGCCGCTCATCGAAAATACGGCCCTGAAACTCGCCTGCGCCTTCATAGCGCAAAGTGAGTTCTCCCCGCCCAAGAGAAAAGAAGCCGAGCGGCAGTTCCACCGTTCGTCTCTCAGCGTCCGGATAGCCGGCCACATTCTCGCGCTCAGCTAAACGATGGGACGCTGTGTCGTTGGCGTCCGGATGGAAGGTCGCGACGAGGCGCCCGAAGGTGGAGTGCTTGCCGACAGGCTTGATTGACGTCGACAGCAGCAGCATGCCGTCGGAATCCCGCAATAGCCGGGTGTTTTCGATTTTCGCGCCGGCTTTGCCCGAGCCGCGCAGGATGACCGGAACCGATACGCCGGCGCCGATATCGACCTGCAGCCCGCGATCGCCGGCTTTGCGCAAAAGAGTGCGCGCCGCGCCGGTTTCAATAAGGAGGTGGGAGCGTCGTTCCCCCGCAGGCGCGCGCTGTGCGTCCCTCAAACGTACGGTCACGGTGATCCGGGCGCCCGGTTCGAGGCGAAAATGGGCGGGCGACAGGGTCAGATACGGCGCCGCGCTCAATTGCCTGCGCGTTCCGATGACGGCTTCGCGATACCCTGTCTCGGTGGCGGTAAGGTCTATCCAGCTGGCGCGCCCGTCCATGATGCGCGAGGTTGGGTTTGAGACCACGAAATGCACTTGGCGCGTCTTGTCGTCGAGGACCTCGCGCAAGGGCGATACGCCAATATCGGCACGGGACTGTCCCGCCCAGAAAAGAACCAGAATGGCTGTCAGAAGCGATTTCATAACTATCGCGCGCCTTGCAAGAATCGGCGCAATGATCAGGATCGGGGTAAAGGTTAACGCCGACGGGCGCGCGGCTGAGATGAGCGCGCAACTGCGAAGGCCGCCGGCAGGACGAGGATATCAGCAATGACCCATGTCATTGTTCTTGGGAACGAAAAAGGCGGATCAGGCAAGTCGACCACGGCGATGCACGTGATCGTAGCCCTGCTCAAGAGCGGTCGCCGAGTGGGGGCGATCGACCTCGATTTGCGCCAGCAGAGCTTGACCCGGTATCTGGAGAACCGCCGAAAGTTCAGCGATCTCAACCAGAAAGAACTGGTGTTTCCGGTTGTTTCGACCGTCGAGCCGTCGTCGCTGGACAGTCGAGAGGAGTCAAAGCGGCAAGAGACGGAGAACCTCAAGGCCGGACTGGCCGCGCTCTCGGGCTGTGATTTTGCGGTTATCGACTGTCCCGGCGCAAACACGCATCTGTCACGCCTGGCGCATCTTCACGCCGACACGATTGTGACGCCCCTTAACGACAGTTTCGTTGATTTCGATCTTCTGGCGCGCATCGATCCGGAAACAGGACGGATAACCGGTCCCAGCCTTTACAGCGAGATGGTGTGGGAAGCGCGCAAGCGGCGCGCCATGGCCGGCGTGCCGGGCAATATCGACTGGGTGGTCTTGCGAAATCGTCTTTCTGCGACGCGCGCCAACAACAAGAAACACATGGGCGAAAAACTCGACGATCTGTCGGCTCGCATCGGTTTTCGTCTGGCCCGCGGTTTCGGCGACCGGGTCATCTATCGCGAGCTGTTTCCCATGGGATTGACCCTGCTGGATCTCGGCGGGAAAGGCTCTCCGGTTCGCCTGTCCACCATGAGTCACGTCACGGCGCGGCTGGAGATTCGCTCGCTCGTGGCGACGCTCAATTTGAAAGCGGCGTCGACCGACGACGCTGCGCCGCAGGAAGTCGCGGCCTAAAGGGCGCACGGTTTCGCTGCGAACCGCATCGCGCGCGTGCTATTGTCGCCGACGGGATGTGCGGCGCGATTGAGGATCATCTTCCATGACGCTGGGTCTTTTGGCATTGCTGTTGGCGGGCGTCGGCGCCGGGTGGTTGTTGTGGCGGCTCGCCCGGAGCGGGTCCGCGTCCGGGGCGCGCAATGTGACGATGCTGAAAGGCGTGGTGTGGCTGGGGCTCGCAGCGGCGCTCTTTGCCGCCAAGCTGTGGCCCCTTGCCTTTATGGTATTGATCGCCGCGGGCGGCGTCGCCGCCATTGAGATGTGGCGCGACCGCGCCGTCGAAGAGCGCGAAGCGACGAGCGGGCGGGCGTCTGCGCCTGCCAAAATAATGGACGTTGATGAGGCCGCCGCGTTGCTGGGCGTCGCCCGAGACGCATCAGCAGAGGAAATCAAGGCCGCCCATCGCAAGCTGATCGCCAACACCCATCCCGATCATGGGGGTACGGATTACTTGGCTGCGAAAATCAATGAAGCGCGGGACACTATGCTGGCGCGGCTTCAGGGCTAGAGCGTTCCCCGCGATGGAACCGTGAAGAAGACTAACCGTAGAGTTCGTTCAGAAAATTCTGCATCGCGGTCCATGATCGCCGATCGGCGTCAGCGTCGAAAACGGTGCCGAAATCAGGATCGGCTGCGGCCGGATTGGTGAACGCGTGCAAGACGCCGCCATAGGCGTGAAGCTGCCAGTCGGCTTTGGCCGCATTCATTTCCGCCCCGAAGGCTTCAACGTCGGAAGGCGGCGCCATCGGGTCGTCCCATCCGTGCAGGGCCAACACCTTGGCGTCGATTTTGTCGATCGTGTTCCCCGGCGCGCCGAGCAGGCCGTGAAAACTGACGACTCCGTCGACGGCGGCGCCGGATCGCGCCATATCGAGAACGCACAAACCGCCGAAACAAAATCCGATGGCGGCGACTCGGCCTGCGTCCGCTTCCGCCAGCGATTTCGCCATGGCGATGTTGCCGGCGAGACGCTTTTGCAACATCGCCCGGTCGCCGACGAAGGGCTCGATCAGCGCCTGATTTTCTTCCGTCGAAGTTCCCAGAACGCCTTTGCCGAAGAGATCGATAGCGACGCCCGTGTAGCCGAGGCCGGCGATGGCGCGGGCCTTGTCGTTTTCAAAGTCAGAACGGCCCGCCCAGGCGTGACAGATCAGTATCGTCGGCGCCGGCGCGCCGTTGTGGGCGATAAACGCCTGATAGGTTTTTCCGTCGATGTCGTAGTCATGGACCCGCGTGTCGACCATTGCCGTCCTCCCAGTGTGCCAGCAGAATTTCGCGCTGCGCCTCTCAGCTTTCAAGGGCGCCGATGCGACTGATTTTCAGGGTGTTGGTTTTGCCGCGCCGCCCGAATGGATAGCCGGCGAGAATGATGATGCGCTCGCCGTTTTCGCCGCCGTTGGTTTTGGCGAGATAATCGGCTTTTTCGATCATTTCATGAAAGTGGGAGATGTCTTCGGTAACCACCGGCAGGACGCCCCAGTGAAGCGCAAGGTTGCGGGCGACCCGTTCGTCCGGGGTTGCGGCGATGACGGGGCAATGGGGCCGGTCGCGGGAGAGGCGCCGGGCCGTCGATCCGGTTTTGGTGTAGGCGACGGCGAAGCGGCAATGGAGGACCTCTGCAATCCGGCGCGCCGACAGCGTGATAGCATCGGCGGTTGTGTAGTCTTCCTCTTCATGCCGGTGGATTTTGTAGCTGCCGGATTCGTCGTCGCGCTCGGTGGCGGCGATTATGCGATCCATGATTGCCACAGCCGTGGGCGGATGGCGCCCGACGGCGGTCTCCGCCGACAGCATCACCGCATCGGCGCCCTGGTAGACCGCTGTTGATACGTCAGAGGCCTCGGCGCGCGTCGGCGCGATCGATTCCACCATGGACTCCAGCATGTGGGTGGCCACGATCACAGGTTTACCGGCGCGGCGGCAGTCGCGGATGATGCGCCGCTGGATCAGCGGCACGTCTTCGGGCGCGCATTCGACGCCGAGATCGCCGCGCGCGACCATGACTGCGTCTGCGCGATCGATAATGGCGCCGAGGTCATCGACCGCCGACGGCTTTTCGATTTTTGCGATAATGCCGGCGCGCCCCCGGATCAGCTCTTTCGCTTCGTCGATGTCTTCGGGCTTTTGAACAAAGGAAAGAGCGATGTAGTCGACGCCGAGATCGAGGGCGAATTCCAGATCCTCGCGGTCTTTTTCGGTCAATGCCGATATGGGCAGCGCGCGCCCCGGCACGTTGATGCCTTTGCGGTCTTTGAGTTCGCCCGGCGTGTTCGCCGTAACGCTGATATCGTCGCCGTCGCGCGCGGATACAGTCACCTGCAGCTTGCCGTCGTCAAGCTTCAGGATGTCGCCAACCTCCAGCACGTCGAGGAGTTCCGCATGCGGGATGGGAATAACGCCCGTCTCGCTCGTTTCCTTGGCGAGGGTCAACCGGTAGGTCTCGCCGAATTTCAGCTCCAAGCCGCCGCCCGGAAAGGCGCCGGTGCGGATCTTCGGCCCCTGGAGGTCGGCGAAGATCGCCAACGGCGTGGCGATTTCCCTTTCGATGCGGCGAATGCTCTCCGCTATGAGGGACAGTTTTTCGTGCTGACCGTGGCTCATATTGAGCCGGAATATATCAACCCCCGCGTTGTGGATCAGGCGCAGCATGGACGGCGAAGAGCTCGCCGGGCCGATGGTTGCAACAATTTTGCAAAGGCGTTTGCGCATGGGCTCGTCCCGCGGTGTCGATGTCGTTTCATCCAAGACGCTACGCGCATTTGCCCGCAATGAGAACCGGGAATGCTATTCCGCCGGCGCCGCCTGCGCTGTGACGCTCGCCTCGTTGTCGTACAATGAGATTGTCGACAGGGACATTTTCGCCGAACCCTCAATGGGCTTGCGGCTGTATACGACGTAAATCAGGGTGTTGTTGTCGACATCATAGATCCGGCGCACCGCGAGCGATTTGAAGACGAGGCTCATGCGCTGGGAGAACACCTCTTCCCCGTTCTTGTCCATATCGATATCGCCAACGGCGATCGGGCCCGTCTGGCGGCAGGCGATGGAGGCGTTGGAGGGGTCTTCGAACCAGTTGCCTTTGGAGACCCGGTCCCAGAAGCCCCGGTCGAAATGGGAAAGGTGACAGGTCACGCCTTCGACTTTTGGATCGGCCAGCGCCTGGACCTTGATTTCATTGCCGATGAGATCGTTCTTGAACTCACCGACCTCGTTTTCTCCGCCGCGCCCGCAGGCGGCGAGAAGCGAAAGAGCGGCGAAGGCGGTCGCAGATTTCAGTACGGACGGCATCAGATCCCCTCGAGTGAACAGTGGCCCACGCTATCATATAGGGATTTAGAGCGGCGCTGAAAGCGCATCGATCTTTACGATGAGGCGGTCCTTGAAAGCAGGGGAGGCGTCGGCGCACAGAGTGATGAACATGCCCGTCATAACCTGGATGCGATACGTATCAAGGTCGATATAGCCGTTCATCCAGTCCTGCCTGGCGAGGCGTTGTGATGCGAATAGGCGCATCGCCAGTTGATCCGTATCGATACGACCCTGCAAATCGCCGCGTTCAACAGCCTCACGGCAAACCATGCGCGCTTCGTCGGCGGCGCGGGCGAAAATCCCGGAAGAACTCTGGTGCTCAAAGAACTTGATGCGTTCGCCCGCGATAAACGCTGCGCGATAAAGCGCTTCATTGGTCGCCAATAAGCTGAGCAGGTTTTCGACGAAACTCTCAACAGCGGTGATTGGGTCCGTAAGGTTGAGGTCGGCGCCGGCGACCATCACTTTTTCCATGCTCTCGGTCACGAGCGCGGCCAGAATGTCGGCTCTTTTGCCGAGCAGGTTGTGCACCGTCGGAACGGTGACATCCGCTCTCTCGGCCAGTTTCGCGAGGGTCAGCGCGTCCAGCCCTTCCTCTGCGATCATCTCGCCGGCGCGGGCGAGAATGGCGTCCCGGCGCTTGTTCTTGTTGGCGGTGCGTGTGGCGAGGCCGCGCGCCAGCGTGTGTGTCGACATGAATAAGGATCCAAAAAACCGGTTGACCCACAGATTTACATGAGTATAAAAATTTATCAAGTATAAAATCTGTGAGCAAGACTCAACAGGAGGAAACGACCCATGGTTCCGGAGATTTCAAAGTCGATCGAGGCATGCGCCGCCCATTATGGCGAAGACGCAGACGCGATGCGCGCCTATCTCGTCGAGGGTCAGAAAAGAGCGATGGCGCTGGATAACCGCGGGCCGATCCGGTTCGACGCGAATGGCCGGCTGGATCCAGCCATCCGCGAAGCCTATTCAAAATACGGCTTTTACGTTTTTGAAGGCGCCGTCGGCGCAGGATGCAAGGCGCCGAACCTTCAATGGGTGAAGCCGTTGTCGGATCCCCTGGGCGGCACCGAGCTGCTCAACGGGCGCCATCAGGTAAAGCTGTTCGAACCAGAGGCCGCGAAGACGGCGCCTGAATTTGCCCCGTTTGTCCTGATGGGGCACTTGCAGTTCTCCGACGCCTGTCTGCGGGCTTATGCGCATCCCGGATTATTGCGCGTTGCGGAAGCGATACACGGCGAGGACTTTGCGCCGTTTCACGAGGTGATTTTCTTTAAGGATCCGGGCCTCGGCGCCGCCGTATCCTGGCATCAGGACGGCGACACCCATTGGGACAATCCGAGTTTCGACGAAGACATTCACGGCTTCAACTTTATGCTTCAGGTCTATGGATCGACGGCGGTAAACGGCGTCTGGGTCGTTCCGGGTACGCACAAACGGGGTAGAATGAACATCAAAGACATGATCGCCGAGGCGGGATCTGAACGCCTCCCTGACGCGGTTCCGATGGTTTGCGAGCCTGGCGACGTGGTCATCTGCAACCGGCAAATCGTCCATGGATCGTTCGCCAACACCGGCTTCGAGCCGCGATTGACCGTCAATTTCGGTTTCCATCGGCGATCGTCGGTGTTGAACGTAAAGGGCGCCGGCATGCACAGCGAGGCGGTGGTTTACGATGAGGCGCACATCAAAAAACGATCGCTCGCCATCGGCCTCGCCATCGCCGCGCGCAAGAAACGCTTTCCGGACGAGACGCCCTACGAATACAAGCCGCTGGCGGGAGAAGGATTCGTCTATGACGCCGACGCTAGAGCCCGCCTTGTCGATTACAATTTGAGAGATTTGAGTATTTAAAGAGCGGCGCGGCTAATCTCGATCGAGGTGTCGCTTGCGGATCGGCCTCAGCCGTCCTCGGAGAATCTGAATTTCCTTGGTTAGGAGATTCTAATGGTTGCTCCATATTGTCCTGTCATGGCCAGATCAGGACTCGCAATTGCATATGCCGCCCTCTGCGCGCTCGCGGCAGGGTGTTTCTACTCGGAACGAAAAACGCAAGACGTGAACGTCCTGTTCATCGGCAATTCATATACGTTTCAGCACAATGTTCCGTCCATGGTGGAGAAAACGCGTCGCGTCGAAGACGATATCCGCATTCGGTACCGCACCGCCCTCGTGGCGGACGGCGGGCGCAATCTGATTGCTTATGTCGGCGACCGGCGGGTCGTTCGATTGCTGCAAGATCACGATTGGGACTTCATCGTGCTTCAGGATCGAAGCACGGCCGCATTCTACGCGCGCGAACGGGAAGAGTTTGACCGCGCCGTCCGCTGGTTCCAAGGCGCTGCGCAGCAGAAGAGGGCGGAACTGGTCTTGTTTCAAACGTGGCCGCGAAAGAGCGGGCACGCCTTCTACGCCGAGAAAGCCGAGTACGGGTTTACGCCGCCGCGATCGCAGGAGGAAATGGCGCGGCGCCTCGCGTCCGTCTATCGCCGCGCCGCGGAGACGTATGACGGCGTCGTGGCGCCGGTTGGGCGGTGCTGGATGCAGGCAGAAAACCGCGACTCGCTCTATGCCGAAGACGGAAGCCACGCATCGCGAACCGGCGCGCGTCTTGCCGCGACAGTGATTGAAAATACGCTCAAGAAAGCGGCCGATCCCTGCGAATTTGCTTCGTGATCAAGGAATCGGGCGCGTCTACCCGCAAACCTTCGCCTTCGCCGCCTCATACTCCGCAGCAAGCTTTTCTACATAAGCCGCCGTTGGTCCCGCGCTCTTAATTGCGCCGATGCCCTGGCCGCAGCCCCAGATGTCTTTCCACGCTTTTTTGTCGGTATTGCCGCCCGATCCGAAATCCATGGCCGACGGATCGCTTTCCGGCAGGTTCGCAGGGTCGAGGCCGGCCGCCTCGATGGACGGGCGCAGATAGTTGCCGTGTACGCCGGTGAATAGGTTCGTATACACAATGTCATCGGCGCCGTAGTTGACGATCGCATCCTTGTAGGCTTGCGAGGCATTGGCTTCATCGGTCGCGATGAACGCTGAGCCGATATAGCCGAAATCAGCGCCCATGGCCTCAGCCGCGAGCACCGCGCCGCCGGTGGCGATCGAACCGGACAGCGCAATCGGCCCGTCGAACCATTCGCGAATCTCCTGAATGAGCGCAAAGGGAGAAATTACGCCCGCATGCCCGCCGGCGCCGGCGGCGACCGGAATTAATCCGTCCGCGCCCTTTGAGATCGCCTTTTTTGCGAAGGTGTTGTTAATCACGTCGTGAAAAGCGACGCCGCCATAGGAATGAACCGCCTCGTATATTTCTTCGCGCGCGCCGAGAGAGCAGATGGTGATCGGCACTTCATGTTTTACGCAGACTTCCATGTCATGCATCAGCCGGTCGTTGGAGCGGTGGACAATCTGGTTGACCGCGTAAGGCGCGGACGGCCGATCCGGATTGGCGTCGTCGTAGCGCGCCAGCGTTTCCTTGATCTTGATGATCCACTTTTCCAGTTCTTCCGCAGGCCGCGCGTTCAGCGCCGGGAAGGAGCCGACGACGCCCGACGTGCACTGGGCGATCACAAGGTCGGGGTTGGAAACGATGAACAGCGGCGCCCCGATGACAGGCAGGCGCAGGCGAGACTTGATATCAGCAATGGTCGGCATGGGATGCGGGCTCCGTTGGCGGCGGCCCTCAGGCTAGGCGAGGCCGGCGCCGCACCGCAACAGTCCTGAGCAGTGGCCGGTTTTCCTGGTAAGTCGTTTTGCGCATTGGAAAAAAACAAGGCATGATCAAGTCTGCTTCAGGGAGGAGCGCCAACATTATGACGCAACGCGACGTTCTCGTAACCGAGACGGTGGACGAGTTGGTCCGCCGCCAGGCAAGCCTCAATCCAGACCGCATCGGTCTGGAGTTTGAAGGTGAGACATTTACTTATGCAGAGATGAACGCCCGGGCGAACCGCGCCGCGGGAGCCTTCTTGTCGCTCGGGATAGGCCCAGGCGATCGTATCGCCTGGATCGCCCGGAACGTGGCCCAGTTTTGGGACGCGCTTTTCGGCGCCATTAAGATCGGCGCGGTGTTGACGCCGGTGAACTGGCGTCTTGCGCCGCCGGAGATCGCCCAGATTATTCAAGACTCATCGGCGCGTGTTCTGATCGGCGAGGAGATGTTCATCACCGCGCTCAAGTCGGTGGATGGTTTCGCGCCGCCGCCGACCTATCTTGTCGATAGCGATGCGGAAAATAGCTTTGACCGACTGTGCGAAGCCCAGTCCGCAGAAGAGCCGCCCGAAAAGCCCCCGGCGAACCAGGACGATGTGGTCTTGCAGCTCTACACCAGCGGGACGACGGGACTGCCCAAGGGAGTGCTGCTCACCCATGGCTGCTATGGGGCGAGCGCTGTGGCCGGCGCCGAAATGGGGTTGATCGCGCCGAAAACCGATGAGGAAACGGCGCTGCATGCGTTGCCGCATTTTCACGTCGCCGGCGTTAATTTCGGCCTGATGGCCATCTCTCGGACAATGCCGATCTTGCAGCTGCGCCAGTTCGATCCGGGCGCCATTGTCGACGCCGCCCAGGGCGAGCGCACGCTGAACAGCTTTTTTGTTCCGGCGATGATCATGATGATCCTGCAGGCGGCGCAGGAAAAACGGGCGCCCTTAAACAAGTTCGTATGCGTATCTTATGGCGCTGCGCCGATGCCTGAACAGCTTCTTGACGCGGCGATGGCCGCGATGCCGGAGGCGACATGGACGCAGTTTTATGGCGCGACGGAAACCACCGGCGGGTTGACCTGGTTGTCTCACGAAGATCACGCAAAGGGACTGAAACAGCGCGTTTCCGCCGGCAGACCCTATCCGGGGACCGAGACCCGTATCGTCGATCCCGCGACCGGCGATGATGTTGCGCAAGGCGACACCGGTGAAATTCTGACGAAGTCGCGCTTCCTGATGAAGGGATATTGGAACCGTGCGGATGCGACGGCCGAAGTCCTGAAAGACGGCTGGTATGCGACAGGGGATGCTGGGTATGCGGACAAAAACGGCTACATCTATGTGGTCGACCGGATCAAGGACATGATTATTTCCGGCGGGGAGAACATCTATCCGGCGGAGCTGGAAATTGCGCTTGGCGACCATCCGGCTGTCGCGGAAGTCGCGGTCATCGGCATTCCGGACGACAAATGGGGCGAGGTGGTGAAAGTATGCGCTGTTCGTCGCGGCGACGCCGCGCTGAACGAGCAGGACGTGATGGATTTTCTCGGCGGCAGGATCGCCAAGTTCAAGCTTCCGCGCTTCGTCGAATTCATCGACGCCCTGCCGCGCAATCCCTCCGGGAAGGTGCTGAAGACAGAGCTGCGCCGCCAGCACAAAACTTAAGGTATTGATATAGAATACATATTTCGGTGTGCGGCGCGCCGTCCGCAGAATTGTCGTCTCGCCGCTGATCCATCGATCGCGGGGGCGCGTAACCCGGACGTCTCTCCCCCCGCATCTCGAATTGTATAAGGGATGCGTAGACCGGCCGCCGTTGAACCTTCCCTCTAACGGCGGCCGTTACTTTTTTGGAGCCAGTATCAATGCGGCGCTGAGGATCCTACGGGATCGCGACGGCTTTGCGGTAGAGATGCCAGGTGGCGTGGCCGAGCACCGGCACGATGACGCCGAGGCCAACGAGGAATAAGAGGCCGCCCGCCAATAGAGACAAGGCGACGAATAGTCCCCACGCCGCGACAGTGATCGGGTTTTTCGCTGTCACTCGCAGCGACGTGACGACTGCAGCGGGCGCGCCCACCTGTCGCTCGAGCAGCATGGGGAACGAGACGATATTGGTCGCCAGAACCGCCGCGGCGAACACAAAACCAATAGCGTTGCCGACGAGGATCAGGGTCCACCCCTCAGGGGTCGACAAGATGGTCTGGACGAATTCCAGCGGCGGCGGGGTACTCGCCGATCCAAGAAGCGATTGAAACAAAAGCTGCGCAATAAAGACCCAAATTCCGAACGCGGCGAAAAGCCCGGCGATCATCACAGCGACGCCGCCTGTGGACATGCGCTCAAAGACGGCCCCGAGGTCGGACCATTCAAAGTCGCGGCCCTGTTCGCGCCGACGGCTGATTTCATAAAGCACGATTGCGGCGACGGGTCCGAGCAACGCCAAACCGGCGGCGATGGGGAACACCAGCGGCAACAGGTTTTCGCCAAGCGCCAAACCGGCGACGATCGCCGCCCCGAGAGGATAGACAAAGCCAAGCACCAGCATGTGGCTCGGCTTGGCGCGAAAGTCTTCATAACCAAGGCGCACAGCGTCCTTCAGGTCCGCTATCGTCAGGGTGCGAATTTCATAATCGTGAGCTTCAGGGACGACGATCTCGCCGCGAGTTTCTGCGCGGGCGGCGTGATGCGTCTCAACGGCGCTAACCATAACGCATCCTCCTGTTTTGCCGCATGATTGTGCGCCGTTCGTCGCCTTGCGTCTATAGCCGGGCGTCTAAAATCACCGCGTTTTGATGGCCTAATTCAACGCTTTTGCGGGCGCGAAATCGTTACGCCACGTGACGCCGAAGGCTTCGACGGGAGCGTCGGCGTGGTTGTGAATAATCGGGCGTATGTCGGAACGTTCGGTGAGGTCGCCAAAATCCACGCTGCCGGCTTTGTCGATAAATCCCAGTTCATAAAGCCAGTCCGCCGACCGACCCGTCATCACCCAGGAACGATGCCAGGGGAGCGCGTTTGGAAACGCTTCATTGACCGCCTTGGCCAATTCATTGGTGCAGTTCGAGTGAAGAGTATTATAGAATCGCGGGCGCTCGGCGAGCGTGTTCGTACGGCGCACGAAGAACAAAAATATTTCACGCATCTGTTCCGGTTCGATATCCACTTTGTAAGCATACAGAGTATGATCGAGACCAACGGCGATGCGCGTCATGATGTCCTTTTCGGTTGACCAGACATACATCAGTTCAAAATTGCGCAGCACGCCTTTCAATGGCGAATACTGCTCGCCTTTTTCCATGCGCGCTTCGATAGAGACGGAAACCGTCTGAGGGCCGTCGTCGCCTTCGAAGACAAAGGACAGGAAACTGTGTCCAAAGAGCGGGCTGCCGGGAAAGGGTTCCACGAAGAACCACATTTCCTTGATTGCGTCTGCGTCAAGCTCTGTTTTGCGCCATCCCGGCGTCTCAGCCCCGCCGGCGGCGAACTCATAGTTGCGCAGCTCGCCAAGCGCGAACTGGTTCGGCGCCGTTTCCACGAATACCGGCGGACGGGAGAGGGCGTCTTTCCAGTCGCGGTCGTTGCGCGGGGTTTTCATCAGGATGACGGCGGCGAACACCAGGCCGGCGAGGACCATCAGCAAGATCGCCAGGTTCAAAATGTCGCGCGTCGTCATCATGGGTCGCCATCCAGGTTGCGGACCGTCGGATGGAAAATAGGGGCGCTCTGCGGTTGCCCGCAAGGCCGCAGACGATGACTTTTTTAGCGTTCAATGTGTGCTATTGTGCGCGCTGCTCAAGCGGACGGGGAGAGGGCATGAGCGATATCACGCTTACGGGGCCGATAAAGGCCACGGACCGGATCGAGTCGCTCGATGTTCTGCGAGGCGTCGCGCTTCTCGGCATTCTGCTGATGAATATCGTCGCGATGGGGCTGCCGTTCCAGGCGTACTCAAACCCCTCCGCCATGGGCGGAGACAAAGGGTCCGATTTCGTCGCATGGTTTATCACCGAAACCTTCTTTGAAGGCTCCATGCGTACGATGTTTTCGGCGCTGTTCGGCGCCGGTTTTCTGTTGCTGATCCAGCGGCTGGCGGCGCGATATCAGGGGCTTGCCGCCGCCGATATTTACTACCGCCGCATGCTGTGGCTGATCGTGTTCGGTCTCGTTGACGGTTATCTTCTGATGTGGACGGGCGATATATTATACGTATACGGTGTAGTAGGACTATTGCTATTCCCGATACGCAGTCTCTCGGCGAAATGGTTTCTGGTGATTGCGGGCGTGTTGATCGCCCTGAACGTCTGGTCGACGGTACACGACTATGGTGAGCTGAAAGAGTCCAAGGCCGCCTATGAGGCGACCAATGCGGGCGCAGCTCTGGCTGCGGGCGAGCCGTCGGTCACCGACGAGGACGGGGATAGCGTCGAAGATGCGGTCGACGCTGCGCCGGCCGGCGTTTCGGGCGCCGGCGCCGATACGGACGAGCTCAAAGCGAAGGCTGGCGAGTGGGAGAAAACGCTGTTCTTTTTGCAGCCTGAAGCGGATGTGCTGGCGGAAGAGATTGAAACCAGGAACTCCGGCTACTTCGCGCAGTTTGACGAACAATTCGAGATTAACACGGAAGTGCACGCAGATTGGATCCTGTTCTACCTGCTGCCCGATCAAGACTCATTGTCGGCGATGCTGATCGGCATGGCGCTATTGCGGCTCGGTGTTTTGACCCTTGCCGCGCCGGCGATGTTCTATTGGGGTTTGGTGATCATTGGATACGGCGTCGGCGTGCCGGTGTCGCTCTATGAAACGTTGACTTACGCCGGGAGCGGGTTCGAACCGATCGTGGCGGCGCGCAATTGGATGACTTACGACGTCGGGCGTTTCGCCATGGCTGCTGGTCACGCCGGGCTTGTTCTGTTGATTTGCCGCAGCGGCGCGTTTTCGATCTGGCGATTTGCAATGGCGCGAGTAGGGCAGATGGCGCTGACAAATTACCTGCTTCATTCTTTTTTGGCGCTGGTCATTTTTACGGGCGCGGGCTTTGCGCAGTTCGGCGAAGTGAGCCGCGCAACCCTTTATCTGTACGTTGTTGGATTCTGGGCGGCGAACATCGCCCTGAGCATCTACTGGCTTGAACGCTATCGCTTTGGGCCCGCCGAATGGTTGTGGCGATCTCTGACCTATCTGACATGGCAGCCTCTTCGCCGTAGGCGCGCGGCGGCCGCCGTCGAAGCAGGCTCGCCCGCGGAATAGGCGCGCTGCGACCTAGTCTGCGTCGCCCGTTAGCGCCGCGGCGTGGCGGCGGGCCTCCTCCACATAGTGGGCGGCGCCCATCAGCGCCATGCGGTCTTCGCCGTCCCGCAGGTCGCGGAATTTCCGGGCCGGCATGCCGGCCCACATCTCGCCGGATGGGACCGTTTTCTTGGGGCTCAGGAATGCGCCCGCGGCGAGCATCGCGCCCGATTCCACCAAGGATCCGTCGAGCATGGTCGCGCACATGCCGACAAACCCGCCGGTTTCCACCGTCGCGCCATGCAGCATGCATTTGTGGCCAATGAGAGCGTTTTCGCCGATCAGGGTCGGCAACCCGCCCCAGTCGGGATTGTCCACGTGGATCACTGTTCCGTCCTGAACGTTGGCGCCGGCGCCGACGACGATCTTGTTCTCGTCGCCGCGCAAGACGCAGCCATACCAGACCGAGGCGTTCTCGCCGACCTCAACGTCGCCTGCGATCACCGCGCCCGGCGCGATGAAGGCGGTTTCGTGGATGATTGGTCTTTTGTCGCCGATGGCGAAGATGAGGGGTTTCATGCTTATCCTTTCACCGCATCCGGCTGGTTTTCCGGGCGGGCTTTGTCGAAGGCCGGCAGGCGCTGGCAGCGTTCGTAGATCGCATTGAGCGTCGGCATGCCGGACGTATCGATGTCGAAGCGCTGCGCGCCGTACATCTGCGGCACAAGGCAGCAATCGGCGATGCTCGGCGCGTCGCCGACGCAAAACGCGCCGGCGCTTTTGGCGGCCATCGCTTCGGCCGCACGCATCGCGCCGCCGGTAAATCGATCGAGCCATGTAGCGACTGCGTTCTCGTCGAGGCTCAGGTCTTCCCGCAGATATTTCTGCATACGGAGATTCATGAAAGGCTGCGCTTCGCAGGCGATGGTCGCCGCGATCATGCGGGCGCGGGCGCGTTCGCCCGGTGTGGCGGGCAGGATCGACGGCGCCGGCGCTGTTTCTTCGATGTATTCCATGATCGCCAGCGACTGGGCGACGACAGCGCCGTCATCGCCGATAAGGGTCGGCACCAGCCCCATCGGGTTCTTTTCCCGATAAGCGTCGCTTTTCTGCTCGCCTTTGAGGAGGTTGACCGGTTCGTATTCGTAATCGACGCCTTTGAGCGCCAGCGCGATCCGGACCCGATAGGTCGCACTCGACCGCCAATATCCGTAAAGCTTCATCGCAACCCTTCCTGACGGATAGTTTCAATTCGACTTAAATGCCGCCGACCGCCTTCGCAAATTTTTTTGGCTGCCGGGGGCAGTGTGGCCGGGCAACGCTCATGAGGGGATCTGTCGTCAGATGCTGTCGGAAAAACAAGTCGACGCGGTAGAAGAAACCGCCGCGGAACTGAAACGGCGCCGGGAGCATCGTCCCGCAGAAGCGCTGAAGCAAAAGCCGGAAGCGGTCGCCGGCGCCGATAAAAAGGCCGGCGATGATGCGGCCTGGGCGCGCGCCAACCTGCGCTACGACGGCGACGAACCTTATCTCGATATCGCCAACGCCCTGCGCGTGTTGAGCCGGCACGACGATTTTCAGGGCCGGTTCAAATACAATGAGACCCTGGCGAAGGTGATGGACAAGGGAACAGTCATGCTGGACTGGCGGGTCGCCGAGTTGGTGTCGGTGTTCCAGGAGCGGTTCCTGCCTGGCATCCCGGTGGAGGCCGTCAACCACGCGCTGGTCATTCACGCCAATCACGCCATTCAGAAAAAGTAGCTGTCGCGCCGCCGGTTCCGGCAAAAATGCGTCTCCCGGCCATTGAACGCTATTAGTAACATATGTTACTAATCGCCCCGCAATATCGCTGGGAGCACTGACATGGCCGACCTGTTCGAAAATCCGATTGGCACCGATGGGTTTGAATTCGTTGAATACACGAGTGAAAAGCCGGACGACCTCGCGGCTCTGTTTGAACGTCTCGGCTTCGTCGCCGTCGGCAAGCACCGCTCAAAAGACGTCATCCATTACAAGCAGGGCGACATTAACTTCCTGCTGAACCGGGAAAGCGCAGGCCAGCCGGGCGCGTTCCGCAACCAGCACGGCGCCGGCGCGAACGCTATGGCGTTCCGGGTGAAAGACGCCAATCACGCCTTCAAAGAGGCGGTGAAACGCGGCGCCAAGCCGATCGAAGCCAAAACGGGCCCCATGGAGCTGAACATCCCCGGGATCGAAGGCATTGGCGGCTTAAACGTCTATCTGGTCGACCGGTACGGCGCGAGTTCGATTTACGATGTCGATTTCGAGCCGATCGAAGGCGCAGACCCCGCCGCGGCGGACATGGGGCTGACCTATATCGATCACCTGACCCATAATCTGCATCGCGGCAACATGGACAAGTGGGCGACTTACTACGAAGACATCTTCAACTTCCGGGAAATCCGCTATTTCGACATTGAAGGGAAGCTGACGGGGCTTGTATCAAAAGCGATGACCAGCCCCTGCGGCAAAATTCGCATCCCGCTTAATGAAAGTCAGGACGAGAAATCCCAGATCGAGGAATTCCTGGAGCGCTATAACGGCGAGGGCATTCAGCATATCGCGCTGGGTACGGATGATATCTATAAGACCGTAGAAGACCTGCGCGCGCGCGGCGTGCCGTTTCAGGATACGCCGGATACGTACTACGAAAAGGTCAATGACCGTGTTGGCGATCACGGCGAGGACCTCGCTCGGTTGCAAAAGAACCGCATCCTGATCGACGGCGCGCCGACCGAAGGACAGGGGCTGCTGCTGCAGATCTTCACCCAGGATGCGATTGGACCGATTTTCTACGAAATCATCCAACGCAAAGGGAACGAGGGTTTCGGCGAGGGCAACTTCCAGGCGCTTTTTGAGTCCATTGAAGAAGACCAGATCCGCCGCGGCGTATTGAAGGACACCGCTTAGGGCCGGCGCACCCATCATGAGCGTTGCTCAAGTAGAACCCCGGGCGAAGAAGCGGTCACTGGTCCTTGACGCTTTCACGCCCTATCGCATCGTTGTTCTGGGCGATGCGATGGGCCGCGCCCTTGAGCGAGCCTATCGCAGCGAGGGCGTCTCCATCTCCGAATGGCGGGTGCTTGCGGTGATCGCCCAGTCTGACGCGCTGGCAGCCAGGGACGTCGTCTCCCGCACGCCGATGGATAAGATGACGGTGAGCCGCGCGATCGCAAGCCTTGAGAAAAAGGCCTTCGCCCGCCGCGCGGTGAGCCCTAAGGATCGCCGCGTCAACATGATTTCACTGACGCCGTCAGGACGGGCGCTTTTCGATCGGATTGCAGCGCTTGCGCTCGCCTATGAAGAGGAGCTTTTGGCGTCGTTGACGCCCGATGAATGGGCCTGTCTGGATCGCGCCTTGTTGAAGCTGGCGCGCAAAGCCGAGGGCGTTGTCGTCGATGATGCGTAGGCTGACCGCCTTGACGGCGGCAATGCTAGGGGGATGCGTCTCATTTCCGGACGCGCCGGCGCCGACGGCGCCGCCGACGCTCGCCGCCAATGTCGTGCAGTCGATTGACGGCGCCCTGTTGGGCCTCAAGCGCTGGCCGGCGGATGACCCGATCGCGGTGGTGATCGCCGTCCACGGCATGAACGACTATTCCAACGCGTTCGCCGGCGCCGGCGCATGGTGGGCGGGTAACGCCCGCGTTACGACCTATGCCGTCGATCAGCGGGGGTTCGGCGCCTCGCCTGGTTTCGGACTGTGGTTTGGCGCAGAAACCATGAAAGCCGATCTGCGGGCGGCCATCGAGGCGGTGCGGCGCGCCCATCCGCAAACGCCGCTCTATGTGCTTGGCCATTCCATGGGCGCGGCCACCGTGATCGCCGCGGAAAAGGACGAAACGCTCGGCGCGGACGGATTGATCCTGGCCGCGCCTGGCGTGTGGGGCGGCGACGCTCTGCCGCTGAGCCACCGGATCGCCGCCAACTTCGCCGCCGCCGTTGCGCCGGCGAAAACCCTGACCGGCGAGCGCGCCGGTCGTCAGGCGACGGACAATATAGACATCTTACGGGGTATGGCCGCCGATCCCCTTGTGATCAAGGAAACCAGAGTTGACGCGGTTCTCGGCGTCGTGCGGCTCATGGGAGAGGCGTATGACGGCGCCGGCGAGGTGTGCGCCGATGCGCTGGTGTTAATCGGGCAGAAGGATGAGATTATCCCGAAAAAGGTCATGGAAAAAACCGCCGGCCGGCTTTGCGGCGAGGTCGACATGCGTCGCTATCCCGACGGGTGGCACTTGTTGATGCGCGATCTCCAGGCCGAACGAGTCTGGCGCGATGTTGCGGCCTGGATCGCGGGCAGGGAGCCCGCAAAGACCAGCGCAACCAAACAAGATCCGCAGACTGCTCTTAATGCGGGTGAATAGCGCAGGCGCCGCCGCCGCGTTTTTCGAAATATTGCTGGTGATAGTCTTCTGCTTTCCACCAGACGCCGGCCGGTTCGATCGTTGTCGCGATCGGGCGGGCGTGCCGGCCGGATGCGTCTTCGGCCGTCTTTGACCGTTGCGCCAGTTCCGCCTGCGCATCGTCGTGGGTGAAAATCGCCGTGCGGTACTGGTCGCCCACATCCGGGCCCTGACGGTTCACCTGGGTGGGATCGTGGATCTTCCAAAAGAGGGCGAGGAGGTCGTCATAGGAAACAACGTCCGGATCAAAGCGCACGCGCACGGCTTCCGCATGGCCCGTGCGTTTGCTGCAAACCTGTTCATAGGTCGGGTTGTCTTTGTGACCGCCCGTATATCCGACTTCGGTGTCGATGACGCCGTCCTGGTCGCGAAACGCCTGTTCAACGCCCCAAAAACATCCGGCGGCGAAAGTTGCAACTTCGGTCATGGATCCTGTTCCCGTGATACGTTCGCAGACAATAATGGGTGTCTTTTTTAAGGCTTCAAGCGCCGATCACAAAGTTGTGGCGGCGCCGACCCATTCAAGAAACGCCGCGCTCGAATGCGCGCCGTCGATCGGGATCGCCGCAACGCAGGGACAGTCGTAAGGGTGCAAGGCGATAATGCGGTCGCGGGCCGCATCGGCCCGGTCTTTTGCACACTTGACGATAAACGGCGTCTCCGCCGCCTTTTCGACGGCGCCCTCCCAGGCGTAAACCGACCGCATCGGGGCGTGGATATTGACGCAGGCCGCGTATTTTGACCCGATCAGGTCGTCGGCGATCCGTTCGGCGGTTTCGGGGTCGGGCGCTGTGCAATAGAGGAAGATGATATCGGCCATGTTGCGAGCTCGTGTGGCGAAGCCTAGAAGGGGCGGACTCAGGCGCTGACCATGGCGCGCCGGAAAGCCTATGCGCAAGCTAAACCATAACAGAGCGCTCGTCCTGTTTTCGGGCGGGCAGGATTCCTCGATCGCTCTCGCCTGGGCGCTCGATCGGTTCGATCATGTGGAGACCATCGGTTTCGACTATGGCCAGCGCCACGCCGTCGAACTCGGCGCCCGCACCAAAGTGCGCCGCGAAATCGAGGACGTCTTTCCCCACTGGGGTGCAAAGCTCGGTGAGGACCACCGCATCGCCGCGAAGGGGCTTTATGAAATCGGCGAGACGGCCATGACCGCTGATGTGGAAATCGGCATGGGCGACGACAATCTGCCGACGACATTCGTGCCGGGCCGCAATCTCGTATTTCTGACGCTCGCCGCCGGGTTGTCCTATCGGCGCAATATCGGCGTCCTTGTCGCCGGCATGTGCGAGACCGACTATTCCGGTTATCCGGATTGTCGAGAGGACGCCCTGCAGCGCCAAACGGAAGCGATCCGCCTCGGCATGGAAACCGATATCCGTCTCGAAACGCCGCTGATGCATATTTCAAAGGCCGAGAGCTGGCGCATGGCGGAGAAACTGGGCGGCGAGACGGCCGTGGAGATCATCAACGAACACAGCCACACATGTTACCGCGGCGTGCGCAGTACGCGCCATGAATGGGGCTACGGCTGCGGCGATTGTCCGGCCTGCGAATTGCGCGCAAAAGGCTGGGCCGAATACCGGGCGGGCTGACGGATGCGATCGCGATGACGTATTCTGTAAAGGAACTGTTTTACACCCTGCAGGGCGAGGGCGCGCAAAGCGGCCGCCCGGCGGTGTTTTTGCGCTTCGCCGGCTGCAATCTCTGGTCGGGGCTGGAGAAGGATCGGGCAAGCGCGATCTGCAATTTCTGCGACACCGATTTCGTCGGCGTCGACGGCCCTGGCGGCGGCAAGTTCGCCGATGCGCCCTCTTTGGCTCAGGCGGTTGCGAAAAAGTGGCCGCGGCACGGCGCCGGCGCCCCCTTCGTCGTCTGCACCGGCGGCGAGCCGTTACTGCAGCTTGACGATACGCTGATCGACGCGCTCCACGCCCTGGGGTTCGAGATCGCCGTGGAGACCAACGGGACGATCGCCGCGCCGGAG
The DNA here is from genome assembly GCA_028289605.1 of Hyphococcus sp. GTDB lineage: Bacteria > Pseudomonadota > Alphaproteobacteria > Caulobacterales > Parvularculaceae > Hyphococcus. The sequence continues at coordinate 109,067 of JANQON010000012.1, read as the reverse complement.
GGGATCGACTGGGTCTGCGTTTCACCCAAAGCGGACGCAGCCCTCATCCAACGCGCCGGCGACGAATTGAAACTGGTCTACCCGCAGACGCTGGCCCAGCCGGAACGGTTTGAGGATCTCGCATTTGACTTTTTCTATCTCCAGCCTATGGACGGCCCCTCGCTCGGCGCGAACACCGCCGCTGCGATCGAATATTGTAAACGCCGGCCGCAATGGCGCCTGTCCGTCCAGTCACACAAAGTCCTGGGCATTCCTTAAGGCGCGAAAGCGCGGCGGAGATGAAGGATTAGGACCGATGCGGATCGTCAAGTCGATGAGTTTCGACGCCGCGCATTTTCTCGACCATGACCCGAAGACGCGGCCCTATGCGCGCATGCACGGCCATTCGTTTGTCATGGAAGTAGAGATCGCCGGGGACCCGGATCCGGAAACCGGCTGGGTTGTCGATTTCGCTGACGTCGCCGACGCGCTCAAGGCGCTTCACGACGATCTGGACCATCGACTGCTGAATGAGATCGAAGGGCTGGAGCGGCCGACGCTGGAGAATGTCTGCCAGTGGGCCGCCAAGCGGCTGCAACCGCAATTCCCGGGATTGAAACAGGTTCGGGTTTCACGTCCCTCAAACGGCGAGACCTGCATCTTCGACGTTTAGGGAGCTTACTCAAAAGCCCCATTCATGCGTGCAATCAGATACTGCGCGTCGCGGCAATAGCCTGCCGCGGCGCGGTCGGCGCGGCCGAGAGCGGTGTCGAGTTCCTGAAGCGTTGCTTCAACTTCTTGCTCGGTCGAAAACGCTTCGCGGGGCGGCGACAGGCTGAGACCGTTTTGCGACGTATCCAGGCGCGCCGGCGACACCGAGTAGCGTGTACGACCGGCGAGATTGACATCGAGGTGGCGCTGGGATTTGCCGATCAACGGCGCCGCGCGCGGGTCGACGCCGTCGAGGATGCCGTTGATGCTGAGGCGCATGTCGTCATAACGCTCGGCAAGAAGCGCCCGGCCGCCCTGGTCGTCGGTGTCTTTCGCGGAGAGCACGACTTCGCAGGCCTGTTCGAGCGTGTCGCGAATGCGGTCGATGGCGTAGAGGGCCGCTTCGATGGCGCCCAGCGCGTCGCGCACCGGCGCCTGCTCATCTTTTACAACGGGCTTCTCAACCGCGATGCGCGGCTGTTTCAGCGCCCGGTCAACGCCGGCGGCGATGTCGATTTCAAGCGGGTCGGCCTCGTTGGCGTCGTTCTTTCGCCCCAACCAGCCCGCCAGCGGACTGCGTTTCTTTTTTTGATCGTCGGATTTTTGAAGTGCAAACGCCATGAGCGCCCTGGTCCTCTGCGCAATACTGTTTTGGCGTGAGAATAGGCGCGCCGCTTTGAGGCGCCGTTAAAGAATTGGTTAAATTTGATTTATGCTGTTTATCGCCGCGCCGCGAGACGCCCGCTTTCAATGAGCCAGGCGGTGATCAGCGCCGCGCCAATCAGGATCAGCCAGGCCAGAGGCGGCGCCGCCGGGGCGTCTTTCACCGACTCGATGCGCGCTGCGTCGCGCCGAACGACGCCGGCCCACCTTTCGCCTTTGTAATCTGCGCCGCCGGCGACGCGGCGCAATGTCGGCGCGCGGGCGTCGGATCCGGCGCGAAAGACGCCGCCGCCGGCGCTGTCGGCGAGATTGCTGAGCCTTTGCGTTGTCGAAACGACATCCTGAAACTCTGGCGCGGCGGCGAGGCCGACCGAGCCGATCGCGAACAATTGGCCGGCGCGCGCCCGGTACAGCCCGCGCGGGGCGTTATCAATGCGGGATTCAAACGTTCCCGCGTCAGTTTCTTCCAGCGTCACGTCGAGGGTCTGACCGTCCGGCGTTTCGAGCCGCACCGGATCTGGGGCGTCGCCCACGGTGCGCCTTTTGATGATCAGCGCATCGCCGTCTTCCAATAGTGACAACGCTTCTTCTTCCAGCTCCGGTTCCTTCATCAGCCAGTGGGCGATCCGCCGCAACAATTCCGCATGCGGACCGCCGCCGTCAAAACCGCGCGCCCATAGCCAGACGTGATCGGAAAGCAAAAGGCCGATGCGTCCCTCATTGACCCTATCGAGGATGAGCAGGGGCGCCGAGGACGGTCCGGACATCAGCGTCTGTCCGCGCCGCTGAATGACGGGCATGATGCGCAGCCACCGACCCCAATAGTCTTCCTCTGAGAGGCCCGCCGTCACCGGGTGACGTGCGCCGAGGTCGGTGATCTCCGGGCGATACGCCGCCTCGACGGCGCCGCCGGCGGGCGTCGCCGGAAGGATGAATGACAAATTGCGCCGGGACGCCAATGACCGGCGGCCGTTATATTCCGGACCCGCCGCAATCAAAACGCCGCCGCCGCCTTCCACATAGCGGGCGATGTTGTCGAAGTGGAAACTGTCCAGCACGGCGCGATAGGTGTATCGATCAAAAATCAGGAGATCGAACTCGGTGAGCTTTTCAATGAAGAGCTCGTCCTGAGGAAACTGGATCAACGCCAGTTCGGAAACAGGCGTGTTATCGTTCTTCTCAATCGGTCGAAGGATCGTGAAGTGCACGAGATCGACCGCCGGGTCGGACTTCAACAGGTTGCGCCACACCCGCTCCCCGGGATGCGGTTCGCCGGAGATAAGAAGCACGCGCAATCGATCTCGTATCGCAGAGATTGGCAGTACCGCGATATTGTTCCGTGTCGTCAGCTCGCCGCTGCGCGCCTCGACCTCCAGTTCGATAACGGTTGATCCGGGGCGGGTCAGCGGCGCGTTGAATCCTGCTTCCTCGCCGAGCGGCACCGGTTCGCTCAACACCGGCTCGCCGTTGACGCGAAGCGTCACCATCGGCGCCGGGGCGTTGTTGAGCAGCTCTTCGTCGTACCCAAGGTCGTCGACGCGAAACGCCACGCGCACGGATTGATCGACAATGCCGTATCGCGGCGCATTGGTGAGCGTAATTTTCCGGTCAATCTCGTCATCGGCGCCGGAGACGACAATGTGGACCGGCGCCTCCAGCCCGCTCAGCGCGACTTCGGCATCGCTCGCCTGACCGTCCGTGACGATGAATACGGCGCCAAGCTGCGGGCGCGGCGCATCCGCCAACGCGCGCTGAAGCGCTTCAACAACGCGCGTTTCTTCAGCGCCGTCGAATTCGATGACGCGCGTCTCCACGGCGTCGAACGCTTCCAGTTTTTCGCTGAGATCATCCTGGATGCGCGCGGCGACGGCGTCTCGGCCTTGCAAAGACTGGCTGGCGCTTTTGTCCACCAGGATCAGGGCGATGTCATTGAGTCCTGTCCTTTCCGCCTCTCGGATCAACGGGTTGGCGATCAGCATGATCAACGCCGCGAGTGCGATGGTGCGGAAGAACCCGCTCTTCCAGTTGCGCCAGAGGCTGATGGCGGAAATAAGCGCCGCAATAGCGCTGATCGCGCCCAGTCCCCAAACCGGCAAAAGCGGATCAAAAACGATGGTCACCGGTCGAGCCTCTGCAACAGGATCGGCGTGTGCACCTGATCGGACTTATAGTTGCCCGTGAATGCGACCATGACCATGTTAATGCCGGCCCGATATGCGAGTTCGCGCGAACCGCCTTGCGGCATCGCCCGCATGGGCCGCCCGAAGGAGTCGATCGCCCAGGCGCCGGCCCAGTCGCGACCGCCGATGATCACCGGCGTTACGCCGTCATTTGCGCCTGCCGTCTCGGCCGCCACCCAAACCGGATTGTTTCTGAGCCGGCCATAGAGTCCGTCCGTCAGCAAATAAAATGAGCGTGTAAGAACATGATCCTGTCCGACCGTCGTCAGCGGGGGAATGTTGAGCTGGGACAGCACCCGCTGCAGCGCCTGTGCTTCCGGCGTGGCGCCGGCGCCCAGCGCACGCTCATCGTCGCGCGTGTCGAACAGAATGAGCCCGCCGAATCGCATGAAATTTTCGATGTTGGCAAGCGCCGATTCCGACGGCGTTTCCGCGCCGGGCGCAATCGGCCAATAGAGAAACGGGTAGACGGAAAGATCGTCAGTTTCGGGATCAACCGCCGCAGGCGGTCCTGGTTCGAGGGCCGTCCGCCGATAGAGTTCGCGGCTGAGGCCGGCGAGCGCCTGGGCCGACAGACGGTCGAGCGCCGGGTCGCCGGTCCGGACATAGGCGAGGCGCGTCGTCAGCGCCGCGTCCGCCGTCTGCGCGTCGATGGTTCTGTCCAAGGGCTGCGCATAGGCGGGCGTCGCCGGCAGCATCGGGACGGCAAGGGCGAGGACGAGGGCGGCGGCGCCGAACCGGGGCGCACTCAATTTGCCCGCCAGTATCAATGTCGCGACGGCGTCAATCAGAAGAAGAATGAGCGCCGCGGCGAACAACGGCGGAGCAAGCCGCTGCGGCGGTTCGGCGACATAGGGCGAGGCCCTAAGGTTATCGACTTGCAACGGTTCATAGACTGTCTCGGCGCGTACTGCGTTTACCGCCAGCGGCGCCTCCGGCGAACCATATAGACCCGGCCAGCGGTCGGGGCCGGGTTCTTTCGCCATATCGGAAATGGCGAGCGCAGCGTCTTCCTGCGTCGGCCGCCGGAACCGTCCGTCCCCTGAAAGAAGGCGCACAGGCTGGTACCTCGTGTCTGCATCGATTTCCTCGCCCTCCGGGCCCAGCGCGGACAAAAATGCAAGCCGCCGCAACATGTCGACGAAGGTCCCTGAGATCGGCAAATCGGACCATTGCGGCGTCGCCGTGACGTGGAAAAGGGCGATCGCGCCGGCGCCGATCCGTTCCCCGGTGACAAGGGGCGTTCCGTCCTGCAGGCGCGCCCAGCTTCGCCGGGTTGTTTCGCCTCCCGGCGTCGCCAATACCTGGCGGCGCACCAACGCGTCCTTTGGCGGAGCGAGTCCGGCGAACGGACTGTCCGACGGGAAAGCGTCTATGTGTTGCGGGGTTTCCCAGGTAAGGGCGCCGCCGAAGGCGCGACCGCCGCCGCGCAACTCGACGGGCAACAGGGGCGGCGACAGGTCCTGCGCCGTTTCGGCGAGAATTGGCCCGGCGAAGCGGATCAGGACGCCGCCCTTTTCGATCCACGCCGTCAACATCTCCACATCGCTGCGGCGGATCGCGCCGATATCGTTGAGCACGATGACGGAGACGTCCGCATCGAACAACGCCGGCAATGAGTCTTCGATAATCTCCGCATGCGGCGCCAGCGCTTCTCGAACATAGTGGGCGCCGGACAGGAGACGGTCGCCGGTCGGCGCCGCTTCCGCGACGATGCCGACCAGCGCCCGTCGATCTCGCGCGTCGACGAGGTGCACGGACCCGGCGCTGACGGCGTTTTCGATCCGCACGCGTGCGATGTCGTTGCGCAATGCGAGCGGCAGTTCAACCAGCGCCTCCGCGTCGGACTCGCCCGCCGCAATGACGGCGTCGGAGCGGGCCAGCACACGGCCGTCCTGGGCGATGGCGATCACCGTTCCCTCCCAGTCGTTTTCGGCGTCGAGGCGCGTGATGCGAAATACTGGCCCTTCCGGGCTCTGGCTCACAGCTTGAAGGATGGGTTTTGGCGCGCGGGAGTCGTTAAACAGCGAAACGTCGCCGAGGGCGCGCAGCGCGTCAGAGAAGCGCTCATCGTCATCGCCGGCGAGACCGTCCGACAACCAGCGGATTTCGAACGGTCCGGCGTCGGCGAGCGTTTCCAGCGTTTGCACAGCGCCGGCGCGGTCGGCGGCGAAGGGTTGCGGCGTCAAGGACGCCGCCGCTTCGCGCATGGCTTCGCCGGTCATCGGCTGTATGTCGCGCGGATTGCGGCGCGGCGCGGTGGCCAGGAGATACAGCGGTCTGTCCACCTGTTCAGCTTCCGCCGCCGCCGCTGCAATTGCGTCGCGACGGGCCCGCCAGCCATGTGCGGCCGCGTAGGTGTCGTCGACAACAATCAGCATGGGGCCCGTCTGGGGCGTCGTGGGCGGCGCGTTCAGGATCGGTCCGGCGATGGCGATAATGACGAGCGCCGTTAACAACAGGCGCAACAACAGCAATGGCCACGGCGTACGGACCGGCGTTTCGCGGTCATTGATCAGTTTGCGCAGGATGACAAAGGCGGGAAAGCGCTGTTCCCGCGGCGCCGGCGGCGTCGCGCGCAACAGCCACCAGACGAGCGGCAGCCCGAGGAGGGCGGCGAGAATAAGCGGCGATGTAAATGAAAGCGCGCCCATCGATTACGACACCCATCGGCGCATGTCGCCCAGCGCGGCGAACAGCGCCAGCAAGGCGAGATGCGCCTGTTTGTCTGTGCGATGAACCACAAAAGTCCATCCTGTGCGCTGCGCCAGGGCTTCCAGCGAGCGGCGATGGGCGGCGAACTGCCTCTTGTACTGACCCGCGAGAGCGCCGGTGTCGCCGAAGGTGAGTTTGTCGCTGCTCTCCAGATCGCGGAATTCGACGCGGCCGCGGAACGGGAACTCCTCTTCTGCGGGATCGCAGACCTGGATGAGAACGCCCTTGGCGCCGGTCGCTGCAAGCGCCTGTACGGACGCCTCAACCTCGTCAACATCCGTATAGAAATCACTGATCATAACCGCGCGCGCGCCGGGCGGCAGGTGCGCGTGCGGCGGCGCCGATCCGGTTTGCGCGCTCGCTTGCAGCGCTTCCATCAATCGCGTCGGCGCCGTTCGACCATGGAAAGGGCGCCGTTCCTCTCCCAGGACGCCGATACGTTCGCCCGCTTGCGAGAGCAGAATGGCGAGCGCGATGCTGAGCACGTCCGCCCTGCGCCGTTTAGTCGGCAGGGATTTCATGGACGCAAAATCGAGAGACCGGGACGGATCTCGCCACAGATAAACCGCCGCGGCCGCTTCCCATTCATTTTCGCGGACATAGAGCCGGCTCGCCTCGCGCGCCGACTGGCGCCAGTCGATGGCGGACACGGCGTCGCCGAAACTGTAGGGGCGATGCTGCCAGAATGTTTCGCCCGGCCCGGCGCGGCGCCGGCCGTGAAGGCCCGCCGCCACCGTCTGCGCAATACGCTCCGCCTCAACAAGAAGGGGAGGAAAATGCGATGCGGCTTCTTCCGCGTCGTGGCGGATGGCGGTGGCGATTTGGTTGTCGTTCATGCGATCGGGCGCTTGGTCCTTAGCTTTCCGTTGCCCCGTCTAGCAGTTCATCAATAAATTGATCCGTATCTAGCCCTTCCGACCGCGCCGCGAAATTCAGCGCCATGCGGTGGCGCAGGACCGGTTTGGCCAGGCGCTTCACGTCGTCGAGAGACGGCGCATGCCGACCTTCAATTAGCGCAAGCGCGCGCGCCGCTAGGGAAAACGCCTGGCTGGCGCGAGGGCCTGGGCCCCAGGCGACCATGGACCGCACGCGCGCCGACGCGCTCTCATCAGGGCGGGCGGCGCGGACCAGTTTCAGGATCAGATCAATCACCTGTTCCCCGATCGGCATTTCGCGCACCAGCGCCTGCGCGTTCTCGAGATCCTCCGGCGCCATGACGGCGTTTATGTTGGCCGCGACGGTTCCGGTTGTTTCCGCAAGCATGCGCTTTTCAGAATCGAGATCGGGATAGCCGACGTTTATCTGCATCAAGAACCGGTCGAGCTGGGCTTCCGGCAACGGATAGGTGCCTTCCTGCTCGATAGGGTTCTGGGTCGCGAGAACGTGAAACGGCGCCGGCAGATCGTGCCGCGCGCCGGCTACCGTGACGTGGCGCTCCTGCATCGCCTGCAACAGGGCCGACTGGGTGCGCGGGGAGGCGCGGTTAATTTCGTCCGCCATCAGCAGCTGACAAAACACCGGGCCGGCGATGAACCGGAATTCGCGTTTGCCGTCCGCGCTCTCTTCCAGCACTTCAGACCCCAGAATGTCGCCGGGCATCAGGTCGGGGGTAAACTGAACGCGTTTGGCGGACAGCCCCAGAAGTTCTGCGACAGATGTCACAAGCAGGGTTTTCGCCAGGCCAGGCGCGCCGACGAGCAAACCGTGCCCGCCTGCGGCGAGCGTCGCGAGCGTCAGATCGATGACCTCGGACTGGCCAAAGACGACGTGCGCCAGGGCTTCGCGCGCCCGGCTCATCCGCGCCGCTGCGTCCTCAAACCGCTTCAGCAAGGCCGCATCGCCCGTTTCGGCGTCAGCGGCGGCGGGTTCGGGAGCGGCTTCGGTCATGAATGCAACTTCTTCATTTTGGGCGGAAAATCCTGATACCACGGCTGCATGCCGTTTATCGGTCTTTTTGGCAAGGAATCGGAACGTATTGTCGCAAATCTCTTGCCTCTTGCCGTCGCGCCCACAATTTCTTTACCATGAGCCCGGAAATTACGGTCGTTTTGCGCCATCGCGCGGTCGGCCATTGCGAGGGGCAATCGAATAATGCGCCGGCGGCGGTGGTCGCCGGAATGCGCTGAAACAGGCTGAGAGCGTGAGCCAAAAGGGGTTTTTTCGTGTCGAATCATGAGTCGAATTTTTCCGTGTGGGGTTTCATTAAAGGCTTCGGCAAGCTGATCATCGGCGTTCTCCTGCTGTTGCAGGGGCTGATCGGTCTGGTTGTGCTGCTTCTTTTCGTCGGCGTGCTCGTGAGCGTCGCCAACGGCGTCGCCGGCAACGCCGACAAACCTCAGGTCACCGTTCCTGAAGAAGCGGCCCTGTTGATCAATCCCAACGGCGTACTGGTTGAGCAGGCCGCCGAGGTCGATCCTTTCGCGGTCATTATCGAAGAAGCCTACGGAATCGACGAGCCGACCGAAATCGAAGTGCACGATCTCGTCCGCGCAGTCCGCAAAGCGAAGGACGACGACCGCATCAAAGGAATCGTTCTTGACCTGGGTAATCTGCAAATTCCGTCTTCCAGCGCGTCGAAAGCCCATTACCTCGCGGCCGAAATTGTCAAATTCAAGGAGGGCGGCAAAAAGGTGATCGCTGTCGGCGATTATTACAGCCAGGACCAGTACCTGATCGCCGCCACCGCCGACGAAATCCACATGAACGATTACGGCAACGTCGTAATCTACGGCTATGGACGCTACTCGGTGTTTTTGAAGTCGTTTCTCGAAAAGTTGAAAATCACCAGCCACGTGTTCCGCGTCGGCACATTCAAGTCGGCCATCGAACCCTTTATTCGGGACGACATGTCGCCGGAGGCCGCCGAAGCAAACAGGGCCTATCTGGACGTCCTATGGCGCGAGTATCTGCGCACCGTCGAGCAAGCGCGCGGGCTGGAGCAGGGAACGGTCGAGAATTACGCCAATAATCTGGGCGACGTTTTGCGCACGGTCGAAGGCGACTTCGCCGAAGCCGCTCTGTCGACCGGCCTCATCGACAAGCTGACCTCGCGCGCCGAGCAACGCGCCCACCTGATCGAGACATTCGGCAAAGACAAGGACGGCAAGTCCTACAAGAACGTGAATTTCCGCCGCTATCTGAGCGCGCTCGGGGATCGTAAGGACGGCGAGGCGCCCAACATTGCGCTCGTAACCGCGTCCGGCACCATTGTCGACGGAGAAGCGCCGCTTGGCGAAGCCGCCGGCGGCGACACCATCGCGGCGTTGCTGCGAAAGGCCCGCGAAGACGACAAGGTCAAAGCGGTCGTGCTGCGGGTGGACAGCCCGGGCGGCTCGGCCTTTGCGTCCGACATCATTCGCGACGAGATTCTCGCGATCAAAGAAGCGGGCAAGCCCGTTGTCGCATCGATGGGATCGCTCGCCGCGTCCGGCGGCTACTGGATTTCAGCGCCGGCTGACGAAATCTGGGCGGCGCCGACAACCATCACCGGTTCCATCGGCATCTTCGGATACTTCAATACGTTTGAAGAAGCCGCCGCCCATTGGGGAATCTACACCGACGGCGTCGGCACGACGTCCCTGTCGCCGATTCTCGCCACCGGCATCGGCCCGCTTCCGGAAAATGTCGCCGACATCATCCAGCAGTCGGTCGAGCACGGCTACGAACGGTTCCTGGAGGTCGTCGGCGAAGGACGTAGTCTGGATACGGAGTATGTCGATTCAATCGGCCAGGGCCGCGTGTGGATCGGCGAACGGGCGATTGAGCTGAAGCTTGTGGACAATATCGGCGGCATCGATGAGTCGATCGAAGCGGCTGCGCGTCTCGCGGAGCTTGAAAACTACGACGTTGTTGAAATGACCGAGACTAAGACGCCGTTCGAGCAATTTCTCTCAGGTCTTTCCACTCAGGCGACGGCGCTGGTCGGCGCCGACCGGATCGGCGCTGGCCGAAATGCGACCGCCGTGTCAAAAATCGCCGAAAAAATCGAGGAGCAGGTTGAATTCTTCGAAGAGTTCAACGATCCGAATGCAGCCTATGCGCGGTGCCTTGCTTGCGAATAGAAACCTTTGCGCCGGATCGGCGCTTACGACAAACAAGGGGCCGGCGCCGCATTCCGAATGCGGCGCCGGTTCTGTTTGATGGATGACCTCATGCGCTACGCGGCCGAGCTCGACGACGCCGGCGATGCGCCGCCGCCGCCGGTAGAGACGTGGAACCCTGAGCGCGCCGGCGAAATAGACATCGTCATCGCCCGCGACGGGACGTGGTTTCACGAAGGCGCACCGATCAGGCGGGCCAAACTGGCGCGGTTGTTTTCGACCATCCTGCGGCGGGAGGGCGATCAGTTTTTCCTCGTGACGCCGGCGGAGAAGTTGAAAATCAAGGTTGAGGACGCGCCCTTCGTCGCGGTGCTGATGCGGGTGGAAGGCGAGGGACGCGCGCAGCGGCTGACCTTCGCCACCAATCTGGGCGACGACGTCGTCGCAGGGCCCGATCACGCCCTTGTCATGCGGAGCGCGGGCGGCGGCGGGCAAAAAGCGCCCTATATAAACGTCCGGCGCGGTCTAGAGGCGCGCATTGCGCGGGCGGTCTATTACGACCTTGCCGCGCTTGGCGAGCGGCGCCGAACGGGCGCAGAAGATCTATTCGGCGTCTGGTCAGCGGGCATATTTTTTCCGCTGGAGTAAGGCCGCGAAGCAGGCGGCGAAGAGTGAGCATGTGAGTGACGGTGAACGACGTTAAATCAACTGACGCATTGCGCGCGCAAATCGCGGCCAATCTCAGCCGCGCAACCGCTCAGCGCGTGCATGCGCATTTTCAGGAGATGAACCCGCATCTCACCCGCGACAAAATCTTTGAAAGCCGATGGACCGCTAATCGCAAGGACGCCGCCGTCCTCGTGCCGATCATTCCGCGCGCCGATGGGGCGAAGGTTCTCTTTACGGTGCGGTCGTCGGACATGCCGTCCCACGCCGGCCAGATCAGTTTCCCCGGCGGAAAGGTCGAGCCGGAAGACGCGGACCGGGAAGCGACGGCGCTTCGAGAGGCTCATGAAGAAGTCAACATTCCGCCCGGCGCCGTCGACGTAATCGGCAGGCTGGGCGTCCACGAGGGCGGCCTTGGCTTTTCCGTGACGCCGGTGGTCGGTCTGGTAGATCCGCAGGTGCAAATTCGTCCGTGTCCCAGAGAAGTCGACGAAGTCTTTGAAGCCCCGCTGCATTTTGTGGCTAATCTCAATAATCACATTACGGAGCAACGCGAGCACAAAGGCGTCAAATACAAAATGTTCGCCGCGCCCTATGGCCGTTTCCACATCTGGGGGCTGACAGCTGGAATCCTGCGGACCCTGGCCGACGTCCTCCAGGACGATCCCCCCGCGTGAGCGGAAATCCGATAATGACAGCGCTGACCGACGCCATGCGTCCGGCGTTTGACTGGCTTGAAGCGCCGCATTTGAAACGCGTTGTCGGCGCCCTGGAAAAGGCGGCGCCCGGGTCGGCGCGTTATGTGGGCGGCTGCGTGCGCGACAGCCTTTTCGGCGACGGCCCAAACGACTTCGACATAGCCACAACGCTGACGCCGGATCAGGTGATCGCCGCAGCGAAGGCGGCGAAACTAAAATATGCGCCCACCGGCGTCGACCATGGCACTGTCACGGTCATCGCCGATCATCAGGGCGTTGAGGTGACGACCCTTCGCGCCGACGTTTCCACTGACGGTCGGCGCGCGACAGTCGCCTTTACGGAAGATTGGGCGACGGATGCGGGACGGCGGGATTTCACCATCAATGCGCTTTATCTGAGCCCGGACGGTATTCTGTTCGACCCGATGGACGGCCTCGCCGACCTCAAAGCGCGGCGCGTGCGCTTCATTGGCGATCCTGAGCAACGCATCCGCGAGGATCACTTGCGAATCTTGCGGTTTTTCCGGTTCAGCGCCCGCTTCGCCGAGGCTTTTGACAAGACCGGCCTTGCGGCCGCGGCGAAGCTGAAAAGCGGCATCGTCGCGCTGTCAGCCGAGCGGGTGGGCGCGGAAACGATGGCGATCTTGAAACTTCCGCGCGCTGCTTTCGGGCTGGAGGCGATGGCGGCCAGCAGCGTCCTTGCCGAGATTTGGGAGGCGCCGGCAGACATCACTGCAGTGACAAGGCTGAAGGCGCTTGCGCCGCAGGCGCCGCCGCCGGTTGCGCTCGCGGCGCTGTTTGGCGCCCACGGAGAAGGTCTCGGCGCTCGGTTGCGTCTTTCCAACGCGGAAAAGGCCATCCGGTCGAACGCGCTAAAGGCCGAAGCGCGCATCGCACCCGATCTTTCGGGTCAGGAAATCAGGCGGCTGACTTATGAACTCGGCCGGGAGGTTTTTTTCGACGGCGCGCAGCTCGCGGCGGCGTTCTCGAAAATCAGCGACGCTGAATATGCGCGCCTGGCCGGGATCGCCGACGCTTGGACCGTTCCGGAGTTTCCGGTCTCGGGCGGCGACGTCGTCGCTGCAGGCGTCCGGCCGGGACCGGACGTCGCGCGCGTTCTCTCCGCCGCCGAAGACGCGTGGATCGCTGAGGATTTTCCCGGCGAAGAGCGCGCACGGGAGATTCTGGCGGAAAAAACCGCCGATCTTTGACAAACCTGTTTGACCGCGACGGCTCAACGCGATTTGATAGGGAAAACAACGACATCAAACAGGGAGACGAAGCGCGATGATGGGACTGATGATGGATCGGCCGCTGTTAACGACCGAGATCCTCAAACATGCGGTGCGCAATTATCGAAAAACCGAAATTGTAACGCGCACCGTTGAGGGGCCGATCCACCGCTACACGATTAAGGACTCCTATAAGCGCATCTGCCAGCTCGCCAATGCGCTGACTGAAATGGGCGTCAAGCGCGGCGATCGTGTGGGCGTTATCGGTTGGAACACGTATCGTCAGTTTGAGATGTATTACGCCGTCGGCGGGCTCGGCGCGGTCCTGCACACGGTCAATCCCAGGCTTGGGCCGGAGAACGCCACCTTTGTCGTTAATCACGCCGAAGACGATTTTCTGTTTTACGACACCACTTTCGCGCCGCTTGTCGGCGCCATGCGACCGCATCTGAAAACCGTGAAGGCCTATTGCGTTCTAACCGACGAAGCGAACGCCGGCGAGGCGGCGAAGGGCGCTGAGACGTATGAGGAACTGATCGCCGGAAAATCGGACGAATTCGCGTGGCCGGAATTCGACGAGAACACGGCGGTCGCCATGTGCTATACGTCCGGGACCACTGGAGATCCGAAGGGCGTCGTTTATTCGCACCGCGCCCTTGTCTTGCAGGCGTTTTCGAGCGGTCTGCCCTGCGGACTCAGTCTTTCGGAGGGCGACGTCTTCCTGCCTGTGGTGCCGATGTTCCATGTCAACGCGTGGAATACACCGTATACGTGCCTTTTGACCGGCGTGACGCAGATTTTCCCCGGACCGCGGCTTGACGGCGAGGGGCTCTACGAACTCTTCGAAAGCGAAAAGGTGACGTTCTCCGCCGGCGTGCCGACGGTCTGGCTCGGTTTGCTGCAATATCTGGAAAAGACCGGCAAAAAGCTTTCAACGCTGAAAGCCGGCATGTCCGGCGGCTCCGCGTTGCCGGAGGCGCTGGTGCGCGGTTACGAGAAATACGGCGTCGTGCTGCAACAGGGCTGGGGCATGACCGAAATGTCTCCGGTCGGCACGTTTGGCGCGCTGCCGCCGGAAATTCAGGCGCTGTCGATCGACGAACGCATGCCTTATATTCTGAAAGCCGGGCGCTCGCTGCCCTTTGTCGACATGCGTCTCGCTGCTGAGGACGGAACCATCCTGCCGCATGACGGCGAAGCTGAGGGGCGTCTACAGGTGCGCGGACCGTCGATCGTCAGCTCATACTACAAAGCGACCGAACCCACGCTCACCGAGGACGGCTGGTTCGATACGGGCGACGTGGCGATCATCGACGAGGACGGATTCCTCCAGATCACCGACCGCTCGAAAGACGTGATCAAGACCGGCGGCGAATGGGTCTCGTCGATTGACATCGAAAACGCGGCGATGCTGCATGAGGGCGTCGCTCAGGCCGGCGTTATCGGCGTGCATCATCCGAAATGGCAGGAGCGCCCGCTGCTGATTGTCGTGAAGGCGGAAGGCAAAGATCCGTCTGCTGAAGAGATCATCGAGTTTGTGAAGCCGAAACTCGACAAAATCGCGTGGCCGGATGCGGTGGAGTTTGTGACAGAAATTCCGCTCGGCGCGACCGGGAAAGTCCTGAAGACGGAACTTCGAAAGCAATTCAAAGGCTATTCGCTGCCGGCGTAGGCTATGCGGAAGCCAGCCCGGAATTGCTTCACCTTGAGGGACTGAGCGTCAACCTGCACAGGACCTCATCCTGAGGCGCCCGGACGAAGTCCGGGCATCGAATGATGACCGCATGCACAAGCGCTTTACGCCATCCTTCGAGGCCAACACTTCGTGTTGGCGCCTCAGGATGAGATCTGGCGGAGCAGAAAAGAATTCTCGGTGACGTAAGTTTCTGAAAACCTAGGCCGGTCCCGTCAGCTTCGTCACGTGACCCATCTTGCGGCCGGCGCGGGCCTCGCGCTTGCCGTAGAGATGAAGGCATGCGCCGGGCGCTGCGGCGGCGTCGCGCCATCGATCGACGTCCTCGCCGATCAGGTTTTCCATTTGCGCGTCGGAATGGCGCGCCGGATCGCCCAGCGGCCAGCCGGCGACAGCGCGGATGTGCTGCTCGAATTGTGAAACGGCGCAGGCGTCGGCGGTCAGGTGTCCCGAATTGTGGACCCGCGGCGCCATTTCATTGACGATGATATCGCCATCCGTCAGCACAAAGAATTCAACGCCGATGACGCCCACATAATCGAGCGCGGTCAGGATTTTGACCGCGGCGTCTTTAATCCTGTCTGAGGCTTCGGGGGTGATCGCGGCCGGCGCAGTGGAGGTCTTCAAGATGCCGCCGGCGTGAACGTTTTCTATGGGGTCATAGAGCTTGATCTCGCCGTCATGGCCGCGTGCGCCAATAATGGAAACCTCCCGCTCGAACGGCACGAACCCCTCCAGGATCGACGGGGCGGCCCCGACCTCGTCCCAGGCGAAGGCGACCGCCTTTTCAAAGGACGCGTGAAGGTCGATGTCCTTGTCCGTGAGGCGCGTCTGGCCCTTGCCGTCATAGCCGAGCCGGCGCGTTTTCAGGATCGCCGGCCGGCCGATCCTAGCGAGGCCGGCCTCAAGATCGTCAAGGCCGTCGACGGCGTGGAAGTCCGCGGTGGCGACGCCGAGCGCGCGTACGAATTCCTTTTCCACCAGCCGGTCCTGCGCTTTTTCCAGCGCCACGGCGCCGGGGCGCACCTCGGCGCCGCTGTCCTGGAGGACGGCGACGGCCTCAACCGGCACGTTTTCGAATTCGTACGTGACGACATCGACCGCGGCGGCGAACGCCTGCAACGCCTTTTCATCGGTATACGCCGCTTTTGTGAATGCGGCTGCGGCCTGGCTGGCCGGGCAATCGTCGTCGGGACAGTAAATATGCGCCTTTAACCCCAACTGGGTCGCCGACATGGCGAGCATCCGGCCGAGTTGACCGCCGCCGAGAACGCCGATCGTGTCGTTAGGCGTAAGACTGCGCACGATCCGTCCTCCGCTCACTCCCGCGAAAGCGGGAGTCCATTCGAACAACACCTGGTTGGGAATAGAGCTTTTTTATCTGCTGGATTCCCGCTTTCGCGGGAATGAGCGGATCGGGAAAAGCCGCCTTCATTCCTTCACCGTCTCCGCAACGCTCGCCGTTTGTCCGGCGCGCCAGGCGTCAAGACGGGCGGCGAGGTCGGCGTCGCTGACGGCGAGCATGGCTGCGGCAAGCAAGCCGGCGTTGGCCGCGCCGGCCTCGCCGATCGCGACCGTCGCCACCGGCACGCCTTTGGGCATCTGTACAATCGACAACAGGCTGTCCAGGCCGTTCAACGCCTTGGACTGCACCGGCACGCCGATCACCGGCAAGCGGGTCATGGAGGCGGTCATGCCGGGCAGGTGCGCGGCGCCGCCTGCGCCGGCGATCAGCACCTTAAGGCCGCGGTCCGCGGCGCCGGTTGCGTAGCCGACGAGGCGATCCGGCGTGCGATGAGCCGAGACGATCTTTGTTTCGTACGCGACGCCAAGCGCGTCCAGCATGTCGGCGGCGTTTTTCATCACCGGCCAGTCGGACTGAGACCCCATGATGACGCCGACCGCCGGATTTTCGTTCGCCTTGGCCATATTTGGATCCTCCCGGCGGAAAAGCGAGGGGGATACATCATGGCGCGGTTCGGGGGCAAGCGGAAAGGCGCGAAAGGCGCGCGGGTGCGAGAAGGAGACGCCGACCGTACAGACGGGGGCGCGAAGGCCGACGCCTCCTCACACCGGACGCGGGAGCTGGCCATGCCGAAGGGGACTCGAAACACGACCATCCGCGAGATCGAACATGGGACGTTGCGGCGGCGCTCTCAACCGCCAAGCGGCGAACCGAGCCGCGCGCGCGCCGAACGGCGGCGTTGCAGAATCAGCGCAAATTTCTGCTATGAACGTGGTGAATTATTGTTTGCTTTCGAGCCGTCATTCCGACCGAATTCCGTTTCCAGTTTTTCTTAAAAACCTGAAAGGATGTATGCTCGATTCTGAGCGAAAGCGGTGCGTATGAGAATTGCCAAAACGGAAAAACCGCTGGGCGCGGCGAAGATTGGAGCGGCGCCGGCTGCGGCGGCGGCGGCGCCGACGCAGCCGGCGGCGCCAGTCGACGAAGTTTCGGTGTTGGGTATTCCCGACGCGGAGCTGACGCCCAAGGTTCGCGCTGCGGTGCTCTCGCTGCTGGAGGACGTTCGAAACCTTCGCGCCGAGCTTGATCAAAGCCGGGCGCGTATCGACGAGCTTGAAAACCTCGCCGACCGCGATCCGATGCTGGATATGCTGAACCGCCGCGCATTCGCGCGGGAGCTGGATCGCGTGCTGGCGATGATTGACCGCTATCGGGTGCGCGCGAGCTTGCTCTTCATCGATCTCAACGACCTGAAACAGATTAATGATACGCAGGGACACAGCGCCGGCGACGCGGCGCTGGCGCATGTCGCCGATATCCTGTCGAGCAATGTCCGGCAAACCGACGTGGTGGCCCGGCTGGGCGGCGACGAGTTCGCCGTCTTGCTGATGCAGGCCGACCAGGCCGTGGCGGCGGCGAAAGCTGCGGCGATCGCAGAGTTGATTGCAGAAAAGCCGGTTGCGTGGGACGGCCCGGCCTTCAGCGCCGCCGTGTCCTGGGGCGCGGTTCAGATCCGCAAGGGCGTATCGGCGCAGGAAGCCCTCAATCTTGCGGACGAAGCCATGTATGAAGCCAAGCGGATGAAATGACTACGCAATGATGTCCGGCAGCATCGCGTCTTTGAGTTCCTGAATTTCGTCCTTCAGCTGCAGCTTTTTCTTTTTCAGGCGCGCGATAGACAAGCGCTCGTAGGGCGCGCTCTGTTCAAGGGCGCGGATTGCGGCGTCAAGATCGCGATGCTCTTCCTCAAGCGTCGCCAAACGGATGGCGAGCGCCTCGTCATTGGCGCCGTCAAAGTCTTCGTCTCGCGCAGAAAAGCGGCGTCCGTCGACCAGCTTGCCAAGGGAGTCAGTTCCGTTTTCGGGAGGCGGTTCTTTTTCGTTCACAGGGTTATTGCGCGCCTGACGGTGCGGCCTTGATAGGATCCGCAACCAGAATATTGTCGATCAGCTGATGAAGCAACGACGTTGAGAACCCTTCCTTTTTGCCGGCGCCGGAGAGCGCCGCGTAGGCGGCGAGATTGCGCCGGGCCCGCGCCGCCGCATCGCCGCCCGCGGCCGGGGTCAGCATGCGGATTGCCACGTCTTCCAGCAGAGACATCTCGATTCGCTCCGCGTCGAGTTCGCATTGTTTGACGGCGCTGCGCAGCGCGGCGGCGTTCTCATAGCCCGGCTCTTCCTCAAAGGGTTTCATCGCCCGGCGCGCGGCGCGCAGCTTGGTCGTCACATGCTCGCGCCAATCGGAGACGGCGGCGTTGGCGTTGCGAATGACGATTTCCGGCGCCGCTTCAAATCGTTCGCCCGCCCAGCATGTCCAGAGCAGAATGCAGACATTCAAACCGGCGCCGTCCTGCAGGGTCAGAAGGGTGTCTGCGACGCCGGGCCGGGCGTAGGCCTTGCCGGCCCAAGACCAGAAAGATCCCCGATTTTCGGCGCCGATTGGCGCTGTCGCATTTTCGATCATTGCTCATCAATAGTCTGCATTTTCATCGAAAAGTCAACGAGTTGCGGACAATGCCAAAGCGATCGCGTTAAGCATAAACAGGCTTGGAGACAGCAATTTCCGACACCTGCTCTGGTGGCGAAACAGCGCATTATGTGCTTATATAGTCGCATTCAAAACATGGAGGTTGACTATGGCGTCAAACGCTCAGTTGGATTCGCTCACGAAGCGACACCAAGAGCTGGAGGCGGCGATCGCCGCCGAGACGAAACATCCCGCCTTTGACGAACTCCGCGTCGTGGAACTCAAGCGAGAAAAGCTGAGAGTTAAAGACCAGATGGAAGGCATCGTTCAAGTTTCCGAGCCTCATTAGTCGACGACGGATTTAAGCTGCGCCAGGCGCGTAGTGCGAAAGCCTTAAGGTACGATTTCCGGCGCTTCTTTAGGACGCCGCTGCGGCCGCACTGAACGAATTGCCGCTGGAAGACTTTCGCTTGTATGCCGTACCTGCTTAAACCGCGGTCGCTTCCTGCACGGGAGGCGACCGAGGAAACGATTCAACGCGAAATCGGCAGCGTTCCATTTACTAGAAAAAGGAAACACTCATGAGCGGTCGCTCAGTGATTGTCACCGGCGCGGCCTCGCCAGTGGGCGCCGCCTGCGCCAGGCGGTTTTCGAATAACCGCGACAAGCTGGTCCTCGCGGATACCGATGAAGAAGCGGGCAAGGCGCTCGCAGACGAATTGCGCGACAGCGGCGCAGAAGTCGCGTTTGTGCACGCCGATACGTGCAAGCGCCTGCATGTCCACAACGTCATCGCAGAGGCGCTTGACGCCTATGGCGGCGTCGACGTGCTCGCCCACACGGTCATGGAACGCTATTCGGCGCCCTTTCTGGAAACCAGCGAAGATGACTTCGACCGTGTGATCGAGCGCAACCTCAGGGGCGCGTTTTTGGTCAACCAGGCAGCGGCGAAGCAGTTCGTGAAACAGTCGGTCGAGGCCGGCGCCAGCGAACAGCGCGGCGTCATCGTCAATATCGGTTCAGTTGAGTCGGTGACGTCGAGCGCCGACCATGTCGCCTTCGCCGCCTCTCAGGGCGGACTGCAGCAGCTATCGCGAGCGGTGGCGCTCGCCCTGTCGCCCCACGGGGTGCGCGTCAACGCGGTTGGTTTCGGCGCCATCAAAGGAGAGATGGACAAGGACGCTAAAGCCAAGCAACTGCGCGATGCGACGCCGCTGAAACGAATCGGCGATCCGGAAGAGGTTGCGGAAGTCATCTTTTTCCTGGCGAGCGACGCGGCGTCCTATGTCACCGGTCAGACGCTGTTTGTGGACGGCGGCAAGCTCGCCCAGCTGGATCCGCCCTCGGACGCGGAAGAGGACTGACGCGGAAGAGAACTGAGGCGTTAAGGATCTTTCCTTACAGTCTGTTTACTACAATTTTCGCCAAATTCTTCGACTGAGCGACGCCTGATGGAAACGAAGGCGTGCGATAACACGGCGCTGCTTCTCAGAGTATCGCATGACCGTTGATTCCGCGCCGGCGCTTTCCGAATTCGAAAACCTCGTAAGAGCGTTCAAGCGTCTTGAGACCTCCAAGACAGGCCGCAGTCGGTCCACGCTGCAGGAAATCCTGCTGCGCCAAAAGGCGGGCGGGTACACGGGCTTGGCCGGCGTTCTCGCAGCTTTTGGCGCCGTTCACGCCCAGGCGGCTGTCCGAGAGGCGGGCGCATCCGAATTGCCGGTGGCGAGTTCGCTGGAAGATCTCCTGGCGCTGGCCGAACTGTGCGATCCCGCGGGCTTCGATCCCGTCGCCGCGGAGGCGCTTTATGATCACGAGCATGCCGACGTTCGGGCGGATCAATCGGATGATCATGATCGCCACGTCGCCGCCGACCGAGGCGGGCACGCGCATCACGGCGAATATGTTTCACCCTTGGCAAGCCGAATTTTCAAAGATCATCACGACCACGACGACCATGAGCGCCATGTCGGTCATGACCGCGCCCATGACGGTCACGTCGCCTATGCGGACCATGGCGGACATGCCGCTCACGCTGCACTGTCCGGTCACGCCGGACATGAGTCGCTTGGCGGCTCGCATCGGCACGGAGCTCACGCCGGCCACGACGGGATGACATGCGCTGCAGATGACGACAGTTATGGCCATCGCGGGCGGCACATCGCTCATGATCACGGCGCGGCGCCCCATGACGGCGCCTCTCACAATGCACATGCTGCGCACGCAGGACATGGGGGACACGCCGGCCACGTCGGTCACGGCCATGCGGCGCATAGCGCCCACACCGGGCATGCCGCGCATGTTGGCGGCGAGGGCGGGGCGACGCCTGAGGAGACCGTTTCCGGCGAGCATGTTCATGGCCAAACGGCGCCTGAAGAGAGTCTTCCTGCACATGCAGCACGTGCCCATCACCACACACACGCCGACGACGTAGCCGGCGCCCTCTCTCTCGTCTTGACAGAGATGGGGCCGGTCGAAGACCTGTCGGTTATGACCGCGCCCGTGATCTGACGGCGCATCTGCGACAAAATTCCAGGCCGGCGGCGTCTTGCCTGGGCGCGATATCTCCTACAAAGAAGACGGATGTAACCGGGGACGGCGGTGCGAAGGCATTCCAATCCTGCTTTGGCGGCCATTTCGCGCGCATTGATCGCGCTCTTCGCGCTTGCGCAGGTTACGCCCCCCGGCGTCGCGGTCGCAGCGGACAGCCAGGGCGAGCTCACCGTTGTTATCTGCACTGCGCATGGTTCTAAAACTGTTCCGCTGAGCGCGCTGACCGGCGAAACTGAAGCGCCCGCGGAGCCCTTGAATCAGGCGTGCGACGCTTGCGGCGCGACTTGTCGGACTGCGATCAGCGCCGCGACAAATACGTATCCCGCATCCCCGCCGATGCTTCCTCCGACGCACTTTTCGGACCCGGTGGAAACCGCGCCCGTCGCCGCCTATGCGGCGCGTCCGCCCATGCCGTCCCGCGCGCCGCCGCACGCATGATCCTGGCCGCGCTCGCGGCTTTTCTTGAATTTCGTTTTTTTGTTTTCGCGCTTTCCAGGAAAGGAAGGATCATGCGCGCTATCTGTTTTGCCGCCGCCGCTGCGGCGTTCGCATCAACCCCTGCGCTCGCCGACGGCGCAACCATCGCCAAAGACCATGCGCCCATCGGCGTCATGGGCGACCACATGCATGAAGCGGGGGAGGTGATGTTCTCTTACCGCTTCATGCGCATGGACATGGAGGGATCGCGGATCGGCGACGATCCGGTTTCGCCGGAAGAGATCGTCACCACGGTTCCGAACCGGTTTTTCGGCGCGCCCATGCAGCCGCCGACCCTGCGAGTCGTTCCGCTTCAGATGACGATGGATATGCATATGCTCGGCGCCATGTATGCGCCGACCGACTGGCTGACATTGATGGCCATGGGCATGTTGATCGACAACGGCATGGATCACGTGACCTTTCAGGGACCGGTTGGGACGAACGTTCTCGGCGAATTTCGCACCGAAACTTTTGGCTTCGGCGACACCAAAGTCTCCGCCCTCGTGCGATTGCTCGATTCAAGCGCCGGCGGCGTGCGCCATCGCGCCCATCTTAACGCCGGCCTGTCGCTGCCGACCGGATCGACCACCGAAACCGATCAGATTTTGACGCCGACCGGCGCGACGCCCAGCCCGCGGCTTCCCTATCCGATGCAGCTCGGATCCGGCACGTTCGATTTGCAGCCCGGCGTCACCTATACCGGCTTCAGCGACCAGTTTTCCTGGGGCGCGCAATACCTCGGAACGTTCCGCACAGGAACGAACGATGAGGGCTACACGCTCGGCGACAAGCACGAAGCCACGGCCTGGGCGCAATGGGGGCCGGCGGCGTGGATCGCCGGATCCGCTCGCGTCGCTTATCGCAATCAGGACGTGATTGACGGCATTGACCCGGCGATAATGGCGCCGGTGCAGACGGCGAACCCGGACTTTCAGGGCGGCGATCGCATCGATGTCGGCGTCGGCCTCAATTTCGCCGGGCAACGCGGCGCGATCAAAGGGCATCGTTTGGCCGTCGAAATCCTGTTCCCGGTCTATCAGGATCTCAACGGACCGCAGCTGGAAACCGACTGGACGTTGACCGTCGGCTGGCAGAAGGCGTTTTAGGTCTTGTCCGCACGCCTGTTTGGGGATGCGTGGGCCGCGAAGCGTCCTTGGCGATTGAAAGACTGTCATCGTCGGGCCTGAATTGCGTTCCCAATCCAGCCCGATGATCTCTGGCCATTTAACAAGCGGCCTGAGGTCCTCGGAACAAGTCCGAGGACGACATTGTTTTTCGTCTCCAAGAAATGACACGCCGTCATCATCGGTCTTTTTCCGGTGATGACATGCTCAGTTTTGTCGCAACCACCACCGCCGCCCGCCTGCGCGGCAACCAGCGGATCAAGCCCCCAGGCTATCCCTCTTTGTCGTCGCCGGAGAGATTGGCGAAGACTTTCGACAGATCGACTTCGCCCATCTTGTCGGCGCTTTCGCTAGGCTCGGGCGCCGTGGGCGCGGTCGTATCTTCGGCGGGTTTGAGGCTTTCGCCTTCGGGTTGCTGCGCCGGCTGGAGCTTGGCGCGTTTCGCCGCCGCCTTGCGCACGACAGTGTCGAGATCGACCTGCGTGCACAGGCCGAGGCCGACCGGATCCTGCGGTTGAATGTTCGAAGAGTTCCAGTGGGTGCGATCGCGTACAGACTGGATTGTTGTTTTGGTTGTGCCAAGGAGTTTGGCGATTTGCGCGTCGGACACTTCCGGGTGATTGCGCACCATCCATGCGATAGCGTCAGGCCGGTTCTGACGTTTGGAGACCGGCGTGTATTTCGGCCCCTTGCGCGGTTTGTCTGCGACAATCGTTTTCGGTTTGGAGAGTTTAAGTCTGTAGGTCTCGTCCGCCTGCGCCTTTTCGATTTCTTCGCGCGTCAGCTGATGGGTCGTGATCGGATCGATGCCGCGGACGCCGGCGCCGACATCGCCGTCCGCAATGCCTTTCACCTGCAACGGATGCAGGGCGCAGAAGTCGGCGATCTGGTCGAAGCTGAGCGAGGTGTTGTCGATCAGCCAGACGGCGGTGGCGATGGGCATCAATGGGCGGTCGGACATGAGTATCTCCAAATAGACGTTATCACCGGCTGGCCTTGGAGGGCCGCCGCGCTAACCGCCGGATTTTTCGGGGAAAGCGGCGACGCGATGAACGCGTCACGGGCCGCATATAGCCGTTCGCGGGGTCCCCGCCAAGGCGGCTCAGGCGACTTTCAGAACGATTTTTCCGATATGACGGCCGGCTTCCATGCGTTCGTGGGCTTTCGCGGCCTCTTCCAGCGGGAAAACTTTGTCGATGACGGGCCGCGCCGCGCCATTTTCGATCAGCGGCCAGATCCGGTCCTGAATGCCGACGGCAAGCCGCGCCTTCTCTTCAGGCGGGCGGGCTTTCATAGTCGAGCCCGAAAGGCGCAGGCGTTTGCGCATGATATCGAAAATGTTCACGGCGCCCTCGGGTCCCCGCAAGAACGCGATCGAAACGTGGCGTCCGCCGGGATTAAGGCAAGCCAGATTGCGCGCAAAAAAGTCGCCGCCCGCCATATCGAGAACCACGTCTGCGCCGCCGTCCTCGGCGATCGACGCCTCCCATTTGTCCTCATCATAGCGGTAGGCGGCGTCCGCGCCGATCTTGAGGCAGGCGGCGGTTTTCTCATCGCTGCTGGCGGTCGCGATCACCCTTGCGCCATTCGCCTTGGCGAGCAGGATCGCCGTGACGCCGATGCCGCTTGTTCCCCCGTGGACGAGAAGGGTTTCGCCGGGCTGCAGGTCGGCGTCGTCGAATATGTTCGCATAAACGGTGAACACGGTTTCCGGCAGGGCTGCGGCCTCTTCCATCGACAGGCCGGCGGGAACCCGCAAGCACGAGCCGGCGTCGACCACGGCGTATTCGCCATATCCGCCCCCGGGCAGCAGCGCACAGACCGGATCGCCGATCTTGACCGATGCGACGTCAGCGCCGACGGCGGCGATCTCGCCGGCGCATTCCAGGCCCGGGATGTCGGTTGCGCCGGGCGGCGGCGGATAGAGCCCTTTGCGCTGCAGCACCTCCGGGCGATTGACGCCGGCGGCGCGGATACGGATCAGCGCTTCGTTCGGTCCGGGAGAGGGGACAGGCCGGCGAGTTTCCCGCAGGACCTCCGGCCCGCCAGGCTCAGCGATTTCAATGACGAGCATGTCGGCGGGCAAATCAGTCATGTCAGGGGTCCCAGGGCTGCGATCGCTATTCTTGAACCGGCGTGCGGATTTACGCAAACTGTGCGCAAGCAGCAAGGCAAGGACGCGCCCCATGGACGACGAACCGCTCCGTGACTCGCCGGACCTCACCCTCGGCGACCTGAAGAAACAGGACCTTTACACGCTTTCCGTCGGCGATCTGGAGGAACGCATCGCGGCTCTAAAGGCGGAGATCGTCCGATGCGAGGCGGCGCTGAAAGATCGCGGATCGTCGCGCAGCGAGGCCGAAAAGCTGTTTAAGATGTAGGGGCGGCGCGGTGCGCCCCAGCGGGCGCATGAAGCGGACGCTAGTTCGTCCGGCTCTTGATGAATTCAACGCCGGCGTCCTTGTTGTTCCGCCAGATCAGGCGCACGCGGGTCGGCGCCTCGCAGCCGTCAATGACCAGCGTGAATTCGTCGGGCAGCGTATCGATACCGCCCATGGAAACGCCGGCGCCGTTTTCGTTGAGATCCTGAACGATGCATTTCTGCTCGCGCCCGTCATCGGTCACGGCCAGCCCGAAAAGACATGTCGGAATGCGTTCTGACGCCCGCCGCGGGACGCGGACCAGATCGAAATCCCTCAGCGGCATGACCTTGGCGGCCTGCAGCCGGCTTTCGATGTTATTGAGAATCGTCTTTCCCATAGACGCACCAATACCGCGTTTACCTTACCGCCCCGTTAAGTATGCGGCCGAATTCTGAGGGATCAGCCTTGATTCTTATACGGACGGTTAAGACTGGTTTCGGAAGCGTTTCGAAGCGATCTCCGACCGCCGCCGCGTCAGCCCTCTTCCGTCGCCGCAAAGCTATGGTAAATGTGGGCCTCGCGTCGGCAGTTCCCGAGGCGGTTCGATGCGGTCCCGAGCGTTTCTCTCCCTGGCAGTTGAGCATGCGTCGCCTGACTTTTGTCGATTTCGGGAACGGGGACGTGCGGGCGTATCGAGGATTTGATTGGAGAACATGTTGGCGAAGCTAATCGTATATTATGCCCATCCCGGCCAGCGCTTCAGCCGCGCGAACGAAGCGATGGTTGCGGCGTGCCGGCCGGTTGAAGGTGTCACATTTGTCGATCTTTACGCAGAATACCCGCGCTTCAATATCGATATCGAGCGCGAGCAACAGCGTCTCATCGATCACGACGTCATCCTCTTTCAGTGCCCGCTGTTCTGGTATTCCACGCCGGCGCTTGTGAAGGAGTGGATCGACCTGACGCTGGAGCACGGCTTCGCCTACGGCGCCGGCGGCGACCGTCTGGACGGCAAAGTGATGATGTTCGCATTGACCGCCGCGGGGCCGGCTGAAGCGTATACGCCAAACGGCTATCAACATTATCCGCTCCGCACCTTCTTAACGCCGCTTGAGCGTACCGCGGGGCTCTGCCAAATGCGTTTCGCCGCGCCCTATGCGCTTTACGGGTCATTGCTCGCCGCCGACGACGGGCGCATCCCGCCCCATGCGGAGGGGTATCGCCGGCTCTTAACCGCGCTGCGCGACGACGCCTATGATTTCGAGCGCGCCGACAGTCTCGGCATTGTCGAAGTCGGCCATCTCGACAGCTTGATCGGAGACTGATCCCATGGGCGACTTCTTGCTGTTGTCATTCATTTTTCTCTGCGCCGGCGTTATCGCGGTGCCCATCGCGTCGCGCCTCGGCCTCGGATCGGTGCTCGGTTATCTCATCGCCGGCATTGCGATCAGCCCGCTCCTGGCCGCGCTCAATGTCGATGTCATCGCCATCCAGCATTTCGCCGAATTCGGCGTGGTCATGATGCTGTTTCTTGTCGGCCTCGAACTTGAGCCGAAACTTCTCTGGGGCATGCGCAACAGACTTCTGGGTCTCGGCGGCCTGCAGGTCGGCTTGACCATTGCGGCGGTGATGGGCGTCGCCATGATCCTCGGCCAGCCCTGGACCGTGGCGCTCGCCATCGGCTTCGTCCTGGCGCTGTCGTCAACCGCCATCGTTCTGCAAACGCTGAATGAGAAGGGCCTGATGAAGAGCGACGGCGGTCAGTCGAGTTTCTCCGTCCTGTTGTTTCAGGACATCGCTGTGATCCCGATCCTTGCGATCCTGCCGTTGCTCGTTCTGCCGGAGCTGGCGGACGCCGCCCATGGCGCGGCCGCAGACGGACATGGCGCAGCGGACCACGGCGCGGACGATCATGGCGGCGACAGTCACGGTACGAATTTGAATATGATCGCGAGCTTGCCGGCCTGGGCGCAGGTGCTGGCGACTTTGGGCGCGATCGCAGCGGTAGTGCTGATCGGCAGTCTGGCGACCCGGCCGCTATTCCGGTTCATCGCCTGGGCCCGTCTGCGCGAGCTGTTCACCGCCGCGGCGTTGCTGGGCGTTATCGGTATCGCCCTGTTGATGACGCTTGTCGGTCTGTCGCCGGCGTTGGGCGCATTCCTCGCAGGCGTCGTGCTCGCCAACAGCGAATACCGACATGAGTTGGAAAGCGATATCGACCCATTCCGCGGGCTCTTGCTCGGGTTGTTTTTCATCACGGTCGGCGCGAGCGTCGATTTTGAACTGCTCGGCGCAAACCTTGCGCCCATCCTGGGGCTCACGCTCGGACTGATGGCGCTGAAAGCGCTGATCCTCTTTGCGCTCGCCTTTGTTTTCCGCATCCGCGGCGCCGACCGTTGGCTTTTCACGCTCGGGCTCGCGCAGGCCGGCGAATTCGGGTTCGTGCTTTTGTCTTTCACGACGCAAAACAATGTCATCCCGCAGGCGGTCGCCGATCAGCTTTTGCTGATTGTCGCGCTGTCGATGCTCCTAACGCCGCTTCTCTTTATCCTCTTTGACCGTGTGATTGCGCCGCGCTTCAGCGCCGGCCAGGATCGCGAGCCCGATGAAATCACGCCGGAAGGCGGGATCATCATCGCAGGCCATGGCCGTTTCGGTGGCATCGTCAACCGCATGATGCGCGGCGCCGGCCACGACACCACCGTGCTCGACTTTTCCTCTGAGCAATTGGAATTGCTCCGGGCCTTCGATGTCAAAGTCTTTTTCGGCGACGCGACGCGACCCGATCTCATACACGCGGCGGGCATCGAAGACGCGCGTATTCTCGTTATCTGCATCGACGACAAGGCTCAGATCACCGAGCTCGCAAGGCATGTCTGCAAGCATCACCCTCATGTCCACGTCATTGCCCGGGCCGTGGATCGTCAGCATGTCTACGAATTGTACGCTGTCGGCGTGCGCGACATTATTCGCGAGACGTTCGATTCAGGCGTGCGCGCAGGACGTTGCGCGTTCGAGGCGCTTGGCGTTCATCCCTTTGAGGCCGAACGCCTGGCGCGCCAGTTTGCACAGGACGACCGATACGCCATGCGCGAGCTCGCCTCGGTCTACAAGGCGGATGTTCCGATCCAGGACAATCCGGAATATGTTGAGAAAGCGAAGGCGATTCGGGAAGAGCGCGAGGCTGAACTCAAACGCGGCGGACGGGGCTTCAATTCACGGTCGGACCGCGGCTGGGCGCCGCCGACGCTGAAAGACGTGGAAGTCGTGACCGAGGCTGACGAAGAGGAGCGACACGAAGGGTAGGGGCGCCGGCTGTCGCTACGCGTCGTCTTCTTTTTCGCCTGCGCCGTCGAGGGATCGCAACGTAAGGTCGCGCAATGTAACAATGCCGACAACGCCGCCATGCTCCAAGACCAGCGCCCGGGTCAGGCGAAAGCGCATCAAGAGGCGTACGGCGTATTTTATGTTCATGCCAACGTCGACTGAAACAGCCGGTTTCGACATGATCTCATAGACGTTGACGCGGTCCGGCGCGCGGCCCTTGCTCACGATGTGTTCGGCGATGTCGTGAACGGCGAGGAGGCCATACTCATCGCCCTCATGACGCTTATCGATAACAAGCGAGGAAAAGCCCTTCTCGCGCAAGAGTTCGACAGCCTGTGCGACCGTCGCCAGGCCGTCGATCACGATTGGGTTCGGCGTCATGACGTCGCGCACGGAGATATAGGATTGCTCGCTCATACTCTGTCCTCGATCTGGCGTTGAATGTTCTCTATTTGCGTATTCAGTCCCACCGCGTCTTCAATATCGACCTGGAATGCGACGCCGGCGCCCTGAGAGGTGTCGAACTCGCCGGCGCGGCCGATCGCTTCCAGAATGCGGCGGCTCGAATGCTCCTCCACCAGGAAAAGTACGACGTCGCGTTGGCCCTCCAGCGTCAGCCCGAAAAAGGTTTTCTTCGGGTTCAGGCCTTCGCCGCGCGCCGCGGTAATGGTGGTTGAGCCTGTCGCCCCTTCGTTGCGACCGGCCTCAATGACGGCATTGGTCTTCTCATCGGTCACAAGCGCGATAATCAGTTTAAATTTCATTCGCTTTCTCCTTGCGACGGCCCACGCTGCGCATCATTGCGGCGGGCGGCGTTTTTTGGCGTGCCATCTGTCCCAGGCGCGCGATCCTTGCGCATACCCCATCACGGTAATCATCGGAAACAGGCTGGCGAGGGCGATCAGGCCGAACCCGTCGAGCAACGCGCTGCGCCCGGGCACGGTCGAGGCGAGCCCAAGGCCGAGCGCCGTCACCAGCGGGACAGTGACGGTTGAGGTCGTCACGCCGCCTGAATCATAGGCGAGGGGAATGATCTCTTTCGGCGCAAACATGGTCTGTACGATGACGATAAGATAGCCGACCATCATGTAAATATGCAGCGGCGTGCCGGTGACAATCCGAAACGCGCCGAGCGCGATCGAGGCGGCGACGCCGATCGCAACGGCGATCCGCAGCGCGAACGCCTTCACCGCGCCGCCTGACGCCTCGTCGGCTTTCAGCGACACCGCGATCAACGAGGGCTCGGCGATGGTGGTGGAAAACCCGATCGCTGCGGCGAACAGATAGACCCAGTAATACCGGGTCCAGTCGACCATATCGGACGCGCCGTTTTCCGCCGCCGCCGCGCCGTAGACGAATTCCGGGTCGGTCAGTTGCTGCGCCATCGTCTCTCCAAGCGGAAACAGCGCTTTCTCAAGGCCGACCAGAAACAGCGCGAGACCGACCAGGACGTAGACAAAGCCAACCAGCACCTTGCGCAGATGCGGCACCGGCTGGCGCAGGACGATAAGCTGAAAAAAGGCGAGAATGATCGCAATTGGGGCGACATCGCGCATCGTCGTGAGAAAAACCTGAAGGATATTGATCAGTTCGCTCAGCATCGCCGCCTCAGATCACCATGCCGTAGATGAGCACAAAAAGAATCGGCGTCAGGCTCGCAAAGGCGATGAGACCGAAACCGTCGATCAGCGGATTGCGCCCTTTGATCACTGTCGACAGTCCGATCCCGAGCGCGGTCACCAGCGGTACGGTGATCGTGGACGTTGTCACGCCGCCCGAGTCATAGGCGATGCCGATAATCTCCCGCGGCGCGAATTGGGTCAGCGCAACGATCATCACATAGCCGGTGATGATGAACCATTGAATCGGCCAGCCGAGAATGATGCGCGAAACGCCGATGATCAGCGCGACGCCGACGGATACCGCTACCGTGTAACGAAGCCCGAGCGCATAGGCCGCTTCGGCGTTGAGATCGCGCGCCGCGTCGCCGGCCTCAGCCGCCAGCGCTGCGGCGCGGATCTCCGCCGCTTCCCCGGCCACCGCGATCAACGCCGGCTCGGCGACGGTGGTGCCGAATCCCAGGGCGAAGGCGAACGCCATCAACCACGCCGCGTTGCCTTTGCTGGCGAACGCGCCGGCCATGGATTCGCCAATGGGAAAGAGGCCGATCTCAAGGCCTCGAATGAAGAGCGTCAGCCCCAGCAACACCGCGATCAGCCCGAAGACCACGCCGGCGAAATCAGGAAACGGCTGGCGAAGGACGACGATCTGGAAAAAGCCCACAACGCCGACAATGGGAGCGAGGTCGCGCGCGCTTTCGCGCATAAGGCGCGTGAATTCGAGCACCCCCGCAGGCGGCGTCGGCAGTCTGCCGATCAGGTCCTGAAGCGCGAACATTGGCGCCACTATGGCGATGTTCGTTTCGTGAGAAAAGAAACTCATGCGGGCGACAAGCCCGGGCCAGGATGGAGCGGCGGCGCGCCTTTTCGCGTCGAAATCGCCCGATTTGCCGAATTGTCGGCTTGCGATTATGCTTTACAGGTCCCTAAAGAAGTCGTTGGAATCCCGTCATGAAGTGGTTGTTTCCCGCCTGTTGTTTTATGTCCGCCGCGACAGCAACCAGCGTCGTCGCAGAGTCGCCTTGGCGCTACAAAGAGGTGACGGACAGTTTCACCGACAAGACCCATTACATTGCGTCGACCCGCGGCGTGGAGCAGTCGGGACCTTTCAGGGTTGGTTTTGAATGCCGCAACGAACGCGACCTTGTCTTCACGATCGACGCGCATCGAAATCTCGGCGGCCGTAATGAAGAATTCAGCCTTCAATACCGGGTTGACGACAAGCGACCGAAAAAAGTTAGGATGCGGACATTCACAAATTCAGAAACCGGCGGCATGAACAAGTTGAGGGCCGTCGATATTCTGAACGACATGTTGAATGCGGACAGGCTTCGCGTCCGTGTTTATTCATCAACCGGCGACTTTTACGATGCGGACCTGTCGCTCGCCGGCGCATCGCCGGCGATCCTCAAAACTGTGAACGCCTGCGGATTATTTGTTCTAGAAGGTTAGCAGGCGCTGGCCCGGCTAAAGCGGCTGGGAAAATTCGGTCAAAGCCGATTGATGGGCAGTTTTAGATAAACATGACCGTCAGCGTCCGCCGGCGGCGTCGCGCCCGCGCGAATGTTCACCTGCAGGGAAGGCAGAATGAGTTTCGGCGCGGCGAGGGTTTTGTCGCGAGCGTTCCTTTTCTCAACAAACGCTTCCTTCGGAACGCCGTCGCGCACATGGATATTGCCGGCGCGCTGTTCCGCCACGGTGGTCTCCCAGGCGGGCTCATTGCGACCTTCCGGCGGGTAATCGTGTCCAACAAAGATCCGGGTTTCAGGCGGCAAGTTTAGAATGCGCCGAACCGAGTCAAAAAGCGTCGCGGCGTCTCCGCCCGGAAAGTCCGTCCGCGCGGTGCCGAAATCGGGCATGAACAATGTGTCGCCGACAAAAACGGCGTCTCCGATTAAATAGCTAACGCATGCCGGGGTATGGCCGGGTGTGTGTAGGACGGTTGCGGGAATATCTCCAATGGTGAAGTGCGCGTCGTCGTCAAACAGTGCATCGAACACGTCGCCGTTGGGCGCGACATCGCCAGCGTTGAAGAGGTCACGAAACTTGGCCTGCACTTCGGTAATGCGCGCGCCGATCCCAAGAGAGGCGCCGGTTTTTCGCCTGATATAGTCGCCCGCGGATAGGTGATCCGCATGCGCATGGGTTTCCAGGACCCAGCGGATGGTCAACCCCTTGTCGTCTGCGTCCTTCAGAATGGCGTCCGCCGACGCGGTTTTCATCGACGCCGCGTGGGGCTCAAAGTCGAGCACCGGATCGATGATCGCGCCGTCCTGTGTCGCCGAGTCCCAAACAAGATAGGTCACCGTGGCGGTCGCCTGATCGAAATAGGCTTGAATTTTCAGCATGTTGACCTCGCTTTTTCCGCACATATAAATATTAGCACTTGCTAATTTAGTGAAAGCTAATATATTTGCAACATGTTTGATGCAGACCAATTTGACGCAGACCACTTCGCCGAAAAAGCGGCCCGGGCGGCGACGCTCCTGAAATCGATGTCTAACGAGCATCGGTTGATGATCCTGTGCCGGCTGGCCGCCGGCGAGCAATCGGTCGGCGCGCTCGGCGCAGATATCGCGCTGTCGCAATCGGCCTTGTCGCAACACCTGGCTGTCCTCAGGGAACAGGGTCTCGTCGCCACGCGCCGCGACGGACAATCGATCCTTTACTCGATTCACGATCCGGCGGCGGTGAAAGTCATCAACACGCTTGTCTCAATCTATTGTCCGGAGATGCTGAAATGACGGAGCTGAACAAAGTTGACGCCAGAACTGTCGCGGAGCGAATGGAACGGAACGACATTGTCGTCGTCGATATTCGCGAACCCGACGAATACGCCCGCGAGCATATCAAAGGCGCGGTTTCGCTGCCTTTGTCGCAGTTTGACAAAACGCCTTTGAAGATCCAGGCGCAACAAAAAGCCGTCTTCCATTGTCGCTCCGGCATGCGCACGGAAGAAAATTGCGCGCGTCTCGCCGAACACGCCGATGGAAACGCGCTCATTCTCGACGGCGGCCTCAACGAATGGAAAAAGGCCGGATTGCCCGTTGAAACCAATCCCTCTGCGCCGCTGGAAATCAACCGTCAGGTTCAGATTACGGCGGGGTCGATCGTTCTCATTGGGGTGATGTTGGGCCTGTTCGCCCACCCGCTGTTCTTCGCCGTATCCGGATTTATCGGGGCGGGGCTTGTTTTTGCCGGTCTCAGCGGCTGGTGCGGCATGGCGCAGCTCCTGGGTGCGATGCCGTGGAACCGCAAGGCCGTCTCGCCAGGGTGATGGAACTTACCGTCAGCGTCATCGCCGCCACACTTGTCAGCGGCGTCGTCGTGGGCGTCTTCCTCGGCGCCTTCGGCGGCGGCGGCTCTGTTCTGGCGGCGCCGCTGCTCATCTATCTCGTCGGCGTTTCAAGCCCCCATGTTGCGATCGGCACATCCGCAGCGGCGGTGGCGGCGATCGCGCTTTTCAGCCTGGCCGGTCATTGGCGCGGCGGACGCATTAAATGGCCGTGCGCGGCGGTGTTCGCGGGCGCCGGCCTCATCGGCTCGCTCGCCGGATCGACCGTCGCCAAGTCGATCGACGGCGATTTCTTGCTGTTCGGCTTTGCGCTCGCCATGGCGGCGATCGGACTGTCGATGTTTCGCCCGTCCCGGCGCCAGGGCGATCCCGATGTGCGCATTTCGCCGGCGATCATGGCGCGCATCGCCCCGATTGGCCTTGGCGTGGGCGCCGCCGCAGGATTTTTCGGCATCGGCGGCGGGTTTTTGATCGTACCCGGACTGATGCTGGCCGCCGGCATGACCATGACCCATGCGACTGCATCGTCGCTGGTGTCGGTGAGCATTTTCGGCGCTGCGACCTCAGCAAATTATGCGTTGGGCGGTTTCGTCGACTACCGCCTGATCTTGCTGTTGCTCGCCGGCGGCGCGGCCGGCGGCGTTGTCGGTATTGTCCTGGCCAAGGCGTTGGAAACGCGCATCACGTTGGCGCGGCGCGCGTTCGCGGCGTTAATCGTCCTGGTCGCGATCTATGTGGGCTATACCGCCGGGGTTTCCATCGCCGCAGCTAACTGACGCGGCGAACGGTTCATGGCCGATCGCCGTCAGCATTCCCGCGCGTTTAATCCTCCGGAAGCGGAATAAATTCCGTTTCGCCCGGCGGCAGCGAAAATACGCTGTTGCTGAACCGGGCTTCGGCGGAAGCGCGCCAGTCCGTTTTCGCCTTGTCGATGAGATCCTGCGAAGAAGCGACAAAATTCCAATAGATCTTGCGCTCCCCAACCGGCGCACCGCCGAGCATCATCAGAGTCGTCGTTTTCACCGTTTTGATCGCCGGTGCGGCGCCCGGCGCAAACACAATCATTTTGCCCGGCCCGTATTCTTCGTCTTCCAGGAAGACGCCGCCTTTGACAACGTAGAGCGCGCGCTCTTCATACCCGTCCAGCAATGCGAGATCGGCGCCCGCCGGGGCTTCGACGCCCAGGTAAAAGAGATCGGAAAAGGTCTTCACCGGCGAGACATGACCGAATGCGGCGCCGGCGATCAGGCGCATGCGCGCGCCGCCCTGGTCGAACAGCGGGAGCGTATCGGCGGCGTGGTGATGAAACGACGGTTCAGCGTCCTCGGCCTCCGCCGGCAACGCAATCCAGCTTTGGATGCCGTGCATGAACTGACCGCTGGCGCGGGTCGCCTCGTCCGTCCGCTCGGAATGAACGATGCCGCGTCCCGCCGTCATCCAGTTTACATCGCCGGGGCGAATGACCTGATCGTAGCCAAGATTGTCCCGGTGCCTGATTTCGCCGTCGAAGAGATACGTCACGGTCGCCAGCCCGATATGGGGATGCGGGCGCACGTCTATGCCTTTGCCCGCGGCGAACGTCGCCGGTCCCATCTCGTCCAGAAAGATAAAGGGACCGACCATGCGCCGCTTGGCGTAGGGCAGGACGCGTCCAACAGTGAACCCGCCGAGATCGCGGATGCGCGGTTCAATGACAATGTCGACAGCGGTCATAAGGCGAAATCCCAGGTCAGTTTCGGTCCGAAGAAATCATCTGTTTCGTCAACGCGCGAATATCCGATTCAACGGTTTGCAGGGCGATGTCGTCATCGGGACCCAGCCCGACAAACAATTTGTACCCCTCTTCGAGGCTGAAGATCTGCAACACGATACGGCGCGCCGTCACCGAGTCCAGATCTGGGTTGGCGGCGCGGACCAGGCGCAGGATAAAGCGGCCGATGGGGCGATAAAGATCGCGCACCAGAATGCGGGCGTCCTCTCCCGATCCGGCATATCCCCACATCTGGTAAAAAAACCGGTGCGACTGGCGCGCGTCGCGCGCGTAAAAGGCGACGACATTCAACAGGATATCCTGCGGCGTTTCTCCGCCCGCCTCGAATTCTGCAAGATGCGCCTCGACGAACCCGGCCAGGCGCTCTTCGAGCGTCGCCTGGATCAGGTCTTTCTTGGTTGCGAAATGATAGGTGAGGTTGCCGACCGCGATGCCGGCTTCGTCCGCGACTTTTCTGAGCGACAAATTCGCGTGGCCCTCACTTACGAAAACGTCATATGAGGCCGACAAGATCCGCTGAATGGTTTCCGCGGTCTTCGCCGTCTTGTTGATCGCCAGCGTTTTCGTTGGCCTTCCGGCGTGGATCGCGCGCAGATCTGAAATGATCTCTTCAAACTTCGGATCGAGCGACGCCCCCTCGTTGTCGGCTTTCACAAAATTTTTCCCCCTGGTGAGTTGACGGCGTTTCACCAACAGCCTAAACGCATCAACCCGTTTAGGGCATCTGACCTATAATTCCAAGAACATACCTCTATCGGTCGCGTAACAGATTATATTCATTGCCTTTTTTTCTGACATTGCCTGAAGAGAATTCCAGAATCCCGGCGTTGCGGTGATCTCCCCCTGCTGCACGTCGGGCGGGCCGCGGCGAGGCGACTCGCCGCGGTCCACCCTTAAATCAGCATCCCTTTATTCCGCGGCGAGCGACGGCGTCG
The DNA here is from genome assembly GCA_028289605.1 of Hyphococcus sp. GTDB lineage: Bacteria > Pseudomonadota > Alphaproteobacteria > Caulobacterales > Parvularculaceae > Hyphococcus. Next base: position 73,092 of record JANQON010000012.1, on the reverse strand, counting down.
TCGTCCAGGACGCAAGATCGTCGAGGGCCCGGCGCGCCAGCGCCGCCTTTTTCGCCCGGCCTTTTTCCTTGCCTTTCAGACGTCGCCCGTCGGCGTCGGTGCGCGGAACCTCGATGTCCGGGAACAATCCGAAATTGACGTTCATCGGCTGAAAACTTTTGGCGCCGGAGACATGGCCGCCGGTGATATGCTCCAACAGCGCGCCGAGGGCTGTCGTCGTCGGCGGCGGCGCTTGCGCGGCGCCGAGGGCGTCGGCCGCGGCAAAGCGGCCCGCCAAAAGACCGATCGCGGCGCTTTCAAGATAGCCCTCAACCCCGGTAATCTGGCCGGCGAACCGCAACGACGGGCGCGCCTTCAGCCGCAGCGCCCCGTCGAGGAGGACGGGCGAATTCAGGAACGTGTTGCGATGAATGCCGCCGAGCCGGGCGAATTGCGCATTTTGAAGCCCGGGGACGAGACGGAAGACGTCCGCTTGTGCGCCGTATTTGAGCTTCGTTTGAAAACCCACGATGTTGTAGAGCGTGCCGAGGGCGTTGTCCTGTCGCAGCTGAACGACCGCATGCGGACGGTCTCCTGTTCGCGGATCGGTTAGGCCCACCGGCTTCATCGGACCGAAGCGCAACGTATCGAGCCCGCGCGAGGCCATCACTTCGATCGGCAAGCAGCCCTCGAAATAGGGCGTCGACTTTTCCCATTCCTTGAATTCGGTCTGTTCGCTCGTGAGGAGCGCGTCGATGAACGCTTTATATTCCTCCTCGTTGAGCGGGCAGTTGATATAGTCCGCGCCGTCGCCGCCCGGCCCTTTCTTGTCATAGCGCGACTGAAACCAGGCAACGTCAAAGTCGATGGAGTCCTTGTAAACGATCGGCGCGATCGCATCGAAAAAGGCCAGCGATTCCTCTCCGGTCAAAGCGCGGATCGCGTCGGCGAGACCGGGCGCAGTGAGCGGTCCGGTGGCGATGACGACATTGCGCCAGTCGTCAGGCGGCAGGCCCGTTACTTCCTCGCGCACGATTTCAATTTGCGGATGGCTTTCAAGGGCGGCCGTGACGCCCGCCGAAAATGCTTCCCGGTCGACGGCGAGGGCGCCGCCCGCGGGCACCTTGGCGCCGTCCGCTTCGCGCATGATCAGCGAGCCGCAGCGTCGCATTTCCTCATGCAACAGCCCGACTGCGTTGCCGAAGACGTCATCGGACCGGAATGAGTTTGAACAGACGAGCTCGGCGCATTTGTCGGTCTGGTGAGCTTCCGTGCCGCGCTGCGGGCGCATCTCATAGAGCCGCACGGTCGCGCCGGCGGCGGCGGCCTGCCAGGCGGCCTCGGAGCCGGCGAGCCCGGCGCCGACAATGTGAATCTTGGATGTTTCAGTCATAAGGCGGGCTTTTAGCGCGTTGCGGCCCCGCTTAGAAGGCTGTAGCGTCGCAGGCCGGGGTGTATGAGGGGCTGACGGGCGTCATGGCGTTGCGAATGTTTTCGGTTATCGGCGAGTCGCTGAATTTCGGCGCGCGCCGGCTTGAACTGATTGCGCGTGTCGCCTGGCTCCCGGTTCTGCTCACGCTGATCGTCGATATGTCTACCATGTTCGCCTATCTGTCGGTGATCGCAGGACGCGTGGTCACTTTCGCCGACGTCAGTTCCTTCGTTCAGGCGGAGCAATATTTCGCACGGTTTTCCGGACGCGGATGGGCAAGCGCCCCAGGGCAAATGGCGCTGATCGCAAGCGTCAACTTTGTCCTTAAGCTTGTGCTTCTCTCGTCCTTTATCGCGCCCTTGATCCGGTACGCTGGTCTCGGCGAACGGCCCGGTCCGGGGCTTGTTCGATTGCCGTTTGGTCCGGACCAGCTGCGCTTCATCGTCGCCGGATTTGCGAGCATCGTGATCGTGATGATCGTGGTCGCCGCGCCCATCGCCGGCGCCAGCTTTTTCGTGATGAAAGCGATTGTCGACGCCATGTCGCAAACCATGGCGTCGTTCCCCGATCCAAGCAGTTTGCATACGATTGAACTCGTTTCCGCAGGCCAGGGCGTGATTGAGCGCGGCGCCGCCTGGATATTCGATCTGGCGCTTCCCCTTGCGGCGGCCGCGCCGTTCGCATTGATCGTATGGCTTATCGGCGTACTGCATTTTCATCCCGAAAACCGGCCGAATGCGGGCGAGGGCGGCAGCCTGATCGCCCGGGCGCTGGTCGTCTTTTTTGTCGCGGGCGCGCTCGCCGGAACCGCCTTTTTCATGATGCGCGGCGTTGCGGTCCAATCGATCACGCAGAGCGCCGGCGCGAGTGAGACGAGCCTTCAGGGCACGCCGGTTCAGGCCGTCATCATTTTTTCGGTCCTGGCGGCGATGCTGGTGACGTATTTTAACCTGCGGCTGTTTCCGTGGCCGGGCGTCGCCGTGTGTCGCCGGTCCCTGGGGCTCGGATCGACCTTGGCCGTGACCCGCGGCTGGAACCTCCTGCGCCTGCCGGTCATTCTGATACTGGTCGGCGGTTTTCTGCTCACCGCCGTCGTTGTCATCAACGCCGTCATTTTGCCGGCGGTGCTGTCGACCCTGAACGTCCTCTTCCAGGCTACGGAGGCGTCTACGCGCCTTGTGAACAGCGGCGCAAAAAGCGATTGGGTTCGCCCGCTTTTTGTCTGGATCTGGAATCTGACCCAGATTGGCGTGAACTTCCTCTGGACGTTTTTCAGCTACGGGGTCGTCGCCGGTCTTTACGGCCGGCTCTATCGCGAGAGCCTCGAAACGGTGTAACGGGGCGTCGTGGCAGGCAACGTGGAGATGCTGGCATGAAGGTGAAGTTTCCCGTCGGCGAGACGCTCAATGAGACGTTCCAATTCGCCCTGCACCGGTGGAGCGCGGTGTTCCGCTTCGGCTGGGCGCCGTTGCTGATCGCGATCGCCCTGGCAGTGGGTTTGTTCTACGCCATCATAGACGTCGCCGCGCTTGAGGCGGCGGACGATCCGGCCGAACTGTTTCAGTTTTCTCAGTTCGTTCGCGTTCCGGGGTTGGTCGCCATCGCGTTGGCGGTCGCCGGCGCGCTTATCATCAGCCTCGTCATGGCCGGGTTTATGGCGTCGGTATTCCGCCTTGTCATCCTCGGTGAAGACGACGGCCGCTTGATTAATGTGCGGCTGGACGGTCCGGCCGTTCGCGTGTTTCTGGCGCAATTGATCCTGGGCGTGATTAACTACGGCATTTTTCTTATCGCTGTGCTCGTTGCGTCGGCTATGACGAGCGTTTCCGTTGGGGCGGCGTTCAGCGCGGTTCCGGAGGCCATTCGTCTGGCTGCGGAATCGTCCGCCGCCGGGACTGATCCTGATCCGTCGCAAATTGGCGAAACGATCGCGCCAATCGGCCTATTCGGTGTCGGATTCTTGCTGGCGCTCATCCCGATGATTTTCGTCAACATTCGCCTGGCGCCGTTCGCGGCCGGTTCCGCGGCGGAAAACCGGCTTCTGCTCCTCGGCGCGTTTCGGCTGACAAGCGGGAACTTCTGGCCGCTGCTCGGATATTACATCCTGCTCGTGCTCGCGCTGATGGTGATCGGATTTGTGTTTCAGATCGTGATCGGGGTTATCGATCTTCTCTCCGGCCTCCCGTCCGGCGGCGCATTCGCTGTTATCGGCGCCCTTGCGACCGTGTTAGGCGTCGTCGCCTCAGTCGCCTATCAGCTCTTCGTCATGGGGCTTCAGCTCGGCGGTCAGGGCATCATTTACCGGCGCCTGAAGACCGGATCCTGACGTCGGGGGGCGCCGGACAACCATCGGCCCGGGCGCGCCCGCCTCATTCGCCCTATAGTTGCTGGCGCAGGTCTTGCTCTCATCCGATCAAGCGCCAAACGGCGTATGGGGGTGGTGAAAGAGCGCTTGCAAGCCTCAGACGGGGGCGGCAAGGTGCGAGAGAGGGCAGGATTAGCGGGTATGGCTTTAAGAGCATCAGAAAACGCGAACGCCGGGGCGGCGGCGTTTGTACAGTCGGCGCTTTTCGCGCGTACATTTCGCGAAGGCATGGCGCTGGTTGAGGAAACCGCGTCCTATCTCGATGGGGAGGGGCGCGCGGCGTCAAAAGCGTTAACCCGGGACTCAGCGATGTCCTACGCCGGCGCATCGATGCGCCTGACGACCCAGCTGATGCAGATCGCCTCCTGGCTGCTGGTTCTCCGGGCCGTGCGCGAGAACGAAATGGCCCTCGCCGAGGCGGCTGAGCCGAAATACCGGCTCGAGGCGGCGGGCGGCGGCGAAGACTATGACTTGTCCGGCCTTCCTGAAAAACTCCTGATGCTGATCGAAAACGCGGGCCAGCTTTACGGACGGATTGCACGGCTCGATGCGGATATATTCAAGCCGGAAGCAGGCGAAGAAAGCGGCGGCGACGTCGCCTTGCAACAGCGCGCGCTGATGGAGGCGTTCGGCCGCGGCTGATCTGGGGCCTACCTCAGCAAATACCCATCCGCTCACCCCGGCGAAGGCCGGGGTCTCATGAAACACATTCCGGAGTTTGCGTCTGGAGGTCCCGGCCGCAGTTTATCCTCGGACCGGCCGTTGGCCGGATCCGGGGGCCGGGATGAGCGGATAGATGCTTTGCCAAAGCCAGACGAGATCAAGCATCAGCCGTTCAAGATTTTCAAGACAACAAAAAAGCGGGCCCTAAGGCCCGCTCTTGTCTGCGAAATCGCTGTCCTGCGCGCTTTACTTCTTCAGGCCGAAGGCGCCGAACTTCTGGTTGAACTTCGAAACGCGGCCGCGCTCGGACAGACGCTGCGGGCCGCCGGTCCAGGCCGGGTGGCTCGTCGGATCGATATCGAGGTTCAAGGTCGCGCCCGGCTCGCCATAGGTGGAGCGCGTCTCAAACGATGTGCCGTCGGTCATCACGACCTTGATCGTGTGATATTCAGGATGAATGTCTTTTTTCATCGCGTTCGCGTCCTTGGGCGCCTTGCGGCGGCTGTCTTCGTCAAAACTAGGTGAGCGGCGGCGTATACGCGCAAGTTTGGGCGGTTTCAACCCCGACGCCCGCCATTTCTTGACTGGTCCTGACGATGACGCGCTGTTAAGGTTTCGCTTCAGCGTTTTGGCCGTTTTTCAGCACTCGCGATATTTGACCGTTCATGCGTTTCGTCGCCGTATTTCTCGTGATCGCCGGCCTGTTCGGCGCTGCTGCATGGCATGTTCTGGACACATTTAACCACTTTGCCGACGTCGACAGGACCTTTCCCGGACGCTGCGCCCCGGTAACGGGCGTCGCCGGTCCCGAGGACATCGCCGTCGACCGCGGGCGCGGTTTGGCTTTCGTATCGTCTCTCGATCGGCGCGCCGACAATGCGCGCGGTGCGATCCACCTTGTCGATCCCGCCGATCCGCTCGCCGCCGGCGGCTGGCGCGACATGACTGGCGGGGTTCCGGCGGCGTTTCGCCCGCTCGGTCTCGACTATTATGAAGAGGGCGATCGTCGCCGACTGTTCGTGGTGAACGAAGCGGCCAGCTCAGTGGAATTGTTTGATGTCGCCGAAGACGGCGGGCTGACGCATCTCGAGACGTTCGTCGAACGGCGCATGACCAGCCCAAATAACGTGGTGGCGACGGGCCCGCGGTCATTTTACGTGACCAATGACGCCAAATCGGGCCGCACCGGGTTTGCAGCGGAGCTCAACTTCCTGACACGTGCGGCGCTGGGCGAAGTGCTTTTCCATGACGGCGTTTCCTGGCGAGTCGCCGCGGCGGGATTGCGCTTTGCGAACGGCCTTGCGCTCAGTCCCGAAGGGAATGCGCTCTATGTCGCCGAGACGTCGGGGCTGGCGGTGAAGGTATTCGACCGCGACCCGGAGACCGGCGCCCTTAGTCTCTCGGCAACGATCCCCGCGCCGGCGGCGCCGGACAATCTTGGCGTCGATGAAGACGGCGCCGTTTGGATCGGCGGCCTGCCAAAGCCCCTCGCCATGCCGCTGCATGCGCGCGATCCGGGCGCCACGGCGCCGTCGTCGGTGATGCGCCTGAACGGCGAGGGGCTCATTGAAACCATCTATCGGGACGACGGCTCGGAGTTGTCCGGATCAAGCGCTGCGGCCCGCCTTGGGAGTACGCTGATGATCGGCGCGCTCTATGAGAACAAATTCCTGCTGTGCGATTTGCCCGCCGGGACGTTTTAGGCCAAACCGCCTCCATGACGTATCTGACAACGCGCGGGCGGGCTCGCGATGCTGACTTTGAGACGGTGTTAACGGCCGGCTTGGCGCCGGACGGCGGGTTGTATCTGCCCAAAGCCTGGCCGCAGGCGAGCGCGGGCGAGATCGCCGGTTACGCCGGCGCCCCATACGCAGCAGTCGCCGCCGACGTTCTGGCCGCCTTTACGGGAGACGCCTTTTCCCGCGATGCCCTGTTGCGTCTGGCCGATGAAGCCTATGCGTCATTCGAGCATGAAGAGACAGCGCCGCTGACGCAGGTCGGCGACGAAGACTGGATTCTCGAACTCTATCATGGACCGACGCTCGCCTTTAAAGACTTCGCGATGCAGATCCTCGGCCGGCTGTTTGATAGGGTGCTGGCGCGGCGGGGCGAGCGCCTGACGATCATTGCAGCGACATCAGGGGACACCGGCGCAGCGGCGATTCACGCGTTGGCGCCGTGCGATCATGTCGACATCGTCGTGCTGCATCCGGAAGGCAGAGTGACGGAGGTGCAGCGGCGGATGATGACGACCGTCGAGGCGCCAAACGTCATGAACATCGCGGTCAAGGGCGACTTCGATGATTGCCAGGCGATCGTGAAATCGCTTTTCGCAGATCGCGCCTTTGTCGACAGGGTGCGCCTTTCAGGCGTCAACTCCATCAACTGGGCGCGACTGGCGGCGCAGACGGTCTATTATTTCACCGCGGCGGCCGCGCTGGGCGCGCCGGACGAGCCGATCCACTTCGTCGTGCCCACCGGCAATTTCGGCGACGTCTTCGCCGGCTACGTCGCCAAGAAAATGGGACTGAATGTCGGCCGGCTCGGGGTCGCCACCAACGCCAACGATATTTTGCACCGGGTGCTGACGACCGGTGAGTATCGCCCGACAGGGGTGGCGCCCACCATGTCGCCCTCCATGGATATTCAGGTCGCGTCCAACTTCGAACGGTTGCTGTTCGACGCCCTCGGCCGCGACGGCGCCGCGACGCGCGCGCTGATGGACAAGTTCTCGAAAACCCGGGGCATGACCGTGCCGCCTTCGGCGCTGGAATTCATGCAAAAGGATTTTGTCTCATATGCTGCAGATGAGACGGCGACCGCTGCGGAGATGCGCGCGCATTTTGAGGCAAACGGGACGCTGATCGATCCTCATACAGCGGTTGCGCGGGTCGCCGCCAAGGCCCTGCGTGAAGACGGTGCGCTCTCCGGACGCGTAGTGACGCTGTCCACGGCGCACCCCGCGAAGTTTCCGGACGCCGTTGCGGCGGCGACGGGCGAGACGCCGGCGCTGCCGCCTGCTTACGCCGATCTCTTTGAACGGCCTGAGTTCATTGCGCACGCGCCGGCGGAGCCGGCTGCGGTTGCGGCGATTATTGTTGAACGGTTCGGATAGGGGAAAGTGTCCATCTTTGAAGTTCAACACATTAATCCGCTCATTCCCGCGCCCTTCGAGACGCGGCCTTGCGGCGGCTCCTCAGGGTGAAGAGCGGGAATCCATTTCTTTGGTGGACTCCCGCTTTCGCGGGAGTGAGCGGGTTAGAAAATTGATCTAAGAAATCCTGCCTTATGAACACTTCAATCCACACCCTTCCAAACGGTCTGCGCGTATTTGTTGACCCGATGCCAAGCCTTGCCTCCGCCGCCATCGGCGTGTGGGCGAGCGCGGGGTCGGCTGACGAGCGGGAGAACGAGCACGGGATTGCGCATCTGCTTGAGCATATGGCGTTCAAGGGCACGACTACCCGATCCGCTCGCGATATCGCCGAAGAGATCGAGGCGGTCGGCGGTTATCTCAACGCCGCGACCAGTCATCAGCGCACCGGATATTACGTGCGGCTGCTAAAGGACGACATTCCCCTCGGCCTCGACATTTTGAGCGATATTCTGTTGCGCCCGCTTTTTGACGAGGGAGAATTCGCCCGCGAAAAAGAGGTCGTTATCCAGGAAATCGGGGAGGCGGCCGACACGCCTGATGATGTTGTCTTCGAGACCCTTCAGGCGCTCGCCTGGGACGGTCACCCGCTCGCGAGACCCATCCTCGGCACGCCTGCGACTGTTCGTGGTCATTCAACAGACACGCTGCGCGCATTCATGAAACGCGGTTACCAGCCGTCTGAAATGATTGTCGCCGTCGCTGGCAAAGTCGATGCGGATGCGTTTATGAAGGGCGTCGAGGACGCATTCGGTTCGCTCGCCGAAACCGAAGACAGAAATGAGCGCACGCGGCCTGTCTTCAAGGGGGGCGTGCGCGCCGATACCCGCGACATCGAACAAACGCATCTGGCGGTGGCGTTTCCCGGCGTCTCCTCCCGCGACGACGATTTCTTCGCCGCACGCGTCTTTGCAGAAGTGCTCGGCGGAGGCATGTCGTCGCGTCTCTTCCAGCGCGTCCGAGAGCGAGAAGGGCTCGCCTATTCCGTATACGCGTTTTCCGACAGCTACGATGATTGCGGTCTTGTCGGCTGTTACGCCGGCGCGGATGCGAGCGAAATCCCCGCCATCGCTGTCGCCTTCCGCGAAGAGATCAAAGACCTTGTCGATAATACCGGCGACGAGGAGTTAGCCCGCGCCAAATCGATGTTGCGCGCCTCGATGCTGATGGCCCTGGAAAGTCCGGCCGCCCGCATCGAAAGCGCCGTCGGACAGCTTTTCCGGGACAACCACATCATGTCCGCCGAAGAGATCACCCGGCGTCTGGAGGGCGTCTCAAGCGGCGATATCGCCCGTTGCGCCGAGCGAGCGTTGGGCGGTCCGGCGGCCATATCCATGGTTGGCCCTGGCGACGTTGAAAAAGCCGTCGAGTCGCTTGCCATTTAGCAACTTGGCAGGGGCGGGAGAGCCGGGCTAGGGTCGCAGATAAACAGGGAAGCGTCCTGAAATCAGGAAGTAAATCCATGCGCAACGGACTAGTCGCCTTAACATTAACGTTTGGCGCGCTCAGCGCCTGTTCCGGAGAGAACCGCGCGGGCGAAGAGACGGCCCCGGCGTCATTTGAGGAAATGTCGGAAGAAGAAGAGGGCGCCGAGCGAGAAGCGGTGTTTGATGCGCCGTCGGCGCCGCCCAAGGACAAGTTCACCTACGCCAATTACAACGAAGCGCGGGTTAAGCACGCCGCGTTCGATCTCGCCGCGAATTTCGACGCCAAAACATTCTCCGGCGCCGCGATCCTCGACATCGAATATCTCGAACCCAACGCCGAAGCGCTCATTCTTGATACGGACGATCTGTCTATCGCCGCCGTCGATGGTTGGAACAACGGCGAATGGTCTCCCATCGACTTTGCAATCGGCGAAAACGACGAAACCCTGGGCGCGCCGCTCACCGTTTCCCTGGAAGAAAAGCCGGACCGGGTGCGCGTTACCTATTCGACAAGTCCGGAAGCGGAGGGCCTGCAATGGCTGTCGCCAGAACAGACCGCGGGCAAGGATCATCCCTATCTCTTCAGTCAGTTCCAGCCGCTGCTCGCGCGCAGCTTTGCGCCCCTGCAGGATACGCCGGCGGTGCGCATGACGTATTCGGCGCGCATCACCACGCCGCCCGAACTATTGGCGGTCATGGGCGCGGAACAGGATCCGGACGGGGAACGCGACGGCGACTATTCCTTCGCCATGCCGCAACCGATTCCTTCCTATCTCATCGCCATCGCGATCGGCGATATCGGCTTCAAGGCGATCAACGATCATATCGGCGTCTATGCGGAGCAATATATTCTGGACGCGTCGGCTGAAGAATTCGCCGATACGCCGCTGATGGAAGACGCGATCACCGAGCTCTACGGGCCTTATGAATGGGGCCGCTACGACATGATCGTGTTGCCGCCGAGCTTTCCTTTCGGCGGCATGGAAAATCCGCGGCTGTCTTTCCTGACGCCGACGCTGGTCGCCGGAGACAAGAGCCTGACCAACGTGGTCGCTCACGAGCTCGCCCATTCATGGTCGGGCAATCTCGTAACGAACGCGACCTGGCGCGACGCCTGGCTCAACGAGGGCTTTACGTCCTATGTCGAAAACCGAGTGATGGAAGCGCTCTACGGCGAGGATCGCGCCGTCATGGAGCGTGCGCTCGATCTTGAGAGCCTGAAACGCGACGTCGCCGAAGCCGAGCGCCCCGAGCTCACCGCCTTCAAAATGCCGGAGGATTTGGGCCATCCGGACGACGCCTTCAGTCAGGTGTCTTACGCCGGCGGCATGTTCTTCCTGAAGTTTTTGGAGGAACGCTTCGGCCGGGACGTGTTTGACGCGTTTCTGCGTGAGTATTTCGCGGAGTTCGCTTTCAAGTCGATCGTCACGGAGGATTTTCTCGCCTATTTCGAAGACAAGTTATGGGCGTCGAATCCCGATGCGGTGACCAAAGCCGAAATCAACGCCTGGATTTACGAACCGGGCCTGCCAGACACGCTGCCGGTTCCGAAATCCGACGCGTTTAAGCGGATTTCGCGGGTCCAGGACGATTGGCTCGACGGGGATGTTGAGGCGTCAGAGATCGAAACGGACGCATGGACAACCCATGAATGGCTGCACTTCGTCAACACGCTGCCCGATGATCTTTCCACGGAACAGTTTTCAGCGCTCGACGATGCGTTCGCGTTCACCGGCGCCCAGAATGCGGAAATCGCGTATGCCTGGTACATGCAGGCGATCAAAGGCGGCTATGAACCGGCGGATGCGGCGCTGGAAGCATTCTTGCTCAATGTCGGCCGCGGCAAGTTTATCTACCGGCTTTACCAGGCGCTGGTCGACAATGACCGTCTCGGTTGGGCCCAGGACATCTACGCCCGCGCGCGGCCCGGTTATCACCCAATAGCCCAGCGGCGTATTGACGGCATCTTCGAAGAGGCGGGCGGGTCCGGCGCACCGGCCGGCGAGGGCGACGGCAAGTCCGTTGAAGAGATGCGGGAAGAATCGCTCGCCAATATCGACGAGGCGGCCTGCACCGAAGCCGGCGGCGACGTGCGCCAGGAAGGACTGCTCGGTCTCTACCGCTGCGTCGTTCCTTATGCGGACGCCGGCGAGCAATGTTCGGATCCTTCGGAATGCAATGGGCGCTGTCTCGCGCAGGACGACGTCACCGACTACGACGCCCGCGTCGGCGAGGCGGTCGGGGTCTGCGAAGCGGATGACTCGCCGTTTGGGTGCTACGCTGAGGTGAAGGGCGGGACTGTTGAGGGCATGATCTGCGTGGATTGAGAGCGCGTGGTGTAATCTCGATTATTTTATTCCGCTCACCCCGGCGAAAGCCGGGGCCCCTTGCGGCACACTGAGACCGTTGATGGAGGTCCCGGCCTTCGCCGGGATGAGCGGAGAATGGTAGGGCTAAAACCCCCGCGCCAAATACGGGAAATCCACCCCTCCGGCGCCCCAATAACCGTACATTCTTCACGGAATCCCGCATTCGGTGCGTAGTTATGCTCCCCCTTTCTGGGCGGTGTATACTGCGCGCATGATGTGTTTGGTAACCGCTCTGCGTACGATCGCCCGGTCGCCCGATGGGACTGGCGAACACGCGCCGTCGTCACTATGTTCCCCGGCCTGATGAGCAACGCGATCGACATATCCGCCATTGACGCGCCCGAGATCGACTTCGGCGTTCCGGCCGGCGCGCGCGTGATTGTGGCGATGTCGGGCGGCGTTGATTCCTCGGTGACGGCGGCGTTGGCGAAACTCGCCGGCTATGACGTCGTCGGCGTGACGCTGCAGCTTTACGACCATGGGGTCGCGATTCAGAAAAAAGGCGCCTGCTGCGCCGGACAGGATATCGCCGATGCGCGCCGGGTCGCCGAGGCCATGGACTTCCCCCATTACGTGCTCGACTACGAGGACCGCTTCAGCGACGCGGTGATGGAAGACTTCGCCGACACCTACCTCGCCGGAGCGACGCCGATCCCGTGCGTGCGCTGTAACGAGCGGGTGAAGTTCAAGGACCTGATGGAGACCGCCCGCGATCTGGGCGGGGCGGCGATGGCGACGGGACATTACATCCGCCGCGTTATCGGCCCGAACGGGCCGGAATTGCGCCGCGCCTATGACGCGGGCAAAGACCAAAGTTATTTCCTGTTCTCGACCACCAAAGACCAGCTCGATTTCCTGCGCTTTCCCCTCGGCGCCCTGCCGAAGGAAGAGGTGCGCCGGATCGCCGGGCAATTGGGCCTTGTCGTCGCCGACAAACCGGACAGCCAGGACATCTGTTTCGTGCCGGAAGGCAAATACGCCACGGTCGTCGAACGCTTGCGCCCCGGCGCGGCTGAGCCCGGCGAGATCGTCCATCTCGACGGAACGGTCATGGGCCGACATCCGGGCGTCATTCACTACACCGTCGGTCAACGGCGCGGCCTCGGGGTCGCCACCGGCGATCCGCTTTACGTCGTGCGGCTCGATGCGGCGCGCAGAGAGGTTGTTGTCGGCCCGCGCGAGGCGCTGATGGTCTCCGACGTTCTGTTGAAAGACGTAACCTGGCTCGGCGACGGCGAGGGCGAAGCGGCCGCGCGCGCCGGGACGCCGGTCGCCGTCAAAGTCCGCTCAACCCGACCGCCGGCGCCGGCGCGCCTCGTGTGGCGAGACGGTTTCGCCGTGACGCTCGATAATCCCGAAGAAGGGGTCGCGCCGGGACAGGCCTGTGTTTTCTATTCAACCGACGTGGCCCATGACCGGGTGCTTGGCGGCGGCTGGATCGCGTCCACCATGAGCGCGACGGCGGCGGCCGCATGACCGTCGCTGTCAGGCCGCTTGAGAGAGCAGACGAAGCTGCGTGGCGCCGGCTGTGGTCCGGATATCTGGACTATTACAGAACTGACCTACCCCGGGACGTCATCGACGCCTTGTTTGAGCGGCTGATAGCGGGCAATCCGCATTTCGCGCTGGTGGCGGTCGCGGACGACGCCGTGGTCGGGTTCGTTCACGCCTTGCCCCATGCTTCCACCTGGTCGCTCGATGGATATTGTTATCTTGAAGATCTCTATGTCGACGCCTCTGCCCGCGGCGCCGGCGCGGGTCGCGCCTTGATCGAGGCGGTCTACGCCGAAGCGGACCGACGAGGGCTATCGCGGGTCTACTGGCACACCGAAGAGACGAATCGCACGGCGCGACAATTGTATGACAGGCTTGCGTCCGTCAGCGACTTCGTTCAGTACCGCCGATGAAGCGTATTGGTAGAGATTACCCGCATGGCGAAGAAACTGTACGACTGTTTAAAGTGTTCGGCCTATTGCTGTTCATACACGCACATCCCGGCCACAAAGACGGACATAAAGCGGCTCGCAAAATTTCACGGCGTGACCTACGAGAAAGCCGAAAAAAAATTCACCAAAAAAGGCGACGAGGACAACCCCCGCGTTCTTCGGCATACGGAAGACGAGCATTACGTCACGTCCTGCATGTTTCTCGACAAGGAAACGCGCAACTGCACGATTTACGAGGGGCGCCCGAAAATCTGCCGCGAGTTTCCGACGCAGAAGCGATGCGGATACTACGAATTCCTGATTTGGGAGCGCGAAGTCCAGGACGATCCGGATTGGGTGGCGACGACGGATTAATTCTGGCTTCACGTACGGCAATGGTCCGTTGCCCCTGCCTCCCTCTTGAGGGGAAGCAGGTTTCAGAGGATTTTTACACCTTCATCCGCTCATCCCGGCGCAGGCCGGGATCTCCATCCGTCGGGTTCGAGCTTGCCGAACAAGATCCCGGCCCGACCGCAAAGCGGTCAAATTATAGTCAGCGCGCCTTCGCGCGCGGGGTCGGACGGGGCCCCAACCCCGTCCGACGGGATGAGCGGTGAATGAAATGCATTCCAAAACCCAGCGCAGCAACCCATGACTGAGGCCGTCGACGTCGTCGTCATCGGCGCCGGCGTTGTCGGCCTGGCGGTGGCGCGCCGGTTCGCGCAAGGGGGCCGTGACGTCATTGTCCTGGAGAAAAACGCCGCCTTTGGTGAAGAAACCTCGTCGCGGAATTCTGAGGTCATTCATGCAGGCCTTTATTACAAAAACGGCGGCATGCGCGCCCGGCTGTGTCATCCGGGCAAGGAGATGCTCTACGCGTTTTGCGAGGAACATTACGTCAATCACCTGAACTGCGAGAAACTCATCGTCGCCCATGGCGAGGAGGAGACCGCAAAGCTCAAGGCGCTTGTCGATCTTTCACGAAACAACGGCGTCACCGATCTGCGCATTCTTTCCAAAGCCGAAGCAACGGTGTTGGAGCCGGCGTTGCGCTGCGACGCCGCCCTGTTGTCGCCGTCGACCGGGATTGTCGACTCCCACGGGCTGATGCTCGCGCTGTTGGGCGATCTTGAGGACGCGGGCGGTGTTCTGGCGCTGAACGCCAGGGTCGAGGGCGGAACCGTCGAGGATGACGGCGTCGTCCTGCATGTCGGCGGCGATGACGCCATGACCTTGAAGGCGCGCCTGGTCGTCAATAGCGCTGGGCTATGGGCCGACAGGGTGGCGCGCGCAATCGACGGGGTGCCGCGCGAATCCATACCAACGCTTCGCTACGGCAAGGGGCAGTATTTTTCCTACAGCGGCGCTGCGCCGTTTTCGCGGCTGATCTATCCGACGCCGCTCGCCGACAGCCTCGGCGCCCACTACACCCGCGATCTCGGCGGACAGGCGAAACTGGGCCCGGACATCACGTTCGTTGAAAGCAACACCGACTACGACGTCGATCCGGCGCGCCGGGACTGGTTCGCCGCCGGCGTCAGCCGGTTCTGGCCGGACCTCGATCCTGAGAAGCTCAAACCTGGCTACGCCGGTCTCCGACCCAAAGGGGCGGGGCCTGGCGAGGAAGGAGACTTTATGATCCACGGGGCCGAGACCCATGGTCTTGCGCCCTATATCGGGCTGTACGCAATTGAGTCGCCGGGGCTCACGAGCTGCCTGTCGATCGCCGATTACGTGTTTGGGCTTGCGCCCTAATTCGGTTGCCTAAACCGGTTGCGCGGGGAGCCGCGCGCCGCTATAGACGCCCGCTCGTTTCAAACGACCCCTGGCGGGGTAGCTCAGTTGGTGAGAGCGCAGGATTCATAACCCTGAGGTCGCGAGTTCAAGTCTCGCCCCCGCTACCACGAGCCGCGACCGTTTGCGAAGCAAACGCAGCGCGGCGAGATCAGCGATATCGCAGAGCACGCAGAATTTTCGGTTCACGCATTTGCCGTCTCCCGCTCATTCCCGCGAAAGCGGGAATCCATTTTGGGGTTCCGGTGGATTCCCGCTTTCGCGGGAATGAGCGGGTGAGGTTATTGGAAAAAAATCGCCGGGACAGTGAACCAAACAAACCCAACGCGCCACGCAAAACCCTACGGCAAAATCAACCCGGCCAGCGCCGCGCTCATCAGGTTCGAGAGCGAACCCGCAAGTATGGCGTATACGCCGTATTTCGCGATATCGCTCATACGGTCGGGGATGAGCGAGCCGAGACCGCCGAGCAAAATGGCGATGGACGAAAGATTGGCGAAGCCGCACAGCGCAAAGGTGATGATCGCGACCGTTTTGGGGCTGAAATCGGCGGTTTGGTTGATCAGGCTGATATAGGCGACGAATTCGTTGAGGATCAGTTTTTCGCCGAAGATGGCGCCCGCCGCCTGGGCCTCTGACCATGGCACGCTGAGGAGGAACATGAGGGGCGCGAACACCCAGCCCAGAACCTTCTGTAGGCTGAGGTCTTCCATGCCGACCCAGCTGCCGACGCCGCCCAGGAGGCCGTTGGCGAGAGCGATCAGCGCCACGAAGGCGAGGAGCATGGCGCCGATGGTGAGCGCCAGCTTCAGTCCGTCCTGCGCGCCCGCCGCCGCCGCCATGAAAATATTCGCATGGGGACTGCGTTCTTTTGTGATGTCCATGATGGTGAGATCGGAATCGTCGCGCTCCGACCCATCGGGAATAATGAGTTTCGCCATCAACAAGCCGCCCGGCGCCGCCATGAAACTCGCCGCGAGGAGGTATTCGAGATTGACGCCCAGTTGCGCGTAAGCGGCGAGCACCGTTCCGGCGACAGAGGCGAGGCCGGAACACATAATCGCAAATAACTGCGGCTTGGTGATGCGGTCGAGATAAGGCTTGATCGCCAGCGGCGCTTCGGTCTGACCGACGAAGATGTTGGCGGCGGCGTTCAGGGACTCCACCGGCCTCGTGCCGATCACGATCTGCAAAAAGCCGCCGACCCCGGCGACGACCGCCTGCATGATCCGCATGTGATAGAGCACCGACATCAACGCGGAGAAGAAGATGATGATCGGCAACACGTGAATCGCGAACACGGTGCCGAAACTGTCGCCGGCGAGGCCGCCGAAGATCATGGCGATCCCTTCATTGGCGTAGCTCAAGATCGTGGTGACGCCGGCGGAGAGCCCTTTGATGAATTCAACGCCGAACGGGGTGCGCAAGACGAAGAGCGCGATCAACACCTGCAGGGCGAAGGCGCTGGCGACCACGCGCAAATTGATGCCGAGCCGGTTTTTCGAAAACAGAACGGCAATGGCCAGGATGACCGCAACCCCTGCAAAACCGATCGACCGGTCCTGGATGAAGCCAAGCGCGGCGTCGAACATGAATTACGCCTTTCAATGAGGTGTCGCAGCCAAAGATCGGAGGACCTTACGCAAGCCAGGGTCTTCCGTCTACGGCGCGGTCAGTCCGTGATGGTGAATTGATCGGTCGCCGCCGATGTTTCTTCGCCGCCGGCCTTTGCGGCGCCGCCGATGACGTAGATACTGTCGTTGATCGTTACCGCGCCCAGGCCGTGACGGGGGCGCGGCATGGCGGCGACAGCGCGCCAGCGGTCTTTGCGCGGATCATATTCCCAGGCGTCCGCGAAAACGCCGCGGCCGTTGCTGAAATACTCTCCGCCGAACACGTAAATCTTGCCGCCCAGCGCCGCAGCGGCGAGGCCGCCCTGCGCTTTCGGCATGGGACGGGCCTTTTCCCAGCGATCCGACAAGGGGTCGTATACCTCAACAACTGCGGTGTTGCCGTCGCGCACGGTCCGTCCGCCGATGACATAGAGGACGCCGTTCCACACCGTGCCGGCGGCTGAGTTGCGCGGCGTCGGCATCGGCGCGGAAGCCACCCAGCGGTCGCGGGCGGCGTCGTAGATCCAGTGTTCATTCGTGTCGATATGATCGGACCATTCGAGATTGCGGCTGCCGGACGGCGCCCGTCCGCCGACAACGTGAATGAACCCGCCCAGCGACTGGCACACCGCCTCCGCCTGGGGATGGGGCATCGAACGGCGCGGCGTCCAGGCGCCGTTGACGTCGTCGAGCCGCCAGCAATCGGCGCGCATGCGCCAGCCGCCGACGCTGTCCCGGGCGAAGCCGCCGATACCGTAGAGATAGCCGTTATTGTTAACGAGCATCAGGTGATGACGCGGCGCCGGCAACGGAGCGCCATAGCCCCATTGGTCCGCCGCGGGATCGTACCAGACGGTTTTGTCCGAGACGTTGTTGGGCGCATCAGGCACGAGGCCGCCGGCGTTGACGATAATGTTGAACGGCGTCGGTTTCAGCGATTGCGGTCCTGCGCCGGCTTTCCAGAACGGCGCCGGATAGATCTCCTGAACGGGGAACGGCATGTCGGCAAGGGGCGTCCATGCGCCGATGGACCCGGTTTCATGGCCGAATGCGCGGCCGGTCGCCGCTATGCCTGCTGCGGCGCCTGTAATGAGGACGCTCCGTCTGTTTATCCGTGTCGTCACAATTCCCTCCACGCAACTTTTCTGTTTCTAGATCCCGGCCCTGATCGCCGCACAGGCGACGCGCGCAGCGGCGCCGCCGATGGGCTGAGATTCATGGTCGTCTGCGTTTTCGTGAACAATGATGGCGAACCCGTCATCGTCAATCAGCGGATGAGCGCCGGCGGCCGCAGCCGCTTCGCTCGCAAACAGCGCCACTTCGCCGTTAAAGATTTCCGCGGTCGCCCGTCCGTCCGCGCCGGCGTAGACATTGGGCAGATCCGCCCGCTCCGGTCCGTCCGGGTTGAGAAGCCCGTGTTCGCGATCGTCGGGATCGACATGTCCGCCCGACGCTTTGAATCCGTCGGCGTGGTCCGAACAATCCGCAACCTGGTGCAGATGAATGCCGTGCCAGCCTTGGGACAGCCCGGCGAGGTCCACCCGCATCAAGATTCCGCCCGTGGGCGAATGCGCAATCGCGACATAGCCGGTCGGCCCGTTGTCGCGATCGACAAAGCCGGCGGCGGCGTCCGCCCAGCCGTCCGGCGCCAGAGGCTCCGCCATCGGCTCGCCGGGCGCAGGGCCGTCTTTTTTTCCACAGGCGGCGAGCAACAAGGCGGAAGCGATTGATATTGCAACGGTTTTGATAGCGGCGGTCACACGGCCCCCCAGGCGGTCGGTTCGTCGAGCTTAACCCATTGACGCCGGGGAATAAACAAGCGCCGCGACGTCCCGCGAATGCTTGGCTTCGGCGCTGTCGGATGCTAAGCCGAGCGCTTATTTTCCTGATGATTCTGAAGGTTTTTCCCCCTCCATGGCGGCTGACGACAACAACAACGATTCTGAAAACGGAACTCCCGGCGACGGCGACGGTAACGACCCGAATGTAAGCTCGATCTCAATCGAAGAAGAGATGCGCCGGTCCTATCTCGACTATGCCATGAGCGTCATCGTCTCGCGGGCGATCCCGGACGCGCGGGACGGATTGAAGCCGGTGCATCGCCGCATCCTGTGGTCGATGCATGAGAACAAGTATTTCTGGGACCGTCCCTATAAGAAATCGGCGCGCGTCGTCGGCGACGTCATCGGTAAGTACCATCCGCATGGCGATCAGGCCGTATACGACGCATTGGTCCGTATGGCGCAGGATTTTTCCATGCGCTTGCCGCTGCTCGACGGGCAGGGGAACTTCGGCTCTATCGACGGCGATCCGCCGGCGGCGATGCGATACACCGAAGTGCGCATGGGCAAACCGGCGCGCGATCTGCTCAGCGATATTGAAAAAGAAACCGTTCCTTTTCAGGCTAACTATGACGGGTCTGAACAAGAACCGTTAGTGCTGCCTGCGCGCTTTCCGAACCTTTTGGTCAACGGCGCCGGCGGCATCGCCGTCGGCATGGCGACCAACATTCCGCCGCACAATCTCGGCGAAATCGTCGATGCGACGATCGCCATGATCGAGAACCCGTCGGTTTCTGACGAGGAGCTCATCGATATCGTTCCGGGACCGGACTTTCCAACCGGCGGGACGATTTTGGGCCGGGCAGGCTCCAAGGCGGCGCTGCTGTTGGGGCGCGGTTCGGTCGTCATGCGCGGACGCGCAACGATCGATGAAATCCGCAAGGACCGCTACGCCATTATTGTCACTGAGATCCCGTTTCAGGTGAACAAGTCCCTGATGATCGAGCGTATCGCCGAATTGGTGCGGGAGAAAAAGATCGAAGGCATCGCCGACATTCGCGACGAATCCAATCGGGAAGGCATTCGCGTGGTTATCGAACTGCGTCGCGACGCGGCCGGTGATGTGGTGCTGAACCAGCTTTATCGTCATTCGCAGCTTCAAACGAGCTTTGGCGTCAATATGCTGGCGTTGAACGGCGGGCGCCCGCAACAGATGACCTTGCGGGACGTCCTGTCCTCCTTCATCGAATTTCGCGAAGAGGTCGTCACCAGGCGGACGAAGTACGACCTCTCCAAGGCGCGCGACCGCGCCCATATTTTGGTCGGTCTCGCCATCGCCGTCGCCAACATTGATGAAGTCGTCGCGCTCATTCGCCGTGCGCCGGACCCCGCCACGGCCAAGGAACAATTGATGGAGCGCGACTGGCCAGCCAAGGATCTGGCGCCGCTAGTCGCGCTGGTCGCCGATCCGCGGCACATGATGACCGACGGCGAAACGCTGCGTCTTTCCGAAGAGCAGGCGAAAGCGATCCTTGATCTCAGGCTCCAGCGATTGACCGCGCTTGGCCGCGACGAGATCGGCGATGAGCTGAAAGGCCTTGCCGACAAGATCGCGGACTATCTCGACATTTTGCGCCGGCGCGATCGGGTGATGACCATCATCACCGATGAGTTGAAGGCTGTGCGTGACGAGTTTGCGACGCCGCGCCGGACCGAGATCATCGAGGCCGAAGGCGAGGTCGAAGACGAAGATCTGATCGCCCAGGAAGACATGGTCGTGACGGTGACGCATTCGGGCTATGTCAAGCGCACGCCGCTTTCGACCTATCGCGCCCAAAAGCGCGGCGGCAAGGGCCGCGCCGGCATGAAGTTCAAGGACGAGGATTTCGTCAACCAGCTCTTTGTCGGCAACACCCATACGCCGCTCTTGTTCTTTACGAACACTGGCATGGCCTACAAGCTGAAACTTTGGCGCCTGCCGGAAGGGGCGCCGACCTCGCGGGGCAAGGCGTTTGTCAACCTGCTTCCGCTGGGTCCGGATGAACGGGTTACCAATATTCTTCCGCTGCCGGAAGATGAAGCCTCGTGGGAAAAGCTTCAGATTATGTTTGCAACGCGGTCGGGCAGCGTCCGGCGTAACAAACTCTCCGACTTCCAGCGCGTCAACCGCAACGGCAAGATTGCAATGAAGCTCGACGCCGATGACGCGATCATTGGCGTGCAGATATGCCGTGATGATGAAGACGTTTTGCTGACCACCGCGAGCGGTTACTGCATCCGGTTCCCTGTAGACGTCGTCCGCGTATTCGCAGGGCGTACGTCGACAGGCGTACGTGGCATCAAGCTGGACGCCGGAAATCAGGTGATTTCCATGACGATCCTCCATCACGTGGATACGTCGTCGGAAGAAGCCAAAGCGTATCTCAAACACGCCGCCGCCATGCGCCGTGCGGCTGGGGACGCTGATGCGGAGGAACCGGAAGACGCAGATACGCCGGATGTGGCGATCGGACAGGAAAGGATCGCCGAGCTTGGCGCCCGAGAGCAATTCGTTCTGGCGGTAACGGAGAACGGTTACGGCAAAAGAACGTCTTCGTATGAATACAGAACGTCCGGCCGCGGCGGTAAGGGCATCATCGCGATTCAGACAACGGAACGAAACGGTCCTGTCGTGGCGTCTTTCCCGGCGGAAGACACAGACCAGATCATGTTGGTAACCGACGGCGGTCAGCTTATCCGAACGCCGGTGAACGACATTCGCGTGGCCGGTCGCAATACCCAAGGCGTTACGATCTTCAAGACCCGTGAAGGCGAGCGTGTTGTCTCCGTGGGCCGGGTCGAAGACGAAGGCGATGAGGAGGGCGATCACGCCGAATGACGCGGTTTGCGCCTTCCGTCCCTTTCCTTTGATGTGCTGAGGCAGCGGCGCCGGTTTGGCGCCGCAGCCGATTCGAGGATATGATGCCGGCGGAAGCGAACGGACAGGAAACCTACTCGATGTCGAAACCCATCGGTCTTTATCCGGGCACGTTTGATCCCCTGACCATGGGGCACGTAGACATTATCGAGCGCGCCGTGAAGTTCGTCGATGGGCTGGTGATTGGGGTGGCCGTCAACCGCGACAAAGGGCCGTTGTTCTCGTTGGAAGAGCGCGTCGCGATGGTGCGTCACGAAATGGACCGAATCGAAAAGCAGAGCGGCGTGAAGATCACCGTGACGCCGTTTGAGAACCTCCTGATGCAATTCGCGGAGGAAATCGGCGCCAGCATTATCATTCGCGGTCTGCGCGCCGTTTCCGATTTCGAGTACGAGTTTCAGATGGTCGGCATGAACCAGGCCCTTAATGACGATATCGAAACGGTTTTTTTGATGGCGGATGCGCGCTACCAGTCCATCGCCTCGCGCCTGGTCAAAGAAATCGCGCGCCTTGGAGGCGATATTTCGTCTTTCGCGCCGGACCATGTCGCTGACGCGCTGAGGAAGAAATACTCGTGATGTGCCGCACCGGCGGGGGCGCGTCGCCATGATGATGCGCCATTTTCGCCGCAAATTTCCTGTCAGGATTGGCTGCGCCGACGCCGGTTTAAGGCGTTTGCAAAGAGTGCGGCCATGACGCATCGCGGCCTGGAATTTTACAAGCCCGGCCTGACAGTCTATGCGTCGCGCCGGGTTGCGCGATTGTCGGGCGCGATGCGCCAGTTTAGGAAAACGCCGACCACGGACGGCTGAATAGCGAGGCTGAGTTGAGTATGAGAAGACTTTCCGCATTCATTTTGGGAGCAGCGCTGGCGCCCGTCGCAGCCGCGGCGGAAGACCAGGAAGCGCCGCAGAAGACGCCGCAGCAGATTGTCGACGAGGCGCCCGCCGACGCGTGGCGGCCGGTGGATCCGGAGAATCTCGTTTACATGGATCTTCCCGCCGGAACCGTGATCATCGAGTTGCGTCCGGACTTGGCGCCCGCTCACGCCGATCGCGTCCGCGAGCTTACCCGGGAGGGATTTTACAACGGGCTTAACTTCCACCGAGTGATCGAAGGCTTTATGGCGCAAGGCGGCGATCCAAAGGGCGACGGCACCGGCGGTTCGGACAAACCAAATCTGCCTGCAGAGTTCACGCGCGACACGTCGACGACAAATGAGTTTGTGGTGGTCGGCCGCGATCGCATCGCGCCGCGCGTCGGGTTTATCGACGGCATGCCGGCCGGCGCGCAGCCGGAAGGGTTGCGCAGTTTCACCACCGCTGCGTCCGTCCAGCTGTGGCCGCTGCATTGTCCGGGCGTGATGTCGATGGCGCGCGCAACGGACCCCAACAGCGCCAACAGCCAGTTCTTTTTAATGATCGGCGATTCCCGCCTCAATCTCGACCGGCGCTACACCGGATGGGGCTGGATCATTGATGGCTTCGAAGCGACGCGGCGCATCGCCCGGGGCGAGCCGCCCTCGCGGCCGACGCCGATCATGCGGATGCGAGTCGCCGCCGACATTCCGGCGGGGGAACAGCGGGACATCCAGGTGATGCGCACCGACAGCGAAACCTTTATGAAATACTTGAAGCGGCGCGGCGACGTTGACGACACAGACTATGTCAAAGACATCTGTGACATCAAAGTGCCGGTCCGCGTAGATGGGAAAATAGAAAGATGAGCGAACAACTGATTTTGACTCTCGACACCGGCGAAGTGACAATTGAGCTGATGCCGGAGAAAGCGCCCAATCACGTAGCGCGCATTAAGGAACTCGCCGAAGAAGGGTTCTACGACGGCATCAAGCTGCACCGCGTGATTGACGGATTCATGGCGCAAATGGGCTGCCCGAAAGGAACCGGAACCGGCGGTTCGTCCAAGCCGGATCTGAAGGCTGAATTCAACGATGTCAGCCACCAGCGCGGCGTCTGTTCAATGGCGCGGGCGCAAAATCCCGACAGCGCGAACAGCCAGTTCTTCATCTGTTTCGACGACGCCTCTTTTCTGGACGGGCAGTACACAGCGTGGGGCAAGGTCGTCAGCGGCATGGAGCATGTCGACGCGGCGCAGCGTGGAGAACCGCCCGCAGACCCCACCAAAATCGTGACGATGCGGGTCGCCGCATAGGTCCGTCATAAAACTGTGACAATTTTGCGCCAAGCCTCGCCCGTCCTTTGGCGGGGCGGCGCACCGTCCCGGCGCAGGGCCGTTTGCTGGTTTGAATCGGCGACTCTCGTCGTCGCACGAACAATTGTTGCGCAGGGCTGACGTTGAAAGGCGGGGCGGATGCAGTTTGATCTCAGCATTTTTGCGATCATCGGGTTTATATTCGCTGCGTACGCCGTTGTCGGAAACGACGCGCTGCAGACCCTTGGCACGTTTATCAACTCGAACCGCCGGTTGCCCTGGTGGGCGCTGTTTCTGTTCGCGTCGACGATTCTGATCGTCGTCTTTTTCTTCGGGTATATAACGGACGGCGGCGAGCTGAGAAATCCGGACGGTTCGCCTAAGGCGATGTGCGATTTTCGAATAGGTTGCGACACGTCATACGGTCGTCTCGACAACACCGAAAAGTATCCGATTTTTGAGCCGCAATGGTATCACACGCTGCCGCCGCTGGTGCTGCTGATACTGACGCGGCTCGGCATCCCTGTTTCCACGACTTTCATGGTGCTGACGATCTTTGCGACCATGGCCGGTCTCAGCTCCATGCTGCAGAAGTCTCTGATCGGATACGGCCTCGCTTTTATTGTTGGCATGGGCATCTACCTGATCCTGTCGCGAACGCTGGAGCAGTTTTTCAGAAAAACAGAACATCAACAGCACGCACCGGTCTGGGTGCTGCTGCAATGGCTGACCACCGCTTATCTGTGGGCGGTTTGGCTGATGCAGGACTTCGCCAATATCTTTATCTTTCTGCCGCGGGGAGACGGCGTTACGCCGGGATCGGGCCTCAATCCGGCCGAAGCCATCGCCGCGGTGGGCGTGACGGTGCTGCTGCTCGGATATACGTTCTGGAACCGGGGCGGACCTGTTCAGCGAATTCTGCAATCGAAGACCTCCGTCACCGATATCCGGTCGGCGACCATCATCGACTTCACCTACGCTTCGCTTCTTTTCTACTTCAAGGAGCTGAACGACGTGCCGATGTCGACCACCTGGGTGTTCCTCGGCTTGATCGCCGGCCGCGAATACGCGTTTGCGCTGACGACCCGGGCCATCCGATTTATGCGCACCGCCCGCGTGACGCTTTCGGACCTTTCAAAGGCGTTCATCGGTCTTGTGATTTCCGTTGACATGGCGCGCGGCCTGCCTTGGCTGGCGAGGGGATTTGAAACCGACGAGGGCTTATTTCAGTTGCAGCCGCTCAGCGACCTGGCGCCGAGCGAGAATTCCATGTGGTTTCTCATCATCATCAATCTGATGCTGATCCCGGTGGCGCTCTACCTCGCTAACAATACCGTTTCCCGGATGGTCGGCGTGACCGTTGTCTACGCCGCGGCGATCGTCGCGTTCCTGACCCTGCCGATTTACTGAAGGCGCGCCCGGAAGCGGTCGCGGCGGTTAATGGTGATGACCGCCGCCTACATTGTTCAGGATGAGTGTTGCGATCCCGACAGCCGCGCCCAATTGGGCGAACAAGTATCCGCGTCGGCCGGGCGCCCGGGCCGCGTGCGGCCCGAGATGAACGATTAGAACATAAATTAGGGCGCCGGCCGCAGCGCCCAACATCGCTGTCAGCGGCGGGCCTTCGGTCAGGCCGACGACTGAGTTCGCCGCAAATGCGCCGGCCACTGTTGTGAACGCGGCGGCGAAAAAGGCGAGAACGAATGAGCGCACGGGCGGCACGCCCGCCTGAGCCAAAAGGAAATAGGCGATGATGCCCTCCGGAAACTCGTGCAGCATCAGTCCGCCCGTGGTGACCCAGCCGGTGAAGGCGGCCTCTGCGAAGGCGGCGGCGTAGATCACGCCGTCGAGAAAGGAATGGGCGGCGAGACCGATGATGGATGCATAACCGAAAGTGAGGGCTGGCCCGTCAGCGCTCTGGTTAACGCTGAGCTGGACTGCGATGCCGATCAGCACCATGACGGCGAAACCGCCGGCGACCCAGCTGATGGCGGATCCGGACGCCTCGAGCGCTTCCGGTATCAGGTGAAAAAGCACCCCCACCGACAGTAAACCGACGGCGAAGGCCGAAAAGTATCCGCTGTTCCGCTCGGCAATCGCGCCCGTCGTTGCAACTGCGAGAATGCCGAGGACGCTGATGCCCGCCGCCATCAGGCTCGCGCTGAGCCCGTCTATCGTCGCAAGCCAGGAAAACACAACTGCAGCCACCCCTTCCCGAAGACGCGCCCCGCCGCGCTCCGTGGCCCGCAAGCTAGCAGGGATAATGTTATCACGTCACCATTTTTTCGCGGCGCCAGAAGCATCTGGCTAAAATGCAAGGCATCTGAAACTTCCTTATCATCGCCTTCTAATTCCTTGCTGTGGGCCGGCATTCAGGACTATGGTCCGGCGGAGGGGTTTCAACCGGCGTCTCGAGAACACTTGACTGACGCATGACAAATTGCACGCATCATTCCGACAATGCCGCCTCAAACAGCCGCCGGCTGCTTCTGGCGTTCGGGGTGATCGTAACGTTTATGATCGTCGAGGCGGTCGGCGGATTGCTGTCAGGGTCCCTGGCGCTGCTCGCCGACGCGACGCACATGCTCACAGATGCGTTCGCGCTCGGCCTTGCCGCCAGCGCCCAGATTTTCGCCATGCGCCCCGCAGACTCCTCGCTGCATTTTGGCTACCGCCGCGCGCAAGTGCTTGCGGCCTTCGTCAACGGCGTTCTCCTGACTGTACTGATTGCCTGGATCGCGGTGGAGGCGGTCAAGCGGTTCATGACGCCGGTCGATGTCGACGCGCCGCTGATGCTGTGGATCGCAGCGGCGGGCTTCCTCGCGAATGTGGCTGCGTTTCTGATCTTACATCGGCCGGGCGAGCAGGATCTCAACATTCGCGGCGCGCTGTTGCATGTCCTCGGCGATCTGCTCGGTTCGGTTGCGGCGATCATCGGCGCGATTGTCATCATGTTCACCGGGTGGGTTCGGATTGACCCGATCCTGTCCATTATCGTCGCCGTTCTGATCGGCGTATCGGCGGCGCGGCTTCTTCGGGAGACCGGGCTGATCCTGCTGGAAGGCGCTCCTAAACACATCGACGTCGCCGCTTTGTCGGCGGGAATCAAGTCGGCGGTCCCCGAAATTAAAGACGTACACGATATTCGAATCTGGCAACTGACCCCGGAACATCCGCGGATCACATTGCACGCCTGCGTGGATGACGCGGCGCATTCTCCGGCGGCGTTAAAAGCGGTCAAACAGTACCTGTCGCGGACCCACGGCCTGAGGCATAGCACGGTGCAAATTGACGTCGGCGGCGAATGTCCGGACTACGGCGAGGATCCCGATCCCCGCCCGACGGTTGAGTCGGTCACTGTCGCGGAAGGCGCGTCGGTGCTGCGCGAGCGTCAGCCGCCCGCATCGGCGTTGGCCGCAAACGAACGCTAGCTTCTCTGAATGGAAACCGCCGCGCGGCGCCCGGTCGTTCCTTCGATCTGTCCAGGCGCGCGCAGGGCGTATCGCGGCCCGGTCGGTTGCGGTTTCGCCAGGAACGACAGTGCGCTGGCACAGGCGACAATGATCAGATAGCCGTCCCACATTTCCATCGAGACGGACGCCCCGCCGATCCCGAACACGATCAGCGACGCCTGAATGGAACGCGCGAGCTCCGGTTTCCATGGCTCCATGTCCGGCTCGCGCCGCCTTGCGAACACCCGCCAGGCTGCGATGAAAGCGCCGCCGAGCAGCGTAAGGTAGATGAACAGTCCGACAAATCCGGCGCCGCCCAGCATCTCAAAGTAAATGCTATGAGCTGCGCGGGCGCGTTCGCCGCGGATCGGATCGACCTTGACCGCGATGTCATGCTGATAAGAGTTGCGAAGGCCTGCGCCGGTCACAGGGTTGGCCACGGCCAGTTTGTAGCTGATGAACCAGGCGTCGACGCGGCCCATGAAAGATTTGTCTTCCGCCGCCGAGGTGATCGTCGTCATGCGTTCGGTCCACTTCGCCGGCATAAAGGCGATCGCCGGTATCATCAGGGCGACCAGCCCCGCCGCCAACAGGGCTTTGTGTTTTGAACGCAGCCAGAACAATCCGGCGAAGGCGACAAGCGCGATCAGACCGCCGCGGGAATGGGTGCCGATAACCGCGAAGACCGACAGTACGAACAGGGCGACGAGCCCATGTCGCAGCCACGCGGCTTTCGCCTGAGCCTGGAGATACAGGATCAGCGGAAGAATGGTCGCGGTTGCAATTGCAAAGTGATTGTTGTCCTCAAGCACCGTGTCCGGCAAACCCTGCACGCGGAATTCGCCGAGCGTCATCACCGTAAAGATCGCACCCTTCGCAGCGAAAAAGCCAACGCCTGCAACCAGCGTCCAAATCAGCGCGTGAATGCGAAGCTTGCTGGTCGCCATCTGGGCGCAAAGCAAGATGAACAGCAGCGTCTTCAGTAGTCGGTCCGCGTAGGGCGCAGAGTTTTCAGCATCCAGGGAAAAGAACTGGGAAAGCGTTATCCAGCCCGCGAGCGCAATGATGGCTGCGATGACCGGATCGAGCCTGAACTTCGCCATTTCGCCGGAAGCCGCATAAGCAACCAGGGTCGCGCCCGCGATCAGGACGTTGAGAGGGACGCCGTAAACGCCATAGGCGAGTTGGTGCGGTGTCATGATGGTGAACCACGCCCACGCCAAAAGACCGATAAAGGGTCGTCTGATCGCCAATGCAAGAAGGCCGACAATGGCGCTTAGGAGAAGAAGGTCTCGCATGAGGCGGCTTCGGCCTTTTGGTTAACGGCGGCGGCAAGGTGTACCGGCAAGCATTCAATTATCGGGCCGGGACGCAAAAAAGCTAGCGGTTCGCTTCATAAACGCCGCGGGCGACGGCGCGCGCCAGGCAATCGGCCGCCGCCGCGCCGATTGCAGCGACCGTTACCGTCCGCGGCGCCGCGTCGCCTTGCTGCCAGGGCGTCGCTGCGGTGGCGACGGCGAAGACTAAATCGCCGTCAAAAATCGTGTGGGCGGGCCTGATCGCCCGCGCGAGACCGTCATGGGCCATCATTGCGACGCGCTTGGCTTCGACCCCGCTTAGGTCTGCGCTGGTTGCGATAATGGCGAGCGTCGTGTTTTCGCGCGCCGCCGGCGACGCTGAAAGGCGCGCGCCCGGCGGAAAAGGAGAGGATGGTTCGCGTTTCGACGGCGGCGGGCGTCCGCCGAATTCGTCGTCGATTTCGTAAGGCCAGGCGTGAAACGTTTCGCCGTCGCTCATATAGACCGAGCCGACCGGATTAACAGCCGCGAGCGCGCCGACGCTGACGCCGTGCTCAAGTATGATGGAGGCTGAACCCAGTCCGCCTTTCTTGACGCCGGCCATGGCGCCGGTTCCGGCCCCAACCGACCCCAGTTGGAAATCGTCGCCCGCCGCCTCGCAGGCTTCCGCACCAAGCGCAGAATAAGGCGAGGTTTCCCCCCAGTCCTTGTCGCCGTCATTGCCAAGATCGTGGAGCGATGCGGCCGGCACGATCGGGATCGCGGGACTCGATTCGGTAAGACGCAAACCGACATTGGCGCGACTGAGAAACTGGGTCGCCCCGTCAGCCGCGGCGAGACCGAAAACCGACCCGCCGGAAAGCGCAATCGCGTCTGCGCGGCCGACAAGATTTTCAGCGTTCAGAACATTAATTTCCCGCGTCGCCGGCGCGCCGCCGCGCAGGTCGACGGCGGCGACAAACGGGCGCGCGCAGCGCAGGACAGTGACGCCTGACTTTGTTTTGTCGCACGCAGCGTTGCCGACGGCGACGCCCTCCACGTCCGTGATCAGATTGCGGGGTCCGGTTTTCAGCAACAATCGCTCCTTTGGGCACAGACTTATAAAGCGCCGGAGCGCAGATTGTCTAACGCAGCGGCCAATTCTTCCGCTGCGGCGACGAGCTTTCTCGTATAGTCATGGCGCGGATGGGAGAAGATCTCTTCTGTCGCACCGGTCTCGATGATTTCGCCGGACTTCATCACTGCGATTCGATTGGCGACGCCGCGGATAACGGCGAGGTCGTGGGAAATGAAGAGAAGACTGACGCCCCGTGAAACGCGCAAGTCGGACAGCAAAGACAAGACACGGTTTCGCGCAGCGGAGTCGAGGGCGGAGGTCGCTTCATCGAGGATGATCAGTGAGGGATTAATGATGAGGGCGCGCGCCAGCGCGATGCGCTGGCGCTGCCCGCCGGAAAACG
Organism: Hyphococcus sp.; assembly: GCA_028289605.1. Classification (GTDB taxonomy): domain Bacteria; phylum Pseudomonadota; class Alphaproteobacteria; order Caulobacterales; family Parvularculaceae; genus Hyphococcus. The sequence continues at coordinate 43,291 of JANQON010000012.1, read as the reverse complement.
CATCAGGCGACCGCGCGGCATGCTCCGCTTTCAGGCCGACAGATTCAAGCGCGTCCGTCACACGCTCGCGTCGCGCGGCCGCGGTCAAGGTCTGCCCGAGCAAATGCAGCGGCTCTGAAACGATCTGCGCGACGGTGTGGCGGGGATTGAAACTCGAATAAGGGTCTTGAAAAACGATCTGGATTTGGCGCCAGAGGCGCAACATGTCCGTCTTTCGTTTGACGTTTACCGATGCGCCATCGATTTCGATCTCGCCGGCGGCCAAAGACTCCAGACCGACAAGCGCCCGGGCGAGCGTGGATTTGCCGGATCCCGACTCGCCGACAATGCCGAGACATTCGCCGGCTTCGACCGCCAGCGACACATCCTTAACTGCGAGAAAGCGCTCTTTCTTGAAGTAAAGTCCTGATGCGTGTTTCGGATAAGCGCAAGAGAGGTCTGAAACGCGCAGAACAGGCCGTCTCTGAGAACGCGGAGGCGTTGTCTGAGGCGTGGCCTGCCTGGCGCCCATGAGTTCGGAATAGGCGCCCTCGGAGACCTTTTTTGCGATGTCGGTCTTCGGCGCCTGCTCGATAATCCGGCCTTTCTGGATCACGGCGATGTCGTCCGCAATGTCGGCGACGACAGCCAGGTCGTGAGTGATCAGCATCAGGGCGATGTTGTCGTCCACACACAACGACTTGAGAAGTTCGAGGATGTCGCGCTGCGTCGACGCATCAAGGGCGGTGGTCGGCTCATCGGCCATGACGATCGACGGCTTCAATGCGAGGGCCATGGCGATGATGACCCGTTGGCGTTGCCCGCCTGATAGCTCGTGGGGATACCGTTCAGGGGAAAGCGTGCTCGGCGCCATGCCGACGCGCTCAAGAAGGTCATGCGCCTTGCCGCGAGCATCGTCCGCGGTGAGGCTTTGGTGCGTGAGAAACACCTCCGCAATCTGGTTTTCGATGGTCTGCAACGGATTTAACGCTGTCATCGGCTCTTGAAAGATCATCGAGATTGACGCGCCGCGCAGGGCGCTCATGTCAGCGTCATTGAGCAAGGCCAAGTTCCGCTTTTCAAAAAACAGATCCCCGTTCACGCGCGCCGACCTGGGCAGCAAACCCATTGTCGCGAAAGCCGTCATCGATTTGCCAGAGCCGGATCGTCCAACCAGTGCGGTAATTTTGCCTGCCGATAATGCGAGAGAGACGCCGTCCAAGATTGAACGATTATCAATCGACAGTCGAAGGTCCTGGATGTCGAGAACAATCGTCACAGCAACGCTCGCTGACTGCCCAGGTCGAAGCGTCTCCGCACGCTTTCACCAAGCAGGTTTAAACCAAATACAAACAGAAAGATGGCGAGTCCGGGAAAAACGGCGAGCCAGGGCGCGGCGGCGGCAAGGGTTTGACTTTCCGCCAGCATTCGGCCCCAGCTCGCGTTTGGCGGTTGAACGCCCAGGCCGACGTAAGAGAGGCCCGCTTCCGCCAGAATCGCCAGGGAGAACTGGATCGTTCCCTGAACAACCAGAACGGCCGCTATGTTCGGTAGGATGTGTTCAACCGCAATTCGGGCGCGGGACTTGCCCGCGGATCGAGCCGCGAGAACGAAGCCGGTTTTCCAAAGCGGGAGTGAAGCGCCTCGGGTCAGCCGTGCAAAGACCGGGATATTGAAAACGCCGACGGCGATAACAACAGTGTAGGCGCCGGCCCCAAACACCGCGGCGATAATGATGGCGAGAATGAGCGCCGGAAACGCAAAGACAAGATCGCTGAAGCGCATGACCGCCTCATCCGTCGGTCCGGTATAGGCGCCTGCCGCCAGTCCGAGCGGAACGCCGATCCCCATGCCAATTCCCAAAGCGAAAAAGGCGACGGCAATGGAAACCCGCGCGCCCGCCATCAGGATGGAAAGAACGTCTCGGCCGAGAGGATCAGTTCCCAGCCAATATGCAGGCGACGGCGGCTGAAGGCGTTCGCCGATATTGAGAGCGCCGATATCGTGGGGCGTCCAGAAGAATGAGATGAGCGCGGCGGCCAGAAACAGGCCGGTGACGCCGGCGCCGGCATATGTTGCTGTTCGGACGGGCCGGCTCACCGTGCGCCTCCCTTTCGAAGTCGCGGATCGGCTGCCGCGTAGGCGAGATCAACAAGATAAGCGGCGAACACCACGACAAACACCAGCATTACGACCACGCCCTTGACGACAACAAGGTCGCGCTGTGCAATCGCCTGAAAGACCAGGCGTCCGAGGCCAGGCAAATAGAACACGTTTTCGATGATCACGCCGCCGGCGATCAGGAAAGCGAACTGTAGCCCCAAAATCGTCAGTACAGGTATGAGCGCGTTACGAAGGCCATGGCGACGCAACGCGTCATTGCGTCTAAGGCCTTTTGCTCGCGCAGTGCGAATATAGTCCTTTTGCATCGTTTCGAGCATGGATGAGCGCATGATTTGCGTCAGGATCGCCGCCTGGGGCAGGGCGAGAGCGACAGCCGGCAATATGAGCGCCTTTAATGCAGGCCCGACGCCGTTTTCCCACCCCGGAAATCCGCCCGCTGAAAACCATCTGAAGGTAACGGCAAACACCGATACGAGCAGGATGGCGAACCAGAAGTTTGGAACCGCCACGCCGGCCTGCGCCAGTGAACGAACGACGCGTCCCGATCGCTTGTCTTGGTGGGACGCAGCGAAAAAACCGGCGGGAATGCCGATGGCCGTTGAAATCGCGAAGGCGATGACGGCAAGGGGCAAGGAGATCCAAAGTCGTTCGGCGATCAGCTCCGCCACCGGAACGCGATATGTGTAGCTCTCGCCGAAATCGCCGCGGACGACGCCGCCAAACCAGTCGACGTAACGAGTGAACGCTGATCGATCGAGACCCAATTCGGCTCGCAGCGCCTGGATCGCCTCCGGGTCGGCATTAACGCCCATCATAAAAGCAGCTGGGTCGCCCGGGGCGATCTCGAGCATCAGGAAAATGAATACTGACGCCGCAAACAGCGTGAGTATCATCGAGCCCGCACGCGCCAAGAGAAATGCAGGGCTGGCTTTGGCGCGCCAACCGACAACGGCAATGAGCCCGCCGGCGATCAAGATCAGCACGGGAACAAGAGGAAAGGTCGACGCTGACTGGTGTTGGAACGTAAAGGGCGCGCGACCGTCCACGTCGGCGAGGGTCATGTCATTGGCTTGCACCGGCGCATTTCGCCAAACGCCGTTTACCTCATGTCGCCACACGCCGATTTTTGGTCCCGACGCCAAGAAGACATTGACCGCGTCTTCGGCGATGATCTCCTGCGCTTGTTTGAGAAGCGCTGACCGGTCGTCGCTATTCGCCTCCGCGCGCAAGGCTGCGATCACGGAGCGAAACTGTTCATTCGCGTATTGAAAGTAGTAATTCTCTCTCGCGTAGATATCGATATCAAGGGGTTCAGTATGGGCGACAATGGTCAGCGCATAGCCTTTGTTGGAGAATACTTGCTCCAACCATTGCGCCCATTCGATGTTTTGCAGCCTGACCCGCACTCCAATCTCGGCGAGCTGCGCGGCGATGACCTCTCCTGAGCGCCGGGCGTATGCGGGAGGCGGCAAGATAATGGTGGCGTCGAAGCCGTTTGGATATCCGGCTTCCGCGAGTAGTGCGCGTGCGCGGTCAGGATCGTACGGATAGCGACCCGACAGATCCACATAAGCCGGATGGTGGGGCGGGAAGTGACTGCCGATGGGTTGGCCGTACCCGTAGAGCGCGCCGTCGATGAGGGCCTGTTTGTCGATCGCGTGGTTCAGCGCTTGACGGACGCGTTTGTCGTCAAACGGCGCCGCTGCATTGTTGACGGCGAGAATAATCTCGCCTTCGCTGGTGCCGGTGAGTATCTGAAAACGCTCGTCCCGTTCGAGAAGCGCCAAATTCTCCGGCGCCGGATAATTCGGAAAGCCGTCGACGTCGCCCGCCATGAGGGCGGCGAACGCCGCCGCCGGGTCGGGAATAAAGACAAAGTTGACTCCATCAAGCTGGGGTCGATCGCCCCAATAGGCGTCGTTGCGCTCCAACAACACAGAAGCGCCTTTGCGCCAACTCCGGAATTGAAAGGGTCCCGTTCCCACGGGCATGATGGCATTCGACGCTGCGGTTTTTTCTGAAACGATAACAGCGTCGCCCCAGCCAAGGTAAAGCGGCAATGCGCCCAGAGGCTCCGCCAACTCGACGCGAATATGATGATCGTCTACGACATGAACGTGTCGGATGGCTGAAAAAATAGCGCGCTGCGCATTCGTCGAATCCGGCGCGCCCGCCCGTTCCAGCGAGAACTTTACGTCTCTCGCGGTTAGCGGGGCGCCGTCATGAAAAAGCACGTTCCGGCGCAGCAAAAACTCATAAATGCGGCCGTCCTCGGAAACGGTCCACGACGTTGCAAGGAGCGGAGACACCGACCCGTCTTCGTTGACGCGCGTCAATCCCTCAAAGACGTTAGCGTAGACAATTTCGTCTATGGCCGCTGCGGCGCCGCTGGTCGGATCGAGATTGGGCGGCTCAAGCTGGACCCCGACCCTGAGAACCCCGGCGGCGAGTGCGGAACCGAAAAGGGCCAGGACAAACGCCGCAATTCGCAAACCTGTGTGCAAGATATCGATTGCGCGCATTCTGGTGGTAAGATCCGCCGGACGAGGAAATACGAATCTATCAGGCTTCGTCTAAGGATCAAGAAAAGGGGCCGTCAGCATGCGGTATGTGATATTCGGCAACGGCCGGGTTGGCGCCAATATGGCGGCTTATCTGAGGCGCCTGGGTCATTCGGTCGACATCGTAACGCGGAACGACGCTGAAACGCACCGCGATCATTGCCTACGTGTCGTTCAGACGGCGGATATCGTCGCTGCGGCGATCCCGGACGGGAAACTGCCCGCGTGGCGGGAGGCATGGCGCGACCTGCTCGCCGAGAAGACGGCTATTCACTTTTCCGGCGCCGCCGCCGTTGAAGGGATGTACGGATACCATCCGCTTTACTCCTTTCCGGCAACCCTGGTCGACGCGGCGGCGATGGAGAAGATTGCTTTTGCGTGTCCGGCGGCCGGCCCGTCCTTCCAGGACGTGTTCCCCGGCGCATCCAATCCAAGTTTCGTTATCGCGGACGCAGATCGCGCCTTTTACCATGCGCTCGCGGTTCTAAGCGGTAATCTTCCCGCGTTCACGTGGAATCAGACTGCGCCGTCTTTTGAGCAGCTGTCAGAACGGGCCGCCCGCGATATCATGGGCGTTTATCTTCAAAGCCTCGTTGATCGGTTTCTTGAGTCTCCGGCGGATTCGCTGACAGGGCCGGTGGCCCGCCGTGATGAAACCACAGTAGCGGCGAACCTGGAGGCGCTGGAAAAGGCGCCCGCCTTGCGCAGGCTCTACGAAGCTTTTCTGGACGCTGCGTGGCCTGACTTTCAGCGTCAGGACTTCACAGACTCGATTTGATTGCCCTCGCCGAGGATGACAACGCAGGGTTTGTGTTCGCGCGCTTCCTCATGAGACATCTGCGCAAAACTTGCGATGATGACCTTGTCGCCTTTTGCAAAATGGCGTGCGGCGGCGCCGTTGACGGCGATGGCCCCGGAACCGCGTTCTCCAGGAATGATATAGGTCACGATCCGGGCGCCGCTGTTGACGTTCCAGATATGGATCTCCTCGTTCACCAACATGCCCGACGCTTCGAGAAGGTTTTCGTCAATCGCACATGAGCCTTCATAGTGAAGGTCGCATTCGGTAACGGTGGCGCTGTGCAATTTTGCGCGCATCATGGAAAGCAACATCGGTTAGAGTCTCCAGGTTGGGGGCCGCTTGGCGGCGGCGTATAGCGATGAATTCGCGTTTGTGCTAGCTGCGCTGAACCCGTTTCGGTTCACGCTTCCGTGGGAGATCGAGGCATGCTTGTCGTAGAAACCAAGAACGAAGTTCGATCGCTCGTCGACTCGTGGCGCGAAGCCGGCGAGCGCGTCGCCCTGGTTCCCACCATGGGCGCCCTGCATGAAGGGCATTTGTCGCTTGTTGACGTCGTTCGCGCGCATGCGACGCGGGTTGTGGCCACGATATTTGTCAATCCGCTTCAGTTTGCGCCCGGCGAAGACTTCGACACCTATCCCCGAGATTTCGAGGGCGACCTGTCGAAACTGAAAAAGCGCGGGTGCGACGCGTGTTTTACGCCCGAACGTGCGTCGTTGTTCGCCGATGACTTTTCGACGACCGTATCTGTGGCCGGCGTTGGCGAGAATCACTGTGCGCTGACGCGCCCGCATTTCTTCGACGGCGTTGCGACCATTGTCACAAAACTGCTGATGATCACGCGGCCGGATATTGCGGTTTTCGGCGAAAAGGACTTCCAACAACTCGCGGTGATCCGACGTTTTGTTCGCGATCTTGATATCGATGTTGAGATTGTCGGCGCGCCGATCGTTCGCGAGTCCGATGGTCTCGCCATGTCGTCGCGCAACCTTTATCTGTCCGGGAGCGAAAGAGCGGCCGCGCCGGCGTTGTTCAAGGCGCTGTCGGCCGCCGCGGATGCCGCGCGGAACGCGCTGTGGGCGGACATCGGTGTGCAAGTGGAAGCGGATCTCCGCGCCGCCGGATTCTCGAAGGTTGACTACGTCCATCTGGTTGACCGGGACTCGCTTGTTGACATTGATCGCGCTGACCGCCCCGCGCGAATTCTCGCCGCCGCCTGGATGGGCGAAACGCGGCTTATCGATAATGTCGCCGCGGGTCCAACTAGGAACGATTGATGCGCGTAACATTGGATTTCTCGCCGGCGGGTTTGACGTAGGTTTCGCTTTCGCCCGGAAAGCGGCGCCCGCGCACGTCGTCCGCGTATGCCGAAACCGCCTGATCTATTGTCTCGCGAAGATTTGCAAACCGGCGGACAAATTTCGCCGTACGATCGAAATAGCCAAGCATGTCTTCGGTAACAAGAATCTGCCCGTCGCATGCCGGAGAGGCGCCAATGCCGATGGTTGGTATGCTGATGCGATCGGTAATTTCGCGCGCCAGGCTCTCGATAACGCCTTCCAGGACAACGCAAAACGCGCCGGCTTCGGTCACTGCATCGGCGTCGGCGATAAGGTTCGCCGTTTCTTCCTCGGTCTTGCCGACGATCCGGTAGCCGCCTGTTGCGCGCACGGCCTGGGGGCGCAGCCCGATATGGGCCATGACCGGAACGCCGCGTTCGGCGAGAAATCGAATGGACGCCGCCTGCGTTACGCCGCCTTCGAGTTTCACTGTGTCTGCGCCGGTTTCTTTCAGGACGCGCGACGCCGTTTCGTACGCTTGTTGCGGGCTTGCCTCGTAGCTGCCGAAGGGCAAGTCAACCACTAGAAGCGATGTCGGCGATGCGCGCTTCACGGACCGTGCGTGAAAAATCATCTCATCGAGAGTGACCGGAATGGTCGAGTCGTGGCCGTGAAGAACGGTCCCAACGGAATCGCCGACGAGAATGAGATCAACATAAGGGTCGAGGATCTCCGTCATCATCGAGGTATAAGCGGTCAGGCAAACGATCGGTTCGCCGTTCTTGCGGTTTCGAATATCGGCGACATTTGTTCGGCGAACCGGCTTCACATGAGACATGAGCAATGGCCTTTACGTAGCGGTAAAGCATGAATGCGCGCGTTTTTCTCGAAACGCTTCAGACTTTGGAATGGTGCGTTGATCGCCCTTTAGCGGCCATTTTTCTCGTCCGCCAAAGCGTATCCCGGAGCAGCGCCGCGTTTCTTTAATTTGAAACGGTCATTTTTCTCGACTTTGGCGCGCTGATCGGCTCGCAAGGATTGAGATAGAGGATTTACGCCAAGATTACAATTCTTATCTCGCGGCCAGCGCCTAATAGACTGATTTTTGTAGGAATTCTGAGACGGCGTGGGCAAAGAGGGCCGGCTCGTCCCAATGAATGGAATGCGCGGCGTCGCCGACCACTTCGATGCGGAACGGCGTTTTGGCGAAGGCGGTTTCGACCTGATCAAGGGGAAACAAGAGGTCCTTTCCGCCGGCGAGGATGAGCGTGTCCGCCGTGATTGAGGAAAGCTTGTTCCGCAGATCGATGTTGTCCATCGCGTCGCACTGGCGGCGCATGTCCGCCGGCGATTGCCGATTAGGGTATCCCATCGCCATGCCGACGGCTGCGTCGACGGCTCGCGCGTCGTCGAAGAAAGCGGGCTGAAACAGCCATGTAAAAAAGTTGCGTGTCCAGTCCGCTTCCGGCGCACCGGCTTCGCGCAGGGCCGTCAAGCTCTTGATGACATCCCGCGAATGAGCGGAAACCGACGGTGCGGTCGCCGCCAGGACAAGTTTGCCGACCCGGTCGGGCCATGTCGCGGCCATTTCCATCGCAATGACGCCGCCCATGGAGTGACCGAGGACGTCGACGGTTTTCAGCCCCAACCGGTCAATAAGCGCCAGACAGTCTTCCGCATAATGATGAAGAGATACGGGCGCGCCGACGGCGAGCGTTTGCCCGGAGGCGCGATTGTCCGGCATGATCAGTCGCCGGGCTTTCGCAAGGGCAGGGGCGACCGGCGCCCAGCTAACGTGATCGCTGGCGAAACCGGCGATCATTAAAAGCGGCGGGCCGTCGCCGGCCGTCGCGTAGTGCAGGTCAATGCCGTTGACGGACAGAAACGGCATCAGCTTCAGGAGAGGCCGGGAAGCTTGAGGCCATGCTCGCGCGCGCAGTCCGCGGCGATCTCATAGCCGGCGTCTGCGTGACGCATGACGCCCGTCGCCGGATCATTCCAGAGAACGCGCTCCAGCCTGCGCGCTGCGTCGTCGGTGCCGTCGGCGACGGTCACCATGCCGGCGTGCTGGGAAAATCCCATGCCGACCCCGCCGCCATGATGCAGGGACACCCACGTGGCGCCGGAGGCGGTGTTGAGAAGGGCGTTTAAGAGCGGCCAGTCCGAAACCGCGTCGGATCCGTCTTTCATGGCTTCGGTTTCGCGGTTGGGCGATGCGACAGAACCGGAATCCAGGTGATCGCGGCCGATGACGACGGGCGCTGAGAGTTCGCCCGACTTGACCATCTCGTTAAAGGCGAGGCCGAGGCGATGGCGTTGACCGAGACCAACCCAGCAAATGCGCGCGGGCAATCCCTGGAACGCAATGCGCTCGCGCGCCATGTCGAGCCAATTGTGGAGATGCGGATCGTCGGGGATCAGCTCTTTCACCTTGGCGTCTGTTTTGTAGATGTCCTCCGGGTCCCCTGAAAGCGCGGCCCAGCGGAACGGTCCGACGCCGCGGCAGAAGAGGGGCCGCACATAGGCGGGGACAAAACCCGGAAAATCGAAGGCGTGTTCAAGACCTTCATCTTTTGCGACCTGGCGAATGTTGTTGCCGTAATCAAGGGTCGGTATGCCGGCGTTCCAGAAATCGAGCATCGCCTGGACATGTATTTTGATCGATGCGCGCGCCGCGCGCTCCACTTCTTTCGGCGCGGTTTCCCGCTTTTCTTTCCATTCTGCAACCGTCCACCCTTGCGGGAGATAACCGTTGACAACGTCATGGGCGGAAGTCTGGTCGGTGACGATGTCCGGCCTTGCCTTGGGATCGCTCTTTGCTCGCGCCGCGAGCTCCGGAAAGATATCGGCGGCGTTGCCCAGAAGGCCGACGGACTTCGCTTCGCCCGCCTTCGTCCAGCGCGCAATCATGTCGAGCGCCTCGTCGAGACTGGTCGCCTTTTCGTCTACATATTTCGTGCGCAACCTGAAATCGATGGAGTCTTCGTTGCACTCGACCGCAAGACAGGATGCGCCGGCGAGAACGGCGGCGAGGGGCTGGGCGCCGCCCATGCCGCCGAGGCCTGCGGTCAGGATCCACTTGCCCGAAAGATCGCCGTTGTAGTGCTGGCGGCCGGCCTCCTTAAACGTTTCATAGGTGCCCTGAACAATTCCCTGGGACCCGATGTAGATCCAAGACCCTGCGGTCATCTGGCCGTACATCATCAGGCCCTTGCGATCGAGGTCGTTGAAATGATCCCAATCGGCCCAATGGGGCACGATATTCGAGTTCGCAATCAGCACCCGCGGCGCGTCTTTGTGAGTCTTGAAGACGCCGACCGGTTTGCCCGATTGAACGCACAGGGTTTCGTCTTCATCCAGCGCCTTCAACGCGGCGACGATTTTGTCGAAATCGTTCCAGGTGCGCGCTGCGCGTCCGATTCCGCCATAGACGACCAGTTCGTGCGGATTTTCAGCAACGTCCGGGTCTAGATTATTCATCAGCATGCGCATCGGCGCCTCGGTCGTCCAATGCTTGGCGGAGATGTCAGCGCCGGTGTCGGCGCGAACTGTTCTGATATTGTGGCGTGGATTGGTCATAAGAGTTGCAGTGTTGGCTCAGTTGCGACGGCGTCGTTCGCCGCCATGTCTGCGGCGGTCGATAGATCATTCGCCATAAAGCGGTCGCCGACAAGCGCCGGGACTTGTGTGCGGACTTTGGCGATAACGCGGACCAATGCAGGGCTTGTCTTCAGTGGCGCGCGCATTTCAATGCCCTGCGTCGCGGTCAGCAGTTCAATGCCGACAATGCGAAAAAGGTTGTCTGTCATCGGCCCCAGCCGCCGCGCCGCGTGACAGGCCATGGAGACGTGGTCCTCTTGGTTGCACGATGTCGGCGTTGAATCGACGGATGCGGGCGCCGCGCGCTGTTTGTTCTCGCTCATCAATGCGGCGGAGGTGACTTCCGCGATCATGAAACCGGAATTCAATCCGGGCTCAGGCGTCAGGAAAGCGGGCAGGCCGTAGGACAGGGTGGGGTCGACCATCAACGCAATGCGCCGTTGCGCAATGGATCCGATCTCGGCGACGGCGAGGGCGACCTGATCCGCGGCGAACGCGACCGGTTCCGCATGGAAGTTGCCGCCTGAAATAATCGCGCCGTCCTTGAAAACGAGCGGATTGTCTGTGGCCGCATTGGATTCGATCTGCAGCGTTTTGGCCGCCTGTCGGAGGAGATCGATGCATGCGCCCATCACCTGCGGCTGACACCGGATGCAATAAGGATCCTGGACCCGGTCGTCGTCGTTGCGATGGCTCTCTCTGATCTCAGAACCGTCCATGACGGCGCGCAGGAACGCGGCGGCGTCGATCTGGCCCTGATGACCGCGCACTTCGTGGACTTCCGGGCGGAAGGGCGCCGCGGAACCCATCGCGGCGTCGGTCGACATGGCGCCCGTCACAAGCGCAGCTTGCGTGGCTCGCCACGCGTCGAACAGTCCTTTCAGCGCCAGCGCGGTAGAGACCTGCGTCCCGTTGATGAGGCCCAACCCTTCTTTCGCGGCGAGCGTGATGGGTTTTAGGTTGGCGGCCGCCAGCGCATTTTTCGCCGGCATTCTGTCGCCGCGATAGGTTGCCTCGCCTTCGCCCATCATCACCGCCGCCATATGGGCGAGCGGCGCGAGATCGCCTGAGGCGCCGACCGAGCCCTGGCTGGGAATAATCGGCAGCACCTCCTGCGCGAGCATCTTTTCGAGTTGATCGACAACGTCATATCGAACGCCGGAGACCCCCCGCCCGAGCGAGATCAGTTTCAGCGCCATGACCAGTCGCGTGACGCCTTCGCTCAGTGCTTCGCCGACGCCGGCGCAATGGGACAAAATCAGATTGCGCTGGAGGGTTTCGACATCTTCCGGCGCGATGCGCTTGTTGGCGAGTTTCCCAAACCCTGTGTTAACGCCGTATACGGGATCGGCCCCCGCGGCGACGCTCGCAATTCTGTCTGCAGAAAAATCAATGCCCTGCTTCGCCGACGGATCAAGAACAGCTGGCTCGCCGTTGCGATAAATCGCTTCTAATTGGGCGAGCGTCACGTCGCCCGGCGTGAGCGTTACGGGCATATGTCGCCTCCGAAAACCCGAACAAGCAGCGGGTTCTGTCCGATCGACGCCACAAGCTCCGACGGCCGCCGCGCATCCCAGATGCAAAGATCGGCGCGGTTGCCGATCCGGATTTCGCCGGTGTCGTCTAGCCCAAGCGCCTTCGCCGCGTTTCGCGTGGCGCCCGCCAGCGCTTCCTCGGCGGTCAATTGAAACAGCGTCGCCGCCATATTCATCGCCAGCAATATGGATGTCATGGGCGAGGACCCGGGATTACAGTCGGTGGCGACGGCGATATCCACGCCGGCGTCCCGAAGCGCCTGAACCGGCGGCAGCTTTGTCTCGCGCAAATAGTAAAATGCGCCGGGCAACAGCGTGGCGACAGTGCCCGCTTCCGCGAGGACCGCGGCGTCTTCGGGTTTCAGATACTCAAGATGATCGACAGACAGGGCGCCCAGCTGAGCGGCCAGTTTGGCGCCGCCCTGATCTGACAGTTGTTCGGCATGCAACCTGACCGGCAATCCGAGGTCCTTCGCCTTGAGCAGCACCTTTTCAATCTGCGCCGGCGAAAAGCCGATAGTCTCGCAAAACCCGTCGACGCTGTCGACGAGTCCCGCCGCGTGCGCAGCCGGAAGCATGTCGTTGCACACATGATCGATATAGGCGTCAGCGTCGTCGAATTCGGGCGGCAGCGCGTGAGCGCCGAGGAAGGTCGTTCGAACACGGACATATCGCTCATCTTCGAGCGCGCGGGCCACATGCAGCATTTTCATCTCGGTATCGGAGTCGAGGCCGTAGCCGGACTTTACCTCGACCGTCGTTACCCCTTCCGACAAGAGATCGTCCAGGCGCGTCACCGCCGCGTCAAAGAGGTCTTCGGCGCTGGCGGCGCGAGTGGCTTCCACCGTCGCGCGAATGCCGCCGCCGTCCCGGGCGATGCTTTCATAGGACTCGCCCAGAAGCCTGGCTTCGAACTCGCCGCTGCGTTCGCCGGCGTAGACGAGGTGCGTGTGGCAGTCGATGAGGCCCGGCGTTAGGAGGTCGCCCTCGACGTCATGGATCTCGCGAGCCAAGTCGGCAATGTTCTCCGCGATGTCGACCACCGGCCCGACCCAGGCGATCTCCCCGTTTTCGACGGCGACTGCGGCGTCAGAGATGAGCCCGTATGGGACCCCTTCGTCGTCGCGCATGGTCGCGACTTCGGCGTTTATGAACAGCGTATCCCACATGAACACCCTATAGCCGCGTTTTGCGCCTCTTGTGAACAAACGCCGACTGGCGGATGATGCGCCGGTGAAAGAATGGCGTTCTATTTCGGGACTCATGGGCGCTGGCGCCGAAAAAGTCGCCCTTGTCGGCGCGCCCGTGGCGCAGGGCTCGGTCACGCCGGGCGCCTGCGATCGCGCGCCGGAGACGGTCCGGGCGGCGCTGAGGCGCATGGGAACGTATGACATTGAAACAGGCCGCGACCTGTCGGCGGGGATTCGCGATGCGGGCGATCTCGATGTAGCGGGTCTCACTTTGTCCGATGGCTTCGCGCCGATCCGGGAGAGCCTGCGGTCGCTCGTCCGGAGCCATGACCTGACCATCATGCTAGGCGGCAACAACGCTGTAACGCGGCCCGGCGTACACGCGCTGGATGCGGACTTGTCGCGGATCGGTCTGATCACCCTCGATGCGCATTTCGACATGCGCGACACCGCGGAGGGGCTCAGCAACGGCAATCCGGTGCAGGCGTTGTTGGATGACGGGATGCCGGGGGAGAATATCGCCCAAATCGGAATCGCCCCCTTCGCCAATGCGAAATACATGCATGACGCCGCGCGCGCCGCCGGCAACCGGATTTACACCATGGCCGACTGCCGTCGTCGCGGCGTTGCAGCGGTGATGACGGAATCGCTCGACCTTTTGGCGGAGCGTTGCGACGCGCTGTACATTGATTTCGACATTGACGTGATCGAAAGAGGCCTGGCCCCGGGCGCGCCGGGCGCCCGTCCGGGAGGCATGACGACTGATGCGTTCTTTCGGGCGGCGCGGATCGGCGCGGCGCATCCGAAAGTGCGCGCTGTCGACCTAACAGAATTTGATCCCGCGCTGGATGTCTCGGACGTCACGGCGTTGATCGCAGCACGCTGGGTTGCGGAGATTCTGGCCGGGTATGAACGGCGAGAAAGTTAATGGCCGTCTCGGCGCGGGATTTGCTATCATCTCGCTAGGGTTAAGCGCGTGGGGCCGGTCCGGTCCAGGTAGGGTTACATGACATGCAGATCTTTTTCAGTTTTTGCAATTTCCACCGCAATCGGCGGGTTCTCGCTGCTGGCGATCGCAAAGGCCGCTACATTTGAAACAAACAAAATCTCATTTCAGGACATTACCGGCGCAGTGGAGATCACCACCACCAACGGCGATGAGATCGACATTGAGATCCGCCAAGGCAAAAAATTTGCAGCGATTGAAGTAATCGAAAAAGACGGCGTCGTCATGGTGACCGGCGAGCGCTGGGCCGACGATGAGGACAAAAACTGCTGCGATGACCGGATCACGCGCACGGTCAACCTGCGCAAGGATCGCGAAGCCTCCGACGGGGAGCCGGTCGACGACGCGTTTTTCGAAGACTTTCCGACAATCGTCGTTTCCATGCCGGTGAAGGGGGATGTCGATTTCATCGACGCGCGCATGAAGCTCAAAATGGAGCGCTTGGACGGGCGTTTAGGGCTCGACGCCTGTTATGTTTACGGCGAAACGGCGAATGTGGAAGAGGCGTCGGTGGGCGTCATTCACGGCAGCCGGCTGGTTATGGGCGACGTTGCGTCGGGGCTTGAAATCGACGTATCGGGCGATGCGGACGTCATGGCCGGCGATGTGGCCATGGCCGATGTCGACATCGCAGGGCCGGGCGATGTCATTCTCGGCGATATTGACGGCATGCTCGATGTTTCCATCGCAGGTTCCGGCGTCGTGCGCGCGACGCGCCTGAACGGACCGATGACGGTGCGTATCGCGGGATCGGGCGGCGCCGCGGTGAAAAGCGGACGCGCGGACAAGCTAAAGGCGACGATCGACGGCTCCGGCGGCGTTTATTTCGGCGGCCAGGCGGCGCAACCCGAATTGCGCCTTTACGGCTCGTCCGAAGTGCGCATGCGTTCGGTCAGCGGACGCATCGTCCACAAGGGCGGCGGCGATGTTTATGTCGGCGACAGGATTTTCACCGACGAAGATTGAATGCCTTGCAGGCGTCTTTATCGCACCAGCTTGCCGTAAGCATCGCGCTTGCCGGTAAGGATATCAAACACCTCTGCAATGCGCTTTTGCTGCGTTTCCGGTCTCTTCGCCGATGCGACGCGATACGCTAGTCCACGTTGTTTGCCGGCGGTTTGTTTGTCCCACAGAGTTTGCATTTTTCGATTTTTGCGCAAGGCTTCCTGCAAAACCTCCGGCGTGTCGACCGCGTCTTGATCGCCAACTGAAAAGCGAACGAAGACAAGATCGCCGACGGCGGATTCTATTTCTTTTAGAAATTTGCGCGAGAGAAGCACATAGTACCGGCCCTTCGCCGGCGTAAGACTTGCCTCAATGGGAATGTCGTTAATCTCGCCTTCAATCCGAAGGCGCGGGTGCTCCTTAAGGGGCAATTTTTTGAGAATCGCCGTTGGAACGAACACGACCGTATACCGGTAGCGGTCGCTTCCAACGTCATAGTATTCCACCGGCCCTTCAAATTCGAAGGGATGAAAACCGGTCATTGAGCTGCGTTACAACGCAATCCTAATCCTTGCGGCGGCTTTGCAGGGAAACATAGTCGCGATGCGGCTTGCCGGTGTAAATCTGGCGCGGTCGCCCGATCTTTTGGTTGGGATCTTCAATCATTTCCGACCACTGAGCGATCCAGCCGACCGTTCTCGCCAGGGCGAACAGCACGGTGAACATATCCGTCGGGAAACCGAGCGCGCGCAGGGTGATGCCTGAATAGAAGTCGATATTCGGATACAGCTTCTTGTCAACGAAATACTCGTCCTCAAGCGCAATCCGCTCAAGCTCCATCGCCACCTGCAACAGCGGTTCTTCGCGCACGCCCAGAGCGTCGAGCACTTCGTGACAGGCGGCGCGCATCACCTTGGCGCGTGGGTCGTAGTTCTTGTAAACGCGGTGCCCAAAGCCCATCAGGCGGAACGGATCGGACTTGTCTTTCGCCCGGGCGATATATTCAGGAATGCGGTCGGTGGTGCCGATCTCCTCAAGCATATTGAGGGCCGCTTCGTTTGCGCCGCCATGGGCCGGTCCCCACAGCGATGCGATGCCCGCCGCAATGCAGGCGAACGGATTGGCCCCGGACGATCCGGCAAGGCGCACCGTTGACGTCGATGCGTTCTGCTCGTGATCCATATGCAGAATGAAAATCTTGTCGAGCGCGTCGCACAGGACCTTGTTGCACTCAAAGTCTTCAGCGCCCACGGCGAAGCACATGCGCATGAAGTTTGATGTGTAGTCGAGATCGTTGCGGGGGAAAACAAAAGCCTGTCCGATCGAGTATTTATAAGCCATCGCTGCAATCGTCGGCATTTTGGCGATCATGCGATGGGTGGCGACAAGGCGTTGTTTAGGATCGTTGATATCCGTTGAGTCGTGATAGAACGCCGACAGGGCGCCGACGACGCCGACCATGATCGCCATCGGGTGCGCGTCCCGACGGAAACCGCTGTAGAAATTCTTGAGTTGCTCGTGAACCATGGTGTGGCGCGTAATCGAGTTATCGAACCAATCGCGCTGCTGCTCGTCCGGCAATTCACCATTTAAAAGAAGATAAGCGACTTCGAGAAAATCTGAGTTTTCCGCAAGCTGATCAATCGGATATCCGCGATAAAGCAGCACGCCTTCGTCGCCGTCGATGAAGGTGATTTTTGATTCGCAGCTCGCCGTGGAAGTGAAGCCGGGATCGAAGGTGAATGCGCCGGTTTGACCGTAAAATTTGCGGATGTCGATGACGTCCGGGCCGGCGGTCGCGGAAAACACGGGGAACTCCTTCGTCTCGCCTTTGTACGTAATGCTGGCGCTAGAGGTCTGGTTGAGTTCGCTTTTCATTCATCAAGCCCTTGCTTTGTTTGCGGCGCGGCAACTTTTTTGCTGCAGCGCACATAATACTATTTTATGCCCTATACGCCAGAGCCGACCTCAGTGGATTTGATCACGGATTCGGGCCCGTGATTCGGCGGGTCCGAGGCTGTATAGCACCTCGCCGATAGCCGGCGAAGGCTTGCCGCCCGTCAGCGCTGCGCGCAATGGGGGGCCGATCGCGCCGAAACCGACGCCTTTTTCCTCGGCGAGTTGCTGAAGGCGGTCGTTAATCGCTGCGGCCGTTAACCAAACGTCGTCATTCCCTAATGCGTCGTCGGCGGCTCTCAGCATCTCCGCGGCGCCGTCCTTTTTGAGCGGTTTGGCCGCTTTGCCTTCGACAACAAGAGGGCGTTTCAGAAAAAGAAACGCGGCGGCGTCAACGATGTCTGCAAGCGTTGCGCACCGTAATTTCAAAAACGGGGCCGCGCGCAACAACTGTTCTTTATTCTCAGCATAAAGAATAATTCCGCTCCTCTCCAGAAACGGAGAGGCCAGCGCGCAGAACTCTTGGTCGCTCAGTGCTTCGACATAGTGTGCGTTTACCGCTTTGAGTTTTTCCTGGTCGAGCCTCGCCGGCGCTTTCTTGACGCCGTCTAAACCAAACCACTCAAGCGCCTTGTCGCGCGGAATGATCTCATCGTCGCCGTGGCTCCAGCCAAGTCGCATGAGATAGTTGGCGAGACCGTCTGACAGGAATCCTTCGTCGCGATAGGCCTCGACGCCAAGCGCGCCGTGACGTTTAGAGAGTTTGGCGCCGTCAGCGCCGTGGATCAGCGGAACATGCGCGAATACCGGCGAGGCCCAGTCGAGCGCCGCATAGATCTGCTGCTGGCGTGCGGCGTTGTTTAAATGATCGTCTCCGCGGATAACATGGGTGACGCCCATATCATGATCGTCTACCACAACGGCGAGGTTGTAGGTTGGGTTGCCGTCGCTCCTCAGCACAATCAAATCGTCGAGGGCCTGGTTGGGAAATTTTACGGTTCCCTGGACAGCGTCTTCGACGAGGGTCTCACCCTCTCGCGGCGCCTTGAAGCGGATCGCGAACGGCTCCCCTGGCGGCCCGTCGGCAGGATCGGCCTCCCGCCAGGGACTTTCAAACCGGACGCCCTCGGCTTTCGCCTGCTCGCGCGCAGCGCTCAGCGCGTCGCCGGAGAGCCAGCATTTGTAGGCGTTGCCTTGTTCCAGCAGCAGATTGGCGATCTCGATATGGCGTTCCCGGCGCGCATATTGCGAAAGCGGTTGGCCGTCCCAGTCGAGGCCCAGCCAGTCCAGGCCGTCGAGAATCGCGTCGACCGCAGCTTCGGTGTGTCGCGCCCGGTCGGTGTCTTCGATCCGAAGAAAAAACTTGCCGCCGCGACTGCGTGCGTAAAGCCAGTTGAAGAGGGCCGTTCGCGCGCCGCCGATGTGAAGATAACCGGTGGGCGAGGGGGCAAAACGGGTGACCACTGCGCCGCTCTGATTGGCGGGCGCGACTGATTCGCTTGGGGGCATGACTTAGACCCGATCCCTTTTTTGTGCGATGGTGTCGGAAGTTGCGTTGTCCGTTAGCACAAAACTCCAAACGGCGCCTATCCGTCCATGACGACGCAGCGCAGCCACATCCCGCCATTTCCCGTTTTCCCCGGCGCTGACCGCCTTCGGGCCCGTGTCAGCCGGATCCGGTTTTCAGCGGGCGCAAAAATACGGGGCTGGTTGGCCGACGATTTAGCGAATCTCGCCCCTTGGGCGCCGGTGGCGATCGGGATCGGCGTCGGCGCGTATTTCGGCCTGAAGACCGAGCCGCCTCCAATTGTCGGGTGGGCTGCGCTGGGCGTTGCGTTGTTTTTCCTTGCAGCCGCGCCCCGGTTGCGGGCGGTCAGCTCCGCGATTGCGCTTGCGGCGCTGGGATTTGTCGCCGCCGACTGGCGAGCGGACCGCGTCGCTGCGCCGGTCGTCGACCGCGAATTGGGCATCCGATCGATTGAAGGCCGTGTCGTATCCGTGGAAAGAGGATTGCGCGGCGAACGTCTGGTTGTCGCCTTGCACGCCGTCGAGGGTTTAATCGGCGAGGAGACGCCGCAACGGGCGCGGATCACCTGGCGCGGCCCGGCGTCCGCCGTTCGCGCCGGAGATCACGTCGCTTTTCGGGCCGGTCTTGGACCGCCGCCGGCGCCGGCCGTTCCCGGCGGTTTCGATTTCGGGCGTCAGCTTTATTTTCAACGCATCGGCGCTGTCGGATTCGCGGTAACGGCGCCGCAGCCCTTATCCGCACCGCCTGCACGGGGCGCCGATCAACGGATCGAAAATATTCGTTCCGGGCTTGCCAGCCGCATTACGGCGGCCGCGCCGGGACAGGGCGGCGCCATTGTGGCCGCCGTCGTAACTGGCAAACGGGATGCGATTTCTGAGGAATCGAGGGCTGCGTTGCGTGACGCGGGACTGGCGCATCTGTTGGCGATTTCCGGTTTGCATATGGGGCTCGCCACCGGTCTCATCTTCTTCGCCGTCAGAGCGGCGCTTGCGGCGATAGAGCCGATCGCGGTTCGTTTCCCGATCAAGAAATGGGCGGCCGCGGCGGCGCTGCTTTCTGGGTTCGCCTATTTGCTATTATCCGGCGCCGCGTGGTCGCCGCGCCGGGCGTTCATCATGGCGGCCATCATGTTCGCGGCGATTTTGTTTGATCGGCGCGCGCTTTCTCTGCGGAACATTGCGATTGCCGCGACGATTGTATTGCTGACAACGCCCGAGGCGCTTGTGCATCCGGGATTTCAGATGTCCTTTGCAGCGGCGGCGGCGCTGATCGCCGGATTTGAGTGGTGGACACGACGGGCGGATCCCGATCGCAGTTTTTCAGTGGTCGCACGGTTGAAGCGCTATGCGATCGGTCTCGCCCTCACGGACCTTGTGGCCTCGCTCGCAACGGCGCCTTTCGCGCTCTATCACTTCAATCGCGTCGCAGTTTTTTCTTTGCCGGCAAACGTGCTGGCGATGCCGCTGATGGCGTTCTGGATCATGCCGGCGGCGGTTATCGGACTGATTCTGACGCCGTTCGGCCTTGATCAGCTGGCCTGGGCGGCGGCGGCGAAAGGCGTTGACGTTGTGCTCGCCATCGGCGGCGAAGTCTCAAGTTGGCCCAACGCTGTGCGTCTTACCGTGCAATGGCCGACAACGGCGCTGATCGCCCTCAGCGCCGGAGGGCTTTGGCTTTTGTTGGCGAGATCGCCGCTTCGGCTTGCGGGCCTTGTCGGGGCGCCCGTTGCGTGGCTGCTGGCGGCTGCGGCCTCGCCGCCGGATCTGTTCGTCGCGGCGTCGGGAGAAAACGCCGGCGTCGTGCTTCAGCGGGAACACGGCCCCGCGGTTGCGCCTTACGCAGAACGCAAGGACCGGTTTTCCATTAAAGTGTGGAATGAGGCGATAGGCGCCGCCGCAGAAAATGCTGGACCCGTCTCAATCGCTGACATCGGTTCGTGCGGCCGGGAAGGGTGCGTCGCCGAGGTCAACGGCGCGCTGATTTCCGTGATCGAAGACCCAATATTCCTTGCAGAAGACTGCGCGCGCGCCGCCGTCGTGGTCGCTCTGTTTCCGGTCAGCGGACAAGACTGGCGGGCGTGCAAGGCGATATTGATCGACAAGCGTTCGGTCTGGCGGCGCGGCGCCCATGCGGTTTGGATAGAGGGCGAAGCAATCAGTGTGCGGTCAGTTACTGAGACGCGCGGCGTCCGCCCATGGGCGCCGGCGTCGCCCTGAAGCGGCATTGGCGTTAGTGATATCGCCGCATCAGACCGACAAGCTTGCCCTGAACCGCAACCCGGTCAGGCCCATAGATCCGCGTTTCGAATTCCGGATTGGCCGCTTCCAGGGCCACCGACGCGCCTTTCTTGCGCAGGCGCTTCAAGGTCGCTTCCTCGTCATCAACAAGGGCGACCACGATATCGCCGCTTCCCGCCGTGTCGCAGCGTTTGATGATGACAAAATCGCCGTCGTGAATCCCGGCCTCGATCATGGATTCCCCTTGCACCTCGAGGATGAAGTGTTCGCCCCCGCCCATAAGCGCTTCGGGCGCGGCGATACGATCAACCTCATGCTGAATGGCTTCGATCGGCGTGCCCGCAGCGATGCGGCCCAATACGGGAAGGTCGTTTGCGGCGGTCGAAGGAGCGGCGGGACGGACGTTGCCCCGGCCGCTGCGACGGTCGAAGCCGCCGTCCACCACCGCAGGCGCAAATCCGGCGCCGGACTTTGCGGTTGCGGGTTGGGCCTCGGGCGGCATGCGAAGGACCTCCAGCGCCCGGGCCCGATTTGGCAGTCGCCGAATGAAGCCCCGCTCTTCAAGCGCGGTGATGAGACGATGCACGCCTGATTTCGAACGAAGTTCAAGAGCGTCTTTCATCTCGTCAAAAGACGGGGATACCCCGGTCTCGCTGATTCGATCATGGATGAAGGCCAGCAGTTCGTGCTGTTTTTTCGTCAACATGGGGCGCCGCTCGCTTTCTCAGTGCTCAAATGCGCACATCTGGAAACGCCCGGATTTCGGGTCGCCCGCATTCGTGCGCTGCTTACGCCGTCGAAACGGCTGAAGAACAAACCGACAACGTTCTATTGTTGTTCTTTTTAGCGGTCAAGCAGCTCCGGCGACGAGGGTCGGGCCCGCTGACGTCAGGCAGAGGAGACGGGGCTCAACAAGCGCCGCGTGGCGGCGGCGATATCGCTTGACCGCATCAGGCTCTCGCCCACGAGAAAGGCCTTCGCGCCATATCCGGCGAGGGTGACGAGGTCCTCATGGTTGGAAATGCCGCTTTCTGAAACCAGAAAAACGCCTTGCGGGGCGGCCGCGGCTATCTCCGCTGTAACGCCAAGATCTGTATTGAACGTCTTGAGATCGCGGTTGTTCACGCCAATGAATTCAGCGTTCAGGTCAAGCGCGCGATTAAGCTCGTTTCGGTCGTGGACCTCCACCAGCGCATCCAGGCGCAGGGCCTCGGCGGCGGATTGCAATTCGGCGGCCTGCGCGTCGGAAAGGCACGCCATAATGAGAAGAATGCAGTCGGCGCCCCACGTCCGCGCTTCGGCGACCTGATAGGGATCGATCATGAAGTCCTTGCGCAGGATGGGCAACGGAACGCTCTCGCGCGCCGCCCGCAGATAATCGGGATCGCCCTGGAACGATGGTCCGTCGGTCAACACCGACAGGCAGGCCGCACCGCCCGCCTGATAGGCTTTTGCAATCTGCGGCGGATCGAAGTCTTGCCGGATCAATCCCTTTGAGGGACTGGCTTTCTTGATTTCAGCAATCAACGCAAACCCGGTTTGCGCTTGTCGCTCAAGCGCGCTCTTGAATCCTTTGGGCTGGTATTCTTGGGCGAGCGCTTCCAGACTCGCCGCCGGCGCGTTCGCTTTCGCCCGCGCCACTTCGTCCTTCTTGTAGGCGATGATCTTGTCGAGGATGGTCATGACATTGCGTTGGAGGTTTCGACGAGGCGCGCGAGCGCATCTTTCGCCGCGCCTGAGTCGATCGATTGTTCGGCCATCCTCGCGCCGGCGCTGATGTCGCCGGCCGCTTTGCTGACGACAAGCGCGGCGCCGGCATTAAGGACGGCGATGTTGCGAAACGCGCCGCCTTCGCCGTCAAGGAGCCTGGCGATCGAGGCCGCGTTTTCCGCCGGCGCGCCCCCAACCAGGTCCTGCGGATCGGCGGCCTTAAGACCGGCGTCCTGCGGCGTAATTTCGAATTCGCGGATTTGTTTCTGATCCAGCGCGGCGACGAAGGTCGGTCCCGTGGTGGTGAGTTCGTCAAGGCCGTCGCTTCCATGGACCACCCAGGCGGCCTCAACGCCGAGATGCGGCAGGACCTCGGCGACGGGCCGCACAAGATCTCTGGCGAAGACGCCCATCAGCTGCCGCTTGGCGCCGGCCGGGTTCGACAACGGTCCAAGGACATTGAACATGGTGCGCTGGCCAAGCCCGCGCCGGGCGGCGGCGGCGTGTTTGACCGCGCCGTGATGGAGCGCGGCGAACATGAAGCCGACATTCGCGTTTTCAATACATCGCGTGATCTGAGCCGGCGGAATGTCGAGTTTGACGCCCAGCGCTTCCAACACCTCAGACGAGCCTGACTTGGATGACACAGCTTTGTTGCCGTGTTTCGCGACGGGAACGCCGGCGCCGGCGACAATGAGGGCGGCGGCGGTCGAAATATTGAAGGTGTCGGCGCCGTCGCCGCCGGTGCCGCATGTGTCGATGGCCTCAGCCGGCGCCTCCACCGTCAACGCTTTTGACCGCATGGCTTTCGCCGCGGCGGCGATTTCTTCGACAGTTTCGCCGCGAGCGCGCAGCGCCGCCAGGAAGCCGGCGAGTTCGATGTCGCTCGCGCCGCCGTCGAGAATGACGCCCATCGCAGCGCCCATCTCGTCGCCGGAGAGGTTGCGTCCGGACATGGCCGCTGCGAGATACGGGCGAAAGGCGCTCATGCCGCCGCCTTGTGCGCACGGGCGCGTTTCAGGAAGTTTGCAATGATTGTTTCACCCTGATGGGAGGCGATGCTCTCAGGATGAAACTGGACGCCCGCGATGGGGAGCGTTTTATGGACAACCGCCATAATCTCGTCGTCGTCGTCGGCCCGGGCCGCTACGTGAAGGCTTTCGGGCAGCGTCTCGGGCGCGGCGGCGAGGGAGTGATAACGCGCCGCTGTGAACGGGGAGGGCGCGCCGTCAAGCAACCAGCCGCCTTGGTGAACAATCCCGCAGGTCTTGCCGTGCATAAGTCGTTCTGCGCGGCGTATGGAGCCGCCAAGCGCCTGCGCGATGGCCTGCATCCCGAGGCAAACGCCAAAAACGGGCGCGCCGACCGCCGCGGCCTTTTCCACAATCTCCAGACACGCGCCCGCCGTATCAGGCGTGCACGGCCCCGGCGATAGAAAGATCGCATCGGCGCCCATGTCGAGGGCCTGCGCCGCTGAAATCTTGTCATTGCGCTCGACGCGCACTTCTTCGCCCAGCGCCCCGACGAGATGCATGAGATTGAAGGTGAAGCTGTCGTAATTGTCGATCAGGAGAATCATCGGGGATGACAGAATCAGCTTTAAACATGCGCAGGCGACCGGCGACGAAACGGCCGGACACATGGAATGCCGGATAATGGCGCAGTAAGGCAAGGAAAAACGTTGAAGTCCCTTGGGGAGAGAGGAACGCCCACGCTTCGGGCGGGCAACGCCGGCCTGATCGCATCCTTTGTGATCGCTGTCGCCGGCGCAGCGCTGGGCGCGCTTGCGGCGTATCTCGGCGAGCTTGGCGCTTCGGCGACGGCGTCGCGTGAGCTTGCGGCGTCATCGCCGACAGCGCTCATCTTACGGGAGGCCGGGCCGCGCGAGACGATCGTTCGAAGGGTCATCGAGCGCTTTCCCACGGGAGAATTTCCCCTGGAGCGCTTGCCGGCGCCGATGCTCGCTCCCGCCTTACGGCCAAAGATTGCCATCGTCCTTGATGATGTGGGCCTTGACCCCGCCGCCGCCGAGCAGGCCTTGGCGCTGCCGGGTCCGATCGCGTTTTCGATTTTGCCCTATTCGCACAGGGTTGAGGCGCTTGCGGCGCGCGCTGCTGAGACCGGCGGCGAGGTTATGTTGCACTTGCCCATGGAGCCGCGCGGCGACGAGGATCCCGGCCCCAATGCGCTTTACACCGATATGACGGGTGCGGCGTTTCTTCGAACGCTTGAATGGAACCTCAACCGCTTCGACGGCTACACGGGCGTCAACAACCATATGGGCTCTGCGCTCACGGCCGACGTCGCCGCAATGAAAACGGTGCTGGCTTATTTACGGCGCGAAGGATTTTACTTTCTTGATTCAGTCACCACCGGCGAAACCGTCGCCCGTTCCGCCGGGGCGCAAGTTGGCGCGAAAGTGATTGCGCGCGACGTGTTCCTAGATCCGACTCCCGGCGATGCGGCGGAGGTGCGCCGCCAGCTTCGTTTGGCTGAGGAGATCGCTCGAGAAACCGGATATGTCGTCGCCATCGGTCATCCGCGTCCGGAAACGCTTGAGGTGCTCGGACCGTGGCTCGCCAGCGCCAAGGCGCGCGGTTTTGACCTGACAACGCCGTCAGTGCTGATTGCGCCGGAAAGACCGATGCTGGTTCAGGCGCCGCCGCTAAGAGGGTAGTCGTCCTTAAGGAGTGCTCGCAGACGAGACGCTTAGCGATGGGGCGACTTGTTCGGGCCCCGCGCCGACGCGAAGACCGCGTCCGCGGCGGCGAACAGCGCCTTTGCTTTGTTGATGCATTCGGCGTGTTCAGAAACCGGATCTGAATCTGCAACGACGCCGGCGCCGGCCTGAACGTGCAGTTGGTTGTCCTTTACGATAGCGGTTCTGAGCGCGATGCAGGTGTCCACATTGCCGTCGGCGGAGAAATACCCGATCGCGCCGCCGTAAACGCCGCGCGCGCAAGGCTCCAGTTCGTCAATGATTTCCATGGCGCGGATTTTCGGCGCGCCGGTGACGGTTCCCGCGGGAAAACCGGCGCTGACCGCGTCGACCGGATGAACATCGTCCCTTAATCGGCCGACCACGTTGGAAACAATGTGCATGACATGACTGTATCGCTCGATGGCGAAGTCTTCGGTGACGCGCACACTGCCGATTTCGGCGGATCGCCCCACGTCGTTGCGGCCCAGGTCCAACAGCATCAAATGTTCCGCTCGTTCTTTGGGATCGGCGAGCAACTCTTTTTCCAGCGCCTTATCCTCCGCCGGGGTCTTGCCGCGCGGGCGCGTCCCGGCGATGGGGCGAATGGTTACGTCGCCGTCGCGGACGCGAACGAGGATTTCCGGGCTCGATCCAACCAGCGAGAACCCATCGAAGTTGAGGTAAAACATAAACGGAGACGGATTGGTGCGCCGTAGCGATCGGTAAAGAGAAAATGGCGGCGCTTCGAAGCCGGTCGTAAAGCGCTGACTTAAAACCACCTGAAAAATATCGCCGGCGGCGATGTATTCTTTGGCGTGGTTGACGGCGTCCTTGAACTCTTGAGCGGCGACATTCGACGCCGGCGACGCCGGCGGTTCCCCAACGACGGGATCGCGCGTTGATTCGCCGAGCGGCGCGGCGAGATTGGCGGCGGCCTCGTCGATTCGGTCGCGCGTCGCGGCGTATGCGTCCTGCGCTTGCAGCGTCTTCACAGGTCGAACCGGAGAAATCAGCAGGATTTCCTGGCGCACATTGTCGAATACGGCGAGCAATGTCGGGCGTATGAAAATGGAGTCCGGCGTATCAAGACCGCCGCTGGGCCTCGCCCCCAGCGCTTCCATTTGACGGACCATGTCGTATCCGAGATAGCCGAAAACGCCGGCGGCCATCGGCGGCAACCCGTCATCGATAATGTCGATTTCCGATTGCGCAAAAAGCCGTTTCAGGTTCATGAGCGGCGCGCCGTCTTCGGCGGCGAAGATCGATGACGATGTTTCTGCGTTCAGGTTGATTTCCGAACGCGCGCCGCGACATCGCCAGATGACGTCAGGTTTGACGCCAATAATCGAATAGCGGCCTAACTGCTCACCGCCTTCGACCGATTCAAGCAAAAACGCGTTGGCGTCATCGCCGGCGAGCTTGAGAAAGGCCGACACCGGCGTTTCCAGATCGGCGCTCAGCCGGCTCCAAACGAGCTGACTGCGGCCGGCTTCGTATCTCTTCTTGAAAACGTCAAACGCCGGCGCAAGGCTCATTACGTGTCGCCGAAAATGGCGTCGATCTGCGCCTGATTGACCTTCACATCGTAATCTTCGCGCACGGACTGCAAGAACGCTTCGATCAGTTCCTGATCTAGCTGAAAACCGAGATACTGCCCAAAAAACGCTTGTTGCGGACCTTCCGCGGCAAGCGCGGAAATGGCGACGACTTCGACCTGCGCAATGATCTGCGCCTCGCCAAGAGCGGCGTCTCCGGAAACAAGGTCGCCTTGAGCGGCGGCGAAGATGTCTTCGCGAAGGTCGGCGGAAATGGCGTCGTTTTCAAAACGACGGTCAATGACGAGGCTCGTGGGCGCGCGATCGAACTGACTTGCGGCGTCTTCGAGACTGACGCCGCCGGCGATCGTTTGCCGAACGCCGTCGATGGTTGCTGCAATCCTGCGCGCGCGTTCGTCTCTGCGCCAGCGCTGTTCCGCTTCGTTGGCCACATCCTCGAACGGCAGCAGCGCAGGGGGACGAATTTCCCGTAAGCTGACGAAAAAGTACCCGTTTCCGTCAGCGAGCTGCAGCGCTTCTGACTGTTGATCCTCTTCCAGCTGAAAAGCTTCGGCCAGCGCTTCGCCGGGCACGTCGTTTATGATTGCGCCTCCAGGGGCGAAGGAGAACCGATCAATCGGACCCACCGACTGCACCTCAAAGCCCGCCGCTTCTGCGGCGGCGGCGAGGCTTGCGCCGGTGTCGCGCTCTTCTTCGATTTCGTCGATGGCGTTCAGCATGGCGCGGCGCGTATCTTGAGCGAGATAGGTGGTTTCGATCTCGTCGCGCGCCTCCTCAAAGGTCGTCGTTTCCGGCGCAACGACCCCCGCGATCTGAACAACCGTCCATCCAAACAGCCCTTCCACGGGATCGGCGACAGCGCCTTCTTCGAGTTCAGCGGCGAAGGCCGCGTCAGCGACGCCGGGATCGAGGATGTCGGATTTGCGCGCGTCGGCGAAGGTCACGCCTTCGAGCGTCCGGCCTTCTTCGATGGCGAGGCTCTCGAAGGTCTTGCCTTGCCTTAAGGCCGCCGCGGCCGCTTGCGCTTCGGCCTCGGATTCGTATGTGATCTGATAAAGGGTGCGCGTTTCCGGCCTTTCATACAGCCGCTCAAGGTTCTGGTCATAAATCCGGCGGAGTTCTTCTTCGGAGATCTCAATGCCGTCGCGGAAATCCTCATTGCGCAGCACGAGAAGATCCATGATGCGGTACTCCGGCGCGGTGAAAACGGCTGGGTTGTCATTGTAATGCGTCTGCAGATCGTCTGGGGTCGGCTCTTCGGCTTTGCCCGCCATCTCATCGGTGACGACAAGATAAGAGATCCTGCGCCGCTCTGTTTCGCGCAGCAACGCATACGCCGTCAGCTTTTCCGGCGCGGGCGACTGCAGCGCCAGCGCGTCGACAAGCTGCGCGCGCTGGAGTTCTCCCGCAATGCGCCGTTCAAATTCCTCGACCGAAATGTTGTAGCGCTGCAGAATCTGCAAGAGCACCATGCGATCAAATTTGCCGGTTGCGGGATTGTGCAGGTTCTCGTTTTCCTGAAGGTAATCGCGCAGGATAGATCGCGGCGTGGACAGACGCATTTTCGTTGCGAACTGATCGAGCGCCGATGTCGTGGCAATCGTAGATACGATCTGGGTCGGCAAACCTGCGGCGAGCGCGTCGTCCCGTGAAAACGCGCCGCCCGTTTCCGCCGCCTGAATCTGCACGGCCCGGTTAAACTCGTTCTGCACATATTGGGGCGAATAGGACTGGCCGCCGACGGTTACGGCCGCGTTGCCGCGGAATGAGCCCAGTTCCGG
Organism: Hyphococcus sp.; assembly: GCA_028289605.1. Taxonomy (GTDB): domain Bacteria; phylum Pseudomonadota; class Alphaproteobacteria; order Caulobacterales; family Parvularculaceae; genus Hyphococcus. The sequence continues at coordinate 14,860 of JANQON010000012.1, read as the reverse complement.
CACGCCCCACAGAGCAAAGGCGAGAATCAAAAGAACAATGACAAACCAGGCGACTGCGCCTTTAAGCGCGCCGCGGACTTGGGTGAGCATGGAACAAGGCCTCTTTAAAAGTCGCTGCTGAACCGCCCGGTAACCTATTCTTGGGGCGGCGGTCAAACAAGTCCGGTCCGCCTAGACTCGCCCCAAGCCTTCCCGTAACCGAGAGATAGCCAGATAGAGGAGGACGGGCCATGAAATCCCTGATCGCCGGCAATTGGAAAATGAACGGGCTGAGCGCGGCGTCGGCCGAGATCAAGGCCTTGATCACGAAATTCGCCGGTTCTGCGCCGGACGACCGCGACGTTCTCATTTGTCCTCCGGCGACGCTGCTGATGGCGTTTGCTTCTTCGTTCTCCGACGAGGGCTTTGAATTCGGCGGTCAGGACTGCCACGCCAATGCGTCCGGGGCCCATACTGGAGACATCAGCGCGGAGATGCTTGCCGACGCCGGGGCGGCCTATGTGATCGTGGGCCACTCCGAGCGCCGGGCCGATCACGCAGAGACAGACGCGCAGGTCAAAGCGAAAGCCGATGCGGCCCTCAACGCCGGCCTGTCTCCGATTGTCTGTGTCGGCGAAACCCGGGAGGAGCGAGAGGCGGGCAAGGCGCTTGACGTTGTCGCAGCGCAACTCGACGGATCGCTTCCGCAGACACCAAGCGCGTTCGTCATCGCCTATGAGCCGGTCTGGGCGATCGGCACCGGACTAACGCCCACCATTGACGATATCGCGGAAATGCACGCCCACATTCGCAACAAAACCCGAGCCGACATCCGCGTACTCTACGGCGGATCGGTGAAGCCGGCGAATGCTCAGGAGATCCTGGCGGTCAAGGACGTCAACGGGGCCCTGGTGGGCGGGGCAAGCCTCAAAGCCGATGACTTTTACGGAATCATCTCTGCAGCGCCCGGCGACGTATAAGTACTGTTATGCGCATGACCTTTTACCTCTTCCTCGGGGCCATCTTGATCGCGCTCGCCGGGCTTTCCGGCTGCGCTAGCCTGAACGCTGAAAAGCGCGCGCCGATGATTGGTCAAACGGTCGACGTCGACGGACACCGCATGCATGTTCTGACGGGAGGTCCGAAAGACAGCGAAAAACCGCCGGTCGTGCTGATCCACGGGGCGTCGGTCAATCTGCGGGACATGAAAATCGCCCTTGGCGACCGTTTGTCCGAAGATCGCTTCGTCATGATGATCGACCGGCCCGGGCGCGGCTACTCAGAGCGTCCGGACAAGGGCTACGATCTCGACACCCAGTCGGCGCTGATCAAAGGCGCTGCCGATGCGATGGGGGTCAAGCGACCAATTGTGGTCGGGCAGAGTTTCGGCGGGGCGGTGGCGCTCAATTACGCGCTCAACTATCAAGATGAGATGTCCGGCCTGGTGCTTCTGGCGCCCGTCAGTCACGAATGGCCTGGCGGCGTCGATTGGCACAACCATGTTTCTCAAACGCCGGTCGTAGGGTTTTTCTTCCGTCGACTGATAATTCCGGCTTTCGGCGCAGTTGCGGGAAAAGGCATTGTCGAAGCTTCGTTCGAGCCTGGCGCGCCGCCGGAGGAATACTATGATCGCGCCGGCGTGCCGTTGCTCTTTCGAGCGAAAGACTTCAAGTCGAACGCTTCTGACATCTACCACCTGAAAAGCGAGATCCTGGAGCAGCAGGGCCGATACCAGGAGATCTCAATTCCGGTCGCCATCGCCCATGGCACTTCCGACGAGACCGTTTCGCCGGAAATTCACTCAAAGGCGCTTGAGAAACAGATCGAGAGCGCCAGCCTGACGCTGCTGCCGGACGTCGGACACGCATTGCATCATACGGATACGGAAGTGATCCTTTCGCTTGTCAACACGGTGAGCGGCGCAACAGAGTGACCGCGTTGGCGTCTGCGACGGCGCTTTGATGTCCAAATTGTAATTTTGACAGACGAGTGCGCCTTTTCATACTGAAATGCAGATGCGTTTCGGGGAGAGAAGATGCGTGTCACACTTTCAACATGGTTTTTGACAATCGGTTTGACGATCGGCGGATGCGACACCGTTGACGTACAGAATGTGGACGGCGGCGTGGGATTATTCGTCGACGGCGCCGACGGCGACGGCCCGATCAATGATCGCGCGCGCGTCGGCGCCTCGACCGGCTCTTTGCTCATCAATGTCGGCAATGTGAGCGGCGCCAGTGCGCCCAATCGAAACGAAGTCATCGCTTTCGGCCGCCGACGAGCGCCAACTAGAACTGACACGCCATGGACCGACGACGGCGACAGTTTTGACGCCGCCTTGGGAAATCAGCTGCAGTTGCCGGTCACGGTTTGGATCGTGCAAGGACCATTTAGCGAACAACGAGACCATGCAATTGAGGCGTGCATTCGAACGGCGGCGATTTGGGACGACGAGCGCGTCGGCGTCCGGTTCTCCGCTTTCGACATCAAGAACGCCACAAACGATCCGGACATCGACGGCGACATCCTGGATTCCGTCGGCGGCGATAATCGCAACTGGGATGATTTTTCAGATGAGATCGGCTTCGACGAGGGGCGCATTAACATCTACTGGATCAACACCGTCGATGGGAGCTCAGGCATGGGCTGGTCTGATTTCGGCGGGCGCATCGTTATGGGCAAGAATACGGTGGACACACTGCTTGCTCACGAACTCGGACACGCCTTCAGCCTGCGTCATCCGATAAACTGCAATAATGGTCCGACTGCGGATTTTGATGATTCCAATGTCATGTGGCAATGCGTGTCGACGGAACGAGAGTTTTTCACTGAAGGCCAGGTGTTTCGCATTCACTTCAATGACGAGTCGTCTGTCAACGCGCTCTATAACGCCCGCGCCGGCGAGCCCACCGTCGACTGCATCGGCTCTGTTGCAAACGCTGAATGTCCCGATCAGCTCCGCAGACTGTGGGCTGACGGCGCCTTTCCGGCAAATTAGGAGGCGCGAAATGAAACTTGTTTTTTCCATTGCCGCCGGTTGGTTCTTCGCGGCGACGCTTTCATTGAACGCTGCGGCGCAACCGGATTCCGCAGCCGCCAACGCGTCGTTGGAAGCCCAGGTTTTTGGATTATTGGCGCATCAATGCGGTTCTGACGAAATCGAGGACGACTTTGTTCTGGCGGCGCGCGCGCTCGGTCCCGACGCCGAGCCGATTCTCTTGTCTGTTCTTGAAAACGGGGCGCCGCGGGACGTGCTGGGCAGAGCGGCGCAATCAGCCTCGCGATACTTCGACCGCCGGCAAGCATGGCTGGCCGACGAAGGCGATGCGCTGTTCGGCGACGATGCAGCGCGCCTGGCGGCTCGAGATCGGCAGTCTTACGTCGCTGGACAGGTCCGCCGGACGGACATTTTGTACCGCGAAAACGCCGCGCGAAGCTTGGGGGAGGTTGGAAACCCGAATTCGATCAGGCGTTTGCGCGCGCTTTCGCAGAGCTCTCCTGCTCTTGAGGCGTCGATTGAAGCGGCGATCGCCAAAATCGATCAGCGAGAGCGGCGGCCGGACTGAGATCTGGCGTCGGGATATGAAGCTTGCGCGCCGCCGACGCGGCGCAGGGACCGACTGTTTCACGTGGAACAAAAAGTGAACTCCACGCCGCGTCTTGCCGCGCGGCGCGCCTTCGTTTAAAGCCCCGGGCTTTCCGAAAGGATGGCTTGCCGAGTGGACGCCCAGCGCCCATGTGAGCGGCAGTCCTCGCCAGCGAAGAAGACCACTATGATCGCGATCATTCTAACTGCGCACACGCTCATCGTTCTCGGCCTCATCGTTGTTGTGCTGTTACAGCGCTCCGACGGGGGCGCGCTCGGTCTCGGCGGCGGGGGCGGCGGCGGTTTCATGTCCGGCCGGGGCGCGGCGAACGCATTGACGAGAACCACGTCCGTTTTGGCCGCGCTGTTCTTTTCAACATCCCTGGGACTGGCCATCCTTGCAGGCGGCGGGGAAAGCGAAGAGTCGATTATTGAGGAGCTGACCGGCGAGGCGGCGCCGGTAAACGCCGATCCGGCAACGCTTTCTGCAGATGATATCCTGGGCACCATCGGCGCGGAAGAAGAGCCGGGCGACGGGGACGGCGGCGCAGACCTGTCCGATCCGGCGACCGCAACCGATCTCGACGCCGTCCTTGATTCGCTCGGAACCGACGCAGCTGAAAGCGATTCCGCCGCAGACGGCGCTGCGAGCGACGAGGAAACGCCGGAATAGCGGGCGCGTCAGCCTGTCCTGAATTTACAGTTTGAATGCGCGCCGAGAGTCGCTAAGACGAACTTCCATGGCGCGGTATATATTCATTACCGGCGGCGTGGTGTCGTCTCTCGGAAAAGGAGTCGCTTCGGCGGCGTTGGGCGCGCTTCTGCAAGCGCGCGGCTACAAGGTTCGTCTCAGGAAGCTGGACCCCTATTTGAATGTCGATCCCGGCACCATGTCGCCCTATCAGCACGGCGAAGTCTTCGTAACTGACGACGGCGCGGAAACAGATCTCGATCTCGGCCACTATGAGCGCTTTACCGGCGTTTCGGCGTCCACGGGCGACAACGTCACGACAGGTCAGATTTATTCGGAAATCATCGAGCGCGAACGCCGAGGCGATTATCTCGGCGCGACGGTTCAGGTGATTCCTCATGTTACCGACGCGATCAAAAATTTTGTTCTGTCCGATGCGGGCGGCGCAGACTTCGTGCTCTGCGAAATCGGCGGCACGGTCGGCGACATTGAGGCGTTGCCGTTTTTCGAGGCCATTCGACAGCTGGGCAACGAATTGCCCCGGGGCGATGCTGTCTACGTGCATCTAACCTTGATGCCTTATATTCCCTCGGCCGGCGAGTTGAAGACCAAGCCGACACAACACTCCGTACGCGAATTAAGGGCGATCGGCATCCAACCTGATGTGCTGCTCGTCCGCGCCGATCGCGACATCCCCGAAGGGGAGCGAAAGAAGATTGCGCTGTTTTGTAATGTGCGGTCTTCGGCGGTGGTCCAGGCGCTTGACTGTCGCACCATCTATGAAGTTCCGCTCGCCTATCACCGGGAAGGATTTGACGAAGAAGTCCTGGACGCATTCGGCATTCTCAATCCGCGCGAGCCGGAACTTTCCGGTTGGGAAAACATTGTTGAGCGCACGCTCTCCCCCGACGGTGAAGTCACCATTGCCGTGGTCGGCAAATACACGGTTTTGAAGGACGCATACAAATCGTTGATCGAAGCGATCGCCCATGGCGGGATCGCCAACAATGTCAGGGTCAATATCGACTGGGTCGAGGCCTCTGCGTTTGACGATCAGGAGAAAATCCGCGCCGCACTTGAAGGCGTGCACGGAATCATCGTGCCCGGCGCCTTCGGCGAACGCGGCGCCGAAGGCAAGATCAACGCTGTGCGGTTCGCGCGCGAGAACGACATTCCGTTTTTCGGGATCTGCTACGGCATGCAGATGGCGGTCATTGAGGCGGCGCGGAATCTCTTGGGCGTCAAAGACGCCACGTCGTCAGAATTCGGCGCAACCGGGAGCCCCGTAGTGGGATTGATGACCGAGTGGGCGAAGGGCAATCAACGGGAAACTCGCAAGGAAGGCGGCGATCTCGGCGGCACAATGCGGCTGGGCGCCTATCCGGCGAAACTGACTCCCGGCAGCCATGTGGCGGAGATCTACGGCCAAACCAACATCTTCGAGCGCCATCGCCACCGCTACGAAATCGACATTTCGTGGGCGGACAAATTGGCCAAGAGCGGCGTCGATTTTTCCGGCACGTCGCCCGACGGCGCGCTTCCTGAGATTCTGGAAATTCGCGAGCATCCCTGGTTCATCGGCGTGCAGTTTCACCCCGAACTAAAGTCGCGTCCGTTTGATCCGCATCCGCTGTTCGCCTCGTTCATCAATGCGGCTGTAACGCGGTCGCGACTGGTTTGATTGATCGCGGGAGGATCATGTGCACCAATCCGTCCTGATCACCGGCGCGTCCAGCGGCATCGGCGAGGCCTGCGCGATCTTTTTGGCGCATAAGGGGTTTCGTGTTTATGCGGCGGCTCGGCGCCTCGACAAGCTGCGTAATCTTGAAGGGATCGCCGGCGGTCGGATCACGCCTGTGGCGATGGATGTCACCGACGATGAGTCAGTCGCCGATGCGATCGAAACCATCACAAGTGACGGTGTTTCCCTCTATGGTTTGGTCAACAACGCCGGCGTTTCGGTCATGGGGCCGATCGAGACGACGCCGATCGAGGAATGGCGACGTCAGTATGAGACCAACGTGTTTGGGTTGGTGCGCGTAACCCAGGCTGTGTTGCCGATGATGCGCGCCGCAGGCCGAGGACGTATCGTCAATATCGGATCGATCGCCGGTCGGATCGCGGCGCCGTTCCAGGGCGCCTACGCATCTTCAAAACACGCCGTGGAAGGCGTCACCGACGCCTTGCGCCGGGAAGTTGAGCCGATGGGCCTCAAGGTCTCTCTGGTGCGGCCTGGTTTCATCAACACGCCGTTCGGTCATCAGGAGCAAGAGAGTTTGGAAGCCCACACCGCCGAGGGCGAGCCCTACGCCGGCGCCGTTCGCAAATTTAAGGCGTGGCACGCGAAAGGTCATCCAAATGCGCCGGGTCCGAATGTCGTCGCCGAGGCGGTTCATGCGGCGCTGACGGCTGAACATCCCTATTCGCGGTACACTGCGCCGGCCAAGAATCTGGGCCCCTTGGTGATGCGCAACCTGTTGCCGTCCGCCGTCGCGGACCGGATTTTTAAGCGCCTCACCGGGTTGGCGGATATTGAGAAAAAACCTAACCTTGGAAAGTCTGACAATTAGGCGGCTCTGGGCGTGCGTCGCTGCAACGTAGCGAACGGTGGACCCGCATATGACTTCAGAGATTGATGCAGCAGTGACGGCGCTTCGATCCGGCAATGTGAAAGATGCGTTTGCTCGACTGAAAGCTGCGGACGAAGCGGCGCCGCTGTCAGACCAGGGGCTTCTGGCGCTGGCTCATGCGGCGCGGTCGCTGGAGCGATACGAAGATTGTATCGGCGCCATTGATCGCTTTCAAAAAAACAACCCCGCCAGTCCCGATGCGGCGCTGATCAAGGCAGATGCGTTTAAAGGTCTCGGTGAGACCCGCAACGCCGCGGCGTTCTATCGTTCATTCCTTCAGCTGACGCAGCGCATTCAACCGTTTCCGGCGCATCTTCAACCGGAGATAGCGCGCGCACAAAAAGAAATCGAAGGCGCAACTGCAGCGTATGAAGAGTATCTGCGAGAAAAGATAAGCGGCGCAGGGTTCGACGCCGGCGCCGGGACATCGCGTCTCGGTCAGGCTATCGATATCATGTTCGGTAGAAAATCCGTTTACCCGCAAAGTCCGTCCAAGTTCTATTTTCCGGAATTGCCGCAAATCCAGTTTTACGACATGCGCAAGTTTGAGTGGGCGCCGGCTGTCTTGGACCAAGTCGGTCAGATCCGGGACGAGCTTTTAGAACTCATCAGTTCGGATGAATCGTTTGACCCGTATGTTCAGCACAGCGTGAACGCCCCGAAAATCAGTGAAATGGGTCAACAGCTTCTGGGTCGGCATGATTGGTCCGCCTATCACCTCCACCAGGACGGCGCACCGCAACCAAAACATATAACGCGCTGCCCCAAGACGCTCGAGATTTTGGAGGCGGCGCCGATTCCGAAGATTCGCTCTATCTCGCCCTCCATACTCTTTTCCAGGCTGGCGGCGGGAGCGCATATCCCGCCGCATAGCGGGGTTTGCAATGCGCGCTTGATCTGTCATTTGCCGCTTCTGGTCCCGCGCGGATGCTGGTTGCGCGTCGGCAATCAGATCCGGGAATGGACAGAGGGCGAGATGCTGATATTTGACGACACGATCGAACATGAGGCAAAGAACCCGACATCTGAAACCCGAGTCGTTCTGCTTTTCGACGTGTGGCGACCGGAACTAAGCGGCGAAGAAAGAGCTTTTGTTGAGACGCTTTTTGACGCCGTTGAATCTTTTTCGGCCGAACCTGCCTAGTCGGGGGCGGCAGACTTTGAATGGGTGAGAACACTATCGTGAGCGGCAATATCGATCCGACCAGAGAGCGCTTTTCCGAGATGATGAAGCTGGCCCATGAAGGGCCGATACACATGCTGAACCTCATTCGGCTGCGGGAGAGGGCGGAATACGAGGACGGCCGCGAGGCTTCGGGGGCTGAGGCCTACAAGGCCTACGGCAAGGAAAGCGCGCCGATTTTTTCTCGCGTCGGCGGCAAAATTGTCCACGCTTGGGATCCCAAGCTTGTTTTGATCGGACCCGACGATGAGGCGTGGGACGTCGCCTTTATTGCTGAATATCCAAGCGCCGGCGCTTTTGCCGAGATGGTGAAGGATCCCGCCTATCAGGCGATTGTTCACCATCGCCAGGCGGCCGTGGCTGACTCTCGGTTGATCAGGCTCCATCCGCGCGAAACCGGGTCGGGTTTCGGGCTCTAAACTGCTAGTCCTAGTCTTCGAGCGCCGTATTGCCGCTCACGGTCGCGCCGGCCGGCGCGACAATGCGCCAGGCCGTTTTGTTTTCGATGACCACCCCAGAAGACGGATCGCGCACGAGGATGCGCGGCGGGGTATCGGCCTCAGGCGATGACAGCACCCGATTGCCGCGAATCGTCAGGCCGTCCACGTTCTCCCCGTAAATGCCGAGCGTCACCGATTGCTTGATGAGGTTGTTCTCGATCAGAATGTCTCTGTGCGGTACGCCGACATACTTACTCTTCACAAAAATTCCCTGGGCGGTGTCGCCAAAGCCTTTCAGCGAAACATTGTCGATGATGCGGATGTTCTCATTGGCGATGGCGCGCGATCCCGCCTGCAGTTGAATGCAGTCCGGGTGAACGCCCGACGTCCCCCGCGCCGCAAAGTCGATACAGAGATTGTCTTTGATGAGCATGTTCGTTGTGCCGCTCACCGAAACCCCGTCGGCGAGAATGTTGGCCACCCGCGATCCGGTGATCGAAACGTCGTGTGCGCTTGTCACGACGATCCCGTTGCGGACGTCGTGAATGAGGCTGTTTTCCACGACAAGGCCGGCGACGCCGTCGGCGAATACGCCCGATCCGTCGTTTGACGGATCGCCGTCATTTGACCATGCGATTTCAGCGCCCCGAAAAGCAATGTCGCCGCCGCGCTGGATGTAAACGGCTTTTGCGGATTTCGGAGAGGTTGTTTCGCCCGCCTCAACGCGCAGGCTGTCAAAGTGGACGCCTTCCACGTCCCTCAAGACGAGACTGGTCAGGCTAGCGTCCGGATGGAAGGAGATGGTCACCGCAGGGGAAAAACTGACGTTGCGCAGGCTGACGTCGCCGAAATCAGCCGGCCCGGTTTCGATGAGGTCGCCCGGGGCGGCGGCGTCGAGCAGGGCGTTCAGATCTTCGGCGCTCGCCGGCCGCGAAAAAGACCACGCACAGCAACAAAGCCTTCACGAACGACGTCCCTCCAAAACTGTGACTCAGCGTATGGGCGTTCTCAACAAAAGGCCATCAGACCGCCGGTTTTTGCCGCCGCGCAGGTGAGGATCCCGGCGACTTTTTCTCATGATGAGCGTCCCGGGTATCCTCAAATGGATGTCGTCCCCTTGTTTCAGCGGTCCCTTTGAGGCAAGGAAAATCCGTCGTTTGGGAAAGCAGAGAAAAATCAATGCCGACGCCGGTTCTAATGCCTGCCCTGTCCCCGACCATGGAAGAGGGGACGCTCGCGAAATGGTCAGTGAAAGAGGGTGACAAAGTCTCTTCGGGAGACGTGATCGCCGAAATCGAAACAGATAAGGCGACAATGGAGGTCGAAGCGGTCGATGACGGCGTCATCGGTAAAATCCTGATTTCCGAGGGGACCGAAAACGTCAAGGTGAACGAGCCGATCGCCGTGATTGTCGGCGATGGCGAGAGCGCCGATGATATCGACGTTTCAAAACTCAATGGGTCGTCCGGCGGCGCTCAATCGGATGCTGCAAGCGAGACGCCTGCGCCGTCATCGGAGATGGAAACGCCCGCGCCTGCGGTTCCGGCGTCCACGGCGGCGAGCGACCCTGAGCTTCCCGAAGATGTCGAAATGATTGAGACCACCATCCGCGACGCCCTGCGCGATGCGATGGCGGAAGAAATGCGCCGGGACGAGGACGTGTTTCTGATGGGCGAGGAAGTGGCGGAGTATCAGGGCGCCTATAAGGTCAGCCGGGGATTGCTCGATGAATTCGGCCCGCGCCGCGTCGTCGACACGCCGATCACGGAGTACGGATTCGCCGGGCTCGGCGTCGGCGCTGCGTTCGCCGGCTTGAAGCCGATTGTCGAATTCATGACGTGGAACTTCGCCATGCAGGCGATTGATCACATTATTAATTCCGCCGCCAAGACGCGCTACATGTCCGGCGGACAGATGGGCAGTCCGATTGTGTTCCGGGGGCCCAACGCCGCGGCGAGCCGGGTGGCGGCTCAGCATTCTCAAGATTACGCGGCCTGGTACGCCAACGTGCCTGGTTTGATCGTGATCTCGCCCTATTCGGCGTCCGACGCCAAAGGTCTTCTGAAAGCGGCGATCCGCGATCCGAATCCGGTCGTCTTTCTCGAGCATGAGCTGCTCTACGGCGACAAGATGGACGTGCCCGATGTTGAGGATTGGGTGCTGCCGATCGGCAAGGCGAAAGTCGTCAGGGAAGGTTCAGACGTTACGATTGTCTCCTATTCCCGCGGCGTAAAGTTCTCCCTGGAAGCCGCCGAAATGCTCGCCGGAGAAGGCGTCTCAGCGGAAGTCGTCGATTTGCGCACGCTCAGGCCGATGGACGCGGCCACGGTGATCGAGTCCGTCAAGAAAACCAACCGCGTCGTAACGGTGGAAGAGGGATGGGCGCCTTGCGGCGTTGGCGCGGAAGTCGGCTGGCAGGTGACCCAGCACGCGTTTGACTATCTCGACGCGCCGCCCGCGCGCGTCACGCAGGAAGACACGCCGCTGCCTTACGCCGCCAATCTTGAAGCCTTGAGCCTTCCCAATGCGGAGAAGATCGTGAAGGCGGTGAAGACGGTGATGTATCGGGAGTAGAGTTCTGGTCTACGATAGTCGACGGCTTTGCTGAGAGTTAAGGCATAAGTCTATCGTTGTTCGTTTTCTGGATTGTCAGTCTCCGCTCATCCCCGCGAAAGCGGGGGTCCATCGCTCAAGGTTTCTGGATCTCCGCTTTCGCGGGGATGAGCGGTGGAGAGATAAGGCGCAAGGCAAGAAGCGGTAATGTAATGCTCCATACGGGCCAATGTCATTGCGGGAAAATAAAAACGTCTTTTGAAACGCAAAAGACACCCGAAGCTCTCGGCGTGCGGACTTGCCAGTGCGCTTTTTGCCGGCGCCAGGGCGCCGTCAACATCTCGGACGGCCAAGGGCGAACGACAATCGAAGGCTCCGCCTCCGACCTTCACCGGTATCGCTTCGGATTAAAAACTGCAGATTTTCTAATCTGCAGACATTGCGGGACGTATGTCGCCGCCGTTATCGGCGAAGGCGATCAAATCCGCTCGACAATCAACGTAGTCGGATTGCGCATGTCAGCCTTCTTGAGCGTTGCAGAAGCGCCCATGGACTACGAAGAGGAAACAGCGGACCAACGCATTGCCCGCCGTTTCGAAAAGTGGACGCCGACAATCTTCAAGGACACCGACCTTAACGCTTCGTTTTTCGGTCCGCATTAACATGAGCCGCGCGTGTTCATTGAAACACGCGATCCGGATGACATGTTGTTTGTGAAGAGCGTTTGAGGTTACCGAAAATGAGCGTTGAGTCTCGCCGGCAGGGCTATGTCACCATCGCCTATGGCGCGCGCAAGTATCTGGAAATGGCGGTCAATCTCGCATTGTCGGCGAAGCTCAACGATTCGACGCGCCCGATCCTTTTGTTGGCGAAAGACTGCGACAGCATACCGGAGGAAACGAAAGCGCATTTCGATTTGCACGCTGAGCTTCAAACGCCCGACGATCTTCGAGGCAGCGCGGTCAAACTCAACATCTTTGACGTCTCGCCGTTTGACGAGAACATGTATGTGGACGCCGACTGTCTCTTCATGAAGCCGGACATGGGTCGACACTGGCGCAAGTTCAGCGGTCATGATTTCAGCATCCCCGGGAGCAAACGCACCTCCGGTCGATGTTACGGACTGGATGTCGGCGCGATGATGCAGGCGGCGGGCGTTGATTTCATTTATCAGATCAACGCCGGGCTCATTTATTTCAAACGAAACGAGGCCGCCCGTCGCGTGTTTGAGGAGGCCCGGGCGCTTTTCAAAGCGGGCGATCCGGCGCTGATGAACCTGCGAAGAAAGCGCGGGAGCGTCGCGGCGGATCAACCCTTCTTCGCCGCCGCGATGGCGAAATGCGGTGTTGACGCGATCTCCTACACCCCCGCGGAAGGAACCGTCATGGCCACTACCTATCTGGCAAAGGGCTTCGAGTTCGACATTGAGAAAGGGGTCAGCCGCCTGAAAAAAGCGACAGGCTATTGGCTGATGGATCGGTTTCTCGCCAAGGGGTGGGTGGAGCACGATACGTCCATCGGGCATTTCATCGGGCTTCGCCCCGAGGCGCAGTACCAGCGTCTCTCCGACGTTTTGCGCGACCGTTTTGGGGTCCCGCGCTACCAGTTTTTCAACTAGCCGCTTGAATTGCCACTGGGCCGCAGTGGGCGTATGGTCCGGCCGCTGAATGACAGCGCCGAACGCACGCAGCTGAGAGAACGCACATCAATGCCTACGCCTATTCTCATGCCCGCCCTTTCTCCCACCATGGAGGAGGGCACGCTCGCCAAGTGGAACGTCAAGGAAGGCGACTCGGTTTCGTCCGGCGACGTCATTGCAGAGATCGAAACCGACAAGGCGACCATGGAGGTCGAGGCGATCGACGAAGGCGTGGTCGGTAAGATTCTCATCAACGCCGGTACGGAAAACGTAAAGGTCAACGTCCCGATCGCGGTTCTCCTGGAGGACGGCGAGAGCGCTGACGCCATTGATGTTGGGGCGCTGGGCGCACCGACGACGCCGGGCGCAGCGCAGCCCGCCGAAGCGCCGGCGCCTAATCCAGCGGCAAACGGCGCCGCCGAGCCAGCGAAACCCGCGCCGGCGCCGACCGCTGCGCCCGCCGCGGGCGCAGCCGGCGGACGGATCATGGCCTCGCCGCTCGCGAGACGCATGGCGGAACAGGCCGGGCTGGATCTCAGCGCCGTCGCCGGCAGCGGGCCGCGCGGACGCGTCGTAAAACGCGATGTCGAAAAGGCGCTGAAAGAGGGGACCGGCAAAGCGGCGCCTGCGGCGGCGCAAGCGCAGATCGCTCCGGCCAGCGTTGACGCCAGACTCTATCCCCCTGAGAGCTACGAGGCGGTCAAGCTCGACGGCATGCGCAAAGTCATCGCAAAGCGCCTGACCCAGAGCTTCAACCAGGAAGTGCCGCATTTCCCGCTGAATATCGACATTGAACTCGACAATCTTCTCGCAGCGCGGGCGCGGATAAATGCGACGTCGCCGAAAGAGGGTGACGGCGTCTTTAAGCTCTCCGTCAACGACTTCATCATTAAGGCGTCGGCGATGGCGTTAAAGGCGGTGCCTGCCGCCAACGCGACGTTTACCGATGAAGCCATTCTCCTGCACAAACACGCCGATATCGGCGTGGCGGTCGCCATCGACGGCGGCCTGATCACGCCGATCGTGTGGAAGGCCGAGGAAAAAGGCCTGAAACAGATTTCGGCCGAGATTAAAGACATGGCGTCACGGGCCAGGTCGCGAAAACTGAAGCCTGAAGAGTATCAGGGCGGCACGTTTTCCGTTTCCAATCTCGGCATGTTCGGGATCACCTCCTTTGCATCCATCGTCAACCAGCCCCACGGCGCGATCATGTCGGTCGGCGCCGGGGAGCAGCGGGTTGTTGTGAAAGGCGGCAATATGGAAATTGCGACGGTGATGACAGTAACGCTGACATGCGACCACCGCGTCGTCGACGGCGCCGTCGGCGCGGAGTTTCTGCGGGCGTTCAAGGCGTTTATCGAGGAGCCCGCGGCGATGCTGCTGTAGCGGCTCGGATGGTCGTCTTTAATTATTAAACAATTTCAATGAGTTGCGGTGATTGAAAACACAGGATTACATTTCGTGATTTTCTAACACCGTTTCGCCCCAATCCCGCCGCAACAAAATTCCAATTCGTTGCAATATTCTACTGGTCGCTGGATGGTTGCGTTCATTTTCCCGCGGCGGGCGAGGCGGCTCGGCGCTCTTTCTTCTCTCCCTTGCGCTATGTGCCCCTCGCCAATTTTTGAGAATCCAGCGAGGGTTGCGTTTCTCCGCCCTTCGCTGGCGGGCTTGCTCCCTGCGCCGTGTAAGTTTATAACATCACCAGTCGTGTCTACGTGACGCGAATGAGTTTGAGTGCGGGTTGCGTAGTCTTTTGTAGCGTTCTGTTGCATATCAAAAGCGGGCGTCGCCAAGTCCCCCATAGGCGGCGCCCTTTTTTTGTGTTTTCCACAAAAAACCGCGCATCGCGGGCTTGTGGGATGACGCCGATTTCGTTAAGCAGCGCGGCTCTAACGCGGGAGGTTTTCGGCAAAGTCCAGCCGGAGCCGCACCGCGGCCCTTCAATCGGCGACCGCTTCGACGGAAATCGAGGCGACCGCCAACAAACGACTGGAAGGTCTACATGGCGAAGAAAATAGCAGGCTACCTGAAACTTCAGGTCCCGGCGGGCGCGGCGACGCCGTCTCCCCCGATCGGCCCGGCGCTTGGCCAGCGCGGTCTCAACATCATGGAATTCTGCAAGGCGTTTAACGCCAAGACGCAGGAAATGGAAAAGG
>JANQON010000009.1 GCA_028289605.1 Hyphococcus sp. | reverse complement strand
GGCGCTGGCTGCGGCAAGCAAGCGGGTCATGAACGTCTCCTGGAAATGGGTCGCCGCGACCGGATGGGTCGGGGACTCGGTCGAAAAGCGTTGGTCCTTCTGAGTGTTTGTGGAGCGGACAATGCAGATAAGCGCCACTATGTCAGGAGCGTAACTGTCGGAGTAAGCTGAAACCGCGCCGATGAAGGCGGATCGAGGCTGTGATCGGGCGGCGCCAGCGCGCGCCCTTGTCGGTTAGGCGCCGTAACGCCGGAGTTTTCAGCTACGGCAACGTGGGGTGTCGTTCTCCAAGAATCCGAGTGTCGACCGTTTCCGCAGTGAGATACTTGTCCTCGAGAAGGAATATGACTTCGGCGCAATTATCGTTCAGCTTGCAATTGTCAAAGGGACGTCCGTTATCGCCTTTGACGGTTAACTGACGCCAAAAACCGAACCGCAAGCATGCCGAAGCTCGAAGCGGCGAGCGCTGCGGCGAACATGCCCAAGGCGAACTGCTGCGCCCCCGCGGATGGCGCCGCCAATCCGTGAGCAAACCCGTGAGCAACGCCGAAAAGGGAAATCGGAATTACTGCGTATTGCTGAAATCCGCGCGGCGCCAAGAGCAAGACAAGCATGCCTACCGTTGATCCTGCGATCGCCAGTTCCAGCAATCCAAACGGCGCACTCGACTGCCCAAGCGCAAACCCCGCTAACATCGATCCGGCGAACATAGCGGGTAAAAACCAAGCAGAGCGCCCGATATGAATCGCTGCGTACGCGCCCACGCCCAGCAGTATGATCAAATGATCGATTCCGGTTAGCGGATGCAGCGCGCCGTCAATCAATGAAGACATGGCAGCCGGTTCGCCTGCGTGTCCGACATGCGCTTGCGCCGGCGCCGAAACTAGAGCGCCAGCCATGAGATACGCTGCGGTGCGGAGAATACCTCTAAATGTGTCCGTCATTGTTCGCCGGGCTCCTGCTCTTCGGGTTTTCAGATTTGTGCTTCGATAAAGAGACCACATCTGCATATCTCTGCAAGCATGCACATAAAATCAGTGTACTGTTTTTACTCAAAAAACTCTCTAGAAAGCGGGTTGCGCTCTCCTCGGTTAGCGAAGCGGACTCAACGCTCCAGCAAGCCTCAGTATTGGCCGTAGATCCAATTCAATTCTTGACGCAGGTCAAATTGCAGATCGAAGGATGCCCCATGCTGAAACGAATTTCGGTTGTTGCGAGGTTCGATAACTAGATCTGTATCGCTCAGGAAACGTCGTCCGCGATGTTCACTTCTGCGGCAAGGCCTGAGTCTCATTAAAGAGCATGCAGTTTCTTTGGTGATAACGGGAGGTAACAAACAATCCATGGCTGACACGTTTTACGAGTTGATCCGTAAGCAGGGCGTCAGTCGTCGCTCTTTCATGAAATTCTGTTCTCTCACAGCGACATCGCTGGGTCTTTCGCCAGCCTATGTTGGCCAGATCGCCCGCGCCATGGAGACAAAGCCCCGTACGCCAGTGGTTTGGCTCAATGGTCTGGAATGTACGTGCTGTTCAGAAAGTTTTATTCGATCAGGTCATCCGCTGGTGTCCGACGTCGTTTTGTCCATGCTGTCGCTCGATTACGCGCATGTATTGATGGCGTCGGCGGGTAAGCAAGCGGAGCAAATTCTTCACGACATCCGGGAAGAGCATAAGGGAAACTATATCCTCGCCGTTGAGGGCAATCCGCCGCTCAACGAGGACGGTATGTATTGTATTATCGGCGGTCGCCCTTTTGTTGAGCAGCTTAAAGAAATGGCGGCCGACGCAAAAGCGGTCATTGCATGGGGATCGTGCGCGTCAAACGGTTGCGTACAAGCCGCCGCGCCCAACCCGACACGGGCGACGCCGATTCACAAGGTCATTCGGGACAAGCCCATCATTAAGGTGCCGGGCTGTCCGCCTATCGCGGAAGTCATGACCGGCGTGATCACTTACATGCTGACATTTGATCGCGTACCGCCGCTCGACAGGCTCGGGCGACCGCAGATGTTCTACGGTCAACGCATCCATGACAAATGCTATCGCAGGCCGCACTTTGACGCCGGCCAGTTCGCCGAGGCCTGGGACGACGAAGGATCGCGCAAGGGTTATTGTCTGTACAAAATGGGTTGCCGCGGGCCGACAACCTATAACGCGTGTTCAACGGTTCGCTGGAACGAAGGCGTTTCCTTTCCCATTCAGTCTGGTCACGGATGTATCGGATGCTCCGAAGAGGAGTTCTGGGACAACGGGCCGTTTTACGATCGACTCGCAAAAGTGAACACGCCGCTGGGCGCTGAAGCCAACGCCGATCAGATTGGCTTAATGGCGAGCGGCGTGGTTGGCGCTGCAGTCGCCGCCCATGCAGGCCTGTCGGCGTTGAAACGCGCTCGCGATAAATCCGCGTCCGCGAAGCCGGAAAAAGTCGACGAGGGAGCGGAATAATGGCGATGCAAACACCAAACGGCTTCACCCTTGACGACGGCGGGCGACGGGTCGTTGTCGACCCAATCACAAGAATCGAAGGGCATTTACGCATAGAAGTGAATGTCGACGACGCGAATGTCATTCGCAACGCCGTGTCCACAGGAACCATGTGGCGCGGCCTTGAAGTGATCCTGAAAGGACGCGACCCGCGGGACGCATGGGCCTTCACGCAGAGGATTTGCGGCGTGTGCACCGGCACCCATGCGCTGACATCCGTGCGTGCGGTTGAGGATGCGCTTGGCATCGACATTCCCGAAAACGCCAACTCCATCCGCAATCTGATGCAGCTCGCGTTGCAAGTGCATGATCATATCGTGCACTTCTACCACCTGCATGCGCTGGATTGGGTCGATGTTGTCTCGTCGCTCTCTGCGGACCCGAAGGCGACGTCCGAATTGGCGCAGTCAATTTCGTCGTGGCCGCTCTCCAGTCCCGGATACTTCCGCGATCTGCAGAACAAATTGAAGAAGTTTGTTGATTCCGGCCAGCTTGGGCTGTTCCGAAACGCGTATTGGGGGCACCCGGCTTATAAATTGCCGCCGGAAGCCAACTTGATGGCGGTTGCGCACTATCTGGAGGCGCTTGATTTCCAGAAGGAGATTAAGAAAATCCACACCGTGTTCGGCGGCAAAAATCCGCATCCAAACTGGCTTGTCGGCGGCGTGCCGAGCCCGATCAATATCGAAGATGTCGGCGCCGTCGGCGCAGTCAATATTGAACGGTTAAACCTTGTTAAATCCATCATCGACCAGTCCATTGAATTCACGGAGAAGGTTTATCTGCCGGACCTGCTGGCGATCGCGTCTTTTTACAAGGAATGGACCTATGGGGGCGGCCTCTCGTCGAAATCGGTTCTGAGTTACGGTGATATACCGGAGCACGCCAACGACTATTCAGGGGACAACCTATTGCTGCCGCGCGGCGCCATCATCGACGGCAACCTCAACGAAGTTTACGACGTCGATCAACGCAATCCAGAGGAGATTCAGGAATTCGTCGCGCATTCCTGGTATTCCTACGACGATGAAGCGATCGGTTTGCATCCTTGGGATGGCGTGACCGATCCCAATTACGTCCTCGGCCCGAACGCAAAAGGTTCCAAGGCTCATATTGAGGAGCTTGATGAGAACGCGAAGTATTCCTGGATAAAGAGCCCGCGTTGGAAAGGCAACGCCATGGAGGTCGGACCGCTTGCGCGCTACATCATCGGCTATGCGCGCGGCATTCCGGAATTCAAAGAACCGACGGAAGCGGCGCTGCGCCATTTGGATTTACCAGTAGAGGCGTTGTTCTCGACCCTTGGGCGGACGGCTGCGCGCGGACTAGAATGTCAGTGGGCGGCGGAAAAAATGCTCTATTTCTACAATAAGCTCATCGCCAACATTAAGGCCGGGGATGTGACGACGGCGAATATTCAGAAATGGGAGCCGAAAAGCTGGCCGAAATCCTCCAAGGGCGTCGGTTTCACCGAAGCGCCGCGCGGCGCGCTGGGCCATTGGGTGCGCATCGAAGACGGCAAGATCGATAATTACCAATGTGTCGTTCCGACCACATGGAACGCCGGCCCCCGCGATACGGAGGGCAATATCGGCGCCTATGAAGCGTCGCTGCTCGATACGCCCATGGCCGACCCGGAGCAGCCGCTCGAAATCCTTCGCACGATTCACTCGTTTGATCCGTGTCTTGCCTGTTCAACGCATGTGATGACCAAAGACGGCGACGACCTCGCCGCCGTTAAGGTCCGCTAGCGGAGGTTAGAATGGTCAACACCACCGCCGACAGCAAACCGACTAAATCGTCTCCGCAGAAAGACAGCGTTCTTGATCGGATCGTCAAAGGCGCGACGGAAACAACGACGCCGGCTGAAAAAGTGTATGTTTACGAAGCGCCGCTTCGTTTATGGCACTGGGTCAACGCGATCTGCATCGTTTTGCTTTGCGTGACAGGGTACTTAATCGCATCGCCGCCGCCGAGCGTTTACGGCGAAGCGTCCGACCATTTTATCCTCGGAAATATTCGCATGGTGCATTTCGCCGCGGGGCAAGTGCTCGCTGTCGCCTTCCTAGGGCGCATCTATTGGGCGTTTGTCGGCAACTACCACGCGCGTCAGATTTTTCTGCTGCCGGTGTGGAGCGGAAAATGGTGGGGCGAAGTCTGGCATGAAATCAAGTGGTACGCCTTTGCGGCGCGCCGCCCGAAAAAATATGTCGGTCACAATCCGTTGGCGCAACTAGCAATGTTCTTTCTTCTGATTGTGCCGCTTGTGTTGCAGATCCTGACGGGATTCGCGCTTTACGCTGAGGGCGCCGGGACGAATAGCTGGATGCACGCAATGTTCGGCTGGGTCTTTGGTCTATTCGGCAACAACTCGTTCGCCGTCCACACCTATCATCACCTGTTTATGTGGTTCATCGTCGTGTTTTCGATTATCCACATTTATGCCGCGGTGCGTGAAGACATCATGAGCCGGCAGAGCCTGATTTCGACGATGGTTTCAGGCTGGCGGTATTTTAAGGACGACGAGAAATGACGGCGCAGCGGCAGGGAGCCGAGGCCCTCGTTCTCGGCGTCGGCAACATTCTCTGGGCGGATGAAGGATTCGGTGTGCGATGCGCGGAAGCCTTTGCGGCGACCTACGATCTACCGCAGGGCGTTACGGTCGTCGACGGCGGCACGCAAGGGCTCGCCCTCGTCAACGATCTCGCGCAAGCGCGCCGTGTTGTGATTTTCGATGCAGTGGACTTTGACGCGGCTCCCGGAGAGCTCATCATCGCCCGCGGCGACGAGGTGCCGCGCTTTGTGGCCGGTAAGAAAGTGTCGCTGCATCAAAACTCGATGATGGAAATACTCGCGGTCGCCGAATTGATGGCTGACGGCGCACCGGACGCGATCACGCTCGTCGGCTGTCAGCCCGCCGAATTGGAAGACTATGGCGGCGGTTTGACGCCAGTCGTGTCGGCGCAAATTGGCCCGGCGATTGAGGCTGCCGCTAGTGAAATCGACCGCTGGGGCCTACCGGTTCGCCGACGCGCCTCGGTTCAACCGTTCCCCGATTCGCTGATGCCGAAAGAGGTCGCGCGCGCCGCCTATGAAATGGGCCGTCCCGGCGCTGATGATGCGTGCCGGATCGGCGATGAACGGGTTCTTGCGCGGCTTACCGCAGCGGAGGCGGCGGACTGATGTGCCTCGGAACGCCCATGCGAATCGCTCACGTCGACGGTCTCAACGCCGTCTGCGAAGGAACCGGAGCGCAGGAGGCGGTGTCGCTTGCATTGACGGGTTCGGTTGCCGTGGGCAGCTACGTACTTGTCTATCTCGGTTCGGCAGTGCGCGTCCTCGACGCAGACGAAGCAGGCCGGATCGCCGACGCCCTTGAAGCGGTGGCGTGCGCGGCGCGCGGCGAGCGCTTCGAGCATCTGATTCAGGACCTTGTGGATCGGGAGCCGGAATTGCCGCCGCATCTGCGGAATCAGGATTCGACAAACACAACCGATGAGGAGCGCGCTTATGGGACACGCAATCATTAACGGACTGATCGCGTCCGGCGATGCCGTTCTGGTGGACGCCGGAAATATCGGCAAGTTCATAGAAGCGGCGCCAAACAGCGTAAGCGCGCTGTTTTTCACCGGCGACCCGGAGAAGAAACTCGAAACGGCGGACCTTGCCGTCGTTTTGCGAGAACTAAAACGCGGCGCCGACGGCGCGTTACGCCTGGCGGTGATCGATCGGAAAGATGAAAGAGAACTGATGCCCGCCTATCGTGTCGGGGCCTTGCCGAGCGTCGCTTTCTACGCCGGAGAAACGCACCTTGAGACAATTCCGAAGGTACAGAATTGGTCCGTTTACGAAGAAAAAATGCCTGAGATTTTCGCGCGCGCCGCTGGCGCTCGAAGCACGGAGGCGACAGCCCATGTCTGAATTGGACAATACCGGACTGACGGAACGCCCGCCCATGTGGGATGATGAAGCGCCGGAGGGTGTTCTTAATCCGCTTGAAGGCGACGATGCCGCCGTGCGCGAACCGTTGTCGCTTCTCGGGATGCCGGAAGTGGGCAAGAAAGCAAAATCCCGTGATTTGAACCGCCTTAGCGAAGCCTCTGTTCCGGTTTTGGAAATGCTAAGCCGCATCTCCGACGCCCTAGAGGGCGCCAGAGAAGGACGCGCGTGGCGCCGCCGTCTCGATCATCTATCGAAGCTCGAGCGAACGGTATTGAACGACGCGCTGGGGGCCGGAGAGGTAAGCATGGCGCTTTCACCCGGCGCGCCGGGCGAAGGCGTCGTTCAGATCGCCGAAACGGTTTTGCCGGGCGTTTGGCTCGGGATCGCTGAGGATGCGAACGGCGCGCCTGCCGCCCATTGGGTCGAGGTCGCCGATGCGCCGCGCGCCTTGCGGGAAGCTGCGGCGCTGCGTCCGCGCGCCGACATTCCGTTTGATGCGTTAACCCCTCCGCGCGATGCAATGAACGTGATGGGTGTGCTCGCCGAAATAAGGGCGCGGTCAGCCGCGTGGCGTCCTGATGAGCGAAACCATGTCTTGAATTTCACGCTGTTTCCAATGACCGAAGCGGACTCGGCGTTTCTTGCGAAGGTTCTGGGCGAAGTCGGCGTTCGGGTTTCTTCCGGCGGATACGGCGCGGCGCGCGTGATTATGACGGCGTTGCGAAACGTATGGGCGGTTCAATATCTCAACGGACTCGGCGCTGTCATTCTTGATACAATCGAGGTGGGGGACGTGCCGGCTTCGGTGCTGGCGTCTGTTCAGGACTTTGAAGACAGCGCTGCGCGTCTCGCCGAGATCAGAGAGGCGTACGCATCGTGACCGGCGTCTTTGAGAGTTCGGTAAATGGCGCGCTGAACGCCGACGCGATTCTTGAGTGCGGGGTTTGCTGGCATGCCTACGATCCATCGGTCGGATGTGAAGACTGGGACGTGCCAGCCGGAACCGCATTCGCCGAACTTCCGGATGAATGGCGATGTCCGTCATGCGACGCTCCCAAGGACAAATTTATGGTTCGCGAGCCCGGCCAAGAACGGCGGATTGAGCTTCGGGCGCCTGACTTGGATCAATGTATTGAAGGTATTGTCGCGGCATATCAAAAAGCCGAGAAGTCGATGATTGGACTACCCGTTCATAATCCCGCGCTTGAAGTCGAAGCGGTGGGTTTTCGTCCGCATTGTGACGATTATGCAGGCGTTGTTATTACGCCCTGGTGTATGAATGTAACGGTTATTGCGGCCGACCCCGATGCGCCGGCGCCGGGAGCGATTGGGTCGAAGCGCAGTCATTCCTTCCCGTCGGGCGTCTACACCTTTACATTAGGGCGTCTCGACGGGGCGGGCCTGATTGAAACTTGTTCTCTTTTTTCGCCCATGGATGAGTTTAACGACCAGGCGGTTGCGCGCGAGGCGGCGCGGGCGGCGGTCGAAGGGTTGTTTGAAGCCCCAAAACCTTCTGCGCAGCCAACGATGACACGGCGTTTTCTCCTGACGCGAAACGGGGCGCCGGCATGAGCACGAGCGGATGAGGAATACCAGCCTGCATAAGGTCCTGTTGCTGGAACTTTCGCCGGCTGCGAACGGCGTAGCGGTCGTCATGCAATCGCGCGGACCGGTTTCTCCGCTTGGCATTGCGAACGGTGCTACGCTCGCAAATGCGCTTCAACTGGCGTCAATGTTGTTTCCTGTATGCCCGCGTGCACATCAGGCCGCGGCGCTCAACGCAGCCGAAGCTCTTGCCAACATTGAGTTATCGCAAGCGCAAGCGGCGGCGCGCGAACTTCTGGTTTTCGCAGAAGCGATTGTCGGCTGCATCATGCGCCACGATATCGTTTGGCGGCGCGAACTGGGGCGTATTCCGTTGCCGGCGGATTGCCGCCAGGCGAGGGAAGCAAGCGATACTCTCGTTGACGCGTTGTTCGATGGCGCTTGGACGCGGCCAGGCGGAGGCGCGATTTGCGTTGAAACGCCGGCGGCAGCTGACGCCGTCAGGAGGCTCGAGCAGATTGCGCAGCGTACGGCGGCGCGCGCCCGCAAACTGCTGGTGGAAATGCCGGAATTTACCGTCCAAACGCCTATGCTTTCCGGCGCGATGCGTAGAGATCAACTTTCCGTCGCGCCCAAGGATATTGCCGGTGCGGAGGAAACGCCGCGCATTCTGTATATGGCGGAAACGGATACGGACCTGGTTTCCATTGCCGAATGGTTCAATGCCCAGATCAGTCACCTTGAGTGGCTTACGGAACGACTGCCGCCGCTTCTGGCAAGGGTCCATGACGATATAGCGCAGGGTGCGACGCCGGCGGCGTTGACCGGAACAGGAGTTGGCGTCGCCATGACGGCGCGCGGTCGTCTACGTCATGCGTTGACGCTTCAGGACGGCAAGGTGCGTGAATGGAAGTCGGCGGCGCCGACCGATCTCAATTTCGCGGCCGACGGGCCGGTGTCGCAGCTCGCTGCAGCGCTTCCCGCCGACGACAACCTCAACACGAACGCCAAGTGGCTAGTGCAGGCTTTCGACCCTTGCGCGCCTTGTGAAGTCGTCGTCGCAACGGAGCGTCGTCATGCATGAATTAGCGTTGGCGCAATCTGTGGTCAGGATTGTTGAGCAAGAAACGGCGCAACGCCAGGTCAATGCCGTAACCGCGGTGGTTCTCGAGGTTGGCGCGCTGTCTTGTGTTGATCCGCATGCGCTTGATTTCAGTTTCAGTGCGGCGACCGATGGGACAATTGCCGCCGGCGCCAAGCTAAAGATTCGACGAACGGCCGGAGCGGCGCACTGTTTCGACTGCGATGAAGACGTGAAAGTGATGAGCCGGGCCGACGCTTGCCCGAATTGCGGATCGCACAAGCTCATGGTTACGGGCGGCGACGAGTTGAATGTGAAAGCGGTGGAGGTGAACTGATATGTGCACAGTATGTGGCTGCGACGGCGAAGGCGCAAAGGTTGAGAAAAGAAATGGCGGTAAGGTCTCTAGGCAAGATCATGGCCATAACCATAGCCATAGCCATAGCCCCAACGACGGTCATGCGCACGACCATGTTCACGGACATTCGCGCCATCATCACCATGGCGGCGGCGAGCGGCTGGATTTCGGCAGCGGTCCGGCTGGCGTATCCGTGCCAGGTGAAACGCAAGCGCGGCTGATAGAAATCGAGAGAGGCGTTCTTGACCACAATGCCGAACTCGCCGCCGCCAACCGGGTGCGCCTCAACAAGCAAGGCGTGTTCTCCCTGAATTTGATGTCCAGCCCCGGATCCGGAAAGACGACCTTGCTCGTGGAGACACTAAAAGCGCTTGGCGAAACCGAATACATCGCTGTTATTGAAGGTGATCAACAGACGTCAAACGACGCGGCGCGCATCCGTGAAACCGGCGTTCAGGCGATCCAAGTCAATACGGGTAAAGGCTGTCACCTTGACGCCGAGATGGTTGGTAAGGCGCTCGACCAGATTTCCCTTACTCATGGCGGATTACTCTTTATAGAAAATGTCGGCAATCTTGTTTGCCCGGCTTCGTTTGATCTTGGCGAGGCGCGGCGCGTCGTACTTGCGTCAGTCACAGAGGGCGAGGACAAGCCGCTAAAGTATCCGGACATGTTTGCGTCGGCGGATCTGATGGTGGTGACAAAGACAGATTTGCTGCCCCATCTCGACTTTGACGTCGACACGCTTGTTGACAATGCTCGGCGGATCAGGCCCGAGCTTGACGTAGTGACCGCGTCGACGCGAGGGGCCCCCGGCCTTGGCTATTGGCTTGCCTGGTTGAAAGGCAAATACGGGGCCGTCGTGTCCGACGCCGCTGCGCACATGGCTGCGGAGTAGGGACGTGCCGGACGGCAGCCATATCGTCAAAGCTAGAAAATCCGCCATGCGCATTCGCGTTCGCGGCGCAGTGCAAGGCGTAGGCTTTCGTCCCTTTGTGTGGGGGCTCGCCGAGGAGCTGGATCTCGTTGGATGGGTCTTGAATGATGAAGACGGCGTCTTGATTCACGCCGAGGGCGCGCGCCTGGGCGCTTTCCTCAGTCGGGTGCAGGGCGAAGCCCCGTCCTTGTCTCGAGTTGATGATGTTGAGTCTTCTGTTGTTGAAAGTGAGAATCCGCCAGGTTTTGAGATCCGCAAAAGCGAACGCGGCGCCAATGCGCGTACGATGATCACACCGGATGTCGCGACCTGCAATGACTGTCTTGATGACATATTTGATCCGCGCAACCGTCGTTATGGCTATCCGTTTACGAATTGTACGAATTGCGGGCCGCGCTATACGATAACCCGACAATTACCCTATGATCGCAGCGAAACTAGCATGGCGTCCTTTGTCATGTGCCCGTCATGCAAGCGGGAGTATGATCATCCCGCTGACAGGCGGTTTCACGCCCAACCTAATGCTTGTCCTGATTGCGGTCCTCGACTGTCAGCGGATCCCGCTGAGATCGTGCGCCGATTATTGGCCGGAGAGATCGTTGCATTGAAAGGGCTGGGCGGCTTTCATCTCGCCGTCGACGCCCGCAACGAGGGCGCCGTCGCGCGGTTGCGTGAACGCAAGCGTCGAGACGGTAAGCCCTTCGCGGTGATGGTCGCCTCCGAAGAAAGCGCCGGCGGCCTCGCTGACCTAACAGACAGTGATCTCGATTTGCTGAGAAGCCGCGAACGTCCGATTGTGGTCGCGGCCTTAAGAGAGGAATCGGGCCTGGCCTCTGGCGTCTGTCGCGGACTTGGCAGTCTTGGCCTATTTCTTCCCTATACGCCGCTTCATTACTTGTTGTTTCACGAAGCAGCAGGACGACCGGACGGCCGGACCTGGCTCAACGAGCGACAAGAAATGGCGTTGGTGATGACAAGCGCCAATCCCGGCGGCGAGCCATTAGTGACCGGCAACGATGAGGCGCGTGAACGGCTCGCCGCCATTGCGGATCTCATTGTCGATCATGACCGGGACGTTGTGACGCGCTGTGATGATAGTGTCATGCGCGTGATCGACGGCGCTCCGGCGTATCTACGCCGCGCCCGCGGAGCGTGTCCAGCGCCGATCAAGCTGTCGCGTCCGATGCGGCCGGTTCTCGGTCTTGGGGGTCACCTCAAGACGACGGTGTGCGCAATCCGCGGCGACGAAGCCTATCTATCCCAGCATATCGGGGATCTCGACAACGCCGAGACATACCGTTTCTACAAGGAAACCGCAGCGCACTTGGTCGATATCCTGGAAGTGGAACCAGAGTTGGTTGCATGTGATCTGCACCCGGATTTTCTTTCGACGCGATTTGCGGAAGAATATGGCGCGCCGGTTCTCAAGATACAGCATCACCATGCCCATATCGCTGCAGCGGCGGCTGAGCATCATATCGATGGGCCAGTTGCGGGCCTGGCGCTCGACGGGTTCGGTCTCGGCGTTGATAATGAGAGCTGGGGCGGCGAGCTCCTCATGATGGACGGACCCGCGATGCGGCGGCTCGGAAGTCTTTCACCGTTGCGTCAGCCAGGAGGCGACCGCGCCGCACGGGAGCCATGGCGAATGGGCGCATCGGCGTTAAGCGCATTGGGCCGCGGCAGTGAAATAGCGGCGCGTTTCCAAAAACAGAATGGCGCCGAGTTTGTCGCGGAAATGCTGGTTAGTGGAATCAATGCGCCGCTGACGTCGTCTGCGGGAAGACTGTTTGACGCGGCTTGCGGCATTCTCGGCGTTGCCTCGATCGCCTCTTTTGAAGGCGAAGCGGCAATGCGGCTGGAAGCGATGGCCAATGCCCCGGCGGTGTTGCCCCGCGGGTGGCGCATCCGCGGTGATCGTCTTGATTTCTCGCCGTTGCTGGCGGCGTTGTGCGAAACCGATGCGGAGACCGGCGCAAACCTGTTTCATGGGACTCTCGCAGAGGGTCTGGCTGACTTTGTCGCCGAACGGCTGGGCTCGGAAGGAATGTCGATCCGGCGCATCACCGCGTCGGGCGGCTGCCTGCAGAACGCCGTCCTTACACGGTTGCTGCGCGCGGCGCTTCTGTCGCGAGGCATTGAACTTTTTACGCCGCGCGCCGCCCCGGCGAATGACGGCGGATTGAGTTTTGGTCAGGCGTGGATCGCCGCATTGACGATTGAGAATCAAGAGGGAGGCGGATTATGTGCTTAGCGCTGCCTGCGGAAGTCATTGCGATCAGCGGAGAAGTCGCAACAGTCGACCTGGACGGCGTCCAAACGCCTGTGTCGCTGGCGTTTTTGAAAGATGTGACAATCGGCGACTACGTCGTCGTCCATGTCGGCTACGCCCTTTCCAGAATTGACGCTGAAACAGCGGCGGAACAGCTGGCGATAATGTCCGGTGCCGAAATCCAGGCGCATGAGGGAGAACCAGCATGAGATATGTTGACGAGTTTCGCGACCCGAAGACCGCGAAGGCAATCGCCGCGAGGATCCACCGCGACGTCGATCCCAACCGCGACTATGCGTTTATGGAGTTTTGCGGCGGACATACCCATGCGCTCTGCCGGTTCGGTCTTGAGGATCTGTTGCCTGACAATATCAGTATGATCCACGGGCCTGGCTGTCCGGTCTGCGTCTTGCCGGTTGGACGACTTGATCTCGCGATTGAGCTGGCGCTTTCGCGGCCGGAGGTAACCCTTCTCACATATGGCGATATGATGCGCGTGCCAGGCGGGAACGGCGCTTCGCTGCTGTCGGCGAAAGCGCGCGGCGGCGATATCCGAATGATTTATTCAACGACGCAGGCCGTAGACTTAGCCCGCGACAACCCCGACCGCGAAATCGTTCTTTTCGCTATCGGGTTTGAAACGACTACGCCGCCGACGGCTGCGGCGGTCAAGGCTGCTCGGGCGGCGGGGCTAAATAATTTCACTGTGCTTTGCAATCACGTACTGACGCCGGCGGCGATTGACGCAATCATGACTACTGGATCAGAACAAACCCGGGCTCGCCTCGACGGATTTATCGGGCCGGGCCATGTATCGACGATTATCGGCGCGGAAGCTTATCAAGGCGCCGTCGACAAATGGGGCAAGCCGATTGTCATCGCCGGTTTTGAACCCAATGATTTGTTGAACGCCGTTCATCGTCTCGTCAATCAGGTCAATCGAGGCGGCGCGCAAGTCGAAAACGCGTTCGCTCGCGCCGTCCGTCCCGGCGGCAATGCGGTTGCACAAGCCCTTTGCGAAGAGGTTTTTAGTCTGCGCGACAGCTTTGAGTGGCGCGGGTTGGGGACAATCCCGGCGAGCGCCTTGCGGTTGTCAGACGGTTATCAGGAGTTCGATGCGGAACAGCGCTTCGCGTTGACCTATACGTCGAAGCCAGATCACAAAGCTTGCGCCTGCGCGGAAATTCTGCGCGGAGAAAAATCGCCCGTCGATTGCAAGGTATTCGCCCGCGCCTGCACACCGGAACATCCGATAGGCTCCTGCATGGTTTCCCCGGAAGGCGCTTGCGCCGCCTACTATCTCTACGGGCGATACCGGGACATCAAACGAACGAACGAACCCGCAGCGGCATGAGGCGGCAATGAAGACGAATGCGATCCCTGGACGTCGACGGCTCTTCGCAAAAAAGCTGGACTTCTCGAGAGGCCGGGTCGAGCTGACCCACGGTGCGGGCGGCAAAGCCTCCGCGCAATTGTTCGAGGAGCTGTTTCAGCCGGCGTTCTCAAATCCAGCCCTCGATCGGGGCGACGATGGGGCGCAATGCGGCGGCGCCGACCGACTGGTGGTTGCAACGGACTCCCATGTGGTCAGCCCGCTCTTTTTTCCCGGGGGCGATATCGGCGCGCTCGCCGTTCACGGTACGGTTAATGACGTTGCAATGGCCGGCGCTGCGCCTCAATATTTGACGGCGGGATTCATTCTTGAGGAAGGTTTCCCGCTGAGCGACTTGCGCCGCATCGTCGACTCAATGGCGACGGCGGCGGCGGAAGCGCGAGTGGCTGTTATCGCCGGCGACACCAAGGTGGTCGAGCGGGGCAAGGGGGACGGCGTCTTCATTAATACAACAGGCGTCGGCTTCATCCCGGCGTGGCTCGAGAATCCGCCGTCGGCGTCGAATGCGAAACCGGGCGATGTCATTCTTGTCTCCGGATCCGTTGGCGATCACGGCGTCACGGTGCTCGCGGCGCGGGAAGACTTACCACTGAGCGGCCCGATCGAGAGCGACAGCGCCGCGTTGCACGACCTTGCAATGCAGCTTCTTTCTGTGGTGAAGGGCGTGCGCACGCTTCGCGATCCGACGCGCGGCGGGTTGGCGACGGCGGTCAACGAGATCTGTCGGTCAAGCGGAACCGGCGCGCTCTTACATGAAGAAGCCATTCCAGTTCGCCGACCGGTAGAGGCGGCGTGCGAACTTCTCGGCGTTGACCCGCTCTATCTGGCAAACGAAGGGAAGATGATCGCTGTGACAGCACCGGAGGCGGCGAACGATGCGCTTGCGGTGTTGCGCGCCCATTCTCTTGGCGCAGAGGCGGCGGTCATCGGCGAAATAGTTGAGGATCCGGACAATTTCGTTCAGATGGAAACCGCCTTTGGGGGAAAACGTCTTGTGGATTGGCTCACCGGCGACCCTTTGCCTCGGATTTGTTGACGCTGGAGCGACGTCGGCTCGCGTTGTGC
Source organism: Hyphococcus sp. (assembly GCA_028289605.1). Lineage (GTDB taxonomy): Bacteria > Pseudomonadota > Alphaproteobacteria > Caulobacterales > Parvularculaceae > Hyphococcus. The sequence goes on along the minus strand of JANQON010000009.1, from coordinate 761,468 downwards.
GTTTGGTCCCGGACCACTATTCCCAACCCAGGTCAGGATTAAGGCTCCTGGGTCCATCGCCACTCATTTTGATCCGACCATTGCCCTTCCTCATTTCTTTTTTGCGACACCGATAGCTGGGTATTCGCATCGAGGAATCGGTTGACATGCCGCAGAATGGAAACGCCGCCATTGGGAAAATATTCCAGTGAGTCCCCGATTTCTGGGGCGCCGTATGGCGTTGGTTCTTTTCGCGCTCGATCTTCGCTGAATTGGAGGATCCCGTTACGCGCCACTTGGATCTCAACAACTTTCTCCGTGACTGGATTATAAAACGCATAGAGCACGCCCGTGATCATCGGATCCCCATCTTCCGGAATGGCCACGATTTCTCCCAACAGATGTTGACGATTGGGGCCCCATCGCCAATTGACGCCGAACTCTCTGACCCATTCGCGGGTTCGCGGCGTCGAACCCGGCTGGTAGCTGGGGTTTGGCGCACGCCACTGGCCGCTGCCGGAAATCCAATGGTGCATATGGACCTCAAGCGGGTGAGGTTGCGCGTCTTCCGCATATGCAACGCTGAAGTGGCAAACCGCCAAAGCGCCCAGGAATATGGCGCGACGCACATGTCGAGCGTTCATTTGAAGTCTCCTTGGCTGATGTCCCCGGATTGTGCGACGCAGCGCCTATCCCGCAAGCCAAATCCCCTAAACGCCGCCTTATTTTTTCCTTAAATTCCGCTATCAACCTTTGAGTTGAACAATAGTGTTTCGGTATGCTGCGCGAACTGCAAAAGAATGCCCGGTGATATGGGAGATTGGTCGGAACGGCCCGTTGCATTTGACGCGTTTGAGCTTCAAACGGCGCCGCTCCGGCTCATGCGCGGCGGCGCAGAAATACAAATCTCGTTGCAGCCGTTGCGCCTTTTGGCGTTGTTGGTCTCACGTCCCGGCGAACTCGTAACGCATGATGAGATAATTCAGGCGTTATGGCCGCAGCGGACCGTGAACTATGAGCGCAGCATTCATGTTTGCGTCCGGCAGGTGCGGAAAGCGCTTCAAGACGAAGCGGATTCACCTAGGTTTGTTAGAACCGTTCCAAAGCAAGGATACTGTTTCATTGCGCCTGTTTCCAAGATTGAGCAGCAACAGGATCCGCGAACGTTTCGGTGGGGGGCGCGTTTATACCAAGTTGCGGCGACACTTCTAATCGTCGCCGGCGTCAGTCTCACGCTGGTCGCAACGCGCCCGCTCGGCGATACAAACCATGAAAGTGTCGCGTCTGATTCATACGAGCTCGGACTTTTTATGTTGCGTCAAAACGATAGATCATCGGTAGAGCGCAGTCTCACTTACTTCCTTGACGCAATCCGAAACGATCCAAATTTTGCTGATGCGCACGGACGAGCGAGTGAAGCGTATTGGATTCTGGGAGACCCCGAAGCGGCGCGAGGGCGCGCTCAATTGGCATTGGAAATCGAACGAGATAATCCAGTTGCGTTGGCGTCGATTGGTCAAATCCAACTGCATCACGACCACGACTGGGCGGCGGCGGAGAGGTCTTTTCGTGCTGCAATTGCGGCTCGAGGCCAAGAATCGAGCCCCTACCAGGGATTAGCGACCATTAGCTTGCTTCGAGGAGATGGCAAACGCGCGATCGCGTTCATGCACAAAGCGCGAGACTTGGACCCCGCATCTGCTTTGCTGCAAGGCGATCTTGGATGGTTTTATTACTTTGCGAGAAACGATCGCCAAGCCCTTAGCGCATGTGCTGACGCGCTTAACCTGCAACCGACCAGTCGCGCGCCGCAGATATGCATACTGCGTGCGGCGGCTGCACTCGGAGATTACGGAAAACTACACAATCAAATTGCCATCTTGATGACGCAAGAAGGAGCGACGCCAGACGAAATTAAATTGATGAACACAACGGCGCCCGAATCTGCGCTGCAGTGGTATGACCGCTGGCGTTTCGCTCAACTAACAGCCAACGGTGACTATGAAGATGCATTTGCATTGCTAGCGTTCGCTGCCGCCAATGCTGGTGAGCTGGAGGCGGCAATTGACTATGTTGAACGCGCTATCGAAAAACGAGATCCAATGGCGTTGTTTTTCTTGGTTGATCGATCATTCGATGAGTTGCAATCTTCGCGTCGCTTCCAGGAGTCCATGTCGAAATTGCGCAATTCGTCCATGACTCAGAGATTTGGGTCGCCGGAAAAACAGCCCTCTGCAAAGAGAACGTAGTCTGGCTTAACCATCGTGACTGAGACTGTTGAGAAATTCAAAAACAGCGAGGATCGTCTCCGGTCGCATCATAAAACGGGTTCACCATCAACAAATGCGCCACGTATCTTTTGTTCGCTTCAGCGACCGCGCAAGAGAATTCGTCAAGGAACCTGTCCCAAGCATGAATGACGAGCAGTCCTCGCGGGGGGCGGCTGACCGGGTATCGGCGCATCCTTGTGCAACGCGTGCCATTCTCAGCCGCCTGACGTCGAGCTGTCCTGGAGGAGTTCAATTCGAACGTGTACGGGCCCCAACCAAAAACTGCTCATCGTCTTCCGACCAATGAACGCCGGCGCGCGCCTTGGCGGATTCGGCAAGCGTCTCCGCGCGTTCCGGGCGGTTCGCGAGATCCTCGCGTTTGGCGGCGAGCAAAAGGGTTTCGAAATAATCCGGATGGGCCGCGTTCGCGAGGCCGAGATATGTCGCGGCGGAGGGTTCATCGCCTCTCTTGAGCGCCGCCAGCCCGATCCGCGCGGCGGCTATGCCTTCATATTCCTGTGACGGCAGAGTCTTTGAAATGTCGAATGCGCTAGTGAGCTGTGCGATTTCTTCTTCGAAATCGCTGCGGGCGCGCGCCACTTCCGCGAGTAGTAAATGGGCATGCAATTGTAGTTCATCTTCATCATGTGTCAGCGCCCACCGAACAATCGATTGGACGTCGTTGAGCGCGTTTTCCGTTGCGCCTGACAGTGCGGCGTCAAGGCGCGCAAGATAGACATCCTGCAATTTGACGTCACTTTCCTTGCCCGCGTCGGAAAAAATGTCGCGCGCCCTCTCATGGTGGCGTCTTGCCTCGACAAAATCTCGTTCAAGCCGAAAGGTTTCGCCGAGATGTTGGTGTGCGGCCGCCGCCATGGCCGAATTCGGGTCGTCAGCGTAGATCGTCAAAATCTCATTGGCGTGCGCGCGGGCGGTTTGTGGTCGGCCCCGTTTCAAGGCCAAACCGGCGAGCCCAGATCGGCTCGAGGCGAGGCCGAATTTGTCGTCGACTTGCAAGCGCACCTGCAAAGACTCTTCGAACCGCTCTACGCCGCGATCCCAAAAGCCTTGAGTTTCGGCCAGCTTACCCAGGTTGTTCAGAATTGCGCCTTCTGCGCGTTTGTTTCCGAGCGCCGCGACGGCGTCTAAGGCTTCTTCGAGATATCGTTCCGCCGCCGCCAAGTCCTTGACCTCCCAACGAAGCAGCGCCTGTGAATTCAAGAGCGAGACCGGCGAAGGCAGTCCCGCGTCGGTAAAGGCGCTCGCAGCGCGGCTCAGTGCGCGTTCTGCGTCGTCATAATTTTCAAGAATGCGATGCTGGATCCCGAGATTCGTGAGCGCAATGCCCAGCTTCTCATTGTCGCCCAGAGATTCTGCGATGCTTGCCGCTTGTTCAGTGTGAGCGATGGCTGCGTTCAGGTTGTCCTGGCGCATCTCGATTATCCCAAGCGCGTTGAGAATGGCGAGCCGGGCTTCCCTGTTTTCGCTGCTGCGCGCGCGCTCTAACAGTTCGGTCAAGATCGTTTCCGCCTCGTCGGTCTCGCCCATCATCCGCGTCGACAAAGCGTACTCGTAGCGCAGCCAGATGTTATCAGGTTCCTGCGCGGCGGCGACGTTAAACAGATCACGAGATTCTCGGGCGTTGCCCTCGAGTTGAAGGGCGCGCCCGCGCGCATAGGCTTCGCGCACGAACGGATCATCGCTAACCCCGCGATCGACGGACGTCAGGCCCCTGCGACCGCGCGCGAGCAGGGCAAGATCCCGGCTCATCTCGCCCGCCAGCGCGGTTGGATCGGCGCCGGTCACAAACTTGTTTTCGCCGCGCTGTCCCGAAGCGATGACCACATAGTCTAGGCGGTGCTCGCCCTCCGCGCCGCTCAGGCGACTAAGGACAATGTGACTGACGTTATATACGCGCCCGAACTTCTCGATGAGCTCCGCATCGATGTTGAGAGGACCCTCCGGCTGCAATTCTAATCCCTCTGTTTGCGCCAGCACGGATCTTGGCGATATGGACGCGATGTTGGGCCCCTGATCGAGCGAGGTTTGAACGAGGCTCATGAGCCCAAGTTCGGTCCACTCAAGATCGGCGTCGCCGGTGGCGTTTTCGACCGGCAAGATTGCGAATCGGGCATTGGCGCCGGGGGACTCCCCGGTGCGGGTGAACACCAGGGCGACGAGCGTGAGGGCCGCGACCAAGGCGAGTGCAGATAATACGACAATCGACCGCCGGGTCCCGGGTGACGCGGCGCCGGACCCGCGATTGATTTCCGGGCGCCGCTCTTCCGCCAATTCTGGAGCGACCCTTTTTACGTCGGCGACAAATCGGAAACCCTTGCCATGGATGGTCTTGATGACAGCCTGGTCCCGGCCATTGTCGCCGACCGCCTGGCGCGCCGATTTCACGCGGCTGAAAATCGCGGCGTCGGATACGAAGCGGCCGTCCCATACCGCCTCGATGAGTTCGTCTTTCGAAATGACCCGGTTCCGGTTCTCGATGAGGTAGAGAAGGAGCGCAAACACCTGCGGCTCCACGGCGACCGGTTCGCCGCCGGCCGTGAGTTCATGCAATTCTGACTCAAGCGCAAATTCGCCGAATACGTATCTCATACGGGCAACCCCGCCATTTTCCTTTGATTTTGCTGCTTTCTCAGCCGTCTACAGGATTTCTACAGATTTCTCCATGGGCTCTGCGACAGATCGCCAAGCGGTGTTCAAGCGTTTGGCGGCGCCCACGGGTACGCCGCGGCCAGGTCTACGAACCACAACCATCCAAATCTTGAAAAGGAGATCTGAAATGACCCAAACGACCACACAAACCAAGCAACTGAACGGCGTTGACGTCGCGGCGCTTCTCGGCGCCCGTGAGGCGCTGGAGGCGGCCCCTGAGGCGGCGAACTTCACCTGGAAAGCGAGCAGCGAATGGAAGGACGGCGTCCACACGCGGACTGAAATCAACGGCTTTTTCGGCCTCGGCGAAGAACAGTCCCGGGCAAAGACCTTCACGATCGACACCGATCATCCCGAGGTTTTTGCCGCCCCTGATCTTGCGCCGACGCCCGTTGAATTGGTGCTGTCGGGTCTGGCCGGCTGTTTGACCGGCGGCGTCGCTTCCGTTGCGGAAAACCGCGGCATCAAGCTTCATTCTGTCAAGGCGACGCTTACCGGTGAAATGAATCTCTACGGGATCCTCGGCATCGACCCTGCGGTTCGCAACGGTTTCGACACTGTGCGCGTCCACTTTGATATCGACGCAGAGGCGAGCCGCGAAGATATCGAAGCGCTCGTCGCCCAATCGCAGAAGCGTTCGGCTGTGTTCGACATCATCACTAATCCGACGAACGTTTTCGTCTCCGTCGCCTAAAAACCGACGATCAACGGAGCGAGTCTTATGCGACGGACCACAACAATTATCATCGGCGCAGGTCATGCCGGCCTCGCCATGAGCCGCTGCCTCACCTCGCAAGGGGTGGACCACGTCCTCCTGGAACGGGGCGAGGTGGCGAATTCTTGGCGGACCGAGCGCTGGGACTCGCTCCGACTGCTTACGCCGAACTGGCAAAGCCGGCTGCCGGGGCACGCATACCAAGGCGATAATCCCGACGGCTTTCTCACCGTTCCGGAAACGATCGAATTCATTGCGGGCTACGCGTCAGACATCAACGCCCCTGTTGAAACGGCGACGGAAGTTCTGGACGTCGCCCAAGACGGTGCAGGCTTTGCGGTGCGCACCAGTCGCGGCAACTGGCGCTGCAGGACGCTCGTTGTCGCGTCGGGCTGCATGAGCATTCCCAATATACCTGACTATGCGAATGAACTGCCGCCGGATATCCGCAAACTCTCGTCGAAAGATTACCGCAATCCCGATCAAATCGAAGACGGCGGCGTGCTCGTCGTAGGCCCGTCCGCGAGCGGGGTCCAAATTGCGCATGAACTTCGACTCGCAGGCCGCGATGTGATTCTCTCGGTCGGCGAACACGTTCGCATGCCGCGCACCTACCGCGGCAAGGACATCCATTGGCTTATGGATCAGTCGGGATTGTTCGACACCACGATCCGTGAAGTCGACGACGTCAATCGCGTCCGCCGTTTGCCGTCTCCGCAGCTCATGGGCAGCACGACGCGGACGACCATTGGTCTCAACTCCCTGCAATGCCAAGGGGTTGAAATCGTGGGGCGAACCATGGGCGCTAATGGCCCATTGCTCCAATTCTCAGGCGCGCTGGCCAATGTTTGCCGGTTGGCGGATCTGAAAATGAACCGCCTTCTGCGAACACTGGACGATTGGGTCGAAAGCGCCGGGCGCAGCAGCGAACTGGATGCTGCGTACGAACTGCGCCCGACTTCGGTGCCGCAGGTTCCTCGCCTGTCGATGAATCTCAAAGACCGCGGCGTGAAAACGATCATTTGGGCGACCGGATTTCATCCCGACTATTCCTGGTTAAACCTGCCGGTGTTCAACCGGCGCGGACAGCTCCGCCACAACGGCGGCGTGGTCGACATGCCCGGCGTTTACGCCATGGGCCTGCCGTTTATGCGCAAGCGCAAGTCAACATTCATTGACGGGGCCGGCGATGACGCGCGCGATCTCTCCAATCATCTTGCTCATTATCTTGCGGGCGCCGCCGCCGACGCCGCGTGAATAAATGTCTTCGGAGTTCCTGACATGAAAGCACCATCCGACATCAAAGACGCCCTGGATCGGGCGTCGGCCCTTGTGAAGTCTAAACCGTCAATTGGGCAGCGCACATATAAAAGCAGCGCCGTCATAGAGAACGGTCTATCATGCTTGGTGTCCGAAAAGGACTGGCGGATCAGCGCTGATACGCCGGAAGCGATGGGTGGAGACAACACGGCGCCGTCGCCCAGCGTGCTGTTTCGCGCCAGCGTATCAAGTTGTGTCGCCATCGGCGTCAGCATGTGGGCGGCGCGACTCGAAGTACCGATTGGCCGTGTCGAAGTGCGCTTCGAAACAGACGTCGACGCGCGCGGGCAATTCGGCGTCAGCGATGACACGCCGGCGGGCTTCGAGCATGCGCGCCTTGAAATCCATATCGTCTCCGAGGCGCCGGCTGATGCGGTCCGACAGGCCGTTGAAACGTCGTTGCGTTATTCTGCAGTGCTCGACGCGCTTTCGAGCGATATTCCAGCAAAAACAGAAATCACTGTGATACCATCAGTACACAAAGAAAAAGGATCAGTCGCATGAATCCAAGACTGCAGACCCGCGTTCAGCGCTACGGGTGGGATAAAGCTGCGCCGTATTACGAGGCGGGCTGGAAAGACAGTCTGGCGCCGGCCCAGGACCAGCTCTTGGAGTTCGGCGCAGCAGCGACCGGTGAAGACATTTTGGACCTGGCTTGCGGCACTGGGCTTGTCACATTCCCTCTCGCCGACGCTGTCGGACCGTCGGGACGCGTTACGGCGACGGATCTCTCCGACAATATGGTTGATAGCATTATCGCGGAAGCCGCTCGTCGCGGGATGGCGCATGTCAACGCTTTTCGCGCCGACGCAGAAAACCTTCACGAGGTTGAAGATCAGAGCTTCGACCTTGTCACGTGTGCGCTCGGCCTGATGTATTGTCCGGATCCGGCAAAGGCGATCGGTGAAGCCTTTCGCGTCCTACGGCCCGGCGGGCGCGCGGTTTTCGCGGTCTGGGGCGCGCGAAACGCATGCGGCTGGGCCGACATTTTTCCTATCGTCGATGCGCGCGTCGAATCTGACGTTTGCCCGCTTTTTTTTCGCCTCGGTACGGGCGAAACGCTTGCCGCCGAAATGGCGACATCGGGTTTTACCCAGATCCAAAGCGAGCGGCTCAACACCATTTTGCCGTATTCAGATGATCGCGCTGCTATCGACGCCGCCTTTGTCGGCGGACCCGTCGCCATGGCTTATGCGCGGTTCGATGACGGGACAAAACAGACCGCAGAGGCGGAGTATCTCGCGTCGATTGCACCGTTCAAATTCGACTTGGGCTACCGCATTCCAGGAGAGTTCGTCGTTTGCAGGGGCGTTCGCGGCGAACAATCAGCTTGACCTGGCCAGCGCCAAAAAATCGGCCTGTCAAACAGGGTCATCCCACGTTCTACGCTTGGGTGGGCTGCAAGAGCTCTCAGCAAAATGCTGTGACCCGTTCGAGGACGGCCGCTTTCGCCGTCATTGAATGCTTCAAACCGGTTGAATGCTCTCTGCAGCATCAGCGAACGGCGGGAACTATCAGTCGCGAAACGGTGCCTTTTCCCGGCTGACTTTCGAGCGTCCAGTCCAAGTCATATTGTTCAACAAGTTGCGAGACAATAGACAGTCCGACGCCCTTACCATCGTCATCAGGCTGCTCATCGTCACCGCGCGCGCCGCGCGCCTTCACTAACTCAAGTTGTTCCTGTGACAAGCCGTTTCCCGTGTCGTGTACTTCAAGTGATACTTTGTCTCCTTTCTTGCGAACGCCGACGAGTACGCGTGCGCCCGGATTGTACTTAATCGCGTTGGAAACGCAGTTAATGAGAATGCGCAATACCGGAAATGCAGGCGCGTCTATATGAGCGTGGGAAGGCGCCACCACGAAATTAACGTTTTGTCTCTCCGCATCGGCCTCAAACATTGATTTTACAGCTTGAAGGACTTTGTTTGCCGGTGTTGCTGCTGCTTCCGCGCTCAAGTCTCCGGGGGCTTCTTCGTCGGCGTCGATTGCATTATCGAGCGCAGCCTGCACAAGATTTTCAATGTACGTGATCGACTGAGCAATTTCGTCAACGCGTTGCCCTGACGGCGCACTGGAATTGAGATCCGTCATGGCGGCGCGCAACGCATATAGCGGCTGCCGCAGATCGTGGGTCGTATCAACAAGAAGTCGGTTGTTGGTTTCCGCCAGCGTGCGGGCGAGGTGGTATTTCTGCTCCAAGCCTGCAAGGCGATTGTGGAGTTGAAGATTGGTGTCGAGAGCGGCGATACGTTCCTGGTTGAGTTTCTCTCGGTCGCGTTGCAGGTCGACGACATTGAATACGCTGGCGAGACCGAGCATCAGCGCGTCAAACACCATTGCAACACGCATAACATCCAACGTCTGCGCGCGCGTAATGTCCGCATTCACCCAATGCGCAATGGTCATCACCATGGATGCGCACAGAATACCGAACCAGCCAACGACGAAGAACAGGGTTCTTCGACCATACTTTAAGTAGGCGGCAACCCCGATCAGGAAGAAGATCGTAACGCTCAACGTTGTTGTGAGAACGGCAAGCTTTTTCGAAAACGACGCGCCAAATGGGATCGACAACAAGACAACGAGTGCTTGCAAAATCACGATACCAATCAGCAATCTATCGATGTTCTTGTGAATTGTCTTTGTGTTCAGGTAAGTCCGGGTGAAGATGGCGGCGAAAGCGGGGAGCGCCGCACCGAGCGGCAGAGATGAATAGTTGTTCCATACCGGCGCCTGAGGCCATAGATATTGAAAGGCGTATCCGTCGCGTTGAAAAATGTAGAGGAGAACAGCGCTAGCGTAGAAGGCGTAAGCGATAAATGTGGGATTTGGCCAAAACAGCCTGCCGATCAAGCTAACGGCGACAAACATCGCCATAACGCCGTAGAAGCTAAAGTCGACCATCATCCGTTGACTTGTGATTGAGGAAAACGACAACGGCGTTTGCAGGGACAACGGCATCACTGTGTTGCCCTGAGATCTATACCGAATGTAAATCGTTGCGCGCTCCCGCGCATCCATAACGAACGGGGCGGCGATTTGATGATACGGGACGGCGCGGTCCGTGAACGGCGTGTCAATTTCGTGATCGAGGAGTGTTTCGACGTCACTCTCAGTTACGAGATGGACGCCAAGTTCGACCATGAAATTGGTGTGCATAACGAGAACACGGTCCTGCTGATTTTGGGTCAGATTCTCCAGATCGAGCTTCAACCAGATCCCGCGCGGGAAATAACCAAAGTCCGGGCGCGTCGTTTCGATCGGCTTGAATGCGCCGTTTCTGTCGAGTGCAATAGCCTCCGCCACGGTCTGCGGCCGGGCGTCCTCAAGATAGTAGTCAACATATGCGTTGATCGAACCAGGCGCTGCCGCATCGCCGATGTCGATGGACCTGTCGCTGGTCTGTGCGCGCGCACTGACCGTAAGAAGAGCGAAGACAATTCCAATTGCAGCCAGAAAGATATATGTTTGATGTCGAATCACGGTTTTGGGTTGTAGGTCTTTGAGGTATTCAGCAGTCATCGCTGATGACCATACGCTCGTTCGCGAGGGCGTTCTCAGGATGCTCAAATCCTGCGACCGGTTTTCGATTGACGGCGTGGCGACGGACGGCCTTGAAGCGATCGCGCTTGTGAAGTCCTTTCAGCCCAACCTTCTGATCCTTGATTTCGCCATGCCGCATGCAACGGGCGTTGAGATTATTGAAGAAGCGCGACGCTGGAGTCCCTCCACAAAGATCGCCGTGCTCACAGGGATGAATTCCCGCGGCATTTTGCAGCACATATTCGAAAGCGGCGTAGAGGGAATATTTCTCAAGTCGAGCGAAAATCCGGATTTGGCCAGTGATTTCATCGCGATTTGCGAAGGCGAAATGCGCATTGATCCCGCTGCAACAGGTGTCGTTGGGACGAATCCGCAAAGCAACGCGCTGACGGGTCGCGAGCGTCAGATACTCTTCAGCATTGCACGTGGGGAAACAAATGCTGCGATTGCGAACCGATTGGGCATCAGCGCTAACACTGTGGATAAACACCGGACGAATATCATGCGCAAAATGGGCGTGCATTCTACGGCGGCGTTGATTGCGCGTGCTTTCCGTGACGGTTTGTTCGACGGCGCAAGCCATCAATGACCCCTAATTGCCGAGCATCGGCAAACTGACACGAGACTTACGTAAAGTGAACCGCGTCAACGCGAATGGTGTGAATCCACCATTGAGCGCAACTGCGCGTATCAGCACTGTGGAACAGCATGCACACCATTGTCCGCAGACGATGGTCGCTTTTTTTGGGGTGGGAGACGGATCCATGCGCAACACTGTCAACTCGCGTCGCCTTAACCGCGTACGCCGTGCGCTCCTCGCGTCAACTGGAATTGTCGCCGTTGCGCAGCTTCCACACGCAGCGCTCGCGCAGACGACCGTTGAAGAAACCGACGTTCAGCTGAGCCGGAGATCGGACAGTGTTTCGCTCATAAATATCAATCTCGACATCGACGAGACGACGGATTTTTTTGGCTTAACGCCGAATATTGTCGGGACAGGCGTCGACGCGGATAATGGCAGCGATCGGGTAACCGTTAGCGGCGTCGGCGCCGTGAACGGGTCCGTCGTTCGCACGAATAATTTCGGGCTGATCGGCGCCTTGATCGATTTCACCGACTTTTTCCCGTCCGTGAATTTTACAACGGCTGAAATGACAGGCGTCGAAGGAGGGTTTGGCTCAAACCAGTTGACCCTGAACGACAGTTTTTCCGTGTCGTCGCTCGCGACGGCGTCGCAAACCGACCTCGATCTCCGGCTGACGAATAGTTTGCCGGACTTAATCCCCATCAGCCTTGACTCCGGCGTTTCATCGATCGCCCGCGGTCTGCACAGTTCGCGCGGTCGCTCGCGGTCCCGCAACTTCGGTGATCTGGACGTCAACGCGGCGGCCCAGTTTGAACGGGTGGGCGGAGGCGTCGATCTTATCGGATTCGATCTTTCTTCAACGCTGGTTAGGTCAGACGCGTACGCCGTGGGTCTTTCCGGCGACTTGTTCGGCGACATGCTCGTCAATGAACTCGGCGGCTCGGTTTCGGCGAACGCTGGGGCGCAGGCGACGGTCGCCAACTTGCTCCTTCAACGGATTACGATCGTCGGCGCGAACGACGCCAATCAGTCTCGTGCGATCGCCGCAGCGATGGCGGGCGGCGGCGGCGCTGACCGGCTAACGAACAATGGGGCGCTTTCGGCGACCGCCACATCGTTGACGCGCGAAGACGCAATTACCGCAACGGTCAAGGAAGCCTCCTTGCCGACAGCCTTGCTGCCGGACACCGAACCGTCATCGCTGTCTTTGGCTGTTGCAACGGGCATGGACGGCGGCGCAAGCAGCGACCGCGTTGCCAATAACGGCGCTATCAACTTGTCCGCCGACGCCGATCATCTCCAACTTGGCATTTCGATTTCCGACGGCGGCATTTCTACAAACGCTATTGTAACGGTCATCGAAGAATTCGCCGGCTCCGGCGGCGGCGAAGAAGGGCTTGCCCAAGGCGCCATTGCTGAGGTTGTCGGACTGCGGGGAGATGAGCGGGGCGCGACAGTCGGCGGCGCGGATGTCCTCACCAATGCGGGCGCGATTACGGGAACGGCGAACGCCGAAGGCGTCGCGACCAGCATCTCGATCGGTGTGCCGTTGAGTGAAGCCTTCCAATCAAATTCATCAGGCGGATCGCCATCCGGCGGCGGCGCGTTACAGCCGACCGCCGCGGAAAAAGTCCTGGACGCTTTCGGCATCGGCTTTTTGGATTACAGCGCAGACGCCGCGGCCTTCGCCGACGGCGTGCGGGGAGGCGCCGGCGGCGATGTGATCGACAACAGCGGCGTTATCGCCATGACGGCGCAGTCGAACACCATCGCCACCGGCGTGAACATCAGCGGCTTTGACGTGCTAAAGGACACAGACCCGGACGAGCCGTTCAGCGTCAACAGCGCGGTGTTTAACACCGCTTCCAACGCCGTCGCGCGCAGCGCCGGCCTCGCCGGCAATGGCGGCGGCGATATGATTTCGAACACGGGCGCCATATCCGCAACCGCTGACGCGGACGCCGTCTCCGGCCAATACTCGTTCACGGCTGCTTTTGAGGAAAAAGCGCTGCAAATCGAAGCGCCAGTGATCATATCCAGCACAAGCGCCACGGCGATCGCCGACGGTATTGACGCCGGCGAGGGGTACGACTCGGTTAACAATGCGGGCGTTTTGTCCAGCAACGCGGACGCTTTTGCGAGCAGCACAGACGTAACGCTCGGCGTCAGCATTATCAAAAACGGCGGCGGCGTAAACGCTGTCATCCTCGACAAAGACATCAGCGCTTTAGCGACGGCGACGGGCGTTCGCGACGGCCTCGGCGCTGACTCTGTCACCCACACCGGTGCGATCAACGCCGTCGCAAACTCAGAAGCGACGTCGACCTCTGTCGGCCTCGACGTCGTTGTCAACACGATGGCCGGGTTGTCTCTGACGTCCGGTCTTGCGTCGGCGGATCAATCAGCGGCGTCTCGGGCCATTGGCGTTGAAAGGTCTCTGGACGATCTTGATGTGGACGCCAGTTTCGTCAGCATCGGTGAAATCGACGCCGACGCGACGGCGACATCAACGCGGACAACCGTCTCCGTCGACCTTGCCGCGACAAAGGCCGGGGTGAGCTTTGCCGTCCCGCTTGTGAGTTCGGAGAACACGGCGACTGCTGAAGCCGGCGCGCTTGTCAGCTTTGACGCTGACGACGTGTTCACCGGCCTTGCTGACATGACGGCGACAGCCGACGCCAATGCAACCTCTACAGGCGTAGGCGTTGGCGGCGCAGTGACGTTGACTGGCGTCGCCGCCGGCGTTGCGGCGATGAAGACGTCAAATACTGCAGACGCAAACGCGACTCTGCTCGATTTCGGCGCGGGCGGCGACATCGTCACCAATGCGAGCGTGCTGAAATCCGACGCCGACGCTGTGAGTCGATCCAATGCAGTCAATGTCGGCATCGGCGGAACGAATCTCGGCGTCGCCGCCGGCGGCGCGCTTGTTGACGGCACAACGGACGCGTTCGCCGCCGCGACCACCATCGCAACCGGCGACGACGACGATACTGTCATTAACGATAGCGACGCCCTGTTGGATGACGCGCCGGACGCGGAGATCCGCGCGGAGTCGCTTGCGGACGCCAGTTCCACCAATGTCGGCGTCAGCGTCGGCGCCGTGATCGGCACCATGGCGAATCCGGGAATTGGCGTTGGTCTCGCAGCCTCTCTTGCGAAAGCCGGCTTGACCGGCGATGCGGATGCGACAGCCGTCGATCTCGGCGCCGGCGCCGATGTATTCCAAAACGCCGACATTGTCGTCGCAGATGCGACCGGCAAAGCTAAAACCGAAGGCGTGAACGTCGCGCTCAGCGGCTCCATGATCGGCGGCGCCATCAGCGGTTCGTTGAGCGATACGTCCGTGACCGCGAGCGGCGAGGCGACAGGCGTTGACGGCGGCGCAGACAGCGACGCTTTGCTCAATGCCGGAACGCTAACGGCGACGGCGGTCGGCGACGCCAACACGGTCGGCGTGAACGTTTCGGGCAGCGTATCGATCGGCGTCGCGTTGGGCGGCGCGGGCCTTTTGTCGGACACCCGGGCGGACGCAACTGCTGTGGGCATGGATGGCGGCGCGGGAGCAGACGTCGTTCAGAACGCCGGTGCGCTGACGGCTGACGCCAACGCCGACGCAGCGAACACGTCGGTCGCGGTTAACGTCAACGCCGGCGTATTCTCCGCTGGCGGCGCAGTCGTGAGCGCCCGGACGACGTCTGACGCCCTGGCGGTTGGCCTTGCGGGCGACGACGACGGGCTTAACGAAGAGGACGCGCCGACGGACGATGCGGCCGAAGACGATACGGTCGAACATCTCGCCGACATTCTCACCGTCAATTCGCGCGCCCAATCAAGCGCCGTAAGCGTCGGGGTCAGCGGCTCCTACAACGGTTTCGGGGGCGTCGCCATCATCGGCGACACGGACGCCACATCGCGCGCAATCGGATTGTTTGGCGGCTCAGGCGGCGATTCGCTCCTCAGCCAATCGACGATCAATATCGCCTCTACGGCCCTCGCAAACGCGCCGGCCGTATCCGTGATTCCAGCCGGCGGCAATGTCGGCGACCTCAACACCGACGCCAACGCATTTGCTTATGGGATGCATGGCGGCGTCGGCGGCGACGATCTTCGGAATTTCGGCCTATTAACAACGAATGCGACGTCGGATGTCTCGGGCGATCTGGTCCAAGTCACGATGATCGGCGGCACAGTCGGCGATCTATCGACGGTTTCCAACGCGACGGCGTATGGCCTGTTCGGGGGCGACGGCGCGGACATGCTGTTCAGCGACGGCGACTTGCGACAAACGGCGACGGCGGATGTGCGCGGAACGTCAGTAGCCGTCAATTTGACCGGCGCGTCATTTGCTGACGTTTCGACGGTTGCAAACGCAGTCGCCGCCGGCGCCGCCGGAGGGGAGGGGTCAAATACCTTTCTGCTGACTGATACCCTGACATCAACCGCTGTGGCGGACGTTAACGCCACCGTCACGAGCGTGAATCTCCTTGGCGCTGCGTTCGGCGACGAAGCGGATGCGGGCGCGCGCGCGGACGCTCAGAGTTTCGGTTATCTCGGCGGCAATGAAACCGATGCAGGCGAGATTGGCGGCACGGTTTTGGTCTCCGCCAACGCAACGTCGGAAAATGACGTCGGCGCCGCGAATGTCGTCGGCGCCTCTTTCGGCGAAATGTCGCCGATCGC
This sequence comes from Hyphococcus sp., assembly GCA_028289605.1. Taxonomy (GTDB): domain Bacteria; phylum Pseudomonadota; class Alphaproteobacteria; order Caulobacterales; family Parvularculaceae; genus Hyphococcus. The sequence continues at coordinate 745,702 of JANQON010000009.1, read as the reverse complement.
CGCCGCAACTTCTAGTTTTGCGAGCGGCGAGGACGGCGGCGACGCTCTGACCTTTTCGGGGACCGGAACGTCTTTGGCGACGGCGACCGCGAGGGGCAGCGTCACACTGGTCGAACTCGCCGGCGCGGCCAGCGCCACAGCGGCGCCCGAAGCGATTGCAACGGCGCGCGGCCTTGACGGCGGCGCAGGCCGCGACATGCTCACAAACAACGGCGCGGCCACGTCCATGGCGCGCTCAAATATCGATGTCGGTCGTAATCGCATTGTCGTCGCGGGCGCGAGCATCGGGTCAATCTCAAGCACCAGCACCGCCGACGCCGCCGGCCTTGATGGCGGCGATGACAGCGACACGCTTCAGAACAATGCATCATTAACGTCAATCGCCGTGTCTAGCCTCGACGCCGACGGTGTCGACGTGACGGTCGCCGGCGCCAGCGTTGACACGGGCGACGGCAATTTAACTGCGGACGCCGATGCAGCCGGCATTCTGGGCGGCGACGGCGAAGATACGGCGATAAATGACGGCGCGGTCATCAGCGCTGCGACGGCGGTTGGCGGGGCCGGCGTTGTCAACGTGACGCTCGCCGGCGCAGGGTTGGGCAATGCGGAGACAACGTTCGCAGCGCGTTCTGTGGGCATCGACGGCGAAGGCGACGACGACACCTTGACGAACAACGGCGTTGCGACGTCAACGGCTACGGCGTCGGCGGGCGCCAACAGTACGTCCGTTGTCATTTTCGGCGCCTCGGACGGCGATACGGACGCGGCGATAACAGCAACGTCCCTTATCATGGCGGGCGGCGGCGGCGGCGACGTCATCGTCAACAACGGCGAAGGCGTTGCAACGTCGACCGCGACCGGCATTGCGCAAAATGTCGAGGTGACGGTCGGGGGCGCATTGTTGGGGGACGCCTCCAGTCGCGCCAATGCGCGTGCGGTCGGCGTAGACGCTGGCGACGGCGACGACGTTGTTCGTAATACGGACAGATTTGATTTGAATTCGACCGCCGCCGGCAGGGTCGGACGCGTCAGCGTCGCGGTCGCCGGCGCGGATGGCGGCGCATCGGTTGAAACTGATATCGTGGCGAGCGCCGCCGGCATCGTCGGCGGATCGGGCGCGGACGAACTCTCAAACAGCGGCGAGATCGATGTCGATTTGCAGGCGACGACAAACGCGAATTCCAGCAGTGTCGTTGTAATCGGCTCGTCAGCCGTCAATGCGGCCGGCGGATTGTTTTCCACTTCGGACGGTATCGGCTTAAGCGGTGATGAAGACGACGATGAAATCGTCAATGAGCTGGACGGCGTAATCGATATTTTGTCTCGCGCGACGACGAATGCTGACGACAGCAGCACTAATATCTTCGGCGCGGCGGCCCTAAATGGTTTGATGCGGGCGAGAGCGTGGGGAACGGGGCTCGCCGGCGGCGACGGCAATGACGATCTGTTCAATTTTGGCGAGATCATTCTGAACGCCGACGGCATCGCGAATTCCAACGGCGCCAGCTTCACCGCAGCGGGCGCATCAAGCGCCGGGGGCGATGTCAGCGGCACGACGCGCCTTTACGGTCTGCATGGCGGCGCAGGGGATGACTTCCTTTATAATACCGGCGCATTGACGGCGCGTTCGGATGCGCGCGGAACATTTCGGTCTTCCTCTCTTTCAGCTGTCGGATTCTCCGGCGGCGGCGGCGCAGCCGGCGCGGACGCCTGGACCTACGGTTTCTTCGGCGACAGCGGTCTCGACGACATCCTGATCGACGGAACGGCGACAAGCATCGCCGACGCGCGCGTTACATTGAACACAAATGTCGATGTCGGCATCGGCGCAGCAAGCTCCAATCGGTCCGGCGTTGAAGCGCGCGCCTATGGCCGCGGCGCCAGCGGCGGCGCCGACGCCGATACGATTGAAGTCGCTGGTGCGCTGAACACCTTCGGATACGCTCAGGTGTCAACGTCGAATTCGCAATTCGCCTTTGTCGCCGGCAGCGCGTCCGGTTCGGCAAGCGCCACGTCGCGCGCCGAAGCCTTCGCCGTCAACGGGGACGCCGGCGACGATACCCTCATTAACAACGGCGTCATCCTCGCGGATTCGGAATCGCGGACTACCGGATCAGGTGCGGCCGGCGGGTCAATTGGGTCCACGAATGCTGCGTCGCAATTGGTGGCGCGTTCAAATTCCATCGGTCTTTATGGCGGCGACGGCGAAGACACGCTGATCAACAACGGGACCATTACCGCCAATATCACCACAACAACCAAGGCGGAGAACACGGTCACGAACGCGGTCATTTTTTCCGACGGCAGGGCCGAATCTCGCAGCACCAACAACGCCTTCGGCACGCTCTTTTTTGACTCTCAAAAAAGCACGACGATCGTAAATACCGGTGATGCTATTTTGAAGCATTTCGGCAATCGCGATTCTTCGCTGCGCGGCACATCCCGGGCTTTTGCTAACGCAACGGGCGTGACGGGATCGATCAACGTCAATGCTGACTCAGAAGCGCGCGCCTATTCGAACGTCAATCTCCGCGGGGTCAGGCTCGGCGACGGCAGTCACAGTGTGACAAACGCCGCCGGCGCGGAGATCAAGGTTGAGTCCTTTGCATTTTCGTCCGGCGCCGCAACGGCGACGGGCAATTCCAGTATCAGCGGCGACGGCGATGCGCGCGGACGCGCATACGTCAACAATTCGCGAGTAACAGGCGTTGAAAGCCTTTCGGGCGCTTTGACATTCGACAATGACGGCGTTCTCGACGTACGAAATCGTCCCGACGCCGCTTCGTCGGCGACTGGCAGGGGAACGGGGCTCGACATCCTTCGCGATCCGGATGGAAGAGCGACCGCGACGATCGACATGAACAATGTGCACGCTTATGGCGTGCGCAGCGGCGGGCTGGACGACACGATCGACAATGCCGGAACCATCTATGTTGAGAGCGAGCCAGAGGCCGACCGAGCGATCGCTCGAGCGTCCGCTCTAGGGTCTTTCAGTCTGAGTGTTGACGCATTCGCCTATGCCACGGTCAACGTGAACGACGCGGAAGCATATGGAATTCACGCCGGCGATGGAAACAACACGATCGTCAACAGCGGATCCCTTACTGTTGTATCTGACCCTTATGCCGAGGCGCGAGCAGAAGCGACCGGCAGAGGGCCGGACGGCGACGCCACGGCTGAGACAACGGCCAATGCGCTGCGAGCGCAAGCCTATGGAATCATCACCGGCAACGGCGATGACACAATTACCAACACGGGAACGATTTCAGTTTCTGCTACGCCAAGCCGAAGCGCTACCCGCAAGGCGACTGTCGGCTCCCTCACGACCTGCATCGGCGTCATCATCAACGGCCGGTGCATCGGCGGCACCGTAACCTTGACCGGTGAAGTTGAGGGGGACAGGACGCCCAACGGCTCGACGTCGAGGACAATCGTCGGCGTTCAAACGGGAGACGGCGCTGATTATTTCACCAACGCCGGCGCCATTAACGCATCGGGCGGAACCGCGATCAATCTCGGCGCGGGCGATGATACGCTTCGTCTTGAGCCGGGCTATTCAATCGTCGGCTCGGTGACCGCAGGATCTGGCGTCGATACGCTTGAGGTCGGGGGGGCGCTATCCTACGCGGCGTCGGGTCAGAGCTTTGAACGCTTCGTCAAGAATGGTCCCGGGGTCGCGGACATTTCGAACATTTCCATACGCACCATCAGGCGACCCGGATTTCCGATTCCAATCCCGGCTGCGGGCAATTTCCTCGATCGCGACGTCATTGTTGAGGAAGGAACGTTGCGTTTCTCCGGACCCGTCTTTCTTTCGGACAGCACGAACGTTGTTACGGCAGTTTTCGGCGACGGCGGGGTCGGTCAATTCGCCAGCGACAATCTGATGGCGTTAGACGGCGATCTTACCGTGAACGCCGTCGACAATGTCGCCTTTGCGGATGGAACAACATACGATGTTGTTTCCGGCTCTGCTCGATCCGGCGCCTTTGACGATGTTACTCTGCCTGATGCGACGCCGCTTCGCTCATTCTCAGGCGAATACACGCCAACCGGCTATCGCGTTACGGCGGACGTTAATGCAATCATGACTGTCGCCGCGCCAGTCAGTGCGGCGACGACATCGTTCGTACAGGCCCTCGACGGCGCGACGCCGACGGCGTCGGGGTCTGTAGCGAGCGCCATCGCTTCGCTGCAATCGATGAATAGCGCCGCAGCCGTTTCCGCGGCGGTTACGGGCATGGCGCCGACGCTTTCTACGGACGGCCTGTCGCTTTCTGACGCCCTGTTGATCACGTCGGGCGCGACAGTCGATCATCGTATTGCAAGCCTTACCGATCGCGCGGCCGCGCGCGCGGAATTGCCGGGCGGGCTATTGTTATCGGAGACGAAAGCGTCTTCGAAGGGCGTCGTCGCGTGGGCGACTCCGATGGGCGGCGGCAACCTTCTGCCAACGGCTTTTGATCGTCTTCCAGGCGACGTTTATGGTATGGCGGGCGGCGTAGATGTCCAATTCGGCGATGCGTTGATCGGCGGATCGATGATGCGCCTGCAGAGCGACGGATCGCTTGTTGACGCGACCAATAACGGCGCCGCGTTCGCGTCGACGACCGCCCGGCTCTACGGCGCGGCCCTGCTCGGCGAACTGGGTTACGCAACGGCCGCGTTCAGTTGGGGGCGATCGGATGTCGGCGCCGCCGTGCTCAATGGCGTCAATGAGGCCGCTGAATATGGGTTCCGAAACCACAACAGCATGCTCGGCGCCAGCATTGAGGCCGGTCGGCGCTTCGACGTGATCGGGTCGCCGGAAATCTTCGGCGCGCTGACCTATCGATTCGTCGATGGAGTTGCGTCCGCTCAGTCTTCAAACAGTGGATTGGGCGTCAACGTAGAAGGCGGCCAATCGACGCGACTCGAAAGCGAGTTCGGCGTTCGCATGCGCCACGAATTCAAGGTGGGCGATGCCGCGGTCAATCCGTTTCTTGCATTGTCGGCGATCCATCGGCACAATGATGAAACCAGCGTAGATGCGTTTTTTGCTGATATGCCGGACTATCGATTTGAGTTGCGCGATGAGCTTCAGAACGAAAATGCGTTTCGGGCTGGGGCGGGCCTACAGGTCTCGGGCCGTGACGCAATACAATTCACGGCTTCAGCGCTCAGCGAAGTCGGAAGCCGGCGGAGCGGCGTCGTCGGAGAAATTCGCGCCGTCGTAAAGTTTTAAGATCTGAGATGGGGTAAGGGTCATCATCATGTGTAATCTATTCAAAGCTGGATTTTCGGTCATTGCTGCATGCGGCGCTTTTTTCGCGTCAGCGCACGGCGCAGCCATTTACAGTGCGTCAGTCGATGCGACGTTGTCGCTCATCAGCGCAACGTCAACCGGGACTGGACCGGCGGAAGTGTCGGTCGACGGAGAGACGGTGCTAGTTGACACGCTCGAGGACTCCAGTGGCGACGCAACAAGTTCTGCGTCAACCACGTTGTCACCGGCGACGCCAACTTCGCTTCTTACTACGCCCATTGGGATTGAGCTCGCCGCAACAGGCGAGGCGACTGGGATTGGGCTCGCTGACTCGTTCGCATTTGGAGACGGCTTTGTACTGATCGAAAATATGTCGTCTACAGACAGTGTAGAGCTGGTGTTTGAACTGGTCTACGATGTTGCGGCGTCTGTTTCGGTGGACGACACAACGCTTGAGTTCGCCACAGCGGAAGCGGGGCTGACCTTGCAGGATGATGCGTCATTTGCCGGCCCGTTGCTGGATATACTGTTCCTTGCTGATTCTGACACGCCGGATACTGATTTCTCCGTCGCTGACACATTTTTGTTCAGTATCATCATCGATCCGCTTACGTTTTCCTCAATTTCGTTGTTCGCAGGCGTCCTGGGCGGATTGTCCTCGGATCTTGACAATATTGCGATCGTGCCCGTGCCGCCGATCGCGCCGCTATTCGGATTGGCAGCGCTCGTAGTCTTGCGACGAAATCACAAACGTCAGCAGCGAAAGACGCATTAGACGCCGCGACAAGTGCGTTCCGACTATCAGCGGAGACTTCGAAGCGACGGCGTTCGGCTGAATGCGGACGTCAATTGGATTCGTTTCAGCGGTTCGGATTGACGAGACCCATCACAAAGGCCGTTTTTTCCTAGATGGCATCGCCGGCGACTGCATCAGCAATTTTCGGCTGACGCTCTCTGACGGCAAATCTCGTCGTCTGTCCAACGGTGCGGGCCGTTGTATTTCTAATTCTCCCCGTGCGACTAAGGCCTGTTCTTCAGGTCAAACAATCTGAGCCCTGCAAGGTCGCACAATGATTGCGCCGCAGTAAATCGGTCATTGCTGTTTTTCGCTGATGTGCATTGACGTTACGAATACCATCGCTGCCGACGCCAGGGACGGCTGCTGCAAGCGTCCACATTGTGAAAAATTCCTCCGTCAACGTATCCGTTTATGCTGCGATGCCGCCAACGTGTCGCTTGGAGACCAATCATTGCTCAACATGATCGACATGAACATCGCAGGTAGCGCGACATGCTGAGGCGGAATGCGTCGGCAGCGGTAATCGCGGCATTTTCCTTGATGGCGTTTCCCGCGGACGCGCAGCAGGAGGCGCCATTTTTCTGGCCCGAAAACACAGACAGCATGGAACCGACTGGCGAACCGTCTTCCCAATATGTTTTGCAGGGAGTGGGCGAAGCAGGAAAGGCCTGGCAATGGTCTGAAAAGGCTGAGGGTGAGATCGATATTCTCCTGCTCGGCGACACCAACATCTCTTATCGTGACAATCCGGGCGCGGCTTTTGGCGCATTGATCCCGACCCTGAAGGCTGCAGATGTCGCCTTCGCCAATCTTGAAGGGCCTTTTGCCGGGGGAACCGACGATCCGCGCAAAAGCGACATTCGCAATAAGGATTGGCGCCATTCCAATCCCGACCAGGTCGAGGGGTTGGTTGCCGCCGGCTTCGACGCGGTTGGCGTCGCGAACAACGTCTCCGCGCCCCCGGCGGCCCTGCTGCGCAGCCTGAGTGTGCTTGACAAGGCTGGGATTGCAACAACCGGCGGCGGCAAGGATATGGCCGCTGCGCGTAAACCGGTCATATTAAAGCGCGATGGTGTTCGCGTGGGAATCCTTCAGTATACAGCGCTGTATGACTTGCATGATCACGTCGCTGGCGAAGACAGTCCCGGCGTCGCGCCTATTCGCGTGGACACCGCGTTTAAAGTGTCAAATTTGGCGCGCAAACCAGGGCGGCCGCTTGACAATGTCCTCAATATCCATCCGCCGTCCGGCGAAGCGCTTCGCGCCGATATCAAAGCGCTCGCAAAAAAGACAGACCTTCAAATCGTATCGTTCCATTGGGGACTGTCGGACGCCAATGAAATTGTCGGGTATGAAGATGATATCGCTCGGCTCTGCATCGATGCAGGCGCGGATGTCGTGTTTGGCCATGGCTCCCATCGTATGAAGCCGGTGGAGATCTATAATGGCAAACCAATCATTTATGATTCTGGACAAGGCCTGTTCGACGACCGCCGCAATTGGCGGCCCGTCAGCGGAAATAGATCTCAGCGTTATCCTGAAGGCATTCTTGTCCGTATCAAAGCGAACAAGAACGGCGTCACGGGAGCGGAATTCGCACCGATCTGGCGAGACGTTTGGGGCGATGACCAACTCCGAATCTACAAGCCCGGCAGTCCGGTGGGACGTTACGTCATGTATGACATGCACCTGCGCGCCCGCGCCGCCGATGCCGGCAACCCGTTTTCCTGGGCCGACGATTACGTCGTTATCGATGGCGTCGGCAGCGCACCGTGACCGACGCTGCTGCCGCGGCGCTGTGTGCGGCCGGGAATTGATGGAGGCATTGATGCATATGGTTTCGCCGGTCCGGGTTGCGGCTCTCCTCTTTCTTGTTGGCGCGTGCGGCAGTGAGGAACCGGAAAGCAGCGGCGACCCTGACGAGGCCGCTGCAACATCGCAAGCCCACGTAGACACGCTGGACGTCTCTACGGATCGCATTGCCAAGATCCGTGCATCGCTCGAAGGTTTACGTCCCGACGAGCGCCCATACGGCGTGTCCCGTGACGTTTTTAGCTACACTGATTATGGCCCCGACCCTCGCGAGCTCAGCCCCACGCCGGACATTGTCACGGCGCGCGAGTTTGCCGATGCTTTTCCGGACAAAGCAAAACGTCTCCTTGAACGCTTAAACCTCGATCACCCAGGCTTTGAGCGTGCTAAGGCGGCTGCTGACGTCGGCGATGCGCCTGCGGCCATGGAGGCGATAGCAGCCTACTACCGAACCACCGACAACGGTTCGTGGCTAAAGGGCCGAACCGGCGTGCACGATCCAGGCGGCTACGACGATTTCGGTCCCCTTGCGCAAGAAACCCTCGCAGATATTTACACCTTTCAGTCGGTGAAGGCCGAAGTAAGGCGCCTCCCAAACGGCCGCATCGACTGGTTGGATCGCGGCCCCAAAGGTGACTTTCAGTGGGAGGTTTTTCTCAATCGCCACTTCCACTTTCTGCCGCTTTTAAAGCAGTATGAAGTTACCGGTGATCCGGCGCTCGCGGCCTACATCGACGCCGCAATCCTCGATTTCGTAACGTCTAACCCGATCCCTCCGGATGCGGAGAATGATAAAGAGTTTCCCGGCGTTTGGAGACCGATGTCGACGGCGACGCGATTGTTGCAATCATGGCCGCAAGTTTTTTACTACCTTCAGGATGAAACGGCTTTCTCCGATGCGGCGCGGCTGATGATGCTGTCGGCTGTCTATGATCAAGCAATCCATACGAAGAAATACCACCGTCGCAAACACAACCATGCGATCAAGGAGATGATTGGCCTTTCCCATGCCGCCGCCGCCTGGCCGGAGTTTAAAGACGCCGCCGTCTGGCGTGAGTACGCTCTCACTGTCCTCGTCGAAGAATTGGACTTCCAAATCTATCCCGACGGGGTCCAGAAAGAACTCTCATCGCACTACCACCGCACTGTTCTTGATTACTTTAAACAATATGTCGAGTTCATGCGCGCTTCAGGTTATCAGCCGCCGGCAGCGTTCGAAGACCGGATCGAAAGCATGGGTGAGTTCATGGCTTGGTCGATGCGGCCTGACGGCGCCATCCCTCTCAATAATAATGCCGATAGAGACTTTGTGCGCCCAATCGTGATGCGTCTTGCCGACCTCTTCGACAATGACGAATGGCGCTACATCGCCACCAACGGCGGTGAGGGTATTGAACCGGCGACCGGACCGTCTCGTTTCTGGCCCTGGTCGGGGCAGCTCTTCGCACGATCCGGTTGGGACGCGGACGCCGACTGGAGCATCTTTGAGTTCGGTCCCTGGGGCATTTCCCACCAGCATAATGACATTCTGCAATTCGCCATGGCGAGCGGCGGGCGCGACCTCATTGTCGATACCGGGCGTTATATCTACAAAGACGTGCCGATGACGAATTACGTCCGGTCTACGCGCGGCGCGAACCTGATCTTGGTCGACGGCAAGCAGCAAAACCCCGACGCGCTCGAGTTCGCCGAGCCGATGGATCCGTCGCACGCCATGATCACGGACACGTACACCGTAGGCTTCGGCGCCTTCGACAATGGCTATGAAAGTCTTGAAGGCGAAGCACTCCATCATCGTTCGGTCGCCTACATCAACGATTTTGGCTGGGTAGTTGTCGACTGGATGGAAACCGACCGCCCGCGCTCATTGACCAGTCACTGGCACTTTCACCCAGAGGTCGGCGCGTCGATGGACGGCCTCGACGTGTCAAGCGCGGATGAGGGCGTCGCCAATATTCGTTTGCAACTCATCGGTCTCAATGACGCGCAGGCGGAACTTGTGAAAGGTCAAGAGGACCCGTTCCGGGGCTGGTACAGTCCGTTCTATAATCAGCAAATCGCCGCGCCCTTGGCGGTGTATGAAACCAACGTTGCCGGCAACGTCATCTTCGCCTGGATCATCACGACAGAGAAGGGCGCGGCCCCTGCCGCGGCGCCGGTCAAGGTCATTCAACAAGATGCGCAAGCAGGAACACTATCGCTGCAGCTTGGCGATTTCGGATCAGTTCGCTTCGATCTTGCCGCGAGAGCGTTCGCGTTGCAACGATAGATGTCTTCCTGCGCCGGCAACTGATTTAGCAGAAACGAACGACGCTACGCTTTCGTCTAATCTGCAACGATGAAATTGACGTCCGACGCCGGGCGGTCGCCCCGCGCCGCTTCAAGCACAAAGCGGGCGCCGCGATATGCTCTTGAAACCGCCATTGCGTATCGACTTTCCCCAACTTGGTTGAACCAACGGCCAGGTTTTTGGGCGTTGCCAAGACCCTGGCGTATCATGTCGACGGTTCGGATTATTGGATCGTTCCGATCATAGAATTTCGCGCCTGACGGAAAGCGTCGGGGCGGGGCGGCGGCCATGGCTTCCGCGAGCCTGTCGCATTCGCCGTCGATACTCTCCACCCAGTCAGCATACGCATCGATGAACCTATTGATGTGTTGCTGATCGGGATTCTTCACTTCATGCATCGCGGCGATATCGAGCCCGCCCGGACCGTCAAGATCGGGTTCCAGCGTATGCATCATGATAAAGGCGCGTTCGTAGAGAATGCGGAAAATACGCTTCGCGTGGGCTTTCCGAACGCGGGTCATGCCCGATATGGCCCGGAGAAATACGCCGTCGACGATCAAGGCAGAGTCCGTCAGATCCGCCGTATCGGCAAACAGAATCGACTCAGCGGCCCGATTCGCCGCCCAGCCAAGGGCAACGTGCAGGCTTCGCTCCATCATTCCGCCTTTGTATCGTTGCAGATCGAGAAACGCCGGTTTGCGAGTGGACCAGCCTTGTTGGACGTCGGCGACAACATCCAACGCTAATTGGGAATCGTGGCCGAGACTGGCAGCGCCGTAAGCATAGGAAAATTCCCACGCTTTGCCGCTTGGCAAGGGCGCAAGCATGTCGCGCCATTCGCCTGTGACGTCATCGTCGCTGATAAGGAGAAGCAACGCGTCATGAATGACGGCGGCTCTGGCGAGCGACGGCGCATCAGCGCCCCTTACGATCGTCTGCGTCGCAAAAGAAAAGTTTGGCGCCAAAGCGCTTGCCGTCAAAAGCGCGAGGAATTCGCGCCGTTGAAAAAAGGCGCTGGCGGGTTTTGCAATTGGCGTATTCCTCATGACAGTGCAATCTCCTCAAACGCGCCGAGGTCGATGTCGCCATCCATATAGGCTTGCGCGGCCTCGTAATAACGCACACCCAGCGCCAGCGTCGCGCCCCATTGCGACAGGCCTTGCGGATCAGCCGCCTTGGCGGCGGCTAGTCGTGCGCGATCCGGCGTCGATCCATTCTGGATGTCTACGGCGAGCGAGATAAACGGATCGTCGGGATCGTAAAAGTTTGGCTCGATGATGTAACGCTGAACATGATTGATGAAGGGCTGCGCCGCCATGTCGGCGTAGCGCACCGTGTCAATGTAAATGGGATCCAGCGCCATTATGTACGCTTTGAGCTTTTGAATGGTGTCTGCGTTTTTGGGAAAGAGATCATGTAGACCCAACAACTCCTGAATGACGCGCCCACCGAAGACTGTTTCCAGAAACCGCGCATCGGCGGGAGATTGGTCGTCGCTCAACGGAACGATATGTTGAAATATCAGTGCGTCGTACTTTGGATCGCCGTCGGCAAGTTTCATGTTTTTACGCGCATGATAGACTGCAATGTCATGCATGATTCGGATGTCGCTGGGCGTGGCTGCGAAATCGTTCTCGTAGTATTCCGGGGTCAATTCACGATAGACTGGTTTAAAATACCCGTCCGCTGCGCGGTGAGAAAGCTGTGAGAAGGCGATCGCCAGCCTGCGGTCGGCGATGCGCGGATTGACGCCGGCGCCGCTGTTGCGAATTGCTGTTAGCGCCGGCGAAACAAGCGTACCGCCTGCGCGCAAGACGGACCCCATGCGCATCAGCATTCCATATTCCCGCGCTACACGCTTTGTGTTCTCGCTGATCAACGGAGACGCCTGTATGAGCGCGGCGCAATCATCCCCATGTACGGCATGACAATAATACTCGGACAATGTCGTCTCCCTAATTGGCAGCGCTCGGGCGAGCGCGAATGCTGGCGCCTCTAAACTTCAACCTGCTTCAATGCCCTCACGTAATCCGGGTCGAATCGGATACCGAGCCCGGGGCCGGTTGGTATGTCGACGGCGCCGTTCGCGACCTGCAAGGGCGCGCCAGACCCTATGACCTCGTAAGGGATCCCGTCTTTGTCCCCTTTAAACTCCTGATACGGACCGATATTCGGCGTTGCTGATGCAAAGTGGAGAATATGGAGGAAGCCTAGCCCCCAGCCAGAAATGTGTGGGACGATCGGTTTGCCCGCGACCGCCGCCATGCGCGCAATGCGGGTTGCGCGAACATAACCGCCGCCCAACAGGACATCCGGCTGTACGATTTGTACGGCGTCGTTTTCGATCAACCAGCGATACCGAAAATGGCTCGTTTCTTGTTCGCCGCCCGCGATGGGCAAATCGACAGCGTCGGCAACCGCTTTGGTGCCGTCAAAATCGTCGAAACGCACAGGTTCCTCGAAAAAATCGTAGCCATGCGCGCTGAGCATGCGCCCGGTTTCGATCGCGCGCGATACGTCAAACGAACTATTCGCGTCAACAAACAAGGCGGTTTTATCGCCAAGCGCGTGGCGCGCCATCGGTATAAGCGCTTCGTCGCGCGCGTTTGACGCGTCACTATAGTCAAGCCGGTCTCCGAGTTTGAACTTCACCGCTTTTGCGCCGGACTTTGCGATAAGGCTTTGGAGCAGGGCGACTTCTGCTTCCGGTGCGTTGCCGCGATTGCCGCTGGCGTAGTAGATATGCGTGCGGTTGAGCGTGCGGTCGCCGATCAACGCGCCGACGGGCAGGCCGGCAATGTTTCCAAGCATGTCAAGGATAGCGAATTCCACCCAGGACACGGCCGTCCAAAAGGTGATTCCCTGGTGTTTGTAGTTTAGTCCACGCGCAAAGACGCCGTCGACAAGGGCGTCGAGATCGCGCGCGTCTTTGCCTTTCATATAGGGCAGCGAACGCTTTAACATGATTGGCTTTGCGAGGGGGGCAAGGCGGCGGTTCGTCATGGCAAAGCCCTCAGCGCCGTCTCTCGATCGCACGCGGATGTAATAGACCGCACCGTCATGCAGGAGCTCTAGAGTCTCTATGATCACAGGGTCAGGAAAGAGCGCTCGCTTCAACACGGGCGAAAGGCGCGCCTGTTCAAGGTCTTTGCGTAGCGCTCTCGTACCTTCAGGCGTTTTTTCAGTTGCATGTGCTGCCGGAGCGCCAGCGGCAGCGACAATCGGCGCCAGGACGGCGGCGGTTAAGAGACCGCGTCGGTTCGGGCTCGCCTCGCGCATAGCGTTATCCTTTCGTTTCAATATCGGCGACCGTTCGAAAGCCGATATGAGACGCGCCAAGAGTGGGATCCTGCGCTTGCTCGGCGTCGGTGCGATAACGCGCGCAAAAGTTTCTGGCGCAGACATAAGAGCCGCCTTTGAGGATCATGGCCGTAGGCTCTCCGACGCCAGGCGTCGACGTCCACTCCCAGACATTACCGACGACGTCATAGAGCCCATTTTCATTGGGCGGATAACAGCCAGCGGGTGCTGTCTGCGCGTATCCATCTTCGCGCGTGTTGCTAATCGGAAAAAATCCGGTCCAGATATTGGCGTCATCCGAATCCGGATGAAATGGCGGCGCTCCGGGGGCGGCCGCCGCCTCCCACTCCACCGCCGATGGCAGGCGGCGTCCAGCCCAACCGGCGTAAGCAACGGCGTCTTCATAAGCGATATGAACAACCGGATGATGATCAAGACCGCTTATCGAACTGTGTGGTCCTTCCGGACGGCGCCAGTTGGCGCCCTCAACGAAAGTCCACCAGCGTGAAAGGACCATCGGTCCGGGCTTTTCGGGCGGCGTAAAGACCGCGGATCCAGGCCGCCGCGCTTCTTCGGGCAGGTAGGAGAACGTATCTTCCGGCAGGCCGCGCTCGGCTCGCGTAACGTAGCCCGTTTCGTCAACAAATCGGCCGAATTCCGCATTGGTGACTTCGGTGCGGTCGACTGAAAGTCGGCGGGTTTCTCCGGTCGAGTCTCGAAAAACGACGGCGACGGCGCCGCGCGTGGGCGTGCATGGCGGGGTTGCGCCTTTTGTTGAAGGGCCGTCGTCCTTGCCGCCGCAAGCGAACAAGACAGGCGCAAGAATGGCGCACATGATCAAAAACCGCTTCATTCCGGAGCCCCCTTCGCCCATTCGGGTTGAGGGAATGTCCGCATGGCCCCCTTCAGACGAGGATACGCGTCCCAAACGGCGCCTTTCCCGCCGATCCGCGGGTCGCCGGTTTTTTGAAGTGTAGACTCCAGTCGCGCTGAAAGAGTTTCACGGATCTCCAAATAGGCTGGATCGGCGGCGAGGTTCTTCAGATTCGCCGGATCGGCCTCGGCGTTATAGAGTTCTTCGGCAGGTCGAGCGCCGACGGCGGCGTTAAACAGCGGCGCGGTTCCGGGCGCTGATCTGGCGTCGATCATGGCGATTAAAGCGGGCGCCCTATCGATGTCGTGATAGGCGCGATGAGGCGGGCCCAGTGCGCCGCCATCTCCATATTTTCGCGGGGCCCCGGCGGGCCAACGTTCCGGAGCAAAGTTGCGGATGTAAAGATAGTCGCCGACGCGGATCGCGCGTTGCGGATAACCGAGATTGTTCCAACGCGCTGACGAGTGGCGTTCGCGGGCGGCATATACGGCTTTGTCGGCGTCCGGCGCGCCTTGCCCGCGCAAACGGCTAAGAAAGCTTCGCCCTGACAGGCCGTCGGCTTTTACGCCGGCGGCGTCGAACACCGTTGCCGTTATGTCGACGAAACCGACGAGATCATTGATGACGCCGCCGTCCGCCGCCTGCGCCGGCCAGCTCACGGCAAGCGGTACGTGGATCCCCGCGTCATAGACATTCGCTTTCGCCCGCGGAAACGGCATACCGTTATCGGCGGTGACAATGATCAACGTGTTGTCGAGTTCCCCTGCGGCCTCAAGTTGATCGAGCATTTCGCCAAGCTGCGCGTCGAACCACTCGATCTCGACGGCGTAGTCTAGGAGGTCGCTCTTGACCTTTTCGGTTGTCGGCAGATAGCCCGGGATTTCATCATCTGAGATGGACTTCTCCGCCCGGCGACCGGCGCCGTCGTCGTAGGGCCGGTGCGGCTCCAATGCGCCGAACCAGAAGTAAAACGGAGCGGCGTCCGGGCGTTGTTTCAGAAAGGCGGCAAAGTTTGCGGCATAGTCGATAGAGGAAACGCCGGCGGGCGCCTCTTCAAAACGAATAGCGTTGTAGGCGGGGCCGGCCGGATTATGCGCGCGCGTCGATTCCCAGTCGCCGGGCGCCCATCCTTTGCCCGTGTAACCGACCTGATAGCCGGCCGCAGCCAATACGTCCGGTATGGTCTGAAATTTCGCAGGAAAGCCGCTTGCATGGGTGCCCGCCGCCTCCAACATCCAGGTATGGCGGCCGGTAAGCAGCGCCGCTCGGCTTGGGCTGCATCCCGGAGAGGCGGCGTAGGCTCGGGTAAAGAGCGCCCCGTCGCGCGCGACGCGGTCGAACGCGGGTGTTGAAACAAAGTTCGATCCATAGGCGGAAGCGTGCGGGAACGACTGATCGTCGGCGATCGCAATCAAAATGTTCGGCGGCTGCGGGTTTTCATCGGGTTGCGCGGCCTGCGTATTCGGGGTGCAGGAAATAGTCGCCAGGGCAACGATGGCGATCGCAATCTGCATGTCCCTTTTTGCGTTTATGTCGGAGTCGCGCCAGGTCATTCGCTCATGTCTGGATAGGCGTCGCGTCCGCTGAAAGAATCAACGTTCACGTCTTCCCCCGCCCGGTCGCGTAAATAGGTCGCGAGAAATCGCAGAGCGAAACCAGTGCCGATGTCGCGTTGATACAAAAGCGCCTGACCGTCTTTTCGACGTACATAAAGATTGAGAAACGACCCGCGAACATTTTCGTCTGGATGGCTCTCCAGCGCCTGGTTCTTCAACAACCAGTCAACGGAGCGTTCAATATTGTCGTCAAACTCGTCGCCGACTCCGTAGTCGCGCAGCCTTAGCCATAGGATGCCTGAAAACGCCGATGCGGAACCGATAAAAGAGCCGGGGCTTGATGTTCCGTCACGATAGAGGTGACGGTAAAAGGCGCCGTCCGCTTTCTGCAGTTTCGCCATTAACCGACCGGTTTGCAGCGCGCTCTCCAGGTATTTCCGGTCGCCCGTCATTTCATAGGCTTCAAGCTGCGCTTCTGCGAGCCAGATATTGAACCGCGGATGTACGCGCCCGTCGGACATCCGGTTCGGTTCGAAATCCATCCATGCGCCTTCCTCGGACTGGCGTTTGAGCTTTTTATCGGCGACATCGAGAAAGACGGCGCAATACTGTCGGTCGCCGGTAAACGCGCACATATCCGCATAGGCGTAGCCTTCCGAATTAGGGCGCGCGACTTCAGTGACCTTAATCTCTGCAGGCCCAATCTCCGGATGATGCGGGCTCTTGTCCTTCCAAACCGTCGCGGTTTCTGGATCCGCAATATTGTAGAAGAGGCCTTCCTCGGGAATGTATGCGTTCTCAAGAAACCAATCGCCGGACCGTACGGCGCTCTGTGCGTATTTGTCATCATTCGTCGCGCGCGTGAGCGCGAAGATTCCATTCGAACCATCCGTCATGGTCGTCATGTTGATAAGATGACCGAGACGATCGCCATGGGCTGCATTTACGAGGCCGGCGAAGGGGTGCGGTTCTTTGAACTCCGTTGATATCCACCAGTCGCCGCCGCGGCGCGCTGCGCGAAGATACCGTCGCTCTCCAGTGACACGCCAAGTCTCTAAAAGACCGTAGATGGTTTGCGCCGTATGCCAATGGGTCTCATAGTCGTTCCATTCGCCGCGCAAGAGTTCATACTCCGTACGTCCAGCACCCGACTGTGTAATCAGGATGTCGGCCGCGTAATCGGCGCCGCGTCGCATTGCTTCTTCGATTTTTTTCTCGCGCGATGTCTCCGCTGCTGCTGCGGGGACAGCGAAAAGGACTGCAGCAAGGGTAAAGAGGACTTTCATATCAAAACAATCCAGGCAAGGTGAGCGACAGGGCGGGGACAAATGTGATCGCCATCAACGCGGCGACGAGAGCGAGATAGAACGGCCAGATTGTTTTCACCGTTTCTTCGATCCGCAGGCCGCCTACAGCGCAGCCGACGAAAAGAACCGATCCGACGGGCGGGGTCACCAGGCCGATCCCCAAGTTAAGCATCATGACGATGCCAAACTGCGTTGGATCCATGCCCAGCGATGTCGCAATAGGCAGGAAGATGGGTGTCGTGATGATGATCAACGGCGCCATATCCATAAAAGTGCCGAGCAAGAGCAGCATCAAGTTAATGAGCAAAAAGAGCAGGATCGGATTATCGGTGATGGCTAGCAGCGCATCGGCGAGTTGAGTGGGGCCTTCCAACAGCGCCAACAGCCAGCCGAAAGCAGCGGCGGAACCGATGATCAGCATCACCATTGAGGTCGTCTTCACCGCGCCCGAAACCGCTTTGACAAAGCCGTCCGCCCCTAATGATCTGTACACAAAGAATGCAATCAGAACCGTGTAGACGACGGCGACCGCCGATGACTCTGTCGGCGTGAAAACGCCGGATAGAATGCCGACAACGATAATGACTGCCGTCATGAGACCGGGCAACGCTAGCGCGACCGCGCGGGCGAACTTCGCCCAGCCGGGAAAAACGCCCCTCGGATAGCCGCGCTTGGCAGCGACGCCCCAGGCGGCGATCATTAAGAGCGCGCCGGTGAGCAGGCCGGGGATGACGCCCGCGAGAAACAGCTCGCCCACCGAAACGCCTTCGCCGGCGGCGGCGACATAGATAATCATATTGTGGGACGGCGGAATCAGGAGGCCGGTGATCGCCGCGGTGGCGGTGACATTGACGATGTAATCCCGGTCATAACCCTTTTCGAGCATCATTGGCGCAAGCGTAGAGCCAACCGCCGACGCGCTGGCGACAGCGGAGCCGGAGACGGCGCCGAACATCATGGATGCGCCTACATCAACCTGGCCAAGTCCGCCGCGGGCGCGCCCGAAGGCGGCGTCGGCGACCCGCACCAGACGTTCGGCAATGCCCGACCGATACATGAGATCGCCAGCGAAAATGAAAAAGGGGATCGCCATCAGCGTAAAAACGCTAACGCCGGAAGTCATGCGCTGTACGGCGACGACCGGCGGGATATCCAAGACCATAAAAGTGACAAGCGAGGCCGCGCCGAGCGCGAACGCCACCGGCACGCCGATAACCAGAAAAAGGGCGAGAAGGCCGATAAGAAGCGCTAGCTCCATTGCGGATCGACCTTTCGCCCGGCCGCTGAAGCCCAGGCCTGCTCGAGCGCGAAGAAAAAGATCAGCGCGCCGCTGATCGGGGCGGGGGAGTAGGCGAGGCCCCGAGATATGCCGAGCGCGGGCACCGTGTGATCCCAAGTCCGCAGGACCAAGTCACCGCCCCAGATCGCCAGCGCGAGACCGAAAGCGGCAATCACAAGATCTGAAAAAACACGAACTGGTCGGCCGACGCCAACAGGCAGCGCATTAACGCCGGCGACGATTCGGATGTGAAACCCTTCGCGAACGCCCGCGGCGCCGGCGAAAAACACAAACCAGATCATCAAGATCAGCGCCGACTGCTCTGCCCAGGCCGGGCTCGCATTGAAGCCATAGCGCGACACGACCTGCCAAAAAATGATCCCCGTCATGACGATGAGTCCGGCGCCGGAAAACCAGAGCGCAATGAGGCTCACCATGCGGGATATCGCGGCGAGTGCGGCGCCCATGACTAGAGCTTGTAGGCTTTTTTGACGAGATTGTAGGCAAGATCGACAGCAACCTCTTTTGCTTCGTCTTCAGGGAGACGGTGATCGGCGACTAGCCGCGCCAGGAAATTACAGTCCATGCGTCGCGCAACATCGTGGCGCGCCGGGATCGACATGAACGCGCGCGTATCGTCGTTAAAGCCGACGGTATTGTAAAAGCCCGCGGTTTCCGTTGCTTGTTCTCGAAAGCGGCGCATTCCTTCGGGGCTGTCATGGAACCACCACGGCGGCCCGAGCCGAAGCGCGGGATAGTGCCCCGCCAGCGGCGCAAGCTCACGCGAATAGCTTGTTTCGTCCAGCGTGAAGAGTATGACCGTGAGATCGCGTTCATTGCCGACTGCGTCGAGAAGGGGTTTCAGCGCTGCGACGTAATCTGTCTGCCTTGGGATATCGGCGCCCTTATCTCGGCCGAAGCGCTCAAAAAGGGGCTTATTGTGATTACGCCACGCGCCGGGGTGAATTTGCATGACGAGCCCGTCCTCGAGACTCATTCGCGCCATCTCAAGCAACATTTGTCCACGGAATGTTTCCGCTTCTTCCGGTGTGATGCGCCCCGCCAACGCTTTTTCGAAAAGGGCTGTTGCGTCGGCTTCAGAGAGATTAGCGGTTGCGGCCGTAGGATGACCGTGGTCGGTGGACGTGGCCCCCATAGTCTTGAAAAAGGCCCGGCGCTTGCGATGGGCGTTGAGATAGCCCCGCCAGTCGGTCGCGTTCTCGCCGGTCAGCGCACCCAAAGCGGCTACGTTTTCAGCAAAGCCCTCAAAGTCCGGATCGACAACCGGATCCGGTCGGTAGGCGGTAATCACATTGCCCAGCCATTCGCTCTCGCGAATTTTTTTGTGGTGGCGAAGGTCGTCGAGCGGGCTTTCCGTGGTGGCGATGACTTCTATGTCAAATCGGTCGAAAAGCGCGCGAGGCCGAAAGGCGTCCTCTTTAAGCCATGCGTCGATGCGGTCATAGTAAGCATCAGCGGTGCCAGCCTCGAGACTATCAGTTAGTTCGAAGACGGACGAGAATACCCAGTCGAGCCACATCCGCGAGGGTGTGCCGCGAAAAAGATGATAGTGCTCCGCGAAATGTCGCCAAATTTTGCGTGGATCTGTTTCAACTGCGGCGCCGTCCTGTGTCGGCACTCCCAAATCTTCCATCCGCACGCCTTGCGAATAGAGCATGCGAAAGATGTAATGATCAGGAATAATGAGGAGATCGGCGGGGTTATCGAACGGCTCATTGTCGGCGAACCAACGCGGATCCGTGTGACCGTGGGGACTGACGATTGGCAGGTCGCGCACTTCTGCATAAAGGCGCTTGGCAACGGCGCGCTCCGCCTCATTCGGGGAAAAAAGCCGGTCTGGGTCAAGTTCGAGTTTCGCCATCGACCTTTTTACGCCCCCGTTAGATAGAGCTGCCGCTGTTTTTTAATTTCGGCGCGGGTGCGTTCGAGCGCTTCTACCTCTGTTGCTTCTAGAACCGCTTCGATTACAGCGGTAAGATGATCGATCATCGCCTTGCGCGCTTTTTCCGGGTCGCGCTTCTCAAGCGCAAATAGAATTCTCGAATGCTCGTCTATGCGCGGGGCAACGCCGCCCGCGCGCACTTTTTTGAGGAAATGTTGCGTCTGGTGCGACGACTGGCGCGCGTCCCAAAACATTTCGATCGCACGAACGATGGCGCTGTTTCCGGTCGCCGCCGCGATGCCCATGTGAAAACGCCGGTCGGCGTCTTCGGAGAGTTCGACATCGCGCTTGTTTTCTTCCGCCATTTCTTCAACGAGGCCGCGCAGCGCCGAAAGCTCATCATCGGTGATGCGCGCCGCCGCCAGCGCCGCCGCCTCGCTTTCAAAAGCGCGCCGCGCCTCGAGCAATTCGAACATGCCCATATCCGCCGCGTGCGGCGCGCCGCCCGCCGGACTGGTTGATTTCACATATACGCCTGAGCCGGTGCGCACCTCGACCAACCCGTCGACTTCCAGCGCGATCACCGCTTCCCGCATGGTGGGACGGCTGACCCCGAATTTCGATGCGAGAACCCTCTCAGAAGGCAGGCGATCGCCGATATCGTAGCTGCCTTTTTTGATGTCCGCCGCCAGCGAAGCCGCCACTTTTTCATAGAGTCTTTTGCCGGATTGACGCTGTTCGTCGGCCATAGTGTTCAGCTTTCCCGGGAAAACGCGCCAAAACGCGCTTCGCCTGTTTCTCTGGACAGACCAATATTGGTCAGATAGGTTATGTGTCCCAGACTCAGCGGCTTTCGTCAACCGTTTCCGCCTTGCCGCGTCACGACATGGTCTTTTCTAACGAGGGCGAAATGCCGGATTCGGGACTGTCAAAAAACGAAAATCGTCCGCTTTCGGACAACGCCGCAGATGCGGCAACGATTGTTGACGCGAAGGTGATTGTCGCCTGTCCCGGCAGGAATTTCGTCACGCTGAAAATCACAACCGCGGACGGCATATATGGTCTGGGAGACGCTACGCTCAATGGGCGGGAACTTGCGCCGGTCGCCTATCTTGAAAACCATGTCATTCCGAATCTGATCGGAAAGGACGCACGGCGAATTGAGGATATCTGGCAGTTTCTGTATCGCGGCGCCTATTGGCGCCGGGGTCCGGTGACCATGCGCGCTGTCGCCGCGGTGGATATGGCTCTTTGGGACATAAAGGGAAAAATGCTGGGCGCGCCGGTCGTCGATCTGCTCGGCGGCCGCAGCCGAGACAGCGTAATGGTTTACGGCCACGCGAACGGCGGGGATATTGAGCAGACGACGGATGAAGTCGCGCGCTATATCGACCTTGGCTACAAAGCGGTGCGTGCGCAGACTGGCGTTCCCGGCGTGCGCGGCGCTTACGGCGTCGGTCGCGACAAGATGTATTACGAGCCTGCTGACGCCGCTTTGCCAAGGGAAACGTTGTGGGCGACGGCGCCCTATCTTCAATACGCGCCAAAGCTGTTCGAAGCCCTGCGAGCAAAATTCGGGTTCGACGTGCATCTCTTGCACGATGTTCATCATCGTCTTACGCCGATTGAGGCCGGACGTCTCGGCAGGGCGCTGGAGCCATATTCGCTTTTCTGGATGGAGGATCCTACTCCCGCGGAAAATCAGGACGCATTTCGCCTAATTCGGGAACATACGACGACGCCCATCGCCGTCGGCGAGATCTTCAATTCTATTTGGGATTGCAAGGACCTTATCCAGCACCAGCTCATCGACTTTATTCGCGCGACGGTTCTCGGGGCCGGCGGGATTACACATCTGAAGCGCATCGCGGATTTCGCCAGCGTCTGGCAGGTGCGCACCGGCTGCCACGGCGCCACTGATCTCTCGCCGGTGACGATGTCTGCAGCCCTCCACTTCGATAGTTGGGCGCCGAATTTCGGCATTCAAGAATATATGCGCCATACGCCTGAAACCGACGCCGTGTTCTCCACCGATTATGCGTTCAATGACGGCGCGCTTGTCATCGGCGACACGCCGGGTCTTGGCGTCGACATTGATGAAAAGGAAGCGGCGAAGCATCCTTACGATCCGAAACAGCTTCCCATCGCCCGCCTCGAAGACGGCACAATGTGGAATTGGTGAAGTCTGTTGCGCGCTGCTGCAATTGAGCCTTGCCGAATGGCGAAAACAACCAGTCTGTTGCGGCGCCGACGTCTGGCGGCGGCGGCTTTGACATGCATTGTCTTCGCTGCGACTTTTAACGGGGTCGGAGCGCAACCGGCAAGTGTTGGCGGCGCACATGACAACACCTGCGATATCAGAGCTTTCGGCGCTGCGCCCGGCGATGACCGCCCGGACACCGATGCGTTCCAGGCCGCTGTCGGCGTCTGCGGCGGTATCGGAGGCCAAGTGGTTGTTCCGGCAGGCCGATGGCTCATTGGCGGCCTGACGCTTGGGTCGAACATGACCCTATCCTTTGCGCCCGGGGCGATTGTAGAACTCATACCCGACATCGCCGTCTATCCGGAGCAGACATACCGACACTCAGACGGGCGCATGGAAACGGTGCGTCCAGTGTTCTACGCGCCGGACGTGCAGAACCTCACGATTGATGGTCAGGGCGCAGTCCTCGGCAATGGCGAGGCTTTCTGGGATCCGGATTTTTACCGCAGCGGTTTGCGCCGTCCGACTCTGCCGCGTCCGGCGCCGCTATTTGAGTTTGTAAACTGCAGCAATGTCGCCGTGAGAGACGCGACGCTGCGCGACCTTCCCGGTTTCGGTATTCGGTTCAATCAATGCAACGGTGCGCGCGTAACCGATGTGACCATTAGAAACGATCCGCGCAGCCCGAATACCGACGGCGTTCAAATTAGGGATTCCTCAAATATTGTAATAAGCGGCGTCGATATCGCCACCGGAGACGATGCGATTGTGTTGAAATCGCATCGCCGCGCCGTCGAGAATGTGATTGTTTCGGATTCCATACTGCAAAGCGACGACGCTGCGGTGAAATTTGGAACAGGTTCAGCCGTCGGCGTTCGCAATTCTCTTTTCACAGACCTCATTATTCGTGAGACACGGTACGGCATTGCGCTTTTTCAGTTGGATGGCGGCCGGCACAGCGACAACCGGTTTTCGAACATTCGAGTTGAGAACGGGGGCCGGCATGAACGAACCTATGCCATCTATGCGGACATCGACAAGCGCAGCAGCGACGACGCGCTCGGCGCCATTGAGCGGCACGAGTTTTCCGGCATCGCAATTTCAGGAGGCGGAAATATTTTGATTGCCGGCGCGGCCGATGCGCCTGTTCGCGATATTGTCTTGCGTGACATATCCATGACGGTTCCAGACGAAGCGCCGACGCTTGCTGACGGTCCAAGCAAGCCGCGCGGCAATATCACGCTGTCGCGAGGCGAGACCGAAGAAGACTACGCGCGTATCGATGCGATGGCGACGCTCGCCAACATTGAAGGGATTGAAATTGACGGTCTGACAATCCGCACGGGCAATCTGAAAAAGAAACGATGGCCGGTGTGGATGAAAAACGTTACGCGCGCCCGAGTTGGAGACGTCGATGCAAGAGGTCAGGGGATCTCCGACGAACTGGTTTCCAGCGACCAGCCGGTAGCGTTCGCCGCCGAGCGGACGACTCTTCAGCCCAATCGCAGCTACGTCGTGGAAGACTGGCGGTGATTACACGTCGCGCTCTTCTCATGGCCGCTTCGTCCGCACCGCTCGCCGGATGCGAGAGAGGCGTCGGACCGCGCCGATTGACGGCGACGGACACTCATCCGGACGGGTATCCCACAGTTGAGGCCGTAAAGTTTCTCGGCAAACGTCTTGAGGAACGCACCGGCGGTCGGCTGCGCGTTAAGACGTATCCGGGCGGACAACTTGGCGAAGAGAAGGATGCGCTGGAGATAACGGTTTTCGGCGGGCTCGATTTGAATCGATTGAATCTGGCGCCGCTGGCGTCGGTTGCGCCGGTGATGGCTGTGCCGACGCTGCCCTTTATGTTTCGCTCAATCGCTCACATGCGAGCGGCGATGGACGGCGCCCCAGGACAACAACTGCTCGATGCGCTTGCGCCGCACGGTTTGAAGGGGCTTTGTTTCTATGATTCCGGGGCCCGCTCGTTTTACAATACGAAACGCCCGATCCGAACGCCTGCGGATATGGAGGGTCTCAAAATTCGAGTTCAGACGTCGGATGTCTTTGTTGCGCTGGTCAGCGCCTTGGGCGGCAATGCGACACCGATGTCCTATGGCGAGGTTTACCAGGCGCTTGTTCAGGGTGTTGTCGACGGCGCTGAGAATAATTGGCCGTCTTTTGAAAGTTCGCGGCACTTCGAGGCTGTCAAGTTCTACAGTCTGACTCGTCATGTTATCGCGCCCGAAATACTGCTCATGTCGATGCGCACATGGAATAAGCTCAGCGATGAGGACCGGCGCCACGTGCGGGAAGCCGCATCGGAGTCCGTGCCCTATATGCGTAGGCTGTGGGATGCGCGGGTTGCGGCGTCGCGCAACAGGATACTGACCGAAAGCGACGTCGAGGTGATCGAAGATATAGACCATGACGCATTTGTCGCTGCGGTGCGTCCGGTGTGGGACAGGTTTCTGACGTCGCCCACGGAGCAAAATCTCGCCGCCGACATACAAGCCGCAAGCGCGGCGCCCTGACAACCCGTTTGCCTTAGTGCCGTGTTATGATCTCGAACGTTTCGGGCGCCGTCTTATCGACTGCTTCAACCGGTTCGCCGTTAATCATGACATTTTCGAACTGAAGGTCTTTTACATGGTCAATGCGCAGCGGAGTGTCTGCAGCGTTGATAGTCAGGTCCTCAACGTAAACGTTGCGTACTGGCGCGTCCGGGTGGCCGACCACGCTCACGCCGAGCTGCGTTTTATCGCAGCGAACGTTTTTCACCGTTACATCCTCAAATGTCGTCGGATAGTTGCCGCCGCGGTAGCTGTGATAGTCATTTGTGAAAATCAAAACTGTTCCCGCGGACGCCATTTCGATGTTGCGGATGTGAACGTCGCGGATGCGCCCGCCGCGATCAAGATTGGCCTTGAAGTAGAGGCCGTGATGGGTTTCCTGCATTGTAAAGTTTTCGACAAACACTTCTTCGACGCCGCCCGACATCTCTGAACCGATCGCCAACGCGCCGCCGGTATTGCCTGAATAACGATTGTTTCGGATCACCACGCGGCGCGTCGGCTTGGCGACCCGCCAGCCGTCCTGATCGCGCCCGGCTTTGAGGGCGACGCCGTCGTCGCCTACGTCGAACTCGCAGTTCTCGATCAACACGTTTGCGGATGAGTCCGGGTCGACGCCGTCGGAATTTATGTGATCGCTTTTCACATATACATTGCGCACCGTAACATGATCGCAATAGACCGGATGAATCACCCAGAACGGTGAGTCGAATATCCTGGGCCCGTCGATCAGAATACGCCGACAGTTTACAAACTGGATGAATTGCGGACGCAACCATTCGCCCGGCCCGTATACCCTTTCATCTACGGGGACGCCGTCAATGCCTTGCTGCCGCAGCTTATTCTGGGACGGTTTCTGCTGTTTACGCCATGGTAGAAAATTCTCAGCACCCTGACCGTCTATTTTTCCTGGTCCAGTGATGGCGATGTCTTCAAGGTCGCGTCCGTAAATAAACGGCGAATAGTTGTAGACTTCCGTTCCTTCCCAACGCGTGAAGACGAGGGGAAGGTAGGCGTCAGGCCGTCCGGAGAAGCGAACATGCGCGCCTTCTTCGAGATGCAGCGCAATCTTGCTTTTCAGATGGAGCGGACCGTCCATTTCCCAGAGCCCTTTGGGAAAAATGACGCGTCCGCCGCCGGCTTCTGACGCGGCTGCAATGGCTGCGAGAGCAGCAGGACGCGAGTCCGCTGCGCCGTCTGTCGCGCCGAAGTCCACAATGGAAAACGCTGCATCGGGAATGTTGGGTTCCGCTATTCCGTCGACAATCTCCTGCGCGCGCCGCCACGCAAGATCGCTGGGCGACGACCGGCTTTGCGGCGTACCTTCTGCGGCGCGCGAGGCTGTTTTTCCGGACTGTTCGCCTGCGCATCCGACGGCGGACGCCAAACCAACAGATGAGACGGATGTTAAAAACAGGCGTCGGGTTAGAGCGGGCTGAGTCATTGCGATGTCTCCGGCCGGAGCGCCACATCAATGCACGCTACGGTTTTGGGCGAAAGGGGGCGACGGCGAGCGTATGGAAAAACGGATGGTTGGTAAATTGGTCAGGTCCATATTCATATATGAATCGTGGCAATTCAGCAACATTCGCGGGATTTTGTCTGGCCAGTGGGCCGCCTCGCGATCATGAACGGCCCTGTGCCGCGATTGCGCGGGCCGGCCGTAAGCTTCGGAAAATAAGAAAGAAAAAGCGTTATTGGGGGTGTGTGTGCAGCCGTTTCCAGCCCTCCCGGGGCGCTGCTGCTGATAGGAAAACCGGACTGTCTGGATAGGCTGTACTGGACAAACCAATTTTTTTCGAGCGTTAATGCCGCCCTACCAAGCGGCCGCTCGAGCCGCGTATCTGACGACCCGGGAGGACTTCAGCAATGGCTATTTATCAACACCGCCGTCGGCGCGGCGTCCGCGCAGCGCTCTTTGCATCCGCCAGCGCGATCTCGAGCGCCATTGCGCTGCCGTCTTCGGCGCTGGCGCAAAACGACGGTGAAAACGCCGATGACGAAGACGTTATTGTCGTGACGGGTTTCCGAAGCGCCATCCAGTCGGCCAACCAGCTTGAGCGGGACGCTGATCAGTTTAAGTCTATCGTGACCGCCGACGACATCGGTCAGTTCGGCGACCCAACCGTTGCAGAAGCCCTGCAGCGGGTGCCGGGCGTTTCGATCAATCGCACCAATGGCGAAGGCCAGCAGGTGTCTGTGCGCGGCTTGCCGACGGAATTTGCGACGATTACCCTTGACGGCGCCCGGCTTGGGACGAGCGATCCGGAGATCAACTCCACAAATCTTGATTTCTTCTCTGCAGACAATCTCTCGCAAATCGAAGTCATTAAAACGCTGTTGCCGGAAATGGAAGCGGACGCAATCGCCGGCACTGTCAACCTAAAGTCGATTTCTGCTTTGTCGCGCGGCAGGGACTCGATCGGCGCGCGCGCCGAAGTCGGATACCAGGAGAAAAACGAAGCATTCAATCCGAGGTTCTCCGGCGAATTCACCAAGATATTTGATCTCGACGCAAGCCGCATCGGTATCGCCGGCAGCATCACCTATCTGCAGCGCGAGACGGCGACGGATCAGGTGGAAGCCGGCGACGGGTTGTTTTTCATGGTCCTTAATGACGATGGCGGCGATCTTGAATGGGACAATGACGCTGACGACTGCACTGACGGCGATCTCATCCTCGAATGCTATCTTGTCCCGCAGGAGTTCGATTTGCGTTCGGATGTTCGCGATCGCGAGCGCATCTCGCTGAATGGGCAAATTGAATGGGAGCTCGAAAACCATCTATTTGCTGTTCGCGGTAGTTATTCTGACACCGATACGGGTCGGCTGAATACGCGATCCACCTTCGATCTCTCTCGTTCGGAAGGCGATTTTGTCGATATCAACGATCCGGGCTTTGATCCCGGCGATGTCGACGAAGTGGTTGAATTTGGCCTTGAGGACGATGGTGAATTATTCGGTGTATTTGAAGACGGTCGGTCCGAACGGCGAATTCGACCTGGTGATGAGCAAGACCAAGTTTATACAGTTGCCTTTGAGGGAACCAGCGAGTTTAAAGACACGTTGACGCTCAACTATGGCGTCGACATTTCGCGGAACACGGAAGAAACGCAAATTCTGGAAGCGCGTTTCCGCTCTGATAACATCACGCAAACCTTTTCCAATCTTGGTCAAGAGGGCGTTGACATATCGCTTTCGCCAGAGGTCTTTGACGTCGACGCTGACGATCCCGATCCGACGACAGCTGCCGGGTTCCCCATCAACAGCACGAGCATCAACGGTGAACGCTTCGGCACGCCCAATGAACGTTTCTCAATGTCGGAGGACAAATTCAATTCATACTACTTGAATATTGAAAAGAAGTTTGAATTGTTCGGGCGAGAAGCGGCGGCGAAGTTTGGCGGTCAATACCGTGATAGAGAGCGCGTCTTTGATTTCGACCGCGTCGAGTATTTGGTCGATGCCGGCGCGACGCTGGCCGACTTCAATCCGGCGCCGCAGGTTGAAAACACCGACCTCTTCATTCCTTTCAGCCCAAGCGAGGCTGATATCGAAGAAGTGTTGCGCGGTCTCATTGCCAATGGGCGCGTCGGCACTGTAGCTGAGCGCGGGACATTCATCACGCGCCTCAATCTCCAGCAGGATTTCACGGCCAAGGAAGAGATCTGGTCCGGTTACGGCCAATTCACCATTGAGCCGCTCGAGAATCTGCAAATCATCGCAGGCGTGCGGGTCGAAAGCACCGACTATACGAGCACGGGCGCGGCGTTCCGCGAGGTCAATTTTAGCGACAACACGACTGAGGTTCTGGTCGACGCGCTAGAAGCCGGCGGCCTTTCGGACGACGAAATCGCCGCATTCAGCTTGTCGCGTCAGGACAATGCGCCATTTGGCACGCTTACCGGCGGCAACAGCTATACGGAGATATTTCCAAGCGTGAATGTGCGGTGGGAACCTGTCGATACGATGGTTGTTCGCGCGTCCTATACAGAAGGGATCAAGCGCCCAGAATTTGGTGAAGCGGCGGCGATTCAACGTTTCCAAACAGACGAGCTGACGGACGAAGACACGTTACAGGAAGTCATCGATGATACGTTTGGCGGATCATTGGCGAGCATTGACGAGGTCGACCTGGCGATCGCAGAAGCTCTACTGCGTGAGGGTGAGGACGGCCAATTCGAATCGGAAGGCGTTCAGTTTCGCGATCCGACCCTGGATCCGTTGACGTCGAACAATTTCGACTTGTCCGTCGCGTGGTATCCGAATGATAACACCGCAATTTCGGTCGCCGGTTTCTATAAGCAGATCGAAAACTTCATCGTGCCGATTAGCCTGGCCGGCGATGACGTGACGTCTCTTGGTCTGGAGGTTGATGATTTCACCATCGACAGCACCGGCGTCAGCAGCGTCGATACATTCGTCAATGGCGATGAAGCGGAGATCTACGGCGTAGAGATCAGCTACTACCAGGCCTACCGATTCCTTCCGGGCCTGCTGAGCGGTCTCTTCGTTCAAGGCAACGCCACGTTCGCGGACAGTGAAGCGACGGCTGTCCAGGTCGACAGGGCGTTTCCCTTCCCGGATCAGTCAGACATTATCGGCAATGTTTCCGTCGGGTGGGAGAACGACACATTTTCCCTTCGCGGCGCCATGGTCCACCAGGGCGAACGGTTGCGGGCGCTTAACGATGGAGAACTTGACGACGCCAACGATCCGGCCGGCGACGTGCTGGAGGAGAGCCGCACCCAGTTCGATATCAACGCACGATGGCAAGTTTCAGATGCAATTCAAGTGTATTTCGACGCTATCAACATCACCGATGCGGAAGACAACCGGTACTATCGCGGCGGGAATACAGTCCTGAACGGAGCGATCTTCCGTGAGCGTGAGGCAACGGGCGCAACATATCAAATCGGCGTCCGGGCCCGTTTCTAAAGCCTCTCCCTCGCCAGCGCCTTTTTGCGGGGCGCGGGCAATTCGGCGGCGCACAGATGGCAGTCGGTGCGCCGCCGTATCTTGATTGGGGCAGGCGATGTCTTATCGCTCGTTCTAACAGGTGGAAATCCTCGATGAAGATGTGTCTACGAGCGACGTGTTCGATTACAGTCATCGCCGCCCACATCATGGAGTAATCGGTGATCCGCCCACAGCGCAATCGATACCGAAATTATCTGGAGCTTGATGGGCTTTGGCGGTTTCGCGCCGATCCGGACGACGTCGGCGAGACAGAGGGCTGGGCCAACGGCGTAGACACATGGCTGGACGTTGCCGTGCCTGGTTCGTGGAACGAACAACTCGCCGAAGCTGGTCTCATGAATTATACCGGCGCCGCGTGGCTGTTCCGTGACGTCTTTGTGCCTGAAACGTATGCTGATCAGAAGCTGATCTTAAGATTCGGATCTGCCGATTTTCGCGCAATAGTTTGGGCAAACGGCGCAGCTGTCGGCGAGAGTAATCTCCCCTACATGCCCTTTGAGTGCGATGTAACCGGTCACGCTATCCCGGGCGAGACACTGCGCGTCGCCGTCAAGGTGACCAATCTTTTTGACTACGATTGGATTACGCCGGCGATCTCGAGCGAAGATTTTGAACGGGAGAATCGGCTCAAAGACGAAGTCTTTCCGGCAACGCGCCCCGACTTCTTTCCCTATGGCGGGCTTCACCGGCCGGTGAAGCTTCTGGCCCTCCCGAAGAGGCCTATCACCGCTTGGGAAATTGAAACAGACATTCAAGACGGCGCCGGAAAAGTCGTCGTCCGGACCCATGCGGAAGGCGGCGACGGCGTCTCCCTTGTCCTCAAAAGACGGGGTGAGACGGTAGCGCAAGCCCGGCTCGCTCCACTGTCAGGGGTCGCGAACCTGATTGTTGACGCGCCCGATCTCTGGTCGCCGGACTGTCCGGCGCTCTATGAGTTGACAGCGTTTTTGGAGGAAGATGGCGAGATCGTGGACGCGGTCTCGCAATTAGTCGGTATTCGAACGATAAAGGTGGTCGGCGCCAGTCTCCTGCTCAATGGAGAGCGAATTTTTCTGCGCGGTTTTGGCAAGCACGAAGACGCTCCCATCTCCGGTCGAGCTCTCAATCTTCCCTTTTTAGTAAAAGATTTCGGCCTGATGCGTTGGATCAACGCAAATTCCTTCCGGACGTCACACTACCCGTACGCAGAGGAGATGCTTGACTATGCAGATCGCCACGGGTTTCTCGTCGTATCTGAGCTAGCTTCGGTCAATCTCGATTTTCGGATCGCTGACGAGCAGACTCTCGCCAATCACAAGCGCGCGCTTGAAGCGCAAATCGCTCGCGATCGTAACCACCCTTGCGTCATCATGTGGTGCCTCGCCAATGAGCCTGGCTATCTTGGCGAGGCGGAATACAATGAAGAAAACGCCGGACTGTATTGGGACGCGCTTACGCAAAAAGCCCGCGACCTCGACAAGACGCGGCCGCTGACGACTGCAAACGTACAATATGCCGGCGTCGACGATCCGGCGTTTTCACGCGTCGATGTTATTGGACTTAATCGCTATCACGGCTGGTACAATGCGCCAGGACAGATCGAGCGCGGCGCGGAGATGGTGCGTAAGGAGCTGGATGTACTCCACCGCAATCACGCCAAGCCTATCATCATGTTCGAATTCGGCGCCGATGCGCTGCACGGAGAGCATTCGACAACCGATCAACTCTTTACCGAAGAGTATCAGGAAAACTTTCTGGCGGCGTATTGCGATCTTCTTGAAAACCATCCGGCTTGCGTTGGAGAACATGTCTGGAATTTTGCCGATTTTCGAACGTCGCAGCATTTCCGCCGCGTCGTGCTCAACCGCAAGGGCGTTTTTACGCGTGATAGGCGTCCAAAACGCGCCGCGTTCATGCTTCGCGACCGCTGGGGCAATTTAAAAAAAGAAGGTCGCTGAATGTTTGGTCTTGCAACGCTCGATGTTGTCGTCATCGGAGCCTATTTTGCCGTTTTGACGGGGATCGGCGTTTCCACCTATTCCTCAATCAAAAACACGGGCGACTTTTTTATGGGCGGGCGCCGTTTTGGCAAACTGCTCATGGTCGGCCACGCGCTCGGCACCGGAACGCATACGGATCAACCGGTGACGGTTGCGGGCGCTTCCTATCAGATTGGGCTCGCCGGCATCTGGTATCAATGGGTATGGATGTTCTCCACACCGTTTTTCTGGGTGCTGGCGCCGATCTATCGCCGGCTTCGCTACATCACGACGGGTGATTTCTTCGAGCGGCGCTACGGTCAAAGTCTCGGCGCTGCGTATGCGATCATGGGTCTGGTCTACTTCACGCTCAATTGCGGCCTGATGCTGAAGGGCACGGGAACGACGATTGATGCGATTACCGGCGGCGAGGTGCCCACAGAAGCGGCAATCGTGATCATGACCATCCTGTTTGTCACCTACTCGTTGGTCGGCGGCATTGTCGCTGCGGTGATTACGGATTTCATCCAAGGCGTGTTTATTCTGATCCTATCATTTTTGTTGATTCCTTTTGCATTAAATGCCGCGGGCGGGATCGCAGCCTATCATGACGGCCTCGATCCGGGGATGTTTAGCTTTGTGGCGCCCGCCGAGGTGACGCTTTTCTTTATCGTCATGTCGGTTGTAAACGGGTTGGTCTCCATCGTCGTCCAGCCCCATCACATGGCGATTGGCGGCGCCGGCAAGGAGGAGATCGCCGGGCGCATCGGCTGGACCTACGGCAACTTCATCAAACGGATCTTGACCCTTGCCTGGGCGTTCACGGGCGTTTTCGCAGCGTTGCTGTTCCCCGGGCTGGAGGATCGGGAGATGGCCTTTGGGACGGCAGTTAACGCGCTCCTACCGGCGGGCCTTGTCGGCCTCATGGTTGCGTCGATGGCGGCGGCGGTAATGTCGTCATGCGACAGCTTCATGGTCGGAGGTTCTGCGCTCTTTACACGGAATTTCTACCGTCGGTACTTCAAAAAAAGCGCAGATGAAAAGCACTATCTTCGCGTCGCCCGGCTCGCCTCGCTCTTTGTGGTGATTGGCGGGCTGATGTTTGCGCTGGTTTTACCGACGGTGGTCGAAGGCGTAACGATAATCTGGAAATTCACTGCGCTGTTCGGCGTCGGATTCTGGGTGGCGCTGGTGTGGGAACGGGCCAACCGCTTCGGCGTCTGGGTTTCTGTCATCGCCATGGGCGGATGCATTCTGATGACCGGCGGATACCTGCCGTTCGGGTACGACTGGAGCTTGCCGCAACAGATTGCACTGTATTTGCCGGTCGGATTTGCATCGATGATTTTCGTAAGCCTGCTAACCCCGCGAGAGCCGGCGGAGAATCTTCGTCAATTCTATGGCCTCCTGCGCACGCCGGTCGGCGAGGAGTACAAACTCAAGGAGCAGGGGATCGAAATTATCTTGGAAGGGGAAAACATTGAACAGGCGGAAAGAAGCGAGGCGGCGCTCACCGAACGCGGCCATAGTCTTGTTCTTGTCGATCTGTTGAAATTTCCTGGTGCGTTCACATTCGCGCGTTACCGGATAGATGTTCTTGGATTTCTTGCTGCTTGCGCTGTCGTTGCATTGCTCTTTGCGCTTGGATTCGCCACCAGCAGAATCGGGGCGTGAGCGATCAGCCCAAGCTGGCGGCGGTCTCGAAACGTCCCGGAAACGAGGGGCGACCGCATTGCGGAATTCTGGTGCACGAAATTCTGCTCCAGTTCGCATGAGGCGATAGAATCTCTTCTCAGCGACGCTGTTAAGCGGGACGGAAAAGGGACCATGACCATGCAGCGACTTATCGGAGCAATTGTGTTCTTTGCAACCTTCGCCCGCGCACAGGCGCAAGATAACGAGTGGCGTTGGGATGAGGCTGTTGGCGGCGTCGACACTGTCTTTCTGGAAGAGATGACCGCAGGCGAGATCGCACAGGCCGTTCGGGGTGGCGCGACGACGGCGATTATTCCAAGCGGCGGGCTGGAACAGAACGGCCCCTATCTCGCGACAGGAAAACACAACTATGTCGTCCGGCAAATGGCGGACGGTATCGCCCGCGAGCTTAAAAACACGCTCGTAACGGCGACGGTCAAGTTTGTGCCGCAGGGTAATCACCAACCGGCGACTGATCAGATGCGCTACGCTGGCACGATCAGCCTTCGCACTGAAACTTATGAGGCCGTGCTTGTTGATATTGCGCGCAGTTTGAAAGCTCATGGCGTCAAGGAGGTTATCCTCATCGGTGATAGCGGCGGGGGACAGCAGGAGAGTATGGCGAGGGTCGCTGAAGCGCTTGAAAACGAATGGTCGGATGAGGGCGTAAATGTTTGGCACTTTCCAGAGTTCTACGAGAAGGACAAAAACGCCGCCGCGTTTCTTGAGCAGAAATTGAACATAAAGCAGGACCCTATTACAGATATTCACACCGACTATCGCTACGAGGCGGTGATGGCGGTCGCTGACCCGCATACAATTCGCGCCGAGCAACGCATCGCCGCTGATGACTTCGCCACGCGAGGCGTCGACATCGGCACGGTCGAGAGAATGCAAGAACATGGGCGAAAGCTAATCGAGTATCGCAGTCACATGATCGCCGACCTCATCCGCAATCGCCGCGAACAGGAAGAGTAGACCTTGGCAGCCCTTTCACGGAGGCGTTTCGCCGCCGGCCTCGCTGCAACGGCGCTTCCCCATGGCGCGGCTGCGCAGTTTGTCGCCGAGCGCAACAAGGACGGAGCGCTCGCCTATGCGTCGGATGAATTTGCGCCGTTGATCGACTTTCGCGCGCTCGTCGATCATCCGGTTGTTATTGACGCGGTCGACGTGCTTGATCACTCCGACAAAACAAAGTTTGTTCGGGTGCGCTCCAAGGACGGCGCGCAGGGCGTCATCATTGCAAACAAAAGACTATGGCACACATACAGCCTGCTCGATACGCTCTTTCGTCCTGTCCTGCTCGGCAAGGACGCCCGCGACATACAGCGCATTTTTGATCTGCTTTTCCGCGTCAACTACCCTCGCGGCTATAAGTACTCGAGCATGCCCTATTTCATCATTCAGGGGCATATCGAGCTTGCGATCATGGACATGTTCGGACACATGCTTGGAAAAAGCGTTGCGGCGCTTGCTGGCGAGCCGAAACTTGGCGAAGTGGCCGTTTATATGTCTCGGCTTTCCCGGGATACGAGCGCCGAAGAAGAAATCGACATTGCAGAGCGATACGTCGTCGAAGCCGGCGCGAAGGCCGTTAAAGTGAAGATTGGCGGGCGCATGCGCATTAACGCGGATGCATCGCCTGGGCGCACCGAAGCGCTGGTGTCCGGAATACGAAAGCGGCTTGGCGACGATATGGTTATCTATGTTGACGCCAACGGCTCTTACGACGCGCCCACGGCGATACGGGTTGGCCGCATGCTCGAAGACAACGGCGTCGCATTCTATGAAGAGCCTTGCGAGTGGGAAGACTTCGAAATGACAAAGCAGGTTGCGGATGCGCTCGAGATGCCTGTGGCCGGGGGCGAGCAGGACACCTCGCTGCCAAAGTGGCGCTGGATGGCGGAGCATGGCGGCGTAGACATCTTGCAACCGGACATTATGTATAACGGCGGCTTTATCCGCACCATGATGGTCGCAAATATCGCGAAGACTTTCGGACGCCGCATCGCGCCCCATTATCCGCGGAGCGGCCCGGAAACCGCGCCGCTGATGCATTTCGTCGCCTCAATCGACAATTTTGAGGGCTTCATGGAATACCGCGCCGACCAGAACGAAACCGATTTCGACTATGAACCGATCATCAAGCCAGTGAACGGTGTGATAGCGCTGCCCGAAGGCTCGGGATTCGGCGTTCAATATGATGCGAAAGTACTGAGAACGGTCGAAAACTAGCCGGCGGCGACAACCCGCTGTCTTTGTTCGCCAAGACCTTCAACGCCAAGCTTCACAATCTGTCCCGGTCGGAGGAAGACAGGGTCCGGTTTCTGGCCCGCGCCGACGCCGGCGGGCGTTCCCGTTGCTATTATGTCGCCGGGCTGCAGCACCATGAACTGAGACAGATAGGAGACGATGTCAGCGACGGAAAAGAACATGTCTTTTGTGCTGCCGTCTTGATAGCGCTTGCCGTCCACTTCCAGCCAAACGTTCAGGTTCTGCGGCTCCGGGACTTCGTCCCGCGTGACGAGCACGGGACCAATCGGTCCGAAAGTCGGCGCGCTTTTGCCCTTTATCCATTGACCGCCGCGGTCCAGTTGAAAGCCGCGCTCCGATACATCATGAACAACGCAGTAACCGGCGACGTAGGAGAGGGCGTCGTCTTGTGCAACATATTGCGCTCTGGCGCCGATAACGACGCCGAGTTCAGCTTCCCAGTCAGTTTTTTCCGAGCGGCGGGGGACGATGAGATCGTCGTTTGGTCCGCATATGGAACTCGCCGCTTTCGAAAACACAATCGGTTCGGCGGGCGCTGGCGCGCCAAGCTCCCTTGCGTGGTCGGCGTAGTTGAGGCCGATGCCGATGAATTCGCCGACGACGCCAATGCAAGGGCCGATGCGTGTCCCGGGAGGCGCAACGGGGAGCGCGTTCAGGTCGATTCCGCGTAGTTCGTCGAGCCCCCGGTCAGACAGGACATCGCCGGCGATATCATCGACAAAGGCGGAAATGTCTCGGATTGCGCCGCTTGCATCCAGCGCGCCGGGCTTCTCAGCGCCCGGCGGTCCCCATCTCAGTAGCTTCATGGATTCCCCTGCCGCATTACATCTGCGCGCCGTGAGTCCACGGCACAAACTCATTGTCGCCAAAGCCGTGAATTTCGCTTCTGGTTTTTTTGCCTGAAGCAATTTCTAGCAGTTCGGCGAATATTCGTTCGCCCATTTCCGCCACGGATACGCCGCCGTCGATGATGACGCCGCAGTTGATGTCCATATCGTCCTGCAAACGCTCGAACATCGCCGTGTTCGTTGCGAGCTTGACGCTCGGGACAGGTTTGCATCCGTATACGGAGCCTCTTCCGGTTGTAAAGGCGACAATATTGGCGCCGGATGCGACCTGGCCCGTAATGGACATGGGGTCATAGCCGGGCGAATCCATGAAGACAAAGCCTTTCTTCGAAATCCGTTCGCCATATTTGTAGACGTCTATAAGGCGGGTTGAGCCCCCTTTCGCAACAGCGCCCAACGACTTTTCGTAAATCGTCGTCAATCCGCCGGCCTTGTTTCCATGAGACGGATTGTTGTCCATCTTGCCGCCGTTTTTGGCGGCGTAATCCTCCCACCAACGAATTAGGTCATTGATCTTTTGCGCGACTTCCGGCGAGTCGGCGCGCGATGTGAGCAGGTGTTCCGCGCCGTAAATCTCCGGCGTTTCGCTCAAAACGGCGGTGCCGCCATGGCGAACGAGCAGGTCCGCCGCCGCGCCCAGCGCAGGATTGGCGGAAATGCCGGAATACCCGTCAGAGCCGCCGCATTCGAGGCCGAGAATAAGCTCGCTCGCGGGAATCGGCGCGCGTTTGACATCGTTGGCCTTGTCGAGGAGGTCGCGGACGATGTCCTGGCCGGCGCGAACGGTTGCCGCCGTCCCGCCGCTGTCCTGGATGACAAGCGTTCTTATACGCGGCCCGGGCTCGATGCCCTGCGAGGCGAGCATGGCAGGGATCTGATTCGCTTCGCAGCCGAGGCCGACAACCAAGACCGCGGCGAAGTTGGGGTGTTTGGCAAATCCGCCAAGTGTGCGGCGGAGTTGTGCAAATCCTTCGTCGCTGCCGACGCAGCATCCGCCGCCATGGGTGAGCGCGACGACGCCGTCCACATTCGGCCAAGGATCCAGGGCGGGACCGCGAAACGCGTCTGCGATATGATTGGCGACTGTCGCAGAGCAGTTTACGCTCGTCAGTATTCCGATATAATTTCGGGTCGCCGCTCCACCATCGTCGCGCCGGATGCCCTGAAAGGTTGCGGGCGTGCTGACAAAATCGGTATCAGGCGGCGAAGCAATGACGGATGCGCGGTCGAACTCCCGTGCTTCGACATTATGCGTATGCACGTGCCGCCCTGCGGCGATGGCTTTGGAGGCGAAGCCGATGATCTGTCCGTACTTCCGGATCGGAGCGCCAGCCGCAATGTGTTCGATAGCGATCTTATGCCCGGCTGGAACGGCCTCGCCGCTGGAGACGTCACCATCGCCGATCGTGACGCCAACATCGATATCCGCGAGCAGAACCGCAACGTTGTCAGACGAGTGAAGCCGCAGCGCTTTTGCGCGCTCACTCGCGGGGTCGTTGATTGCGCGTTCTGCCATCATTGCTCCAAATCGGCGCCCTAGGCGCGGTTGTTACGTATGCGCTCCAGCGGCGCGATCAAGCTGGATGTGTCCCAGCGCCCGCCGCCCAAGCTCTGGACTTCGGCGTAAAACTGATCGACGAGTGCGGTGACAGGGAGGTGCGCCCCGTTCCGACGGGCTTCAGCCAGCACATAGCCAAGATCCTTGCGCATCCAGTCGACTGCGAAACCGAAATCAAACTCGCCATCGACCATCGTTTTCGCTCTATTGTCCATCTGCCACGATTGTGCTGCGCCGCCGGAGATCACGTCAGAGACGGCTTTCGCATCGAGATCTGCGGCAAGAGCGAATGACATGGCTTCAGCAAGACCTTGCACCACGCCGGCAATGCAGATTTGGTTCGCCATTTTTGTGAGCTGTCCGGCGCCGGAAGGACCAAGACGCCGTTGCATTTTCGCATAGCAGTCGATGAGCGCCGCCGCCCGGCCCGCCGGCTCTTCATCGCCGCCGATCATTACGGTCAGGGCGCCATTTTCGGCGCCTGCCTGTCCGCCGGAAATCGGCGCGTCGACAAAGTGGAAACCACGCGACTTGGCCGTTTCGTAAAGCTCACGCGCCGCAGCCGCCGACGTGGTCGTGTGGTCAACGATTACAGCATCAGCTTTCGCGGCTTGAAAGACGCCGCCGGGCCCGACCGTTACATCGCGAACATCATCGTCGTCGCCCACGCAGAGAAAGATAAAGTCAGCATCTTGTGCAGCCTCCGCGGGGCTGCCGGCTTTTCGTCCGTTATAGCGCGATAGCCACGCGTCGGCGCGAGACGGGGTCCTGTTGAACACCGTAACGACATGGCCCGCATCAGCGAGGTATCCGGCCATGGGATAGCCCATCACCCCAAGGCCGATAAAAGCTGTCTTTGAACTCATGCTTTGTTTGTTCTTCTTGGAGCGCGGGTTGGAGATGTCGATCAACGACGTGTTTCAAAATAGAGGACGCGAGCCTGGATGGCGATTGTGGGGAGAGCCTCCGGCAATCAATTTCCGCAATGCGGATCAGGCTAAATGAAAACGCGGCTCCCGAAGGGCCGCGCGGCATGCTTGGGGGGGCGGGCGCCGGCCGGGAGGAAATAGACCGGCGCGCCGCAGGGCGTATCTAAAACCGAGCGCGAACGCCAAGCTGGTAGGTAGCGCCATAGGTCTCGACAACGCCCAGAACTCGGCCAGAGGCGCCGCCCGGTTCGAAGAAGCGTCGGTCTTCCGCGTTGTTGATATTGGTGGCGTCAAAATAGAGCTGGATGCCGTCGGTGACATTGTATTTTGCGTTAATGTCCATGGAGAAACGCGATTTCTCGAACAGATCGGATTCGCCGAACTCTGTGCCCAGCCGCCCTTCATTGATAAAGCGCAGACGTTCACCCACATAGTTGCCTGAGAAGCGGAAAGAGAAGTCTTCATTTTCCCAGCCGACGGAATAGTTCCCAGAAACATCCGCCTGATCGGGCAGCGTGAATGATCTGCCGACCAACGGATCAAAGGCGTCGCTCTGGGACAAGGTGAGGTTCGCGTACGCGAACAGCCCGCCCCAGAAGCCGGGCAGGAAGGTATAGTTCTGCGAGTAGGTCAGCTCCACGCCATAAACTTCCGCCGAATCGCCGTTAACCCAGGAGTCGATCTCGATGTTGCGCAGCGTAAGAGTCGGATCATTGACCAAATCAGAAACGTCGAAACCAAAGTCCGCCGCATCATTGCTAGTCAGGCGGAAAATGAAATCTTCGATATCTTTGTAGAAGAAAGCCGCCTGCAGGAAGGTATCCTGATTGGGATACCATGAGAGGGACAGATCATACTGTTGCGCGGTCAGCGGGTTCAGGAATGGATCGCGCAATCGTTCTTCGCCGCCGAATTCACGATCAAACGTAACCAGCGCTTCAGCATCTGCAATGCTTGTCACCGCCAATTGATCAGCGTCGTCGAACACATCGCCGGTGGCTTCGGCAGTTCGATTACCGCCATTCGCCGAGGCTTGATTAAAATCAGGTCGTTGGATGGCTTCGGTATAAGACGCTCGGATAACGATATCGTCCCAAGGCTCCCAACGGATGTTCGCATTTGGAAAAACGTCTGTGTAGTTGTTTTCGGCAGATATGAAATCGACAAACCCAAACACCGATTCGTTAACTTCCGGATCGGCGCCGTCAAGATCGATCACGCCGTCATTGTCGTTGTCCTGATATCGTGCGCCCAAACTTGATGCGAGAATCTGGGCGTCAGTGACGCCGGCGCCCGTCAACGCGTTGTAGAAATTGATCGACACCGTATCGCTGAACGTGCGGATGTCGGAAAGCGCGCCGGTTGTCTCCCATTTTGTATCTTCAATGCGAACGCCGCCGAAAAACTCCAAGCGATCCGTCAACTGAAACTTGGTCATCAAATAACCGGCCCAAACCGTTTCATCGACGGTGTAGTCCCGGGCGACGGAATCCGTGGCGTCTGCAACGGTCAGTTCCAGCTCGCCGTTCTCCCGCAAATCGAGACCAAAGGCACGCAAGCCGTCCAGGCAGGGATTGACAAAAAAGTTGACGTCCGTCCCGTCAAGCGGCGGGCATTGATCAATATCGTTGAGCGTCAGGTCGTCTTCGGCATTTCGTCGAAACCGTTCGACATCGTAGTCGCGTTCGCGTTTTTGCCCGCGACCGCCAATCTTGATGAACGCCGGTCGTCCGTTCAGGTTGAAATCCCGCTGGATGTCGAGCCGGGCGGTTTGAATCGTGTCTTCCGAAATAAAGTCGTAAGCCGTTATGAACCGAAACTCGTAGGCGCAAGGGTCATTTGGATCATACGCGTCGTCAGCGTTTCGAATGCCCTGATCGACGCAGGTTTCCACCTCGTCTCCGAATGTGGTTCCCGCTTCCGGTTGAACGGTGATGTCAACGCCTTCTTCGGTGAGGTTGTCGAAGTCAACACGGAAATTGTCAGCGCGGAAACGCGGTTCGACGGACGGAATGAAGGAATCATTCAGCGAATAGTCGAGCTGAGCATTGACCGTCCAGGCGTCGTCTGTCCACTGACCGCCGACGGAAGCGGTGTAGAGTTCGTCCTCCTGGTCGCTGAAACGGATTCGCCTTTCAGACCGCGAGTCTTCGAAAGAGCCCGAGGTCGGCGTCAATGCGAGGATCTCACTACCGCTCTGCCGGTCGAGGCGGACCCGCTGCCTATTTCGGAGATCGTCGTCCTTGAAAAAGCCGGTCGTCCCGCGGGCGAACAGTTCAAGAGAGTCCGTCGGCCGGTATTCAATGTTGAGGTTGGCGGAAAGGCGGGTGCGCTCAGCCGGGTCTGCGCGCAGATTGATGCGCGCCGGAAGGAAAATAAAAGAATTCGGATCCAGACCGGACGCGAGCGCATCATCGAAGTCCTGACCGAAGTCCTCAAAGCCGCCCATACCGTCCGGCGCATAGATAACGAGGCCGTCGTCATGGCTGATTTCGTCAACAATGCTCTGGCGCCGTTGCCAGGAGACGCCGCCGGCAACGCCGATCGCTCCGGCGCCGGTCTCAAAAATCTTCGTAAAGTCGCCGGAAACGCGCGGGTTGAAGTCTTCACTCTTTTCTTGATAGCCGACCTCGCCGCGAAGGCTGATGGAATCGCCGCCGCGATCGAATGCTGACAGCGTCTTGAGGTCAATGGAGCCAGCGACGGAGTCGGCCGGCTGATCGGGCGTCAAGGACTTTGTGACTTCGATGCCGTTCAGAAGATCTGCAGACAGAATATCGAGATCGACGGACCGGTTGCCCTCGTCCCGCGCTCCAAGTCGGGCGCCGTCGACGGTCACGGTCACAAACGATCCTGACAAACCGCGAATGGCGACCTGACGGCCTTCCCCTTCGCTGCGACTGATCGTAAGGCCGGGCAGACGTTGCAAGGATTCTGCAACGTTTTGGTCGGCGAAGTTACCGATGTCGTCGGCGGTGACGACCGACGTCAGGTTGTCTGTAGCGCGTTCCTGCGCGCGCGCGTTGGCGAGGGCGCCGCGGGTGCCGGTTACGATTATTTCGTCTGTTGCGATCGAGATTGCGTAAACGTTTTCGCCGTCTTCCGTTACCGATATTGAACGAGACGTGTCCGCCGCGCCGAGATAGCCGACTGTCAGGGTGTATTCGCCGGCGGGAATATTCGGAATACGGAAACGCCCGTCTGCGCCGGTCGTAACCTCAATATTCAGCTCCTCGATGGAGACTGTTGCTCCCGCCGCGTTTCGATCGCTGTCGCCGAGTTTGACTTGCCCGCTTACGGCGCCGGCCAGAACAACAATTCCCGTCTGCGCCGACGCTGGCGAAACAGGCGACAAGCCTCCGACTAGCGCCGCTGTCGACGCCGTCGCCAACAAGACGTTCAATTTCCGCTTTCTCATTTTCACCCTCCCTTGGCGATTCTCCGCCAGCGCCGCCGATTGCAGACGGCGTACAGAAATCACTCAAAATGATTGTGTCGCCCGCTTTGAGGGTCAAACAAGCGTGTTGTCGTTTCCATGATACGGTAACGGGGATTGCAAGTCGGGGGCATACGGGGCCACTCTTTCGCATACGCAGCATACTCGGCGGCGCCGTGAACACAATTGCCGCATGCAGGCGAGGAGGCTTGCGCAACAGATGTCAACTGAGCCGATCGATTTGCTTTTGCGAAACGCCGCCGTGGATCAACAGAGCGGACGCGTACGCGAAGCGATTTCGGTTCTTGAAAAAGTCGTGTCCCGCGACCCGCGCAACGCTGAGGCATGGGCGCGTCTGGGCATTGCGCGGCTGGATTTAAAAAGAGCGAAGCCTGCTGAAGATGCGCTGCGAACACTACTGAAACTGCGGCCGCAATATGCAAACGGCTGGAAAGCGCTCGGCGCTGCGCTTGCAATGCAATTCCA
Source organism: Hyphococcus sp. (assembly GCA_028289605.1). Lineage (GTDB taxonomy): Bacteria > Pseudomonadota > Alphaproteobacteria > Caulobacterales > Parvularculaceae > Hyphococcus. Next base: position 702,409 of record JANQON010000009.1, on the reverse strand, counting down.
ATTCTCCCCGGCGGCGGATGCATTCCTGGAAGCCGCTCGTCTCAACCCGGAGGATGGTAACGCGGTTGCCGGCGCGGCGCAGATGTTGTTCGAAGCTGGGCAGTTTGAGGCGGCGGCTGCAAAGTACGCGGACATTCTATGTACGGATGAGGCGAATCTAAGCGCGCTCCTTGGTCTTGGTCATGCACGCCGCGCCATAGGGCAGGCGAACGAAGCGCTCGCAGCCTACCGACGCGCCGTAGCGCTTGAGCCCCGCTTTGGGCAAGCCTGGTGGAGCATTGCAAACCTCAAGACCGGATCCTTCAGCGACGCCGATCGCGCGGCGATGGAGAGTGCGGAGGAAAAGACGCCGGAAGGAGAAGCGAAGACTGCCGTCCAGTTTGCACTCGCCAAAGCGTATGAAGACCATGGCGAGCCGGATCGTGCATTTGATCAGTATAAAACAGCTAACCGTACGGCGCGGCGGTACATGCCCTATAATGCGCAAGCGGATGAAGAGTATGCGCGGCGTATCGAGGAAGCCTTCTCGCCGGCGCTCTTCGAAGAGTACGCGAATGCAGGACATGACCGCCCTGGCCCGATTTTCGTCGTCGGCATGCCGCGATCGGGTTCGACTCTGATCGAGCAGATTCTGGCCAGTCATAGCAAAACGGAAGGATTGGGAGAGCTTTCCTGCTTGGGGCAGTGCGCAGCAAGCCTTGCAACTTCAAAAGCCGTGTTCCCCGAGGCTGCAGCAGAAGCGTCGCCGGATCGATTGAACAAGCTCGGTGAACACTACCTGGCGCTGACGGGGCCGTATCGCTCAGGCAAGGAGTTCTTCGTCGACAAAATGCCGAACAACTTCTTTCTCGTCGGGCTTGCCGCCATGATTCTCCCGAGAGCTGTCATCGTTGATGCCCGGCGCCACCCGCTCGATAGTTGCGTTAGCTCATTTCGCCAGTTTTTTGCGAAGGGACAGTCGTTTTCGTATTCGTTAGATGATCTTGCGCACTATTATCGGCTCTACGACCGACTGATGAAGCACTGGAACGCGGTTTTGCCTGGGCGCATCCTGCGGGTCGATTACGAGGCGTTGGTCCTGGATCAACAACGAGTAACCGAACGACTGCTCGCTCATTGCAATCTTCCCTATGAGACGCAATGCCTGCGGTTTCATGAGACGAACCGCGCTGTTAAGAGCGCAAGTTCGGAGCAGGTTCGTACGCCGCTTTATCGCACCGGCCTCCAGTCGTGGCGGCGATATGAAAAGCACCTTGGCGATCTTCAGCGCACCCTTGCCGACATAATCGATGAAGCGCCTGACGTGGTGACGGATGCAGGTCAGGAGACTACGGCCCGCCCATAAACGGATCTGTGACGCTCAATCCGTAAATTGCGACGAGACCAAGAACGCCGACGAATGCGAGGTAATAAAGCGTTGGAATGATCGTGCGTCGGAGCGTGACGCCTTCTTGCCCCAAAAGTCCGACGGTCGCGGAAGCCGCGACCACATTGTGAATGGCAATCATGTTCCCGGCGGCGGCGCCGACTGCCTGCAACGAGACAATCATGGCGGCTGAAACGCCAATACTCTCGGCAACGCCGAACTGGAATTGCGAAAACATTAAATTGCTGACTGTGTTGCTGCCGGCGATGAAGGCGCCCAGGGCGCCGATGACGGGTGCGAAGAACGGCCAGACGTCGCCTACATTCACGGCCACCCAGTCCGCCATTGCGATCGGCATGCTTTCGATGCCAAGATCGTTGGCCCCGGAATTGATATAGATGCGGACCATTGGCACGGTGAAAATCAGCACGAAGCCAGCACCCAGCAGAATTTTTGTCGAGTCGGATACAGCGGCGCGCACCTGCGTCCACTTCATATGGTGCAGAAACGCGGTGATAACGACAACAGCGCAGAAAATTGCGCCCGGCAGATAAAGCGGCTGGGTCGAGCCGGAGATATCCGTTCCCAAAATGTTGACCCATTTCAGCTCAACCGATTGCAGCCACGATCCCACCGGCAGTTGCCTGATCCGCGTCAACACAAGAAGTCCGGCGACAAGAAGATACGGGGCCCAGGCGCGGGCGTATGAGAGCTTCCTTTGCGCTTTCACGTCAAAATCCATCACAAGTTTGCCGGACCAATGCGCCGGCCATGTTTCGCGCGGTGCGAAATCCCAGTGAGTGGCCGGGTTTGACGAAGCGCCTGTGTCGGTCGTCTCGCCGCTATCCCTCCAAGCGGTCTTTGGCGTCAGAAAATTGTGTTTCGCCGCTAGTGTAACAATGGCGAGGCCTGTGAGCGCGCCGATCAGGGACGGAAATTCTGGACCCAGAAAAAGCCCTGTCAAAAGGTAAGGGACCGTGAACGCAACGCCGCCCAGGAGCGCAAAGGGCGCGATGGCGAAGCCTTCCATCCAGGATTTGTTAGCTCCGAAGAAACGCGTCATCATCATCACCATAATGAGCGGCATGAAGGTGCCCACAACAGCGTGCAACACCGCCACGTTCGACGTGACGAGTTGTAGAAACTCCGCGAAACTGGAACCAACCGCTTCAAGCTCAACCCCAAGCGCTTCCTTGTCGAGACCGCCTTGGACGCCGATCAGGATAGGCGTGCCCGCTGCGCCGAATGTGACGGGCGTCGACTGCACCATCATGCCGAGCATGACGGCGGACAGCGCTGGAAAACCGAGCGCGACGAGAAGCGGCGCCGTCACCGCAGCAGGCGTGCCGAACCCTGCCGCGCCCTCGATGAAAGCGCCGAAAAGCCACACCACGATCACCACTTGCACGCGCCGGTCGTCGTTGAGTTTCGAAAACCCAGTGCGAATGACGTCGACGGCCCCGGAATGCTTAAGGGTGTTGAGCAGCAGCATCGCGCCGAAGATGATAAAGAGGATATTGAATGTGATGAAAAGTCCCTGGATCGTCGCCGCCGCTATAGTCGTGAGCGACACTTTCCAGGCAAAAAAAGCGATCAGCGCGGCCGCAAAATATGTGGCCGGCATCGCGATACGCGCCGGCATCCGAAAGCCGACAAGCATGATCGCGGCCATTAGGATGGGAGCGGCGGCGAGAGAGGCCTGCAATGACAAATTCATAGTGCGCGTCCTTTCGCCTTTTCGCTATCCGATCAGAATCGCACGGAAATCGTTGACATTGGTGTTGGTCGGACCCGTGACGACGAGGTCTCCCAAGGCATGAAAAAATTCGTATGCGTTGTTGTTCTCAAGACAGGCGGCCGCGTCAACGTCCGCCGCGGCGGCTCGGGACAACGTGTCAGGGGTGATAACAGCCCCGGCGTTGTTTTCGGTGCCGTCCTTGCCGTCGGAATCGCAGGCGATAGCGGCGATCCCGGCGCTGTCGCCAAGCGCTACCGTGAGAGCGAGAAGATATGTCGTGTTCCTACCGCCCCGCCCATTCGGGTTGCGCACCTTCACGGTCGTCTCGCCGCCTGAGATCAGGGCCCATTTCCCACCGCGCTTTGCATAGTCAAAGGCAAGAGCGGCGTGCTTGCGGCCGAGCGCAACGGCGTCGCCCTCAAGATCGTCGCCGAGATGAACAGGATTATAATCAAGCGTCCGCGCTTCATCCGCCGCCGCGCGGATCGCGACGTCGGCGGACGCGATGACGTGCGCTCTGTTGCGCGCGGCGCCGTCGTTGTCAGGTTTAGGCGTTTCATTCACGGAGTCGGTCAGCGCACGGGCGATCGGCTGCGGCGCCGCGATCTCATATTTCGCAAGCACATCTCGTGCGTCGGCGAGGGTGGTTGGGTCAGGGATCGTGGGTCCCGACGCGATGTCTGCGATGTTGTCGCCCGGGACATCAGACACGGCGAGCGTGACAACCGACGCCGGTGCGGCGAGGGCTGCGATCCGGCCGCCCTTAATTCGCGAAAGATGTTTGCGAACGCAGTTTATCTCTGCAATTGACGCGCCGCATCGGAGCAGGGTCTTTGTCAGCGCCCGCTTGTCGCTGAGGGAGACGCCTGTGACGGGCGCCGCGAGCAGCGCCGATCCGCCGCCGGAAATGAGCGCCAGTAACAAATCGTCAGAGCCCAGCCGCAACGCGTGGTCAATCAAAGCGTTTGCTGCTGCGACGCTATTGTTGTCAGGAACCGGATGACCGGATGTCATGATGTGAAATGTTGAAGGGAGGTCTCGTTCTTCTGGAGCATATCCCTGCGGCGCAACGACAATGCCCGAGGCGGCGTCCCCGTAACGGGCGGCGGCTGCCTTCGCCATAGGCGCAGCGGCCTTGCCGATTGCAGCAATAAAGAGTCGGTCCGGCGGCGCGTCGGGCAAGTAAAGACGCATCGTTGCGGCGGGGTCGACGGCGCTTAGGCCGGCGAGGAAAAGCGATTGCAGTCGCCCGCGAATATCGCCGTACTTGTTGCCGTCAGGGGTGTTATGCATAGCCGGAACATGCATTGTTCAAGGCGCGCCGAACGCCAAGGGGACAACAACGTAACATAGAGTCGTAACGATGATGACGGCGAAAAGATTGAGCGCGAAACCGGCTCGGAACATAGCCGGAATCGGAACGGCGCCGCTGGCGAACACAATGGCGTTTGGCGGCGTCGCCACCGGCAACATGAATGCGCAACTCGCCGCCATAGCCGCCGGCGCCGCAAGCAAGATGGGATCAAGCTCGCCGGCGGTGGCGATCGCTCCAAGGACCGGCAGAAGCGCCGTCGCTGTTGCGGTATTGCTGGTGAGTTCCGTCAGGTAAATGACCAGTGCGACAATTGCGAGCATGAGAACGTATGGGTGAAGGTCGGTCAGCGCCTGCAACTGTCCGCCGAGCCAAACGGCAAGTCCAGACGAAGAGATTGCCGCTGCAAGGCTTAATCCGCCGCCGAACAGCAGCAATACGCCCCAGGGCAGTTTTACAGCGGTTTCCCAATCAAGAAGCGCCGCCCCCCTCGCGGCGCCGCCTGCCGGTATGATGAACAGCGCGATCGCGCCAACGAGCGCGATGGCGGAATCTGACAAGTCCTCAAGACCTGGAATTTGGACAAGGAAACGCCGGAACATCCACGCCAGCGCAACCAGAGAGAAAACAATTGCGATGCGGATTTCCGGCGTCGTGATCCTTCCCAACGCTATGAGCCGTTCTCGAATCAATTGCGGTGCGCTGGCTACATCTCTTGCGTCAAGGCGGAAGACGAGTTTGGTTAGCGTCAGCCAGGCGACGGGCAACATAACCGCGACGACTGGTACGCCGAGCATCATCCACTCCGCAAAGCCGATTTCGCGACCATACTCCGCCTCGATGTATCCTTTGATGACGGCGTTTGTCGGCGTACCGACCAACGTGCCCAGCCCGCCGATGCTGCAGGCGTAGGCAATGCCCAATAGAAGAGCGAGAGCGAAAGGGCGTCCGAGATAGTCCTTGCCCAGCACCGCCGTAGCGACGCTGAGTGCGATTGGCGTCATCATCAGCGCCGTCGAGGTGTTTGAAATCCACATGGACAAAAACGCGGCCGCCAACATGAATCCGGCGATTAACGCTTCCGGGCTTTTCCCGGCGCGGGAGACAATATTAAGGGCGATACGGGTGTGCAGGTTCCAGCGCTCCAGCGACATCGCAAGAATGAAGCCGCCAAGGAAAAGGAAAATGACGGGGTTTGCGTAGGGCGCCGCGGCGTCTCGCAACGTCATTGCGCCGGTCAGAGGAACGATGAGCACCGGAAGCAGAGACGTCACCGGGATCGGAATTGCTTCCGTAATCCACCAGATTGCAATCAGCGCGGTCAACGCCATGACGCTCCACGCAGCAGGATCAAGGTCTTCGGGGCGGGGAATACCAAAAGCGATCGCCAGCGCGGCCGCGGGGCCTGCGGCCAGACCAATGTTTTGGTAAAGGGCGCGTTTAGGCGACTCTGTCGCAGAATCCTTTGCCTGCGGTTTGCTGTCGGTCTTTACCATCCTGAAATCGTTGATTTTTTTTGGGCGATATGGACCGCAGCCAGTTTAATTGGGAGTTCCACTATCGGATCACCGAACAGCGGGAGCCACCGGCCGTTGCCGGAATTCCACACTTCGGAACATTGAACGCAAAACCGTACATTTTTGGTCAGGCCAATATGGCGCCTTTGGATGAACTGCGGTAATAAATAATCAAAAGCGGTTAGGCCGATCTTCAACAGCCCTGTCGGCGCTTGGCCGCATGACGGCGTCGGGCGACCACAAGCGCCGGCGCGGGAGGAGAAATGGCGTCTCTCGTTGCTGATACCAAAACGAGTCTGAGGAGTTCAGGTCAAGTTCAGTCGCTCATCCGAGCGCTGAAACTGCTTGATGATCTGTCAAAATCGATTGACGGCCTCAATCTCAGCGATCTTGCGCGTAGCGCAAGTCTGCCCCGGTCGACAACTCACCGCCTTCTGACAACGATGGAGTCAGAACGGTTTGTTCGCTTTGACCGCGCGACGAACAAATGGTCCGTCGGCGTGCAGGCTTTCGCCGTCGGATCCGCCTTTGCGCTCTCGAGAAACTACGGCGAGGCGGCGAAAACAACAATCCGCCAACTGATGAAAGAACTGCATGAGACTGTGAACGTTTCCGTTCACGACGGCGATCAGATGCGCTACGTAGCGCAGGCCGCCCACCCTTGCGTTGAGCGTACTTTTGCATTTCCGGGCGCGAGCGCGCCACTCTATGCGAGCGCTTCCGGTAAGGGCGTGCTGGCTTATTCATCCGAGAATGATCTGGAAACGTATCTTGAACAGACTGAGTTTCGAGAATTCACCCATCGCACCCTCGTTACGCAGCGCGACCTTGTTGAGAATCTCAATGAAATCCGCGAACGCGGATTTGCGATAGACGATGAGGAGCGAAAAGCCGCAATCCGCTGTATCGCGGCGCCCATTTTCGATGAAGACGGCAACCCGGTCGCCGCGATATCGATTTCGGGAGCGGCTGAACGCATGACGGACGACCGTTTTTCAATGCTGGGAGCGCGTCTTCGCCAGGCGGCGCAGCGCGTGACCGCGGACATCGGCGGCGCTGCTCCAAATTAAAGCCTGAATTGAATCGGCTTGCCCGCATCACGGAAAAATTCACTGCACTCTTACCGGCGGCATAGATTCCGGTGTTTTCTACGCCGAGTACGCCGCGCGGGATGCGCCGATTAGGTCCGTTATAGTGAAAGCGTTGCCGGTAGAACAGAAAGTCGTTGATGCAGCCGACGAGCTGCGACGTCTGCTTGTCGAATGCATCGGCGAAGACAACGTCGTCGCGGAGGAAGCGGAGCGGCGGGCGTACGAAAGCGATGGGCTGACGGCCTATCGACAGACGCCGCTATTGGTGGCGCTTCCCGAGACCGAAGATGACGTATGCGCCGTGCTGCGCCTGTGTCATGAGCGCGGTGTCAAAGTTGTGCCGCGCGGCGCGGGCACCTCGTTATCCGGCGGTGCGCTGCCGCTGGCCGACGGGGTTCTGCTCGGTCTGTCAAAGCTCGGCCGCATTGTCGATGTCGACTACGAGAATCGATGTGTCGTGGCGCAGCCGGGCGTGACAAACTTGGCGATCACCCATGCGGTACAAGATCGTGGTTTTTACTATGCGCCTGATCCTTCCAGTCAGATTGCGTGCACGATCGGCGGTAATATCGCAGAAAATTCCGGCGGCGTGCATTGCCTCAAATACGGCCTCACGACGAATAACCTTTTGGGCCTTCGTCTCGCTTTGATGACTGGAGAGACGATCGATCTTGGCGGCAAGCACGGGATTGACGGCGCGTATGATCTGATCGGCGTCGTGACGGGTTCGGAAGGACTCCTCGGGGTTGTGACCGAAGCGACGGTCCGCATTCTGCCGAAACCTGAAACCGCACAAGCAATGCTTGTCGGATTCATGACCGCCGAGGCCGCCGGCGAGTGCGTCGCGCGCGTTATTGGCGCCGGCATCATTCCCGCCGGTATGGAAATGATGGACAAGCTTGCCATCGAAGCATCGGAAAATTTTGCTCGATGCGGCTATCCGCTCGATGTTGAAGCCCTGCTGATCATTGAGCTCGACGGGCCCGCCGGTGACGTGACGGAGAGCATTCGGAATGTTTCCAATATTGCAAAAAGCTGCGCCGCCGCATCAGTGCGCGTCAGTAGCTGCGATCGGGAGCGCGACGCGTTTTGGGCTGGCAGAAAAGCCGCGTTTCCAGCGACAGGCCAAATCGCCCCGGACTATTACTGCATGGATGGCACAATCCCGCGCAAGGAATTGCCGCGTGTGTTATCGCGGCTCTCGGATCTGTCCTCGCAATATGGTTTGCGGGTGGCGAATGTCTTTCACGCAGGCGATGGCAACCTTCATCCGCTCATTCTTTACGATGCAAATAATCCAGGCGATCTGGAAAAAGCAGAGCGATTCGGCGCCGACATCTTAAAATTCTGCGTAGAAGTGGGCGGCGTCCTGACCGGCGAGCACGGCGTCGGCGTTGAGAAGCGCGACCTTATGAGCGAAATGTTCAACGAAACAGATCTCGCGCAGCAGCAGCGTTTGAAGTGCGCCTTTGATCCTGGGGGTCGACTTAATCCCGGCAAAATGTTTCCGACGCTTCATCGATGCGCGGAACTGGGGCGCGTTCACGTTCACGGCGGCAAACTGTTCCGTCCGGACTTGCCGCGATTCTGATGGGCCCAGTGTATTCAACTAGGAGCGCGGCGGAAACTGCCGACATTGTCAAAAGCGCTTTGGCGGATAGAACGACGCTTGACGTGCAAGGGACAGGCGCAAAACAGCCGCTTGGACGCCCCGCCGCGGCGAACGCGGTCCTTACCCTGTCACACATGAACGGCGTCATGTTTTACGAACCGGAAGAGCTGGTCTTGTCCGTGGAACCGGGAGTCCTTCTGGACGACATAGAACAGATGCTCAGTGAGAAGCAGCAGATGCTGGCATTTGAGCCGCCAGACTATTCAGGCCTGTTCGGATCGTCGGGAAGCGGAACAATCGGCGGGGCGGTCGCATGCGGGCTGTCCGGGCCGCGACGCTTCAGCGCCGGCGCGGCGCGGGACTTCGTACTTGGCGTAAAGGGTGTCTCGGGCCGCGGCGAAGCGTTCAAGTCCGGCGGGCGGGTGATGAAGAATGTAACGGGCTACGACCTAAGCAAACTGATGACAGGCTCATTCGGCACGCTCGCAGTATTGACGGAAGTCACTTTGAAGACGTTGCCGAGACCGCCTTTCGAGACAACGCTGTTAGTCTCCGGCGTCGGGTTAGAACGGGGGGTTGCGATTCTCCGGCGCATGGCGCAAACGCCATACGAGCCAAATGGTCTCGCCTATCTTCCCAAAGGCGTAGGGCAGGGGGCCTGCGCGGCGATACGGCTTGAAGGGGCCAAGGTCGCGGTTGAGGAGCGTGTCGCATCCTTGCGTAAAACACTGCAGGGACAGAAAATACTGACTTTGCTGAGAGGAGAATCGCAGGCCTTCTGGCGTGACGTACGCGATGTCGCGTCGCTCATCGACGGCGGAAGTCCCTTATGGAAAGCTATTGTTCCACCTTCTGACGTCGAATTATTTGTTCAGGAAAATGATCCGCAGGCCTACTTTCTTGACTGGGGCGGCGGGCTCGTCTGGCTCACCATGAAGGAGGAAAGTGCAGCTCCGAGCGCGAGAAACGGAGCGATTTACCTTGTCAGGGCGCCGGCGGCGATGCGCGCGACCGCGCCGGTTTTTCCGCCTTTATCGGAGCCGTTGCGCGCTTTAACGGAAAAGGTGAAGAATGGTTTCGATCCGGCCGGCATTCTCAATCCGATGCGCATGTATTCGGGGTTCTAAACGATGCAGACCCGTTTCTCCGATGCGCAACTCAGTGAGCCCGCGGTGGCGCATTCAGAAAAGATTCTCCGAAGCTGCGTTCATTGCGGCTTTTGTACAGCAACCTGTCCGACTTATGTCTTACTTGGCGACGAGCTCGATTCGCCGCGCGGGCGGATTTATCTCATCAAGGATATGCTTGAGCGGAATGCAATGCCGACCAAAAATGTTGTCAAACACATAGACCGTTGCCTTTCCTGCCTATCGTGTATGACGACCTGCCCCTCCGGCGTGAACTATATGCATCTTGTCGATCACGCGCGGGCGTATATCGAGAAGAACTATAAGCGGTCGGTTTTTGACCGGGTATTCAGAGGAATCTTGTCTCGACTGTTGCCGCGTGCGCGTGTTTTTCAATGGGCGTTGAAAGCTGCAGCGCTAACACGCCCCTTGCACGGGATTTTGCCGAAAAAACTAAAGACTATGGCGGCGGCTGCGCCGCGACCGCTGCCGAAGGCGGACATTTTCGACGCCCGGCGCGTCTGGCCGGCGCAGGGTGCTCGGCGCATGCGCGTCATCTTGCTTGCCGGGTGCGTGCAGCAATCGCTTGCGCCGCAGATTAACGCTGCAACGATCCGTTTGCTCACTCGTCACGGTGTCGAAGTCGTGGTTGCGCAAGGCGACGGGTGTTGCGGGGCGTTGCAGCACCATCTAGGCAAAGAACAACCGGCGTTGGCGGCGGCGAGGCGAAACATCGATGCTTGGTTGAACGAGCATGAAGAGGCCGCGGTCGATGCGATTGTCGTCAATGCGTCCGGATGCGGCACGATGCTGAAAGACTATGATCACCTTTTTAAGGACGATCCTCAGTATCGGCAAAGAGCGAAACAGATTGCAGCGCTTGCGCGCGACGTTACAGAAGTTCTTGACACGCTGGACATTTCATTCAACGGCGCTTCAGAGCCGATGACAGTCGCTTATCACAGCGCCTGCTCCATGCAACACGGACAATCGATTCGCCGAACGCCGAAAGATCTGCTGGAGCGAGCGGGTTTCACTGTTGTTGAACCGAAGGAAGCGCATCTCTGCTGCGGATCGGCGGGCGCCTACAGTTTTCTGCAGCCAGATATTGCGGCGACGCTCCGGGAACGCAAAGCCGGCCATCTAAAGCGTCTGCATCCGGATATTGTCGCAACCGGCAATATCGGATGCCTTATGCATCTTTCGCCTGCGCTGGCGACGCCCATTGTTCATACGGTCGAGCTTCTTGACTGGGCGAGCGGCGGTCCCGATCCGCAGCCATCGGGCAATTCCGTATTGCGAGACTGGTTTGCTGGCGCCCTTGCGCCGCCATGATATAGCGTGAGAGGCGCCCGAATGGCGCCGGCATTAAGGGACTAACCAATGGTGAAGAAGACCTGTGACCGCAGAGCTTTTCTGCAATCCTCGGCTGTGTCGACCTTGACGCTCGCGAGCGGGCTGTCGCTTGTCGCATGCGGAAACGGCGGCGAAGCCGCCGCCGGAACGCAGGCGGGCGGATCTCGGGCGCCCGACACGCCAGGCGCCTCCGATATCGCCGTCTCGGAAATCCGCACCTTTATCATGGATGACGCGATCTTTGTGAAAGTGACAACGGATTCCGGCCATGAAGGATGGGGCGAGTGCGACGCAGGCAGCCATGAGGTCATGGAAGCCTTTATTCACTCAGAACATGCGCGCCGGGTCCTCGGCCGCGATCCTTTCGATAACGAGCCGATTTTCGATGAGATGTTTTATCGCTCCCACGATTTTGGACCGGGCGGCGCGCTATCCAATTCGATTGCCGGAATCGATATCGCGTTGTGGGATCTTAAAGGCAAAATCCTGGATGTTCCGATTTACCGGCTGCTCGGCGGCAAATATCGCGACGCCATGCCGGTTTACGGCAGCTACGGCACCGGGCGTTGGGAAAATCTCTCGAAGTCCGAGGCGGTCGCTCAGGCTGTGAAATTTGTTCGCAACGGATTCCGCACGGTCAAATGCCGAATGCAGATCCGTGAAGATCATCTCAATCCGGTGAATGACCGAACGATTGAATATGTTGACGCGATCGAAAAGGAAATCGGCGATGACGCAGAGCTTTTTGTCGACATCAACAACGGATACACTGCTGCTCGCGCAATTCAGATTGGCCGCATCTTGCAAGACGAGTACGGCCATCGCTTTTTTGAAGAACCGTGTTCGGATCAAAACCATACGGAAACAGCAGAGGTTGTCGCCGCTCTCGACCTCGGGATCCTGTCGGGTGAAAAAGAGTATACCCTGTGGCAGCTCGATGAGCTGATCCGTTACGCCAACCCCGATTACCTTAACCCCGACGTCATCAAGGCGGGCGGCATCACGGTGATGGACAAAATCGCCGCGCTCGCCCAGGCGCGACAGAAGCCGATGATTCTTCACAACACCCGGCCGACCATTTCAACGGCGGCGTCGCTGCATCTTGTCGCGGCGATGCCGACCGTGGGACCGTTCTTCGAGTTTCCGGATGTCGACCGGTTTCCGGATCTGATCGGTACGGTGAAAAACTATCTCGACTATGGCGACGGCGAAATCCGCGTGCCGGAAGGGCCGGGCCTGGGCATGGAAATAGACGAGGAGAGGGTCATCGCACGCGCGCTATCGGTGCGGACCACGCCGGCGGACGACTAAGGGTCAACGGAATTGCGGACGGAGGCGCTGCGCCGGTCCGCTGAAATCGCGTCAGCGTAGGGCGATCAGCCGATCTTGGTGGTGATCGCTTTTGTCTCAAGGTAATTGTTGAGCACCTGCTCGCCCATTTCGCGCCCCCAGCCGGACTGTTTATATCCGCCAAAAGGCAAGGCCGCATCAAAGACGTGATAACAGTTCACCCACACCGTGCCCGACTCAAGCCGGTTGGCAATTTGGTGGGCTTTTTGAATGTCAGACGTCCATACGCCGGCCGCGAGGCCATAGAGGGAGTTGTTGGCGTCGCGGATAAGATCGTCGTCCACATCCTTGAACGGCATAGCGACAAGCACCGGGCCGAAAATCTCTTCCTTGACGACCTTCATATCCGGCGTCGTGTCGACAAGGACTGTCGGCTTAACGAAGTATCCCGGGCCGTCGACTCCGTCGCCGCCGGTGACCGCTTTGGCGCCGTCCGCCTTGCCAGAGTCCAGGTACCCGGTGACGCGTCCGTATTGCACTTCAGAGACCAGCGGCCCCATTTCGGTGTCTTCGTCTAATCCGAAACCGAGTTTAATTTTCTCCGCCGCGGCGGAAACGCCGTCTACGACTTTGTCGAAGATTTTGTCGTGTACGAACAAACGAGATCCGGCGTTGCAGCATTGTCCGTGGTTGAAAAATATGCCTGCGGCGGCGCCGGCGACGGTCGCTTCCACATCGGCGTCGGCAAGCACAATATTCGGGGACTTGCCGCCGAGTTCGAGACTGACGCGCTTTAAGTCGTGCGATGCGGCCTGAACGATCAACTTGCCGACTTCCGTCGAGCCGGTGAACGCGACCTTATTTACATTCGGATGAGCGGCGAGCGCGGCGCCGGCGGTTTCGCCGAAGCCAGTGACGATGTTGACAACGCCATCGGGCAGACCCGCTTCGAGCAAGAGCTCCCCCAGGCGAAGCGCGGAGAGCGGCGTTTCTTCCGCGACCTTGAGAACGACGGTGCAGCCGGTGGCGAGGGCCGGTCCCAGTTTCCATGCGCACATGAGCAATGGGAAATTCCACGGAATAATCTGTCCAACGACTCCGACAGGCTCGGGCCGCGTGAAGGAGAAATATTCGCCCGGCGCTGCGAGGTTTGAAATTGGAATGGTCTTGCCGTGGATCTTGGTCGGCCAGCCGGACATATAGTGGAACATGTCTGCGGACAGAGTGACATCCGCTGCTTTCGCAACGGCTTTGGGCTTGCCATTGTCAAGACTGTCGAGTTCGGCGAGCTCGTCGATGTTCTCATAAATCAGATCGCCGATCTTATGCAGAACACGCCCGCGCTCAGATGGGGTCATTTTCCGCCACGGGCCGCTGTCGAAGGCCCGTCGCGCCGCGGCGACGGCGGCGTCGATGTCCGCTTTGTCGCCTTCTGCGACTTCCGCAAGTTTTCCTTCCGTTGCCGGATCAATGACAGCGAACGTTTTGCCGGATTTTGCCGCAACCCACTGGCCGTCGATCAACATCGGCCGAGGCTGGGCAAGCCAATCGCGAACTTTGGGTGACGCTTTGTCGAGCGTACCGGCGACCGTTGCGTGGATATTCATACCTGTTTCCTCCATTGTTCCGCGGGCCCGGCGCGCGCATTTTTTTTTGGAGGAAACTAGGAGGCGCACTTCGCCAGAGCGACTATATGCGCATGGATTTTCCAGCATGTGGAAATAGAAACAAGTTTGTGGCTTAGGTGAGCTCTCGCGCCGCAGTAAAGCGCGCTCGGTCGGCGTCGACGCGGCGCTTGGCTTCGTTCACCGCCTCGATTTCCGTTGCTTCGAGAAGCTGGTCGATCACACGCATCATGTGATCGCGCATGCGTTTTCGGGCAAGCGCGGGGTCGCGGGCTGCGATGGCCTCGCAAATGGCGCGATGTTCGTCGATCCGCGGTTTCCATCCGGCGAGGCGCACCTTGTCGAGCATCCGCGCGGTCAGAGGAGACGCCTCGCGCACATCCCAAAGGTCGGTGACGACGCGCAGCACCGCGCTGTTACGCGTCGCCTGCGCAATCAACAGGTGAAATTTTCTGTCTGCAGTCTCTTTGTGAAGCTTCTTCTTATTTTCTTCGACCATTTCTTCAATTGCGGACTCAAGCGCCGCAACTTCCTCGTCACTGATATTGCGCGCCGCAAGGGCTGCGGCTTCGCCCTCGATCAGCGCTCGCGCTTCCATCAGCTCAAATGGACCGATATCGAGTTCGACGCCGCGTGCGGGCGTTTCCTTGCGTTCGAGGACGTAAACGCCGGATCCGGTTCGGACTTCAACACAGCCGGCGAGCTCAAGCGCGATGATGGCTTCGCGGATCGTCGGCCGGCTGACTTCGAACTGTGCGGCCAGTTCGCGTTCTGCGGGCAGGCGCGCGCCGACGCCGTATTCGCCAGACTCAATGAGAGACAACAATGCTTCAGCGACTTGCTGGTAGAGTCGCTTGACCGATCGATCCGATTTCAAATCGAGAATATTCAACTGTCCGATCATCCTGACCGATATTCCTGACGTTCTTCTGTGCTTCTTGCAAGCCGGCGAAAAGGCCGTATCTGGTCTGACCAAATATAGGCGGGCGAGCCGATTAGACGCAACACCTAGGCTCTGCGGGAAACGAAAATTCCATAAGATTATGTAACTATGACATTTTTTTGCCTCAGTGGGAACGGGTTGCAAAACAGAAAAGGTCAGGCCAATTTATCCGTTCAAATTCGGGGGTCCCGATATTTTGGAGCGGCGCGGCGATGCAAAGGTTAACCGAAGGATCTCTCAGCAAGCTCGCCGCCGCCGTTGCAACACCTGATTTCGATCGCGCGCAGACCGGGATCGGGATTGTTCACTTCGGGCCGGGTGCCTTTCATCGTGCGCATCAGGCGGTGATGACGGACGACGCGATCGCCGCCGCCGGCGGCGAGTGGGGCGTTTGCGGCGTTTCGTTGCGTTCATCCGCCGTTCGCGACGCTCTGGTCGACCAAGATTATCTTTATACGCTCGAAATCCTTGATGCGCAGATTGAATACCGCATCATCGGCTCGATTACGGAAATGCTCGTTGCCCCGGAAGACCCGGCGGCCGTTCTGTCTCGTCTATGTCATCCGAATACGCGCATTGCGACCATGACAGTGACTGAGAAAGGGTATTGCCTGACCGAGACTGGCGATCTTGATAGAGACCGCCCCGAAATCAAGGCGGACCTTGCGTCGCCGGACACGCCGTCAAGTCTGATCGGCTATCTTGTTGCGGCGCTCGCCCGTCGCCGGGCGGCGGAATTGCCGCCGATGACGGTCGTCAGCTGCGATAATCTCTCGGAAAACGGACGATTGCTGAAAAACGCCGTTCTCCAGTTCGCCGGAGAGCTGGACGGTGACCTTTCGGCGTGGATCAGCGATAACATCGCGTTTCCGCAGACCATGGTAGACAGCATCACGCCCGCGACAGACGACGCGGCGCGGGCCCGCGTCGCTTCCGCAATAGGTGCGGAAGACGCATGGCCGATTCAACGCGAAGCGTTCACGCAATGGGTGATTGAAGACGCTTTTGCAGGCAAGCGTCCGTTGTGGGAAGCGGGCGGCGCGGAGTTCACAAGTGATGTCGCAGGCTATGAACGGGCGAAACTGCGCATGTTGAACGGTGCTCATTCGGCGCTTGCTTATCTGGGATTGTTGTGCGGCCACAAAACCGTGCTCGAGGCGGTGTCCGACAACTTGCTTTGCGCCTTTGCGAAAGAGATGCTGTCGCGCGAAGTTGAGCCGTTGCTTGAACCGCCGGCGAGCTTAGACTTGCCGGCCTACCGGGAATCGATCCTGCATCGTTTCGCTAATCCTGAAATCGGCTATCAGTTGACCCAGATCGCCGGCGACAGTTCGCAGAAAATACAAATGCGGTTTCTGCCGTCCATGCGCGACGCTATTGCGGCCGGCGCTCCGTTCAATCAATTGTCCCTGGCGCTTGCGGGCTGGCTTCATTTTGTCCGGAACAGCGCCCTAGCGGACACGCCGCTAAATGATCCGCTAGCCGATGAGCTGAATAGAATTGCAAGGGCTGCAACCCTTGACGCCGCCAAAGATGTCGAGCGCTATTTGAGCCTGTCGAGTATCTTCGGCGATCTTTCATCGAACGCTGTATTCACAGACGCGTTGACCGATAGCTATGCGCTCCTCGCCGACGGCTCGCCGGATAATGTGCGTCGAGCCATCAAAGAGTTGGCGCAATGAAGGATATCGTTGCGGTCGGCGAATGCATGGTCGAGCTAACGGCGCGGGAAGGTGGTTACGCCCAAGGCTTCGCCGGCGACGTCTATAACACCGCCGTCTACCTGAAGCGCCTCGCGGGCGCACAGGCGAATGTCGCATTCGCGACGGCCGTCGGCGAAGACCCGGTGAGCAGGGGCATGACGGCGGCATGGCGCGATGAAAGTCTGGACTGCTCGCTCGTCTATCGCGACCCCGGCGCGCTGCCTGGTCTTTACATGGTGGAAACGGACAGCGAAGGGGAGCGCAGTTTTCTCTACTGGCGCAAAGATTCCGCAGCCTGCCGGTTTATGACGCACTTCAAAGAAAAGGGCGGCGCAAGCCAGCTGCGCAATGCCTCCCTCATTTATTTTTCAGGCGTCACGCTTGCGGTTTTCTCGCCCGAAGACCGCAACGCACTGTTCGCCGCGCTGATAGAGGCGAAAGCCGGCGGCGCCGCGGTCGCTTTCGATCCAAACTACCGATCGAGTCTTTGGTCCTCCAAAAACGAGGCGCGCGACGCGTTTGAATGCGCTTACGCCATTGCCACGGTGGCGTTGCCGGGCATTGACGACGAAGCGGCTGTGTTTGAGGAGGCCGACCCTGAAGCCGTCATTTCAAGGTTGCGAAGCCTGGGCGTTGTCGACATCGCGGTGAAGCTCGGGACAGGCGGCGTCGCCGGATATGACGGAACCGAGGAGTGGCGCATTCCGTTTCGGCCGGCGGCGAATGTCGTCGATACGACGGCTGCCGGCGACGCCTTTGACGGCGCCTATCTCGCCATGCGGCAAAGCGGCAAGACCGGCGCAGAGGCCGGCGAGATCGCCGCTAGGGTCGGCGCATTCGTCGTCGGCTTTAGAGGCGCCATTGCGCCGCCCCGCGCATTTGAAAGTTTTATGGAAACACTGGAGCTGTGAAAGGCGATCCTATGAAATATGCACTTGGTCTGTCCGCCGTCCTGGCGGCGTCCTTGCTTGTCTTGTTCGGCGCCGCGGCGGCACAGGGCGAAGATGACGCTCAGCCGCGATATGAACGCGAAGCGCCTGATCCTGAAGCGTCGAGCGCTATGGCTAATGTGCTGGCGCGCAAGGGTGAGGATCTTTCCGGTGAGTGGCGTTATCTCATTGATCCTATGCGGGCGGGACTGCGCAAACCGTCGGCCAGGCGGGACTTCCCGAATGATCGTAAGCCGCCGAAAGAAGAATTGATCGAATACGAATTTGATTCCGCGCCGACATTGACTGTGCCCGGCGATTGGAACACCCAGGTCGAGGAACTATTTTGGTACGAAAGCGTAATCTGGTATCGGAAGATTATCGATGCGCGGCCAAAGCGCGGCAAACGGTATTTCCTGTATTTTGAAGGCAGCAATTATTGGACGGAAGCCTATCTCAACGGCGACTCGGTCGGAGACTACGAGGGCGGATTTACGCCGTTCATGTTTGAAGTCACCGACAACCTCAATCGCGGCGAGAATTCAGTTGTCGTCGCCGTTGACGCGATGCATGACGCGAAATCGATTCCGTCGTTCTATTATGATTGGCTGAATTACGGCGGCATCACGCGCCCGGTGCACCTTATTGAGACGCCCGAAACATATATCCACGATTACCGGCTGCATCTGGAAGAGGGCGACGCGGAAACAATCGTAGCCAGCGTCGCGCTCGATGGACCGAGCAAAGGCAATCAAACGGTTTCTGTAGAAATCGACGAGTTGGGTTTAACGTTAGAGGGACGAACTAACCGCGATGGGATTGTGGAGATGTCGGCGGCGGTGTCGGCATTGACGCGATGGTCGCCGGAAAATCCAAAACTGTATGACGTCACCGTGTCGTCCCGTCGCGACACCGTGAAAGACAGAATTGGCTTTCGGACAATCGAAGTCGTCGGCCAAGATATTTTGCTGAATGGCGAATCGATTTTCCTCAAGGGCATTAGCGTCCATGAGGAGCCAATCGGCCCGGAAGGCGGGAGACGCATGGATTGGGAAGACGCCCGCGAGCTGCTTGGCGTAGCAAAGGAGCTCGGTTCGAATTTCGTGCGTTTGTCTCACTATCCGCATAATGAACGGACGCTACGCGTCGCCGACGAGCTTGGTTTGTTGGTCTGGAGTGAAATTCCGGTGTACTGGGAAGAGATCCGGTATACCGAGCCCTATACGAAGGCGCTCGCAAAGCGCATGTACAAAGACAGTGTGAACCGTGACTACAACCGGGCTTCCGTCGTCATTTGGGGTGTTGCGAACGAAACGCCTATTACCGACGCACGAAATGTTTTCCTGAAGATGCTGATTGATCATGTGCGCGCGATGGACTCAACGCGCGTGATTTCCGCGGCGCTGAACAAAAACACCAACCGCGGAAATACATTTATCGTCGAAGATCCTCTCGGTGAGCATCTCGATATCATATCGGTCAACGAGTATGAGGGCTGGTATGGCAGGCGCACGCTTGACGATGTCCCTGGCCTGGTTTGGAAAACGCCTTACGACAAGCCGATGCTGTTCAGCGAATTCGGCGCCGGCGCATTGCTCGGCGCCCGCGGCGAGCGGCTTGAACGGTTTACCGAAGAGCATCAAGCGGCGTTTTACGACGTCACATTGCAGATGGCTGAGCAAATCCCGTTTCTGCGCGGCATTTCACCTTGGATTTTGAAGGATTTCCGTTCGCCGCGACGATGGCACGGGCGGTATCAGGAGTATTGGAACCGCAAAGGCCTGATCGCCGAGACAGGCGAGAAAAAACCCGCCTTTGATGTTTTGCAAGAGTGGTACGAGACCTACGATGGTCCCGCATCGGAATAGTCCGGATTTGCAACCGCAATGACGACCTACAAAATCGCAGTCATCCCGGGGGACGGGATCGGCAAAGAAGTCGCGCCGGAGGGGCAGCGCGTGCTTGAAGCCGCGGGCCGTCGATTCGGCATTGCGTTTCACTGGGACCAATTCGACTGGAGTTGCGAACACTATGCGCAAACTGGCGCTATGGCCCCGCCGGACGCGCTTGAACACATAAAAGATCACGACGCCATCTATCTCGGCGCGGTCGGCTTTCCCGGCGTGCCGGATCATGTTTCGTTATGGGGATTATTGATCCCGATCCGGCGCACATTTCAGCAATATGTAAACCTTCGGCCCGTGCGGCTTTTCGATGGGATTGAGACGCCGCTGAAGCATCGCGGCGCCGACGACATTGATTTTTTCGTCGTCCGCGAAAACAATGAAGGCGAATATTCCGAGATCGGCGGACGCATCTTTGAAGGGACGGATCGCGAAACAGTCGTACAAGAGGCGGTCTTTACCCGCCGCGGCGTCGATCGGGTGTTGCAATATGCGTTTGAGTTGGCGCAAGCGCGTCCCAAACGGCATCTAACAAGCGCCACCAAGTCAAACGGCATCGTCCACACGATGCCCTATTGGGACGAACGTTTCGCAGCGATGGCGGAACGCTACCCGGACGTCAGGACAAGCCAGTATCACATCGATATTCTGACCGCGCATTTCGTTCAGCACCCAGATTGGTTTGACGTGGTGGTCGGATCGAACTTGTTTGGCGACATTCTGTCAGACCTCGGGCCTGCCATCGCGGGCACCATCGGAATCGCTCCGTCGGCGAACATCAACCCGGAACGGGAGCACCCGTCGATGTTTGAGCCGGTGCATGGCTCGGCGCCGGATATCGCCGGGAAGGGGATTGCAAATCCGATCGGACAAATCTGGTCCGGCGCGATGATGCTGGAGCATTTGGGCCACGCAGATGTCGCGGCTGCGATTGTCGCGGCTATCGAAATCGTCCTGAAGGACCGGACGGCCCTGACGCCCGATATGGGCGGTAAGGCGACGACGGCGGAGCTCGGTCGAGCCGTCGAGGAAGTAGTCACAGGATAGAGTCGCCGCAGACATCGGCGCGAATTCGGGAGGCGCAATAATGCGCTTGGTAAACCAAAGGCTTCTGCATTGCGGGATGGGACTTTTGTCGCTCTTTGTCGCGGCCTGCGGCGGTGAGTCCCAGTCAGTCAGCGCCGACGAAAGCGAAACCGGATCACCGAATCCGGTCAATCCGGATATTGTCGTCATTTTGGTCGACGATCTCGGCTTTTCAGATATCGGCTCATACGGCTCTGAGATAGCAACGCCAAATATAGATGCGCTCGCGGAGAACGGCTTACGCTTTGTCGACTTTCACAACACGGCAAAGTGTTTTCCATCCCGCGCTGCGCTTCTGACCGGTCTTTACGCACAGCAAGTCAAGCGCGACTCCAAAGCCAGAACGCCGATGATCGGCGGCGTGACAATCGCAGAGAGCCTCAAGTCAGGTGGCTACTCGACCTTTATGGCCGGCAAGCATCACAGCATTGAGAATCCAATCACGCGCGGTTTCGATCACTATTTCGGTCTGCGCGACGGGGCGGCGAATTTCTTCAATCCGGGTATCGCCGCCCGCCCTGGCGAGCCGGAACCGGCACGGAAACTCGAAAACGGCCGGTGGTGGTGTTTCGATGCGCAGTGCCAGCAAGGGTATGCGCCGCCGCAATCGGACTTTTATGCGACCGATGCTTTCACCGACTGGGCTATCGACTTTTTAGCGTCGGCTGATGATGCGCCATACTTCTTGTATCTTGCATACACAGCGCCACACGATCCTTTGCACGCGCCTGAAGAAAACGTCCGGAAATTTGAAGGGACATACGACGCCGGCTATCAGGCTATTGCGGATGCGCGGGATAAGCGCCAGCGCACTATGGGTTTGATTGATGCGCGATATCCGCGGCCCGATGCGCAGTGGCGAGACTGGTCAACTCTTTCGGATGAACAACGGGAAGACCAGGCGCGGCGTATGGAAGTATACGCCGGCATGATCGACCGTCTCGACCAAAATGTCGGCCGCCTGATCGATGCAATCAAAGCGCGCGGGCGCTTTGACAATACGCTCATTGTTTTTCTGTCCGATAACGGCGCCAGCGCAGAGCTTGTTCGCGCAGATCCCGACGCTGCGGACGAAATAGGGGCGGAACACCCAATTGGTTCGGTCGGGCGCTGGGCCAGTCTTGGTCCCGACTGGGCCAGCGTCGCGAACACGCCTTTTCGATTCTATAAGAATTACAGCTATAATGGCGGCACGACGACGCCCATGATTGCGCACTGGCCCGTCGGGGTCGCGGACGCAGGGCGCATCGTTGAAACGCCGGGGCACCTCATCGATCTTCACGCGACGCTGCTCGGCCTGCTTGGGCGCACGTACGATTCAGGGCTCGGGCCCGACGGGGCCGCGCCGCCGCTGGAAGGCGTAGACCTTTCCGCGGTGATCCGCGGGCAAGGCGCGCTCGAGCGATCTGGTTATATTGTCAATCGCTGGAACGGCGGGCGTTCTGTGCGGAGCACCCGTTGGAAGCTTGTTTCGCATACGGAGGAGCGCGAGGCGGAAGACGGCGTCTGGGAGCTTTACGACATGTTCGCGGACCGGACGGAAACGCGCGATGTCGCCGCCGCCAATCCGGACGTCGTCAGCGATATGGCGGCCGCCTATGACGCGTGGCTGATCCGCGTCAGCCAGTAGCGCCTATTCGCGGTCCCACTCGTAAATGTGCTGGATGCGGCAGTTGCCCGTGACGCCGGTTCCGGAGGTGAACTCTTTTACGGGGTCGCCCGTGAAGAGACACCGGTCGCCGTGAAGCTCGAACACCGGGGCCCCGCCGGGGCCAACGACGCCGCGGCAGCCGGAGAAAACAAGCAGGTATTTTTCGCGGAAATCGCCGGTAACGAATGCGGCGTAGCCGTCAATGCGTTGGGACGCTCCGGCGGCGCCTGCGGTCGTGGCGTAGCAGGCTTTCTCAACTTCAGCGCCGATGCGCGCATCAGCGCTTGGGTTGAAGGGCTCCCGCTCCGCCGTTGCGCAGCCGAGGAGACAGAAACCGCCCGCCAGCATGAGTGATCTTTTCATGGTGCACGCCTTTCTCATCGCCGCCGTCTTTATTCCTGGAGCGGGCTAAGGCCGCCGGCAATATCAACGCCGTTCACATTCTGCACGCTGGAACGTCCGCATTGCGGTACGTCCGTCAGTTTCGTTCCCGCATGGGCGCCGGGTTCGAGTATAAAGCACTGAATCAGCGAAATGCGGCAGCCTTCCGGGCGCAGCAATACCGAACATAGGGGTCAATAATGAAGGTGAAAGCGATTTTGACTGTTGTTGCAGGCGCGTGGGGCCTGGCGACGTCGGCCGAGGCCGGCGGCGAACTCGGCATGACCCATGTCTGGTCGCGGCTGGCCGATATCAACGGAGAATTGGGTTCTGTTGAGTCGACCGAGTTTTCGCCGGACAGCCAATACATCGTCACCGGCACGAAGTTCGACAACACCGTTCGTGTCTTTCGCACGTCCGACGGTGCGCAGATGTGGGTCACCGAAGTGCCGCAGGAAATCGAGCGCGTCGCCTGGACCATGGACGGCAAATTCGTCGTTTCCGTCAGCGAAGACTACATGATGCGCGTCATTGACGCGAAGACCGGCGAAATCGTGCGCGAAATCGAACATAAATCAGGCATTGACGGTCTCGCGGCGTCACATAATGGCGAATATATGGTCTCAGGCGAAGAGCGCAGGGACGGCGCCGGAGCCGCGAATGTCTATCGCACCAGTGATTGGAGTCTCGCTTATAGCGTCAATCACGGCGACACCGTGAACGAGATCGACTTCACGTCGGATGACAAGTACTTCGTCACATCCGGACATCCTTACGTCAAAATCTGGAACACCCAAAATGGTCGCCTCGTCCGGACACTGAATATTATTGATACAAACAACCCGGACACATCCTCCAACTTCATAAATGTGAATATCAGCCCCGACGACAAGTATATCGCCGCCGGCGCGACGGAAGGCTTCGTCTACATTTATGAGTTGAAGACCGGCAAACTGCTGCGCCGCTTGAATAAATCGGGGCAGAAATTGGAGACGGTCGCGTGGACCCCTGACGGTCGCTATCTTGGTCTCGCCGGGCACGGGAAATCGGTGGATTTCTTCGCGACGAAACACCTGCTGAATGATGAGATCGGCAATGACGGCGTTCCCTATGCTTTGCGCGTGCCTGTCTCGGACTCGCTTGAATACATGGAATTCAACGACGCCGGCACCCTGTTCTCGACGGCGCATCAGGACGGCACCGTGCAACTTTGGGTCTTCATGTCCGACGATCCGCTGATCAACACGCGCCGTCATGAAGAAGTCAAACGCATTCAGGCCGAAGCCGCCCGTCGCAATCAAAACTGATGGGCCCGATACGCGCATCTTTGATACTCGCTGTTGGCGCCGTTGTCGCGACGCCGGCGTCGGTGAGCGGGCAATCGGCTGCGGGCGCTGAAGATCGCCCGCCGATGACGATGACGCTCTATGGCGAGGCGAAGGAGGCGGGCGGCCGCAAGGTCACGCACGGCCCAATGCTCGGCCGCGCCGGCGAACGGTCCATGGGGATCTGGGTCCGCACGAACAAACCCACTGATGTTTACGTCTATTACGGCACAGAACCCAGCCGTCTGAGCAAACGATCGAAACCGATCCGCACGCGCATTGAAGACGACAATAGCGGCTGGATGGAGCTTGGCGGGCTGGAACCGGATACGCGCTATTATTTCGCCGTCGGGTTTAGCGATATTCTCCATCAGGCGGAGATGGGCGGATCTTTCCGGACGCTGCCGAGCGCGGCGCAGTATCGCAACGCGCAGGACAACCCGCGCGGGCTTTTCAATTTTTCGTTTGCGGCGACAGGGTGTGCGCGGATGGGCTTCGGCGGCTCCGCTGGCTACACGCCGCAGCGCACGATGATGCAGCAGCATGGGGACGAGGCGCTGTTCGCGCTGCACGCCGGCGACTACGTCTACGAAGAAGGGCGGCATGCGCAGGTTGAGGAGTGGCTATGGCGCATGGGCCGGCATATCGATGAAGACCCGTTGCCCAAAAACGTATCCGTTGCGCCGCGCATTGTCGGCGCTTGGGAAAACTACAAGATTTACCTCGATCGCAACAACTATCTCGCGGAATGGCATCGCCATGTCCCGACCTATTACGCCTTTGACGACCACGAGATCATCAACAATGTTTATGGCGCAGCGACGCCGAATCTTCAGGTCGACAATCCGAAACGGCTGCGCTCGGCGCTTTATCGCGACATCGGGCTTTCCGCATGGGATGACTATCTTGGTTGGTCGAACCCGGTTGAAGATCGACTCAATACGGTGTTCGGCAAGGCGCAACTCGAAGCGGGCAGCGATGTTCTCTATGATCCGGAAGCGGATTTTCGCGAGCTTGATCTGGAACGTCAGAACATCCTCCACATTCATTGGAACCGGCCGACGGACGGCACGCCGCGTTCACTGAACTTGGAGAAAGGGCCCGGCGACCCCAACGCGCAAATCTATGGCGTTGAGGAAATTATCGATCGCAATCGTCTGCGGTTGTCGCATCCGGCGAAGGCCGACACGGCAGCGTCGCCTTATACCATCGGCGGCGAGAAATGGGCGAAATTCACGGTCGGCAATGTGGAGTTTTTCGTACTCGACACGCGCGGCAATCGCGATGCGCCGGCGGAAACGTTCGACATGAACTCAGAAAAGACCATGCTCGGCGCCCGCCAGAAGGAATGGCTGATCCGTTCGATGAAGGAAAGCGACGCTGACATTTTTGTCGTCCTCTCATCGGTCAACCTCGCAATCCCCCATCTGCACTACAGCGAAGAACAGGAAGAGTTTGTCGGCCCGGATGAGGCGTGGACCGGCTATATGAGCGAGCGGGAGGAACTGATCGAGCTTTGGGATTCGATGCCGCAGCCCGTGCTCGTCATCGACGCCGATCTCCATAACGCCTTTTCCGCAAAGGTGACGGACAATGTGTGGGAGTTCACAGCAAGCCCGATTAACTCAGAAAATCAGCATACATTTGGTCAAGAAGGCGGGCGCCCGTCAAATGGCGTTTATCGCTCGGGCAATCGCGACGTCGATATCCGTTGGTCCACCTTTTCCACTTCGGGAACCCCGAGAGGAAACATGCGGTACCCCGTTTACGTAATGGTGAAGGTGAACAACGTCTTTGAAAACCGGCGCAAAGGCTCCGAGCCCTATTGGGTGGCGTATGAGCATCCTCAGGTGATCGTTCAGTTCTTTCACGCCCTAACAGGTGAGTTGCTCTATGCGGAGTCAGTCGTGGCCGGCCTCGACAAATAGCGCGACGCTTCGGTCAGACAAGGAGAGAGCGCCGGCGATGCGTGTGCGTCTTGCAATCGCTCTTGTTGTCATCACGGCGGGATGCGACGGAACAGAAAATGCCGATGATGCGGCGTCTGATGTTGTGGGCGCAAGTAAATCCGCGCCTGAACTCGTTCTGCCGAGCGGTTTTGAAGCGACGGTCGTTTTTGAGGGAACCGGCGAGTCCCGCGAGATCTTCATTCGAGAAGACGGCGATATGTTCGTGAGTCTGTCCGGCCTGCGGGAGGGAGCGCATATACTCGGTCTTCGCGATGAAGACGGCGATCACATTATTGATGTTGTCGCGCCGTTTCATGATGTGGCGACACCGAAGGCGCAAAAAGTTCCACGCATTCATATCGAGTATCAGGACGGCTATCTCTATGCGGTGGATAACGAGCGGGTCGTGCGGATGGCGCTGCCAAATGGCGCGCTGACGCCAGTCGGCGAACCGGACATCATTATCGAAAAAATTCCCTATCAATCGAGCCACCGCGGGCGAACCTTGGCGATGGATCCCGACGGTTGGATCTACGTCAATATCGGGTCGCCATCAAACGCCTGCCAGACCGAATGGAAGACGAAGGGGTCGCCTGGCGTCGATCCGTGTCTGGAGCTCGAACGGCATGCAGGCATTTGGCGCTGGCGCAGCGATGTTGTCGGACAGTCTTTCGACGACGGCGAGCATTACGCCATCGGCATTCGCAACACGATCGCGCAGACCTGGGACGAACCCTATGGTGCGCTCTTTGTCGTCCAGATGGGGCGCGACCGTCTGGACTCGCTGTGGCCGGAGACATTTACGGTGGAGCAGAACGCCGAACTCCCTGCGGAAGAGCTTTTCCGTGTTGAGCAGGGGCGCGAATATGGCTGGCCATATTGCTATTACGACCCGTTTCTAGAGAGGAAAGTGCTGGCGCCGGAATATGGCGGCGACGGTGAGGTCGTTGGGCGCTGTGAGCAATACGAAAAACCGCTGATGACATTTCCAGCGCATTATTCGCCGTCGTCCATTGCATTCTACCATGCGCGCGCATTTCCTGAGGCGTATCATGGCGGCGCATTTGTCGCCTTGAAGGGATCCTGGAACCGTGCGCCGCTGCCGCAGGACGGCTATATCGTTGCATTTGTTCCGTTTGCCGACGGCATGCCGACCGGCGAATGGGAAACATTTGCGGACGGCTTCAAGGGATTCGATATTCTCTATGAACGCGATAACGCGGTTTATCGTCCGCAAAGCATCGCAGTTCACCCTGACGGGTCGCTCTACATTCTTGATAATATCGAAGGGCGGATATGGCGCATCGACTACACGGGTGCGACGGACCGCGGCGCACGACCGGAAAATCGCGAGCCTACCAGCGATCGCGCGCTGCTCGTGGAGGCGAGCAAAGGAAAAGGCGCGGAATTGTACGCGCAATACTGCGCCTCCTGCCACCAACCTGGCGGCGGGGGCGTGCCCGGCGAATTCCCGCCGCTCACCGACACCGATTGGGTTTCGGGCGACAAGGGCAGGCTCATTCGCGCAGTGTTGCACGGCATGGAAGGGCCGGTGGTCATCAACGGCGCGCTTTATGATGAGGTGATGCCCGGCCATGAGTTTTTAAGCGACAATAATCTCGCGGCGTTGCTCACCTATGTGCGCGCGACATTCGCCGATGCGGGCCCTATCCATGATTCGGAAGTCCTGCTGGTGCGTAACGGCGACAACCGTGAGGGCCGCTGGCCCGCAAGCGAACTGGAAACGGCGTTGGGCATTCCAGGTCTCGATGAAACGCGATGACGGCGCGCAAAAACCAGTGCGCCCTATGCGAAACGCCGTTCTCTGCGGACGATGCAATACGATTGTCGAACGATCGTCCGCATCAAATGCGCGCCGTTAACGCCGACGGCTTGATCGTTGATCTGGAATATGGATGCTTCTCTCAAAGATGATGCTGATGAACGCCGATCCTGTCTGGAAGTCCATTGCTGCTGCGGTTCTATTTCTAGTCGCCGCGGGTTGCGGTGATCGGTCAACGATTGCGACGGAAGATGAGCGTTTCAATATCGTATTCATCGTCGCTGAGGATCTCAGTCCGCGGATCGGCGCCTATGGCGATCGTTTGGCGCGCACGCCGCATATCGACCGTTTGGCCGCGGAGGGGATTCTCTATTCGCGGGTTTTTACGACCTCCGGCGTGTGCGCGCCGAGCCGAGCGGCGCTGATCACAGGCATGCACCAGGAAGCAATCGGCGCCCAACATATGCGAACGTCCAGCTTTGGCCGTGAGCGCGCGACCGCGTTCGGCGTATTCAGCACGGACGGATACCCATACGAAACCGTGCCGCCGCCGCATGTGAAAGCCTTTCCGGAATTTCTGCGCGCCGCCGGATTTGTGACGCTCAACAATGTCAAAACGGACTATCAGTTCGGGGCGCCGTTTTCGATCTGGGACCGATCGGGGCGCGACGTCTCGCTTGACGATCGCGTCGAGGGCAAACCGTTCTTTTTGATGTTGAGCAATGCGCACACCCATGAAAGCCGGTTGTTCCGACCTGAAACGGCGACTATGACCGACGGCGCCGCGGATCGCGCAAAGCAATATGCGTCGCGATTTGGACCCGGTTTCGCGTTCACGGATCCCGCCAAGGTCGCCGTGCCGCCCTATCTGCCGGATACGGAAGACGTGCGTCGCGACATCGCCCGGCAATATGACAATGTCCATTTGCTCGATCGTTGGGTGGGTGGTGTGATTGCGGATCTGCGCGAACGCAACCTGCTGGATCGGACGATCGTTGTTTTAACAACGGATCATGGCGACGGCCTGCCGCGCGGCAAGCGCACCCTCTATGATTCAGGATTGCATGTTCCATTCGTCATTCGATTCCCCGATGGTCGCGGCGCCGGCGAGCGGCGCGACGCGCTCATCTCCTTTGTCGACCTTGCGCCGACTTTGTTGTCGATTGCCGGCATCGATCCGCCGAAACATCTTCATGGGCGCAACATGCTCAGCGACGCGCCGCCCAGATCATATGTCTTCGCGGCGCGCGACCGGCTTGACGAGTTGCCGGATCGAAGTCGCGCAGTGCGCAGTGAGGACTTCAAGTACATACGGAACGACGTTCCCGATCGCGCCGTGCTGGGGCCGCTCGCGTTTCGCGAAAACCTTGCATCAATGCAATCGCTTCGCACGGAGGCGGCAAGGGGCGGGTTGAACAAGGCCCAAGCTGCGCTGATCAGTCCGGACCGACCTGCGGAAGAACTCTACAATGTGATCGACGACCCCGATGAGACCGTCAACCTCGCCGGCGACCCGGCGCATGACGAAACACGCGCCCTGATGCGTGCCGCGCTTGACGCGCATCTTGAGCGGATTGGCGATCTGAGCGTGATGGATGAGCGCGACATGGTGGAGACGCTTTTTTGGCCCGGCGGCGATCAACCAAAGACCGCGGCGCCGGTTATCGCGATTAACGACAGTGAGGGCGGTCCTATCGTGACCCTGGAATCTGAAACCGTTGGCGCATCGATAGGCTTTCGGATCTGCGTGAGCGACGAGTGCGACGTCGACGCCGTTTGGCGGCTTTATTCTACGCCCTTCGTTGCAGTCCACGGCGCGAGGATTGAAGCAAAGGCGGTACGGTACGGATTTCGTGAAAGCGAGATTGTTCGTCGACGCCTGTAGAGGCAAGCACGCGATTCACCCAGATGTCGTCGACGATGGATAGGCTCGGCCATCTCCCGTATGGCGACTTATAGCAGTGTCTTGCTGCGGGCTTTCCACGGTGGGTTTTGCGGAACCGGACCTGAAGTCTTCGGGCGTTGCAAATGACTCAGCGTCAGTGCTTGTTATACCTGTACCATGCTAATCCTTTGATGCTATTATTGAATGAGACGAGTCGAAGACAAGCCGGAACAGCATCGTGGCGCAAGCACAAAGCAAACCGAGAAGACGATACAGCCCGGAAGTCCGCCGGTCGATGATCCTCGACGAGACTGCAGACATCATCGCGCGCGAAGGCGTTGCCGGCCTGTCCATGGAGTTAATCGGTCAAAAAGCGGGCGTCAGCAAATCGCTCGTATACAACTATTTCGACAGTCTCACCGACCTGTTGAAGGAGCTGCTGGAACGAGAGCTCAGAGCTTTGAGGCTGCTGCAATTCAAGGCCGCCGAGAAGGCAACGACATTTGAAGAGTTGGTGCGGGGCGTCACCCACGAGTATCTGGATTATATCGATCGGCGCGGTCTCATCATCGAGCGGCTGCAGGCCGAACCAAGCGTATCGGAAGCTCAAGATCCCACACAATACGATCGCAATTCCTCGGTCGACTATCTCGCCCCGATCGTTGCAAAGCAATTCAACATGCCCATCGAATTGGCGCGCGCAGCCACCGACATTTCATTCGGTCTTCCGGCGTCAGCGGGCGAGTATTTGTTGCGCACAAGAATGGACCTTCAAGACCTCGAAGACCTGACTGTGTCGATGATCATTGGGTCAATTGCAATGGTGCGCACCGACTTCCTAACTCGCAAACAAAAGCTGAAGCGCTAGACTGCGACGCGCCTCTCTGTCCTTAGCATTAAAAAAGACAGCCAGGCGCTTTGGCGCCGGGCTGTCAAGCAAATGCAGGGAGGAAGTTTGGTATTCGACTAGAAGAGCTTTCGAACCGTTACGCCGTACGTCGCCGGTTGGTTCTGAAAGCCGGACAGCGACGTGCTTTCAAGCAACGGTGTGAAAACGCTCGTATGAAACTCTTCGTCAAGTATGTTCCGTCCCCATACACTGACGCTGAAGCCGTTTTCGGTGGTGAATCCGGCCGATGCATTGACCAGATGAAACTCTCGTTCAAATCCAATAAAGTCTTGAAGGGCTGCATTGTCGGTATACGCAGCCGGGCTTGAATATTGCCAGTCCGCGCGAAGGAATGAGTCGAGAGCGCCGATGTTGAAACTGTACTCCGCGCCCGTTGACGTCGAGATTTTGGAGATTCCCGCCGGGCGCTCGCCGGTAAGGTCGCCGAACGCTGAATCTGGGAAGCTATCATACTCAGCATCCAGGAACGTGCCGGCGAAGGAAAGGGCGAGGCCGTCAAGAGGAGACCAAACCGTTTCGATTTCCGCGCCTTTCGTCGATTGCTTGTCGGCATTAGCCAAGACGCGCCCTGATTGGCCCACAAGAACATTTGTCTGAAAATCTTGAACGTTTTGATCAAAGAGAGCGATGTTCACCGACAGATTTTCAAACGCCATCTTTACGCCGATTTCGAACACCTCTGACTCTTCCGGTCCAGCGAAACGGGTGCCGGTTCGCAAGTTGGGAATCGCCAGTCCCGCGTCGCGAATAGGAGACGCCGGCGGGTCTATCACAGGGGAGCCCGGGATGAAGTCGTCAGGCGTCGGACGGGAGTCGCGCGACAGGTTCCAGGACGTCGCCTTGTAACCGGTGGCGTAGGACCCATACACATTGATGTTGTCTGTGATGTCGTAGGCCAGCCGGAAACTATACGTCAGTTTGTCGTCCTCGGACCGACCGTCTTCCACCGCATTGGGGATAGCAAGCGTTTGCGGCAGCGCCTGGAACGGTGCAAAACCAAGAAACGGGTTTGACGCCGGGTCCTGCGCGCCCGCCTGGACGGCGGCGAATACTGCGGGGTTCGCTGCGGCAAAAGCGGCGACGGCCGCAGGGTCAGTCGCGTCTACGCCGAAGCCGGCGAGCGCGACGCCGAAGCCGAGCGCCACCAAGTCGATTTGCGAGGCCGCATCCGTATTCACTTGGGAAACAAAGGCGTCCTTTTCGTCATAGATGTAGCTAAGCCCGACCGTCGCAGTCAGTCGGTCCGTGATATGCCAGTCGGCGGAGCCGAAGATTGAAAATGAGGTGTTGTCTTGCCCGCGAAATTCCGTGACACCCGTGCCGTCCGCCCGAAACGAACCGGCCGGGGCGCCGACCAAAGCTTCCGCAGTCGTGAACGCACCGCCCGATGAGCCGTCGAAGAACGCTCTGGCGTCGGCCCCGAACTCAAGTCCGCCGGGAAAGTCGATCGACTCGTTGAAGTAATAGGCGCCAAGCAGCCAGTCGACGACGGCGTCCGGATCGTTCGAGGTGAGACGAATTTCCTGAGTAAAGGTCTCGCTTTCGCCGTCATTAAAGCTGTTCAGGATATCCGCCGAAGACTGGTCGATGTCGAACAGGGTCGAGTTTTCGCCTTTCCTGTAGGCGGTTATTGATGTGATGTCGGCAAAACCAAGTCCCTTATTGATGTGGGCGGAGACTCCGCCGTTCTGGAGTTCGTTGGTCGGGTCAAAATTGGCGAAGTATTCGTAAGAAAACGGGTCCTCGATAACGATATCGCCTAACGCATCTACCAGAAGAAGCGTTGCGGCGCCGGCGACGATATTCGACTGATAGCAGCAGATTTCGTCAATTTCGTCATAGTCACCGATAATACGCACACTGAAATCATCGGAGGGCTGGTACAACAACTGACCCTGAACGCCCCAGCGATTTCGGTTATTGACGTTGTTGTCGGTTTGCAGATTTTTAGCGTAACCGTCGCTGCGGTTGTAGTTGGCGGCTAACCGGAAGGCGAGCGAATCGCTTAACGGACCCGTAACGTTGCCGACAACGCGAACCGTGTCGAAGTTCCCGTAAGTCAACGACGCGGAACCGCCAAATTCGAATTCAGGCGCTTGAGTTACGAACGAGATGACGCCGACTGATGCGTTCTTGCCAAACAGGGTGGACTGGGGGCCGCGCAGGACTTCCACGCGTTGCACATTCAAAAGGTCGGCTAGGATCGCTGACGGCCGCGAGCGGTAAACGCCGTCGACAAAGACGCCGACGGAAGGTTCGATGCCCGCATTGTTTGATGCGCTGCCAAAGCCGCGAATAGAAAATGCGGTTGCAATTGTGGAGGTTCCCTGGCCGACGGACAGCGACGGCACAACCGATTGCAGATCCAGAATGTCCTGTATTTCGGCTTTCAGGAGCGTGTCGCTGCTGACGACGGTGACAGCCACTGGCGTTTCTTGAAGCGTTTGCTCGCGCTTTGTCGCCGTCACGACGATGGTGTCCCGACTGGCGGCGGCGCCGTCGTCTTGAGCGATCGCCGGCGTCGCAGCAGCCGACAGGATGGCAAGGCTGACGCCGCCTTTCAGCGCAGCTACTAGACTCGATAGGGGTTTGCAGTCCCGGCCCGTTCCCATTTTTGTCCTCCCGCGGGCCAGTTTGTGAGCGGCCCTTAATTGACATTATGTCCAATAAGACTATCATAAGGGCTGCGTATGGCAACAGAAAACGCATTTAATTGACGATATATTCAATTATGTGATAGATTTGCCACCAAATAAGCCTCAGGAGCGCCGACCGCCGCAATCTGGCGAAACCTGCGCGCGCCGCCTGGACGGGAGGATACGAACAATGGTCAGAGCGACGAGTTGGGTTTTGGCGGTCTTGCTGATCGCCGCTTGCGGCGGGCCGAAATCTCCGTCTCCGGAGCGAACGGAAACCGTCATCCGAGGCGTCAATTATGTCGGTCTAACCGTGCGCGACCTCGACGCCGCGGCGGATTTTTACACGAGCGCAACGGATTTGACGCTTGTCGATGAGCGCACGCTTGAAAACAGCCCGGCGCTTGATGCGATTGCAGGACGCAGCGGCGTCACAATTGACGCGCGCCTCTATAGAAGCGCCAATGCGCAAGTTCGGTTCATGCAATTCGCGGCTCCGTCGGAGAAGGCGACGGCGACGTCCCGCGTAGACGTGCAAGGACCCGGGTTTTCTCACGTTTGTTATCAGGTTGTGAAAACGACCAGAGCCTATGAGCGTTTTTTGGAAGCAGGCGGAACGACCGTTGGCGCACCGGAGATGGTGCAGCTAAATCCGCGTAACCCGGTTGAGTACGCCTATGCGCGCGATATCGATGGAACGTTGTTTGAGGTTGAACATGTCGACATCGAAAAACTCGATCTCGATACGCCGCCGAAGAATGACTATCGCATTCGGCACGTAGCAATCGCCACTCCGGATATTGATCGCATCACAAGTTTCTATTCGGTTTTGTTCGAAGATCCGAACCCCAGGCGCATCGGCCGACTGGGCGGTATTTCCGGCGAGAACCTCGACAAGGTCTCCGGCCTCCCAAATTCGAAAATTAAGATGTCCTGGTTTCAGATACGCAATGTTGAATTCGAGATCGGCCACTATGTCAGCCATCCGACTGAAACGCCGTCTTCTCCGCGGCCGATCGATGCGCCGGGATACAACATGATTGTATTTGACGTAACCGACCTCAATGCGGCGCGAGAGAAACTGACCGAGGCGGGCGGCGTCATTGTGAGTGACGCCGAAGCGATGGACGGCGGAGAGATGTTTTTTGGGCGCGATCCTGACGGCAACCTCTTGGGCTTTCAGGTTGCGCCGGCGAATGCAGCCGTTTCCGCACAGAATTTCGAAGACAACGGTATCTAGGAGCCGACATGTTTGATTTATCCGATCACGTTGCAATGATCACCGGCGGTAATGGCGGGCTTGGTTTAGCGTTCGGTAAGGGCCTCGTTAAATGCGGCGCCAAAGTCGCAGTGTGGGGGCGCAATAACGAAAAGAACGCTGCGGCTGTATCTGAGCTACGCGATCTTGGCGGCGAGGTCGAAGCGTTTGTTTGCGACGTTACCGATGAAACGCAGATCGCCGAAGCGTTCGCCGATACCATCAAGCGGTTCGGCAAGGTGGATTCCTGTTTCGCCAACGCCGGCGGCGGCGGGTTCCGCGGCATGTCGCATCTGACAAGCCGCGAAGAATGGCTCGGCGCAATCGATCTAAATCTAATGAGCGTGGTGCAAACCTTTGCGCCGGTGACCGAGCATCTGCTGCAGCGTAAAGCGGGCGGCAAGCTGGTCGTTACGTCGTCTGTTGCGGCGCTTGTCGGCACTGGCGGCGCGGCGGGCTATTCCACGACAAAAGCAGCAGTGCGCGGATTGGTTCAGGCGCTCGCCGTTGAACTCGGCCAGGCGGGCATTCGAGCGAATGCGATCCTGCCGGGCTTTATTGAGACGGAGATGTCGCTTCAGGCCAGTCAGGCGTTTCAAGACGCAGCCCGGCGCCGTTCGGTGATCGGCCGCATTGGCGTCCTGGAGGACATGGAAGGGATCGCCGTCTTTCTGGCGTCGCCGCACAGCGACTTTATGACCGGACAAAGCATCATCATGGATGGCGGACACACAATTCATCCGATGTGACAGACGAAGCGGCCGAAGCGACGATAAAACACAGCGGTTGCGATTAGGGAAGCGGCGGGAAACGCGGGGTGAAGAACAAGATGATCATTCGCATCGCCCATTGGGTCTACGTCCTCTTTTTGCTCATTGTCGCGCTCTACCTGACGCTGCTGGGCGGCTTTCTCGGTTATCTTGGCGGCAGCCTCTATTACGTCCTCGCGGGCCTCGCCACATTTGCCGTCGCCATTGCCATGATACGCCGCAGCAAGCATGCGCCCCGCATCTATGGCGGCATCGTCGGGGTTTCCGTCGCCTGGGCGTTGTTTGAGTCAGGACTCGATTTCTTGGCGCTGTTGCCTCGGCTCGCAGCCTGGATAGGGGTCGGGCTTTGGTTTTTTACGCCGTGGTATCAAGCAACCCTAAGGAACAATTCAGCGCTTTCACCGTCTTCGGCGCGTCTTTGGATTGGCGTTCCCGTTATCGCTGGCATCGCCGCGCTCGTCGTCGCGTCAATGCAAGGCTATACGCGCAACGGATCAGGCACAGAGCGCGCCGTCTCGGCGACAGTGCAAGCAGGCGACTGGCGTCACTACGGCAAAACCGAAGGCGGAACACGCTTTGCAGCGATCGATCAAATCAATACGGAGACCGTCAATGGCTTAAACGAAGTTTGGCGTTATCGCACTGGCGTTGAAGACGATTTCAAAATGACCCCGCTGCAGGTGAACGGTCTCGTTTATCTCTGCGCCGCGAAAAACATTCTGATCGCCATAGATGACGACACGGGCGAAGAAGTCTGGCGCTACGATCCAGAAGCTGAACCGGCAGCGACGCATCAGTACGCCCGCACTTGTCGCGGCGTCAGCTATTTTGAGGCGCCGGCCGCCTATGACGGCGAGTGCAAACGCCGCATCGTCACCGCGACCATCGATGCGCGCATGCTCGCAGTGGATGCAATGACCGGCGCGCCGTGCCGGAGTTTTGGCGTGGACGGCGCCGTCGACTTGCGCAAGGGGCTCGGTCCTCATGCGCCTGCAGATTACTACGTGACGTCTCCGCCGCTCGTTGCCGACGACGTGCTGGTCGTGGGCGGTCTGGTCAACGACAGCCAGGACCTGGGCCTGCCCTCGGGCGTCGTGCGCGCGTTCGACGCCTTGAGCGGCGCGTTCGTTTGGGCGTGGGATCTCGGCAATCCCGGATATTACGGCGAACCGCGGGAAGGGGAGGAATACACCCGCGGCACGCCCAATGTCTGGACGGTGATGAGCTATGATCCTGCGCTTGATTTGATCTATGCGCCGACGGGCAATGCGTCCCCGGATTACTATGGCGGAGAACGCCGCGCCTTCGACGATAGTTGGTCTTCCGCCATTGTCGCGCTGGACGGGGCGACGGGCGAGCCGCGTTGGAGTTACCAGACGGTCCATCATGATATCTGGGACTATGACCTGCCGGCGCAGCCGGTTCTTGTCGATGTGGACCGCGACGGCGAACGCGTGCCGTCGGTCGCTGTACCGACAAAAATGGGCAGCATCTTTTTGCTTGATCGGCGCGATGGATCTCCGGTGCATCCCATTGAAGAGCGACCCGCGCCGCAGGAGCCGGCGATTGGCGATTATGTTTCGCCCACCCAGCCGCATTCGCCGCTGCCGAGTTTTCATCCCTACCGCTACGAAAAAGACATGTGGGGCCTGACGCCGCTCGATCAGCTGCTGTGCCGCGTGGAATACAAGCTCATGCGCTACGAAGGACTTTTTACACCGCCTTCTCCGAAGGGAAGTCTCCAGTTCCCGAACAATTTCGGCGGATTTAACTGGGGCAGCGTTTCCGTCGACGCTGACAACGGCCTTCTCGTGGCGGCGCCGATGATGCTGGCGAACCGCGTATTGCTGGTGACCCCGGAACAGGTCGCCGAAGCCGGTCCGCGCGCTGCGCTGCTGTTGGGCCCGGACCACCCGGCGGTGCGCATGAATCCGGACGCGCCGATGCCGGAAGCGCGCGATCCCGATCCCAACGATCCGTATGATCACGTCCGTATTCGCTATTACGGGCTGACCTTGCCATTCATGTCGCGGCTCGGGACGCAGGTCCCGTGTTTTGAGCCGCCGTGGTCGCGTATCGCTGTTATCGATCTCAACACAAAGGAACTCTTGTGGAGCCGCCCCCTTGGCAGCATGAAAGACTCCGGTCCCTTTGGCTGGCGCTCCGGGTTGCCGTTTCAGGTGGGAACGGCGGTGCGGGCCGGCACAGTCACCACGCGCGGCGGCTTGACGTTCATGAGTTCCGCAATGGACGCCACCGTGCGCGCGTTTGACGTGCGCACCGGAGAGGTCAAATGGTCCGCTGACTTACCGGGCAACGGTCAGGCGACGCCGATGACATACGTTTCAGAAGACACCGGCAAGCAATATCTTATCGTCACTGTACCGAACCCGAGCTGGCGATATCCGAGAGATCCGGCGACCGGCACCTACACAGATTCCAAAAGCGCGAAAGACGGAAAGGGCGGTTACGTCATTGCCTACGCGATAGAGGACTAAACAATTCCGCCATCGGTGCGCCGCGGAAGCAGACGCTACTCGCGGCAAACCGCTTCGCTGAACAGCGTCGGTTCATTTGGCGATCGAACGCAATGGGACAGAATGTGAGACTTCGCAATTTTTTTATTCTTTTGTTGGGACTCCTTATCGTTGCCGCAGCGGCGCTCGCCATTTGGGCAATGACGCCGCTTGCTGTTGATCGGGCTGAAGCGGATCCGGCAGTTTTAACCGCCAACGCCAATGGAAGAGGCGCTGAAACATTTACAGAAGGGTATTTCGAGCACGAAGGGCGCACGCTTCATTATGTTGAAGCCGGCGACGGTGAAGAGACGATTGTCTTTCTGCACGGATTTGCGTCGTTCTGGTGCTCACATATCAGGCAGATGGAAGCGTTGAAGTCGGACTACCGGGTGATCGCCATCGACGGTCTCGGCGCCGGTCGATCGGATACGCCCGCAGATGTTGAAGCCTATCGTTTCGACGCAATGGCTGAGCATGTACGCGCATTCATCGATTACCTGGGCGAAGACAGAGTCCATATTGTCGGCCACGATCTCGGGGCCGGGCTCGCGATCGGGTTTTCAATGCAGTATCCTGAACGCGTGCACACTGTCACCGGCATGAGCGCCCCGCCGCTAAACGTTCTGCTTGATTTGATTCAATCAGACGAAGATCACCGTGAAACGTTCGCTTATGTAGAACGCTTTAAGCAGGCGAATCCGGTCATATTATTGGTCATGCGCGCTGGGCCCCAGATCTATTCGTCAGTCCATGAACCGCTTGTGCGCGAAGGAAAACTCAGCGTTGCGGAGGGGCAGGCGTTTCAAAACGCTACCGGTAATCCGAAGCGCATCAACGCTCATTTGAACTGGTATCGAGCAAACATACCAGCGCCAGACGAGGTGACGGCGAGCGACTATTTCCCAGCAAGAGGCGCGCGCCTTTCAGCGGCCGCGCTCTTTATTTGGGGAAGCGACGATGCTCTCATTTCCGGCAAGACTATTTCGGCGTTAGAAGCCAGCGCGGACGATATAGATTTTCTGGAACTCGAAGGCGTCGGTCACCGTCCGCATATCGAGGAACCTGAATCTGTCACAGACGCAATCAGGCGGCACATCGCCAAGTGACCTGACGCCTTTCGGGACGGCTGCCCGTGCAATTGCGGAACGGCGGCGCCTGATCGCCGACTCATCTCTGCAGGTTTCCGCCTATCGGCGACATTAACGCGCGCGCGTGAATCGCATGATCCAGTTGGTCTCCCACGCCCCGGTCTCCGGGTGCTTGTAGGCTTGTTCCCACTGTGCTTTGTCAGCCGATTGCTTCAACCATAAAAAACGAACATCGATAGCCTTGCCATTCATGTCCGTTTGCCCGTGAAACTCGCCGCGGTCGCCAACGAATTTGCCGCGCACTTGCTCCTGCAACGTCGGAAACCGCGTATCCATCCAATAGATTGTCCATTGTTTCGCCAGTTGATCAAATGTTCTGACGCTCGCTCCTTCAAAATACTGCCCGTTCATCTCGCCCCAGAGGCGATCAACATTTGCCAGGCCCTGCAGAAAAGACTGGCATTCGTAATCTGTTTCGAACGTTGACCAACTTGTTGAGTCTTCTCGTCGCTTATCAAGTCTCTCATGCGCAATCCGCCACCGACCGTCCAAGAACAGAAAGTCATCATTAAGCCGTTGCGTAGACCAACTCATATTTCAATCCCGTATGTCGCCAGAATGCGCGGCCTTCCATTCTATCACCGCCTGATCCGGCTGGAAAACGGCCCCTCCAATCTATCGCGTCTTTTCTCCGCAGTTTGGATGTGCCGAGGAGGCTAGCTGAATCAGCATTGTTGTCAGGCGCAAAGCTTATTTGAGTCCGAAACAAGCGTTCAAACGCCGAGTGGTGTCATGCTTTCACAACAAGCGAGCTTTGCCCACAATGGTTTGCCAAATTTTGTTCGGGCCGTTCACACCAGCGGCTTCAAGCTCGTTAGTGTTTTGTATGTCTTTACGCTCGGATTGTCATTGAGATGGCGTTCGGCGAACAGCGCATATCTGGACATGCTGGGCACCTGCAGAGTCACAACGAGATCCACGGCGCCGGCGACATAGTGAGCCTCAACGACGCCTTCATAAGATTCAATTTTCCTGCGAAAACGACTGATTGTGGCGCTGGCTTCGTTTTCGAGTTCTATCAGTATGTAAATTCGAAGCGGACTTCCAAGCGCTTCGGGATCGATTTGCGCACGCGCGCCTTGAATAACCCCGGCTGATTTCAGCTTCTCCACCCGACGCTGAACGGCGCTTGGCGACAGGTTAACCTCTGCGCCAAGTTGAACATAGGAAAGCCATGCGTCACGAGACAGGATGGACAGTATGCTGCGGTCGCGGTCGTCGAGGTTCATGGCGGCCCTGAGTGTGCTGGCGTCGTTGTGCAGGAATCCTGCGCTGGGCACAAGTTTTTTGCGCGCACTTTGCGTCGATCATATGGCACTAGGGCTCCGGCCGGACAGAAGCTTGTATCAGCGCACAACAGGAGCAATGAATGTCGTTTCAACGGGTTAGCTTGGCTTTGCGATTACCAAAAAACGATCCAGACAAGCGCAGTTTTGCGGTCCGGAGGTCGCTATATGCCCCATCAGAACGCAGCATGCCTGTCGTGAATTGCTCTCGCGTCGTTTGGCCAACAATTCACGGTTTCGTCTGGGCGTTGGCGTGTTTCTGCGGATTGACAAGCTCGGCGCTGGCCGATGCGCCGACGCGTCTTTCTTCATATCAGGCTGCGCTCTCCGTCGTCGAGCGCTCGCTGGCGGCGCATGGCGGCATCGACGACATTACGGACTCCGGAGTTGTTGTCGAATTGGAAGGCTCTTTTGATCTTTCGGTCCGAATGCAGGGGCGCAGTCCCGGGCGCAGCGAGATCACGCCAATAAAGGAGCGCATTGTCGCCGACTTAGCCGGCGACCGTCTCCGATACGAAATCGATTGGTTCAATTATTTCTCTTCAAACCAACAACTCGGTGAAATCTACGACAGCGACGGGCGCGTCCCTTTTCTCGATTTTCGCACCAAAAGCGGCGGCTATCTGCCGAGGGAAACTGTCGTCGATGCGAAGGAGCGATATCAGCGGGTGCTGCCGAATGTGCTTCTCGCGGACGCGCTTCAAAGACGCCAGACGCTTCAGAACCTAGGACCTCGCGCGGACACCGGAACAGCATACGACAGGGTCTCATATGTTACGGAGGCAGGCGACCTGCTGACGTTGCATATCGATCAGGAATCTCGTCTGCTTGCCAGCGCTTCGACAATTATCGACATGCCTCTTCTGGGCGATGTTGAAGTAGAGTGGCGCTGGGATCGGTACGCCAAGCGACAGGACCTTACAGCGCCGCGCCGATATCGCGTTTTCCTTGATGGAAAACAGATGAAGGATGCAACTATGGCGGTTGCGTTGGGTGCAGACGCCGGCGGTTTCGATGCGCCGCCCGATTTTTCCATTGGGCCGCGGCCGGAGGTCCTCGAGCCCCGAACGACATTCGTACCTTACGGCGGCCGAGAGCCGATAATCGATCGCGTCGCGCCGGAAGTATATCTCGCACGCAGCCTGCGCCCCGGTTTCCAGCTTCTGTTTGTCGAGTTCGCCGATTTTGTTTTGGCTGTGGATGCGCCGACCGGCTGGTATGAGATGCAGCAAATCCCCCCTATGAACTGGTCTACCGGCGACGGAACAAGTTCCCTGGGAGAAAAATATCTTCGCGCAATCAAGACGGCTGTTCCGGACAAACCGCTTAAATACGTCGTCCTAACGCACCACCACAGTGATCACATTGGCGGACTTCGCCCATTCATCGCCGAAGATGTCGAAATCCTGGCGGGTGTCAGCGCCGCACAAATGGCGAAGCAAGCTGCGGCGTCGACCT
This sequence comes from Hyphococcus sp., assembly GCA_028289605.1. Lineage (GTDB taxonomy): Bacteria > Pseudomonadota > Alphaproteobacteria > Caulobacterales > Parvularculaceae > Hyphococcus. The sequence goes on along the minus strand of JANQON010000009.1, from coordinate 660,851 downwards.
TCACATTGTCGCCCGACGCGCTAACCGGTTCGCAGTCCAAGCCGATCATCACAGTTGTTGACGGCGAATACGCAGTTGAAAATGGCGACATGGAAGTGCGCTTAATCGAATTGCCGGACGGCAATCCCAAAGCGCAAAACTACTTGATGGTATATTTGCCGAAGCAGAAGATCCTATACACGACCGGCTTCATATATCCGGTCGCGGCGGCGGATTTCCCTCCGCCGGAATCGATTGACCTTTCGATATACTTTGTGGAGTGGCTTGATCAGTCCGGCCTCGACATTGAGAAAATTTATAACGTTCACGCAGGGGGATTGGTGGAAGACTGGCATTTGGAAAAGGTGCGTGAAATCGCGGCGTCTCGAGCGTCGTCATCCCCAAAATAGAAGAATTGAACGTCTAGGTCGTCGTGTTGGAAGGCGCCTCGGCGCCAGCTGGTTCGGTTGGACGGAGCCGACGTCATCAGCGCATTCAGCATTGGCGCCAGCTAGACGAGCGCAGGCTCTGCATTTATTGCTTCCGCGTTAGCCCGCGGCATATCAACCCCAGTTGGCTGACGAGCGAGACCGCGCTGAACTGCGATGACGGATGAAGCACGCATATGAAATACGCCGATTACGAACACTGGTCCAAATGGGCGGCGTCCTGGGGACAAAACTACTTGAAAACGCTATCGGACCGGCCGGTTAGAGCGCAAACCCAACCAGGAGACATCCTGAAGCAGCTTGAGGTTTCGCCCCCCGAACAGGGCCAGCCAATGGAGACAATACTCGCTGACTTCGATCGGATCGTGTCAGACGGGATCACGCATTGGCAGCACCCGCGCTTTTTTGCCTATTTTCCGGCGAATGCGGCTCCCGCCTCCATGATTGCGGAACAGTTGGTGTCGGTGCTCGCCGCCCAATGCATGTTGTGGCAGACCTCTCCCGCTGCAACGGAATTGGAAACGCGTATGGCCGAGTGGCTTCGCAGCGCCTTAGGAATTGCGCCGCATTTCAAGGGAGTTGTGCATGACAGTGCGTCGACCGCAACCCTAGCGGCGATTCTAACAATGCGCGAGCGCGCATGGGATTGGCGCGGGATCGTTTCGGGTTCTGCCGGTGAAAAACAACCTCGCATTTACGCATCGACCGAAACGCACTCCTCAGTTGAAAAGGCCGTTTGGATTTCAGGCGTCGGCCACAAAAACCTGGTGAGGATACCGACCGACAAAAACTACTCGATGCGGCCTGATGCGCTCAGATCGGCGATTGAAAATGACAGGGCGTCCGGCATGGAGCCGGCGGGTATTGTGCTTTGTATTGGCGGAACGTCGATGGGCGCATGCGATCGCCCAAGAGAAATTCTGGAAATCGCCAAAAGTGAAAACCTCTATACTCATGTTGATGCGGCCTGGGCTGGAGCGGCAATGATTTGCCCCGAATTTCGCGGCATATGGGACGGCGTCGACGCCGCTGACAGCATCGTGTTCAATCCGCATAAATGGTTGGGTGCGCAGTTTGACTGTTCGGTGCAGTTCTTGGCCGATCCCGCAGCGCAAATCAAAACGCTTGGCCTTAGACCAGAATATCTGGAAACGCTTGGTCAAGATGAGGTCGTCAACTATAGCGAATGGACCATTCCATTGGGCAGGAAGTTTCGCGCATTAAAGCTCTGGTTTCTGTTGCGAGCGTACGGCCTCGAAGGGCTGCGCAGCCGAATAAGAAATCATGTGTTGTGGGCGCGAGAGCTTGCGCAAAAAATCGGGCGGCGCTCTGATTTCCGCATCGTCACAGAACCCCGATTCTCGTTGTTCACGTTTCAATATACTCCGAACGGAATGAATGCGAGTCGTGCGACCGAACAACTGCTTGAGCGAATCAACGATGATGGTCGAACATACCTGACGCATACAATCGTTGAAAATGAGTTTGTCATCAGATTTCAAGCCGGACAGTTTGATTGTACGCGCGATGATGTTTTGTCAGTTTACGATATCATTGTGGACCTGATGGAAAAGTAGTTTGCGGCAGCATGGGCCTGGCGAAGGCGTACGCGTTGTTTAAGCAATGGCTTTTTTGGCCTCCATCTGCGAAGCGCTTTTCAGAAACTTGGTTGCACGGTGCAGGCGACTGCATGTCTCAAAAATCGGCGCAATCGAAACTAAAGCGGCAACGGTGTGAAAAATGCAAGATTAAATTACGCCCACATACCGGTCATTAGCGCTTGCCAAAAGCCAAGATTTGTCGTCTGTTTTTAAATGGACGGTACTTTGGGAGAGAGTATTGGGCGCCATCAGAATAGTCTGCTCAGGCGACGTCCCCGCATCGTTCGAAAAGTGCATGTAATGCCTAAAAAATAGCCCCGTGCTGTTTCTGGATTTGATGTTGATTGCAATAGACCTGGGGAGAGTCTTATGCAGGATGGCCGCAACAAGTCTGATCTGCGTCCGCTGATCGGCGACCTTTCGAACAAGCTTCGATTAACGCGTCGACGCGTCATGCAGGCGCTCTCGGCTTCTGCGGCGTCACTGGGCGCGGCCAGCGCGCAACCGCGCCGAATGCAGACAGAACCATTGGAGATTTCGCCGCAAGCGCTCCAGTCTCTTGAAAAGAAACTCCGCCTGCGAGAGGCCCCGCCGCAAATCTATTTCATCCGTCGGCCCGACGACATGCTGCTGTTGGACGTCGAGCTAAAGAACTTGCGGATCGTCTCTCAGAGCGGGTTGCGCGTGCTGCAGCGCACTAACGCGAACCGAAGCGGACAACTCATTGTTCGCCACCAACCGCAGGCGATCGCCGAGCAGGCGTTCCTTGAGCTCGGGGGTCAGAGCGGCAATAACGCTTACGGGATCGGGAAGGCGGGTGAGCCAGCCAGCGCCCCGGCGGGCGGCAACGAGCCTCTTCCTCCGCTGCCGACACCGGCGCAGGCGCGGATTTCCGGCGGCAGCCGCATCGTTGTCGCCATGCCGGGGGATGTTTCATCCATTCCGTTCACTGAGGACGCCTTGCTGGACGCTATGCGCACATGGCCTCTTGTGCTGGATCCGCTCGCAAAGTCAGCGCCGCCGGTGATCAATCCAGCGTTGGTCGGCGCCGCCGCGTTCGACTTAAGCGGCCTGGTCAGCAATTCCGGCGGGGGCGCGCAATTCGACAAAACGCTTGCCGCAGCCGAGTCGGAAGCGGCGACTCTCTTGCGGACGCTGCCTGCGGATCAGCAAGATGCTGTTGTCGCTGCGATACCCGAAGCGGCGGCCGCGGTTGCTGCAGAGGCGGCGCTTGCTGCAAAGGAAGGCCGGCCGCTTAGCGACCGTCAGATTGACGATCTTGTGGAGGCGGAACTGAACACCCGTCTCGGCCGCGTCACCCGAAAGCAGACCGCTTCCCAACGTCTCGCCACACGCGGCGTTTTGGAAGCGGGCGTCGCCGCCCGCGTAGTCGAGGCCGCCCCGACGGACGCAGCGGCGGCCCGTCGCCCGTCGCTGAATGTGGATATCGCGGATCTTGCCGTGCCGATCCGTCTGGTCCCCCGGGAGCCGCTTGACAACGCGACGTCGCTCGAAATCCCGTATCGACTCATGATGTCGCCTCTCCCCGGGGCCGGTTTCACGCACGCAACCGAAACGGTGACCCGCGGATCGCGCACGGAGTTGTGGCACACGCGCCTCGGCCTTCAGACGGCGGATGGCGTGAACGATCGCAGGCGGATGCCGCTTCGCGCGATCTGGTCTCCCGATTACGCGGCGACGCAAAACCAGCCTGGATTGTGGGCGCTTTCCGGCGACGACCGCAAACAGATCGTCAAGCTGACGGCCGGGTACAATGAAAATCAGGCGGACTTCAATCGCGCCTACATTCCCAAGCCGGTCGTTTCAAAGAAACTCATGCTCTCGGCGCTGGGCGGCTGGCTCGATTCTGACGGCAACTGGCGACTCGAAACGCTGCCCGAAGATGTCGACCTCACCGGGTGGAACCACCGTGCGGCGCTCGCCCGCGACCACTATGTACGCGTCGTCTACGCGGGGTTTTTATTTCCCTTCGGACATGCGGCCTCTCTTATCAAGATATCAGAACGCAAATTTGAAACGCGCGGCGACCACCGGGTCGCGCCGCTGCGCCAACGCTATTTTATTGTCATCCGCGAACGCGCAAAGAATTACCCGGCGGCGTTCCAGGCGCATCAGGGTCGCGACTTTCCTTTCAAGCGCATTGAAGCGGTCACTGATGTAACGCCAAACCTTCTGGCCCCCGGCAGCGGCGTAAACGCATCGTTGCCGCTCAGCTTTTACGACAATGACACGAGCCTTCGCCGCGAGGCCTTTGTGCCGATGCTGGGACAATCGGCGCCGTTCCGTTTCGAGTTGATCGGCGTCGACGGCGCCGGGCGCCGGATCGGGTTTTCCGTCCCGCAGATGTTTGTTTCTGTCCGCCGTAACAAGGACTTTCCGGACAATAACAACGCGGACGCAAATCTTGTCGCCGATTTTTATAACGATACATCGATTGGCGGCGCGCCAATCTCGCGAGCTGAGATGGGCGGTGCGGTTATTCAGTACGCTCCCCAAGCCACATCGGGCGGGCAGAGCGATGACGCCGACACCAATATCCCGACGCAATATCTGCGCTTCCGCGGCGCGCCCGCGACCGGCGGCGTTGCAACGAACGCGACGCCCTTTTTCCACCCAGGCGTGCAAAAAGCGGGCGTCGTTTTGCCGGCGGTTAAGCAGATGCTGGCGTCCGATACGGCGCCGTCAGTTGAGTATGCGGCCAGGTATCTCGACGAAGGCTTCGACGGAGCCCAAAACCCCGGCCAGCTGTTCCTCAAACTTCTGAATGCGTCAGTCCCTCCCGTCGGCGAGAGCAATCCATCCGACAAATTTGGCGGCATGGTCGCGCCGGACCTTCTGCCGTCGGCGCTCTCGCGCAAATTCGGCATCGTTAACGGACCGCCGTTTCAATCCGACCCGCCGCAGCAATTCTTGAGCGGCACATTCGATCCGGCTGAGTTTTTGCCGAATGCGAAACTGTTTGGCGTCGTCAGTTTACAAGAACTTTTCACCACAGTACTCGACGTCATCGCCGATGAAGTCGACGTGCCGAAATTCACAAACATCGAACTTCCTGATCGGGTTGAAGCCAATTACGAGTTCACCGCCCGCGACCTTCAGGAGGTTGCGATTTTTATTCCCAGCGGCAACACGGCGCTGGAGATCAAATCAAAACTGATCGCCTATCGTGACGGACGCGACCCGGAAGCCACGATCGACGGCGCCCTTAACAACTTCAAGATCAATCTTTTCGGCTTTATCATTCTCGATTTCGATCTGCTTGGATTTAAGTCGCGCCCCGGTGAAAAACAGGACGTTACCGTCAATCTGAAAGCGCAGGACGGGATCCTCTTCGGCGGCCCGCTGGAGTTTGTGAATTCCCTGAAAGAGTACATTCCGCTCGACGGATTTACCGATCCGGTGCCGATTTCGCTCAGTCCCACGGGCATCGCGGCCAGCTATTCCCTGGCCCTGCCGAGCATTGAGGTCGGCGTCGCAGCCGTTCAGAACATTACGCTGAACGCCGGGTTTAATCTGCCGTTCACCGGCACTCCGCCGAGCGTTAAGTTTGGCTTCTCTCAGCGGCACGACCCGTTCTGCATCACCGTTTCGATGCTGGGCGGCGGCGGATTCTTCGCGCTCGCTATCGATGCGGAGGGGGTGCGCGAACTCGAAGCCGCGCTGGAAGTCGGCGCCTCGGCGTCGATCAATCTCGGCGTTGCTTCCGGCGGCGTTTCCATCTTCGCCGGCTTTTATTTTAGCTGGCAGGCCAACCCGGAAAAACGCGTCTACTTTGAAGGCTATGTGCGGATCGAGGGACATCTGTCCGTACTGGGACTGATTTCCGTCACATTGACCTTCCACCTGTCGCTTGCCTTTGAAAAGACGCCAGGCAAGACGAGGTTGTTCGGACAAGCATCCCTGAAAGTCGAAATCGAGATACTGTTTTTCAGCACATCCGTCACCGTGAAAGTCGAACGCCAGTTCGCCGGGTCGGACGGCGATCCGCCGTTCGCCGCGCTGGTCGATGAAACCGACTGGGCGGAATACTGCGAAGCGTTTGCGTAGGGGGAAGAGGCATGGCAACGATAGAACAACGCGTCCTCTGGACCTTGCTGCCGAACGGCATCGACCGTGAAACGGATGATTTGAAGTTCTCGCTCGTGGTTTCACCGCGGCTTACCGTGGAGAACACCAACCCGCGAGACCTCTCCAGGTTTCCAGACTGGCTGGACTGGCCCGCGACCATAGCCGCAGCGCAGTTTGAGGTCTCCGTCAATGGCGGCCCGCCGCAGCTGTTAACGCCGGCGCCGTCGGTTGACTTACGCTCCGATATCTGGCGGGCGATTTTCCCCTCTTCGACGCCGGTGCGGTCATATGCGTTTGACGATATGCGCGGACGCACGGTCATGAGCTATCCGCTCAATATGCTCGAAAACTCAATCCGCAAGATTTATGGAGAAGTCGGTGGTGCGGCGGACCCCGGTGAGTTGCCCTCCCGCGACGATCTTCGCCTGGCGATTTTCGGCGCAGGCTCGCTTGTCGATCCGTCCACCGGCGCCGAGGAATTTCCGCAACGCGAACGCATCGATCCTGAGGACATTCTTGATCGCTTGCGCCGCGAGTCGCGGGCTATCGATAAAGTGCTGCGCGATCGCGGGCGACCGCGCTATTCGACACTGCTTTCCGCAGCCGGAAATTCATCTGTATACAATCCCGATGTCGCCCTTGATCTTCTTGCGACCTATCACCGGCCGCTGCAGAAGAGCAAAAAAGACTCATACGCGCAGCTGGCGCCGAATATCGATCGGCCGAATGCGGAATGGGAATCCTTCGATCGTACGCCCATGCCGGCGGCGCAGGATTTTCAGGATCAGATCGACTTTCATCAGATTGTTTCGTCGCTGATGCAGCATTATTCGCTGTGCCGCCATTGCGGACTGGTAATCGATCTGAGGCTTGATTCAGGCGCGATCCCAAACGGCGCGCACAAATTGGCGGTAAACGTCGACTGGCCGACGCAAGGCGGCGGTGTTGTTACGCGGCCTGACATTACGCCGGTCGTCAACGTGCGACGGTCCGTCTTCGCGTTCCTGATGCGCCGGGAGCTCGCCGCAAGTCCGATTTTCATGCGATACCTGAACCTGCAGGAAGGGCCGTTCGATTTCGTGCAGATGGACGTGGACGGCGGCGCCATGAAGGTAAAGAATTTCGCTGACACGCTGTCGCTCGGCAATCCGCCGCGCCACGCAACTGACGACAGCTTCGACATCAGCAAGGTTGAAGATGACAATGCAACCGGGTTGCCTGCATTACGCGGTGGTGGTCTAACGCTGGCGCAGCGACGGCGCGACCTCGCATTGCAGGCGTTGATCTATCGCGCAGGTGGTTTGCAGGACGATGTCGACAATGGCGGCTCGCCAGACGAACTCTTCGCAGAAGATACAATCCGGGGCTACCGGGTTGATATTCAGGAGGACGGCCAGCAGGAGTGGCGCTCTCTCTTCCGCCGCAACACCGACATTGAGTTCGTGAACACGGGCGGAACCTTTGCAGCCGAAGACGAGGAAGGCATGGCCCGGCTTGCAGCGGCGGAATCGCCCGACCCGACGTCTAACCCGGACATCGTTAAGATGAGCGAGTCGCTCTTTACTTGGACCGGATGGAGTCTCGCCGCGCCTGAGCCAGGTAAGAAGATCGACAATGAAGACAGCGTCGAGGAAGACGACGAGGTCACGCCGCCTGGGCTGCCCATCAGGCCAAAATACAAGCCGGTTAAAAACTCTCTGCCGATGTTGCGTTTCGGACGGCGCTATCGCGTGCGTGTGCGCCTTGTCGACATCGCCGGCGCCTCCGAGCCCTTCGTTGCCGATAGCCTAACGCCTTCAGAGGCAATCAGTAATCGGATTATGTACAAACGCCACGAGCCGATTGAAGCGCCGGCCCTGGCGCTTGTTCGAGACGGCGTAGTTGAGGAGCCGGGATTTGGCGGCGACATGGGCAATATCGTTATTCGGTCGTACAACGAAACGCCGGATCTAAACACAACGCCAACAACGGAAACGTCGCGACGGCACTTGTTCGCGCCGCGCACCTATCATCGCTTCGCCGAACAGCATGGCGTTCTTGACACCGGTCCGAACAATACGCCGAACCCGGCGCTCTATCAGATGCTCGCCCAACAGGACGTTGCGCTGGAAGAGATCAATCTGCAAACGCCGGGGCCGGGCAATACCGCTTATGCGGTCGCCGATGCTGATGCCGCAATCCCTTATTTGCCGGATCCGCTGGCGATCGGTGTCGCCGTCAGGGTGTTTGGCGCGGACGGGTTCGATCCAACACAGACGATCAAGGGATTCTACTACGGAAATTTCGATACGCATTTCGGCGACATCTCGTCCGAGTGGCCGACGGCGCGCCCAGCGAAGATCGTCGTGCGCGAGGGACCGAACAACGCCGTGTGGAACCCCGGCGACCGCGAATTTCAAATTGCGCTTGAGAAAGCAGAGAAGATCCGTGTTCGTATCTGTTCGATCGTACCGAGAAACGCGTGGCGCATTATGGAAATCGTGGATATGATTCGGAGCGAAAATCCCGGATTGTCCATGCAAGCACTCGCGGCGCGCATCAACGACGCGCGTCACTGGATGTTCACGCCGTGGAAGACGATCACCATCGTGCATGCGGTGCAAAGGCCTCTGGTAACGCCGGAATTTCCACAGCCGATCGGCGTATTGCGTCAGCTCGGCGATACAGGCGCCGTTCCCTTTATCCGAGGCGTGCCGCTGGATGCGAAGAGCACCGGCCGTATTGATCTGCATTCGGATTGGAAAGAGCCGCTCGATAACCCTGAAGGTCCGGAAGCTTCGCAGCAATCAGGTCCGGTCGTACGTGACCATACGGCGATCGCGTTCGACAAAAAGCTCGCGCGAGATGACACGCCGAACCGGACGTACAATCTCAATGTCGGCCCCAAGAAAGACGAGCATGTCTTCCCAGACACGCGTTATCGCCGCGTCGAATATACGCTCAAGGCGACAACGCGCTACAAGGAATTCCTTGAACCGTCGGTCCGCAACGACAAGGAGCGCATCAACGCCGTCTCGCCGCCGCGCGTGACGTGGATTCCAAATTCTGCGCCGCCGCCGCAGCCTGGTATCGTATACGCGGTGCCCACCTTTGGCTGGAACCGGTCTGAGAGCGGTGATCGGAAAAGTTCGCTACGGTCCGGCGGCGGCATTCGGGTTTATCTCGACCGGCCATGGTTTGAGACCGGTTTTACCGAGATGCTCGGCGTCATGCTGCCGCCGGAATCATCCAGCAACACAATCGCGTCGGGAACGCCCTCAGCAGCGGCGCTGGACGCCGGCTACAAGAGCAGCGTCACCATGTGGGGCGCAGACCCCATATGGGCCAGTGATGACATCAAAAGCGTCGCGCCGTCGCGGTCCAGTTTTCCACTGGCGCGCTGGTCGGCGCCGATTGATTTTCCGGGTACTGGTTTTCCAGCGGAAGAGGGAACATCGCTTCCGGGCGGCGACTTTAAAGGCGGGCGCAATCAGAACCTGCCGCATCCCGGCGGCGACGGCCGTCAATTGCGTGTCGCCCCTCATGCGGTGGGCTACGATGCGGAGCGCGGGCTTTACTATAGTGACATCGTCGTCACGGCGCCGCGGGGGGCCTACTACCCGTTTATCCGGCTGGCGCTGGCGCGTTACAACCCGGTCTCCGTTGACGAGGCCCATTTATCGCCGATCGTACTGACGCAATTCCAGCAGCTGACGCCGGATCGACTGACGGTAGTAACGCGCAAGGGTAACAATCGCGTCGAAATATCTGTCTACGGAGATATTATCGACACGCAGAAATTCGGCCAGCCGCGCCTGCCGGTCGCGGGTATTTTCGGCGTTGAACTGCAAGTACTGGACGCGGGAGCCGACCCCGATCTCGGTTGGCGCAAAGTCGACGAGCCGGGCGACCGGCCCGACGACTTTACGCTTGGCGCGGCCGTTCCGTCGCAAGCGGCGCGCGCCGGCGCGCTCACTGTCACCCGTCGCGGAGCGCTTCAGGCGCAACCCCAGGCGCGGGCGCAGTCGCCCACGGCGGAGACCGCGCGCGCCGCGCGTGAAATTGAAGGACTCATTGCCGCCGGGCGCGTCGCGGAAGCCGTTGCGCGTCCTGATTTCACCATCGCGTGGCAGCGACCGTTACTCTGGCGAAAGGAAGTCAACCTGCCGCTTGTCTCGCAAGGCGCTAAACGCAGGCTGATGGTGGTTGAGGCGGAAGCCTATCAGTCGGGTGAGCGCGGTTCGACGTCCGCTGCGGCGGGGCCGCGCGCAGCGATCAGCCGGTTCCCCCCCATCAGCGGCCGCTTCGTATACTTCGAGACGATCGACGTTTGAGAGCTGTCGGATGAAATTCAACGCGATGATTTCAGCAGGAGCAGGCGTGCTTCTCGCCGCCGCGTGCGGAGAGTCCGGCGACAAGGCGTCGACTTCGTCAGTGGAAGAATCAAGCGCGACGGCTACAGAAGATAAGTCGGTCGAAGCGTTCATGGCTTGGAACAAGGCGAAAATGGATGGGACGGTTGGAGGTTGGGAAGCCTTCCTGGACCGCTATCCGGATTCCGGTCTTGCAGTTGAGGCCAAACGGCGGCTGCGTATCCTCGAATTGGAGCCGATCAACATGACCGTTGAAGTTAGGGCTCCGGAAGGGGAGTTCATGGTTCAGCCGCTTGCGCTTGACAGCGAACGTCAGCCCGTCCCTTCCGGTACTGTGGAGTCGATGCCTGCGGGTACGACGCTGACGCTAACCTTTACGGCCAAGGAAAACGACGAGGAGGTGACAGAGATCATCGAGGCGACGTATGATTCCGCTATTCAGCGCGCGATGGTCTTTCGCAATGACGGCGGGCTTTGCTTGACGCGCGCCAATCTTACCGGCGCGGTTTCTTGTTGCGATGGTGAGGAGCCGCCTCCGCCAGATCCCAGCGACACTCGCGGCATGATGGTCTACGCCTGGCTTGTCGCCGCATATGATCTTTGAGGTGTGCAGAATCCCCGATATGGGTGTTGCCACTCAGGATCGTTGCGATTCGTAACCCTTGACCATCAGCATCTTGCGATCATCAGGTTCGTAATAGTCCTGCAATTCGGATTCCGGTTTGAACCCAGCTCTTTCGTACAGCCTTATGGCGCTCAAGTTGTCGAGATCTGTCGTCAAACGGCATGATCCAATGCGCGACTTTCTACAATATTCATCGCAGGACGTTAGGAGGCTTGTTCCAATGCCGCAGTTTTGGTGGGGCTTTAACACGCCAATTGATATTAGCCATGCCTCCTTAGAAAACGGTTTAACGCCAATGGCGGCGTAACCGACCAAACACTCATCTTTGTCGGCGACAAAAAAAGACTCCGGAAACAGATTTATAAACTGCCGCATTGAATAGCTCGAAAAACTATCAACGCCGAACAGATTCTCGTCTATGTTGACAAGCGCCCGCAAGTCAGAGGCTCGCACCTTTCTTATTGACGCTGTCATCTTTGAGGCCTTCGTAGATTCTCGAACCGCAACATACTGCTCATCCCCCTTTTCAATATCACAATATCCGTCGCCAGACTGCTTCCCGAATCCGATTGGCTAGCCGAAGCAAATTGCGGTTATTCGTCATTCCGTTCTCAATGATCTTGATGGACCAGTTCCGGACGCAGGCGCACAATTTGCACCTTATGTCGCCTTTTCGTTCAACGTAGCCGTTGTCGGCCGCCTGAAATTAACAGCGTGTTATCCATGATTTGATACGCCGGACGAAAAAAATCGCTGGTCACAGATATGGCGGAAAACAACAACAAAGACGGTTGGAGCGAAGTTGCAACTAGCCGCAGACAGCAAGTCTCGCGCCGAATTGTTTACGGATTTATTGGCTGTCTCGCAGTCAGCTTAGTGAACGGCCCTGTCGTCGCCGTTCTTTGTTTTCTTTGCATCGCCGCCAGTCAGGCGCTGGATTTCTGGCTGTGGCGGCCAATTGTTGAAGGGACACAAAGTAGACCAGACAAAACGTGGCGCGTCCGATTCAGCGTCGCGCAGGCTTCATTTGTCTACGGCCTAATCCCTTTGAGTCTGTGGAGCAGCGATGACACGGGCGTTAAACTGCTCGGCGCCCTTTGGCTTACTGGTTCGCTATTGCATACGACGATGCACCACTTCCGTCATCGGAGTATATGGTTTTTCAGCTCAGTTCCGCATCTGATCATCTTTTTCATCTTGCCCATACTGTCATATGTAGACGGTGAGATAACCCTCACAGGCCTCACACTGGGGCTGGCGGCGGTTGCGCTCTATATGTCGCATATGGTGTCGACATTTCGGGTTGTTCGTGATGCGGCCTTGAAGCAAGAAGAGGCGCGGCTAGAGGCTGTCAAACAACGGCAAGACGCGGTCAACGCGAACGACGCGAAGTCGTCATTCCTTGCAACAATGAGCCACGAGATCCGGACACCCCTCAACGGGATTATTGGGATGGCGGAATTGCTGTCGCGCGAAGACCTATCTCAGAAGTCTGAGAACTACGCGGAGACAATATACACTTCCAGTCTTCTTCTCCTCGAACTTCTCAACGATGTCCTGGATATCTCAAAGATCGAGGCCGGCGAAATAGAGCTGGAAATCAAAGGATTTGACATAGACGAAGTTACGCGTCGGATAACAAATCTCCATACGCCAAAAGCGCGTGAGAAGGGAATTGATCTCGACATTCAGATTGACAGCGCTGTGCCGCGTCGCAGGCTGGGCGACGAACATCGCTTGACTCAAATTATGCACAACGCCGTAAGCAATGCGATTAAATTTACGGAACAAGGCTATGTTATTATTCGAATCACGGGCGGCGAAGGTGATGATTGGCTCTCCATCGTAGTCGAGGATTCCGGCATCGGGATGGACGAAGCGCAGCTCAGCAACGCCATGAAGCCATTCGTTCAAGCAGATAGCTCAATTACACGGAGGTACGGCGGCACCGGGCTTGGTCTTTCAATCGTATCCGGTCTTGTTGACGCAATGGGCGGGCGATTCGAAATGCGATCGCGCCCATCCAAAGGCACCAAGGTGAGAATCGATCTTCCTCTCGAACAAGATATCGCGCCGCTCCAATCAACACCGAGCAAAATCCGTGTTCTGCCGCAAGACGACGAGTTTGCAGACACACGTGTCCTTGTTGTCGACGACAATCAGGTAAATCGACTAGTGGTCAGCTCATTGCTGAGCTCGTTCGGCTGCGTATCGGCGCAGGCGAAGTCCGGCGAAGAGGCCATCGACGTGGTCACAAAACAAAGTTTCGACCTCATCCTAATGGACATTGCAATGCCCGGTATGGACGGCGTTGACGCGATGAAACGCATTCGAACGGCCTTGGCGCAGGGTGTTCCTCCGATAGTTGCGAATACGGCTCACGCTATGCAGCACGAGATTGAGGAGTATCTTGCGCAAGGATTTGACGCGTATCTCACAAAGCCGGTCACCGGTGAGAGTCTGTTGAATCTGTTGCGCGCCGTTAAAGCGGGCAGGTGCGAAAGGACGGAAAATCAAGAAGTCGGTTTCTCGCAAGTAGGCCGATAGGCCGCCGCCAGAGCGACGGCCCCTGGCTACTTTCTCATATGCGTCGACGCCAGCAATGCTTCCAAGTCAGAAGCCGCCCGTTAGTGCATAATCCGCCTTTTGGAATGCAAGCGTCTGTTTGGTGCGTAACGCGTCGTTGCGCCGCAGCGTTCTTTGACCTGGCTCATTGATTATCGACCAAATTGTTGGCCAAACTCCTATCATCGCGCGGCGCGGGCGCTGCCGCTTAACGGGCGCCCATTCCGACGCGCCAAGCCAGCGCGAAGACGTGATACAGTCAGATGAAAGGAAGCATTCCGTGACGCATACGCCGCATGAACTCGCTGAAGAATTTCCCGAGTACGCAGCCCGCATTCATGAACTCAAATCAGGCAATGCGCATTTCGCTAAACTCGCCGACGAGTATCACGAAGTGAACCGTGCGATTCACCGGGCGGAAACGCGAGTGGAGCCTGTTAGCGACGAACACGAAGAGGGTTTGCGTAAGCGGCGCATGACCCTGAAAGATGAAATTTTCGGCCTACTCGCGGACTAATCCCGACGGCGCCTCGCACCGTCCGTTGCGACGGGGGTTGTGTAGAGGCGTCAGTGTTGACTCCCAGCTCTAAGCGGGTGCTTGAGAGAAGGCCAGCGCCTTGCCGCCGCGCGTCATGATCGCGCCCATTCCGATTGTGTAGGCGATGAGCCAAAAGAAACCACCGGCGATTGGAATAAGCCCGACTAGCACAAGTAAGATCGCGGCCAGAGCGGACCAGGCGCCTCGCGCTGCTGCACTGGGCGGCACATCGACCGGATTGCTAACGATGCCCCGCGCCATCATGCCGACATAGTAGATGAAAGCGGCGATCGCGAGCGGTGCGGCTGCCAGGTAAATTGCGCCAATGAGCAGCGCTGTCGGGATACCAAGCACGGTCGCGAACAAGATCGCGATGACCACAGGCGCAGCGGCGATGACGATAAAGCCAAGTCCCAACGTCTTTAGCGGCTTGGTGCGGATCATGTCGGCGGCGCTGTTCATCAGCCCTGGAAGCGCCAGGGCAATGACGATCACCAGAACCGCCATTCCAATTACGAATGCAAACGCAAAGGCGGCGAGCGCTGCGGCGGCTTGCACGCCCCAACGTTCGACATCCGGCGGCGTCGCGGGTTCGAGTTCGATGATCTCTCCGGTCACCATGACGGATGGGTCCATATTGAATTGGCGGGCGCGGTAACGCAGATCGCCGCCGATGACGACGTTCGGACCGATCTCAACATCTTCGCCGATGAGATGCGCATCGCCTTTGACATTTGCGTTGAGCCGCAGTCTGGCGGCCGCAGCGCGCAGTTCTGCGCCAATCGCTGAGTCAACTGTTACTTCGCCGCCCGACAACATTGCCGAACCGTTGATTTTGAACTGCGGCTCTACACTGAGGTCGCCGCCGGCGGCGACGAGGTCATCGGTGACGACGCCGCTGACAAAATTGAGATCGCCGCCCGCAGCGATGAGATCATGAAATGCAACTTCCACCACTGAAACGTCCCCGCCCGCCACAATCATATGATCCGCCTGCGCATCACGAATGGACACGTCGCCCCCGGCCGCGAATACGTCATCTGTTGACTTGACCGTGACCGTCAGGTCGCCGGCTGAGAAAAAAGCCATGTCCTGGATGGCCTCTCCGGCGTCGAGAACATCGGCCGCGCCGGTCGCAATCTGCGCCCTCAACGCACCAGCTGCAAAGAGCAGCGCCGTCATAGACAATACGATAAAAGCCCAGTGTGCGGTGATGTAGTGTTTCGGTTGCATTTGAGAGCCCCGCTTTTCCGGATCTAACCTGTTTGCTTTTCGGCAGTGTTATCGTTCATCCGCAAGCGTCAGAAATTGATGCGCGTCAATGACCGCCGGCTTTCGGGCGTATGAGATTAATTCCCGCGACAAGGAGCTTCGATCATGAACAAGGCGCAAAGAGAATTCATCAGATCGGTCATTGACGACGCCAGCGACATGACAATAGCGACCATACGCGACGACGGCTTTCCGCAGGCTACGACGGTCAGTTTTGTAAACGACGGCATGACGCTGTTCTTTGGCACGTCCGCTGACTCTCAAAAGGCCCGGAATATCGACAAGAACAACAAGGTGTCGCTCACGATCGATTGCGACTATGACGAATGGGATGCTATCCGCAGCTTGTCCATGGGCGGATTGGCTACGCGCGTGACGGATGAAGAGGAGTTTCAGAAAGTCGGTGATCTTCTTCTCAAGAAGTTTCCTCAGGCCGCCAATTACGAGCCGGACAATGCATTTGAGCTTGCGTTTTACCGCATCGACCCAACAGTTGTTTCGCTGATTGATTACTCACAGGAATTTGGGCACACAGAGGAAGTAAGCATTTAGCGAACTTAATTGATGACGGGCCTTATGCGCGTTTTCGCAATAGGCTTTCGCGTTTTCCGTTGTCATCGTCATTCGGCAAATTCTCGTTCAAAATCGCCATGACGTCAGCATCTTCCAATTGCGGAAACTCGTCGTAGCTCTTGCTTACGGACCAGAATGGCGACGGCGTATCAAGGCAAACAAGGTCATCTGCGAGCGCTCCAATGCGAAGAATTGTTTCGCGGGGACCTACAGGGATCGCAGCGACAACTTTTTTCGCGCCTGATTTTTTTGCTGCCTTGATCGCTGCTTCCATACTGGCGCCCGTCGCAAGCCCGTCGTCGACAATAATCGCGGTTTTGCCCGTCAACGGAATACGCGGATAAAGCCCATAATAAAGCGCCTTACGTCGTTCGATCTCTGCCGCCGCAGCTTCGCTCTCCGTGGCGATGTAGAGCTCACTCACGCAAAGTGCGGTAATCACGTCATCTTGACGAACCTGTGTCGGCGCTTCCCCATCAACAATCGCGCCGATCGCGACTTCAGCGTGAGACGGCGCGCTGATCTTCTGAACAAACAACAGCGAAAGCGGAGCGCCAAGAGCTTTGGCGACAGGTGCGGCAACGGGAACGCCGCCGCGAGGCAGAGCGTAGACAATTGTGTCAGGGCCTGCGAAACGCTTCAGTCGCTTTGCCAACATCTGTCCGGCGTTGTCACGGTTAGCATACATCCTCATCAAGCCTTCTCACTAAGTGAACCTAACGCAGAGCCAAATACGCGTCGGCTCCGCGGCGGGCTTCCTGTACGGCGCGTTGCGACAAGCGTTGTCGGATCTCGTTGAGATGGCTCATCGCCTTCCCCCGGGGCGCCGGGAAACTGGACCCTTACTCCGGAAGCACAGATTTCAATTTCGCTTCGCCGGTTCAGTTCGTTGCTGCGTCGCCCAAACGATAGGAAACCAAAACCGACAAACAATTGACGCAAATCAAGCCGCAGCTTGATCTGTTCCGCTTTCGCTAACTGTTTGTCGGGAGATCGTCCAACGGCCATTTCACTCTTGGCCAATGGGTTCACCGCTTAGGCCGCGCTTGCCGGGTTCGGATAAAAGGCTACGACGATTGCGCGGCCGTGAGATAGCGACCTTGTAGATCTCACCCAATAGAAACACCGTCGCCGCCAGAGAAATGACTCCCGCCCATTCGCGGAAGGACACCGGGCTCAGGTCAAGCACATGCTGGGTGAGGGGGGTGTGCATCGCGATAATATGCAAGCTCTGCGCAGCGAAAATACTGAGGATTAGAAATGGGTTCGCTTGCAAGGGAATCGAGAAGGCGGATCGCGTTTCCGAACGGCAGTTTAGCGTATGAAAATTGTTGAAAGAGACGAGAAACAGCAACACGAGATTTCGCGCATCGGTTTCCGAAACTCCTTGACTTTCGAGCAACCAAAAGAACAGGGCGAATGCGAGCACGCCGATGTAGAGACCGACCAGCAGGCATTGCTCCACCATTTGTCGGTTAAAGATGGGTTCACTAGGCGTACGCGGTCGCCGCCGCATGATGTCCGGCTCTTTGCCTTCGAAGGCGAGGGCAATGTCCTGAATGCCTTCCGTCACAAGGTTCATCCACAGGATCTGCACAGCCGTGAGCGGAATAGGAAGACCGGCGAAAAGCGCCAGCGCGTAAACGACGACTTCTGTTATCGCCGTACTGATCAGAAGCCAGACAATTTTCCGGATGTTGTCATACGCTGCGCGGCCTTCTTCAATACCTGCGACAATCGACGCAAAGTTGTCGTCGGAGATGATGAGATCGGATGCGGCGCGCGCCACATCGGTGCCGCCAGCGCCCATCGCAACACCGACGTGCGCCGTTTTCAGCGCCGGGGCGTCGTTGACGCCGTCGCCGGTCACTGCAACGAAATGTCCTTGGCGTTGCAGCTCGGTAACAATGATATTCTTCTGGTTTGGTTCAACCCGGGCGAAGACTTGCGTCCTCATGATGGCGTCGGTGCGGTCCTGGTCCGTCAACTTGTTGAGCGCCGCGCCTGTGAGCGCGATGTCTGGCGCCCAGTCCGAGCCGAGTTCATTGGCGACTGCAAGCGCTGTCTCGGGGTGATCGCCAGTGATCATTCGAATGTCAACGCCTGCATGACAGGCTTCGGACACGGCCTCTGGGGCTTCGCTCCGTAACGGATCGATCAAGCCCACAAAACCGACAAACTCAAGATCTTTGAGCGCGTTTTCCGTTAGGTTAGACGCGGCGGGCAAATAGCCGCGCGCCGCCGCAATCACCCGATAGCCGCCGGAGACCAAACGGTGAAGGTCCTGGGCCGCCAATTCGGCGTTCACATCCTTGCACATTGAGAGAACGGTCTCGGGCGCGCCTTTGACGGAGACGATCACCTGGCCGTCGCATGTATCGGCGCTCGCCGAGAACGCCTGATCAGGCTCGTAGGGAATGGAGCCGCGATTATTGACTGTTGCGGCTAGCGATTTGCGATCAAGGCCCAGTTTCGCTGCGAGAACCAGGAACGCGATATCGACCGTGTCTCCGCTCGCTTCAACCGCCCCATCGGTGACGGCAATCCTGGCTTCATTGGTCAACACGCCCGTGGCGACAAGAGCGCGCAGTCTGCTCCAAACTTGATCTCCCGGCGCGGCGCCGTTCGCCAGGCTAACGCCGCCTTCCAGTTCGAGTCCCTCTCCTTCAACATCCAGCTCTTCGCCTTCCGCGAGAATGATTTTCTTTGCTGTCAATCGATTGGCGGTCAGCGTGCCTGTCTTATCGGCTGCGATGAGCGTGCAGGATCCCAGGGCTTCAACCGCCGGCAGGCTCCGCACGATGACGTTGCGCTTGCCCATGCGACTGGAGGCGACCGACAACGCAACGGTAATAGCGATCGGCAAGCCTTCGGGAATGGCGGATACGGCAAGCGCTGCGGTGAGGAGGAAGACTTCCCCGAGGCTGGCGCCTCGAAGATATTGCCCAACGCCGAGAAGCAGCGTCAGCGCGATGGTGACAATTGCGATCCATGTCGTAAATGTCTCCATTCGCAAAAGCAGCGGCGCGCGTCCGCCTCGGCCGGCGAGCGCCCGCGCAATGCCGCCGAGCGCGGTATAAGCGCCCGTTGCGCAAACGACTCCCGCGCCGCGACCAGCGGTTACCATGGCGCCGGCGTAAGCCATATTCAGCCGGTCGCCGAGAGGCGCGTCTGGCTCGCCTATTTGGCCAGCATCCTTTTCAACAGGCTTTGACTCGCCGGTGAGAAGCGATTCGTCGATTTTCAGATTTTGCGCCGACGTCAGTCTCAGATCTGCGGGCACGACGCCTCCGGATTCGAGGATCACGATATCGCCGGGGACAATGGCGGAAATGTCGACAACGCGTCGCGCGCCGGCGCGGACAACTGTCGGTGAAACACGCAGGGTCTTTTTCAGGGACGCCGCGGATGCTTCGGCGCGCCATTCCTGAAATGCGCCAACGGTCACATTGACGACAATAACGATGAGGATGAAGACGCCGTCAGTTTCCTCTCCCAACGCAAACGACACGATGGTTGCGACCAACAAAATGAATGTCAGCGGGTTGTTGAGTTGCCGCAATACAATGAGCAGGCGCGAATGTCCGTCTGTTTCGGGCAACGCGTTCGGTCCGTACCGCCCAAGACGCACATTGGCTTCAGCGAGGCTCAGGCCGCCGATATCGGTTTTCAACGCTGCAAGCGCCTCATGCGGCGCGAGAGCGTGCCATTCCTTGTTTGCCGCCGCCGTCACAGATATCACCGTCTGAAGCGCGGTCACACAGATAGGCGTTTTTGTTGGTTTCGCTTTGACGCGGATCAAGGGCAAAGCTAGCCGGCCTTGTTACCGGCCAGCGCGCGCCGGGCGATATCTCTACGAAATGACACCTTTGGCGGCCTGCTAAACGGACAAAGCTTGATCGCGGTCAATGCTTTCTTGACATGCCTGATGTCCGATGCCGTCGAAGAATTGGAGGAGATGGTGTTCACTGGAGGCAAAACAAAAATCAATGGGTTGAACATGATGGCTTGGGGCGATGATGCATCGCTTCAAGGTCTTTGCACCGTCGAGAAGAAGCGCGACGAAAGCGAAGCGAACACTAGGCGGGAATGGATGCGCGTTCTCGATCGCATACGCCAATATGAATATCCGATTGATGACCGAGGCGAGTGATGCGCCATGGCGATGTCAGCAAGAGGCACGTTGGCAGTGGTTTGTTATCATGCGAGAGGTTCGTCTTAAGTCGATGGAACCGGGACCATCAGCATGTGAAGGCGTCTATTGAGCTTTTAGAAATTCGGCTCGCCGGTGTTGGCGCTGGATCAACGCAACACCAATTCGAACACTCGCTAGCCGACAAATTTATCGATGCGCCGGATGACTTTCACCACATACTGGAACGCAAGGCGTATCGGCGGGCGTGGTTCAGAAGCGGGCGTTACTTGCCGTCAGCGCTCGATTTAGACGACAAACACGCCGCCATGCGCAACGCGCGCGAGCGCCTTGTCGCGGCTATGGGAAATCAATCGCCAGACACTCAGGTCCGCTTAAGAGAGGCATTCGTCAAATACGCCGAACATGCAAAAGCCGCAATCGACGCCGAAGAACGTGAGCTATTTCCGCTTTTGCGCCGACATTTGACAAAAGACGACTGGCGAGAACTCGCCTCTGAATTACGCGCCTATGAGCAAATAATGGACGCGGTTCGGTCGCGGCGCGCCGACGATTGATTCTCATCAATGTAAGCAGATGCATCGCGCTTATGCTGCTTTTTCCTTCAAAGCAAGGAGAGCAGCATGAGGACAGATCAGGACATTAAAGACGATGTTCTTGCAGAAATTGACTGGGATCCGCAAATCGAATCGACGGAGGTGGGCGTGACCGTCAAGAAGGGCGCCGTTACCTTGATGGGAACAGTGACAAGCTATTCCGAAAAGTTGGCCGCTGAACGCGCCGCCAAGCGGGTCAAAGGGGTTCATGCCATCGCCGAGGACATCAAGGTTAGGTACCCATCAGACAAAACTGTTTCCGATACAGATATAGCGCAGCGTATCTCAAACATTATTGAGTGGAATACGTCGATACCGCGAGACGCCATAACCGCGGAAGTGCGCGATGGTTTCGTAACGCTGAGCGGCGAGGTGGACTGGAATTACCAACGCGAAGTGGCGCGCAATCAAATCGCTAACGTTCGCGGCGTCACCGCCGTCAGCAACTTGATCAACGTGAAACCGCGCGTGGCTGAAGCCGATGTCTCCAAAGAAATCAACCGTGCGCTGCACAGAAACGCAGATCTTGAGGCGTCTCACGTCAAAGTTGACGTGAGCGGCGGGAAAGTAACGCTTAGCGGCAATGTCAAAGCATGGCATGAACGCAAACTTGTGGAAGACGCGGTCTGGGCGGCGCCCGGCGTCACACAAGTCGTCGACAATCTTCGTGTTGACTAAAGTCTCTGAGAAGTCCCGACATGGGAATTGGAACGCGGCGGCAACGCTATCTCAAGACTAGTCGACGCCTACGGTGAAGGCGGCGGCAGCGACGCCGATCAGGGCCGCAGCGCCGAGAACGGCGTAAGCGGGGCGGAGAACGCCGCCGCCGGCGAACGCGGCCAACGCGATCTTAACCAGCGTATTTGTTATTGCCGCCAGCATGATGCCGGCGGCGGCGACGCCGATCGCCAAGTCGTCGGTCGCGAACCGGCTCAAGGACAGGGTTATGGCGTCAACATCAGCAAGGCCGGATACAACAGAAATGGCGTAAACGCCTTCAGCGCCGAAAGTCGCCTCGAGCGCTCGCGATCCTATCATGATAACGCCGAGCAGGCCGGCGAATGTAACGGCGGCCCCGATGTCCAAGGGGTGAGAGATCGTCGGTTTTTCAAGCTCCACGCTCGCGAGCCCCCTGGCGAGGTAAGCGGCGCCCGCGGCCGACGCCAAAGTGACAAGCCCGACCGGAAGCAGCAATCGCAAGCCCAAAGGCGGCGAAATCACGCTGGCGATAATGCAGACTCGAACGAACATGATGGTCGACGCGGCGATAATTCCGACGCTAAGGACAGCACTCAGCTCAGGCTGCTTGCGCGCCAGGCGGGCAAATGACAGCGTCGTCGCCGTTGAAGAGACCAGTCCGCCGAGAACCGCGGCGCCGATAACGCGTTTTGCGCTCGTTGACTGAAAGGCAATATAGCCGGCAAAAGACAGTCCGGTGATCAACACGACCATAAGCCATAGTTCGAAGGGGTTGATCGCTTGATAGGGGCCAAGCGACTGGTTTGGGATGAGCGGCAAAATCACGCCAGCGAGAAGGACGAATTGGAGCGCCGCAAAGATCTCCGATCGCTCAAGGCGCCGCACGAACCGATGCAGGCGGTCTTTTGCGCCTAAAATCATCGCCGCAATAACGGCAGCCGCGGTTGCCGGCACCTGCATTCCAGTGACAGCGAGCACGCCGCAACTGTATGCAACGAGGGCGGCGAATATAGTTGTAAGCCCCATGAACTCGCCGTCTTGAGAGCGTCGCCAGTAAGCGGCTGTCAGAACGATGATTGTCAACGCCAACCCGATCGCCGGGAAGGCGCTGAAGCGCGCGCCAATTGCGCCGGCGACGCCGCCGCCCAATCCGATCAGCCCAAATGTGCGAAGGCCGGCGGGCCGGCGCCCGCCTTTGAAATTCCGTTCGCGCCAATCGCGTTCAATGCCGATCACCAGCCCCAGCGCCAGTGCGATCGCTAGGTCAATGACAAGATTGACATTGCTTTCCGGCATGGGGCTAGACCGTTTTCCCGACGTTGATTATTCGCCTCGCGCCCCGAGCGTGCGCATTTCCGCCAGGTGTTTTTCGGCGTGCTTATCGCTCAATCCGCCGACGCCGCCGATCAGTGTGTCGCGAATGGGTTTGAATCCCGCCATCCCGAGGATGCCGCTTTCGAAGGATTTGACGCCGTGCGCTCCAAAGAACACTTTGTATGCGGCGCTTGGCATTCCCATCGTGACCACAATGCGTGCGGATTTTCCCTTCAACATCTTGCGCGGCCACCCGCCATCGGCGCTTTCAGCAATGGCGAATTCATGGCGTGAAAGCTGCTCGAAGAACGCTTTGACTAACGCCGGCATGGTTCCCATCCAAAGAGGATAAATGACAAACAGGTGGTCGGCGTTTTTCACTTTCCTTTGCGCTTCGCGAATGACCGACGGAGGTTCTGAGGGAAATTCGGCCGGGTCGCGCAGAATTGGGAAATCAATTTTGCCGAGATCAATATGATCAACGCTATGGCCGGCTTCTTTGGCGCCGTCTTCATAGGCGCTGGCGAGCGCCCTGCAAAAATGCGCCGGGTCGTTGTGAGGATGGCCCTGGAGGATGCAGATTTTTTTCGTCATAAGGCGACCCGATCTCCTATGTGTTTTTCCGGCGCTTGATAGGTTCATTGTCGCGGCCCCGCCTTGATGCACGTCAATGGACCAGGTCCCGTCCGTCGCCAGCTTGACCGGCGAGGACGGCCAAGGGCTGGTATCGCCGCGCGCAGCTCTTCGCGAATACATCTTGTACTCGCCACACGCATTTTACCGGGAACCAAAACCAGCGAACGGGATATCGGTTTGACCTAGCTCAATGCAATCGCCGGGTTGTCATGGGTAAATGCGCCATACACCGGCCCGGCCGGCGATGCTTATGTTTGAAGGAGGCCAGCCATGAATGAGGACGAACGTATCCGAGACGACATTCAAGACGAAATCGCGTGGGATCCGCGCGTCAAGACAACCGATATCGGCGTGACCGTTAAGAACGGCGCAGTGCGATTGACCGGAACGGTGTCTTCCTTCGCAGAGCGTTATGCCGCGGAAACAGCAGCCAGACGCGTTAAAGGAGTGCACGCTGTTGCTGAGGACATCGATGTTCGCCTCGCCGATGACGATGCGGAATCGGATGCGACAATCGCCGAACGCATTTCCCACCTGCTGGATTGGAACATGATTGTTCCCGACCCGAACATTCTTGCGGAAGTCCGCGATGGATACGTGTCACTGATAGGCGAGGTGGACTGGAATTTCGAACGCGAGACGCTCAAGAATCAGATTGTCCATATGAGGGGCGTCAAAGGCGTCGACAGTCGTATTACGCTGCGAAAGCGCGCTGCCCGAGGCGAAGTTTCCGAGCGGGATATCAAATACAAAATCGCCAGCGCGCTGCACCGAAGCGCGCAACTCGAAAAAGCCAACATCGACATCGAAGTTGACGGTGACAAGGTTACCATTTCCGGCGACGTCAAGGCGCCTTACGAGAAAGCGCTTGTCGCCAATGCTGCGTGGTCTGCGCCTGGCGTCAAGCATGTCATTGAGAAGCTTCGCGTCAGCTAGATCGAAAGGAAACCAAAATGCTTGTAAAAGAGGCTATGACGCGGGG
The DNA here is from genome assembly GCA_028289605.1 of Hyphococcus sp. GTDB lineage: Bacteria > Pseudomonadota > Alphaproteobacteria > Caulobacterales > Parvularculaceae > Hyphococcus. The sequence goes on along the minus strand of JANQON010000009.1, from coordinate 636,428 downwards.
CATTCGAATTGCCGAACCTGATGAAGCGCTTCCCCATGCGGCAAAGAAAATGCGTACGCAAAACATTGGCGCTCTTCCGGTTGTCGAAGAACGAAAACTGATCGGTATGATCACCGACCGAGACATTGCCGTTCGTGTCGTCGGCGGCGGCAAAAATCCTTCGGATGTGAACGTCCGCGACGTCATGTCTGAAGAATGCTTCTGGTGCGCTGAAAACGAAGACCTTGAAGATGCTGTGCGCATCATGGAGCAGAATCAGGTGCGCAGACTACCTGTGATGAGCGACGGCAAAGAAATCGTCGGCATGTTGAGCCTGGAAGACGTCGCGTTGCATGCGCCGGCGTCGTTGACCGGCGAGGTATTGAAAGCCGTGGCGAAAAAGAAAGGAGAAGTCGCCAAAGCTTGACACGGATCAATGAGGTTCCGTCTCGTGCGGGGTTTCCTGTGATCGCCCGGAAGCAGCAAAACGAGCATGTGAGGCCGCACCCGACGTCCCCTCGTCCTGAGCCTCACCTTGCGGCGTTGTTTCCGGGCGTTGAATGTCAAAAAGGGGCCGTTCCATGTCTGATGTTCATGAAGCTGCAGCGGCGCAGGCGTCGGAAAGGCCAACGTCAACGTCCAATAGCCGAAAAAGAACGGACAAGTCTCGCAGTAGAGACGCGAACGAGGCGCTGAAAGGTCAGCAGGCGTCATCAACACACAAGCTTCCGCTTCCGCCGACATTCGATTTTTCAAAACTGAACCGCGCCTGGCCGCCGGATTCATATGCTTCGACAGCGATCGTTGAAATTATGGATCGGGCTGCGCATGCGTCGATGGGACGAGCGACCCTCGGCCTTTCGCCGAGCGCGCTTGCCGCGGCCTATCACGACTGGTTTTCCCATCTGGCGTTCTCGCCGGGGAAGCAATTGCAACTGTTGCAAAAGGCGCAAAAAAAGATCGCTCGATTTGGCGCCTACGCAGTGCGCTGCGGCTGGCAACCCGCGACCACAGACTGCGCGATCGACCCGCTGCCGCAGGACAAAAGATTTGACAGCGACGCTTGGCGGCAATGGCCGTTCAATCTGATCTCGCAGAGCTTTTTGTTCACTCAACAGTGGTGGCACAACGCAACGACCGGCATTCGCGGCGTAACGCCGCAACACGAAAGAGTAGTCGAGTTTGCGGCTCGTCAAGCACTCGACCTATTCGCGCCGTCTAACTACTTCTGGACCAACCCGGAAGTTCTGCAGAAGACGATGATGACGGGCGGCGCGAATTTGGCGCAGGGATGGCGTCATCTGTTTGAGGATATGGAGAGAGTTGTCAGCGCAAAGCCGCCGATTGGCGCAGAAGCGTTCGCGGTGGGTGAAAATGTTGCGGTGACCGAGGGCAAGGTTGTTTATAAGAACCGCCTCATTGAACTTATTCAGTATACGCCGACAACGAAGAAGACGCGAAAAGAGCCCATTCTGATCACCCCGGCGTGGATCATGAAATACTATATCCTCGATCTCTCGCCGCACAATTCGCTTGTCAAATACCTTGTGGACGAGGGTTTCACGGTGTTTATGATCTCGTGGAAGAATCCCGGACCTGAAGATCGCGATCTCGGATTTGACGACTACCGCACGCTGGGCGTTCTTGCGGCGCTTGATGTCGTGAGCACGATCTCAAACAACGCCAAGGTGCATGGCGTCGGTTATTGCTTGGGCGGCACGCTACTCGGCATCACGGCGGCTGCAATGGCCAACCGGGGAGATAACCGTTTTGAATCCTTAACCTTTCTCGCCTCGCAATTCGATTTTTCGGAGGCGGGAGAGCTGACTCTATTTATCAACGAGAGCCAGATCACCTTTCTTGAGGACATTGTGTGGGAGCAAGGCTATCTCGACTCGACTCAGATGGCCGGCGCCTTTCAGATGCTGCGATCGATAGATCTCATTTGGTCGCGGCTGGTGCACGAGTACCTGCTCGGGGAGCGGCGGCCAGTGTTTGACTTGATCGCGTGGAACGCCGATGCAACCCGGATGCCCTTCAAAATGCATTCAGAATATCTGCGCCATCTTTTCCTCAACAACGACCTGGCGGAAGGACGCTATCGCGTAGATGGGCGTCGAGCCGCGATATCGGACATTACTGCGCCAATCTTTTCTGTCGCGACGACCCGCGATCATGTCGCGCCGTGGCGCTCTGCGTACAAGGTCCATGCCCTTGCCGACGCCGAGGTGACATTTCTCCTGACCAATGGCGGCCATAACGCGGGCATCGTTAGCGAACCTGGGCATGAGAATCGGCGCTTTCGGATGAAGACGACGGCAAAAGACGGCGGTTTTGTTGAACCGGACGGGTGGTATTCAGAAACCGATGACGTGGACGGATCGTGGTGGCCCGCGTGGCGCGATTGGCTCGTTGCTCATTCGTCCGGGCTTGTCGACCCTCCCGAGCAGCGCTGGGTGGAGGATGCATTGTCGACGCATGCATTGCCGGGCGGACAAATGACAGCGGCGCCGGGCGCCTATGTGATGATGCAATAGCGCGGCGCCCTGATGGCTGAGCTTGAAAACAGAACCTACGACGAGATCAGAGTCGGAGATCGCGCGACGGCGACGCAGATTTTGACCGAAAAGGATATCAGGCTTTTTGCCGCGATGTCCGGCGACGTCAGTGCTGCATACTTCGACGAAGACTATGCACAGTCCTCAACCTTTCAGGACGTTGTCGGTCGCGGCATGTGGGGCGTTTCCTTGATTTCTGCGGTGCTGGGGACCCAGTTGCCCGGCCCAGGAGCCGTTTACGTGTCTCAAGATCTAGAGTTCTTGAGGCCAGTGCGGCTCGGCGACGAGATCAGCGTGAGCGTTGTGGTGCGTGAAAAGCTTGAAGACAACAAGGTCGTATTCGATTGCCGATGCCTTAATCAAAACGGCGACGCGGTTATCGTCGGCGACGTAGTCGTACTAGCGCCCAAACAGAAAATACGCCGACCGCTCACCGAACGGCCAAAAGCATTTGTGTATGAGCACGGCGAGCGGTTGGCCGCGTTGATCGAGAATGCCGGCGCTGGCGCACCGATCCGCACCGGCGTTGTTCACCCCGTCAATAAGATTTCAATGGAGGGCGTCGCCAGGGCTGTAGAGAAAAACCTCATTGTCCCGATCCTGATCGGTCCGAAACAAAAAATCGAAGCGGCGGCGGAGGAGGCGGAGTTCGATCTTCAAATGGTCGAGATTATGGACGCGCCGCACAGCCACGCGGCGGCGGCGCAGGCGGTTGCGCTCGCGCGAGAGGGCGACCTTGACGCGCTGATGAAGGGCGCGCTCCATACCGATGAAGTCATGTCCGAAGTGGTGTCGCCCGACCGCGGTATCCGCACCGAGCGCCGGATCAGCCACGTCTACGTCATGGATACGCCGGCCTACCACAAGCTGCTCTTCATCACTGACGCCGCGATCAACATTGCGCCGGATCTCGATGACAAACGCGACATCGTCCAGAATGCTATCGACGTTGCAACCGCGCTTGGCGTTCCAACGCCGAAGGCGGCGATCCTTTCTGCGGTTGAAACGGTTTACCCCAAATTACGCTCGACACTGGATGCGGCTGCCTTGTGCAAAATGGCCGATCGCGGTCAGATTCGCGGCGGGCTCATTGATGGTCCGCTTGCTTTTGACAACGCGGTTTCAAAAACGGCCGCGGCGGCGAAGGGCCTGGAGTCCGCAGTGGCCGGCGATGCGGATATCCTCGTTGCGCCCGATCTCGAAGCCGGCAACATGCTCGCCAAAGAGTTGGACTATCTTGCCGGCGCCGTCGCCGCGGGCATTGTGCTCGGCGCGCGCATCCCGATCATTCTGACGAGTCGGGCGGAAGGCGCGACGCCTCGTATGGCGGCAAGCGCGATCGCAAAGCTGATTCACAATCGCTCGGCGGCGTCATAGGATGCAAAAGCTGCTTACTCTCAACGCCGGCTCGACGAGCATAAAGTTCGCCATATTCGATATTGGCCCGGGCGGACTTGTTGAAGATCCCAGCGTTCTTGGGAGTTTCGCCGATTTGGACGACAGCCCAGTTTTCGCAGCGACCGGACCAGGGCTCAGAAACACCGTGTCCTCCGTCCGGCCGGAAGGCGTAAGCGACCACGCGACGGCCTGGGACTTTTTGCTAGGATGGCTGGAAGAGGCGCTCAATGGAGCAGAGGTGGTTGGGGCCGGTCATCGCATCGTTCACGGCGGCCCCGATTTTTCCGCGCCGGTTAGATTAAACGAGGCAACACTACGCCGCCTTGCGGCCCTGTCGCCTTTGGCCCCTGGACACCAACCGCACAATCTGGCGGGCGTGGCCGCAATTGCCCGTTGTTGCCCGCTCGCTCGACAGGTCGCGTGTTTCGACACGGCGTTTCATCGAACGCAGCCGAAGGTGGAAGAGACGTTCGCCATTCCCCGAGCCTTAACGCGCGACGGGGTCATACGGTACGGCTTTCATGGGCTGTCCTACGAGTACATCGCCGGCTCGCTTGAAAGTGTATTGGGTGATTTTCGGCGCAAACGCGTGATCGTCGCTCACCTCGGCGCCGGCGCCAGCATGTGCGCATTAGTCGACGGCAAGAGCGTAGCAACCACGATGGGTTTCACAGCGCTGGACGGACTGCCCATGGCGACGCGGTGCGGATCAATTGATCCGGGCGTCGTTTTGCATCTGCTACAGGAAAGACAGATGAGCGTCGCTGACGTTGAAAAAGTGCTGTATCGCGAATCGGGTTTGCTCGGGCTCTCCGGCGTCAGCGGCGACATGCGCGTCCTGCAGTCGAGCGATGCGCCGCAGGCCGCTGAGGCCATCGACTATTTCGTATATCGGGTTGTGCGCGAAGTTGGTTCGCTCGCTGCGGCGATGGGCGGTGTTGACGCTCTTGTTTTCACCGCCGGTGTTGGTGAAAACGCGCCTGCGATTCGTGAGAAGATCGTCAATCAGTTGTCTTGGCTGGGCTTCGCCCTCGACGAGGACGCTAATCTCGCTGGCGCGTCGCAGATCACGCTCGCCGAACGCACGCCGTCCGCCTGGATGATTCCGACGAATGAGGAGTTGATGATTGCGCGGCACGCCTACCGACTAACCGCGTCGGCGGCCTAGGAAGGAGCCCGACTACTCGGCGGCTGATTTGCGCTCTGAAATCTCCGTTCGGTCGTCAAACCTGTGCAGCATTTCTTCAGCTCGTTGTTCGACCGGCGCCAGAGTCTCGTGGGCCATGTCCGCGGCGAGGTGCATCATTTTCGATGTTTCGTCGGCGTAATCCCGAATGGCGCCTTCAACGAATTCGGCTTGGGTGTGAAACGCTGACTCGCTGTTCTTCGATGTCATGAAGGCGCGCGCCGATTCGATGTCTTTTTTGACTCGGGCGTTGACGAAGGACATCATCTCCTGATTGATCTTAGACATGCCGTTGTAATATGCGCGCGCCGCGCGGGTGGCGACCTCCAGATTCCGGCTGCTGAATTTTGTGAACTCGCCGGGGTCGAACATCGGGAAAGGACTGATGTCCTTCTTTTGATGCTGTTTCGACTTCCCGGAATCCCGATTGGCCATAAGTCTCTTCTCCTCACGATAGTGCGTCGTGTGCGCAATCCTAGTGTCGCAGGTCCGCGGCCAAACTGATTTCGATCAAATCACGCGCATTCTCCGCCGCGTTCAGGCGTGCAGCCCCATTGCGGCGTCGCGCCAAGTCTTGGGGGCGTTCTTCCGTGCTTGCCGACGCGGACTTCCACGGTTGCCGATTAAGCAGTTGATATTCGTCAATCACCCCGGGCGCGTCACGGGACATATTCGATGCGTCAGGAAGCTGGTAAACAGGAGAGCGGAGTGATGCGCATGCGAAAGGTATTACTAAGCTTTGTCCTTCTGGCCGCCGCGGCGGCGTGCGACACAGGTCCCAAGTCGGGATACGGCTTGAGGCTTCCCGAAGGAGAACCGGATAGGGGACGGCAGGTATTCATCGATAAGCACTGCACAAGCTGCCACGAAGTGATTGGTCAGGAGCCGCTTCGTGAAGGCGTCGATCCGGAGATGACGGTCTACATTGGCGGATTGACGACAAAGATCGACACTTATGGGCAACTTGTCACATCGGTTGTTAATCCCTCGCACAAAATCGCGAAGACGTATCGCCGGGACGAGTTCTCCAGCAACGGCGAATCGGCCATGCGCTCTTACAACGACGAAATGACGGTCACCGAGCTGATCGATCTTGTGGCGTTCCTCCAGGAGCAATACGAGGAGTTTCCGGACGATTCCTACTACTACTAGGCAATGACGACGTCCGGAGAGGGACCTCGACAATAGCGAAGCGCACTTGTGCGCGATGGGTCGTGGCTGGCTTACTTGAAAGTGAGAGGGCTATTCGGACTTCGGCTTTCCGCCGTAAAACAATGCAAGTCGGAAGACCGCCCAAATCACGCCCGTTGCTGCGGTTGCGACAAGCGCTATCGCAAAGTCAGGTTGGTAAAGTGATAGCGTACTCAATGGAACGCCAAAAAGCCTCGGGATGAGCTGCACGGCGGTCCAGGCCAGAGCCAACGTTACGACAAGCGGAAACCACAGACTAAATACGCCAAACGGGCCGGACTTGGAGTACAGGCCATTGCGGCGAAGGCCCACCCACACAGCGCTGATAGAGAAAAACACCGGCAGCGCCAAAAAGGTGAGAAACACCGATTTCGGCCCCCAACTGCTCGTATCACTGTTGGAATAATCACGACCGAGGGCTTTTGCGCTGACACCGTTGAAGAGCGCTGTGTTCACGCCAAATCCCATTCCGCTATTGGCGTTAATCAGGACGACCGTTCCCTTTCCCTCCTTGGGTGAGAGGATTGCGAGCGTTTCAATACCTGGGCTGAGGCCCCCATGGCGTGACTCGCCGGTAACGGCATTGAAATACCAGCCAAGGCCATAAAAAGGCGACGCGGCGCTTGCCGGGCGCAACATCGCGGACTTACTCTCGGCACTGATTATATCGTCCTTACCGTTCAACATGGTCGCCAGATAGAGCCCGAGGTCATTGGCGCTTGAAACGACGCCGCCCGCCGGCGCCGTTACGCGATTGGTCCTGTTATCTTTCAGAGGACGTTTAGAGCCAAACCAGGGCTGATGCCCAACCGCCATCCCGTCATGGCTCTCGCCGTCGGCGACAAAGCTATGCTCCATGCCAATGGGTTCGAGGATTTCTGATTCAACATAGCTCGCGAAGTCCTGCCCGCTCACTTCTTCGATCACGACTCCGAGAATCAGATAGTTCGCGTTGGAGTATTGCCAACGGGCGTCGGGGGCGTGGGCGGGAGACCATTGTGCGATACGCTCTACCTGGCGTCGGAGTTCATCGCCGGTATCGGTCCGGTCAATGTGGGTGTCGTTGCCCTGCCGAGTTGAATACCCGCTGGTGTGGCTTAGCAACTGTCGGATGGTGATCGCACCGGACGGGCGGTCCCTGAATATGTCGAGATATCGCGAAACTTCCCCGTCTAAATCAGTTTCGCCGGCTTCCACCAAGGTCATTATCGCCATGGCGGTGAAGCTCTTGGAAATGGAGCCGATGAGAAAAGGCGTGTCTGTCAGTACGGGGGAGCCGCGTCCTTTCAGGATTTCTCCATGTGCATTTGAAGCGACCTCGCCGTTCTCGACGACCGCATAGGCGAGGCCGGGCGCTCCCGAAGCAGGCAGCTCGGCTGCAACATACGCATCAATCGACAAGACTGGTTCGCTGGCCTGCAAGGCGGTAGCGAATCCGATTGCCAATAACCTTAGGAAATGCCTCATTCATAAACCCCAATTCACGCGAATCCTGTTTACTCGCAATGCCGCCGGGATAGCGCGCATGGCGAATTCCGCTTTATCGGGCGATCATACAATTAACGGGGCCGGCACCGCTTATTGCTCGGTGACGGCGAATTCCGCTTTCAAATCGCCCATGGAACTTCCGCCAACCCAAAGGGAAAACCGCCCGGGTTCAAATCCATAGGATCCGTCCCGTCGCCAGAAGCAAAGGTCCTCTACGGAAAGAGGGAATTCTATTGTACGTGTTTCGCCGGCCTCAAGGCGAAACTTTGAAAAACGCTTAAGCTCGCGGACTGGCCTGGTTACGCTGCCAACCAAGTCGCGAATGTAAAGTTGCGCGACTTCGCTGCCCGCGTTTTTTCCCACGTTTGAGATTTGGACACTGACTGTAAGGGTATCGTCGGGCCCGATGATTTCCTTGCTCAGTCTGAGGTCATCATACTTGAACTCGGTGTAGCTAAGTCCAAACCCAAAAGGAAACTGCGGTTCATATCCGGCGTCGAGATGAAATGCCGTCATCCCCAGCGATGTTTGCGGCGTTCCAACCTCAATTTCGTCGATATGAATAACGGTGTCCGGCGAGGGCGGGCGGCCTGAGTTTTTGTGGTTGTAGTAAATCGGTATCTGCCCGACCATTTTTGGGAAACTGACAGGTAGTTTTCCGGAAGGAGAGGCGGCGCCGAACAAGAGGTCGGCGATCGCCGGGCCGGCCATTGTTCCAAGATGCCAGGCGAAGAAAACCGCGTCACAGTGCTCAATGACGTCTCCGAGCGTCAACGGCCGACCAGCAAGAATAACGGCGACAACCGGCTTGCCGGTTTCTTTCAGCGCCTTGACCAGATCAGTTTGATTGCCCGGCAGGCCGATATCGGCCCGACTATGAGCCTCTCCTGACAGGATTGACTCCTCGCCCAGGAAAACCAGCGCGACGTCCGATGCTTTTGTTGCAGCGACGGCCTCAGAAAAAAGCTCCGTCGATTTGCTTCTGGTTGACGCCATCGCCCGTGCGAAATGTACGGTGACATCGCTAGGCGCAACCTGCTTGATCGCCTGAAGCGGCGTCACGCTCAGGCTCGTGTCTGCATCAAATATCCAGGTGCCTAACTGTTCGTATGGCGCATCGGCCATCGGACCGATTACGGCGATCGATTGCAGGGACTCGATCGCGAGCGGCAATGCGTTGTTGTCGTTTTTTAGCATGACAACGCTTTCGATCGCTGCGCTTTTTGCGACGTCCAGCGCTTGAGGTGAGCCGATGGAAGGGAATGAGTTCGTATTTGTGAATGGGTCTTCGAAGAGGCCAAGACGAACCTTGGTACGGAGAATGTTTGCGACCATAGTCTCAACCAGCTCTATTGAGACCTTTCCTTCCATCACCAGATCCTTGAGGTGATCGTCATATGCATCACCCGCCATCTCAATATCAAGGCCGGCGCGTACGGCCTGGAGCGCCGATTCGCGGTCATCAGCGGTCAAGCCATGCACAGCAAGTTGTGAGATCGAATTCCAGTCGCTGATGGCGATGCCGTCGAAACGCCATTCGTCTCTCAATATGTCGCGCATGAGAAAACCGTTTGCGCTCGCGGGTACGCCGTCGATATCGCTGAAGGACGCCATGATCGATTGGGCCCCGGCGTCGAGGACCGCTTTGAACGGCGGCAGATAGACGTTTCTCAACTCATTCGTCGGTATGTTCGTCGTATTGTAGTCGCGCCCGCTTTCGGACGCGCCGTAGCCGACGAAGTGTTTGGCGCATGCAGCGATCGAGTCGGCCTGTGCAAGGTCGTCGCCCTGATACCCTCGCGTCATGGCGACGCCCAGGGTTGCCGTCAGATAGGGGTCCTCGCCAAGGCTCTCCGCAATGCGCCCCCAGCGCGCATCGCGTGAAATGTCGATCATCGGCGAAAATGTCCAATTCACGCCGCAACTCGCAGCTTCCTGCGCGGCGATACTTGCGGCTTGTTGAACCAGATCGGGATTCCAGGTAGCGGCCTGCCCAAGCGGGATAGGCATGATTGTCCCGAATCCATGGATGACATCGCGCGCGATGAGCAACGGAATGCCGAGGCGGCTTTCCTGTGTTGCGATGCGTTGTAGCTCGTTACACAGTTCCGGATCGGTCTGGTTGATAACCGAACCGATGCTTCCCGTGCGCACGTCTTCCGCAAGGCTGTCGGAAATCCTGTCGCAGGTAGCGTCTACCTGGCGCATCTGACCAATTTTTTCGGCCAGGGTCATCTGTTGGATGAGAGACCGGACCTTGTCTTCGATCGCTTCATCGCTGCGCTGCGCTTGAGCGTGTTCGAACGAAATCACCTTGTTCACTGCGCATTTCCCTGCAAGCTAGTCTGGAAGGTTGCCGGAGCCGGACGCCGGCGCTGATTGTCATGTGGCGGGCGCTACGCCCCGAATTCTTTCGAGTTCATTGCGGACTTCGCGTGCTTTTTCCTGGGTGATGCCGAAGGTGAAGACGGCCCAAACCGCGATCAGCAATCCGGCGATTGGAATTCCGGCGTCGAAGAGCCTTAGAAGCAAGAGCGTTTGCGCCGACTGGTCCCCGCCAAGATTTACGTCGAAACCTGTCACGTTTAACAGGATTCCTCCGCCGGCGAGCGCGACGCCTTGACCAAGCTTTACGACCCACCAATAAATTGATCCGTACATGCCTTCGCGGCGTTCTTGGGTGTTCAATTCGTCCAGATCGACGACATCGGCCATCATCGACGGCATCAGCGTGAACAATCCGCCCAGCGCGAATGCGAGCAGCGGCGCCGGCAGCAATACGAGAAGCGGATAATCCGGATTGTAGCTAAAGAACTTCAGTATGTAGCCCAGGATGGCAAGCCCCATGGCGAGCGCAAAAGCGCGGCGCTTGCCGATTTTGGTGCTGACCCACGTCACAATCGCGATCACAACAAATGCAGACGCCGTCGTCGCTGTGCCGACATAGGCGGCGTATTTGGCGCCCTCAACGGTGTCTCCGCTGAAAACGTAATAGATGATAATATATGACTGGAACGCGGCGATCAGAATGAATCCGTTGAAGACAAGAAACGTTGCAAGACAAAGTTTCAAAAACGGTTTGAACTTGAGAGCGTTCCAGAAGCCTTTGCCAAAGTCGACGACGTTGTCGACCATAGCCTGTAGTTTCGACCGGCTTGGCGCGTGATGCGCATCATGTTCTTTTTGCGCAATGTCCTTCAACCGTTCCCGCAAAAAAATCGCCGGCAACACCCCGACGCAGATCACAAAAACGCCGATAACGATCGCCAGGCCGGCCGCGCCGTCGACCATGTTGTCAAAAAGAGGTTCGTACTGGGTGGCGAACAACAGCCACGGCGTGACAAGATACGCCAATTGTCCAATGAAGTTCTGAACGCCCATCAATCGCGTGCGTTCATGATAGTCCGGCGTCATCTCATAGCCCAGTGCGACCCAAGGCGTTGCAAAAATTGTGTAGGCAATGAAAAAAACCAGAGACCCAATCAAGAAATACCAGAAATAGAAACTCTCGCTTTTCCCATCGGGGAGCTGCCACAGAACAATGAAACAAAGCCCCACTGCAATCGCACCGACGAAGATGTAGGGCCTACGCCGACCCCATCGCGATTTGGTGTTATCGGAAACGTAACCCATCAACGGATCGGTCAACGCGTCCATCAGGCGAGGCAAGCCGCTCAACAAACCGACAAGCGCCGGGTTCATGCCAAGGCCGAGATTTAGGATGATGACCATGCGTCCGATGGAATCGGCGAGCAAGTTGTTGACGAAGGCTCCGGACCCATACACCAATTTTTGCGAGGTGGGGACGCGGTCTTCCGGCCGAGTCTTGTAGTTTTGGGTCGTAGTCACTGGTTCAGCGCTGATTCATCGGCATGCTGATAAACACGGACCCAGTCAATCTGCATGGTTTTTGGAAAACCGGCGTTTGAAACGCCTTTTTCGTTGTTGTCTTCTGCGAGATGGCCGCCAATCGCGAGGTTGATAATCAGGTAAAAGTTCTGATCGAACGGGGCGGCGGGCCTTCCAGAAGCCAGTTCGCTGTCAGTATGCCACGACTCCGACGTGAGCGTTGAGTAATGCTTGCCGTCGACAAACCACGAAATCTCCCCTTCCTTCCACTCAGTGGCGAAAACATGAAATCCGTCCTCCGACGGCGGGAGAACTGTTTTGCCTCCCTTATGGGCGTTGTTTGGCCACTCGCCGCCGAAATGCAAGGTCCCAAGGATTCGGTTTTCTACGCCGTCGGTGCAGGTGTCACAGACCGCGCCGAGATTGACCGCCTCCAAAATATCGATTTCTCCGGAAGCGGCCCATCCTCCGTAGACGTCGTCGGCGGGAAGCATCCAAATCGCCGGCCACGTGCCTTGACCGACAGGAAGTTTCGCGCGGATTTCAAAGCGACCGTACCGCCAGTCCGCTTTGCCTTTGGTGATGAGCTTTGCCGACGAAAAGGGTTGCTCGACGGTGCGTTCCTGCTCGTCCGCGGACGCTTCTGCGCGGAGGTTTTCGGGAAGCGCAAATCCGCGCGAAGGTTCCAAGCGTGCGGTGATAGTGAGAACGCCGCCGTCAACCGACGAGTTGGACGCCGCATCGGTGTAGCACTGCTTTTCGTTGTTGCCCCCGCCCCAGCAATCAACAGCGTGCGTCCAATTTGCATCGTTTATGGATTGGCCGTCGAATTCATCCTGCCATACAAGGCGCCAGTCCGCGTCTGACAATTCTTGCGCCGATGTATCTGGCGCCTGTTGGCATCCGGCGGCAATCAGGGCGCCGCAGGACATCACTATGCTGAAAATTCGGTTCATCGGACGCCGGCTCCTCGGCAACAGAAGATCAATAGGCGGTTCGCAAAAAAAGACAACCTTGTCATCATTGTCTTTCCTTGCTCCATAAGTCAATCCATCGATACTGGGTTCAGCGGCGGGAGCGCTGAAATCTGCGCCTTTCGCGCCAGCGTCATAAAGCGGAAAATGGAAATGCCGACGATCATCGATGTGGCCAAGAAAGCCGGAGTTTCGATCAAGACTGTCTCACGGGTCATGAACAACGAGGCGAGAGTCCGGTCGGAAACGCGCCGGAAAGTGCGCCAGGCGATGAGCGACCTTGATTACCGGCCCAGCGCCGCCGCCCGGCAAATGCGGTCCGGTAAATCGACCGCGATCGGCATGCTCTACAGCGACCCGAGCAGCGGCTACCAGTCCCAGTTAAATCACGCGATGATGCAGGCGTGTTCAGATGCGGGGCGATATCTCACCGTCGGCCTGTTTGATGAGACCAAGCGTCAATGGAAACGGCAACTTGAGGCGTTCCTTGATCGGACCAAGGTGAGTTGCATGGTTTTGGTGCCCCCAATGTGCGATTCCAGGGCGCTTCATGATTGCCTGGCGGAGCGCGACGTCAAATACGTTTTGATTTCGCCGTCACGGGAAAAGTCGGGGGTTTCCTCGGTCGCGATGGATGACAAACGCGCTGCGCGGGAAATTACCGAGCACCTTTTGCAGCTTGGCCATCGCCGTATCGGACACATCGCCGGGCATCCCGATCATGCCGCATCGGTTTTGCGTAGAACCGGTTTTTTGGATGCCATGGAGGCGGCTTCCGGTCGTCGCGGGACTGGCGCCGTTGTCTCCGAAGGCCGCTTTGATTTCCGGCGGGCATTGGAAATGGCCGAGACAATGCTCACCGCTGAGGCGCGGCCAACAGCCATTTTTGCGGCAAGCGATGAGATGGCGGCCGCGACCTACATGGCTGCGGGCCGACTGGGTTTAAGCGTTCCGAGAGATATTTCGGTCGCCGGTTTTGACGGCGCGCCCATCGCTGAAATTATCTGGCCGTCGCTGACAACGGTCGCCCAGCCCTATGGCGGTATAGCGCGGGCCGCGGTTGACATTCTGAACCGTGTTGAGCCCGGCGAAGACGGCGAAATCCATACCGAGAAAAATATTGTTCCGCATAACATCATTATTAGGAACTCCTGCGGAAAGCCGCCGCGCCATCTGCGCGAAGCGAAGTAATCGGAGAGTGCGCCGCCTTTTTCAGAGGCATAGCGCCGCACGACTTAATTCCGTGTTTCCGCCACAACGACTGACCAGCTGGGGACGATTTCGGGTCCTGTCGGGGCAGTTTGTTGGGCCAATTCAACCAGGATTACGCCCCCGCGGCCGGACAATAGCGACTCAAAAAATCACCATGACCGGGCAGTCTTTGCACCAAGTAACGGATCGATTGTTCCATCCCATCGATTTCGGGTTTGATCTCGGCCGCATTTAGGGAATCGGCAACCGGCGTATACCCTTCCATCTCAATTCCCTGGCCCATCATCACCGCCGCCCAGCTTGTCTCGGTAAATAACTCGTCGTCTTCACGGAAAATCTGACCGTTCGCCCGGAATAGATCGACTTTTTCAGTCAGCGTTTCGGGCACTTTCATCGTCCGGCAGTGATTCCAGAAATCCGAATCGTCGCGCTTCGTCGCGTTGTAGTGCAGAATTAGAAAATCGCGAATTCGCGCATACTCCTTGCCGGTCAGGCGGTTGAAAGCGTCCTCTTGAGTTTGTGTGACGCCCTCCAGGGAAAGCACGGCGATAAGCTTGTTGATGCCGGTGTTGATGAGATGAATCGATGTTGATTCCAGCGGCTCCATAAAGCCAGCCGCCAGGCCCAGCGCGACCACGTTCTTGTTCCAGAACTTTTTGCGCCGGCCCGTTACAAAGCGGAGAAAATTCGGGTCGGCGCCCGGTTTGCCGGCGATATTGTTAACGAGAATGCCGTGCGCTTCGTCGTCGTCCATGAACTCGCTGCAATAGACATGGCCGTTACCATTTCGATGTTGCAGCGGCACTTGCCATTGCCAGCCCGCGGTGTGGGCGGTGGCGCGGGTAAAGGGAGGCGGGGGGCTGCCGTCTTCTCGTTTGCAGGGTAGCGCGACGGCTCGATCGCACGGCAAAAATTGGCGCCAGTCTTCGTAACCGGTCTTCAGGGCCTGTTCGATCAGCAAGCCGCGAAAGCCTGAACAATCAATAAATAAGTCGCCGTCGACAATTTCATCGTCGTCCATCGTAACGGACGTGACAAAACCGGTTTCACTATCCAAAGACACGTCAATGACCTTGCCTTCGCGTCGGACAACGCCGCGCGATTCAGCATCCGAGCGCAGGAAACGCGCATAGGCGGTCGCATCAATGTGATAGGCGTAATTCATGGGCGGAAGATCTTCACGCTGATAATCAGCGGTCCGCGCAAATTTGCCAAAATAGGCGGCCATGGTTTCCAGATTGAAGGCTTGAAGCGGCCTTTTGTCCCCGTCATTCCGTAATTTGCGCCAGATCTGGTGAAACGAGATCCCGCCAATTTCATAGCCGTAATTGCCAAACGGGTGGATGTAACTGTCGCCGATGTTTCCCCAATTCACGAATTGAATGCCGACCTTGAACGTTCCCTGAACCGCAGAGAGAAGCGCCGGTTCGTCGATGTTCAGCAGTTGGTTGAATTCCACAAAGGGCGGAATTGTCGCTTCGCCAACGCCAACCGTGCCGATTTGTTCGGATTCGATAAGTTGGATCGTAAGGGGATTGCCGGATTTTAAACGGCTCAGTGCAGCCGCCGCCATCCATCCTGCGGTCCCGCCGCCGACGATTACGATTTTGCCAATTGCCATAACAGTTCACTCCGTCATCTTGCGCTGCAGCAAGGGCGCCACGTTGTGTGAGACAATTATGTAACAAGGCTGGGACGATTTGGGAACGTTCACTTTTTAAGTTGTGAACGTTCACATTCGATGCTAATGCGAAAATCAATAAGGGGCGAAAAAGTCCTTCGTTTTAGGGAGCGGGACCGTGAACAAGAAAAATCCAATTCAATTTGGCTCACCATCAAATCGCTCTGCGATGCTCGCGGCGGCGTCAAGCCTGGCGATTTCGATGGTGCTGAGCCCTGCAGCGGTTGCGCAGGACCAGGACGATGACGCGACGCTCGCCGCAGAAGACGGCGACGTCATTGTCGTTCAGGGGTTTCGTTCGTCACTTAAGTCTGCGCAGGATTTGAAACAGAACGCGGAGACGTTTGTCGATGCGATTACGGCGGAAGACATTGGCGCTCTTCCAGATCGTTCCGTGGCTGAATCGCTGCAACGCGTGCCCGGCGTCAATATCGGCCGCTTCGAGAAAACAACGGACCCGGATCGTTTCTCTGTCGAAGGCACTGGCGTTATCATCCGTGGTCTGCCGTTTGTGCGTTCTGAGCTTAACGGGCGCGAAATTTTCTCCGCAACAGGCGGCCGCGTTCTCAGCTTCAACGATATTTCGCCTGAACTCTTGGGCCGTGTCGAAGTTTTCAAAAACGTCACGCCGGACATGATCGAGGGCGCAATCGCTGGTACGGTCAATCTTGTTACTCGAAAGCCGCTGGACAGAGACGGCTTCCAAGTTGCGGGCACCATCGGCGCCAATTATGGCGATCTCAGCGAGGAATGGTCGCCTGAGTTTTCCGGCCTGATTTCGAATAACTGGGAAACCAATGCAGGCACCTTTGGTCTTCAGGCGGGATACGCCTATTCGGAGTTGAGGAGCCGAACAGACGCATCGCAAGTAACGGACCCTTGTTACCGCGCGCCTACATTGGACGGCACATGTATTCGCGCCCTGAATGTCATCGATGGCGGCTTCGACGGCGATCCTTTGTTTGATTCAACAAATTTCCCGCCAGCCGGTTCGGTTATCGTTCCCAAAGGGGCGGGGGTTCGCACAACGGATCTGTATCGTGAACGCGAGGCGTTTTCGGCCGTAGCGCAGTATGAAAGCCCGGACGGGCGCTGGCTCGCCACCTTTGAATGGCTGCGTTCGGAAACCAGTTTCGAAACAGAAGAGTTTTCACTGTTGGCGCAAGTCAACAGCGACACCGACATCATCGCCGTGCCGGCCCCGGGGACGACGTGGCAGTTCGACAACAATGGCCTTTTCCAAAGCGGGATTTTATCGCGCACGGACGCCGGCGGTTATGCGAGCCCGTTCGGCGGTCTTCCTTTTGAAGCATTGCGGTTTGACCGCGCAACAGACGCGAAGACCCAAGATTTCTCTTTTGATCTTTCCTATTCGCCGACCGACCGCCTTCGCTTCAATGTGGAGGCGCAGCGGATCACGTCTGATTTGCGGCGCGACTCCATTATCGGCGCCATGCAATCTTGGGCGGATATTGCGCTGGACCTTACCGGATCAACGCCCCAGGTCGAGTTCATCAATCCGAGCTTCACGCCTGGCGCGCCGGACGACTATCTCTCCAGCGGTTTCTATACCTATTACTGGTTTGCGCTCGATAGCGCCGAGCTGAATGAAGGCGACCTCAACAGCGTTCGTTTTGACGGCGAGTACGACATTAGCGACGACGGTTTCTTCAAGGCGGCGCGTTTCGGCGCGCGCTGGGCGGAACGTGATCGGGTCACGCGAAACACGAACTTCAGCACGTGGGGCAATCTCTCCGCGCCATGGGCCGGCCGCGCCGGTTGCGCGCCTTGGGGCGCAGGACCCGGATGCGGCGTTAGCGGGCCGGGACCGTTTGGGAACGGATTTATTCCGGGGCGTTTGTACACCGGCCTTCCTGGTCAGGAATTTGCGACAGGCGGCGGCGCCTTTACGGACGATTTCCCGGACTACTCGCAACTTCGCAGCCCGTTCGCGAACGGGTTTCAACGCGGCAACGCGCCGACGCCCATTCCCGGCGGCGCGGCGTGGTTCTTTGGCGGAGATGATTTTCTTGGCGAATACCTCTCTGGCGCGACGGATCAACAGGTTGAAGAGATCAACATCTTCTCCCAAACGCCGAACGCCACATACGGCATCAATGGTCGAACCTTCACAAATGCGGTGACCGGCGAAACGGTCGAATGCGATCCGTTCTGCCCGGATCAGGTGTCGGATGTTTCGGAACAAACATTAGCTGGATATGCGCGGATCGACTACGGACATGAGTTCGACAACGGCTTCCTGCTCGAAGGCAATTTCGGCGTTCGTTATGTCGAAACAACGGTCAAGACCGGAGGGCTAATCGGATTCCCGACACCGGACCAGTTTGACGCCGTAGCGGCCGGGGGCAACGGCGACGGCATCGTGCAAGTCGATGAGATCAATGATTTTTGCGTATTCTCCAGCGGTCTGGTCGGCGCCGTGCTGCCGGGCGTTTGTTCGTTGTCGCCCGACCGGGTTGCTGAATACGCCGCCGCCTTAACCGGGGAAGTCATTGTTGATGATCGCGACATCACGTTCGATCATTGGCTGCCGAGTTTTAACGCCAAGCTCGATGTCGGCGACGGCTTGTTGTTCCGCTTCGCCGTGTCGAAAGGCATATCGCGGCCCGACCTGCAATTGTTCCGCGCAGGCGGGTTTATCGCCGACAACACCATTGCGCTGAGAGACGCAGGGACGCTCGACACCGGTCCGCTTTTCACCATCCAGACGGGCAACCGGAACCTGCGCCCGGTTGAATCCTGGAACTATGATCTGTCAGCGGAATGGTATTTCGACGATGTGGGCGCCATCACGCTGTCAGTTTTCCTGACGGATATCTCGGGCTTCGTGAATACGGGCTTCTCGACGGTAAACTACACCAGTGACACCGGAACATCTGTGGATGTTCTCGTCGAAGGTCCGTCCAATGATCAAGGCGGTAATCTGAAGGGCATCGAATTTACCCATCAGCAAACATATGACTTCCTGCCTGGCCTTCTCGCCGGATTGGGCACGCAGGTCACATATACATATGTAGACGGCAGCGACTTCACTAATCCGAACTTGTCGTCCGTGGGACAGGCGTCGGTAACGACCGCCGTTGATCCGCTTGGCGGCGGGCTGTTTACAGACGGTCAGCCTTTGGCCGGGATCTCAAAGCATACGGTCAACGCGACCGTCTTTTATGAAATGGGTCCACTGGCCATGCGCGCGGCGTATAATTGGCGGTCGGAATTCCTGATCACGCCTCGCGATGACATCTGGCCGTATTCGCCAATTTGGCAAGAATCAGGCGGGCAGCTTGACGCGTCGATCTTCTATGACGTGACCGACAGCGTGAAGGTCGGTGTTCAGGCGGTGAACTTGCTGGATCAAATCACCGAGACGACGCAGGTTATCGACTTTGACGGGACGCGGGTCACGCGTTCGGCGTTCCGAAATGACCGACGATACTCGTTCCTCATGCGGTTTTCGTTCTGACACGGGCGGTTTTCATGTGAATCCTCCCGGAAAGAGGGCTTCTGTTCATCAGGGGCCCTTTTTCCATAAGGTCATCTGAGGCGTATCGAATTGAGGTGTTTATGAAGCGCAAAAGCAGTCGCCGAAGATTTCGCTGAGGCCGGCCGCATGCGTCATTTCATCAGCAACTTTGTATCGCGCCCGTTCTTGCGTTCGGGTAACGGCGTATTGAAACCACTAGAGCCGTCGTCAGCGACAATGCCGCGCCGACGGAATGTTGATCGATTGGGCGCAGGGCTGTCAGCGCGTCGCGGATCACAAAAAGCCGCGCGTTTAGAGCGTTTGCCGCAGATTCGTGTTATAGTAAGACCTTCGAGTTGTCGATTGCCGGGTCGAAGCCAGAGGAACCACGAACAGGTCTAGGAAGTATGGCCAGACGGCGTCAGTCAGTAACGATCAAGCACGTCGCCGCCGACGCGGGCGTTTCCTTGCAAACGGTCAGCCGCGTTATCAATAAGGAGCCGAATGTTCGTCCCGCGATGAAAGAGCGGGTGCAGTCTTCGATCGACAAGCTGGGATACGTGCCGTCAATCGCGGCGCAGCGGATGAGCGGTTCTCGGTCCTATTTGATTCTCGCCCTTAATGACCGCGAGCGCACGATCGCGCAGTGGCGCGAACGGGAAGGCAATGATTGGGTTGACCAGATGTTGCTCGGCGGGATGCTTAAATGCGCTGAGCATGGCTACCGCTTGCTTATTGAATTGGTGGACACGCATGATGATCACGTCGAGCGCGAATTGTCGGCGGCGATCGCCTCGCTCCAGCCAGACGGCGTGATCCTGACGCCGCCCCACTCAAACAATGGGAAGGTCATCAAACTCCTCGCGGCCGAGAGCGTGCCCTTTGTCAGGATTGGCGCTCACAGTAACGGCGACGGCATTCCGGTTTCGATGGATGACGAGAGATCGTCGCAGTTGGCGACGGAGCACCTCCATCAGTTTGGGCATCGGCGCATCGGGTTCATCGCCGGCGCGTCTGACTACGAGTTCAGCAAGTGGCGTGAAGACGGTTGGAGAGCCTCAATGAAAGCGCTGAATCTCTCAACAAAGGGCCTTTTCGCTCGCGGAGACTTCAGTTTCGAATCCGGGATGGCGGCGGCGCGTCAATTGCTCACGGGAAAAAGTCGCCCGACGGCTATAATCGCCAACAATGATCAGATGGCGTTCGGCACACTGAAAGCCGCTGGCGAACTAGGCCTGTCGGTGCCTAACGATTTGTCGCTTATCAGCTTTGAAGACACGCCGGGTGTGAGATTTTGTCAGCCGCCGCTCACCGCTATCGATCAGCCGATCGCCCAA
Organism: Hyphococcus sp.; assembly: GCA_028289605.1. GTDB lineage: Bacteria > Pseudomonadota > Alphaproteobacteria > Caulobacterales > Parvularculaceae > Hyphococcus. The sequence goes on along the minus strand of JANQON010000009.1, from coordinate 616,094 downwards.
ACCGCCGCCGTTGCCGTCGAGCTGATAATCGCCGCACAGCGCGGAGAGCCGCCTCCTGAACAAGAGGTTGTGGAGCCCGCAAGGCTGGTGCAGCGCGACTCCGTAGCGCCGCCCGCATCATGACGCGCAGGTTTGTCTACCTGTCAGTGCGATTGCGTCATTAAGGCGTAGAGGCGTTACTCAAAACTGTGTTGAGAGGTTTCTTTTGCGATTGTCGCAACGCAAGCTGTCAGCTTCAATGAACCGAAAAGATCGGGCGCGTTAGGATCAACAGCGATGGTTTGACGACGGATGTGTCGGGCGCAGATATTTTTTGTGCAGCGTGCGAAGGCGCGACTCAGGAAACGCTTCTTTCCGGCGCCGCGACCAGCACTCCGACACCTAACCGTGCGCCGGGGTTTGACTTCCTGGCACGGCGTCATAGACGCAAACGCAAAAATTCTGTAGGGCTTACGTGATTGCTGGCTCGAGATAACGAGCACAGGCGGAGGGGACGACAATGCGCATCGGAACATTTTCGCAGTCGCTGATAGCGCTGTTTTTGTTTTCAGGCGCTTCGCTCGCCCAGCCGCAAGATCCGCCATTGTCCGGCCCTGATGATGCTTGGTACGGATGCGAAGACGTCGCGCTGCCGCAATCCGACGACGACGGCGGCGTGGCGGACCTGAAGCGGAACCGCGTATCCGGCGATCGCGAGATTCAAACAAAGACGCGTACACGGATTTTACAAGGCCAGCCCATCGATAGCGCGGAGATTACAGCGGATGCTGCAAACAATGCGTCCTGTTGGTCGCGGCTCGACGGCGTTTGGCGCGAAGATAAAATCATTCTGCTTGATAAATCGGTTGATCCGGAAAGCTGGGCTGGCGGAACGCCTTCCATGCGCGCGCTGGCGCACGGCACCTACACTACGCCGCGGTTTCTGATCGTTGCCAACGGCGATGAGATGGAAGGCGAACTCATCATCACCGACGCATTTGACGCCGAGACGACGAGCATCTTCGCCAGCGACGACGGCGTTGCGCTGGAAGAAGTTCTAAAGCGCGGCGGCAAACGAAAAACATACAAGGCGCGGGAGAAAAACGCGTTCGGCGAAACGCTGACAATTGATGTTTCGCGCAGCGGCTTCATCCGTCTGCGCATAGATAATGCAGTGTTCAAGCGTCCAAGCCCCGGGATCACCAGCGCGGCCATGGAAAAGCAATATGCGATGGACGAGCTCTTCCTGTTTCCATTCAACATGGAGAACATGATTGCGAGCCGAAAAGGCTACGACATCACCAAACAAGATCCATTCCGTATCCTGCGCAATGACCGCGCAGAGGTTTTCGAGGAAGTTTACGGCAAACGCTATCGTCTCCTGGAGCGGCGAACGGTGCCGCTCGGATTTCATCTCGTGCAGGAAATTGACCAGGGGATGGTTTACACGCGAACGTCAAGTTCGTCTGAGCGCGAAATTCAAGACAAGAACCGGTGGTCCTATGGCGGCAAGGCCCGGATCGGCAAAGCGGCTGACGTGACGGGAGCCCATCCCAGCCTTTCTGTCGGCGTCGATTTTGTCCGGGAGACGGCGAACACCATGCGTTCGTCCAACATGGCGTCACAGGCGGTCGGCTATTCGCGTACGAAGCAATATGCGCTCGTTCTGGATCACCCCTATATTCAATTGCATCCGGACTTCATTGACGCTGTCGAAGACGCGCGCCGGTACGGCGACGACGAACCGAAAATGTACGACCGGATTATCGATAAATTCGGCACGCACTATCCTTACGCCGTCACCTACGGCGCCAACGCCAAGATGACGTTTTCCTATTCAGAGCAGGAAACGTATCGTCGCAGGGATCGTTTTGAGTCTGACGGCGCGAGCGTGGAAGCGGAAGCGGTTTACGCGGCGGTTGAAGCCTACGTCCAAAACGAACGCACCAACGGCTCCGGTTCGGGAAGCGGCTCCAGCGACGAAAAAAGCACGTTCGAGGCGGTCGGCGGCAATGGGTCGTGGGATGAAAAGGGATATGCGGCGGGACAGACGCCGTATCCGATACTGCTGGACCTTCGCCCTATCGATGAGTTGCTCAATCCGATGAACTTTCCGGGTGAAGAAGACGTCACCGGCAAGGTGCGCGACAAGCTCGCCAGCCGGATCGCCAACTACATGTCGCTGCGGGCGGCGGGATTGTCGGATTGGCCGATCGTCGACACCACCCTGAACGGTCAATATGTCTCAGACCAGTTTCCCGACATGATGCTCTCGTTTTCGCGCAACGATTACGCCAGATCCACCCTAAAAATCACCGGACTGGACGGACGCAGCTTTGCCGAACTGATGAGCTCGCGGATCAAGGAGGGAACGCATAAGCCTCTTCCTCAATTGGCGCACGCAATGGAGGACCTCAGAATCGACTTCGCTAAAATCTATAGCCGGGAAGGGCATCACTTCAGGCGCCCTTACAGTCTCAAGCGGACAGCGGAAGGGGGCTACGGATACGGCGCCAAAGTGATGAATATCCCTCGCGGCGAGATTTTTAGGGCCCTTGAGGTGGGCGTTGTTGACCCGGAGTGGTTTGACTTCATCAGCATTCAAGGTCTCGTGAACGAGAAGAGCAGATGGCATCCGCAATTTGACGGATCATTGCATCTCAATGTCTATCCGGACGCCAAGCCCATCAAGTTTCAACGCGTTTCCGCCGACGCCGTCGCGGCGCAGAAACGGCCGGCGCTGACCGGGTTCTTCAGCGCCGAGGAATGGCCCGATCATTATTTCTCATTTGTCGAAACGGATTACGGAACGACCCGCGGCGCAATATTCAGCAGCGACGGCAGGTTTTTCCTCGCGCCGGACGAAGCTGAAATTGACCGCCTGACCGCCAGCGGCGTGACCCGCGAGGACATCCGCAAAAACCTGGAAGAACCGATCCCGTTTGAGCTTGTCCGACTTAGCCCCGAAGTCGCCGACTATCGCCATATCCGCGGCGAGCGCAACATGAAAAAGCGTATCAGCGCCAACGCCGACAGGAAAAGAAAGTATGAAGCGCTTTCATTTGGCGAGCGTATACCGTTGGAGACGGCGACCTGGCACGTTGCCGGCGAAGACGAGGTCATACTGAAATTCAATGATGACAAAGGAACTGAGATCCGACTACGACGAAATGGATCTCAGGCGCCAGTAAGATCATTCATCGTCTGGGAAGGCTGATCAGTTTTCCGTTCACTGAATTCGTGGAGATAAAAATGCGCAGACTGATTACCGCCATCGGCGTCGGGGCCTTTTACGCTGGAACTGTGTTCAACGCCGGCGCGCTTGCTCAAGACGCAGGCTATCAACCGGACTTCATCGAACTCAATGGGACCAACGGGCTTTCCTTAATTCCGGACCCGGAGTTTTCCCTCGCCGAAGGAGGTACGGTCGAATTTTGGGTCGAGCCCGATTGGGAGGAAGACCCGGGCTATGATCCTGTTATCATCTCAAGCGCGGGAGAAGAGGGCGCAGCTTACATGATCGCGCTGTTGCGCGATCGCGATGGCCTCGGGATCTTGTCAGGCGAAGAGGAAGGGTATGTGCCGTTCGATTTCGCTGACGGAAAAGTCCATCACGTCGCCGTCAATGTTTATGAAGAGGCCGTTGTCGTCTTTATTGATGGGGAGGCTCAAGGCTTGCTCGAGTTCGGGTTCGTCGATCTTACGGCTTCAGGCGTCTGGATCGGGACGGCGGACGGCGCAACCGCGCCGTTCAAAGGCGCGGTCGGCGGCATGCGGATCTGGGGCGTGCCCGTGGAACAAGATGCGCTCGCCGATTACCGCTTTATTGACGTGTTTTCGGAGACCAGCGAACCGCATCCGGACATCGACTATCTGCAAGCGATTAGCGATTTCGAAAATCTGGACGTTCTGACCATAGAAGGCGACTTCGCCGAAGCAGACGCATCCGCACAGTAGCGAACAACGCGAGGAGAAACGACAATGTTGCGATTGGTGATTGCCGCCTGCGCGTTATTCGCACTAACAGCCTTTACCCCGGTGGTCATATCCGAGGCCGGCGCGCAACGGACGACAGGGGGATCGGCTACCGCGGGCAAACGGCCGAACACGAGAACCGCCCGGCCGCCGCAACAATACAGAGCCGCGACTTCCCGGCGCGGCGCCGCCGCCGGACAGTTTGCAGCGGTGCGCGCGCAATCGGGCAAAGCCATGCCGCGGCCGAAGAACCGGGTGCGCGGCGCCGGCGCGCGCGGCGGCGGCGTTTCGCAGCGTGCGACCGTTCCGGGACGCAACGCATCGGCGAACCGAGGCGGGCGCGGGTCGGCCGCGCGCCAAGCGAAAGGCAAGCCTTGGTCCTATTACAACCGAACGGAAAAACGCGTGGTGAAGCGCAAACCGAGCGGCCGCAGCGTTACGTTTCGCTCGTCGAAGTCGCGAAAACCGGGACGGCCCGCGCGGCGCGAATCGGTGACCAGCGAACGGTTGCAGCGGCTGGGCCGCACCCCGGGCGGACAGATTACCATTCCAGGCCCGGGCGGCGCCAACAACGCTGGAAACGTCCTGCGGGCTGCAGACCTTGCAAGGCCGACGCCGAATATTCAGGTCCTGCAGTCGCCGCCGCGCAGCGCGCGAACGACCGCACAACTCACGCGCCACGGCCGCACCAAGAGCTTTCGGTCGACGAAGAGGTAACTCCTATCGGCGGCAGATTGCGCGCGTCGCAACAGTGCGCACATGATTCTGGCTGCGCCAAATGCTTCCTCGGTTGGCGTCCGCTTGCGACTCCAAGAATTCTTTTCGTCTACGCTTCCTCAACAGGGCCGCCTGCGGCGCGGTCGCGGATCGAGTCTACCGTGTCCCAAATCTTCCCGCCGGGAAAGAGCCCAATTGAATTGGTAAACTCCGTATACTCAATAGATTGGTACATGCCGCAGGTGATGTAAGGATCGCCGTTCATCAGCGTTTTTGCGGAATCCAAGCTGTCAGACAGGACGAGAAACGCCGAACCGATGATGTCATCGCCGCCCGGCTGGCGAATCGGTCCCGCAGTGACGTAAGAGCGCCAATGATCTTCGACGTGTTTCAGATGGCCGTCCAGATGACGTATCCGCGAATCGGCCGAACCCGGAGCGTCCCGGCAGATGACAAGAAAACACCGCTTGTCCAATCGCTGCACCACGGGCGGCTTGTCGTTAATCATTTTCAGTCGTTCCTTTGACCGGCCGCCGCCCGCGCCGGCAGCGCCTGAAAAGCGGCGGATTCGCCTGATTGCGCGCAACTTGCCCAAATCCAGACGTTGCTATTTCGCCACACCGGCGGCGCCTCAACGGATTCGGTCCGTTGACAGCCTAATCAATTCCGGTGTTCACTTGCAAATGGTATATCATTTTCGCACGGGTTCGGCGGACCGATGGCGGAAAGAGGCTTAACGGGAGGGTTTTGAGCATGAAAAGCGGATATTTGCTGAGCACGGCGGCTGCGGCGGCCTTGGCGACGGCGGTCAGCGTCCCCGCGGCGGCGCAGGACGTGGAGGAAATCCGGGACTCGCGGCGCGATACGATCATCGTGACGTCTCGGAAAAAGGAAGAGAACATTCAGGATGTTCCCGTGGCGGTTACCGCATTCGGCGCGGAGGACCTGTTTGAGCAAGGGATCAAAGATATTGAGGAGCTGTCGCGGCGAACGCCCGGCTTCATTTTTGATTCACCGTTCGGCCGTCAGTTTGACCGTCCCATCATTCGAGGGCAGGCGAACATTCTTGGCGCTTCCGGGGTCTCCGTTTTCATCGACGGCGTAAACGTCCCGCAATCCATTCGTTCCATCAACTTCGGCGACATTGACCGTATCGAGATCATCAAGGGGCCGCAAAGCGCACTCTTTGGCCGGAACACGTATTCGGGCGCGATCAGCATCACGACGCGTCAACCTACCAACGAATTCGAAGGCGAAGTGTCGGCGGAATTCGGCGCCGACGGGCTGATGCAGTTCCTTGGTAATATCCGAGGACCGATTATCGACGACAAGCTCTTTTTCTCGCTGTCAGGACGAATTTACGAATTCGACAGCGAGTTTGACGTTGAATCGAATCCCAATCCTTCCGTTGGTAACGAATCGTCCCGGTCCGTTTCTGGCGTTATTCGGTTTCTTCCTACCGACAATTGGGAAATTACCGCTCGCGCCGCCTACAATGAGGATGACGACGGCCACTTTCCAATCGGTCTGCTCGGATTTGAAGACCTGAACATCAACGTTCCAGGCGGCACGCAACTTGGCGGCGTACAGCCCTTCTTCGACGGCGTCGTGCCGACCAGCTTCCCGACGCCAAGCGGATCCGATCAGCTGTCAAATACGCTGGGCGAGGGCGGCGGCCTTGAACGCGAAGAAGAATTTTACGCCCTCAACAGCAATTTCGAGTTCGCCGATGGGTACAACTTCTTCACGACCATCGGCTACACAAAAGAGAACTTCCGAGACGAACTCGATTCCGACGGTCAGCTGACCTCTTTCGGCACGGCGCACCTGTTCGGACCGTTTCCCCTGGGCCCGCCGGGATCGCCTTTCGGCGTGGGGCTCATCCCGTTTGACTTCACGACGACGGACGACGACGAAACGGAAACATTCGTTGCGGAAGCGCGCTTCGACTCGCCGCAGGATAGACCCTTCCGCTGGCGATTGGGCGGCTACTACTTCAAATCCGTTGACCGCGATCGCGATCTCTTGGGTCGCTTTGAGGACGGCCAGTTTGAGCAAGCTGCTCTGGACTCGTTCAATCAAGCGAACGCTGAAATTGCGGCTGCGCTAGGACAGTTTTTTGTCGTCCCACTAGTGCCGTTTGACTACGGACCCGCCGACCTAACCGATACGGAAACCGAAAACATTTCGGTCTTCGGGTCATTGTATTACGATCTTACCGATCGCTTGACGGCGACGGCGGAACTGCGTTGGGCCGAGGAAACGATCACCCAACAGGTTGTCGATTTTGACACCCGCCAGATCGTTCAACTTGACGGCGTGAATGACGAGGTCGAAGCGACCTTCACGGCATGGACGCCTCGCTTCATTCTGAACTATCAAGCTTCGGATGCGAACCTGCTATACGCATCAGCCGCCCGCGGCACGAAGCCGGGCGGGTTTAATGGCGCGCAAGGCTTTCAGTTCGGTTTCGGGACGTTTGAAGAAGAAACCAACTGGCAGTTTGAGCTCGGTTCAAAGAACGTCTTTTGCGATGATCAATGGCTGCTCAATCTGGCTGGGTTCTACTCAACGCTTTCCGATTATCAGTTGACGGAAAACCTGGCCGCGCTTGGCGCCAATACAACGACAGGGTCCGTGACGGCGAACGTCGGCGATGTAGACATTTTCGGCCTCGAGCTGGAGACGTCTTTCACGCCGAACGCGTTGCCTGGCCTCACTATTGGCGGCACCTACGCCTGGACCGATACTGAGTTCTCAGCCGGCACCGAAGCGACTCAAGGCGCCGTATTTGGAGACAGTTCGTTGGTTGGCCAGGAGTTGCCGCGGCAGGCGCGCCACCAGGCGTCGTTCTTCGCCGATTACAGGATCGAGAATAACGACCGACTGTCGACTACGTTTTCAGTCAACGGCAATTATCTTTCCAGCCGTTTTGCTCAAGTCCAAAACCTCGCCGAGACCGGAGAGGCCTTCGAGCTCGATGCGAGAATCACTTTGGAGTTGGACGAAAAGTACAGCTTGGCGTTTTACGGGAAGAACTTGACCAACGAGGACGCGGCGATTGGCGTGCTCCGGTTTATCGATCCGAGCCCGGGCAACGGCAGCTTCATGGTTGCGGGCGTCACGCCCTCGACAGTATTCGAGCTGGCGTCCGCTGGTCAGTCCCGCGGCTTCCAATATAACAACCGCAACGGCGCCCGCTGGGGTGTTGTGGTTCGCGCGAAGTTCTAGCTCGATACCAAAACCACGTTGGTCGGCGAAACCGCCGGCCAACAATCGACCATGCGTATTCAGATCGGCGCGGCGCCGTGCGCCCGCCGAACGTTTATTGGCGGGGGCGCTAGGGAGAACGATCATGCGCGCCTTCATTTCAATTCTCATCGCCGCCGTCACCGTTACCGCAACGCCCGACGCGCTTGCGCAAAGCGATACGCCGATCGAGGGAACCTTGCGGTCGGCGAGCTTTGTAAGCAATGACGTTGACGCCTGCGTGGCGTTCTACCGAGAGTTGCTTGGCTACGCCGTGATTGGCGAATCGACCATCACGGCGGAGAAGTCCCGACAGGTCGTCGGCGCCGTCGGCGACAACAAGGTCCTGCGCTACGTATCCATGGCGCCGGCGGGGTGGACGATTGAGAATCCCGATCTGCGGGCGGGCGTCAGCTTTATCCAAATTGAGGGCGCTGAACCGACGCCGTTTGATCAAGACGGCGCGCGCGCCTCTCGCGCAGGAGAATTGATTCTGGCCCATCGCGTGCAGAATATCGCAGAGATTGCGCGCCGCGCTGAAGCGATGGGCGTTCCCATCGTCGCGCCCTTGGGAAAATCCGGCAGCGGAAAGTCAACTTCAATGGCCGTCCTCGATCCGAACGGCGTGCGCGTCGAAATGTACGAATATTGAGGCTCGGCCATGTCAGATGAAATCAAACGCACGACAATGATGGTTCGCGACGCCGACAAGGCGGCGCACTGGTATGAAACCGTATTCGGCATGACGCGCTGGATGGACACGCCTTTCACCCTGTCCGGCAGCCAATTGGCGGCGGGCAAGAAAGGCGACAAGACCCGGCTCGTTATTCTGAAATGCAAACACGACCTCATCGGCATGATCGGCTTGCTCGAGTGGATCGATCCCAAGCAAGACGCGCCGGAAACACTGCCAACAGAAATCAGCTTCGGCGCGCCGATTTTTGTTGTCGCATCCGAAGATGCGGCGGGAGCGGTGGAACGGGCGCGATCGCTTGGTTCCCGCATTCATTGCGAGCCGCGCGAATGGTCCGTCACCGGCGCTGACGGGGCCCAAAAAGACATGATCGGATGTTCTTTCTGGGACCTCGACGGTTACTTTTTCGAAGTCAACCAGGTTGTCCGGGTTCATCCTAAATGATCGCGGCCGACGCGCTTTCAGCATTTGAGTCCCTGTCTAGGGACAAGTCGATTGATGATGAAGCGCTGTTCGAATGGCGCGTGAAAAATCGCCCTGTCGGCAATGTCACGCCCGATGATTTTGAATGGACGGTCGGCGACATTCCTGAGCCCGGCGATGGCGAGGTTCTGCTAAAGACGTATTATCTCGGTCTTGCGCCCGTGATGCGGTTTTACATGCAAGGAACGGGCGCCGCCGGCGAACGCGTGTTGCAGCCGGGCGACGTCATTCACGGCCGCGGCGTTGCGCAGGTCGTCAAGTCCCGCCACCCGGATTGGCGCGAAGGCGAGATGGTTCAAGGGCAAATGGGATGGCGCACCTACAAAGTGTCGGCCATGACGGATCAGGAAAAGTTTTTCCGGATGCCGAGTAACGGATTGCCCGCGGCATTGGGCGCCGGCGTCCTTGGCATGACGGGGTTGTCTGCACATGCTGGGTTTTTCGGCTGCGGCGACCCGAGGCCCGGCGATCTGATGGTGTTGTCGGGCGCGGCCGGCGGCGTCGGCTCTATGGTGAGTCAAATGGCGGCGAACGTCATTGGTTGCGACGTTGTCGGTATCGCCGGCGGCCCGGACAAATGCCGCTTCATTCTCGAGCACGGCTGTTCGGCGGCGATCGACTACAAGTCTGAAGACATAGGTGAACGTCTTGACGCGCTCCGCCCTGACGGAATTGATCTTTACTTCGACAATGTCGGCGGGGAAACGCTTGAGGCATGTCTCGATCGCCTCCGCATGCATGCTCGAATCGTTTTGTGCGGCTCGATCAGCGAATACACGCGCGACGTTCCGTTCAAGCTGTCAAATTATACACAGCTGCGCAGAACGGACAGCCGGATGCAGGGGTTTTTTGTCTACAATCACTTACCGCGATGGAACGCGGTGATGGACGACATGACCGGATGGATCAAGGACGGGAAATTGCAACCCGTCCAGGACATTGTCGACGGATTTCAGAACATGCCGCGCGCGCTCGCTAATCTTTACTACGGCCAAAATGTCGGCGTGCAGTGTTGCTCAGTCCGCGGCGAGCCCGACGAATGGATTTAGGGAGACGATGAGATGACGGGAAAGCCTCAAGTTCGGTTTCAACGGGCGAATTTCATCGTCTCGGACATAGAGCGGGCGCTGACTTTTTATCGCGATGTGTTGGGGTTTGAGGTGACGTTTCAGAAAGGCCACAATCCTGACAGTTATTCATTTCCGGTCTTTGAAATACCCAAGGAAGCCGAGATTGGATTTTGCATTCTCTCCGCGCCGGACCAGCCGCGGGTGATGGCCCTTAGCGAGGTCAAGAATGTTGAATTGGCGCCGGTTCCGTTTCCGCGACGCAGCGCCATTGTCCTTGAAACCGCCGATCCCGACGCGGTGATGGCCGGCGCCCGCGCTCTTGGTCTTCACGTCTACGAAGAGGGTAAACTTGTCACCCATGACGGCCGCACTGGCCGCGAAATCGGCATTGTCGATTTCGACGGCAATCTTGTTGTGATTTACCTGCTTTAGTCGGAGCCGAGATGAACGACGAAGCCTCAGCGCCGTCCAAACCTTATCCGCCCGCGAGCGTCGCATGGTTTCTCGTTGCGATGCTGACGATGGCGTATGTTTTCAGCTTCGTCGACCGGTACATCCTTGGTCTGCTCATCGAACCGATTAAAGAAGACCTAGGCCTAACCGACGAACAGATCGGTTTGATCCTGGGGCCTGCTTTCGGCCTGATTTACGCATTCAGCGGGCTTTTTATCGGATGGTTCGTCGATAACTGGCGGCGCACCTGGATCGTCGGCATCGGCATGGCGGTGTGGTCTGCGGCGACGGCGGTTTCCGGGCTTGCCGCCAATTTTTGGCAGTTGTTCTTTGCCCGGATGACCATCGGCGCCGGGGAATCTGTTTTGAGCCCGTCTGCATTCTCCATGATTGCCGACAGTTTTCCGGAAGAACAGCGCGGCAAACCGATCGCATTCTACACCGCAGCGCTGACGCTTGGCGCCGGTATTGCCTCGTTGATCGGCGGCGGCGTGCTGCTTTGGGCGAAGACGACAAACGGCGTAACCCTGCCGATGCTAGGGCTGCTGGCGCCCTGGCAGCTCGTCTTCATGACGGTCGGTCTGCCGGGGTTGTTGCTGGCTGTGTATTTTTTCTTCGTGAAAGAGCCCGAAAGACGCCCCCATGTAGGCGGTGATACGGCGCTTCAGGGCGCCAGCATTTTTAAAGCGTGGACTTATGTGGCGAAGAACGGCGCCACTTATTTCACCTTCGTTTCGCTCGTTATGGTGATGACGATCATCGCCTACAGTCAGGGATATTTGCCGTCGACATTTGAACGCACCTGGGGCTGGGAGCGTGAGCAGTATGCGTTTATCAACGGCGTCGCTCTTTTGATAATCGGTCCCGCCAACGTCTTGCTGATGGGCTATCTCTCGGATCGCTGGATGCAGGCCGGCGTTCGCGATGCGCCGTTTCGGCTTCTTGTTATCGGATTCCTCATCATGGTCCCGACCGGCGCCGTCGCCATGCTCATGCCGACGGGCGTCATCGCCTATGCGGTCTTGTGCGTGAACACGGTTGGAATCGGCATGGTCAGCGCCGTCGGCGTGACGGCGTTGCTTCTGATTACGCCGGCGCAAATTCGGGGGCAGGTGCTGGCGCTGTATTACATGACGATTTCGCTCTCGGGCCTGTTTCTTGGCCCGACGACGGTGGGCAGTTTGTCGACGCGCGTTTTCGGCGAGGACAATCTCAACCTCGCCGTCGCGGCGGTGCCGATCATTTACGGCGTCATCCCGCTCGTGCTCATCCCGATTACGCGCCGCCTTTATCTAAAGCAAATGAAGCGGCTGGGCGACAGCGACGAATGAAGACAACAAAGGGATACTCCCAAGGCGCGCTCGGGCAGATTCACTGGCGCGCTGCGGCGTCTGAAAACGCAAGTGCGCCGGATCTTTATTGCTTTCACCCGGCGCCGTTCAGCGGTCTCGCCTTCACCGGCGTTATGCAGCATGTCGGGACAACACGGCGGGTTTTTGCCCCTGATTACCCGGGCTATGGGGGATCCGATCCCACGCTCGAGCCTGCGTCCATCGAAATGTTCGCTGAGGCGATGGCGTCGGTGATTGATGATCGCTCCGACAGCGCGCCGGTCGACATTTGCGGCTTTCACACTGGATGCCTTGTGGCGGCGCAGCTATGCATTGACAGGCCGGAGCGCGTACGCCGCGCTGTGCTTATCGACGTTCCGGCGTTCGACGAGGAAAAACGCACTGCGTTTCTGTCCAGGATGGGCCCGCTCGTAATCACGCCGGACATTGCTTCTCTTGAAGGCCCATGGGCTTCCGGGTTCGTCAAGCGCCTTGAAGGTCAGCCAACGGACAGGGCGTTTGAAATGTTCGTTGAACAATTGCGTCCCGGCGCCCGTATGAACGAAGCTTTCATTGCTGCGTTTTCATATCCTTGGGAAGACCGCCTGCCAGAGGTGAAGACGCCGACACGGATCATTGCGACACAGTCGGGATTGCTCGACGCAACGCGCGCGGCGGCGAACGTTATGCCGTCCGCCTCGATCGTTGAACGCCTCGATATCAAACGCGCCGTCCTCGACGAAGCAGCGGAAGCGACGGCGGCGGAGATTCTAACGTTTTTGGACGCTGAATAGGGAGAAGAGGATGACCAAAGTAAACCCGCCGAAGCTGTCGCGCAGGGGCCTGTTCGCCGGCGGCGCAGCCTTAGGGGCGATGGGGTTGGGCCAGGGGTCCATGGCGCGCAAGCCAGATCTGAGCGCAGGCCTTTCGGTCCCTGAGAACGGCAAGAACTACGAACGCGTTCCTCTCAAGAAAGACACGATCGCCGTTTCAGGGATCCAGTCGCGAGTGCGCGCCGTTGACGGCGGATCGCCGCGGCGCGGCATTCGCGACAATCTTAACCACATGGTGGAGCTGATCGATAAGGCGCAGTTTTACGGCGGAAAAAAAGACCTTTTATGTTTCCACGAATTTCCCATTACGGGCTGGTCGACGTGGAGCCGGCAGGAGGTCTTGCGTCTTGCGCTTGAGATCCCGGGTCCGGAGACGGAAATTATTTCCAAAAAAGCACGCGAACATGAGTGCTATATCAAATTCGGATCCTACGCCGTCGACGACGACTGGCCCAACCATATTCTCAGTATCACGAGTATCATTGATCCGACCGGGGCTGTCATTGCGCGCGATTGGAAGGCGCGCAACATCAAAGGCGTTTTTCCGGGCTTCGAACTCTTCACCACAACGATCTACAATGTGCTTGATCAATACACCGAAATGTACGGCGCGGACGCAGTTATCCCCGTGCACCGCACCGATATCGGTAATCTGACCACATCTTCGGTGCAGCGTGAGCCGGAGCTATTCCGCGCAATGGCGATGAAAGGCGCGGAACTGTTTCTGCGCACCGCCACGGGCGGGTTTTCCATCGACGACATCAAGATGTGCTCGATCTATAACAGCGTTTACAGCGTCATCGTCAACAACGCTGTGTCGCCAAATAATCCGGGATTCTTCGATGACGCGGGATCCGGCGGTTCGACGATCTTTGGGCCGCGCGGGGAAGTGATGGCGGAGGCGGAGTCAAAATTCGAACAGGCCGTAACCTCGAGGATCAACTTGGCCGCATTTCGGGCGCGCCATCAGATACCCGATGTGCACATGGCGCTTTATGAACCGATCTTCGACCAGTACCGGCCGCGTTACGCGCCGGGATTGTTCGCAGACTATCAGCCAACGAGCTTGGATGACGCCAAAACTTATCTCGATGGAAAAAACGCCTGGAAGTAAAACGCGCGGCTAGTCTTCCTTGCGCGTGCAGCTGGCCTGCACCCAACGCAGATTGAGCGCGATACGCTTTGCGTCGGGCGCGGTCCAGACATAAGAGCGGGCGCTATCATCGCCGTCGCGATACGCATAAAGGACCAGACTGTTGCGATTGTAACCGGTCGGCCAGATGACGTTACGCATCTTCAGGCCGACCTTTTGCGGGCGGCGTTCGTCCGTTGTTACCCAGATCCATCCGCCCTGATCGTGAATCTCAAGATCATTGTCGAACGACCAGTCCTTGTCACCCGATTTCTTTTTTACGCTGACCCAGCAAGAGAACAGGCTCGCGCGATTATTTTTATGCGGCACGCCGGCGCGATTGCCGAATACATAATTCCCGTCTTCGTCAACGGCGCGATCGGAAATCCAGATGGCATCTTCCGACAGGTGGAGATCGTCGTTGATGATGATTCTTTTGCCCGAGCGCGAAGACACAAAACTGCAGGCGCCGTCTTTCATATACCCCGTGAACTGCGCGATCTCCCGTTTCCAGAACACCTCGCAGCCCGGCCGCATGATCATGTCGTCGGGCGAGAGCCCGTCCAGTTTTGCAGGTTCAAGATGCGCATCGACGAGCGATTCGGGTTCGCTCGGCGTGTAGATGGTCAGGCGGATGGCGTTTTCATCGTAGTCCGGCTCAAACGAATAAACCCGCTGCCGATAAATATCGGCCGGATCATCATTTAGATATTGCTGAACGTAGAATGTTTCGCCAGGAAAATTCTCCAGTTTAACGGGGTGAAAGATATGGTGCGTGCGCTCATGTCGGTCTTCTTCGGGCACGCCCAGACTGATTTCAAAATAGACCTGTTCCTGATTGTCATAGCGGCCGGGAAACATCGCCATCATCTCGCGGAAGTCGCGGTCGAGAATCGCATTGTCCGGCGCTGCGGTTTCAGCGTATGCAGCGGTGGACGCAGCGGCGGCGGCGGCGAAAGAGAGTAGCAGTTGTTTCATCATAGCGACGTTTCCCGATTGTCGTTGGCCCCTGACAGCGCTGGCGTTTTCGGTTCGCTCGATTGCATTTTCGCAAACGCCGCTTAAATGGTATATCATTTGAAGGAGGCCGTGAACCGTCGAAATTCGGCGGAACGGCGTAATCGGAAGGCCCGCTTGGCGAAAACCCTGTTCGATAAGTTGTGGACGATGCACGAGGTCGCGCCAGACGGCGACGGCGCAAGCCTGATCGCCATTGACCGCGTCATGCTGCATGAGCGAACCGGCGGCGTCGCCCTGCGCGGGCTCGCGGAGACCGGACGGCGCCCGCGCGCGCCGTCGCGCGTTTTCGCGGTGATGGATCATATTGTATCGTTTCGTGAAGGGCGCGGCCCCAACGACGCGCGTTTGCCGGGCGGAGAAGTGTTCATCACAGAAACGAGAAGAATGGCGCAGGAGGCCGGCGTCCACCTGATTGATACGGACGATCCGCGCCAGGGGATTGTCCACGTCACGGCGCCGGAACAAGGCATCGCGCATCCTGGCGTGAGCCTTATCTGTCCAGACAGCCATACCTGCAGTCTCGGCGCGCTGGGCGCGTTCGCCGTCGGGGTCGGGTCGAGCGAGGCCGAACATGCCATGGCGACGGGCGTGATGCGCATCAAGAAACCAGCGCAGATGCGTATCCGCGTGAATGGTCGCTTGCGTCCGGGCGTTGCCGCCAAAGATCTCGCGCTGCACATCATCAGCGCCTATGGCGCCGGCGGCGCTGAACGTCGCGTCGTTGAGTATGCGGGCTCAGCGATTGATGCGCTCAGCATCGAACAGCGGCTGACCTTGTGCAATCTCGCCGTTGAGTTTGCAGCGTTCACCGCATTGATCGCGCCTGATGAAAACGTGCTGAAATACGTAGAGGGACGTCCATTCGCGCCGTCGGCGCGCAATTTGGATGAGGCCAAGGCCATTTGGAGCGATCTTTATACAGATGATGAAGCGATATTCGAAGAGGAAATTGTCCTGAACGCTGACAAGATCGAGCCGATGATCAGTTGGGGAACGAGTCCTGAACAGTGCATTGCTGTTGATGAAGCCATTCCGGTCATCAACGCATTGCCGGCGACCAAGCGGGACCAGGCGGCGAAGGCGATGGCGTATATGGATGTGTCGCCCGGCGCGCGACTGTCAGCCTGTTCCGTTGACGGCGTCTTTATCGGCTCATGCACAAACGGACGTCTTTCGGACCTGCGCGAGGCCGCGTCGGTCCTAAGAGGGCGCAAAGTCGCCTCGGGCGTGCGGGCTGTGTGCGTTCCCGGCTCTCAAGGGGTCCGGTGCCAGGCCGAATCCGAGGGACTCGACCAGATCTTCAGAGCTGCTGGATTCGAATGGGGCGAACCGGGCTGCGCCATGTGTTTTTATGCGGGAGGCGAGACTTTTCCTCCCGGGGCCCGTGTCGTGTCGACGACCAATCGGAACTTTGAAGGTCGACAAGGGCCCGGCGTTCGCACCCATCTCGCCAGCCCGGCAACGGTGGCCGCCAGCGCAGTTGTCGGAAAGATTGTCGGAGCCGACACGCTCTCGGGCGACAAAATGGCGGCGCCATGAGCCGGCGTCCCCCATTTTCCAGTCATACCGGCGTTGCTGCGCCGATGTTAACAGATAATATTGATACGGATCAGATAATTCCGTCTCGCGAAATGAAGACAGTGAGCCGAGACGGATTAGGCGACGGCCTGTTCGCTGGCCAACGGTATCAGTCGTCTCAATCGCGCGCCGAGAATCCCGACTTTATCCTCAACCAAGCGCCGTATCGAAACGCGTCGATCATTCTCGCCGGCGCCAATTTCGGATGCGGCTCGTCTCGCGAGCATGCGGTTTGGGCGCTCGCCGAGTACGGGATCCGGAGCATCATTGCCGAATCGTTTGGTGAAATTTTTCACGGCAATTGCGGCCGCAACGGCGTCTTGCCGATCATTCTGGACAAGCCGGACGTCCTTGTCTTGGCGGATCATGTGCGCAAAGACCCGCAAAAACACGTTTTGAATATCGACTTGGACGCTCAAAGAGTGAAGGCGCAGGCGGCGTCCTTATCGTTCTCCTTCGACGTTGATCCATATCAAAAGCGTCTGTTGATGGGCGGTCTTGATCCCATTGGATTGACGCTGACCCGCAAAAGCGACATCGACGCCTTTCTGAAGAATGACGTCAAACGCCGGCCTTGGATTTACGAATAGGCTATTCGGCGGCTTTCGCGGCGCCGACACCGTCTACGACGCCGCGCGCAAAGAGGTCTGCAATTTCACGGTCGGTATACCCAAGGTCCGACAGTATTTCCCCGCTGTGCTCGCCGATATGGGGCGGATCAAGACGCTTCTGCGGGCGCGCCCCGTCTATGCTGACTGGAAGCGCGGGAAGGGCGACTTGTCCGCCGTCAGGAATATCCATATCGATAAGACCGCCGCTGGCGTTCAGGTGCGGATCGTCCACCAATTCTTCCGGCTTCGCGATCGGCGCAAACGGCAGCCCGGTATGTTCGAGCTTTTCCATCAGCTCGTTCTTGCTGTAACGCAGGAAAATTTCGCGCAAGCGGGGCAGAATTTCATCCCGTTTGGCGACCCTGTCGTTGTTCGACGCCAGAGATTCGTCTTCCGCCCAGTCGGTCAGGTCAAATGCGGCGCAGAATTTGCGCCACTGTGAGTCGGACACGACCCCGACAAAGACTTTTTCATCGTCCTTTACGTCGAAGACGTCGTAGACCGCCCATGCGGAAACGCGGGCCGGCATCGGCGCCGCAGGCGCACCGGTGACTGCGAGCTGCGCAATGTGCTGGCCGACCATGAACACGGTCGTTTCAAAAAGCGAAGCGGCGATGTGACGACCTTTACCGGTTCGTTCGCGTTCGTTAAGCGCCGCCAAAGCGGCGATTGCCCCGAACATGCCGCCGGTGATATCGATAACAGATGATCCTGCGCGCAACGGCCGGCCTGGGGGGCCGGTCATGTAGGCGAGGCCGCCCATCATCTGCGCCACTTCGTCCAGCGCCGTTCGATGCGCATACGGACCGTCTAGAAATCCTTTTTCTGAACAATAGATCAGCTTGGGATTGCGCTTTGCAAGAGCGTCATATCCGAAGCCAAGTTTGTCCAGGGCGCCCGGGCGAAAATTCTCGATGAAGATGTCTGCATCGTCGATCAGTCGCAGGGCGATCTCTGCGCCTTCTTTCGACTTCAGATCGACCGAAAGACTTTTCTTGTTTCGGTTGTACATGGAGAAATAGCCGGCGCCCGACCCGCGCAGGCGTCGGGTTTTGTCGCCGCCGATCGGCTCCACCTTGATGACGTCGGCCCCAAGGTCGGAAAAGACCAGACCCGCGGCCGGACCCATCACCATATGGGTGAATTCGACTACTTTTACGCCGGCCAGCGGCTTGGGTGCGCCCATTATAGAAAAGTCCGGTTGGTGGGTCCTTGAATTTGGTATATCATTTCACAAATTCCCTGTCGCGCGCAAGCGTTGTCACACAAGTCGGAATTAACCAAAAAATGAGCGATTCTGCGGTCTTAATCAGCGAAGTCGGTCCCCGCGATGGCCTCCAGAACTGCGCCGCCGCCATGCCGCTGGCGTTCAAGAAACGTTGGATTGAGGCGGAGGCGAAGGCAGGCGTCACAGAGATTGAGGTCGGATCTTTCGTTTCCCGAAGGCTTCTGCCGCAGATGGCGGATACCGGGCAAGTGGTGGAGTTCGCAAGAACGATACCTGGCCTCGTGGTCGCTGTTCTGGTGCCCAATATGCGCGGGGCTGAAGCCGCCGTCGCCGCCGGCGCCCACAAGATCACGCTGCCTTTGTCGGTGAGCGAAACCCATTCCTTGCGCAATATTCGCCGAACCCATGATCAGGTCATCGATGAAGCGCGCGCCATCGCCGAATTCCTGTCAGGATTGCCGGAAGGCGAACGACCGCATTTTGAAGGCTCGCTGTCCACCGCTTTTGGCTGCACCCTGGAGGGACCGATCGAGGAAGACAGTATTCTACGCCTAGCAGAACGCCTCGTCGAAGCAGGCTGCGACGAGGTTGGCCTCTCCGACACCACGGGATACGCGGACCCCGCGTCGGTCAAAAAACTGATCCGCGCCGTGCGCGGCGTCGTCGGCGCCGACAAGCTACAGGGCGTTCATCTGCACAACACGCGCGGCCTCGGGCTCGCAAATGCGCTCGCCGCCTATGAAGAGGGGATTACGACGTTTGATTCATCGCTCGGCGGCCTGGGCGGGTGTCCGACCGCCCCCGGCGCCAGCGGTAATATCGTCACAGAAGATCTGGTCTTTATGTTCGAGTCGATGGGCGTATCCACTGGTATCGATCTGGAGAAACTAATGGCCTGCCGCGAGATTGTCGCAGCAGGCGTTCCCGATGAAGACCTTTACGGGTTTCTGCCCCGCGCCGGTCTCCCCTTGGGATTCGTCAGCTCTCAAACGTGAAGTCTTTGCCTTCATAGGCGCGCCAGTCATGGCTAACGCGCTTTTCGTCAACGAGCGTGCGCTGGAACAATCGGTCTTTCTTGAACCACTGCCAAATGCGGGCCCGCGATTCTCCGTCATCGGAGAGTTGGATCATCTCATAGAGATACAGGTCGGGCTCGCCGGTCCTGACCCAGTGCAGCATGGTCGTGCGGGCGTTTTCATCAAGGGCGACGTCGCAGGCCCAGCCCCTGATGAAATCATTGTCCCACCACAAGCGGCCGTCGCGGACCATGGCGGGAAAATCGCGCGATTCGGTCTTCCCGTCCGCCCAGGCGTAGTAATTCGTTTGATGGTAGGGATGTCCCTCATCGGGAAACCGGCACAGTAATCGCGATCGATGTTCGTCGATTTTGTCTCCGATAGAATTGTAGTACCGATAATGGCCTTCCCAAACGCCTTCGTGGCGCGCAAGAAGCGGCATGATCTTCTTCAGTTCGTTTGATGTGACCGTGTCGTTCACGGCTTCCTCCTTCTGCAAACGGTTTCGAAATCGATTGACTTTCCGCGGCCGCGCGTCAGTTCAGCGCCTTCTTCACGGTTGCAACCGCGTCGTCTGTAAACACGTCAAGGAATCCGTGACCCCAATCGGGGCGCTCGACGATGACGCCGTTGCGCAGGAATTCTTTCGCGCGGCGGGTGTGTTCCTGTAGCTCGTCGGCGGGATTGATGAGGGTGATGGGGTGCGGCAGCTCGCCAACGACGTCGTTAAAACGGTCGCCATAGGAGAACGCCGCGCGGTGGCCCCACTCATAGTTTTCACCGCCGCGCAAGTTTTCCGCCATCGATTCCGCCATCATCTCCAAAGTCATCCCGGGTCCGCGATGATGGATGATCCGCTCCCACATGATGCGAAACCGGGTGCCCGCCTCATCCAGGGGGATTGGTGAAAAATACGCCTCAAACTGCGCTCGTTCTTCCGGCGAAAACACAGCGGCTGAAACCATAACGATGGACCGCACGCGGTCGGGCCGAAGAAACGCCATCTCAGCCGCGACTTTTGATCCTGTGTGATGACCGAACAGGTCGATAACCTTGTGCCCGAGCGCATCAGCGACAAGCCATGCGTTTCGGGCGTAATCCACCACTGTGACATGGGGGTCTTCCGGAGGCGGATCGGATTCGCCGTAGCCTGGATAGTCAGGCGCGACAACGAGGCGGTCGTCGCTCATCGCTGTCATAAATTTGACGAACTGGCGCCCGGACTTGGGGCTCATATGCAGGCAATATAGAGGGGCTTGCGTTGAGTTGTGTTTCGGCGTTGACACCCGCACATGGATTTGTCCGTATTCTCCGTGAACAAATTGTCGTTTCGGTTTCGCCATCGCGTTACGCCGTTTCTGCGGCGACTCTAACGAGGCATTTGCCGATGTTGCGTCCGTCCATCAGCTTCTCAAACAGCGTCGGCGCCTGTTCCAGTCCTTCCGCTCGGTCTTCGGCGATCGTCAATTTACCGCTTTTCACCCAGGGGGCGGCTTCGGCGGCGAATTCGTCCCAGCGCGGATAAAAATCATAAACGACAAGCCCCATAACCTTCGCGCGCTTTCCGATAATGAGGCCGGCGTTCAGCGGATGGGCGCTTTGCTGTTCGGTGTGATAAGCGTCGACAAGGCCGCAGAGAACGCCTCGGGCGTACACCTGTGCGTGGGACAGGGCGATCATCGCCATGTCGGCTGAAACGTTTTCGAAAAACAGGGTCAAGCCGTCCGGCAAGGCTTCGGCGAGACGGTCCCGCCAGCCGTCGGCTTTGTAGTCGACGCATGCATCAAAACCGTAGCGTTTCTCGACAAGCGCGCATTTCTCGGGGCCGCCCGCAATGCCGACAACGCGCGCTGCCCCTTGTAATCTGGCGATCTGGCCGACCGCGCCGCCGACCGTTCCCGCTGCAGCGTCAACCAGCACCACATCGCCGGCGCCGACATCAGCGAGCTGCGTCATTCCGGCCCAAGCCGTAAGGCCCGGCATGCCGAGGACGCCCGCATGGGCGCTCAATGGCGCAACATCGGGATCGACTTTTCGGCATTGATCGGCGCCAAGCGCGACAGTTTCCTGCCAGCCGCCATCCATGGAATAAAGGTAGTCGCCTTCCGTGAATGCGTCCGAGCGCGTGGCGATGACCTGCGCGACAACGGCCCCGGGAATGGCGTCTTCCATCGGGGCGGGCGGCGGTTCCCCCATATGTCGACCGCGGATACGGCTGCCGACATACGGATCGAGTGACACGTATATGACGCGTGCAACAACCCCGTTATCGGGGCACGGCGACGTTGCAACGTCGATCAGCGTAAAATCATCTGCACGCGGTTTATGGTCGACCGGCGCCTTTAGAACGACGCGTTTCACGCCGCGTCGCCTTCGACAATTTCAATCAGCGCGCCGTCAAGGTCCTTGATCGTCGCAGCCCGGCGGCCTTTGTAGATTGGACCGTTGCGTTCTTGCGGGGGCGTAATCCATGGACCGGGCAGGGCGTCGAAATCCGGCGTCCACAAGGTGCCGACAGCGCACCCAGGCGGCAGCATCCCTTCATGTCGGGCGCGGACGACCGCAGCTTTCGGATACTGATCCATTTCCAAAAAGACGTCGCGGTCGTGCACCATGGTCGCAATGCGATGGAGTTCGTCCATGGGCGTGCCATAGGCGCCGGCGAGCATGGTGTAGACAATTTCCATGTCGCGACCTTTCTGGACGCCGACATGGTCTTCCATCCACTTCAGCGATGCGTCCAGATCGGAACACCCCATCACGAATATAAAGAGCTTGTCGATGGGACTGGCCGCGCGCGGCAGATCGTACGCGGGCAGGTCGTCGCGGATTTGGGTGAGGTAGACCACTTCCCCGTCGGGTCCCTTGACCTGCATCGGATAAATGGCCGGAAGGCCCTCAATCTCCCGCGGCGGGCCGATAATCTCAAAGGGCGAGTCTTCCATCCGGGCGTTTGCCGCAAGCACGTCCTCGACGCAGATCTCAATGCAATTCCATCCGTAACTGCGTAGCGGCAGATAATCGGGGTGCGCCGGCTGTTCGACAAACCGCAAATAGATGTCGGCCTTCGAAGCCGGTTGCATCACCGCGTAGGGCTGACCGGCGGCGTTCGGCGACGCCCAGCTGTCCGCGAGATCCTGAGCAATCCGGCCTTCGTCTACCGTCTCATAGTCAAAGTATTTGCCGTAGTTGGCGGTTGCTCGGCCCAGATCTGCGACGGTGACGGTCGCTGCGCGCAATAGTTTCATAAAATCCGTCCTCTCTGGCGGATAGCCGGCTTTTCAGTAAATGGTATATCATTTAATATCGGCATGGCCAGCAACGCGGGTGCGATTTTATGACCGCTTACATGATTGTCTTCGCCGAAATCCATGACCGGGACCGGTTCATCAAAGAGTATGGCGCGCCGGCGGCGGCGCTCGTTGCGAGGTTCGGCGGCGAATATGTCGTGCGCGCGCCGGGCGTTTCCGCGCTGGAAGGCGACTTGTTTGATGGGCAATCAGCGGTGATTTCCAAATGGCCGAACCGCGCGGCGATTGAAGAATTTTGGTCTTCGCCGGAATATGAGGACCTGAAACGGGTTCGTGCGCCGCTCGCCGACTGCCACGTTATGGTGGTCGCTGCGCCGTAGCCGGCTATGCGTCCTCGGCATAGTCGGAGATCTTCGCCGGGCTTCCGGTATTGGCGATCAACGCCTTGCGCCGCAGGAAGCGTTGAAATCCCGCCGCGCCCATGCGCGACCCGCCGAGCCCTGAGCATTTGAATGAGTGTTTCTCCGCTTCATGGAATTGTGCGGTCAACGCTGCGTCATTGAGGCTGACGGCGCCGGCGTCGATGCGACGCGCAACCGCTTCGGCTTCTTCGAGCGTTCCGGCCATGACGGCGGCTGAAAGGCCGTATTCGGTATCGTTCGCGAGGGTTACGGCTTCCTCAGTAGTCTCGAAAGGCGCGATCGGCATAATCGGTCCGAACGTCTCCTCACGCATGACGACCATGTCCTGAACAGCATCCGCTAGGACAGTCGGTTTTAACCACAGGCCGCCGCCGAGATTTTCGACTTCACCGCCAGCGAGCAGACGAGCTCCCTTTTTTAAGGCGTCGCTGATATGCGCCTTGAGCGTGTCAGCCTGCTTTTCGAAAATTATCGGTCCGAGTTCGCCCGATGAAATCTCCGGCCAGTTCAATCGCACCGCTTTGGCTTTCTCCGCCAGCCTCTCACAAAATGCACCGTATAAGGAGCGATGGACATAGATGCGCTCAATTGACTGGCAGGCCTGGCCGGTAGAGAGCACCGAACCGCGCAATGCGGCGTCCGTCGCTTTCTCCAAATCGGCGCTGGCGAGTACGACCAGGGGATCCTTGCCGCCAAGTTCCAGAAACGCCGGTATCATGCGCGCCGCACACCCCATGGCCACTTTGCGACCCGTCGCCACTGATCCGGTAAAGCAAATAAGATCGGCTGCATCGATCAGCGCTGCGCCGGTCGCGCCGTCTCCTTGTACAAACACCAGCACATCTTCCATGCCCGCGTCTGCAATCGCCGCCGTCAACGGTTCGACGAAGCGGGGCGTGACTTCGGACGGTTTCACAATGACCGCCGATCCCGCCAGCAGCGCTGGAATGGTATCGATCATCGACAGCGTCATGGGAAAATTCCACGGTGAGATGACGCCGACGAGTCCATAGGGGACGAATTGCGGCGCGTGGCTGATCTCGGGGCGAGATCGCCCTTGCGTCCAACCATCGGGGGCGAGGCTGGGCGCATGCGCGACCCATGCGTCGATTGATGCGGCTGCGCCGTCGACCTCGAGGCCTGCGATGCGCCGACGCCCCGTATCGGTTTCAAGCGCCGCGGCGATGGCGTCTTTGCGCCGGCGCAGCGCGCCGGCAAGATTGAGCATTCGCTCGCCGCGCTCTGCAAGGGAGAGCGCCGACCACGATTTTTGCGCATGCCGCAATTGCGCAGCGCGCGCCGTGATGTCGGCATTATCAGCGGCGGCAAAGATGTAATCATGTTCGCCGGTTCGCGGATTGCGGGCCGTAAGCTGTCGCTCGCGGCCGGACGATGCCGCGGCAAGGCCAAGCGCGCCCGGATTGATATGGCCGTCCGGATCGACCGCACCCTTAATCTTTGTCAGCAGCGACAAAGTTTCCGGCCGCATGCCGTCCTTATACGGATAGGTCCTGCCGATCTGGAAATGTGCTGCGCCGTGATCTGAAAAGATGTCGATCACAGCCTGCCGCGCCTTCGCCACAACAGCTGTCGCCGCCGGATTTGCGTCAAATGGTTTCAGCTTCGAAAGATAGTCCGCGCCGAGTGTTTCCTTGTGGATCGCATCGAGCGCTTCCGGCCATAGAAACACCGGTTCGATCAAATATCCGGTCGCGCCGAGGTTAGTGATCAGAAAACCTGTGGTGACGTCATGCGTTTCAAAGTCTTCGGTCATCCGGTCGAACAGTGCGTCAATCTCGGCCCAGACCGCGGGGCCTTCGGATACCGGAACGATCCCATGCACCGGCGCCCAGCGTTCGCCTCGGGGGCCGACGATATTGTTGAGCGGCCCAAACGGATTTGCGCGAATGATCTTGGGGATTGAGTTTTCGATTTCCTTGCCCTGATGCTCTGTGCAAATCTTTTTCAGGGCGGCGATGTCGTCGCCAACGCCGGTTTGGGAATGTCCTTCGACCACGAAGTGCAGAGAAAAAGCCGCCTTATCGACAAAGGACCGGCCGGCGAAGGCGACTTTGGCGCCTTCCTTCAACCCTTTGAGAAGCGATCCCTGTTTTTTGACCACGTTGCCGAGCGTTTTGGCGTCGGCCGTCAACGATGCGCGCTCCAGCCGAACGCGCTGCAGATTTGGATCGAAACCGAAGAGTTCGCACGCCTTGTTCTCGCGCATCATCGCGGCCATCGCCGCTGCGCAGGCGTCGCGAGACCGAAACTCGAAACTCGCCCAGTCTTCGTGGGCGGGCAGGGGGATGAGCTTGAAGGTGATATCCGCTTTGAATCCGAGCGCCCCGGCGTCGCCGCAAAACAGTCCGGTCAAGTCCGGCCCGTAATTGCGAAAGAACGGTTTGCCGTTTTTCATTGCCGCTGATCCCGTACGGACGACACTCCCGTCGGCCAGCACGACGGTGACTGAAAGCACGCTCTCGGCTGTCGCGCCGTAAAGGCCGCCGCCGAAAAAGGCGTTATTTTGTGAGACGCCGCCGCCGATAGTCGACGTTAGGCCCGAAAGCGGTCCCCAGAACGGCGTGCGAAATCCTCGCTCGCGCACGGCGTTGTAAAGATCGATCCACGTGCAACCGGCTTCGACCGTCACATACATGTCGTCGGTGTTGATCTCGATGATCCTGTTCAGCCTTGAAAAATCAACGATGCCGACGCCAGGTCGATCAGGCGCATATCCCTTTGTGTATGACATGCCGGCGCCGCGCGGATTGAGCGACACGCCGCGTTTATTCATCTCAGCGACGAGCCTGGACAGGCTCTGCAGCGAATCCGGCGCCGCGACGAAGGCCGCCTGCTCGCCGCGCGCCCAAATGTCCTGGCTGAAGAGCGCGACGCGGGCGCTGCGGTCGTCAAAGCCGTCAGCGCCGAGAATGTCCGTCAGCGCCGACCGCAATTCGCGGGATAGGCCGGGCAATATCGGGTTGTTCATAGCGGACCTTTCCGGGCTGGCGCCGCATGGCGGCAAGCGCTGGGAAATGGTATATCATTTGCCGCGGGCGTGGCCAGCGCTTTCCGAACTAATGGCGACGAGACGCCTCAGTCGTCTGCCGACCAGCGCGCGTCCGACTGGCGCACGAGGTTCATCTGGTACTGGAACCGGTCGGCGCGATAATGGGCGTTGATGTCCTGGACGATGTTGTCGTCGGCGTCTCGCATGATCCGGTGAATGCGCAGTAGCGGGACACCCTCGGCGATCTCCAGCGATTTCGCGGCCTCGCCCTCGGCGGCGACCGCCGTGATTGATTGTGTCGCTGATTCCGGGCGGTGACCGGCGCGATCGAGGAGGTCGATCAGCGATGCGTTGGCGAGTTCTTTTTCGTCATAGCCTTCGGCGACATGCTTCGGAATATGCGTCACGAGATAGGAAAACGGCTCGCCGTCGAGCAGGCGCAGGCGAACAATGCGCTGCAGTTTTTCCCCGCGCGGCAATTCCAGCATTTCGCGCAATTCAAGGTCAGGCGACACGGTTGCGCAGCTGATGAGGCGAACCTGGGTTTCCACGCCCATCCGCGTCAGGCCTTCTAGCAATTGATCGAAGCTTGCCCGGATGGTCGGCGCCGCGGCGTTGAACGTAACGACGGTGCCGCGCCCGCGCTGACGCGTGACCAGACCGGACGCTGCGAGCTCGTTAAGCGCGCGCCGGACGGTGATACGCGATACGCCGAGCCGCTCAGTAATTTCCTGCTCGGAAGGCAAGTGGGCGTTTTTCTCCACTCGGCCGGAAACGATCTGCTTGCGGAAATGATCGTAGATCTGGCGATAGAGCGGCGTTCCGCCGCCCTCGGACAGGCGCGCTCCGGCGAGATTGAATTGTGCAGGGGGCGGCATGCTTTGACAGGCTCTTTTCTCGTTTGCGCGGCCGCCGCCGGACGGCGCCTCCGGCGTAACCCTAGGGGATAACCGCCGGCTGGGCCAGTGGCGGGCGGCGCGGCGATGTGTCTGGACCAGGCCCGGCAAATGGTATATCATTTCAATTTGGCATACCATTTCCGTAGAACATGCCAATTCAGCATCGTGGAGGGCAGGTTATGTGTTCGGTACAGAAAACACGCGCCGCGCCGTCGCTTATAGCGATAGCGGTTTCATGCGGGGCGGCGTCTTTGCCAACCGCAGCCCTTGCCCAGGACGGCGCCGACGCCGGCAGCCGGGACATAATCACCGTCACCGCGCAACGGCGTGAGGAAAGTCTGCAGGACGTGCCGGTGGCGATCACCGCGTTCGGCGCGGATGACCTGGAAACCCAACAGATCCGCGATGTGCTCGATCTGCAGGGAAAGGTGCCCAACGCTTTCATTTCAAACGGCACCGGTACCGCGAATTCGGCGCGGATCTTCTTCCGCGGAGTCGGCGAGGACGAGTCCCGGGGCGCCATCGACCCCGCGGTCGGCATTTATATCGACGGCGTTTATCTGGGACGCACCGTCGGTTCGCTGCTCGATGTCGTTGACGCGGAGCGCATCGAAGTCCTGCGCGGCCCGCAAGGAACTCTTTACGGACGCAACACCAATGGCGGCGCCATCAAGCTTGTCAGCGTCAAGCCGCAATTCGAAAACACTATCGACTTCGGTCTCGGTTTCGGCAGCGATAACCGCAGAAGCGTAAACGCTACCGGAAACGTGGCGTTTTCGGACGACACGGCGGCGCGATTCGCTGTTCTGTACAAAGAGCGAGATGGATTTCACCGCATAACGCCAAATGGCGATCAGGCGGGCGACGCCCGCGACGTGGGCGAAGAAGAAGTTTTCTCCATGCGCGGCACCTTGTTGCATCAATTCGATGACGCCTGGTCCGCCATGGTTGCAGTCGATTACACCGAGGACAACTCAGACCCGACGCCGAGCAGTATCATTGCTGAAAGCAACGATCCGAGCGTTACGACAGACGTCGACGGCAACATCTTCACGGTCGAACCGGCGCCGGGCGTGACCTGTTCGTCGTTCGTACCGGTAATATTCCAGGCGGTCGGCTGTTTCACTGGTCACGACAATTCTACGGAAATTTTCGGCGTGTCTTTGAACGTCAACGGCGAACTCGGCGTGTTTGATGTCGCGTCGATCACCGCCTGGCGATCGATGGAAGATGATTTGGCAACGCATATTTCGTTCCCGTTCTTTCAAAACACCGATCAGGAACAATTCAGCCAGGAAGTGACCCTGACCTCCAATTTCGACGGTCCGTTCAACTTCGTTTCGGGCTTTTACTTCTATAATGAAAATGCCCGGCTTGATTCGACGTTCTTTTCCGATTTTCGCGTCGACGTTGAAACGCGCTCTTACGCTGTTTTCGGTCAGGGCGAATTTGACATCACAGATGCGCTGACCCTGACCGGCGGGATCCGGTACACCCATGAGAACCGAGATTTCGCGGGCCTCAATCTTTCCAACGCCGCTTCCGCCACGCCGTTTTCTCCCGGCGGCCGCGTGGAAACGCTGGAAACGGATAATGTGAATTTCACCGTCAAGCTGGACTACGAATTGACCGACGGCGTGCTTGTTTACGGTTCTTATGCGACAGGCTTTAAGTCGCCGGGATTCTCGCCGGACTGTTTCGGTCCGACAGCGTGTTTTCTTCCAGTCAATGAGGAAGAGCTCAAGTCGTTTGAAGCTGGTTTGCGTTCTCAGTTTTTCGACGATCGCGTCATCTTCAACGCCACTTATTTTTACAACGACTACCAGGACTTGCAGCTCTCCGCGACTGTTCCAGGCCTCGGCTTCACGCGGATCAATGCGGACAAGGCGCAGATCCAGGGCGTCGAGATCGAAGCGTCCTTCTTCCCGACCGAGTATTTTGAGGTTTTCGGTAATCTCGGTTGGCTCGACGCTGAATATGACAGTCTCACCGAATCCCAAGCGGAAGGGATCACCAACTCCGGCGCGCCCTGCGCGGGCATTGTTCCGTTTGGCGATCCGGCGCGCGGCGCTCAGGTGATCGACTGCGCCCTCGGACTAGAGCTTAAGAACGCGCCTGAATTTAAAATCGGCGCAGGATTTTTGGCGACTCTTCCGGTGTGGCGCGGCGATCTCTCTCTGGGCGCCGATGTCGCCTATGAGGATGAGTCCTTTGCGTTGATCGCGAACAATCCCGGATCAATCGTCGATCCCGGCGCCACCTTCAACGCCCGGATTGCCTACGCCCCATCGGACGGCCCCTGGCGCATCGCATTCTGGGGCAGGAATCTCGGCGACCGGGAATACTTCCGCGCCACGACGTCGGTCAATCAGGTCTACGCCATGCCGCCGCTAACCTGGGGTGTCGACCTCGCGGTGAGCTTTTGAACAAAAAACACGCCCCTCCCGAGGCGCATCAACCTGGCCGGCGCGAATTCGCGCCGGCTTTTTTACGTATGGCGCCGACATGGTTGGAATGGCCGGTTAAATGATATACCATTTGTAATCATGGAGGTGGATGTATGCACATTTTTTCGAAAACGCTGCTGGCCGCAATGGGGGCCTGCGCGGCGGCGACAGGCGCTCTAGCGCAACAGCTCGACCCGTCAAAAACCGACGATTCGCTGACGATTACCCGCAAGATCGCCTGTACGACCGTCGATGGCGAGCCCGCGACTTACTGGTGGTTCGGCAAAGCCTTTTCCCGCCGCCAGGGAGAGCGCGACCAGCATTTGTTCGATGTTGAGGGAATGAATGTCCGCACCTGCGCATCTACCCCGGACGGCGGCTTCAAACTCGTTTCAAGAGAGTTGCTTCTCTACAAGGACAAGGAAACGGGAGAGGTTCTCGTAACATGGGACAATCCGTGGACGGGCGAGACTGTTGACGTCCTCCACGTGGCCAACGATCCGGTCAACGGAAAATACGGCGTCAAATCGCGCGACGGCAGCGACTATAAATGGAGCGGCGTCATCAGCGGGGACGTGTGGTGGCAAACCGCAACGGTGCCGTTGTTCTACCCCAATGTTCTGGGCTCTGAGTATCAGGCGGAAGTCGGCCCCTGGTATCATGCGACGGAGATGTTCAACTTTTTCGGTACGACCGAATCGCTGCTCGATCCGAATACGACGTCCGCCGCGGGTGTTGAAGTCGGCTGGGCGCGGATGTCCGACTGGTTGCCCTGGATGAAGATGAGCGGGCGCGAGGGCATTATTTACATGCATACCGCCGGCAAAAAGCTCGGCGCCTGGGACGAATTGCCCGATGCGTTCAAAAAGGAAATTGCGAAACATTATCCGAAATATCGCAATCCTCCGCCGACGGATGATGAACGCAAGAACGTCACAAGCTGGTCGTATTACGATCAGGTTCGGAAAGGCAAAGAGACCCCGCCAAAGCGGAAATAGCCGCAGCGACTTTCTACATTCGGGCGCCGCTCATCGCGGCGCCCAATTTTTATGCGCCGCTTGCGTTTATGACGGCGAGCGCTGCGCGTTCGCCCGCTTCCATTGCGCCTTCCATGCCGGTGTGGAGATGGGAAAGGTGCTCGCCGGCGAAATGGACGCGGCCCAGCGGCTCAGTCATCGCCTCGGCCCAGGACGCCGCCTGGCCGGGCGCCCAATGCATATAGGCGCCGCCGGCGCGACTGGTTCGGTCGGTCCAGCGAACTGCTTTTAAAAGCTTGATTGCCCCGTCGCTCGCCGGTCGCAACCGTTTCAGTTCCGATTGCGCCAGACGTTCTAGCGATGCGTCGTCTTCGAGCGCGAGGGCGCGCGCCGGCTCGCCGTTGATCCATGCGATCAAGCTGGTGATCTCGCCGGCGTCGCCGTCGCGGTTGGCGAAAATCCGCTCCAGCGGTCCGTCCGTCCACATGACGGGACTGAGACCGTCCTTTTCCCAGAATGGCGTCGTCGCTGCGAGATGCAGCTGCACGATCTGCGTGTAGGGCAAACCGGCGACCGCCTCAGCGCGCAGGGGCGCCGGCGCTGGATCGATGGAAAGCTTTGCGATCGCGGGAAAAGGCGTCGCGAGAATGCAAAAATCAGCGCGCAAGGCATCACTCGCGCCTGTTACGGAAACACCCGACGCGTCGTGGGCGACGGCGTCAACGACAAAAGAGGTTCTGACGCCGTCGTTGAGCATGCGGGCCATGGCTTCCGGAAGACGCTGTGAGCCGCCCTCGATATCGCCTGACGGTCCGATTGACCGGTCGAGGGTAAAAAGTTGAAGCGTTCGCCAGACATTGATCATCGAGTAAGAGGAAAGGGCGTTAGCGTTTAGCGCCACGTCAATGAGGCCGCGCGCTCGTTCGTCAAATCCCTTTTGTTCCAGGAATCGAGACGCCGAAACATCGCGTGTAAAAGCGCCCTCAGTCCGCCAGGCGCCCGGCCAGTCCAGCGGGTTGTCGCGCGCAGCGGCCGCGAAAAGAACCGAATCCGGCGGCGTCCCCCGGAACTCTTCAGGGAACGGATTTAGCGGCGACGCCGGCCAGTCGCCCTGGTCAAACACCGTGTCGCCAATGGCCAAGGCGCGGCCCAGGCGGGGCAGCTGTTTGTCGTCGACAATTCGAATGCCGGTTTTCTCTGCGGCAAAGCGAATGCGCGCGTAGGTCTGACCGACCTGCGAGCCGCCGGCTTCCGGACGGCCGGGAAGATCGTCGAGCGTCAACAAACGCCCGCCGATGCGCGTCGATGCTTCAAGCACGATGACGCGCAGGCCCGCGTCTTGAAGCAGCATAGCGGCGAACAGGCCGGAAAGACCGGCGCCGACGACAATGACGTCAGCGTCTTTTGAAACGCTGGCGCGCCGTTCGCACGCGACGAGCGCCGTTGCTGCAGCGCCGTTCAAAAAGGCGCGGCGATCAATTCTGGAGGAAAATGTGCTCATGGTTGTTTCGGCGGCCTGTCCGTCCTCTCGGGCGGCAAGCGATCAAAACGCTTGCGCTTTTGTCCGGTCCAAGGTGAAATGATATATCAATTGGGGGCGCGGCCAAGCTCTAATTCGTCAAGCCGAATAATTGGAAAGCGGAATAACGCGTATGAGTGGGAATGAATTTCAAAGGGGTTGGCCGGTGATCGGCGCGGCTGCCGTCGGGGTGGGCCTCGGTCTGTCGCCTTTGCCCTTCTACACGATCGGCGTTTTTATCCCGCCTTTGCTTCAGGAGTTCGGGCCCATGGGATGGAGCCCGGGCGACATTCTGAACGCCCTTGCGATCTACACCTTCGGCGCTTTTGCGGCGGCGCCGGTGATTGGTGTGCTGGCGGAACGATTTGGCGCGCGCAATGTCGCGCTCGTCTCCATCGTCACCTTCAGCTTCGCCATGATGGGGCTGTCGTTCAACACCGGCGACAAGGCGCTCTATATCGGGTTGTGGTTGGTATTGGCTTTCGCCGGCGCGGGCACGCTGCCGATCACTTTCACCAGGCCCGTCAACAATTGGTTCGAC
Source organism: Hyphococcus sp. (assembly GCA_028289605.1). Taxonomy (GTDB): domain Bacteria; phylum Pseudomonadota; class Alphaproteobacteria; order Caulobacterales; family Parvularculaceae; genus Hyphococcus. The sequence continues at coordinate 583,659 of JANQON010000009.1, read as the reverse complement.
AAGAACCGCGGCATCGCCCTCGGCATCGCCCTGATCGCGACAGGCATCTACGGCGCGCTGTCGAAGTTTTTTGCGCAACAGATCGTTGAGATGGCCGACTGGCGCACGGCCTATCGTGCGCTTGGGTTGCTGCCGCTAACGATCGCGTTGCCGATCGCCTGGCTCGGGTTGCGCGACATCACCGACAAGCCGGCGCGCGACGCGGCGGCGACGAAGTTGAAACTCCCGATCCTCGCTGTCGCGTTGGCCGGCACGGCGGCGTTTCTTTACATCGTGGCGCAGCAGGTCTTTCCATTGGTCGCCGAGCGCGGCTGGCGCCTGGAGTACGTCATGGCTGTCGCCTTTATGGGGCTCGTCCTTGTGCCGATCCTGGCCATGATTTTTCTTGATATTCGAAAGGCGCCCCCGGCCGCCGATGTCGCCCACAGCGCCGCCAAGTTGCCGGGGCTCACCTTGCCGCAAGCCTTGCGGGAATGGCGTTTCTGGTTGCTGGCGATTATCTTTGTACCGATTTCTTACGCGGTCGGCGCAATCATCCCCAATATCGAGCGCGTCTTGACGGCGAGCGGTTTCGCCATGAGCGAGGCGGTTGGGCTTGCGACCCTCACCGGTCTCGCCGTTCTCGGCGGGCGCGTCATCGGCGGTTTCCTGATCGACCGTTTCTGGGCGCCTGGGGTTGCGTTTGTATTCCTGGCTTCGCCGGCAATTGCCTTGTGGATGCTGGGCCAGCCGAACATTGACGCCAACGCCGCCACCATTGCGATTTTGATGATCGGGTTCGGCGCCGGCGTTGAATACGACTTCATGGCGTATATGGTGTCAAAATATTTCGGCATGCGTTCCTATTCGGCGATCTATGGCGCCATTTATGGCTTCTTCGCCCTCGGCGCCGGTCTCGGCCCAACGATTCTGACCCGTCTCGCCGACGCCAACGGCTGGGAGTCGACGCTGACGCAGGCGGCGATCATTCTCTTTGTTTCAACCCTGCCGTTGCTGTTCCTAGGCCGGTATCGCAACTTTTCCAGGGAAAGCGGGGGCGCATGAAGAAACTCTACTCGCCGTTCCTCTTTATCGTATTCATTGCCGCGGCGAGCGCCGCTGTTGCGGACGATCATGAGCAGAGCCTGCCGGCGCTCTATCCTGCAAAGGCTGAAAAATCGGCTCAAGACATCATCGCCGCCGCCCATGAAGCGGCAGGGGGGCGAAGTTGGCTGCGTCCCAAAACGCTGTCGATGAAAGGGTACGGCGTTTTCTATCGCGGCGGCGGCGCTGCGACCTATGACGATTACCGTATGCTGCGCGTCTATGCGGCGCAGAAAGACAACGCCCATGTCGCTGACGGCAAGGTGCGGATTGAAGCGAAGAAAGACGGGGAACAGGTCTTTGTCATCGCCTTTGACGGAGAGACCACGTACAACGCCGCCGGCCCGATTGAAGACCAGACGGCCAATGCTCGGTGGGCGTCGAATTTTGGCTTCGGGGCTATTCGTCATGCGCTGGACGATGGGTGGGCGCAAAAGCGCCTGCCGGACGATTTGATCGACGGGCGGCCGGCTTTCCTTGTGGAGCTGACCGATCCCGCGGGCGGGACAACCCGTTTCGGCATCGATCAGGAAACGGCGCATATTCTCTATGTTGGTTTTGACACTGACCGCGGCTGGCATGAACGCCGCTACTCAAACTTTTTTTCAAAACCTGACGTCAGCTGGGTGCAGCCGGGGCGTGTCCGCCTTTTTTACGACGGCGTCAAACAGAACGAAGTGATCTGGACGGACTTTGAGATCAATGCGCCGCTCAGCGATGATTTGTTCGTCGTTGAGAACCCATGACAATGCGTGTCTTGACGATTCTTGCGGCGGCCTGGTGCGGATTAACGATCGCAGCGCCGGCCCACGCGGACTCAGAAGCGGCGACGTCGATAGAGCGCGCCTTCGTCGACGGCCCGTTCGGACAGGTGCATGTTCGCATTGCACGGCCCGCTGGCGAGTCAGGCAAGACGCCCCTGGTCCTGTTTCACGCAAGCCCTTATTCCAGCCATTATTTTCTGCCGTTCATGGAGGAAATGGCGCGCGATCGCATCGTTATCGCGATGGATACGCCGGGCTATGGCGACTCTGATGCGCCGCCGGCGCCGCCGTCGATCGCCAACTACGCGGCGTCGGCGGCGCAAGCCCTTCAACAACTCGGTTACGGCGACGGCGCCGCTGTCGACATTCTCGGCTATCACACCGGCGGGCTGATTGCGGCGGAACTGGCGCTGGCCCAGCCTGCGATTGTGCGCCGGCTGGTTCTGCCGGGCTTTCCTTTTCTGACGGGAGAGGCGCAACGCGACGCCTATGAGAAATATGTCAAACCTGACGTGTTGTCTGAGGACGGATCGCATTTAGGAGACAAATGGGCGTTCGCCGCTTACGCGATGCCGGTCGGCGTCACGCTTGAGCGCGCCCAGCAGCATTTCAACGACATGATGCAATGCGAGCCGCGATGCTGGTGGTCGTATCACGGCGTGTTCTCCTATCCGTCCGAAGACCGATTGCCAGATCTAAACCATCCGGTATTGCTGATTTCCTATGACGGCAGCCTCAGTGAGGAAACGAAGGCCGCGCGGCGCGTGATCAGTCATGCCGAGCATGTGCATATCGACGGCGTCACCCGCGGCGCATTCGACGTCGCTGTGGAAGCGCTTGCTCATGAAACGCGTGCGTTTTTGGATAAGCCCTAAAGATTTGTTGTCGCGATTTATTGCCGGTAAAGCACAATAAACTCGCCCGGCTCGGTCCCGAACAGCTTCTCGCCGTTTTCGTCAAACCCCCGTTCCGTCTGACGATAGGTTTCCTGGCTCAGGCGCGCCTCGGCTTCGATACTGATATGCGCCTGGCGACGCTCTGAGAAGATTTTGCAGGTTGCGGGGTCCACATAGCCCCGCCATTCGTCCTCGGCGCTCCGGCGCCAGCGCTGTTCGCATCCCCCGTCGAAATAGGGTTCGATGTCGCTTGCGGTCATCGAGGTTAGCAGGCCCGGCTTGTCCCATGCATCGACGAAACGTTCCGGGTCTTTCAGCCCGTAGGTTTTCTGGATGACGGAACCGTCGCCGTCGTCGATTAGTTCAACGACGCGCTGGCGATAGACCTTCCAGTCGTCTCCAGTATTGAGCTGGTAGTAGAGCCAAACGCCGTCGAAGCTTGCCGATGATATCCGAACACGATGGTCGCGGATTGTGTTGTCGGGATCGTCGGGCGCCGTTTGAAACGTATCGGTCATGAGCTCCGCCAGCGCATCGGCGCCGGATCCGTCGTCCGATGGCGCGGCGATGCGGTGGGCGACGAGAACGCCGTCTTCGAACACCGGAGCGTCCGGCACCGTCACGCCGTCATTGAAGTCAAAAACGCCGTCCTCATTCATGTCGAAATGCAGCATGGCGACGAACTTTTCGCCGACTTCAGGGGCATAATCGATCGTGATGACGGCCGGTTCGTGCGCACCGGCTCCGACAAAGGCGTATCCTGCCACTTCCGTCGGCGAAGGCGCGCCATTTTTGAAGGGGTGGAAAACGATCCAGCCGTCACGCTCGATGACGACGCGACGGAACGTAAAAGTCGCTCCGGATCTGGAAACGCCGTCGACAACGATTAGGTTGTTTGTCCCGTTTCCTGTTTGTGTCGGCGCGGCGGCGGTCTTTTCATTTGCGGCTGACGAGATGGAAGTCGTGCATCCAATCAAGCCAACCGCTTGGACGGCGGCAACCAGCGCCATGCAAAGAAAACCGCGCATGGTTTAGTCCTTCGCCAGTTCTTCAGCGATATCTTCCGATGACTGATCTTTAGCGGCGAGCGCCTCGCGCTCCTGCTGGAGAATGCGCAGGATCCGGTTGAGATACTCCTGCGTCCAGGCGCCGCGCTCGTCGGCCTCCGCCTTGGTCGGTTCAAAGTTTTCGATATCGCTGCGGGAAATGGTTCCGTTTTTGTCGAGCAACCGCTCGACCGTATCGAGGCGCTCGCGCAGGACTGAAACTTCCTGGGCAACGGCCATGACGATGGTCATCAGTCGTTCGACATCCGGATCGCCAAGAAAGTAAGGCCGTTTGCCCTTGGCCTTGGCGCTCGAAAGGGCGAGGGGATCGATCCCGGTCATTGCACTGCGCCCGCCGGTTCTTTTCGCGCGCCGATGACATGCCAGGCGGCTTTGCGGCCGTAATCTTCCTGTTCGTCGTCGTTCGCCGCCTCCGGGAAAACGTCCGCATCGACGACAGCGGCGACGCCGCCGTGAATCAGTGTTTCTGGCGCAAATCCGGCCCTGGCCATATAGGCGTCCAGATCAACCTCATGCATCTTCGTCCAGAAGGGTTCATTGTTATAGAACGCATCCCAGTCGCGCATAGCTTGTTCAAAAAGCGGCATGTCGTCTGAATATTGCGGCTGCTCCACATGCAACACAACGCCGCCGGGCTTCAAAAGGCGTTGCGTTTCAGCGAAGATCTCCTGCATTGAGCGATAGCTCGTTTCGTGCAGGAACATGGTCGACTGGATCCAGTCGAAACTCTCATCCTCGAACTCTGCGAGTTTCGAAACATCGCCTTGCACAAACCGCACATTGTCGACGCCCATGGTTTTAGCGCGCGCCAGCCCGTATCGCAGCATGGGCGCGCCGACATCGACAGCGACAATTTCCGCATCCGGGAAAGCTTCTGCGATGGGCAAAACATTGTGCCCAAGGCCGCAACCGATATCGAGAATGCGTTTCGGATTGAAGTCCGGCATATTCTCTTTGACCCATTTCGCAACGGCGACGCCGCCGCCGTCGTTGTAACGGCCGAGCATACCGCCCGTCGTCGCAAACAGGCCGATGTCGTAGTTCGCCGCGCCGGTGACGTCCCCTTGCGCCAGCTCCGTGTGATAACTGCCCGGCATGCAGTGATGATCGATGGCGGCGACATATCGCGGGATTTCAAGATCGGCGTCGAGCATCAGCCGATTGTCGCCGTCGGTCAGTTCGGCCGCCCGTGCGTTAATCGCATCCGCCTGGCGAAGCGTAACCCAGCGTCCCGCTTGTTGACGCTGTTCCATGGTGGCGCGGCGCAGCGCCGACCACCACTGAAACATCGGGTCGGCCAACAACGCCTTGCGCACTTCATGACGATCCGCGAAATCGCGGCTATTCGTTTTGCGAAAGGCCGGTTCGACGCGGGCTCCATAGGCGTCGGCGACCCCGGGCATGACCTTGGTCGAAAGATGTCGGTTCATGTGCGCCAGGAAATTAAATCGCGCGATTTCGTCGTGGCTGACCTCAGGATACATGCCGTGGCGGCCCACGACGCGGTAATCGGGCGGCCCGTCATAGGAATTGGGGGTGTTCGTTTCGTTCGCCATCAGCCATGCTCCCTGCGGCGTAAAAGTCGGCGCGGCGCCCTTGCGCTCCGCGCAGATTTGAATTGATATATCATTTCATTTTTTCACTCGAAACGCCAGCCATTTAGGTCGGCGAGGGAGGCGGCAAATGGCCACGCGCATTCTAGCCCTTTTTAACCTGAAACCGGGCGTTTCGGTCAGCGATTATGAGACCTGGGCGAAAACGGTCGACATTCCAACGGTCAACGGGCTCGGCTCCATCGCCAGCTTCGACGTTTTTAAGTCCACGGGATTGCTTGGTTCCGAGGAGGCGCCCCCTTACGCCTATTTTGAGACCATCGACGTCAATGACATGGATCAATTCGGCCAGGATGTGGGGAGCGAAACCATGCAAAAGGTCGCCGCCGAGTTTCAGGCGATGACGGATGATCTCGTCTTTATCTTGAGCGAAGACGTCAAATAGTCATGGGCCGCTTTTCGGGAAAAACCGCCGTCATCACCGGTTCCGGCCGCAAAAAGGGACTGGGCGAAGCGATCGCCAAACGGCTTGCGTCGGAAGGCGCGGCGATTGTGATTTCCGACATCGGCAAGTCGCGGGACGCCTCGACAGGCGCGGACCATATCGGCGCGACTGAGGAGATGGAGGCCATCGCCGCTGACATTCGCGATGCGGGCGGCGAGGCGTCGACTTGCGTCGCCGACGTGCGCAGTCTTTCGGAAATGGAAGACTTGGCCGCGCACGCCGTCAAAGAACACGGCTCCCTCGACATCTGGGTGAACAACGCCGGCATCGGTTACATCATGAAGCCGCTGATGGATGTCACCGAAGACGATTGGCGCGCTGTCATCGACGTTAATCTCACTGGCTCGTTTTTCGGCGTGAAAGCGGCGGCGAAACAGATGCTGGCGCAGGGAAAAGGCGGACGCATCATCAATATCGCCAGCCAGGCGGCGAAATCGGGCTTTCCTCATGCGCAGGCCTATACGTCGTCGAAGCACGGCTTGGTCGGCCTTGTCCGCTCGGCGTCGATTGAACTGGGTCCGGACAATATCACCGTCAACAATGTGTGCCCGAACCATGTCACTACCGGTCTCGGCGCCTGGCAGAACGAATACTTTTCCAAGGTCGTCGGCGCAGCGTCCGTCGAGGAGTATCTGGAGGCGATGAAGAATCGCATTCCGCTGCGGCGCCCCGGCTTGCCGGAGGACACGGCGGCCGCGGTGGCGTTCTTGTGTTCCGATGATGCGCAATACATCACCGGCGAAAGCATGAACGTGTCGGGCGGAGAGGAGCCGCATTGATGGATCAAAAGGATTTCGTCTGGCCCAACGGCGCCAAGCTCGCGCTCTCTATCGTCGTCAATGTCGAGGAAGGCGCAGAGCAAAACGTTCGCGACGGCGACAAAGGGCCGGAGCCGGTGGACGAATTGTCTGCTGTTCCCAGAAAGCCGATCCGCATGCACGGCAATGAGTCCAATTATCAATACGGGATCAACGCTGGCTTTCCGCGCATCCTGAGGCTCCTCAATGACTACGACATACGTGCGACCTGGACCGCGGCGTCGCTGGCGCTGGAGCGTGCGCCGCAAATCGCCGACGCCATCGTCGCGCGCGGCGACGAAGTCTGTTGCCATGGATTTCGTTGGGCGCACCAGTTCTGGATGGACGAAGACAAAGAGCGCGAATTCATCCGCAAGGGGTGGCAGTCTATTGAAAAGACCTGCGGCAAGCGCCCGGTCGGGTGGCTCTCCCGTTATCTCCATACGGAGGAAACGCGGCGCATCCTAGCCGAAGAAGGCTTCTTTTATCACATGGATGACTACTCAGGCGATTTTCCCTTCTGGGACCTCGTTGAGACCGGCGGCGGCGCAAAACCGATGGTTATCATGCCTTATGCGCTCGACTCCAACGATATGAAATTCTGGTTGGCGCCGTCGCTGACCGCAAAGGATTGGCTGCAATACGCGACCGACAGTTTTGACTGGCTGCATGCCGAAGCAGCGGAGGAAGGCGCGCGAATGATGTCCCTGGGCCTCCACTTGCGGATCATTGGGCGGCCAGGCCGCATCGGCGCCCTCAAAAGCTTTTTTGACCATATTAACGATCGCGACGACATCTGGATCGCCAGCCGCGAGGATATCGCGCGCGCCTTCGCCGATGCGTTTCCGCCGCTATGAGCCGCGTCGCGCCGCTTGACCGGGAGGCGTTGGACGCTGACTTGCGCGATCGCATCGACGCCGCCGAGAAGCTCATGGGGTTTGCGCCTAATGACGCACTCATTATGGCGCGCAATCCGGCGCTGATGAATGCGGCGGCGGCGCTGGTCGGTGCGATCTACGGTCCCGGGAAGGTGGACGCCGGATTGAAGCGCCTTATCGGCGAGGCGACCTCAAAGGCGGCCGGATGTTTTTACTGCGCCGCACACGCGGCGAACGGCGCCCGCGATCAGGGCGTCGATCCAGAACGCATCGCCGCCGTCTGGTCGTTTGAGGACAGCGATCTCTTCACTGACGCCGAGCGGGCGGCGATCCGCGTTGCGATGAAAGCGGGCATGTCGCCGAACGAAACCACGGACGACGATTTCAGGACGTTGCAACGGCACTTTGATGATGACGAAGTCATCGAAATCGTCGGCGTCATTGCGATGTTCGGATTTCTCAACCGCTGGAATTCAACATTAAAGACGACGCTGGAGCCTCGACCAGCGGCGACCCTCGGGGCGCTCGATCTGAAAGGCCAATGACAGTGATGAGAACAGCTTTTGCAAGTGCGGTGTTGGCGGTCAGCGTTGGGGCGAACGCCGCCGCGGCCGATGAGTCCCATCACGCGGAACTGACGGCCCTTTCCATAGGCAGCTTCACGACGCTCGATCACGCCAAGCGCGATGATCGCTATGGCGTCGCCGAGGCGGAAATTGTGCGCATTTGGCCCGCGCGCAAAGACGGCGTGTGGTTCTATCAGGAACAGGCGCTGCTCGGCTATGACGCGGCTGATCTTGATCCTGCCATGAAAGACCGGCCGTATTTCGCCCGTGTTATCCACAGTCGCGAGGTCGAACCAGGCGTCGTCAAGCGTACTGTGCACAAACTAAAATCGCCGGACGAAGCACGCGGCGCCTGGCGGCGCGAGGCGCCGTTGGAGAACCTGTCGGCGGCGGACCTTGAAGACAGCGAATGCGAAATTACGGTCCAGCGCGTCGCGGAAAATTTCTGGCGAAGCGAATCTGAAAGGTGCCCCAACGCCTACAAGGGCGCATCTTACGCCCTCAGCTTCGGCGTTGTGACGAAAAACGAATACGCCAACTGGGATCGCGGTTTCACAGACGACGGACGGCATGTCTGGGGACCCGCGTCGGGCGGATATATTTTCAAACGGAAACAGTAGACGCAAAGGAGCGCGCCGCATGAGATCTCTGCTTTTACTGATTGCAGCAGCTGGCGTTGCGATCGCCGGCATTTCCCAAGGCGTGGCCGAGCCCACGGAGACGGCAGCCAACCCGCTGGATTTGCGGCGCACAACATTGGTGGTTCGGGACATCGAAACGTCGCTCGCCTTTTATCGTGACGCCTTGGGCATGACGGTCGAATATGATCAGGAACTGACCTCGCCGGGCCTCTCGATTCGCGCCGGCGCGGACGGGAAGAACAGGTCGCGCCTGGTGCTGCTCAAGGCGAATGACGACTATATCGGGATGCTCGGCCTTTGGCAGTTTCTAGACCAGACCGACAAGGATAAAGCCGATCCTGATGCGGCCGACTTCACGCCTGGAGAAATTGTGCTCCTCTTCAACGTAGACAATCTCGAAGAGGCGTTTCCCAAAGCGGCCGCGGTCGACGGCGTGCAAGTCGTCGGCGAGCCGAAACCGCGAAAATACCCGTCGCCCGCTGGGGATATCGAAGTCATGGTGTCCATGTTGATTGATCCCGACGGACATGCGGTGGAACTGAACAAACTGATTCGCGATCCTCGTCGCGACGCAAAGTAGATGCATAGCAATGCTCAATCGTCCGCATATTGAGTTTATCCAGGCTCAATTACTGCCATGGCGGCGCATTGCGCCAGGCAATGCGCGTCCCGACGCGGAATACAAGTTTCTCAGCCGCGATCCGGATACCGGCGCGTGCACGGCGATCATCCGCTATCCGCCCGGCTGGCGGCGCATAGCCGTAGAGCATATCGCCGCAAGTGAAGAATTCTACGTTCTCGAAGGCGAGATCGAATGCAACGGCGAGTCTTTCTCTTATGATCACTATGGATATTTTCCGAGCCGCATCACGCGAACGTCTATGTCGACAGAGGGCGGCGCCGTCGTCCTGACGTGTTTTTCAGAAGAGCCGACATTCATCGCCGGAGCGGGCGACAGCGAGGCGGATCGCGATATCATCCATCTTGATGCGCTCCATATGCCTTGGGATATGACCCTGAACGATCCAAAGCTGGCCCATCTCGGCATATCGCGAAAAGATCTGCGGAAGGACGAAAAAACCGGCGAGCGCACCTTCCTGTCGATGATTCTGCCGCACTCGGAACCTCCGGGAAGGGAAGGCCCGCAAGAGACCCATCCGGTGGTCGAAGAAGCCTATGTGATTTCCGGTTCTTTGACCGGGCCGCAGGGCACGATGGCCCCGGGCGCCTATTTCTGGCGTCCGCCGGGCGTCGCCCATGGCCCATTCGGCACGCGATGGGGGTGCGTTGCGTTAATCCGATTTGTCGGCGGCGAGCACCGCAATGTCTGGTCAGAGGCCTCAGCGCCGTTCTCTTTTGATGCGCCTTACGACCCGGTTTTGCCCGATGAAATGGCGGCTTTCGCCTATGCGCCGTGGCGTCAACCGCCGCGCTATTGATCCCTCATTTCGGGAAAAAGCCCGCAAAGAACCGGCATAAATTGTCGCAGAGATGGTTTTTGCCGGTAAATGGTATATCATTTAAAAAGAGCGTTCTTTCTACGCGACGCAATCAGGGAGGGTCGGCGTGATTGAATTTCTGTCCTCATACGAACTCGCGATTCTGCGATGGCTGCATATCCTCGCCATGGTCTATTGGCTCGGCGGGGAGTGGGGCGTGTTCCAGACATCCTACAAAGTCGTGAACCCGGCGCTGTCGCTGGAAGAGCGCGGTCGCCATATGGAAACCGCGTATCGCATCGACATCCTTGCGCGCAACGGCATCATCTCCTTGCTGCCGCTGGGGTTGCATATGGGCTACCTCTGGGGCGTGCAGCCCTATGGCGGCGGTTGGCTCATCTTGATGTGGATATTGTGGGCGCTGTTGATGGCGGTCACTTGGGGCGCCTTCGCCTGGCGCAACACGCCGCGCGGAGACCTTCTCTCCACGATTGAAGACTGGTCCCGCTACATCTTGATACCGGTGCTGATCATTACCGGGCTAACGTCATTGTTCGGCGCCGGACCGTTTGAAGCCGGTCCCGGCCAGCGCTGGTTTGCGGCGAAAGTCCTGACCTATGGATCCCTGCTGATCATCGGCGTGATCCTGCGTCTCATCATGCATGAGTGGCGCAAGATGTTTCCCATCCTTGCTGAGGGACCCAACGCCGAGGTGGAGGCGAAGCTGAAAAATTCGATCCGGCTCGGACGGAGCGTCGCCTATCTCTATTGGTTCGGCATTGCGTTGACGGGCTTTTTCGGGGCCGTGAAGCCGTTTTAACAGGGCGTCCCGCCATTGACCCCGGTTCCCGGGTTAGGTACTTTGTCCGGACAAAGTACCAATGGACCGCCCATGGCTTTTCGCTCTCTGCTGTTCGTGCCCGGCGCGCGCGCCGACCGGTTCGCCAAGGCGGCTGCTTCCGGCGCTGATGCGGTTTGCATCGACCTGGAGGACGCCGTCGCGCCGCATCTCAAGGCCGACGCCCGCGAGGCGGCGATCCAATACCTCGCTGATCCGGACGCCGGCGCCGCCATCGGCCTGCGCGTCAATGCGCTCGATACGGAGTTATGGCGGCCCGATCTCGACGCACTCGTCGCCGCCGGTGTGACGCCCGCATTCGTGATGGTTCCGAAAGCGTCAGGCACCGACGACATCGAGACCGTCCGTGCGGCGCTTGGAGAGCAATGCCCGCCGTTATGGCCGCTCGTTGAAACGCCGGAAGGATTGCTTGAGGCGCCTGCGATTGCGCGCGCGGTTGGCGAGACCGGCGGCGTCATGTTCGGCGGCGCAGATTATTCCGCCTCCATTGGGTCGGACATGGGTTGGGATGCGTTAGCCTTTGCGCGCGGCGCGATTGTGAACGCCGCTGCGATTGCGGGCTGCGCAACGATGGACGTGCCCTATCTCGATGTGAAGGACGAGGACGGACTGGATGCGGAAACGACCCGTGTCAAATCCATGGGCTTTACCGGTCGCGCTTGTATTCATCCTGCTCAAGTCTCAGCGGTCAATCGCATCTTTACGCCGTCTGCGGATGAAGTGAGCAAAGCGGAAAAGATCGCCGCCGCCTATAACGCGGCCGACGGCGGCGTCGCGCTCCTCGACGGCAGACTTATCGAAAAACCAGTCTTGCGCGCAGCGCAACGCATTCTGGATTGCAAAAAGGACTAGTCATGGTCGGAACCGTCAAACAGGTCGGGCCCAATCGATATCGGGAAACCTTTGGGCGCTATTACGAAGACTTCACGATTGGCGACATTTACGAACATCGCCCGGGCAAGACTGTCACAGAGTACGACAATCATCTGTTCACGCTGATGACGATGAACACGCACCCGATGCATTTCGACGCGGAATTCGCGAAGGCCTCGGAATTCAAGCGCAATCTCGTCGTTAGTCCTTACACGCTGGCGCTGTTGATCGGCATGAGCGTGACCGACTGTTCGCAAAAAGCGATCGCCAATTTGGGCATGGAAGAGGTGAAGTTTACCGCGCCCGTCTTCGCCGGAGACACCATCTACGGCGAGAGCGAAGTGCTGGAGAAACGCGAATCGAAATCGCGTCCCGGTCAGGGCATCGTCACTATCGTTACCCGCGGCTTCAACCAGGACGGAACCATGGTCTGCACTTTTAAGCGGAACATGCTGATCCCGGCGAAAGGCGAGGCGGTGGAAGACAAGATCGAAACATATTGAGAGAGGCGGCGAACATGGCGGACGCAAGCGGATATGAGGGCCTGAGCGCGGAAGACGAAGCGCTTGTCCTTGAATCGATTGACAAGTGGGTGGTCGGAAAAGTGGCGCCGGTCGCCATGCAACTTGAACATGACGATATCTACCCGGTAGACCTTGTCGAAGACATGAAAGAACTCGGTCTCTTCGGCGCCTTGATTCAGCCCGAATATGGCGGGCTAGGTCTTTCGGCGACGACCTACGCAAAGATCGTCACGCGGATCGCCAAAGAGTGGATGTCGCTCACGGGAATTTTTAACTCCCATCTCATGATGGCGCAGATCGTTCAGAAGTTCGGCACGCAGAAACAGAAAGATTACTGGCTGCCGAAGTTTGCGACCGGCGAATTGCGCGGCGGGCTTGGCCTGACCGAACCTGATGCAGGCACCGATCTTCAGGCGATCCGGACAACCGCAATTCGCAAGGGCGACAAATATGTGGTCAATGGCGCGAAGACGTGGATCTCCAATGCGATCGAAGGCCATGCGAACGCGCTTCTGGTCAAAACCGATCCGTCGGCTGAGCCCCGCTACAAGGGCATGTCGATGCTGATCGTCAGCAAGGTCGATCCGGAAACCGGCGATCCGCTGCCCGGCGTCAAGAACGGCAAGAAGCTGGAAAAGCTTGGCTACAAAGGCATCGATTCCGGCGAGTTCATTTTTGAAGATTATGAGTGCGACGCCGAGCTCGCCCTCGTTGGCGGCGAAGAGGGGCAGGGTTTCTTCATGGCCACCGGCGGGCTGGAGATTGGGCGCATCAACATCGCCGCGCGTTCGGTCGGGATCGCGCAGCGGGCGCTGGAAGAAAGCATCGCCTATGCGCAAACCCGCAAGACTATGGGCAAACCGATCTGCGAGCACCAGGCGATCCAACTGAAGCTCGGGGAAATGGGCGCCAAAACCCGCGCCGCTGAGCTGCTCGTTGAGGACGCGGCGCGCATGTATGACACAGGGCAGCGGGTCGATATGGAAGCGGGCATGGCGAAGTACTTCGCCAGTGAGACAGCCGTCGAGGTCGCAACTGAAGCCATGCGCATTCACGGCGGTTACGGCTATTCGAAAGAATATCCGATAGAGCGGCTCTACCGCGACGCGCCGCTGATGTGCATCGGCGAAGGCACCAATGAAATGCAGCGGATCATCATCGCCAAACAGCTCGTCAAGCGGAATCCCGTATGACGCCCGACCTTTTGAAAGGTCTGCGTATTCTCGCCGTCGAACAATACGGCGCCGGGCCTTACGGCACGATGCTGCTCGCCGAGTTGGGCGCGGAAGTCATCAAGATCGAAGCGCCGTCCATGGGCGGCGACGTGTCGCGCAGCGTCGGGCCCTATTTCCTCGGCGACAAGGACAGCCAGTTTTATCAAACCTTTTCCCGTTCAAAGAAGTCCGTTGCGCTGGAGATCAAAACGGATGATGGGCGCAGGGATTTTGAACAACTGGTGCGATCGGCAGACGCCGTCGTCAACAACCTTCGCGGCGACCAGCCGGCGAAGCTCAAGATCACCTATGACGATCTGAAGGCGATCAAGCCGGCGATTGTCTGTGCGCATCTGTCCGCATACGGACGCGACAACGAGCGCGCCGCCTGGCCCGGTTACGATTATCTGATGCAGGCGGAGGCCGGGTTTATGTCGGTGACCGGGGAGCCGGACGCGCCGCCGACGCGGTTCGGACTTTCCATGGTTGATTTCATGACTGGCGCGCAAATGGCGCTCGGCTGCCTCGCCGCCGTCATGAAGGCGCGCGAGACGGGGGAAGGATGCGATATCGACGTTTCCCTGTTTGATGTCGCGCTACATCAGCTTACCTATCCCGGCGTCTGGGCGATGAACGGCGGCGACATTGTCGGCCGTCTTCCGCGCGGCGCTCATCCGGCGATTGCCCCGTCTCAGACCGTCAAAACCAAGGACGGCTGGGGCCTTTTGATGTGCCAGACGCCGAAATTCTGGGATACTTTTTGCGCGCTCGCAGATTGCGCGTGGATGGCGGAGGATGAGCGGTTTTCGTCAATTCCCGCGCGACGGAAAAATCTCGCTGATCTTACCGAAGAAATCGACAACGTTATGTCGGAAAAAACAACGGCCGAATGGACGGCGCTGCTCGGCGGCAAAGTTCCGTTTGCGCCGGTTTACGACATCGAAGAGGCGCTCGCGAACCCATATGTGAAAGATGTCGCCATGCGTGACCGCGTCGAGCACGGCGATGCGCCTGGCGGCGCGCTCAACATGCTCGCGGCGCCGATCAAAGTGAACGGCGCCCGCGCGGCGGCGACGCGCGCGCCGAAGCTCGGCGAACACAATAGAGAATACCTGGGCGACAAATCATGAAGCTCGACGGTGTTAAAGTCATCGATCTTTCGCTGTTTCTGCCGGGGCCGATGCTGACGCTGATGATGGCCGATCACGGCGCAGAGGTCATCAAAATCGAACCGCGCGGCGAAGGCGAGCCGACCCGCGATATCGGATACAAAAAGAATGGCGCCAGCGTTTGGTTTCGCAACACGCATCGCGGCAAGAAGTGTTTGCAGCTTGATCTCAAAGCGCCCGAAGGCAAAGAAATATTTTTTAAGTTGATCAAAGATGCGGATATCGTCGTCGAAGCTTTTCGGCCCGGTGTCGTTGATCGTCTTGGCGTCGGCTACGATGCGGTGCGAGCGATTCACCCGAAAGTCGTTTATTGCTCGATCTCTGCTTTCGGACAAACCGGCGCTTATGTGAAGAAACCTGCGCACGATCTAGCGGTGCAGGCGCTTTCCGGCGTCATTGCGCTGAACGAGGGCCAAGACGGCAAGCCGACGATGCCCCACATGCCTGCGGCCGATGCTTTCGCTTCATTGACGGCTCTTTCCGGTGTTTTAATGGCGCTGCTAAAGGCGCGTGAAACCGGCGAAGGCGATTATGTCGATATTGCGATGCTCGACAGCGTGCTCGCCTGGACGCCGAACGTCACCGGGCGGATCTTTGCGACGGGCGAAGCACATGCCCCCAAAGAGGAACGCTCCTGGGGCGGCAACGCGATGTACAATCTCTATGAATGCGCCGACGGCGCCTGGATTGCGCTGGGCGGCGCCGAACCCAAATTCGCCAAAAACCTGTTGGAAGCTTTCGGGCGAATGGATCTCTTTGAGTTCGCGACATTGCCGCCCGGACCGGGGCAGGAGCCGTTGCGCGCCTTTTTACGCGACAAGTTTAAATCTCGGAAGCGGCAGGAATGGATCGACTGGTTCGCCGACAAGGATGTGGCGTTTGCTCCGGTTCTCAATCTGAAAGAGGCGTTTGACGATCCGAACACCGCCGAGCGCGGTATGATCTCCTTCGATGAATACGGCAATGAGATCGTGGGAACGCCGATCAAGTTTCAAAATGATCCGGCGCAGCCCAATCCCGCGATTTCTGATCGCGGCGGCGATGCGGACGCGTTGCTGTCGACGCTGGGTTACGGAACCGCAGAGATCGAGACGCTGCGCGACAAAGGCGTTATTTAGGGCCGACCTTGCGCTTGTACGCCATTTCGTAAACGAAGCGGTCGGAAGGGTGGCGCGTATCCGAAATAACAAACAGGCGTTCGGCGGCGTCGTAGTAGCGGCGTGTTGTGCGGAGCGCCGGTTGGCCTGCCGCGGCATTTACTTTCGACGCATCTTCAGCGGATAACGCGTCGGCCACAATCCGCTGCTTGATAGCGGAAACGCCGACGCCGTAGCACGCCTCGATATGTTCCGTCACGGCCTTTGCCGCGTTCTTGAAGTCGTTTGGCTTCGCCCCAATCACGTCGGAAACGTATATCGACGTTGCGGCGATTGCCTTATCCTTCGCAACGCGAACGCCGTGTAGAACCAGCCAGCGCGAGCCGCGCGGCGCACCCAGCCGGCGCGCCTGTGTTTGCGTCAGGGTCACTGTCTCCGTCGAAAGCGTCTTCAAGCGAGCTTGATGGGCGTATTGCAGCAGGTCGTCGAGCCCGCCGAGCATTTGCGTGTACGCAGATGATTCCCCCGTTGAATTGACCGTTGTGCCCAGTCCCGGTTTGCGTTCGATCAAACCTTCGTCTTCGAGCACCTGCAAGGCGGCCCGGGCTGTATAGCGAGACACGGTGTGCGCTTCACAGAGTTGATGTTCCGTCGGTAGCTGTTCGCCAAGAGCATATTCGCCGCCCGCGATCTGTTTGCGGAGGGTTGCGGCGAGTTCAATATAGCGGGGTTTGCGGGGCATCTCAGAGCGCGCTCTCAATTTTGCGCCAAGCGTCTGTCAGCGCTTCGCGATGACGCGGGTCTGCAACTGAAATCATCGCTGCTGCGCATTCGCTCACAGACTTGCCGCGCAAGTCGGCAAATCCGTGTTCGGTGACGACGAGCCCAACATCTGCGCGTCCGATGGAAACGCTGGGCGCGGTCAACGACGGAACAATGCGTGACATTGCGCCGTTCTTGGCCGTCGATGCAAGAGCGAGAATAGGCTTTCCGCCTTTTGACGCGGCGGCGCCGCGCAGAAAGTCCACAAGCCCGCCGGCGCCGGATACTTGCCGCGGACCGATATACTCCGCGTTCGCCTGGCCAAAGAGGTCGACTTCTATGACAGAGTTGATGGCGACGAAGTTTTCAATGGCGCTGAGGGTCGAAATCGAATGGGTCTCGCAGACGGGCGCGAAACGCAAGCGCCCGTCCCGCTCGCAATACGCGTAGAGCGTGTCCGATCCAAGCGCGACACCGGTTGTGATTGCGCCGGGCTCATTCGAGATCGCCCCTGCCTCAACCGCGCTCAACACCGGATCTGAGATCATGCCGGAATGAATGCTCAGGTTTTGTTTGCCGGCGAGCGCGCGCAGGACGGCGAGCTGAACATTGCCTAAACCGAACTGCAGAACATCCCCGTCACTGATCAGCGCTGCAATGGTTTTGGCGATTTCTTCAAACACTGGCGACAGGGGGGGCGGGGCGTATTGCAGGAGCGGCGCCTTCTGTTCGGTCACGATATCGAACGTATCGAGTGAAATAGCCGGCGTCGCCGCCGGACGCGGCATGCCGGGATTGACGTGGGCAACCTTTACAATGTCGTCGCGCGACCAAACGGCGGGAGAAAAGTCCGCGCTGACGCCGAGCGAAACCATGCCTGCGGCGTCGGGCGCCGTCACCTGAAAAAGCGCTGCGTTTAGCGGCGTCGTCTCCAGCCACGGATAGGCTTGCGTATAGGACAGGGGCTTCAGCGCAAGGGCGCCGCGATCAAAGCTTTCGCGTAAGGGCGGCGCCATAAAGATCGCTTCCGCCCGCGCGCGATCATGCAGTCCCGCGTAGTCGACATTATTGACGCCCGGAATCCACACGCCCAGAAACGTCATGTCTGCAGCCAGAGAAGGCTCGGCGCGCATCGCGTCCACGAAAACGGACGGTTCCCCGGAACATCCCGGCGCATAGATCCGTCCGCCGGCGGGAAGCCTGTCGCGCAGGGTTTTCAAGGCCTCAACGGGGCTGGCGGCGCGCATTAGCAGCAAGATTTCCTATGGTTTGTGTTCCCCATTTCCGGGCTTCATGCTACTTATGCCAAATGTCCGGACAAAGTCCAAATCCGCGGACCGTGACCGAACGGTTGGCGGCGCGCCTCGAGCGGCCGGCGGCCGCGGCCGATCGTCAACGGGCGGCGCTTCACGTCCTCGACTGGACCGGCTGCGCGGTGGCCGGGACGGCGGCGCCTGCGGCGGCGGCGATGGCGACCGCGCTCGGCGAGGACGCGAAACATGACGTTTTGTATCTCGGCGCCCTCGGCAACATCCTTGAGATGGACGACGTTGATAAACGCGCCCTGTTGCATCCCGGGCCCGTCGTTATTCCGGCGACGATTGCCGCCGCGAGGGAAGCGAACGCGACAGCTGACGCGTTTCTGGATGCGGTGGTTCGGGGCTACGAAGCCGTCATCCGCATCGGACGCGCGGTGGGTCCCGATCATTATCGCTACTGGCACAATACCGGAACATGTGGTCCTTTCGGCGCTGCCGCCGCCGCAGCATCATTATTCGGTCTTGATACGGAAAAAACGGTATGGGCGCTCGGCCTCGCCGGGACGCAAGCCAGCGGGTTCTGGCAGACCCGTCACGAGCCCCAGTCGCATGCGAAACAATTGCACACCGCGCGCGCCGCCCATGCGGGCCTCTTCGCCGCAAAACTGACGCGCGCCGGATTCGTCGGATTGAAAACGCTGCTGGAGGGACCGCAAGGGTTTTTTGCGGCGACGTGCGGGGGCGACGATCCGGACGCCGTGGTTGACGTCGACGTTGACGCGCCGTGGTGCATTCACGAGGTCAGCTTCAAGCCGTGGCCGGCGTGCCGTCACGTTCATGCAGCGATCGACGCCGCGCTCGCCTTGCGCGCTGATAATTCTCGATGGCGTGACGCGGGCGCGTTCACTGTCCGGACTTACAAAGACGCGCTCACGTTTTGCGACAAGCCGGCGCCCGCCGATACGCTCAGCGCGAAGTTTTCGCTTCAGCATAGCGTGGCTGTTGCTTTGCTGCGCGGCGAGCCGAAGCTTTCTGATTTCGAGGGCGAGGCGCTGGCCGCGCCTGACATCGCCGCTTTGCGCGACAAGATCTCCGTTATAGAGGACGAGGACTTTACGCGCGTCTATCCGGCGCGGTTCGGGGCGCGGCTTGATGCGCACAACGCCGATCGAGAGGACATGATCGCAACAATTCCAGACGCTTTAGGCGATCCGGAAAATCCGGCGTCGGACGATGTCATCAAGGAGAAAGCAGTGCGTTTGATGGCCGCCGGCGGTATGTCCGACAACGGTTCGAGCGCATTGCGCATGGCGGCGACAAGCCTAGCTGACGGCGGTGCGCTGGACGAGTATTTTAATCTCCTGTTTGGCGAGGGACTTTCATGACCAGCGCTGAAGCATTTACCCGTCACGCATTGTCGACAACGTTTGACCAGGTGCCGGCGGACGCGATTCGTGCGGCGAAGACATTCATACTCGACACGATCGGCGTCGGGATTGCCGGCAAAAACGCGCCTTATGCGGATGAGATTTTTGCAGCGGCCGCCGCCTGGGGCGCTGGCGAGGGCGCGCATATATTCGCTCGCGGCGTTGCGTTGCCCGCGCCCGGCGCGGCGTTTGTCAACGGATTTCAAATTCACTGCCAGGAGTTTGACTGCGTTCACGAGCCCGCCGTTGTTCATCCCATGGCGACAATTCTAGCGGCGTTGCTGGCTGATGCAGACGCGCGCAGGCCCGTACCGGGGAAGGATTTCCTTATCGCGATCACGGTCGCCGTCGATGTCGCGGCAGGGCTTGGCGTTGCGGCGAGATCGGGGATTCGGTTCTTCAGGCCCGCGACCGCCGGCATATTCGGCGCAACGCTAGGAATAGCGCGGCTGCGTGGGTTTTCCGAACAAGAAGCCCTCGATGCACTTGGCTATGCGCTGGCGTTCGCGTCCGGCACTATGCAGGCTCATGTTGAAGGCAAACCGGCGCTGCCGGTGCAGATCGCGAATGCAGCGCGCGGCGCGGTTGCAGCCTGTGACATCGCCGGCGCCGGATTGCCGGGACCAAACGACGTTTTTGACGGCGCGTTCGGATACTTGGCGCTGTTTGAAACGGAAGCGAAAATTGCGCCCGTCCTGGCGTCTCTCGGCAAGACATGGCGCATCGCGGAAGTCTCGCACAAGCCTTTTCCCACCGGCCGGGCGGCGCAGGGCGGCATCACGGCCGTTCAGCAGTTGCGGGACAAAGGGCTTACACCGCCGAACCTTGACCGACTGACATTGACGGCGCCGCCGCTAATTCATCGCCTGGTGGGCCGTCCCTATACAGAAGATATGACCGCGAACTACGCACGGCTCTGTTTTGCCTATTGCGGCGCAGTCGCGCTGCTGCAGGGAACCGTTGGACTCTCCGACTTTGCACCGGACCGCTTGAGCGACGCTGATATCAAATCGGTAGCGCAAAAGATCGACGTTGTGGACGATGGTTCGACGGACCCTGCGGCGTTTGCGCCGCAACGGGCTGTAGCTAAGCTGAACAATGGCGACGCGCTCGAGGTTGAGGTCACAGCCCTGTACGGATCTCCAGCGAGCCCGATGACCTACGATGCTCATCTGGAAAAATTCCGGAATTGCATGGCGTTCGGTTTCCATGACGAAGCTGTCGATCAGGCCGAAGCGATTATTGAGTTTGTTGAAACCTTGGAAACGCAATCCGACATGGGCGCGCTGTCGCGTCTCGCCTCGGGACGGCGGGGGTGAATGATGGACGGACACAAGACATATTTTAACAGCGTCGACTGGGCGGCGATGGAACGCGATCATCCGATCGGCGATGCGTTCACGGAATTTGCGACAAAGACGTCGCGTGACGAGTTGCGGGCGCATCAAAACAAGCTCTTCCTTCGCTGTGTCGAGCGCGCATGGGCGACGCCGTTTTACCAGCGGTTGTGGGGTTCGGTCGGAATTGAGCGGGGCGATATTCGTTCTCTAGACGATCTGCCGAGCCTGCCGGTGTTCGATAAACAGGATATCATGGAGTCGATCGCCGCCGCGCCGCCGATCGGCGATTTCGCCGGCTTCGAGAGCTACGGCGCCGGTGAAAAACCGCCTGTTATCTTTCACACGACGTCTGGCACAACCGGAACGCCGCAAGTGCTGCTGTTTGGTCCGAAAAGCCGTGAGGTGCAGAACCTCTTGCTTGGTCGGCTTTACCGATTTCAAGGCCTGAGGCCGGATGACGTTATTCATTCCGTCTACGGACACGGCATGATCAATGGCGGCCACTATGTGCGCGAGGCGGCGATCCACTGGACGAGCGCGATTTTTATGTCCGCCGGCACAGGCGTTGAAACCCGCTCTGTTCGTCAGGTGGAGCTGATGCGCGACTTTCGCGCGACCGTCATCGTCGGGTTTGCCGACTATATCAAGAAACTGGCCGGCGTCGCAAAAGAGGCGGGGATTGAGCCGGGCCGCGATATCAATATCCGCATGATTTCGGGTCATCTCGGCCGCGAAGACAAAAAAGCGCTGTCCGAAAGCTGGGGCGGCGCCAAGTGTTTTGACTGGTACGGCGTAGGCGACACCGGCGCGATCGCCGGCGAGGGACCGGATCAGGACGGGTTGTATGTCATGGAAGACGCGCAATATCTGGAAATTTGCGATATCGACGATCACAAGCCGGTTTCGCCGGGCGCAGAAGGCGACATGGTGGTTACCTGTCTCTACAAGGACGATTTATACCCGATCATTCGTTTCAACACCCATGACGTTACGCGCGCCATACAGTCGGATTCGCAGATTGGCGTGAATTTCCAGCGCATCGAAGGGTTTCTCGGCCGCTCAGACAATATGGTAAAAATCCGAGGCATCAACATCTTCCCCCAGGCTGTGGGGCCCATGCTGGAAGAAGCGAGCGCTTTCGCCGGAGAATTCATCTGTAAGGCGCGCCGCGATGAAAACGGCCGTGATGAGTTTATTGTCGTTGCAGAGGTGCGCGAGATATCCGGCGCCGTCGAGGAAGAGTTACAGCGAGTACTGAAACGCAAAATCGGCATCGCCCCAATTGTCGAACTTGCAGAGGTCGGATCGCTTGCGCCGCTAACGCAGATCGACGTGCGGCAAAAGCCGATCCGGCTCATAGACGAACGGTTCTGATGCGGGGCGATGCGTCAATCGCCGCGCTTGGCGTCCACGGACAGGCGGCGGCCTTTGCCGACGGATCACTCACGCCGTCGGATGCAGTTGAGGCATATACGCGGCGGATCCACCAGTTCAATCCGGCGCTCAACGCTTTTCTCGACCTCAGACTGGCGGACGCGGCTAAAGAAGCGCGCGATGCAACCGAACGCTGGCGCACGGGCGCGGCCTTATCACCGATCGACGGCGTTGCGTTCGGCGTGAAGGCCAATATCGCCGTCGGCGGGCTCCCTTGGCACGGCGGTATCGCCGCCTATCGCGGCCGCGTCGCGGGGGAGGACGCCGCTTGCGTCGCTGCGTTGCGTCGAGCGGGGGCGATCCCGTTGGGTATTCTCAATATGCATGAAGGCGCGCTTGGCGCTACGACCGATAATCCACATTTCGGTCGCTGTTATAATCCGTGGGGGGAGAATAAGACTCCCGGCGGTTCCTCGGGTGGTTCCGGCGCTTCAGTCGCCGCCGGGCTGTGCGCATTCGCGCTGGGGACGGATACGATGGGCAGTGTGCGCATCCCGTCCGCCTATTGCAGTGTTGCGGGTCTAAAGCCAAGCTACGGCGCTGTTCCGGGCGACGGGCTTATTGACCTCTCTCCGACCCTTGATCATATCGGCCCCCATGCGCGCACCGCGGCGGACATTCGCCTTGTGCTTCCCCATCTCCGCGGACAGGTGAACGCCGACGTTGATCATCAGAGTATTCGTATCGGGATCGCAGACTGGGGCGGCGCCGTCGACATCGACGAAGACGTGGCCGTCGCGTTCGCCGCAGCGACAGACATCATTATGACATATGCTCAAACGAAGTCCGTCGATATTTCTTCCTTCGACTTCGGTGCGCTGCGACGGCGCGGCTTATTGGTGAGCGAGGTTGAAGGCCATCATGCGCATCAAGTCATGTTGGCGAAAGACCCGTCGGGATTTTCCGATGAGTTTCGCGGTATGCTGGAATGGGGCATTGGTCAAAACCGCGAAAAGATCGACGCGGCGTATGACGATGTTCGCGCTGCAGGCAAGGCTGTAGACCGGTTGTTCGATGATGTTGACGTCATCATCACCCCGACGGCGCCGCAGGGACCTTTTTCTTTCGGCGAGACGGTTCCCGCTAATCAGGCGGACTTCACCTGCATTGCGAATTTCGCCGGCGCGCCCGCCGTCGCCGTTCCTGCATCCACCGCAGGCGCGCCGCCGGCGTCGATTCAATTTATCGCCCGCAAAGGCATGGACCATGTCGCGCTCGCCGCCGCGGCGGCGTTTGAAGACGCACGCGGGCCGGCGCCGTTTCCGCCCGACCACTTTTAGTATTATTCCGTTGGAAATTTCGGCTTTCGCTTCTCGAGGAAAGCGCGGTAGCCCTCCTTGAAATCCGCACCCTCAAAAGCCTCGAGCATAATTTTCATTGCGGCTTCGTCATCGTCCGCGACGCCGTCGCTCAGCATCTGGAAGGTTCGCTTTGTTGCGCGCGCCGACCACTGCGACGTTGATGCGATGGATTGCGCATAAGCTTGCGTTTCCGTTTCAACGGCGTCGTCCCGATAGATGCGGTCACACAGTCCCATCGCCTGCGCTTCGCTCGCATCAATCAAGCGCCCGGTGAACAGAAGGTCTTTCGCGCCGCTGACGCCGACGGTCTGAACGAGACGCCTTGTATCCGCCAGCGAATAGACCAGCCCCAGTTTGCCGGGCGTCGCACCGAACCGCGCCGTATCGCTGGCAAACCGGAAATCGCAGGCGAGCGCGATCGAACAGCCGCCGCCGACGCACGAGCCTCGGATCATGGCGATCGTCGGCTTGGGGCAGTGTTCAAGCGCCGCCAATGAGTCGAGCATGGTCTGCGTGTAGCGGGCAGCGCTCTGTGTGGTGGCGTAGGTTTGTTCGAACTCGCTGATGTCGGCGCCGGCCGCGAAATGGTCGCCTTGCCCGCGCACAACAACGACTTTCACGCTCGCGTCCGCCGTCGCCTTTGCAACAGTCTCGCCAAGGCCGCGCCACATGTCCGCATTGATTGCGTTGCGTTTCGACGGCTGGTTGAGAATGATCTCGCCGATGGGGCTCCCCGGCCTGTATTGCAGCGTTTCGGTCATCGCGCGCTATTTGATAATGCCGTCAGCGACCAAGCGATCAATGACGTTCTGTTGTCCGGCGATCGCGTCTTTGCGTTCGATCATCTTGCCGTCCGGCGTACGATTGGCCGGCGCGATGTCGCCATCATAGGTCGGCGCAAAGGCGGCCATGGGCAAGCGCGAGAGGAAATTCGACATGCCGGTCTTGCGGCGTGCGGAGCGCAGTCCTTCGAGGTCGATCACCGCGTTGGCGTTCATGGTTTCGCCCTGATTGGCTTCGGCGGCGACGGCGCCTTTCCAGTCGACGATTTTCGACATGCCGTCGGTCGATGTTTGCGGTACGGCCGTGCCGGCAATGCCGCCCGAATTGGCGGATATCACATAGGCGATGTTTTCAAGCGCGCGGGCGCGCTTGGCGACGTCCTTCGGCGTCAGTTTCGGCGATCCCACTTCCGACGTTGGATGCAACAGAAGTTCAGCCCCCTTCATTGCATGCATGCGCGCGATCTCCGGAAACAGGATTTCCTCGCTTGCGATGGTGCCGACAACGCCAATCTCCGTATCGGCGACCGGGAAGATTGCATCGGCGCCGTAGATTTCAAGATAGCGGTCCCAAACGTCATAGGGGCTCGGCGAATACAGAGAAATCATGCGCCGGTAGCGCAATATGGACTCGCCGGCGGGAGAATAAACGACATTCGCCTGAAAATAGAGGTCCGGAAAATTGGGATCGTTCTCGTAATGGTTAGAGCACAGATAGATGCCGAACTTCTTCGCCATGTCGGCCATCATACCCGCAAAGGCGCCGTCCATCTCGATCACGGCTTTGTCCTGCCACTCCTCGCGGGTTTCTCCCAGCGGGAAACCCGTCATCCAGTATTCCGGCAGGACAACGAGCTTCAGGTCATAGCCGTTGAAGCTTTTCAGGAAGCCTTTGGAGGCGGCGATTTGACCGGTGACGCGGGCGAGGGACGCTTCCATCCGCTTGCGCGCCCCGCGCCGGGACTTGTCCTGATTGACGGCGTCGCACAGCGTCTGCAGCGCAAGCGCCGTATATCGTTCGCGAGAATCAGCGGCGGCGTTGGTCATGAGAACTCCGGCGGCGGTTGATGCGGCGAGAAAGGTGCGGCGGTTCATGAGGCGGCGTCCGTCAGCTCTGAAACGGCGCCCAACATAACGCCCTCGCGTTGGCTTAGTTTCTCCAGTATGTCGCGAACCGCCCACATGCGGAAGGGCTGGCCGGCGATATAGGGCGTCATCGTGAAGCCGAATACTTGAGCGCCGTATCGCGGCGCCTCCGACGCGGTCATGTCGGCGGCCTCAAGAATCTGGTCGCGCCAGTCTGCTTCCGTGTGGTTTTTCGTTGTCAGCAGGAAACGGTCGTCAAGTTCGTTGAGCACCGGAAACCCGGCGACGGCGCCGCTTTTGGTCTGCATACTGACCGGGACCGTATCCGTCTCCCAGTCGAGGCAGATGTCAAATCCCGCCGCCGTGATGAGGTCGAGCGTTTGGCGAGACTGTTGCCGCGCAGGGCTCATCCATGCGCGTGGGGCGAGGTCCGCTTTTTCAAATACTGCGCGCGTTTCATCGACATATCGTGTCTCCGTCTCATCATCGACCCCGCCCCAGTGGATAGAATCGGTATCCCGGCCGTGGGCCGCAATTTCGTGGCCGTCTTCAAGGATTGCATCGATCAATGGACGAACGCGGTCCAACAGTGCAGCGTTGACAGCAAATGTCGCGCGCACGCCGGTGGATCTGAATGCGCGCAACAGGCGAAAGGCGCCCACGCGGTTGCCATAGTCTCTTGTCGTATAGTGCCTGAGATCCGGATAGGGCGTCGCCATCGCCCCCGGGTGCTTGAACGGCTTGCCGGAAGGGTTCAGCATAAAGAATTCGAGCGGTACAATGATCGCGACGCCGAGCGCAGCGCCGCCCGGCAAGGATACGGGTTTACGATCGGGTGCGTACCGCATCGCATAGCGATCGATGTCCTGGCCGCGCTTTCGGTTCGGATAGGAAAGATAGTCCTTCGGCAGGCTCATGACGCGGCTCCCCGGCCGTTAAAGCCCGTACCCGGGCGGACGAGGCCGCGCCGTTCAATATCGCCTAATGTTTGATCCCAATAGCGCTCGCGGTAATGCTCGGCGATCTCGGCCCCGGTCGTGATCCAGACATGGTCCTTATGCGAAGCGATATGCTTCAGGGCGTCTTCAAAGGGGCGGATCCGATGGGGCTGGCTGACGAGATAGGCGTGGAGCGGAATGCACATGACCGTTCCGCTCTGTTCGCCTTCTTGCAAGAGTTCGTCGAAATGCCGCTTCAAAATATCGGCATAGCGCCAGGGGCTCATCGCCTGAGCCCCATAGGTAATGACGTCATTCACCTCCAGCGAATAGGGCATTGAGATCAACTTGCCGGACTTTGTCTTGATCGGTTGCGGCTGATCGTCCTGAAAGAGGTCGCATGTGTACCAGAAATCAAACTCCGCAATTAGATCGAAGGTGCGTTCGGTATGGGTGAGCGCAGGGGCGAGGTACCCGCGAATGCGCTTGCCGGTCGCGGCTTCGACCGTGCGGATGGAATCTTCCAAAACCGCGCGCTCCTGCTCTTCGGTCATGCCGTAGGAGTAACGCGTGTTGTAAATCCCGTGGGAGAAAAACTCCCAGTTTCGTTCGTTGCAGGCTTCGATAATCTCCGGGCAGTGATCGCACATGGCGACATTAAGCGAGATCGATCCGCGCATATCGTATCTGTCGAGGAGCTCCATCAGCCGCCAATGACCGATGCGGTTGCCCCAGTCGCGCTGGGAATAGCCGACAATGTCAGGCGTCGGCTTGGGCCAGCCCGGCCGCGACGGATTCACCGGCGGATCGAACTCATAATACTCAATATTCGGCGCGATCCAGAATGCGAGTTTTTTGCCGCCGGGCCACTCGATCTTCGGGCGATCCTGGTACGGCCAATAATCGTAAAGGTTCGGATCGGCCTGCATCACCGCGCCTCCAGCCAGTCGATAACTTCTTGGACCGCGACGACGTCAGCATACTTCAGCTGCAAGTCGGTGAGATTGGCGAAGTGGTAGCTCTCGTGTTTGTCGGCGACGCATTCTTCCGGCACGATAGTGCGGTAGCCGTGAGATAGGGAATCGACCGCCGTTGCGCGCACGCAGCCTGATGTTGAACCGCCGGTGACGACGACCGTGTCAACCTTATGCCAGGTCAGATAGCTCGCGAGCGGCGTTTCAAAAAAAGCGCTCGGCATGCGTTTGGTGTAAACGAGATCAACGGCTTCATCGATTTCGCAGCGCGGATCGAAGGCGTGGCGATCGGACTCATACTTAATGTTTTGAAGGCTGTCCGGCGTGTCAGTGCGCGTTCCCCATACGCCCGCATCCCCGGCGTCACCTTTGTAGGCCACATGGCTCCAAACCACGGGCATGTCGCGGGATCGGGCCAACGCCGAAATCTGATTCGCGAACGCGATTTGGTTGGGATTCGTCACATAGGCTGTCTTCGGGAAGAGATCGGGGCGCGTATAAGCCTGTTGGAAGTCGACATTGACGATGGCGAGCTTTTCACCGAACCCGAACCGGGCGCGCGCTGGATTGGCCTTGACCTCTTCATAGATTTCCCGTGCTGTTTTGCCCGGGCAGGCCATGGTCGGCTCAAATTCTAGGGTCATGCGCGCGTCGCCTCTCCGGTCCGTTCAAATGATATATCATTTTGACCCGAACCCCGTTTCAGGTCAAAATATATCCTAGCCGGAGGCAGGGATATGGAAAATCCGCCGGCCGCTGCGGGCAGCGCGGTCACGCTCATACTCTATATGCTCGCCCTGCTCGGCATCGGCGTGTGGGCGGCTCGTCGCGCCGGCGCTTCGGAAGACGATTTTCTCTTAGGGGGCCGTTCGCTCGGACCGGTCGTCGCCGGGCTCGCTTATGCGGCGTCGACCTCGTCCGCATGGGTGCTGCTTGGGTTCACGGGATTTGTCGCAGGCGTTGGCGTTTCCGCTTTGTGGATGGTCCCTGGAATCCTCGCCGGCTACGCCGCGGTGTGGTTCGGGCTTGGCCCCTGGCTTAATCGGGTCTCGAGGGAGGAGGGACACCTCACGGCGCTTGACGTGATCGCCGCCGGCGCGCGCGGGCCGATGGCGACGGCGATCAAGGTCGTCGCCGCGCTGATGATTCTATTCTGTTTTTCGTTTTACATCGCTGCGCAGTTTCAAGGAGCGGGAACGGCGCTGGCGGACGTGTTCGGCATGAGTGCAACAACCGCCGTCATCGTCGGCGCCGCGGTCATTTTGGCGTATACGTTTCTTGGCGGTTTTTGGGCTGTCAGCGTCACAGATACGTTGCAAGGGCTGTCGATCGCGGCCATTGCAACGATCCTGCCTTTTGCTGTTTTCGGCGCCGCCGGCGGTTTTGAAGGCATCGCAGACGGTCTTGCAAAAGAAGCCTCGACAATGTCGGCGCCCTTCGGCGAATACGCCGGGTGGTCCGCATTCGGATTTGTTTTGGGGCTAAGCGCGATTGGCTTCGGCGCGCTTGGACAACCCCATCTCCTGACCTGGATCATGGCGGCGCGCGACCGCAAGGCGCGCGTCCAGGGCGGCCTTGTCGCCATCAGTTGGGGCGCGCTTGTATATGCAGGCATGTCTGTCGTTGCGCTCTCGGCGCGGGCAATGGCGGAACCTGGTTCGGCGCTTGGGGAATCCATCGTCTTCGACGCGGCGCAGACGCTGCTCCCCGGCCTGTTGCCGGCGCTGGTGTACGCCGCGATTTTGTCCGCGATCATGTCAACGGTGGATAGCCAACTGTTGGTCGCTTCCGCCGCCGCCAGCCGCGACATGGGGCTGGCGAAAGCAGCGCCCGGCAAGGAAGTCATGATCACCCGCGCGGTAATCGCGGCGCTGTGCGTCGGCGCCGTCTTACTGACGCTCTATCTACCGGCGACCATATTCGGGCGGGTCTTGTTTGCGTGGACCGCGCTCGGCGCCGCCTTCGGACCGATTGTCGTTGCGCGCGCAGTAGGACGCGAGCCAGCGCCGCCCTTTATCCTGGCGGCGATGATCACCGGGTTCTCGCTTGCGGTCTATTTCAACCAGTTCGCCGACGCCGGTCCCGGCGCCTGGAAAGAGCGCATTTTGCCGTGGCTCGTCGCGCTTGTCATCGTATTCGGCGCGTCTCGCAGACGTGATGCGCGAAAGGAGGCTTTGGCGTGAAACTCATAACCTGCATATTCGTTTTGCTTGCCTGTCTGGTTCCTGCTTACGCCGCAGAGAACGAGGAGGTCTATGATGGCTCGTATGTTCGACGCCCGACGCTGGTCGTTAGCGACATGGACGCGTCCCTTGCACTCTACCGCGACATTTTGGGTTTCCGCCTCGGCAGCCTCAAGGAGGACCCGAAAGACTCTTACGTTTTTGAAGCGTTCAACGTTCCACTCGAAGCGACCGCTATGCACGCAACGCTTGATTCCGATGATGAGAAACGAACGCTTTCCCTTGTGGAATACAGAGCAATGGACGCGATCGACGCCAAGTCCGGACTTCGGCGCGCAGCGGTGCTGGTCAACGCGAACGGTCGGTTCGAAGAGATCAAGTCTCAGCTGGAGCAAGGCGGCTATCACCTGTTGTCGCCGCATCCGTTAGGCGAGAACGGCGTAGAGATGGGGTTTCTTGATCCGGATGGTCATCTGATTGTCATTTACGAATTCAACAGAAACTGAGTGAGGGGAACAATGAGGACGGTTCTTGCTGGCATTATCGGTATAGCAATAGGCGCAGGCGGCGTGTGGGCCGCGGAACAGGGCGCGGCGGCGCGAGAGGCGCCGGCGAGGCCGGCCTATCTTGTGGTGCTCGGCGATGTTTATGATCGCGACGCTTTTATGCAGGGTTACACGGCCAAGCTGGCGCCCCTTTACGAAAAATACGGCGGAGAGTATCTCGCCGTCGGCCGCAACAAAGACATTCTTGAGAACGGCGCCGAGTTTGAGAGCTTTGTGATTTCTAAGTGGCCGTCGATGGAAGCGGCGCAGGCGTTCTGGTCCGATCCGGAATATGAAAAACTCAAAAACGAACGCATCGAAGAGGAGTGGTCAAAGTTCGATGTCTATCTGCTGGAGGGACTGCCGGAAATGAGTCAGCAGGAAGACTAATCGGACGTCTTGAACTGCGTCTTCAGCTGTTCAACGAGCAAGCGCTGATAGTAGTCGCCGGCGCGCTCTTCGGCGGTGGTTAGAAATCTCGTGATTTCACTTTCGTCAATGACGGGATACGTCTCACAGCCGTCAAACCGCCCCGTCATAACATAGTGGGGAAAGCCGACAAGGCCGGCGTATCGACCGGCAAGGGCTGAACGCCGTATCAATGCGCCGCCATAGCAAGGGTCTTTCGCTCGGCCGTCCCAGCCTTCGAGGCGGATATATCCGACGACGAACAACGACTGCGGATAGCCTTTTGCGACGGCTTTGTCGCGATAGGGATCGCCTTCTTCATGTCGGCCGGAATAACCATACGCTCTCGCCAGTTGATAGTTGAGGCGCGGATTGTCGGGGTCGTCGGCGACAGCGCGAAGGCAGGCCTCAATCGCGGCAGGCTTGTCCATGGCGGCTTGCGACACGCCTTCGGTTACTTTTTCCGGATCGCTCGGATGCGCAGCGAGGCGGTCGCAGTCGGTGACATCCCGCTGGTAGGCGCCGCGGTCATAGGTTTCAATGTCCGCGAGGGAAACGGTTTTTCCAACCGCCAACGTCGGAACGGCGGTCATTGCGATCAATAGTGTGAAAAATCCGATCCGCATGCGCAGTCTCCTCGTCTTTCGACCGCGGTCGTTGAGCGTGAAACCGCGTTGTCCCGCACTATCCTACATCGGCGTGGAGACGCCAAGCCAGGCGGCGGTTGCAAGCGCCGCCCAGATGGCGACGACGGCGGGACGCGCGCGGTCGAGACAGGACTTTATCGTTTGATTTGTTTGCTCGTCGGGTCCGTCGGTCGCAAGCGTAGCGAAAGCGGGCCCGAACGGTTCCAGCATCTTTCTGATCACAAGGCCCATGGCGATGGCAAAGGCCAGCGCCAGGAATTTGAGCGCGAGAAACAGCGGAAGGTCGATCACGCCGGCGAGCCCGCCGACCGCAGCGCTGGCCAGCCCTGCAAGAAACACATAGCGAAGAACGATGTCGCCCCGCTTCATCCATGCGCCGCCGCCATGCGTCAAATGCATCCGCACGACCCCATAGATCCAGGCGATAGCGATCACGAATGCAGCAACGACCGGCGCGCCGCCGACCTGGAGCCATCCTTTGGCGTTGGCGAGCGCCAGGCCGGTTGGAAAAGTGAGCAATAGGCATATGCGCGGGGCAAGGTCGACGTCGGAAAGAATCTTCGCCGCGGCGACGCGTCCAGCCGGTTCGCGCTTTTCGTCCGTGAGGAGCGTGCTCGCATAAAAGGCGCCGATATCGCCGCCGAGCCAATAGGCGAACGCCAGGAGGTGCAGGAGCGCAAATAGAATCTGCTCAAAAGGCATTTCAAAGAGACTTGCACAAGTCGATCCCCCAGCCAATGCCGAACTCGGGCCGGTCGACGGTCAGTTGAGATTAAAACGACTTTTCCACGCCGGCGAAAAAGAACCGTCCGAGAACATCAAATTCGGAAATGTGATTGTCGGAGCCGCCCTGGATTGTTCCGTCCGGGAAAAACGGGCCCGTGTCGTCGAAGAGGTTATTGACGCCTGCAAAGAGCGTAAAACGATCGTCTCCCGTACGCCACTCCGCATAGATATCATGCCGCCAGCTTGCTGGAATCTCAAAAAAAAGCGGGTCGGCAATGCCGAGTTCCGCAAACAACCGAGTTCGCGAATCGCTGTCGATGGTCCGACTGAAATACTGCGATCGCCACCGTGCAGAAACCTGCGAGACGTTTATCGCACCCAGAAACTGCGCCGTGTTTTTGGCCGATCCCGGCTCCCCAAGATCATTGTCAATAACGCCGCCGTCGAGTGGGGAGTCAAACCGCTCTTCGAGCTTGATCAGTCTTGTATGACGCATGGTGAGTTCAACGTCCCCGACCGCGCCGAGCGCGCTGACGGGCAGGCTCGCAGAGAACTCACTCTCGACGCCTGCGCTCTTTATACTGATAAGATTGAGCTGGGGATTAAGAATCTCGACAACCTGTCCCTGCCCGTCTCGATCGATGAGATCGCAAAAAGCGCCGCGGCCCGGGTCCGCGCGCAGATAGCATTGTCTTGCAATTTCATTGCTGGAAAATGCTTCGACTGCATTGTCGATGGTGGTGTCAAAATACTCGATAATCAGTCGCGGGCGCCATGTCACATCAGGCGCCACGGCAACGCGAGCGGAAAGCGTCCGCCCACGCTCGAATGTCAGATCACGATTGCCCGCGTTCGGCCCGGAGATCTCATCGTCTTGTTGTTGAAATGCGCCGCCTGTTGCAACGGACGCCGCGATGCCGGGATCGAGGAGGCAGTTTTGAGAAGCGGTGTCTATCGGCGCTGATGTGACGCCATTGCAAGGATCGGTGAAGCCGTCCACATCGCCGCGCGGCGGCGAAAACCGCTCAGTCAGATCGGGTTCGCGGATCGACTGCGCCAGTCCGATGTCGAACTTGAGCGATGAAACCGGCGCCCAGGCGGCGCCCAGGTTATAGCTTACACCGATCCGGTCCGGACCCTCACCAAAGATGGTCAGGCGCGTTGCGGCCTGGAGCGACAAAAAAGTCGCTACCGGATGATCACGCAGCAGCGGCGCCCGCGCTTCAGCGAAAAGATCAAAGGAGGATTGAGACGCGCCGAAGGGGATGATCGGGCTTGCAGAGGTGGCGCCGGCGGCGTTTACAGGGTCGCTCGCCACGCGCAGTCG
This sequence comes from Hyphococcus sp., assembly GCA_028289605.1. Classification (GTDB taxonomy): domain Bacteria; phylum Pseudomonadota; class Alphaproteobacteria; order Caulobacterales; family Parvularculaceae; genus Hyphococcus. The sequence continues at coordinate 550,595 of JANQON010000009.1, read as the reverse complement.
GTCGCGGCGCCATTCGATCCCGATCGCGGCGTCCAGCGGTCCTGCCGGCAAAGCGGCGATGGACCCGAACGCAGAGCCGGCGACCGTGTACTGCTCAAGCAGCGCGTCAACGTGATCCGCATGGCGAATATACTCGGCTGCGGTGTCGTCGATTGATCCAACGCCGAAAATGTTGAGCGGAACGCATCCGTTGGCGCGCGCGTCCGGATCGAGACACCTGAATGACCCGGGATTGTCCGGATCGGGTTCAACGTTCAATGCGTTCACAAAATTGGGCACAACAACCAAACCGCGACGCGATTGCTCCTGGCGGTGCCTGCCGTATCCGGCGACCAACTCCCAGTTCCATGAGTCGCGATCTGGGGCGCTGCGCACCCCGGTCCAGTGCCGGAGGGTGAGGCGGTCGGCCTCCCGCCCGCGCAATCCCAACTCGGACAGGCGCCTGCGATAGGCGACGCCGTCTGCGCCGCGCAGCAGAGCGTCGTCTCTGATGACGTCGGGTACGAACGGATTGTCAAGCGGGATGAGAAAACCAGTGCTCAAATCACTGATGGTTTGCGGCGCTCTGCTGCTTTCCGTCTCAAGATAGGTGAGATGGGTATTGCTGAAGAGTTCCACTGCGGGCGACAAGGACTGGCGAAACAACGTTGATCCATAGTAACGCTCCTGAGGGATGCTGAGCGTTGAGAAGGGCCGAAACGCAAACCCGTTGTCGGATCTGGAAAAGTCGTCCTGCAGCCCGGTTTCGTCGAAGAAAAAGTCAGGTCCCGGCCTCGGGAAGCGTCCGCCCGGAACGTAGGAAGAGAAATCGGGCGTCTCGAGTTCATTATCTTCAGGATCGAATTCAGCTGAAATTATTGCGAAATCGCGATCCGTGGCGCGAACGGCTCCCTCATGCTCAAAGCCGGCATAGATGGTGATATTGCCGCTTTCATCATTGATGCTGGTCCCGAAAAGCGCCGATGCGCCAAACTCCTCGCCGCCGCCCTGTTCGGCGAGGCCGCCGCGCATTTTCAACCGCACGCCCTCGAAGTCCTTTTCGAAAATGATGTTCACCGCGCCCGCAATAGCGTCGGCGCCGTAGACAGCTGACGCGCCGCCTTTGACGAATTCAACGCGCTTCACCAGGTCGAGCGGAACGGTGTTGAGATCAATTCTATTGGATGTGTAGGAATTCGAAACTGAACGGCGGCCGTCGAAGAGGACCAGCGTCCGGTTTGAACCAAGACCGCGGATTTCAATAAACGACTGCCCACTCGATGGAACGCTGGTTTGCGTGTTCTCCGGCGTCGTGGGCGCGTTCACGGTCGGCAGGTCGGCAATCGCGTTCAGGAAGTCATTGTATCCTGACCGCTTAACGTCGTCGGCGTCCAATGCGTGTTTGGATGCGAAACGCGCATTTTCCCGAAGCGGCTTCAAGCGCGTGCCCGTGACCGTTATTTCATCCGGTCCCGGCGCCTCATAGGCGGCGGGGTCTTGTGCTGACGCGGGTGTTGACGGCGCGATTGTGAGGGGCGTCGCCGAATCAGATGCGAGGGCCGCCGGCGTTGGAATCGCCACAACCTTCTGCGATGTGAAAACAAAGTCTGCGTTCAGCGGCGCCAGGAGCGACGACAAAGCGTCCCGCGCTGTCATCTCGCCTTCGAGCGGGCCGGCGTCGAGGTCGCGAAAATCCTCCGCGCGCCAGGCAAGTTGAAGCCCTGATTGTCGAGCGAAGGCGACAAGCGCATCATGCAACGACTGTCGAGGAATCGCATAGCGGCGAAGTTCGTCCGCAACCGGAGGGACGAGCGGCTCATCGAGGGGGCGATGGGGAGCGGCCGAGCCGGCCGTTTGGGCCTGCGCCGGCGGGACAACAAGAACGGCGCTCGCTGTCAGCGCTGTGATCAGGATGCGGGATAATTTTGCGCATGACGAAGTGCGCAGGGTATCTCTCGAACGCCCGTCGCCGCCGCGTCTTCGTTGGTCATCAATGCCCACCGCACTCAATGACGTTGCTCCCCAGCCAACTCACAGCAAGGCTAGAACTACCGTTCGGCATTGTACAACTGAAAGATTGCTGGACGGGAATCCTGGTTGCGCCATCGCCGATCACAACCGTCAGGTTTCCCCCTTGTATGTTAGAAGATAGGCGTTCGCATCAATTTGACGCACTTCGATCGGCAGCACTGTCTGGAGGCCGTTCAGCCATTCGGCGGGGTTGTACATGTCAACCACGCCGCTGGCGCGTAACGTCGCAAGTCGCGGGTCTTCGGCGGTGATGACGCCGTCGTAATAGCGATTGATGGTTGCGACAGCATGAGGCAGGGCTTCGTCATTGAGGATTAGCTGGCCGCGACGCCAGGCGGCGATATTGTCCGTATCGATCGCCGTCACCGCGCTATTGTCGCCGGCCGCCCGGACACGGATCTGTTCTCCAGCCGAAAGACGCGCGAGAGGTTGGTCGGCGCCGCCTTTTGAAACGTCCACAATCCCCTCGCTGACGGCCACCGTGACGTCGTCCGCAAGCCGGTTTACGCTGAATGCGGTGCCGACGGCGTGCACGGATATCTCTCCGGCGTTAACGACAAACCGTCGGTTGCGGTCAGAAACAACGTCGAGAAAAGAATCGCCTGAGAGAAGAGTGACCGTTCGCTCAGCGTCATTGATAGCGACTTGAATCTGCGACGCGCCGCCAAGCGTAACGGTGGTGCCGTCCTCCAGCACAATCGGCCTGCGTTCGCCGCGTTCGGTGGAATACGCCGCAATCTGGGCCGCGTGTTCTGTCGGCTCGGCGAACAAAAGGTAAGCGGCGGCGATGGCGACGGCCGCGACGCCGGCGGCGATCGCGGCTATTTTCGGCCCCTCAAAAGGGCTTGCGCGTCCGTCGGTCGTCAAGTCTTTAACGTTGGGATAGGGAGGATCCGAAAGATCGCCCACGCGGTCCCATATTTCGTTGAGGGCGCGCATATCATCAGCGTTTTGCGGATCATCTTCGATGAACTCGAAATAAGCCTCAAAGGCGTCGTTATCCCCATCGCTGTCATTGGCGTTGAGAAACACTTCAACGGCGTCGCGTTCACGCTTACGATCCAACGACGACAGGAAACGTCTAAGTTTTTCAAAAGGACGCATGGTGTCCGGCATGACGCTAATCCTCTTCGGCCAGTTTGGCCTTACAGTGACGCAGAGCCCTCAAAACATACTTTCGAACCATGCTTTCGCTGATGGACAGGTCCTCGGCAATTTCAGCATAGGTCCGATTATTCATCCTGTATTCCAGGAACGCATACCGGCATTTGGGCGGCAATGCTCCAATGATGGTTTGCAGTTTTTGTAGAGTTTCCCGTGAAGTCAGGACTTCATCGGCGGTGGGGACGTCTGAGGGAAGGTTGTCGTGGGCGTCGACCAGCTTCGCCGTCACTTCAGAACGGCGCTTTCTGGCGCGCAACCGGTCAATCGCGATATTCGTCGCCGTGCGATAAAGATAGGCGCGGTGAAAGCTGACGACCGTCTTTTCTCCCAATCCCAAAAGCTTGGCGTAGGCTTCCTGCACGACGTCCCGCGCTTCCTGCTCGTCGCCGAGCCGCGCCGCCAGGAAACTGACGAGCTTTTCATTGTGCGCCTCGACCAGTTCCGCAAACTTTGTCCGATTTGTCTCAGCGGCGCTGGTCGGCGGTCCGATATCTGTTGAACGTATCGTCATCAGGCTTTTCAGGCTTTCGCGCTCCTTAGACGTATCGGCCGCCCCAGTTGGGAATGCATTATTCCAGCCCGCCTGAATTTCGGCGGTAAACGCGTGCGGACGGCCGCGATGCCGCACGAATGTATCATTTTCGTCACACTTTTTGGCTTTTGGCTCCAATCCATTCCCAAATCGAGCCAACCGAACGTCGGGGGATTGCAGGCGGCGCGCAAGTCGCCGGCCGGGGTTTTTGGTCGGGTCAGGCTGGCGCCGCCCGAATTTGGATGGCGAAGCACGGGAGGGAACCATGCGCGGGAACGGTGTTCGAGGTGAAACGGTCAAAGAGAAGGTCATTAAACAAAGGATTCTCGCCGGTGCGGCGGCGGCTGCCTTGATCGCCGGCGCCGGGTCCGCCCATGCGCAGGATGTCCAGACAATTCCTGACGGGAACGCGGCGGAAAGCGAAGCATCCGACGACGTCGTTATCGTCACCGGTTCGCGCATTCGCCGGACGAACGCGTCTTCTGCTGTTCCGCTTCAGGTTTTCGGGGCGGAAGACCTCGACGAGATCGGCACGACCGACCTTGCTGAGGCGCTGCTTCAACTGCCCGGCGTTTCAGAGTCCATCTCCCCGCAAAGCTCGAATAATCTGATTCAAACATCGGGCCTGTCGACGGTCAGTCTGCGCCGGCTCGGTGATGACCGCACCCTGGTGTTGATCAACGGAAAGCGCGCCGTTTCGAACTCCGGCAACTCGGACCGCGTCAGCCTTTCCACCCTGCCGGCCGGTTTTGTGGAGCGAACAGAGATCACCACCGGCGGCGCGTCGGCGATCTACGGTTCCGACGCCATCGCCGGCGTTGCGAATTTCCTCCTCGAAGATGATTTTGAAGGGGTTGAAATCGACGGCCGGTTTGCAACGCCGGAGGCGAGCGGCGGCGACGAATATCGCATCAATTTTCTCGCCGGCAACAAATACGCCGACGACAAAGGCTACCTTCTCTTCGGCATCAGCTATCGCGATGAACAAATGGTGCGCGCCGACGATACGCGCCCGCTGTCGGTGTTGGCGGTGGAGTTCGACGATCCGGTGTCGTCCACCGGCAGCGACGGCTGGACCGGCGAGATCAATCTTCCCGGCTGCGGCGGCGTTGATACGGAGCAGCATTGTTTTGTCGGCTCTCGAAGCATCTCAACGCCCGGCGGGGTTTTCGAAGGCGACGCATGGAATGTCGGCGGGCAATGGTTCAATGACCAGGGCGGGATCTACGACCCCGGCGACCGCCCCGTCGGCAGCGATTTTTTTGGCGACGTTGATGGTTTCAATTTCCGGCCGGGCCGTACATTGCTCAGCGAACGCAGCGTGTTGAGCATCGCCGGGCACACGACTTATGAGTTTACGCCGACAATTGAAGGGTCGGTGACGATCACCTACGCCGATGTCGATACTAGAACCGCCGGCGGTTTTGAAACGCTGAATGACAACGACGAATTCGGCAATCCGGTCGATCCTGACGAGATCGGGAATATTTCGTCGAGCCATCCTTTCATTCACCCAGCTGTCGAAGAGACAAGAGCAGGCAGCGTGTCGTTCGACCGACGCCTCGTCGAGCTTGGCGAACAGCAACGCATCAATGACCGCCAGACCGTCAGGATCATCGCCGACCTTACGGGCGAACTCGGCGGGGACTTTGAATGGGAAGTCTACGGAACGTATGGCCGGTTTACCCAGGAGCAGTTTAACCCCAATGAGGTGAACTTTCTGAGGGCGCAGTATGCGCTTGATGTTGAGTCCGACGGCGCCGGCGGCTTTCAATGCGCCGATGCGGCCGCAAGGGCGTCAGGCTGCGTTCCGCTTAACATTTTCGGCGAAGGGTCAATTAGCGAAGCGGCCGCCAATTACATTCGCTACAACGGCTTCGCCAGGCAGACCCGCACCCAGTATAGCGGCGGCGGCTACGTTACTGGTTCGATCTTCGATCTGCCGGCCGGGGCGGTGAAAGCGGTGGCTGGCGTTGAGTATCGCCATGAAGCGCAAGATACGCAGGGCGACCCTGACGGCGATGATGTCGGGGGTATCGATGGCGACCCGACGACGGATGACTTCAACCTGACGTCGCTCGCGACATTTCCCGACCTTGAAGCCAGCTATAACGTGATCGAAGGGTTCGCGGAAATCGACATTCCGGTTTTTGAAGGATTTAACATTCAGGGCGCCGCGCGCGTTGGACACTACAACACGATCGGCACCATTGTCAGCTACAACGCAGGTTTCGTGTGGCAACCGATTGAAGACATTCGGTTCCGCGGACAGTTTTCGCGCTCGCAACGGGCGCCGAACCTGACGGAGCTGTTCTCGCCGCCGCGTCCGGACTCCGACGATTTGACCGATCCTTGCGACGGCTTGCTTCCCGACGGATCGGGTCTTAGCACGCCTGCCGGGGTCGGCGGCGAAAATGCCGACCTTGCGCTTGTCGCCGCCAACTGTCTGACCGAGCCGGGGATTCAGGCCTTTTTCGCCGACCCGGACAATGCCGGCGACCCGTTTGAATTTGACGGTTCGATCCAGGGGCCGAATTCAGGGAATCCGGACGTCAAAGAGGAAACGGCCAACACCTATACGGCCGGTGTTGTTTTGCAGCCTCGCTTCGTACCCGGATTGACCCTGGTCGCTGACTATTACCGTATCGAGATATCCGATGCGATTACGTCGGTTAGCACCCAGGACACCGTGGATCTTTGTTACGCGGCGGCCGACTTCCCAAACAACAAATTCTGCGACGTGATTACGCGCAGCCAGTTCAGCGGCGAGGTGCTGCAAGTCATCAACTTCCAGGAAAACCTCAACGAGGAGCTCGTTTCCGGAATTGACGCCACTGTTCTCTATGACTTTGAACTTGGGGGCCTGCCGGGCGAGTTTGATATCGATTTCCGCTACTCGCATTACTTCGATCAAGAAGTAACCTTCGAAGGCATCGGCGGAACTCTGATCACCACATCGGCGCTGGGCGAAATCAACGACGGCAATGACGAATTTCGCGCCAAAGCGGGCTATCGCAACGGCGGGTTCCGGGCCACCTATACGGTGACCTACCTTGACGGCGGCATTGATGATCTTGAGGCGGATCCCGATCCGTCGTTTGATCGCTTCTTCCAAGTCGGCGGCCAGGCGTTTCACCGCATCTATCTGGGCTATACTTTCGGAGAGGGCGACCGCTTCCGGATTTATGGCGGGGTCAACAATCTCTTCGACAACTTCGGTCCGTTGCTGCCGACCGGTCTCGACAATGGCGGTTCGCGCAACATTGAAGAAGAACTGAACGACGCCCTTGGGCGCGAGTTCTACATCGGAACGCGCATTCGATTTTGATCTCGCGCAACCTGTCCTCCCAAAACAAAACTGGCGACGAATTCGTCGCCAGTCTTCTTTAGCGACGTCAATCGAAACAACGCGCGTGTCACGGTTTTTCGGATTATTGAGGGTCTCTCCATGAGTTGCAGGCTGGGAATTCTATTCGTTGCAATGTTTGTTCTCAGCGGCGTTGCGGCGGCGGCCGAGGCGCCCCGACCCATGACGCCGGTTGACATGGTCGAGATTCGTCGCCTGAGCGATCCGGCCTTGTCGCCTGACGGCGGCAAACTCTTGTTCCGACGGTCACAGACGGATTGGCGCGAGAACAGAGTTGTTCAACGATATCGGCTGATTGACTTGAACACCGGAAACGATTTGCCGGTGTTTGCGTATGAGGATGCGAAGGAGTCTGTCGGACGCGGGGTCTGGGCGCCGGACGGTTCCGGTTTTGTTACGCTGCTGGAGCGTGAGGACGACGAACACGAACAAGCCTACTTTTTTTCTGTTGAGACCGGAACGCTCGAGGCGCTGACCAGTCACGATGAGGACGTGTCCGACGTCGTTTGGGCGCCGAACGGCGGTCACTTTTATTTTTCCGCGGAACGCGCGCGGAGCCCCGAGCGGCGCCTGCTGCTCGACGACGACTGGCTCATTCGCGAATATGAAGATCGGCCCTTTCGCGAGGTCTGGCGGTTTGACCTTGAAACGCGCGAAAGCACGCGGGTCATCGGCGGCGATGCGTATTCGGTTCGTCGCTACGCATTGTCCCGAGACGGTTCAAAGATCATCCATATGCGCGCGCCCGGCCCGCTGGGCGACGACGTCCATAACGGCGATCTCTGGTTGTTCGACATCGAAACAGGCGACGAGGTTAGGCTTACCAATAACCGCTACAGCGAAGCCTCGCCGGCGCTTTCTCCCGACAACGGGTCGTTCGCCTTTATCGCCACGGTCAACGAAGACGGCGAGGCCTATTACGAAGACAATCTCTTTGTTCAAACGGTCGGCGAAGAGACGCCGCGGCTTCTCATGCCGGATGAGGCTATGGAAGTGCTTGATTTTTCGTGGAGCCAGGATGGCGACGGTCTGTTCGTGCTCGGCAATATCGGCGTGCGGACGGAGCTTTTCCACTATTCACTGTCGGATGACGCTCTGACCAGACTCACCGAAGGCGATCACGTCGTTGGCGACTGGTCGTATCTGCCGTCGCTGAACGCGCACACAGCGATTGTTACGACTGCGGCCAATCCCGGCGAGATTTTCATAAAGCGCGACGGGACGGAAGGCTTTGAACAGATAAGCGACGAATATGACGCCTGGCCTGAGCGGTTTACATTGCCAAAACAGGAGGCTGTTCAATGGCGCGGTCGCGGCCGTGTGACGATAGAAGGGCTGCTTGTCTATCCCGTGGACTATGAACAAGGCGAAGCGTTTCCGCTGGTGACGATTACCCATGGCGGCCCGCGATCCTCGTCTCAGTTCGGGTCCTGGAACAACTCGCGACATGTCCCGGTGCTGGCCGGTGAAGGCTATGGCGTGTTCCTGCCCAATCACCGCGGCGGCACCGGCTATGGAGACGCCTTCATGCGCGACATGGTGGGGAATTACTTCAACAACGCCCACCATGACATTCTCGACGGTATCGACGCGCTCATCGACCGCGGTCTCGCGGACCCGGACCGTTTGGTCAAAATGGGTTGGAGCGCCGGCGGTCACATGACGAACAAATTGATCACCGTGACCGATCGGTTCAAAGCCGCGTCTTCCGGAGCGGGGGCCGCCGACTGGGTGTCGATGTACGGCGAAAGCGACGTTCGCCACAATCGAACGCCCGTTTTCGGCGGCGCGCCGTGGGAACGCCGGGCGCCGCTAAAGAGCTTTCACCGACAGTCTATGCTCAAAGACGCCTGGCGCGTAACGACGCCTACGCTCTTTTTTGTCGGGGGCGATGATGTGCGCGTCCCGCCGACGCAATCCATTCTCATGTATCGCGGGGTGAAGGGGGCGGGCGCCGCGACCGAACTCTACGTCGCTCCCGGGCAACCGCACGGATTTCGCAAACCGTCCTATCGTCTGTTCAAGATCATCAGGGACCTTCAATGGTTCGCCCGATATGTTCATGATGCGGACTATGTGGCGACATTGCCCGCCATAGCGAGCGAGCCGAAGGAAGAAAAAGAAGACGAGGACGAATGTCAGTGTGAATAGAGATGGGTTTTCCTGAGTGAATCAGATGATTGCTTGGACATTGCGGCGGCGCACTATGAACGAATTTCCCGGGACGGCGTATTTCGCTATGATGCGCCCGCGGTCCATCAGGCGGGCAACGGTTGGACTCGCCATGCTCATGCTCGGGTTCGGATCAGGCGCCTTTGCGAATGATAGTGTCGACCATTGCCGCAACGCCGATACCGACGACGCCTATATGCGCGAAATCTGCGACGTCATCGCGCGCCCAAAAGTCGCCGATGCGTTCGCGTACATTGAACGGAACCACGAACGCGGCCTTGAGGATCTGATTGCGCTCACGGAAACCCCGGCGCCGCCCTTCAACGAAGAGGCGCGCGCGGCGTTGTTTGCAGAGATGATGGACGAGACTGGTTTCGGTCCGGTGACGACCGACGAGATCGGCAATGTCATCGCCCGGCGCGAAGGAAGCGTCGGAGGTCGCGTAGTCGCCGTCGTCGCGCATCTTGATACGGTGTTCCCGATGACGTCCGGCATCAGCGTCAGACAGCGCGGCGACACCTACGCAGCTCCTGGCGTTGGCGATAACTCTCGCGGCGCCGTTCTACTGCTGGAATTGGCGCGGGCGATTGCGGCGAGCGGCGTTGACGTCAATGCCGACATTCTCCTGATCGGGAACGTAGGCGAAGAGGGGCTAGGGGATTTGCGCGGCGTGCGTCATTTGTTTCGCGACGGCGCCGAGCCGATTGACGCGTTTATTGCGATCGACGGGGGGCGGCGCAACCGGTTGGTCTATGGCGCCGTCGGCTCGCTCCGGTATCGCGTGACATTCAAGGGGCCGGGCGGGCATTCCTGGAGCGCCTTCGGTCTCGGCAATCCGCATCACGCCGTCGGCCGGGCCATCGATGAATTTGTCGGCGCCGCGGCGGATGTCGTCAAGTCGGGCGACAAGACAACCTTTAATGTGGGCCGTATCGGCGGCGGCACCTCGATCAACTCCATTCCGTTTGAGTCGTGGATGGAGGTCGATATGCGTTCCGGCGACCCGGCGAAACTCGCCGAGATCGACGCCGTGTTTCGACAGTCGATGATGCGCGCGCTGGAGCAGGAGAACGCGGCCCGAAACGACGGCGAGGCGTTGACGCTCGACATTAAGCCCGTCGGCGACCGTCCGGCGGGCGCAGGCGATAAAGAGGCGCCGCTGGTTCAACGCAGCATTGCAGCGATGACGGCTTTCGGGTTGGAGCCGGATCTGCGAATTTCATCGACAGATTCCAATATCCCGATTTCGCTCGGCGTGCCGGCGGTAACGCTCAGTCGCGGCGGCGTCACCAGATGGGCCCATTCGCTTGCAGAAACCTGGACAGACGACCAGACTGCGTTATCGACGCAATTGGCGCTTACGGTGCTGATGGCGGAGGCGAGTTTGGCGGAGTGACGTTGGCGGTCGGCGCGCTTGGGTTTCATTGAAAGAATTTCATCCGCGTCGAGAAACGGAACATATCCGCAGGCCAACAGGTCCGGACACGAAAACGCCGGTTGCATAACGCAGGACTTGTTGTTTCAACGGCGGGGTGCGTTGTCGCCGTGACGCAACGGCTTGCGGCGCCGCGTGAACAACAAAAACGCAAAGCGCGCGCGCAAAAAACACTTTATCTGCAGATTTAATTCATCTCAAAAAGCGCGCGCCAAGAATGCGAATCAAAACGCGTTCGAATCCTCGCCAAGGCTTTTGAAGCGGCTCGTCGACGACCGTTCAATGAAAAACCGTCGCGGCGCCTAGATCATCCCGTCTTGAAATACCGCTGGTCGGCCAAACGCGACCGCTCGCAGACTTTGTCTCGCGCAAGCTTCGGTTTCGGTCGACATTAACCATTCAGGGGCACGAACCGTCATTTCAAAAAAATCGGAACAACCAACATCCTATGAATATGCTGGTCGCTGAAGGCGCGAATCGCCACTCGGGAACGACGTCAACAAAGCGCGCGCGATCGATAAGACGCCATTGGCTGGTCGCCGCGTCGGCCGGCGCGATCGCCGCGGCGACGCCCGGCTATATGGGCTTTTACGGCGGCCGCGCCCGGGCGCAGTTGCCGCCGACCTGTTCGGATGAGGTCACCGCCGGCACGCCGAATGACGGCGACCGCGTCATCGAGGACGGCGAGACCATCACGTGCCTCGACCCCGCCGGCACGGCCTCTGCGCCGCTCGGGGCCAATGTCGACGACCTCACCGTTGTCGTCGGCGACGATACGACCGAAGGGAACCTCGGCAACGGGTCCGGCGACGCGCTGTTCATGTACGGCTACGGCGCGCAGACCCTGACCGTCGTCAACGCCGGATCTCGTCTCTACGGGAGTGAGGACGGCGCAGAAATCATCGTCAGGGGCGGCGAAGGCGGCCTCACCATCGAAAGCGCCGGGGAGCTTCGCGGCTCGAAAAAGGGCGTCAACGCGACCAATAACGGCGCGGGCGCCACGTCGATCACCACGGCCGATGTCTACGGAAGAGACGACGCCGCCATTCGCGCCGCCAACGATTTCAGCGCGACGAGCCTGACGATCGACACCACGGCCGGAACCGTCGTCGGCGTCCAGGGGATCAACGTCGAAAACAACGGGACCGGCGAAACGCGCATCACGACGGGGAACGTGACCGCCCGCGACATCGCTAACCGCAATGTCAGCGTTGTCGGCATCAGCGCGTCAACGGAATCCGCGACAACCGGTTTGACGATCAACACCGTCGCCGGCGCGGTGAACAGCGCGGGCGACGGAATTTACGCCGACCACGCCGGCAGCGGCGCCATGACGATCACGACCGGGAACGTCACCGCGACCGGCCGTTACGGGATTCGCGCCGAGAGCCCGTCGGGCGGCGGCGCCGTCATCATCGACACGTCCGCCGGGACCGTCCAGGGCGTTAACGCGGGCCTTAAGGTCGGTCAGGAAAACGATGCGCTCCTCAGCATAAAAGTGGACGATGTTACCGGCGGCGTGGGCATATTTACGAGCGCGCAGGACGGCGCCACGGAAATCACGCTGATCTCGACGGCGCTTGTTCAGGGAACGACGGGCGCGGGCGTCGAAGCGCAGTCGGACGTGGGAGACATTACGCTCAAAGGCTCGTCGGGCCGGATTATCGGCGCGACGGACGGCGTTATCATGTTTTCCGACGGCGCGCTCACAGTCCAGAACCTTGACGCCGTCACCGGTCAGGGCGGCGACGGACTAGAACTCGGCGCCAACAAAGACGGCGCCGTCACGATAACTTCCATAGACGCCGTCACCGGCTCGGCCGGCGCAGGAATCTACACTTTAACCGAAGACGGCGACATCACGATCGCCGACGTGACGAACATCACCGGCGTCGGCGACGCAGGCGCCCAGATCGCTAATGGCCATGGCGTCCGGGCGGTTTCCGACGGCGGCGACATCTCCATCCAGCGCGTCGGCCTGGGCGACGGCAATCTCGTCGAAGGCCGGGACGGCCACGGGATTTACGCCTATACCGAATTTGGCGAAGTCAATATCGGCGGCGAAGTTGACAGCGTGACCGGCGAAGTCATCGGCGCCGTCGGCAATGTCACGGGCAGCCGACACGGCGTTTTTGCGAAAGTTGATTCCGGCGGCCCCATAACGATCAATACGAGCGCGGGCGCCGTGACCGGCGGCGAGGTGGGAATCTACGCCTACAGTTCCTCGGGTTCTGTCGTGTCGGTCACGGCGCGAGACGTTACTTCGCTCGCTGGCGGGGGCGCGGCAATCCGCGCGACTAGTACAAGTAACGACGTAACGATCATAACGACCGGGGTGGTGTCGGGCGCTAATCAGGGAATCTTTGCGCATACCGCCGGCGCCGGCGCCGCAATTGACATTACGACGGCTCGCGTAACCAGCGTCAGCGACGACGGCATTTACACTTTCAACTCAACAAACGGCGCCGCCATAACGATCAATACGAGCGCCGGCGAGGTGGACGGCGCGCAAAGGGGCATAAACGCATTCAGTCAAGGCGTCGGCGTGATGACGATTACCGTCAATGACGTCACCGGCCGAAGCGGGGAAGGGATTCTCGCGAGGAGCAGAGAGTCGACTGCTCATATCACCGTGCAGGGCTCCTCCGGCGACGTCGTCGGCGGGGAGCATGGGATTTTTGCGCGCGCCTACGGCGCGAACGTCACGGTGCAGACGCTTGACTCCGTCACGGGCCAAGGTCACCACGGAATCGAAACCGAGACCGACGGCCTGGGCGAAATCACCATATCGTCAATCACCGCAATCGACGGCGAAAACGGCTCGGGGATCAGGGCCGAGGCTGCGGACGGTTCCATCACCATTTCAGATCTCGGGAGCGTCACCGGCGCCTCCAACAGAGCGATCGATGTTGAAACCGCGGACGGCGACATCACGATCAGCAACATCGCCTCTGTCGCCATCGATGCGCTGGGAGAGGGCAGAGGCGTTCAGGCCTACTCCAGAAACGGCGCTATCGAGATCACGTCTGTCGGGGCGGCGAGCGGTCGAAGCGGCGCCGGCATGCACGTTGTCGGCGTTTATGGCGACGTTTCGATTCAGGGCTCCGGTCTCGCCGGCGGCATTACAAGCACGGGCCAGGCGGACGGGATATACGTCCGGTCGCGCACCGGCGACGTGACGCTCGGCGGCGAGGCGGCGCTGGGCGATGTCACCGGCGGCGACGACGGCGTCGAGGTGCGCATTGCACCCGTCTCCCCCGGCGCCGCGGTCAGCGGCGACCTGACGATCGATACGAGCGCCGGCGCGGTGGACGGCGCGCGCCGGGGCATAAACACAACCAATGAAGGCGGCGGCGTGACGACGATCACCGTCAATGACGTCACCGGTCAAAGCGAGGCGGGCATTTTCGCACAGAGCGAACAGTCAACCGCCCATATCACCGTCCAAGGCGCCTCCGGCGACGTCATCGGCGGGACGGACGGGATTTACATGCGCTCGGCCGGCGCGAACATCACCGTGCAGACCCTCGATTCCGTAACGGGCCAGGGCGGCCACGGGGTCGATGCGGATGCAGGCGACGGCGCCGTCACAATCAGCGACGTGACGACCATTGTCGGCTACGGCGATACGACAACCCCCGGCGATCAGGGCCATGGCGTCAAAGCGGTTTCAAGCAACGGCGGCGTCTCTATACAGAATGTCGGTACAGGGACGAACGGTCTGGTCGAGGGCCGGGAAGGCCACGGGATCTACGCCCGCGCCCTCGCCCGCGGCGCCGGCGGCGTCAACATCGGCGGCCTGGAGGCGATCGGCAATGTTACGGGCAGCCGCCACGGCATAGACGCACGCGTTGCGTACACCGGCGGCGATCTCACTATCGACACTTCGGGCGGGGCCGTCACCGGCGGCGCTATCGGCATCAACGCGATTCAATACGGCGGAGATGGCCTCAGCCTGACAGTGGACGACGTTATCGGCGACCTCGGCGTCTATGCGAAGACCGGCGAATACGGCGAGACAGAGATTACCCTGACGTCGACGGCGGTCCTTCAGAGCCGCTCGACCATGGGCGTCGATGTTAACGCCTTCGCCGGGGACATTCTGCTGCAAGGCCTTTCGGGCGGCGAGATTTACGGGGCGACGAAGGGGGTTCGTCTGCAATCCGGCGCAAAGCGCGGCGGCGGCCCGGGCGGGAATATCACGGTGCGGAACCTCGACTCCATCATCGGCAATGGCAGCGACGCCATTACTGCGAGAACATACGGCGGCGATTCCGTTATCACGGTGAGCGGGGTTGATACGCTCATTGGTCGCAATTCGAGCGCGCCGTCCGCGATCGAGGCGTTCAGCAACGGCGGCGCGATCTCGATCCAGGGTTCGGGCCTCGTCGGCGGGATCAGAGGCGACAGCGTAAGCATCTTGGCTTCCGCCGCCGGCGGCGACATCAATATCGGCGGCGAAACGCCGAACGGCAAGATTTACGGCGCAGGCAATAGCGGCAGGGCCGTCGTTGCGACGACGCACGGCGACGGGTCGATAGTGATCGCGCTCACCGATACTGCCGCGGTGAACAATCCCGGCTTCAGATCGCCCGCCATCTGGGCGGAATCCGAGAACGGCGACATCTCCATCACATCCACCGCACTTATCTCCACAGGCGGCTTCATCGATTCGCACGCCGTTTACGCCCGTACAGGCGGCGGCGATTTCAACATCATGTCCACCGGATCGATTGTGTCGACCGGAACCGATTCAAACGGCGTCGACGTTGCGGTCGAAAATGACGGCGCGATTAACGTCACCGTCGCGGAGCTTACGGCGGAAGGCGGCGCTGGCGTATACGCGCGCGCGGCCGACGGGGAGACAGTTATCACCCTGGGCTCCACCGGCGATGTAGAGGGCGGGGACGGGGCCGGCGTTGACGCGGCGTCGACCGGCGCCGAGGCGCACGTCACCGTGCAGGGTTCGTCGGGCGACATCACGGGATCGACGCACGGAACCTATCTCAGAACCGCCGGCGCGGACATCACCGTGCAGAAGCTTGACTCTGTCACGGGCCAGGGCGGCCACGGGCTGGATCTCGCCTCTTACGGCGGCGACATCACGGTCAGCAGGGTGACGAACATCACCGGCTATGGCGACAACGCAAACCCGAACGAAGGCCACGGCGTCAAGGCGATTTCCGACGGCGGCGACATCTCCATTCAGGGCGTCGGCGTCGGGGAGGGCGCCCTGGTGGACGGCCGGGACGGCCACGGCGTCTATGCGCGTTCCGGGACCGGCGACTTAAACATCGGCGGCGTAGAGGCGATCGGCAATGTCACGGCCAGCCAGGACGGCGTCAATGCGGAGAACGGGGCCGGCGCGGGTCTTTCCGTCACGGTGGCGGGAACAATCAACGCCGGTCGTACTGGCGTCTGGGCGTCCAACAATGGCGTCGGGGCGACCGTCGTGAACGTGGCCGACATCTCCGCCGCCAACGGCGACAAGGGCGGCAACGGCATCTTAGTGCGAAACGATCGCGACTCCGAAGCGACGGATATTATAGTCAATGTCACGGGCCATGTGATCGTCAATTCCGGTACCAGGCTTGCTGGTACCGGGATTATTGCAAGAAACTTTGGAACGGGCGGGACAAGCATAACCACGGGCGATGTGACGTCCCTCTTTGGGATCAACGTCAATAGCGGGTATACGACGACTGGCGACGTCGTCGTCGACACCACGAACGGAACGGTGACCAGCACTTTCGGCGACGGCATACAGGTAGGCAACTTGGGACAAGGCGATGTTTCAATCACAACGGCGGATATCAACGTCGCCGGCGGAGTGTGGGTTTCCGGGATCGACGCCAAAATAGGCGTCAACGGCTTCGATAACAATCTGACGATCGACACCACGGCGGGCGCCGTCTACACCGCTGTGGGCGCCGTTCTTTCCAGTGGCATTAGCACCGTCAATTCTGGCTCAAGCGGCCGCACATCGATCACCGTCGGCGATGTGACCGGCGGTTACGGCATCGCTGCTTTTGGCAGATTCAATTCTTCCTCTAACGATGTCGGCGACGGCGATGTGGACATCACGCTTACGTCGACGGCTACAGGGGCGGCGCGCGTTACGGGCTGGTATAGAGACGGCGTCTATGCGAGTTCCATTGGCGGAAATATCCTGTTGCAAGGATCGTCCGGCGGCTACATCGTTGGCGCGGTGCACGGCGTTCGTCAGCGATCCAACGGCGGAAATATCACGGTGCAGACTCTCGACTCCGTCACGGGCGAAGGCGGCTACGGGCTGGATCTCGACTCGGGCGGCGGCGACATAACCATCAGCGATGTGACGACCATCACCGGCAACCCCGGTGCGTATTACAGCTATTCTAACAGCTATTTTTATGACGGCCACGGCGTCAGGGCGGTTTCCAGCGGCGGCGACATCTCCATTCAGAACGTCGGCGTGGGGGACGGCGCTCTGGTCGACGGCCGGGGCGGCTCGGGCCTCTATGTCCGCGCCGGCGCGGGCGGCGTAAACATCGGCGGCGAAGCGCCGGTCGGCAATGTCAAAGGCTCCCTGAAGGGCATTGACGCGCACAGCGAAGGGGCCGGCGAGACGGTGATCAGGATCGCCGGCGCCGTTGCGGGCGAAACCGAAGAGGGCGTGCGCGCCGCGACGGCGAGCGGCGCAAGCGTCATCGTCGAGGACGGCGGTTCGGTGACCGGCGGGGCGGCGGCGATTGTCACCGACAGCAGCGTTGCGGCGGGCGATCCGGTCAACGACATGCTGACCATCAATGCCGGCGGCTCGGTCACGGGCGACGCGCTTTTACTGGCGGGCGACGACACGTTTAATGAAGCCGGCGGATCGTTCACGAATGTTCTGGGTGGGGACGGTGTCGATACAGTGACCTTCTCAGGTCCCGCCCGCGCGATCGGCGATGGCAACGGGGCGGGCGACGCCTTCTCAGGCTTCGAGATCGCGAACTTCCTCGGCGGCGGGCAGGACATCACCGGCGCGCTCGTGAACTTCGACGAAGCGACTTTCGTGTCGGGCGAGACCAGACTGTCAGGCTCGCTGGAGGCGACGACGGCGCTCATCGCGTCGGGCGCGACGCTCAACGCCGCCGACGGCTCGATCCTGACCGGCGTTCTCACCAACAACGGCACGCTCGATGTGGGCGATTCTCCGGGGACGTTTACGGTCAACGGCAATCTCGTGCTCGGCGCGACCGGCGTTCTGCCGATCGAGATCGGCGCGACGAGCGATCTTGTTGTCGTTGCCGGCGACGTCACGCTCGGAGGAACGCTTGAGGTCATCACCCTGGCGGGCGCGCCGTTCGGGGTTTCGACGCGGACAATTATTGACGGCGGGACCGGGGTAAGCGGCGCATTCGATACGGTCAACGCCCAGAACGGCCTGCTCATCAGTCAGGCGATCGACGTCGACGCCGCCAATTTCGACGTCGTGTTGACCACTACTGTCAATACCGCATCGTCAGTAAACGGATTGAACAAAAACCAGATTGCGGTGGGCGACAATCTCATTGGACTTCTGGGTGACCCATCGCTCCATTCGGGACTGCTCAGCGTGATCAATGCGGTGGGCGGAATCGAGGACGTTGACGCACTCGGGGACGCGCTCGGGGAACTGACGCCGGAGGGGCTCGATCTCGGGCTGAAATTCCTGTCGGCGTCGCAGTCGCGGTTCATTGGCCTGGCGCTCAGTCAGGCGTCGATTGCGGGCGGCGCGCGGCATTCCGCCAGGCTCGCGTCTTTAAGCGGCGGGCCTGTCGCCGCGGCGTCCGGAGGCGATGCCGCAACCGCCTGGGGCGCGATGGAAGTCTATGGTCTCAGCCAGGACGGCGGGACCCAGCATATCGATTTCGACGGATCCGCCTTCTCCTTTGCGGCGGGCGTGTCGGGGATCGCGGCCGGACCGTTCTCGTTCGGGATCGCCGGCGGCTACTCGAATTTCGACGGCGAGGTCGACGGGGCGTTCGGCGACGCCGCCGACGCCGACCTCTTCCACATCGCCGGGACCGCAAGCGCCCGCTTCGGCTTCAGCGCTTTCGATGCTCGCCTCGACAGTGTCGTCGGCTATGCGACCGGCGATACGGAGCTCGCCATGACCTTAGGTGATCCGGCCACAGATGAAACGGTCGTCCAGCGCGGCGACGCCGGCGTTTCCAGCGTCGACTGGCTGACCCGCCTCACCCTCGACGGCAGGACCGGCGGCGACGCATGGGCGTTGAAACCCCACCTGCAGACCGGCGTCGCCGTCTATCGCCAGGATGCGATCAATCTCGGCGCCGCGGAAACGACGGCGCTGGCGGTGGACGGGCTCAACAACACGCGCTGGCAGATCGGCGTCGGGGCGACGTATGAACGGCGCGTCGCCGGCAGACTGTCGCTCAGCGCGCGGGCGACCGGCGTTCAGTATTTCGACGACACTGAGAACATCTTCGCCAGCCGCTTCGCCGCGGCGCCGGCGGGCTCACCCTCCTTCCGCACCACGGGCCGCGCGGTCGATCGGCAGGTGCAACTCGACGCCGCGCTCGCCTATGCGCATAAGTCCGGCTTTGTCGTCTCCGTCGGCGCCTTCGGCGAAACCGGCGATCTCACTCTTTATGGCGGCAGCGTGAACGTGCAGAAGCGGTTTTGATCGACGCGATGTGGGGCGCCTTAATTCTACGGCTTGGCCCAATGCCGCATGAGGTTTGCGATGATTTTAGCCACCGTGAGCATCTCGATCGATTGATCGGGCAGGGTGTGGTGCAATGAACCGCGCAGTTTTTGCAGGTCGAACAGGATCTCCCGCTGCGGCAGATCGGGGACCAGACTTTGAATCCAACCGACGCATGCCAGCCGTTCGCCGCTGCTGACCGTTTCAACGCGATGTAATGCGGTGGAAGGATAAAGGACCATATGTCCCGCCGGGGGCTTGCAGATCTGCGTCGCGCCTTGCCATTCGAGGACTAACTCGCCGCCCTCATAAGTTTCCGGATCGGACAGAAACAACGTGAACGACATGTCGGCCCTGAGCGCACCTGCGCCTGCGCCCATGATTGCGTTGTCGATGTGTAAGCCGTATCCGCCGCCTTCGGACGTGCGACTGAGCATTAGTCTGGAGAACTGCCTTGGCAGTGAGGCTGCTTTCACGACTTCGTGGATTTGGATTGTGTTCAGAAGCATGTCGTGAAGCGCGGCGCCCGCAGTCGACGTGAGGTCGGCTTGCTCATTGCGCTTGACCTGGCGCGCCGTCGCGCCGGCAGTGAGCGCGCCGTCGCGCCACTCAAGGTTTTTTGCCGTTTCGCGTATTTCGCTGAGCGCAGACGCGTCGAGCATGTTCGCGATGGTGATCAGCATGCCCGTCGCTCAGGGCGCATTGCGGCGGCGCGTCGTTGGCGGCAAGGCCTGGCAGGTTTCATGACCGAAGATTTCCGGTTTGCGCCGATCAACCCTTGAAGGGCGCAGCGTGGATTTCCGCGCCGGTCGGCGTATCTGGTGCGCGCTCGTTATAGGAGATGCTCGTTTCAAAAGGGTCGGTTCGTGTTGCTCGGGCGCAGCATAACTGAAGCGCAGACGTATAAAACGAGCCGGAGTCTAATCTTTTTGTGCAGATATGATCAGCGACTACGCGTTCGATCGGGTCGCGGGCGGCGGCGGCGAAACTGTGGAAACGGTTCTGACGCTCATGACTCTATCAGTCGTTTCACTCTGCAATCATATGCGCGCGCTTTCGCGCGCCGATTTGTTCAGCGTCGCTTGTCCGGCGTCGCGGTGTTTGAGCGTTCTTGCTGAATGTCACGGTTGTGACCGACGCGCCCAGCCTTCAATAATGAAATCCAGTATCGCTGCATTATCGCCGTGATTTGTATGGGCGGCGACGGGACTGACGAGAAGGCCCGGAATGCGAAACGCCGGATTGCGCACGCGGACATTCATCACGCTGTCAATCAGCGGGCTGTCGGTAACATAGTCGGGCACGCGATAGCCCATGATGTCGTTGGGATCGTTGAACGCGATCACTTGAAGACTTGTCTCCACCGCGCACGCTTCGGGTTCGCCGCCGTTGCGCCCATGATCTCTCGGATCCGCCAGCAAGAGGCGGCGATTGCCGAACTCTCCATAGAGGTCGCAATTGGAATCGGGATCACACCCGAATTGCGGGTGCGCGGCCAGCAACAGCGAAATCTGATTTGAGAACATGTACACGGGCGCGTCGTCCAGAAGCGGCGGCATGAGTCGACAGGTCAGTTCCGGCGGACCCAGATCGCCGGGCCACAACCGGAATTCGTCAAGCGAATCGAGCAGCATGAAGCTGCCAAGCGAATAGGCCAGAAAGGTGAAATCATGCTGGCCGAGGCGTTCGGCGACGCCGCTTGCGCCGCCGAACCGGGCAAGCGTTTCTTCGGTCAGCCGGCACCGCGCGGCGCTTTCCGGTCTTGAGGGCGCTTCGAGCGCGTCAGCGGCCATAAAGCAGATGCCTTGACGAATGGCGTCTCGGGCGGCGGCCCCAAGCGGCCCGACTGACAACACGGCGTCGGTGAGCCCCCCGACCATGAAGTCGTCTTTGATAAGCGCATTGAGCAGAGCGCGGCGCGGCCGTTCGCGCCCCTGGACCCGGCGTTCGCTGGCTGGCGGACGGTCGGGTTCGCCGCCGCACCGCGTCCACTCCGGATTTGACGCAAAACGAAGATCCGTTTCAAACGGCGCAAGGAATTGGTCGGTCATGGCGTCGGCGTAGGGCGTCCACAGCACTTCGTAGAAAATCAGCTTTGATCTGTTGTTTTCACGGCTCGTCCACCCGGTCACCCTGAGCGTCGCCGGCGGGTATTCAAACCGTTCCTCATCAATGTGTCCCAAGATGAAGGCTGGAGGATCAAGCGCGAAAATGCTGTCGTCCAAACACGTCTCTTGTCCAAGGCGTTTCGCAATCTTCTTCTGGAGGTCGAAGGAATAGCCGTGGGCGTCCGTCGCCATGCCGTTGACGACAAGAATGCGCTGCGCGGCGTCCGGATCGGTCATGCGTTCGAACCGCGCTTTGAGACCTTCATAATGCGTGATTGATTCGGTCTGCGCCGTCTGCGCGAACGATACGTCGTCGGCGCGTATTGACGTTTGAGCGCACCCGGCGAGCAACATTGTCGCCAGCGCGACGAGAAGCGGCGTCCGTAAACCTTGTCGCGCGCCTGAGCCGAGTCCCTCTACGAACGTCATGCCCAAAAACTCCTCCTGCTCTGCGCCGCATAGCCGATCGGGATGTGGTCGGTTACTGCTGAGCCTGACGTATTCCCGACGCCGCCTCCAGCGGATTGATCCTAGTCAATTATTGCGCTGATCAGCCTAACTATTCTCGGCGATGCTGATCGTGATTTCCAGCTCTAATGAAACAGGCCATGCCGGCAGAGCATCCCAACATCTCTACCCTCAAACGATTTAACCCGGCGGACGTGAACGCGTCAGCGGATATCTTTTCGGAGAACCTGGTTTTCCATTTCTTCAATCCTGCATTGCCGGATTTACATGGGGACTATGCGGGCCGGGAAGGGTTGAAGACGTTGACGTCGTGAGGCCTCTGCCGAGAACGTCCGCAAGACAGCTGCTCGATATGGGTCGCAGGAATAGCGCAGCTTCCCCTCACTTATTCAACCAGCGTTCCGTGCGATACGGCCGCCAGTTAGCCAACTCAACCCGCCGGCCGCGTCATCGATTGACGCGCATGAACGTCAGCCGAAGCACGATAATCAACAACAACAGCGCAATCAGGCACAGCAGGAATACAAGGCCCCAAAGCAGGTATGGGTTGTCGCTGCATAGCTTGATGCAATGCGTGTCATGTTGATGAGGGTCCGTTTTCGGCGGAATGCCGCTTCCGCCGTCGCCGCCATCGTCTGATCCGAAGACATCAGGCGTTGCGACGATGACGTCGTTAAACTGCGCGCGCATTGGTCCGGGATCGACGTCATTGCCGCTGTCGCGGGGCCGAAACCGGCCTGTCACATGGGCGCACAGGACATAATCTCTCTGCGTCGCCGATTGATCGCATTCGGAAACATCATCGATTTCCACTTCATAATCGGTTCCCAATGTGACGCGCAGCTGACTTTCTAGCGGGCGCGCATTGAAGATGTTGAAGCCAAAGTCGCGCCAACCGTCGCCTCCAGGCGCGCCCGGTCCCCGTCCATCAGGTTCGATGAACGGCCGAGTGCTGTCGTCAAAGTCTCTGGCTTTGATGACGCCGGTCGTCCATGCTTTGAATTCGAAACTGTTCCGATTGCGATAATCGGCTTCCGCCCGCGCCGGCGTATAACCGGTTTCATAATGGGCGAGCGGCGCCGGGCGCGACGCATTGGTAACGGTAAACTCAACATCGACGCGCAACGTGTCGGCATCGTCGTCAACTGAATTGATGAGTTTGCGCCATTGGCCAGCGCTTATAAATGCGGAATAAATTCCGTCCTGCGCTTGCGTGTCTGCCCCTGCGCCGTCGTCGAGCAGTTGCACGGATCCAACATTCTGGCCGCCGACGAACAGTTGCGCGCGCGCGTCGATGTCGCTCAACGCATAGCGGAATGATAGTTCCGCATGCATCGGAACCCTGCCGTCTTCGCGCAAATCGCCAAGCCAGAATCGACTGGTCAACTCGCGATTCTCGACATAAGCCGTCACTTCCACCGGCCCATCCGGCGGCCAGCGCGCATCGAGATTGCCGGGGGCGATCAAATAATTCCAAACGCCGGCCTCCGGTTGGTTGACGCTGATCCCATTAAAACGGCCTTTTCTCGCGACATTGTTCGGCGAACTGGCGGTAAAGACGTCGCCGCTCGGATCGACCAGTTGAAACGCGAGATCGCGCGAGGCGTCGCCGCCGTCAATAAAAGCGTAGAATTGCAGGTTGCGACTGGCGCCGGGCACTACGAAAGAACCGGTATGGGGCTGAAACCGCGCTGCGCCGGTGGTTATCGCGTCGGCATTCAGGGGGAGCGGGCCTTTCAGTGAGTACACGGGCGTCCATCCGCGTCCCGTTGAGAGTTTCCGCGTCATCAACGACTTAAGCTCGGAAGCGTCGTCGCGTTCGGACACGGGCGTGTTGCTGCCTGACGTTCCGTTGGCGATGCTGTCCATTGTTTCAGTGTCGGCGTTGCCGAACGAAAACGTGTTGATGATGATGCCGCGTTCGCTTGCGCGTTCGACTTGATCCCAAAGACTGTCGCCTGTGGTTTGGCGTCCGTCGGACATCAAATAGATTTGAGCTCCGTTCACCGCTCCTTCGCCGTGTTCTGCGATAAGGGCGTCGATTGCCGTCTCCAACGCTTCCGCTATGTCGGTGAGACCTTGCGCGTCCGCAAAATCAGCCGCTGCAAGCGAGTTGGCTGAATCGTAAAGCGCATATTCAAAAAGTTCATCGACATTCTCGTTGTAATGGTATGTGCCAACGAAATCGTCGTCTTCCGAAGAATGGTAAAGATACATGCCGGCCTCCTGCACAAACTGCGATGCAGGAACGCCGTCTGTCTCGACGCTCATGGAGCCGGATCGGTCGAGCAGGAGAACCAAACCGGGAAACGGTTCGTCGTCGCCGATGAAAACGATGTCCACCGCCGGCCGCGCGCCTGGAGCCGGAAAAGAGCCTTCGGTGTGAACGCCGGTCATATCTGCGTGCCGGTCCGGCAACAAGCTCCATTCGTCGGAAGCGAAGGGCATGGTGTGTCCGTGATGGGCTCGATCGGGTCCGTCATTGTCCGGATCGCCGTCTGTCAGCAAGTCGGGCGTCAGCACCTCATTGCTGACGGCGGGGCCGCCGGGCGGATCATAACTCACGGTAATCGATGCGTTGGTCGTATCGACGAAACGATGCGGGAAGTTGCCGGACATAACGGTATTCGGATCGCCGACATTGATGTCGACGTTGAAGATATCGCCGCCGTCAATCCGTCCCCTGTAATAGGGATCATCGTCCGGATTGGTCGAATCATAGACGTCCCGATATCGATCGGGAAGCGTGTAAAAGTAATGCCCCAGTTCGTGATGCGCCACGTCGTGAATGCAGGTCCGGAACGCAGACCGCATATTCATTGCAACATCGGGATTGGCCCATGCCCCCGACCGCGCAGAAGAGCCGCCGCCGCCGACATTCCATTTGACGTCTGATGTTTCCCACGAGCGACCCTGGTCGGCGATGTAAACACGCCGAAGATAATGCGCCCCTTCAGATGCGCTGAAAATGTAGTCGGCGAGAAATTCGATGTCGCCGGATATCTTGTCCCGTCCGGTGCACGTTCCTGTCGCAGGGCAGGACGCCGGCGAATTCGATGCTCCCTGTGCGCCGCGAGCATTGTTGGTTGGAGTGCATGATGACGCGCCAGGCACAGTCGTGGAGCTGTTTGCCTCCGTAATCGGATCATTCAGTTCTGCGCCGGTAGCGTCCAAATTGTCCCAGGATATCCAGAGCGTAACGCCGCCGTCGGCGCCGATGACGCCCGATTGCGCCGCCGGCGCAAACGCCAATGCGACGACAAAAGACAAAGACTGAATAGTGTTTGCAAGCGCGGATCTCTTGGCGACCATCTCTCTCTCCCCATGGTCTGCGATCAATTGGAACGCAACGCTGGGTCAATAGTAGCAGGCCGGCGCGGTTGAAGCGAGTCGATAAAAGGGCGGCAGGCGAACGCGTACTGTATGCGTGTACACGACAGGAGGTGACGGCGCGCAATCCGCAGGCCCGCTTTTTCACGGATTGAGAGAGACGCTCAGAAACACTGATATGAAGTAACAATGATGAACAATCGGTCATTGCGATTGGGCTGTTCTGTTGTATTTCGGGCCGGACTCCGATCTGCCGACGCGCGTTGCGTGTGATGCTTGCGGTCAGTCGCCGGCCGGGCGCAGCGTCGGATCCCTGCGGATGATTTAGGAGGCAGCCTGAGTATCGGCTCAAGCTCTGTTGTGAGATTTACTCGGGCGGCGACGCGGTGTCGAAGAGACTCCGCCGCGACGGTCTCGATCTAGACATAACCGGCCGCGTCCTGCACCATTAGCTGCTGCCGGCAGATGAGGAGTTTTCAGGATTACTGATCGAATTTACGAGCCTATGACGAAGGCCGAAGTGGTCGCCGCGCAACGCGCATGGGCCAAATACGTTACGGAGCAAGACGTCGAAAAGCTCCTGGACCTTTATGACTTCGGCGCCCCGGACGAGCCGCTGCTTTTCAAGCCGACCTTGGCGGATGTTATTCGGCTCGATCGCGCAGGCGCGCGATCTTATTTTGTCGGCGGTGATCCGAACTACCCCCACGATCATGGCTTTCTCAATCGCGGTTGGCGCCGGGTTGACTTCCAGAGCGCCGCTGGTCCGGTTCTGAAGGCAGGCGGTCTCGGATACAAGGATATGGGGCACTACACTTTCATTGACGGCGACGGCAATGCGACGCGCGCCGACTATACATTCGCCTACCACAAGCTGGACGGTCGCGTTCTCATCTCGTTGCACCATTCATCGCTTACGTGGCTTCCGCCGGTAGAGGATTGACAAGCGCACTTTAGGGCGCGGCCGAA
The DNA here is from genome assembly GCA_028289605.1 of Hyphococcus sp. Taxonomy (GTDB): domain Bacteria; phylum Pseudomonadota; class Alphaproteobacteria; order Caulobacterales; family Parvularculaceae; genus Hyphococcus. Next base: position 524,363 of record JANQON010000009.1, on the reverse strand, counting down.
ACAAAGCCTTGTCAAAGCGCCGTGTAGTGAGATCGTTGCTTGGCGATGCTGATTATTGCGCGAGCGTCGGGCATTCTGATGGTTCGGTCCTTGGCGCAATCGCAATACGGGATATGACCGCCGTCAGGCGCGCGCTCGCACTCAGAGAAAATGTGTCGATTTGAGCAACGTCTACGCCATATTGCGTCAGACAATTCAGCGGTATCGCCAGGCTGGAAACGCCCGCGTCGGGCGACAACTGAAACGATTCGCTGACGTCAAAAGCTGACGCGCAATCATCGCCGCAGGTGAAGGTGAGGGATACCGGGCCTTCGGCCGGAATTTCGACCAGGTAATCGATTATAAGCTCAAATTGGGCGTCGACCTCGCGCGTCAGGTCCACCGCTTCGTGTTGCATGACGTAACGCGCCGCGCCGTTTCCATTCCAGGCGAGACGGACGGCGTTTTCCTGCTGGCCGAGGTCTGCGGACTGCGCCGTTAATGCGCCGGTCGGAGACGACGTCCGGCCGGATCGCCATTCCGACACGCCTTCGCCGTCAGCCAGAAACGCCTTCCACTCGCCAAGCGGCGCGCCGCGATCAAACAGGATACTGTAATCGACATCCGCAACGACCGCATTTTTATGAAGCGGCCCGATGTTTTCGCGATCAGCGTAGGTCAGTCCGTATCCGAAGGGAAAGAGCGGTTCATAGCCGGGATCGTCAGGATTAAGACGGTATTGGTCGGCATCCTCGGGCCATGAAAACGATAGCCGCCCGCTGAAGTCGTGAGTGACGTTTCCCGCTTCATCTGAAAAGAGAATGTCGGCGAGGGCGCCCGCCTGTGCGCCGGGAAGGAAGGCGGCAACGAATGCGTCGGATGCGTTCAGTTCCGGATTGACCCAAAGCGGCCGCCCCGAAAGGAAGACGGCGATTGTGGGAATACCATCCATTCGTAATCGCTTTAGCATGGCGAGGTCCCGGTCGTCGCCCGGCTTGTAGTCGAGCGTCGCAATATCGCCGCGAAATTCGGCGTAAGGCGCTTCGCCAAAGACAACGATTGCGGCGTCCGGATTTTCGTTCCACTCGCCTTCAGCGCTGTATTCCGTTTCGCCGCCTGCTGCGCTTACGACGCGACGTACGCCGTCGAGGATGGTTTCGCTGTTGGGAAAGTCCGCCTTGCTGACGCCGTCGCCTTGCCAGGAAAGAGTCCAGCCGCCGGAAAGCATGCTGAGATCGTCCGCGGCGGCACCGGCGATCAGGACGCGCAACTTCGGCTGGAGCGGTAATACGTTTGCATTGTTTTTCAGCAAGACGGCGGATTTACGCACCGCTTCCCGCGCCAAGTCGGTGTGATCGACGCCGCCGAGCAACGCCCAATTAGCGGCGAGCGGACGCTCACTGGGTTTCGGTTTGTCAAAGAGGCCAGCGCGCAGTTTCGTCCGCAAGACGCGGCGCACAGCGTCTTCAAGGCGGGATTCGGCGATGCGTCCCGACCGTACATGGGCGAGCGTTGATCGGTAGAGGTTCTTCCAGCTGTCCGGCGCCATGTAGAGATCAAGCCCCGCATTCACCGCGTCGGGGCAGTCTTCCGCGGTGCAGCCTTCAATTTGTCCGTGCCCGTTCCAGTCGCCGACAACCATACCGTCAAACCGCCACCGGTGCTTCAGGAGATCGGTCAACAAGTCTTCGCGGCCATGCATTTTGCGTCCTTCCCAACTGGAGAAAGACGCCATGACGCTTTGAACGCCCGCTTCCAGGGTGGTGACGTAACCGGCAGCGTGAATGTCGCGTAGCTCCGCTTCCGAGGCGATGGTTTCGCCCTGATCGCGGCCGTCCAGCGTGCCGCCGTCGCCGACAAAATGCTTTGATGTTGCGACAACCTTATCGTGGCCAAGGAACGCATCCGAACCGGGGGCGCCCTGAAGTCCGACGACCAACGCAGCGCCTAACTCCGCGACCAGCGCCGGATCCTCCGCATAGGATTCATATGACCTGCCCCACCGATCGTCCAATGCTACGGCGAGCGTTGGGGCGAATGTCCAGTCGAGACCGGTAACAGCGACTTCTCTTGCGGTTGCGGCACCGATCGCTTCAATCAACGTCGCGTCGCGCGTCGCGCCAAGGCCGATGTTGTGAGGGAACACGGTCGCCCCCGTCACATTCGAATGGCCGTGAACCGCATCTGTTCCCCAGATTATCGGAATCCCCGGTCCGTCCGCGGTCATGGACGCTTCCCAGAATGCGTCCGCGAGCGCCAGCCATTCGTCGGGCGAGGCGCGCAGATTTCCACCCGGAGCTGAATTTCCGCCATTCAAAACGGAGCCGAGATGGTAGCGGCGAACGTCTTCAGGGGTGACGGACCCGATATCCGCCTGAATGATTTGCCCGACTTTGTGTTCCAGACTCATCCGCGCAAGAATCTCGTCGATTTCTTTCTCCAACGCTTCGTCCTTTGCGATGGGAACGGCTATCGGCGGCCAGTTTTCGGGAGTTGCGACAACACTTGCCTTCATGTCGCTGGATGTGGCTTCTGGCATGGGATCGGTCTCCGGCGCCTCTATACAGGCTGCTAAAACAAGGCTGAGACAAATGCTGAGAGCGAAACGCGGGCGCCAACCCATGGAAAACGAATGTCGCGTCATGACGGCCTTGCCTTTGATGGTCGATGCGAATGCAGCAGCGCGTTCTAGTCCGCTGGATAGTCCGAAAGGTCCGGTTGATGATACCGACATGGTTGCTACATCAAACAAGGTCGCGGCGTAAACGGATAATTCCAGGGCCTCCCGATATTTTACCTGCTAAAGAGATCCGATACTCGAAACGGTTTCGCCGGCAGTCATAGGTCTCCGCTTGTTGATTTAAATCACGGACTGGCCGGTCGCTTGCCAGTCTTTCAGAAATGCGTCGAGCCCACTATGCGTCAGCGGGTGTTCGGCCAGTCGCCACAATACGTCAGGCGGCGCCGTGGCGACATCGGCGCCGGCTATTGCGCACTCTTTGATATGATTAGGCGTACGAATGGAGGCTGCAAGAACTTCCGTTTTGTAATCGTAATTGTCGTAGATTGTCCGGATGTCCTGAATGAGCGCCATGCCGTCCGTATGAATATCATCAAGCCGTCCCACGAAGGGCGAAATAAACGTTGCGCCGGCTTTCGCAGCGAGTAGCGCCTGGGGCGCTGAAAAGCAAAGCGTTACGTTTGTCATGACGCCGTCACGGGTCAGGGCGCGGCATGCTTTGAGGCCCTCCACTGTGAGCGGCAGCTTGACTGTAATATTGTTAGCAATCGCGGCGAGCGATTGCCCCTCATCAATCATCGCCTGGGCGTTCACGGCGGTGACTTCCGCGCTCACAGGACCTTTGGTTACGGCGCAGATCTCCTCGACGACTTGACGAAACGCTCTTCCCGACTTTTTGATCAGGGACGGATTTGTTGTTACGCCATCAATCAGGCCGGCTTCTTCCAGCGACCGGATTGCGTCGACCTCGGCTGTGTCTGCAAAAAACTTCATGAATGTTCCCTTGTCTATTTCACATGACGGGTGAGGTAATTTTCAAGCCACTCCTGGCGGCCCGATTTAAGCGCAGGCTGAATATTTTGATCGACCGCATAGGCGGCGACGTCGGCAAGGCTTGCGTCCCGACCCAGCATTTGCGCGCCGATGCCGGTCTTCCAACCGGCGTAACGATCTTCGACGAATTGGGAAATTACGTTGTCTTCGAGCATGGCGGCGGCGTTCAGAAATGCCCGGGCGGTCAGGTCTATCGCGCCGATGTGCCCGTGAAACAGATCTTCCGCATCAATGCTTTGACGCCGAACTTTCGCATCAAAGTTAAAACCGCCCGTCGTGAACCCGCCACTTTTCAGTATATAGTACAGCGCGAGCGTAATCTCTCGAAGGTCATTGGGAAATTGATCGGTGTCCCACCCATTTTGAGGGTCGCCGCGGTTCATATCAACCGATCCGAATATGCCGAGGTCGCTTGCAAGTGCGATTTCGTGTTCGAATGAGTGTCCAGCAAGCGTTGCGTGGTTGGCTTCAATATTGACGCGCACCTCGTTCTCGAGGCCATAGCGTTTCAGAAAGCCGTAAACCGTTGCGACATCAGTGTCGTATTGGTGTTTCGTAGGCTCATGCGGTTTAGGCTCGATCAGTATCGTGCCCTCAAATCCGATTTTGTGTTTGTGTTCGACAACCATTGTCAGGAAGCGGCCTAACTGGTCGAGCTCCCGGCGCATATCGGTGTTCAGAAGACAGTCATACCCCTCGCGGCCGCCCCAGAGAACGTAGTTTTCGCCGTTCAGCTTGTGCGTGGCTTCCATAGCGTGCGCCACTTGCAACGCTGCAAAAGCGGCGACGTCCGGGTCCGGATTGGTTGCGCCGCCGGCCATATATCGGGGGTGACTGAAGACATTGGCCGTACCCCAAAGAAGATTTACCCCGGTCTCGGCCATTTTGTCGGCAATCTTGTCGACAATCGCCGACAGATGGCGAACATGGTCCGCCGGCGTCTCGGCCGCCGCCATCACGTCGACATCGTGGAAACAAAAATAGGGAACGCCAAGCCGCGTAAAAAACGCGAACGCTTCATCAAGTTTGCGTTCCGCCGCAGCCTGATCGAGGTCGCCCGCATGCCATGGGCGATTGAACGTCCCGGCGCCGAAGACGTCGAACCCGTCCCAACAGAACGTATGCCAGTAACAGACGGCGAAGCGTAAATGCTCCTCCATCGTTTTTCCGAGAACAATTTGGGAGCGGTCGTAGTACCGGTAAGAGAATGGGTCCTCGCTGTCTGGTCCCTTGAACTCAACCTTTGGAATGTCAGCGAAATAGCTAGCCGTCATTGAACGTTCTCCCTGAACAGCGGCGACAGGTTTTTGTAGAGGTTCTGGAACAGGCCGCGCCGTGCGGCGAAGTGATCTCTCATCTTCTCGGACGGTTCGATAATGTCGCGTATCGGCGGCGGGGTGCAGACGTCTTCAACGCTTTCTCCGGTTAATGCGAGCCGGGCGAGGCGGGCGGCGCCGTAGGCGGGACCGACTTCGGCGCCGGCGCGATAGATCAAAGGCTGGTTTAGAACCGACGCCAGGATCCTGCCCCAGTATTTCGACCTTGCGCCGCCGCCGATCACGGTGAGCGTTTCAATCGCCGCGCCTGTGTCGTGCAGCGCGTCGACGCCGTCGGCGAGGCCGAACGCCACGCCTTCCAGCGCCGCCTGCGCAAGCGATACGCGATCCGTGTTTTGCGTCAGCCCAAAGAAAACGCCCTGCGCAAGGGGATCATTATGGGGCGTTCGCTCGCCTGTCAGATAGGGCAGAAACAGCTCGCTCAAGCAGAGCGCATTTGCGTGTTCAGCCGCGTCAAAAAGGCTTGCGGGATCTCTGAAGCCGGCGATCTTGGCGACCCAGTCGACAGCGCTCGCCGCACTCAACATGACCGACATCTGGTGCCATCGTCCCGGAAGCGCATGACAAAATGTATGAACGCCGCCTTCAGGATTAGGGCGATAGCGATCATCCGCGAGAAATGTCACGCCTGAGGTGCCCAACGAAAGGAAGGCGTCGCCCGGCCTGACCGTGCCTGAACCGACGGCGCCGGCGGCGTTGTCCCCGCCGCCCGCTGCGACCGGAACAACGCGCATGCCCCACGCCTCCGCCAATTCCCGGCGCAGTTCCCCCGTAAAGTCGTTTCCTTCGTATAGAGACGGCATCTGCTGTCGCGATAGGCCGCAGACCTCAAGGACGTCGTCAGCCCAATCTCTCCGCTCTGTGTTCAGCCAAAGCGTCCCAGCGGAGTCAGACATATCCGATGCATAGTCTCCGGTCATCCGGAGCCTGACATAGTCCTTCGGTAAGAGGACGCGCTTGGCCGCATCAAAGGCGTCGGGCTCATGGTTTTTCAGCCACAGGAGTTTGGGCGCCGTAAAACCTGGCATCGCCCGGTTTCCGGTAACATCCCCAAGCGCGGGACACTGCGCTTCGAGCTGATGGCATTCGTCAAGACTGCGCCCGTCATTCCAGAGGATCGCCGGGCGAATCGCTGCGCCGTCTTCGCCGATGAGCGTCGCGCCGTGCATCTGGCCGGACAGGCCGATCGCGGCGACGTCCGCGCGGAGAGCGGGGGAGACGTCCGCAACGGCTTTATTCGTCGCGGCCCACCAGTCGGCGGGATTTTGCTCCGAATAAAGCGGCTTTGGGCGCGACACCGCGAGCGCCGCCGACGTCTGTTCCAGCGTTTCGCCGTCAGCGTCGACCGCGACGCATTTGACTGCTGACGTACCGATGTCGATGCCCAAATACATAAGATCAGGAGTTTCCGGCTGACTTGATTTTGAAAATGGTAGCGCTAACATTTCGGTTCGTCAATCGTGGCGGCGCGTGACGTTTGAAGGCCGGGCCGCACTTACCGGACGACGGCAATCGGGTTAAAGGGAGGCGATAAGGCGGATACGTTCATGGCGGGCCGGAGCGCATTGCAGAAGGAAAAAACAGTCAAGCTCAGCGATGTGGCGCGCCATGCAGGCGTGTCGCCGATGACGGTGTCGCGCGTCATTAACGGAGAGGCGAATGTTCGCAGCTCCACCAAGGAGCGCGTTCTAGAGTCTGTCGCCGCGCTTAATTATAAGCCAAATCTGTCGGCGCGGGCGCTTGCCGGCAATCGGGCCTATAAGGTTGCGCTTCTCTATGGAAACCCGTCGGCGTTTTATTTGAGTGAATTGCTCGTCGGCGCCCTGGAGGAGATCAGTCGGCACGGACACCAGTTGCTGGTGCAAAAGGTTTCAGAATCCGCTTCCGAAGAAAAGGTCGAGGACAGCCTTTCCAGCCTGATCGGAGAATATGATGGTGTCATTGTGCCGCCGCCGCTCAGCGACTACGCCAGTGTCCGCGATTTCCTGCTGGAAAACGACATTCCCGCGGTGTTTTTGTCCGGACTGAGCGGGAGCGGCCGCAATCGAAAAATCTGCATTGACGACTATGCAGCTGCAAAGGAAATCACCGACTATCTTATCGAACTCGGCCATGAGCGGATAGGCTTTATCAAGGGCAACCCCAATCAGTTTTCCACGGGCGAGCGTCTTCGCGGATACAAAGACGCGCTTGCGGCGCACGGTCTGGCGTTCGACAAGAAACTGATCGTACGCGGTCTGTTCACGTATGATTCCGGCTTGAAGGCGGCGCGCAAGCTGTTGGCTATGGCGCCGCGACCAACAGCGATATTTGCAAGCAATGACGATATGGCGGCGGCATGTCTTGCGGTCGCGGCGTCAGAAGGGTTGAAGGTTCCGACAAACCTTTCTGTTGTCGGTTTCGACGATTCGCCCCTGGCCTCTGCGGTGTTTCCGCGGCTGACGACGGTCAAGCAGCCTCTCGCGGAAATGGCCGCAGGGGCCATCAATTCGCTTCTGGACCTGATCGGGAGCGCGCAAGTCGTCGGCGCAAACCAGTCTGAACTGGTGAAGATGAAATACAAAATCGTTTTGGGCGCGAGCACAAGCGCGCCGCCGGCGTCAAGCTGAGCGCGGAGAACCGCTATTGACAGGCGGCGGTGAAACGTCAGAATGGTAGCGCTACCATTTTCACATTCCGCCGGGCGGCGCCCGAGCGAAAATGTTGAAAGTGGGGTTCAGTCCGCTTTGTCTGCGGCGGCGGCCGGCGTCTCCTCCCAAACGTCGGCCGTTTTCGTCCCGATCAAGACTATTCTAGGGTCAGCGGAGACAACGGTGGGTCAAAGATGGCGAGCATAAAGAATCCGATCCTCAGGGGATTCAATCCCGATCCCTCGATCTGCCGGGCCGGAGATGATTTCTACATCGCGACCTCGACATTCGAATGGTATCCGGGCGTTCAGATTCATCATTCCAACGATTTGCAGACATGGCGTCTGGCGGGCAGGCCGCTCAATGAAGCGCGCCTGCTGGATTTGACCGGCGTCCCTGATTCATGCGGCGTTTGGGCGCCGTGTCTTTCCTATGCGGACGGGATGTTTTGGCTTTGTTATACGGTGGTCACGCGTTTCGACGGAGACTTTAAGGACACGCATAACTTCTTAACATGGTCGCCTAGTATTGATGGAGAATGGGCGGATCCCGTCTATGTCAATTCAAGCGGATTTGACCCGAGTCTGTTTCACGATGATGACGGCCGCAAATGGCATACGAACATGGTTTGGGACCATCGCCCGGACCGCACCCATTTCCGCGGCATCGTGTTGCAGGAATATGCGCACCAAGAGCGGAGACTTGTTGGCCCCCGGAAGATCATTTTTGACGGATCAACAACAGGCTTCACCGAGGGGCCGCATCTCTACAAACGCGGCTTGTATTATTACCTGATCACGGCCGAAGGCGGCACGGGCTATGGCCATGCGGTCACATTCGCCAGATCCCGGAACATCTGGGGACCCTACGAAATCGATCCGGCGTTGCATGTCTTGACCGCGCGCGACCGCCCGTCCGCGCAATTGCAACGCACCGGACACGGGTCAATCATTGACGACCAGGACGGTAACTGGTGGCTGGCGCATTTGTGCAGCCGGCCCTTAGGGAACTCAAAGCGCAGTCTCCTGGGTCGAGAAACCGCGCTTCAACCCATTCACTGGAGCGACGACGGTTGGGTCCGGCTCAGCGATCCGGAATCGGCGCTCGACGCGACTGACGCGTCGGAGCTGCAGGACGTTACGTATGAATTCACGGGCGGCGACTTGCCGGAAGACTTTCAGTGGTTGCGTGTTCCCGATCCGTCTGAATTGTTTTCGCTGACGGAGAATCCGAGCGCCCTCAGGCTCTATGGACGCGATTCCCTCGGCAGCTTGTTTCATTCCGCTCTGGTCGCCCGGCGCCAGCAGCACTTTAACTTTGAAGCATCGACATGCGTTGCGTTTGCGCCCGATGACTTTCAACAGGCGGCGGGCCTTGCCGTCTATTACAACGCCCACAAGTTTCACTATTGCTATATCACACACGACGACGAAGCCGGGTGCGTGCTTCAGGTCATGAGTTGTTTGGGCGACCAATCCCTGCACGTTGTATTCCCGATCAAGGATGCGCCTGTCGCACTGTCGGAAATAAGTGAGGTTTGGCTGCGCGTGCGCGTTGAGGGCGCGAAACTCGAATTCTTCTGGTCGAGCGACGGCGAGCGATGGAAGCAAGTCGGCGAAGCGCTCGATGCAAGCATTCTGTCCGATGAAGCCGGCAAAGGCGAAGGGGCCAATTTCACCGGCGCTTTCGTTGGTATGGCTTGCCAGGATTTGACCGGCCAAAGAGCGCATGCTGATTTTTCGTCCTTCTGCTACCGGGAGTTTTGAACGCGCGCTATGAGTATTGTGGAATCAAATGAATTGCGCATGCAGCGGGACCGCCCTGAACAATCAACCCGGATTTTCGGCGCGACGCGATCTGGTGCGCCGGTCGCCGAATTTGCGATCTCAAACAAAAACGGGCTCGAGCTTCGCGCTATTGAGTATGGCGCATCGATCACCAGCATCAGGACGCCGGATCGGGCGGGTCGGCGGCGCAATATCGTCCTCAGCTACGAGACGCTGGAGGAGTACGAACGTTGTTCTCACTATATCGGCGCGGTGGTCGGGCGTTTCGCCGGCCGAATCAGAAACGGCGAATATGAAGACAATGGGTCTGTCGTTCGTCTCGACAGAAACGAAAACGGAAACCATCTTCACAGCGGTGTTGAAGGATTTCATAAGACTGTGTGGCGCGGCGAAGCGCTTGGCGACGCGGCGGGCGAGGCGATCGCATTTTCCTGTGTTTCCCCCGCCGGCGCCGGCGGATTTCCAGGAGAACTCAAGGCAACCGTTCGCTACCGCCTGAGCAATGACGACATAATGACGACTGAATTTGAGGCTGAATGTGACGCGGTAACGCATGTCAACATGACCCATCACGCCTATTTCAATCTGGCCGGCGCTCCGTTCTTTTCGGTTGGCGGTCATGAGCTTGAGATCTGTGCAGACAATCGCCTCGCGCTGGACAGAGACGCTGTTCCGACGGGGGAGTATATCGGTGTCGCGCAATCCGACTTTGATTTTCGCAAGCGTCGAGTTCTGGGCGAAGCGGCGGAATGGCTCGACCATGACTTTGTGTTGGCGGATTTCGGCGACGGGCTGCAACAAGCCGCGACGCTTCGCCATGCGTTGAGCGGCCGGCGGATTGACGTTTCAACCGACCAACCGTCGCTGCATGTCTATACGGGCGGCAAGTTGGAAAACGGCGGGAAATCCGGGTTCTCGCGGTCAGCGGGAATCTGTCTTGAAACGCAAAAATTTCCCAACGCCCCGAACATTCCGCGGTTTCCGTCAACCCGACTTGAGCCCGGAGACGTTTATCGCCACCGCACGCAATTGTCTTTCACAACAGAATGAGCGCCAGCCGGCGTCGAGGTTTTTGAAATGAGCACAAGGCAAATTGATCCCAACCGCATTTCCGAAGACTTCTGGCGAGAAGGTTTTGTTCATCTCCCGGCTTTTTTTGACGCCGCATCAATGGATCATTTGAACGGGCTGATCGAAAACCATTTCGGTCAGAACCCGGCTTTTGAGCACAGCGACGAATTCATCGAGAAGTCCGCGACGGAAGTTGTGCCCTGGTTTCCGCAGCGCGAAGGCGTCGGCGATTTCGATGAAGTAGAAAACGACGCGGACTTCCGGGCGATAACGCAAGCCATTCTGGACGACGGTTGGGAGAGCCAGTATTGCATGGTCATGTTTTCAAAGGCGGGAACTTCCGGTCAGGCCTGGCATCAGGACTGTCCGCCGGAGGGTTCGTTCTACAACCTCAACAGACTGGTCTACACGTCGGACATTGTCGATGAAATCGGCGGCCAAGTCGTTGTAAAACCGCGATCGCACAAGGCCGGCGAACTGACGCCGGGCGATCCCCACGGCGATATGGCGGGTCAGGTCGTGCTGTCGCCCAAGAAGGGCGACGTTCTCTTCCTGCACGGGTTTTGTTGGCATCGCGTTCTACCGATCAAGCGGCGGCATCGCTTTTCAACAAACTTTCGATCGGCCTCTGCGGGGGCGCCTGAAGATCTCACGGACATCTGCGTCTATCGAAACATGCGATTTCAGTTTTCGACCTCTGAAGTCGTTGTTGACCGCACGGCGGCAAACGGCGTCTAGGCGGCCTGTCTCACGCCAAGCCGCGCTTTGACGTCGTCGATTGCGGTTTGAAAAAGCAGGCTCTTGTCGAGTGGAACGATCGACGACTGAGGATCGCCGCGCAGCAGATCCGTACACATTGAAATCGCCTGGTATTCATAACCGCGCGTTTGGCGGGGCGCTTCAAAGCGATCGATGCACTCGTCGAGCCTATAGAGGAAGCACGAATGGCATCGAAATGCGTCGGGAATGACGATGTAGCCGTCTGTCCCGATGATATGCGCCGCATTGCGCAACCGCGCGCGATAGCTTGCGCCAATCGTCGCCGTAATCTCGCCGAACTTAAAGATCGCTGTCACGTCGTCCTCAACGCCGTTCGGCGCTTTGGCGCCTACGGCCTCGACCAGCGACGGCTCGCCCGGCGCAAAATAACTGGCGATGGCGATGGGATAAACGCCCATTTCCAGGAGGCAGCCGCCGCCGAGTTCAGAGTCATATTCACGCTGCTTCGGGTCGAACGGTATTGGATAGCCGAAGTCTGTTTTGATGTGGAGGAGGTCGCCAATTCTGCCCTGATCGCACCATTCTTTCGCCCGCCGCATCGCCGGCAGGAAATACGTCCACATCGCTTCCATGAGATAGGCGTTTGTCTCGGCCGCAATATCGATCAGCCGCCGGCATTCCAGCGCGCCGACGGTGAGCGGCTTTTCGCACAGCACGGCTTTCCCCGCACGCAACGCGGCGCTTGCGTTGTCGAAATGCAGCGTGTGCGGCGTTCCGATATAGATGGCATCGATCGCCGGATCCGCCAGCATGTCGTCATAGACACAATATGCGTTCGCGATTTTGTGTTTTTCAGCGAAGGCGTCGGCGGCGCTCTGCGTGCGCGAACAAACGGCGGTGAGCTCGGCGTCTTTCACTTGATGAAAGTCGGCGCAGAACCAATCGGCGATGCGGCCGGTGCTCAAGACGCCCCAACGCAGCTTCTTCATTTCGCGCTAACCGCCCTTCGCTGCGCGCGAGGCGAGCTTTTGTTCTAGTTGTTCAAGGGACAGCCCCTTCGTCTCCGGCAGCAGCCAAGCAATCAAGACAAGCCCAATCACCGCAAACACGGAGAAGGACAAGAACACGCCCGCGGCGCCAAAAGTCGCCACTTCCCAGGGAAACAGAAATTGTACGAGCCAGCTTGCGCCGCTATTGAATATCGTGACGAGAGAAATCGCCACGCCCCTTATTTTGACCGGGAATATTTCCGACAGCAGAACCCACATCACCGGGCCAAGCGAAATCGCGAACGACGCGACGAAGCCCAGAATACCCAACAGGATCAACCGTGAGTCAGCAGACATCGCCGCTTTCAGGATCGCCGCTTCGTTGTCCCTCAGCGATGTTTCGCCAATGGCGCCGCGCACGGCGCTTTTGAAGGCGACATCGCTTTCATATTCGACATTCTTGATGGCGCTGAACTGTTCGCGATCGACGGCGGCTTCGAGCTGTGCGAGGGCCGCGTCGTCAATCTTGTATCGGGCCTGGTGAAAGCCCCACGAGACGACCGCCATGCTGACAGCGACGCCGACCAATCCGATGATCAAAAGCGGCTTGCGCCCGAGGGAATCGATAGTGGCCATCGCAATGATGGTGAACACGACGTTGACCACGCCGACGATGACCGCCTGCGCAAAAGCGGCGTTTGTGCCGACGCCCGACTGTTCGAATATGCTCGTCGCATAAAAGAACACGATGTTGATGCCGGTGATCTGCTGAACGATGGCGACGATGATCCCGATCGTCAGGATGAACACCATCTTACGGGAGAAAAGCTCGCTCAGCCGGTCGGCGAATGTCGCCTTGACACCGCCGATGGCGCTGCGGATTTCCGCTGCAGCGGCGTCAATCTTTTTCGGATCGACAATTTTGGCGAGAACCTTTTCGGCTTCATCCCAGTGTCCGTTTGCTGCGAGCCACCTCGGGCTGCGCGGCACAAATGTCAACAGAATGAGCCACAAAAGCGCCGGCGCGGTTTCCACGCCCAACATCCAGTTCCATGTGTTGTCGTCGATTGAGAGCGCTGAGACCCATGCTGCGCCGGATGTTGCGGCGGACTGAATGAAGTAGTTGACAAAATACGCGGTTGAAAGGCCGACAACGATCGTAAACTGGTTGATAGCGACAAAGCGCCCGCGCAGTCGGGCAGGGGAGAGCTCGGCGATATAGATTGGCGCGAGCACGAGTGAGCCGAAGGCGTATCCGCCGATCGCACGGGCGACAACCAGTGACATGAAACTGTCGGCGAACGCGGAAAGAAGCGCTGATATGGTGTACAGCAGCGCGAGGAACTGAAGCACGCGTTTTCGGCCGACAAAGTCAGCCAGCGGACCGACCGTCAAAGAGGCGAAGATCGCGGCGAGCGTCGGCGCGCTCACCACGAGACCTTGCTGGATCGGATCCAGGTTGAATTCTCTTGTGACGTAAACGACGACCCCGGAAATAACGGATGCGTCAAATCCAAAGACGAACCCCCCGAGGGCGATAATCATTGAATACAGCAACGCATTGCGCGTGTGGCGTGGCATGGCGTTTCCTCATATTCGCGCCGGGTTCTTTCGCCCGATCTTGAAGCGTCGGCCTATTGACCGCGCCATTCTGTTATCGCCGCGTTCCAACGCCGCGCAATTTCGTCGTTCACACTGACGCGCGTGTCGCCCCAATATCCGCTTTCATAAGGCGGCCCCCACATCGGCTGTGATTCCCAATTGCAGTTAATATAGGCGATTGCGTCAATGACGTCGTCATTTTCCCGCACATAAGCGAAAAACGGCGCAAACCAGGCCTCCCAGAGTTCATCTTCCGTCACGGCCCGCGTGTTTGTGTTCGGCGCCCCGTCCCAGAGCGGGGAATGATGACTTGTCGTCAGGTTGGCGATATCGAACGCCTGCGGCGCCGCTTCCGCAATCATCACCGGTTTACGCCGTCCGCGCGCGAAGTCGACGACCTCATCGGCAAGCGCGCGCGCTGTCGGGGCTGCGTAGTCTGAATCAACAGATTGCGATTCGTCGCCGTCAATGAACCACGACAATCCGACCCAGTCGACATATGCGTCGCCCGGATACCATGCGGCGATGTCTTCGCGCTTCTTCTCTATTGCATCGTCAATCGGCGCTGCGCTGGCTTGCCAAACAAAGACGACATTATCGTGATTGTCGTTGCGAATAATATCGACAACGCGCCGCCATGCTGCCTTATAGGTCTCAACATCCTCGTATCCCGCGTTCCAGGCGCCGTCGAATTCATACCCGATCCGCAGAAACACCGTTCCACGGACATGCGCAAAGAGTTTCGCCAGTTGGCGGACTTTGTCGTCATGCTGTCCGGCGGCGAGCGCAGCGAGCGCGCCCGGTTCCTCGTTGTTAGCGATAAAAAGACCGATCGCGATATGATCAACGTCGAAGTGCGTCGCTGTCTTGTACGCGCTGACGGGTCCGGCGCCCCATGAGCCCTCCAGCGAAATCGGATCGCTTTTTTCGTCCAGGCCTAATCCCCCGAACTCGAGTTCTTCTGACAATACGTTGTAAAGTCCGACATAAGCGGTGGCGCCGTCTGCTGCGACGCAACAACCGCTGTCGACGTAATCTCGTATCGCATCCAGGTCCTGACCGATGAAAAAGAGATTGTTCCGATCGGAGGTTGCCTTGCCGCTTTGCGCCGACGCAACAGTCCGTGTCGGCGCGCATCCGGCGATGAGCGCAGCCGACAGAGCAACGATTAAGGCGGTTAGGGGAGGCGTGAGGCCGCCGGAAAGTGTCGGGCTGTTCATGGCTGTGGTCTTCCCTGCAACAGTCTATCAAAAGGTCCGCGCGGGATCACAATCCCAGTTGACAACGGCGATCTGCGCCAATTATGGTAGCGCTACCATAAAATGGCGATGACAAAAGTCAAATGACGCCGCAGGGTCGCAAACAGGGAATCCAACGCACATTTCAAAGGCGTTCGGGAGGGATCATGAAAAAGCTGAATCTATTAGGTTGCTCGTCATTGGTAGCGCTATCATTTTGGGCGACGCCGATGTCGGCTTTTGCGCAGGACGAGGGAGCAAGCGACGACGTCATTGTTGTAGAGGGCATACGCCGCTCCCTGACGACATCCGCGGAGATCAAGCGAAACGAAGCCGGGGTGGTCGACGCGATCACAGCCGAAGACATCGGCAAGTTTCCCGACGCCAACCTCGCTGAATCCTTGCAACGGATCACTGGCGTGTCCATCGATCGCCGTAACAACGAAGGCAATCAGATTTCCGTGCGGGGTCTCGGGCCGAGCTTCAATCTGGTTACGTTGAATGGTCGGCAAATGCCGGTGTCGTCCTCGCCCGAACTTGAAACCATCAACAGCCAAACGCAGAGCCGCGCGTTCAACTTCGCTGAGATCGCTTCAGAGTCCGTGTCCGGCGTCAATGTGTACAAAACTGCGCGGGCGGACCTGCCTTCCGGCGGCATAGGCGCGACAGTGGATATTTTGACGGCGCGTCCATTCGACGTTAGCGGCACGCGCGCCGTGTTGAGCGCGGCCGGCATTCACGATTTCTCGTCCGAGACAGGAAGCGCGGTCACGCCGGAGATTGGCGGTCTCGCGTCTCATACGTTTAATGACATGTTCGGCGTTTTAGTCACCGGGTCTTTCTCGCGACGCAACTTCCGGGAATTCGAAGACCACCTGGACGGCTGGGATGTCTGGGCGCCGGGTTCTTCCGGCCACAACAATCTTATTGCCGCCGGCGCCATTGATGCAACGGAAGGAACCGTCTACGCGCCGCGCACCCATATTACCGAGATTGCCGACAATAGACGAACCCGGACCAATCTGCAGGGCGTGGTGCAGTTCCGCCCGGTCGATACGTTCACCATTACGGGCGATTACACGTTGTCGCGCTTTACGGTCGAGGAGCAGCGATACCAAACCGGGCTGTTCGGGCTTTACGCCGACGCCGGGGTGACGGGCGCAATCACGGGTCCGATCGGGTTGACGTCAAATGGGACGCTCGCGTCTGTGTCCTACGCCAGCCGCGCAGCCGACGCGCTTGCGTACAATAACGAGATTAGAATCGAGAACGACTCGGTCGGCGTGAACGTTGAGTGGGACCTGAACGACAGGCTGATGCTCGAATTCGACGGACATCTGTCTGAATCAGAGAGCCAGCCCGACGGCCAAAGCAATGACGCGATCGCTATTTATCAAGGAGCGTTGGGGGTCGATTTCGACATCACCTACGGCGAGGGCCGCCCGACTATCCTGGTGGACGACACCGGCGCATTCCGCGGAGAGGATCAGTTCGGCGCGGGCGCTCCGATACCAGGCGTCGACAGTTTTCTCGACGTCGACGGATTGAGCCCGCTCGGGTCGCTTGTGCGGACGGTTTCTATCAAAAACGAAGTCAACCAAGCGCAGTTCCGAGGGACATGGCGCGGCGATGACGGCGATCTTCTGCAGTCTGTCGACTTTGGCGCAGCATACATTGAATATGACGTCGCCACGCGGTCATTAAGCACGAACTTTGTGTTTCAGAACCTGGATGACTGCGTCGGTTGCGCCGGTTTGTTCACAGAAGTGCAGAATGTCGACACAGGCATTTTTGACACAATCCAGTTCTTCGACTCCGCCGTGGCGATCAACGATCTGTTCCCGGTTCAGACGGTCATCCCGCAATTTGACATTATCGACATCCTCGAAGAATCCTTCTCCGCCTATGTAAACGTGAACCTTGAGGGGGAATTCAACGGCATGCTCGCCAAGCTCTCCGCCGGCGTCCGCTATGAAACGACAGACGTGGAGTCGTCTTCAACAGCCAACCTGCCCTTAGGGTTGCGGACAACAACCGGGTCGGAACAAGAGGTTATTTTCACGACGGATGAGCAGGAGCTCAATCAATCGGGCAGCTACAGCAACTTCCTGCCGGCGATTGATTTTCAACTTCAGCCCACAGACGATATCGTGTTGCGTCTGTCTTACGGCAGAACATTGGCGCGGCCCGATTTGAACGCCTTGCGTCCGTCCTTGCAGATTGCCGATACGCGTCCGTTCGGACCATTCAACGCCATACGCGGCAATCCGAACCTTCTGCCGTTCCTTTCAGACAATATCGATTTCGCGGCGGAATGGTACTACGATGAAGGAAGTTATGCGTCGCTGACTTTCTTCCATAAGAATGTCCAGAACTTCATCGGGACCGAGACGACAACAGGTCCCATCCTCAATGCGAACGGCGATCCGATAACGGATCCAAGCCCGCGTTTTCCGGATCCGGGGCCGAACGGGCCGAGCGTTGAAAGCCTGCCCACCGATCCGGTTGCGATTTTCAATATTCTCCAAAACGTCAACACCGGCGATGCGAACATCAACGGTCTTGAGATTGCGATCCAACATCTCTTCGGCGATAGCGGCTTCGGCCTTCAAGCGAACTATACGTTTGTTACGTCGGACGCTGATTTCGACCCGCAGGCGACGACCCAGACAGTCAATCTGATTGGTCTATCGGACACGGCGAACCTCGTCGGTTTCTACGAAAACGACAGCTTTCAGGTGCGCATCGCGGCGAACTGGCGCGACGAGTTTCTGTTTGCTGAGAATCAACTCCGCGTTCAGGGCGAGCCTGTGTTCTTCGATGAGTTTATTCAACTCGATGCAAGCGCGAGCTACAATGTAAACGACAACATTACGGTTTTTGCCGAAGCGCTGAATATCACGGGCGAAGACCAACGCCAGCGCGGTCGATTCACGGACCAGTTCCTCTTTGAAAACGACCAAAAACCGCGCCTGACCTTTGGCGTGCGAGGGGATTTCTAGGCCCGATCGCTGGTGAATAATGCGCGCGCCGCCGCCCCATAGGGCGGCGGCTGCGTTGCAAGACCTTTTGGCCACGGCGGCCCTGGAAAAAGTGACGCGGAGGCGGCTGGCCAGTGACAGAGATCAGGCGCGAGAATACGTCGCTCATCATTGCGGTCGCCGTTGTCGCGACCATCGGCGGTTTTCTGTTCGGTTTCGACAGCGGGGTCATCAACGGCACCGTCGAAGGACTGCAGACCGCGTTCAACTCGGACAGCGTCGGGACCGGATTCAATGTGGCGTCCATGTTGCTCGGTTGTGCGGTCGGCGCATTCTTCGCGGCGCGCCTCGCTGACATCTTTGGGCGCCGCAGCCTGTTGATGGCGGCGGCCGTCTTTTTCCTGGCAAGCTCCTGGGGATCGGGCGTCGCCGGCGGTTCGGGTGAATTTGTCTTTTATCGCATTCTGGGCGGTCTCGCCGTCGGCGCGGCGAGCGTGTTGGCGCCAGCCTATATCAGTGAAATTGCGCCTGCCCGGTTTCGCGGCGCACTGATCTCAGTTCAGCAGATCGCGATTATCTCCGGTCTGTTCGCAGCATTTCTCAGCAATTTTGTCCTGGCGCAGACTGCCGGATCTTCCCTTTCGGCGTTTTGGTTCGGCTTCCCGGCCTGGCGCTGGATGTTCTGGGTGGAGATGGCGCCAGCTGCGCTCTTTTTGCTCTGCCTCTTTTTCATTCCCGAAAGCCCGCGCTTTTTGGTGCTGAAGGGACACAACGAACAGGCTCGATCCGTCCTGCGGCGGTTGTTTGGCGACGATACAGCGCGTGACAAGTTGGCGGAGATCGAAAATTCCCTCGCCAGCGACCGCCATCGCCCGCGCCTTGCAGATCTGCTTGACCCCGGCACGCGGAAAGTTCGCAAGCTTGTCTGGGTGGGACTTGGTCTCGCTGTTTTTCAGCAACTCGTCGGTATTAACGTCGTATTCTATTATGGCGCAGTCCTGTGGCAGTCCGTCGGCTTCACAGAGAGCGACGCACTCCTCATCAATGTGGTCTCCGGCGCTGTCAGTATTCTAGCCTGTGTTATCACCATACTGATAATCGATCGCATCGGCCGCAAACCGCTATTGTGGTTCGGGTCGATCGGCATGGCGGCGACGCTGGCGGCGATGGCTGCGTCTTTTTTAACGGCAGGCGTTGCAGAGGACGGCCAGCTGCAGCTTTCCGACGCCGCAGGCCGCACCGCGCTGATCGCGGCGAACCTCTATGTATTCATTTTCAATATGAGCTGGGGGCCGGTTATGTGGGTTATGCTGGGAGAAATGTTTCCCAATCAGATCCGCGGTTCGGGACTCGCAGTGAGCGGCTTGGCGCAATGGCTGTCAAACTTCGCCATTACCATGACATTCCCCATTTTGCTGGCCGGGATTGGCCTTGCGGGCGCCTATTCAATTTACGCAGGGTTTGCGGTTTTGTCTGTGATTTTTGTTTTCCGAATGGTGCATGAAACAAAAGGCGTAGAGCTTGAGGCGATGAATGGTTGATGCGGCGCTTTGACGATTGGAGCGAGAACGCGCAACGACAAGTCCCTGTTCGGGCGGCTTCAGACTGGCGTTCAAACTGTGCGCCTTTCCGTTCCGATAGGGGCTCAATTGTAGAATTCGTCGCCGCTGCGGCCTGAGGTCGCTTTCTGCGCGCTGACAGTTGCCTGCTCGAGCGGCGCCCTGTTACGTTGCACTCGATTATGCTTTTCAAGAAAAATAGGCTTTTGCGTTTTCTCGCGGTCAATCTCGCTTTTGGCGCCGGCGCGGCGTGCGTGGCGGTCGGCGCGATATTCCTGTTTGACGTCGGCGGCATTGGATCGCTTGCGGCGGCGGCTGGAAGCCGCTGGCTCGCCGCTATTATCCTGTCGATCGCGATGACGATTACATGGGGCTCTGTTGCAATGGGGACGGCTGTGTTTCTGCTGCCCAAGGAAAAGGGCGGCGATGATCGCGGTTGTCGCGTCCCTGATCGCGTCCTGGTTCCCGCGCCCGTAAAGACGTTGCGATAAGTCCCGTGATTGCTCGCCGTGCGCCGCCGCTCCGGGGAGTCCGGCGGGCGGCATAGGAATGGAGAGCGTTGAATGCCGCCGGATTCCTCTTCTACGGCCAAGTTTTCGCTGGAGCTGGAAGGCGTCCCGGAAACAATGCTTTGGCCGCTTTGGTGCCGCGCCGCCGAAACGCGACGCTTTAACAGTATCCTTCACGATCCGATGTCGGCGCTCCTTGTCGACCACATCGACTATGATTTTTTTCGCCGTTTTGGATTCCCAGCGGCCTTTCTCGCGATAAGGGCTCGCGTATCGGATGAACTGATAAGAGCCTATCTGGAACGCCGCCCAAACGACGGCGTCGTCGTAGCGCTCGGCGAAGGTCTCGAGACTCAATTGTGGCGATCCGGGACCGGGGCGGCGCGATGGATCAGCGTCGATGTGGAGGAGGCTTCCGCGGTTCGCCGCAGGCTATTGCCCAATCACCCGAGCCAGCGCCTCGTCGCCAGCTCCGCCCTCGACCCGTCCTGGATGGATGACGTGCCGGAGGGCGCGTCGCCGTTCATCACGGCGGCCGGTCTCTTGATGTATTTTCCTGAAACCGACGTGCGCCGGCTCCTTGCAATGATCATAAAACGCTTTCCGACCGCGGAGCTCTTTTTTGATACGATCCCGCCCATTGTTTCGCGGGCGGCGCGAAACGGCGCGTACCTGACGCGCAGCTACAAATCGCCGCCGATGCCTTGGGGGATTCGAATACGGGAAATACCGCAGTTCGTTCGTTCAGTCCCGGGCTGGAGGCTGGTGTTTGCAAGGAGCTACGGCCAGGTCTTTCCGTTCCGAACGCCAATGTCTTCGGCATTGTCCCGTTCATGGAGCGTGCGGCGGCGCCTTTCTCCCAGTCTGACGTATCTCCGCGGGAACGACGTCTAGGCGCGGAATATCCTGCGGCGGCGCGCGGCCCTCACGTCCAAGACCCAGGCGGCGCAATCACGCCTGCACTTTTTTGCGTAGGATTTCGCGCTGAATGATGAAGAATCCCGGCGCCAGGGGAAGCCATAGAGACAGCCCCCGAAAGACAAGCGTCGCCGTCAGTGCGTTCTCGACCGATACGCCGAAGACACTCAGGGTCGCAATCATGCCCGCCTCAAACGTGCCAAGCCCCATCGGCATCGGCGCAACCGTGGCGGCGACTGAAGCCATCGCCACAGCGACAAAGCAAGCAGCAAACGGCGCGGGATACCCAATCGCCATAAACGCAAGATAGAGCGTGAGGCCGTCGATAAACCGTACGGCAAGTTGAATGATTGTCGCTTCGAGGAAGAGGCGACGATGTGCGCTGATCTGTCTGGTCGCGGTGGCGATCCAGCGAGAGAAGTCTTCATATCGGCGGTGGCTCGTTACCCAGGACGGCGCCTTGAACCCCAGAACAAAGATCGCAAACACGCACACAAGGAGAAAGAGAATGACAGCGGCGAAGGCGGCGACGCTCGCAGACAGCGCCGGCGTCGCTCCGCCGGCAAATGCGAGCGCGGCGAAACTGATCATGGCGGCAGAGAGAAATGCGACAAAAAAGGCGGTTGTTGCAAATACAAACACGGAAAAGGCGATGCGGTTCGGCACGGCGCGCCGACCAAGGGCGTGAAAAAAGAAAGCAGCGCCGGAAACGCCGCCCGAAGGGACGGCTTGGTCGGCGAAGAGCTTAGCGATCGCCAGGGGGTAAAGCGTTGAAAGGCGCAGCGGATAGCCAACACGGGTCAGCACCCGCGACCAGACGATCGCGACGCCTGCATAGGTGGCCAGTTGCGACAAGAGGGCCGCGGCGAGCCATCCGGGCTCGGCGCGCGCCGCCTGAGCGGCGAAGGCGCCGATCTCGCCAACATTGATTGCGACAAGAATAACGGCCGCGACCCCGGCGACGCCGACAAACAGGAGTGCAAGCCATCTCTTCCGCCCGGCGTCGGCGCGGCTGAATAGAGTTACGGCGTCCTTGTCGCTGTCGTCAGGCGTTTCGATGGCGTCCTCGAGTTGCGGCGGTCTGAGACCGTGAAGGCCTGTGTCATGTTCGCTGTGGGAGCTTGTTCGCTTGATCGAGCGTCGTCGTCAATGGCGGGGCGGCGCCAAGAACGGCCCGCCGCCGTCGGGCGCGAATTCGCCGTTCCGGCTCATCACAGCCGGCGGCGCTTAACGCGAGCGCCGTCGACGACCTGATTGCCCGGATAGAGGATGACGTTGTCGCCTTCCGTCAGGCCTGAAACGACGGCGGCTTCAGAGCCGTTGCTACGGTCGATTTGAATAGTCGTCAGTCGCGCGCGTCCGTCTGCAACACGGAACACGGACCAATCCTGGTCAGACCGAAACATCGCACTGGCGGGAACCTTCAACGCATCGTCCGCTTCCCAAATGACGATGCGCACCTCGGTTCTGTAACCGTGACCAAGCGCGTCGCGTGCGCTTTCCTCGCCGGTGAACTGAATGACGGCGTTGACGCGTTGTTCTTCTACGCCGAGTGCAGAGAACTTCGTAAATCCCCAGGGCTCAATTCGCTCAATGACCCCTTCGAGGGGGATCCCGCCGCCCCAGTCTTCAATAACAACCCGGTCGCCGGCTTTCGTTTTTACGGCGTCGGTGGACAAGAGCTCAGCGACGACCTCAAGGTCGCCGCGCGGATCGCCAACTTCGAGCACCGGCGCCCCGGCCTGCACCACGGTCTCGCTTTCCTGTATGACGCGAAGCACCCGTCCGGAGATCGGCGAACGCAAGGACAGGATTTCTCTGGGATGCGGGTTCGCGGACGAGTTCAGGTTCTCCGATTCCGAAAACGTCATGAGCATGGCTTGCGCGTTTTTGAGGTCAGCTTCGCGCATGTCGACGCTCGCTTCGGCCATATCAAGCGCTGCGGATGCTGCGCGCCAGGCGCGTTCCGCTGCATCGAGCTGCGATTGCGAAACCGCATCGTCTTGGCGCAGATCACGGGCGCGTTCGGCCTCCGCCAGCGTGTAGATTTCGTCCGCCGTCGCCTTGTCCACATCCGCTCTAGCAAGCGTGAGTGCGGCTCGTGCGGCGTCGACGGCGGCTCTCGCTTGTTCTTCCGTGCGCATGTCGAGCACGGCGGGATTAGCGGGCGTCAATCTCGCCACCACCGTTTCCGCCTCAATAACCGTGTCGCCGGGTTCAACGTCGACTCGCAACAAGCGCCCTGCGACCGGCGCCGAGACGACAAAAGCGTCGTGAACGCGCGTCTTCGCCTCCTCATTGATGGTCACCATCATCGCGCCCCGTTCGATCGCCGCCATATCGACGCGAAGCGCGCGGGGCCAGAACGCATAAAGAAAAAACGCCGCGACAAACAGTAATACGACGCCGATAACGATGGTGCGGGACTTCACGCCGTGCATGGCCTACTCTCTTGCTTTCAAAGCTGATGCGATGTCCAGGTCTCCAATATCGCGCTGAACAAAGGCGCCGGCTGCGATGGTCGACAATAAAACAATGATCGCCGCGTAGCCCAGCCCGTCTTCACGAAATACGATCGGAATCTGGTACAACTCGGTGCTGAGCGCGTCCGCGAAATACGCCCAAAGCCAATAGCCGAAAAGCGAACCAATCGGCAGCGCCAGGATCGCAAGCACGAAGAGCTCGCCTAGGAGGACGTAACCGGTTTCGATCTTTGTGAACCCAAGAACGCGCAGGCTGGCGAGGTCGTGATGGCGTTCAATAAAAGCGATGCGCGCCCCATTGTAGACAACGCCAGCGGCGATAACGACCGCAAAGATCGTCATGATGTTGCGAAACGTTCCAGGGCCTTCCTCGATCATTTTCTTGAAATTCTCATACGCCTCATTGCGCAAGCTGACGCCGGCGATGTTCGGCGCGTTCTTCAGGTCTTCATACACCTGGTCGCGCTGCGCCGGGTCGATTTTCAGATACGCGCCCGAGACGCGGCCCGGCTCCTTTAGCTTGCGGTTGAGGGTTTCGGTTGTCATGTAGGCTGGCGTGCCGATAAGCGCCTCGACAATGCCGGTCACGGGAATATCAAGTTGCGGGCGGCGTCCTTCACGCACTTCTACGGAGAGCGTTTCGCCGACGCGCGCGCCAAGTATTTCTGCGAGCTGTTCGGACAAAACGACGCCATCGCCTCGAATTTCGACATCCCTCAGGTCTTTGTCCACGGCGCGGTTCAGAATCGGACTTTCCGGAAGACCCGTTATCGACCCCAAATGGTCGATGCGGTTATGCGAAAACGCCACGGCGGCGGCTCGATAAGGCTCGACATAGATGACGCCGGGCGTTCTCGACAGCTCAAACGCTGTCTTTTCCGATAACGGTTCGACAAAGGAAACG
The DNA here is from genome assembly GCA_028289605.1 of Hyphococcus sp. GTDB lineage: Bacteria > Pseudomonadota > Alphaproteobacteria > Caulobacterales > Parvularculaceae > Hyphococcus. Next base: position 500,082 of record JANQON010000009.1, on the reverse strand, counting down.
AAGACGTCGCTTCGGTCGATGACGTTGAAGCTGAGATCAATCATGTAATCGGTGGCGTCCATGTTGAAGCGCATCATTACTGACAGGCCCATCGCTGCGCCGATGCCGAGCGTGGTGAGCGCTGCTCGAATCGGATGACGAGACAATCGGCGCACAATCATCCGGCTTGGCTGGTCAAGAAAAGCGAGCAGATAGCGGCTCGCTGCGGCGCCGCGCTTAAATTTCGGCGGCGCCGGCGGCCGCATGGCGACGGCGGGAGACAAGGCCACGGCGCCCCGTATCGCTGCAAACGCGCCCGCCGCCGCGGCGACATTGCTGAACAACAGCGCCAACCAGAACGTTCTGAACTCAGCCTCGTAAATCAGAAACGGGAAATGATAGTAGCCTTGAAAAATGCCGGCGATGAGCTTGCCGAGATAGAGCCCGCCGAGCCAGCCTGCGAGCGCGCCGCCGATCGCGATTACAGCGACGAATTTGAAGTAGTGCGCGCCAACTTCTCGGTTGGTGTAGCCATAGGCCTTCAACAGGCCGATTTGCTCGCGTTCGGTTTGCACCAGTCGCGTGATCACCACGTTCAGGAGGAAGATCGCCACACCGAGAAAAATTGGCGGCATGACCCGGCCGGTGGTTTCCAGCTGAGCAAGTTCTTCGACAAGAAACCGGTTTGAGATCTGATCGTCGCGCGAATAGGCGCCGACAGCGCCGTATGAAGCGAGGACAATGTCGAGTTGGTCGATGAGCCAGTTTTCGTCGGCGTCGCGCGAGGTGACGAGAACGACTTCGTTGAAGGCGCCGTCAAGATCAAACGCCGCTTCCATCGCCTCACGCCCGGCCCAGAGCACGGCGTAGCGCGCATCGTCTACAATGAAGTCGCCGGGCGGAATCGCATAGATAAATTCCGGCGATTGCGCAAAACCAACAATGTCAAACTCGTGACGCACCCCGTACATGGTGATGGCGATCGTATCGCCTAGCGCCAGATCGTGGGCTTTGGCGAAGGCGTCGAGAAGCAGGACTTCATTGGGGTGGGTCGACCGCAGCATGCGTCCCTCGACAAGATAGAGCTTATTGATGGGCGCGGCTGCGTCAGCGTCGTAAGAGACAACGCTGGCGCTGATCGGCGCATTGACGTTCGGGAGCGTGACCAGGCCCGCGCCCCTAATCCTTCCTTCAGCGTCTGCGACGCCGCGTAACGAGCGAATGTCGGCCAGCAGGGCGTTCGGCGCGCGCTTGGCGGGCGCGTAAATGTCAGCGAAGCGATGGCGCTCATAGTATGCGCGCATGGTTTCGTCGAGCGCGCGTATCATGCCGCTCGACATCACGAAGAGTGCAATTCCCGCGGCAATCACAAAGATGATCGCCGCCGCCTGACCTTTGACGCGCCAGAGGTCGCGCAGCAATTTCTTATCGAGGACCGAGAGCGTCATGACCGGCGCGTCACCAACTGATCTCTGAGGCTGAGGCCGGATTGTGATTTACTGCGATCTCCCGGATGTTTCCGTCGGCGAAGTGAATAACCCTGTCCGCCATCGCCGCTGTCGCCGCCGCATGGGTTATGATGAGCGTCGTGGCGCCCAGTTCCTGATTGAGTTTCTGCAGCGCCGTCAGGACGGTCACGCCGGTCTTGCTGTCCAATGCGCCGGTTGGTTCGTCGCAGAACAGCACCGTCGGTTTTTTCGCTATCGCCCGCGCGATCGCGACGCGCTGTTGCTCCCCTCCGGACAGTTCGGACGGAAAGTGTTCGGCGCGATCGCCAAGGTCGACAAGCGTCAGAGCTTCCATCGCCGGCATCGGGGCCGGAGAGATCTCCGCGACAAGCTCAACGTTTTCGCGCGCGGTCAGGCTGGGCATCAAATTATAGAACTGAAAGACAAACCCGACATGCGCGCGCCGATAGGCCGTCAACCGCCGGTCGTTCATGGCCGTTAAATTCTGGTCCCTAAACATGACGTCGCCGTCAGTGGCGCGGTCGATGCCGCCCAGAATATTCAGGAGTGTTGACTTGCCGCTGCCCGAAGGCCCCAAAAGAACGACAAGTTCGCCGGTCGGTATCTCCAGATCGACGCCGCGCAATGCGTGAACAGCCGCCGGGCCTTCGCCGTAGACTTTTGTAACGCCTCGCGTGTGAAAGATCGTATCGCGGTCACCGACCGGAAGGGCTGCGTCCTCATCCAATCCCGGCGCCATCGTTTCCTCCGCGTGGTTCTCAGGCGTATTGCGCGCTGTTGCGGCGGCCAGCATAGGCGGCGTCGCCCATTCGGCGCTTGACCTAGCTCAATGTTACTACGCCGCCGCCGCCGCCTTCACGCTACGCCTCATGCGTGTATTCCTGTGCGTCGGCCCCTGCGGAGCACCTGATCATTATCAAGCCACGCGTTACCGTCTAAGCCCTTGATCCTTATCAAATACGGCGGCGCCATTCCGCCGTAGCGTTGTTTCGCACAACGGAGGTCTGCGCAATGGCATTTCAAAAGATCATGGTCCCGTTTCTGAAGGAGCAATCCGGTCCGGCGGCGTTCGACGCGGCGGTCGCGCTCGCCGATCGGTTCAAAGCGCATCTTGACGTCGTTTACATGCGTCCACCGATCACCGCCGCGCAATTGGGCGGAGGCTACTATCCGATCGCTGTCAACTACGTTCAAGCGACCATCGACGCGCTCCAAGAGCAGGCCAGTCAACAGGCCGAAGCTCTGCAAAGGATCTTCGAAACGCAATGTGCGAAACACGATGTCGGCCTCTATAGCGAAGCCGAACACACCGACGACAAAGGAACAACGGCGTCCTGGAGCGATGTAGACCCCAGGACCTCCTATGACTTTTCCAAGCGCGGCCGCGTCGCCGATCTCGCCGTGCTCGCAACGTCCGGACCGGACGCGCCGCAGGATGAACTGGAACTGATCAAGGAACTGGTGTTCCAGTCAGGGCGGCCAGTCCTGATTGTTCCGGGCGACGCAAAACCGTTTGAGTTTCCTGACACCATTATGGTTGCGTGGGACGGCGGGCGCGAGGCGGCCAGAGCGATCGCCGCGGCGATGCCGATCCTGAAACAGGCTCGCGATGTCACAGTCGCGTCGGTTGGAGCCATCCGCACGGGCGCCGAACCGGCCGATCATGTCGTCTCTCACCTCAAGCTGCACGGGGTCCATGCCTCCAGCCTCGCCGCGAGGCTGGAAAAAGGCGACGACGCCGAGGAGACGTTTCTGTCTCACGCCAAAACGAGAAAAGCCGATCTCATCGTTATGGGCGCGTATTCGCATAGTCGGTTGCGCGAGGTGATTTGGGGCGGGTTTACGCGGTATCTGCTCAAGGAATCCGGCATCCCGCTGTTTATGGCGCACTAACGCGCCGCATCAGGAAAAAGTGATGATCTGCGACTCGCAGCAACGCGTCGTCGACTTTCTATCGTCGCCGGCAAGCCACGGCGGATCGGCCGTCAGACGGATCGACACCCATCTTTCGCATGTCTTTCTGACGGAAGACCGAGCCTACAAGATCAAGCGGGCGATCCGATATGACTTCGCCGACTTTTCAACGGTGATGCTGCGCAAGGCCGCATGCGAGAAAGAGGTCGAGATCAACCGGCGCACCGCGCCGGAGATTTATCGCCGCGCCGTCCCGCTCTATGACGACGACGGCGCTGTCGGCTGGAGCGGCGTGGGCCCGCCGGTCGACTGGGCGGTGGAAATGGCGCGTTTCGACACGCAACAGCAGTTCGACATTCTGGTCGCCAACGAGAAGCTGGAAATCGGTGCGGTCAAAGAACTGGCAGATGTCATTGCCGGCTTTCACCAATCGGCTGCTATCGTCAACGATTTCAAATCAGGCGGCGGCGTACCGACGGTGGTCGAACAGATTTCCACGACCCTGCATGACCATCAAATCAGCGTCACGCGCGAACGGGATGTCGCCCGTTGGACGACGCTGGCGTTTGATTCCTGTGAAAGGCTGGCGCCGTCTCTCGAGGCGCGACGCCGGCACGGATGGGTCCGTCATTGCCACGGCGATCTGCATCTTGCGAATATCTGCATCTATCAGGGCAAGGCGACGCCGTTTGACGCCATCGAGTTCAATGACGACCTCGCCAATATCGACGTCTTGTACGATCTGGCGTTCACGCTGATGGATCTTGTTCATCACAATTGCGGCGAGATGGCGAATATCCTCCTCAATCGCTATCTCAGCATCACGCGGGACTATGCCGGCGTGCAATTGCTGCCGCTGTTCCTGTCGATGCGCGCGGCCGTGCGCGCCATGGTTTTGAGCCTGCCGACGCAACCAGACAAGAACAAGCGTATTGCTGAACGCTACCTCGATATCGCTCTTGAATTCCTGATCGGTGAACACACGCCGCGGCTGGTCGCCGTCGGCGGTTATTCGGCGACCGGCAAATCAACGCTCGCCGGATCGCTCGCCATGCTGTTGAACGGACGTCTGGGCGCGGTCCTTCTGCGTAGCGACGTCGTTCGAAAGCGGCTGCTCAATCAAGAGCCGGAAGCGCCGTTGGCCGAGGAGGGGTATGGTCAAGCTCACTCTGCTGCGGTCTACCGCCGTCTTATGAAGGATGCGCGCCGCGTTCTGCGTGCAGGACAGCCAGTTGTGTTGGACGCCACCTTTTTGGATGCGGCGTCCCGGACGGCGGCGGAAGAAACGGCCGCGAACGCCTCTGTCCCGTTTGACGGCGTGTGGCTCACGGCGCCGAGAGAAGTCTTGATGAAGCGGATAAAGGCCCGCTCGAGCGGCGCGTCGGACGCAACCGCCCGCATTCTTGAAAAACAACTTGCCCGCGGCGTCGACCCCGGCGCCTGGCATGTGGTGCAGGCTGACGGAAGCGCATTGGATACGCTGCAGCGAGCGGCCAAGGCGCTTGATCTGGAAGGCTGACCGAGAAATGGCGTCTGCTGCGTTTCGCAGGCTTTTTGGTCTCTCTTTTTTAAAACAAAACCGTTCCGGTTTGACCCCGGTCAAAGACGCCAGGTGAAGAGAGCCTATGTTGGGACGGTGAGCGGCGAAACGCGCCGCGATTCGAATTCAGGAGGAATGTATGGAACTCAACGATCTTGTTCCGTTCAGGCATCGCCGTCGCCAGGCGGCGCGCGCCGGCGCGCTCACTCCGTTCGAGCGCATGTACGAAGAAATGGACCGATTGTTCGACGACTTTCTGCCGCAGTTCGCCGGTGACCGTGAGCCCGGCCGGCGCGGCGTACTGGCCTCGGTCGATTTAAGCGAAAGTGACGACGCGCTTGAACTCACCGCTGATCTGCCCGGTATGGAGGAAGACGACATCGACGTGACGCTTCGCGACGGCGCCGTAACGATCCATGGCGAGCGCAAGCATGAAAGCGAAGAAAAGAAAAAGAACTTCTATCGAGCTGAGCGCGCATACGGCGCCTTCTCCCGTACAATTCCGCTGCCCTGCGAGGTTGACCATGACCGCGTCGATGCAACCTTCAAAAAGGGCGTACTCAAAGTCCGACTTCCGAAATCGCAATCCGCGAAAGAGCAGGAACGCAAGATTGCTATCCAGACGACCTGAGACTCCCGTGGCGTAAAGAGTGGCGAAAACTGTAGCTCCCCATTTCCCCAATGGGGAGCTTTTTTCGGCCGTAATGAAAAAGCGTTCAGTGCGGGCGCGCGACGCCGTTGGCGACGGCGTCAAGCGCGGCGATGTCGAGCACGTCAAAGAGCCGTGCCGTTTTCATTTCAATGAGCCGGGATTTCTTGAACGACGTCAAGATCCTGCACACTGTCTCGATTGTCAGCCCCAAGTGATCGGCGATGTCCTGACGGCTCATCAGAAATGTAACGCCGTGCAGGGTTTGCTGTTCCGCCGACAGGCGCAGCAAAAAAGCAGCGACCCTTTGCGCCGCGCTCATGCGGCCCAACACAATCATACGTTCCCGCGTGCGATGCAATCGCGACATCAATGCGCCAAGAAACTGATACGACAACTCCGGCGAGGACGATATGGCGCGCAGATAGGCGTCTTTAGGATAGCACCTGACCGTGCCGTCGGTGACGGCTTCGGCGGAACAAAGGTGGTGCTTTGCTTCTGAAAACCCGAACAGATCGCCGACGCTGTAAAAATCTGCAACCTGGCGTCGGCCGTCTTCGAGCGTATTGTATTCCTTGATCACGCCGCTAACGACTTGATAACAGAACGGTGCGCGATCGCCCTCCACGAAAAGCGTTTCCCCGGCGCGCAACGTCTTCAGAGACGCGCCGGCGGCGAGGCGTGAGGCGTCGATGACTATTTCCGAATTGAATGGAACTGCGCCGGTGTGAAATGCTTCAGCCTTAACGAGAGCCGTCATGGTTTAGTCTCCCTCTCCCTGTTTCAAGACGATCCGCCACGCTACCCGTGTATATAAAGGCGCCGCACTATCCGGCTTTAAGTCGGAGCAAATACGTAGACAGTAGCGGCTGTGCAAAAGAGGAAACGTCTTTGTTCATGACAAGCCAGCGCAAAAGCCGCAAAAGACGGATGTTTCCTCAGCGCTGGCGTCCAGCGTGCGCATACGTAGTTGTACGTATCAAACCTTGCAGGCGGCCCGATTAGGCCACGAGTTTTTCCAGGAAGTCGCCGATCACGAACGCTGCGACCGCCGCTGCTGCGCCGATTGAGAGCGTTTCGGCGCCGGAAACCCACCAGCGGATCGTCGACCACTTCGATTTCAGCGCGCCAATCAGGAAAAATGCGACGCCTGTTCCGATCGCCGCGGCAACAAAGCTGTCATCCATTCCGAAGAGATAGGGGACCAAAGGAATGGCGCCGCACACGACAAACGCGGCGAACGTCGCAAGCGCGGCTGGTAAAGCCGGGCGCTGGCCTTTCGGCAGACCGAATTCTTCAGTGAGCATGAAGTCGATCCAGCGCTCCTCGTTTGCGGTAATGACGTCAACGGCGCGCTCAAGATCGTCTCCTTCAAAACCTTTACCCGCAAAAATCTGTCTCACTTCTTCGCGTTCTCCGTCGGGGGTCTTCTCTATATGCCGTCGCTCCATCTGGCGCAGGCGGGCGTATTCGTCGTTCTCCGCTTTAACCCCGCTATAGTTGCCCGCGGCCATGGAAATGCCGTCGGCGATGAGATTCGCGACGCCGAGAATAATCACAATTGAGTAAGAGAGCCCGGCGCCGGCGACGCCGGCGACGATCGCAAAGGTGGTAATGGCGCCGTCAACACCGCCGAGAACCCAATCGCGCAAATAGCTCGGTCCAGGCTGTTTTGACAATCGCGCAGCGATGGCCTCAGCCGAGTGCTCGTGTTCCAGTTGCGTCACGCTGCGCCTCCAGTGCTCATTTTTCGGGATTTATGCTTGCGAATCTCCGACGTCCAATGCAACCGCCATCCGAACCAGATCGGCGAGACTGTCCGCTTTCATTTTCGTCATGATCCGCTGACGATGGACTTCGATTGTCCGGGGACTGATGTCGAACAGCCGGGCGATTTCCTTATTGGTGTCTCCTTGCACAATCTGACGGAAGACTTCGTTTTCACGAGGGGTCAGAGATTCATATCGCGCATGCAAATCGCCGTTAGCGCTGCTTTCGATTTGTCTGGACGGCGGCGTCTGCATCGAGAGCGCTCTATCGAGGGCGCCGGTGACTTCGTCTACGGTGAAGGGCTTTTGCAGGAAGTCGACCGCGCCGTTGCGCATTGCGCGCACGGCCATGGGGATATCTCCATGCGCAGTCATCACGATGACGGGCAGGCGGACGCCATCGGCGTTGAGGCGCTCTTGCAGCTCCAGGCCTTGAATGCCCGGCATGCACACGTCGACCAGAACAACGGCGTTTTGGCGGTCGAGCTCAGATAATTTGGCCAAAAATTCGTCGCCCGATTTGAAAACAGTTGTCTCATAGTCGGCGGCCCTCAACAACGCCGCGACTCCGCGTTGCACGGAGACGTCGTCGTCGACAAGAAAGACAGCGCCCCTAGGGATTATCGCCGACCGATTCATCGTTCCCCGCCGGCAAGTTGAACGTGAACACACACCCCCCTGATTCTAGATCGGCTGCATCGATTTCGCCTTGATGTGCGTCAATTATGGTTTTTGAAATGGATAGGCCGACGCCTATGCCTTCTTTTTTGCTGGAAACGAACGGCTCGAACAGCGTTTTCTTCAGATCCTTGTTCAAGCCCGGGCCGGTGTCGGCGATGCTGACCTCTATCTCTCGCGCCCTTTTTCTGGTGGAAATCGTCAAAATCCGTTGCGGCGCTTCGTGCATTGCGTCAATGGCGTTCCGGATGAGGTTGGTGACAACCTGCTGGATCTGAATACGGTCCAGAGACACTTTGCCGACGTCTTCAGACAGATCCCACTTAACCTCGACGCCGTCGGCGTCAGCGCCGATGATCGCCAATGCGGCGGCGTCTTCAACGATCTTGTTCACGTCATGCAGGCTCTTCGTCGTCTTCCGCTTACGTACGAATTCGCGCATTTGATGGATGATCTCGCTGGCGCGCTTGATTTCGCTGACCACGTCGTCGAGCAGTATGATCGCGTCGTCGCAGCGGTCGCATTGCGCCTTTTTCAGCGTCAGAGATACCGCGCCCGCCAGGCTCGCCGCTGCGGTGAGGGGCTGATTCAGTTCATGAGCGATGGAGGTGGCGATTTCACCCATGGCGCCGACGCGCCCGGCGTGTTGCAACTGAAATTGAGTGTCGGAGAGGCGCCGTTCGGTTTCTTCTTTCTCAGACAGGTCTTCGACAAAGCCCACAAAAACGCGCTCGCCGTCTGTGAACTCAGTCACATGCAGCAAAGCTGGAAACACCTCGCCGGTCGAACGCATTGCCTTCACGCGGCGCGCCCGACCAATGATGCGTTTTTCGCCAGTCTCCAGAAAACGGTCGATATAATCGTCGTGTCGGGCGCGATCCGGTTCGGGCATTAGGATCTTTACGTTTTTGCCCAGAACGTGCGTTTCGCGATACCCAAACGTCGTTTCCGCCTGCCGGCTGAACGACAGGATTTGCGCGCGATCATTGATGGTCACGACAGCGACCGGCGAGGCGTCGACAATGGAGCGCAGGAACGCCTGACTTTCCGTGAGATCGCTTTCGGCCGAGCGCAGTTCGGTGATGTCCAGCGCTGTGGCCAGCACCGCCGCGACGGCGCCGGAGTCATCGCGCAGGGTCTTGTTTGACCAGCTAAGCAGTCTTCGCTTGCCGGATTTTGTCTTCCAGTAGTTGGTATAGTGCGTGGGAAGGTCCTTCGCGCAGGTCATCGCAAACACCTGACGCACGGCCTCGATCTCTTCTTCAATAATGAGAAAGTCCCAGACTTTTCGGCCGAGGGCTTCGGACTGCGAGAACCCTGTCAGCATTTCGCAAGCGCGATTGAATCGAAGGATAACGCCGTCCCCGCCCAGCAGCGCAATGGGCGTTTCAACCGTATCGATGATTTCATCGACCACGTGCTCGCCGATATCAGAAAAGCTGATTTTATCCATGCCAGCCCGACATTCAGACCTAGGTTGTAGGGCAGCGGACATTCTCGCTCAAGGGAGTGCGCCAGACCCCGTTCCCCGCGGCCGCCGGGCCGAATGGGTCAAAAAGCTCCGAATCGAGTGCGGTTTCCGGCCGAAAGCCGCCACTCAAATCACCCAGCGTAGGATCGAGCTCTTGTGAAAACTATCGGGTTTACGCGACGCCCATTTCCATTCCGGAGGTCGACGCCCTCGTATTCTTCATGATCGCGGTTTAATCGTTCCATCCCCGATCAGTCATAAGATACGTTGCGAACGACGCTAGCCAATGACTGCCTGAGTAATGTTCGGCCGAAACGGCGGCGACGCCTTCGCGCGCATGAATTTTCGCCGCTGCGACCAGGGCCGCCTTGCGTCGATCGCCTTCCGGCAACGCACGGGCGACATTGTAGAGATTCCAGGCGCGCGAGGAATTCACCCCATCCAGATGCACAAGCTTGCCGTCGCTGGCGTCCTTGACAATCCCGGGTGCGAGCCAGTCGCCTGAACCGTTTGTTGGAATCTGCGGCAGAAAATCAGTCAACCAGTCTGAAAACGCTTCGGGCGGCAAAATCCGCCGCATGAGATCGGCCTCCATCAGGCAAGGGGACAGGAAGTCTTCCCCGCTTGGCTCATAGTTGAGCGGGCAATCGACATCCTCCATGTGAAACGCTTTGGAACGCGCGACAATCATCTGTTCCAGCTCAGCATCGCCCGCTGCTCTCGCCCAGTCGAGCATCAGACCAAAAGCAAAGGCGCTCTGATTATGCGTACCCAGACGAATGGGATACGCTAATTTCGGCAACCAGTCTTTGAGGCTGACGACGATATCGGTTTCCAATGGCTGCAGTATCGACAGCCATGTTTTGGCTTGCGGATCATCCCACTCGCGCAGCTCGGTCATCAGTTGAAGATACCAGGCAAGGCCGTAAGGACGTTCCCACGATCCACGCGCCGGCCGCGCGAAATTTGCAACTTCCCCGGATAGTTTTTCAGCTGTAAAACTCTGGTTTAACTTTTCAATCGCCTGGTCTCGCCATACAGCATCCTCCGGACCGACCCGCAACAAACGCACCAAAAGCCAATGGCCGTGCACAGAACTGTGCCAATCAAAACAACCATAAAAGATCGGGAAAATGTCCTTCGGCCGCCCGATCGCTTCTGCATTGTCGGTGGTCCGGGAAATCTTGTTGGGAAATTCTTTGTGGACGCAGGCCAATGCGAGAGCGGAGAACCGTTCCGCCAGTTCAGGAGAGATCGACTGCGGATACTCCAATTGGTCGGTGTCAACGATTGTTTCTTCGGTTCCGCACGCCCAAAGGAAAAGCGGCGCCGTTAAGGCGATGATGATTCTTGTTTTCATACCATGTCGTCTCGCGAAGGAACTCGTTCATAACGCATATTCGAGTTTGCCGTTCTTGTCTCACCATATTTTTCCGCGAGAGCGTTTGGGGTGTTTCGAAACAAGACCGAGCATTCGCCGGCGCATTGCGGCCGGCGCGGTCGTTGGTCCACCCTTTTTTTGTCGGCGCCGGCCGCCGGTCCTTGAACTTGACCCGCCGCCGCCGCCAAATCAGATCGTGTGTGTGACGGCGGAAACGCCGGCCGCGCTCGGCAACCAGTGGGACGCGATCTGGGCGATTGGCGTCCTGCGTACGACAAGCAACATGAGCGACTTGGGCGACGCGGCGTACACGCTCGAGATCGAATCCTGGGAGACATATGACGGATAGCCGTCGACTACGGGCGCAACTCTGAGGTCGCGGCGCTCGTAGTTGTCTTGTGTTGCAGCGACGGCGCGTTCGACCACATGGAATCCGGGAAAACGCAAACGGCAATTTGTGATAGAGTAACATACTGCAAATTGACCATACTCCGCTTGCACACTGAGACCCGCCGCAACGGGCGAGCGGAAAGAGAATTCGGAAGCTAGGCGGCATGGCGATGCAGTTACAGCGAAGACACAGGAGAGGGGCCGCTTACATCGTCGCCGTCCTCTCCTTTGTTTTGGCGCAGCTCGCAGCGGCCGCGCATGCAGAAGACTGTCACGATGATCATGACGCCGGGGCGCCGTGCGCGATCTGTTGTCTCGCCGTCACCGACCACGACGACGATGCATCGAGAGTCGATGTTCTTCTGGACTTAAACCGCACCGCTGAGCGCAACGCGACTGGAAGAGCGTTAGAAGTCGGCCCCGCCCGGCCGGAGGCCTTGGGTTTCGTCCGCGGGCCGCCGTGAACTTGATCCTCTTTGGTATTTGTTGTTTCGGAATTCGCGCCAAGCGTGCGTTTCATTCAATGATATTTCACGAAGCTTATCCGTAGGCGATGGAATAAAACTGGTGCGCAATTGGCTAGCTCGGCGTCCAGCGCGCGCTGATGGGTACAGGCGCGACGCGACACTACCAGTGCAGAAATGAATCACCGTCCTCGTAGGCGTTGGCGAAAAGAACGCCGACAGTCGCGCAAAAGGGAAGAAGAACAAGATCATGTCGAGTAAATACAAGACTCATTTGAGAACCGCCGCGACCGTGCTGGCGATCAATGCAGGCTGCATTGCTTTTACTGCGGCGTCGACGTCGGCGCTCGCCGCGCATCCTCCGGAAATGGACGAAATCATCGTTTTCGGACGCCAGATCAATCTAATCGGTTCGGCCAAGGCGGGTTCTGAAGGCGTGGTCGGATACGGCGATTTTGACGACCGTCCCCTTTCGCGCGTCGGGGAACTAGTCGAAGTGATCCCTGGTCTTGTCGCCACGCAGCACTCCGGCTCCGGTAAGGCGAACCAGTACTTCCTCCGCGGCTTCAATCTGGATCACGGCACCGACTTTGCGGTTTATTTCGACGGGGCGCCGGTCAATTTTCGCACGCACGGCCACGGCCAGGGCTATCTCGACCTCAACTTCATCATTCCGGAAGTCGTTGAGCGGATCGAGTTTCGCAAAGGGCCTTATTACACCGACGTCGGCGATTTCTCGGCCGCAGCAACCGCCTCGTTCCGATCCTATGACGCCCTTGATGAAAACATCGCCGCAATGACGATCGGCGAAAACGGATTTCGTCGCGGCCTGGTAGCGGCGTCGGTGGGTGCGGGCGGCGGCCAGCTTCTTGCGGCGGCCGAAGTTCTGTTCAACGACAGCCCGTTTGTGCTCGATGAAGATCTGGAGAAGTACAACGCATTTTTAAAATACACCCGCCAAACAGGCGCGGCGGACTGGAGCCTTTCCTTAAGCGCATATGATTCCCGCTGGACGTCGACAGACCAGATACCGCTGCGCGCTATCGAAACCGGCCTTGTTTCCCGTCTCGGTTTCATTGATCCCGACCTTGGGGGAGAAACAACTCGGATCGCCTTAAATGGAGAGGCGACAGTGGGTGATTTTTCGCTGTCCGCCTATGCGCTTTATTACGACTTCGCTCTTTTTTCGAACTTCACATATTTTGCGAATGATCCCGTAAACGGCGATGAATTCGAGCAACGTGACGAACGGGTGACATTCGGCGGGGCGATGGACTACGCCCGCCCGTTTACAATTGCCGGGCGTGAAGCCGTTTTCAGAAGCGGCGGCGACATTCGTTACGACGACATTTTCAATGTCGGTCTTTTTGATACGGTCGCGCGCGAGCGCATTCGCACGATCCGTGACGATGATGTTCAGGAGTTTTCTGTCGGCGGCTTTGTGGAATTGGAAATAAGCCTGTCAGAACGATTGCGCGCGTCCGTCGGCGCCCGTGGCGACTTCTATGATTTCTCGGTCGACGCTTCCATCGCGGAGAATTCAGGCGACGGCTCGGACGCAATTTTTACGCCCACGGCCGCCATCGCCTGGCGCGCGACAAACGCATTGGAACTCTACGCCAATTACGGTCAGGGATTTCACTCCAACGACGTGAGGGGCGCGGCGATCGCCATTGATCCGCGTACGCTGGAGCCGGTTGACCCGGTTGACGTCCTGGTGCGGGCGGAAGGCGCCGAAATCGGCGCACGGTTCGCCCGCGGCGCCTTTAACGCGACATTGGCCGGTTTCTGGCTCGCGCTTGACGAAGAACTGGTCTTCGTCGGAGACGCCGGCGCCACCGAGCCGAACGATGCGTCCCGTCGATTCGGCGTCGAGTTCAGCGCTTTTTGGCGGCCGACCGATTGGATCCGGTTCGACGCCACGGCCGCATACACCGACGCGCGCTTCAAAGACGCCCCCGCAGGTGAAAACCGTATTCCGCAAGCGGTGGAAAATGTGTTCGGGGCCGGCGTGACAGTCGATCCGACAGAACGGTTAACCGCCGCCCTGCGCCTTCGCCGTTTCGGGGCGGCGCCCTTGATCGAAGATGCAAGCGTGGCTTCCGACCCGACCACGATCGTCAATCTCGGCCTCTATTACGATGTCGGCCCCGCGCGGTTTGGACTCGATGTCCTGAATATGTTTGATTCAGAGGACGCCGACATCACCTATTTCTTTGAATCGCAATTGCCGGGCGAGGTTGCGCCAATTCCCGACATTCACCTCCATCCGGTCGAGCCGCGGCAGATCCGCGGTTCCGTCACGTTGCAATTTTAAAGCGCTTGGCCGAAACCGCGACCTACTCCTGCAGCGGCCAGGACGGCACGCCGCTGCCCGGAATGTAGGGCGCGCCCATCTGTTCGAGCTCGTTTTCAAGATCGGTCAAGCGCGTTTCAACATCCTGAAGCTGCGCGATGACAGCGCTGAACTCTTGTTGCGCCAACGCCAGCGCGTCTTCGCTTGAGCCGGTGGCCGGCGACTGGGTTTGCCAACCCCACCCGCGAATTTCTCCGACGCGCGCCGAGACCGACCACGGCGCGGCCTCATTGCGACTGCTCACCGTCCGATCGCCGCTAAGCGCCACATCCGCTTCATCCAGCGTTGCTTCGAGCTGCTGGATGAGCGCGCGCTGCTGTTCGTTGGGCGCGGTGACCGCTTCGACAGCCAGTTTCAGATGCGCCAGACGAGTGCGCAGCTCACCCGATGCGGCGCTGGCGCCGGTGACCGCGCGCGCCATATCCGCCGTCTCTTGCTGAAAGGCTAGCAAAGACGGACGGTCGTCGGTCGCCTCGGGAGTGTCGTGCAGCGGCTTGACGACAAAAGATTGGGGTTCGGATAAAGCGGTGACGACGCCGTTTACACGTTTGGCGATCGACACCGTGTACTCGCCCGGCAAAACCAACGGTCCGACCGACGGGGCGGCGAACGGCGAGGGGGTTGATTCTTCAAGCTGAGTCGGATCAGGCGCTGCGTAGCGCAAATCCCAGGCGACGCGATGAAGCCCTTTGTCGTGAGGCGCGGTCAAGCGGCGCACGACTTCTCCCGACGCATCGGTAATCGTAAACAGAATGGCAGGTTGGTCTTCGCGGTCTTCCGCTCTCAGATCATCCCATGGCGGGTAGGGCGTGTCGCCGCCGCCTTTTTCGATTTCAATCTCTTCCTCCCGCCGGGCGTCGGCCAGAGTCTTCAGTCCGTCCCGCAGGACATACGTAAACACGGCGCCAAAGGGCGGATTTTCGGCGAACCAGAAGTTGTCGCCGTTTACCGCTTTTGTACCGCCCCACGGTCCCCAAAGATCGCCCTCAATGTAGAGCCAAGCGTCGCGCACAGGGAACAGAGTCGCCTCGGCCTCCGCCAATTCATCGGCGCCCGTCCGCAAAGCGGCGTAGTCGTCAAGGATGTAAATGCCGCGCCCAAAAGTACCCACGACGAGATCGCTTTCGCGGCGTTGGATCTCGATGTCGCGCACGTCGATCGTTGGGAAGCCTGTCTTCAGTTGTTCCCAGTTCCGGCCGCCGTTTTGACTGAAGAACAGCCCGAACTCAGTCCCGACGAAAAGCAGATTGGGGTCCACGTGGTCTTCCGCGATTGTGTGAACCGCCCCCCAGTCAGGCAGATCGCCGGAAATGTCCTGCCAGGCGCCGCCGCGATTGTCGGTGCGATAGACATAAGGCTCATGGTCTCCGCGCTTGTGGTTGTCGAACACCGCGTAGGCCACGTCGGGATCATGGACGGATGCGATAATGTCTTCCACTAGCGTCATCTCCGGAACGCCGCGGATGGTTTCGACGCGCCGCCACGTCGCTCCATTGTCTTCGGTGATGGAAATAACGCCGTCATCTGTCCCCACATAAATCAGGCCCTCAGCCAGCGGACTTTCGTTGATCGCAATCGCAGCGCCATAGATCGAGGTGGAGTCATTTTTCGCAACAGCGTCTACGCTCCAGACCCTGCCCATGACATCAAGCGTATTGCGGTCGAGCTGGCGGGTGAGGTCCGGGCTGATAATCTCCCAGGAATCGCCTCGGTCGTCTGAAGCAAACAAATATTCAGCCGCGTAATAGATCCGATCCGGATTATGCGGGCTGATGAGCAGCGGCGTATTCCAATTCCATTTGTAGGCGGGCTCTCCGGTTGGCGGTTGCGGCGTTAGAAACACCCGTTCGTGGGTGCGCCGGTCGTAGCGCGCAAGGCCGCCATATTGATATTGCGCGTAAACGATATTGGGATCGCGCGGATCGATCTGGGGTTTGTATCCATCGCCTCCCAGAACGATGTGCCAGTCGGAATTGACAATACCGTGCACCAGGTCCGTGCGAGACGGCCCACACAGCGAGTTGTTGTCCTGCGTGCCGCCGCAAACGTTGTAAAACGGTTCCGCGTTATCCGGCTGAACGCGGTAGAATTGAACGATCGGCAGATTGTCAACGTGCTTCCATAGTTCTCCGCCGTCCCAACTTTCGTAGATGCCGCCGTCGCCGCCGATAATCAGATGGTCCGTGTTCGACTCGTCAATCCAAAGCGCATGGTCGTCCACATGTCGGTGAGCGGAACCGATATCTGTAAACGTTTTGCCGCCGTCACGGGATCGTTTGGAAAAGGTGTCGAGAGAATAGAGCACGTTTTCATCGCGGGGATCGACCACAATCTCGTTGTAATATTGCGGGCTGGTGGTCATGTGGCTCGAACGTTTCTCCCAGTTTTGTCCAAAGTCGTTCGAGCGATAGACCCCTTTCTCGTCGTCGTTCGCCTCAATGATGGCGTACAGCATGTCCGAATTGGACGGGGCCATGGCAAGCCCGATCCGGCCCATATCGTCCTTGGGCAAACCTGCCGTCACTTCGGACCAGGTTTCGCCGCCATCCGTCGTGCGGTGAACGCCGGAGCCGGGTCCGCCGTTGATCAGCACCCAGACATGGCGGCGACGCTGATAACTCGATGCGACGATGACATCGAAATTCTGCGGATGTACGATGAATTCGTTGACGCCCGTGTGTTCGTCAATAGTCAGGATTTCCGTCCAAGTGGCGCCGCCGTCCGTTGTCTTGAAGAGCCCGCGATCGCCGCCGTCGGACCAAAGCGGACCCTGCGCGGCGACCAACACGGTGTCGGCGTCGGCCGGATGAATCCAGATCTGACTGATGTGGCCGGAGTCCTTCAGGCCCATATTGGTCCAGGTCGCGCCGCCGTCGGTCGACTTATAAACGCCGTCGCCGAAGGCGACAGATCGTTGGGCATTGTTCTCGCCTGTGCCGACCCAAATGATCTTTTCGTCGGAGGGCGCAATTTCGACAACGCCGATGGCGTAAGAGCCTTCGTTGTCGAAAATCGGGGTCCACGTAGCGCCGGCGTTCGTGGTGCGCCACAATCCGCCGGAGGCGACGCCGACCAGATAGTCGTGATAGCCGCCGGAAAAAAAAGCGAAATCAGAAATGCGGCCTGACGGATAAGCGGGGCCGATCAATCGGAGCGGCAATGAGGCAAGCGGACTCGCCTCGTCCTCATCATTTGATTGCGGGAACGCCAAAGACGCCAGGCCAATGCTCAGCCCAAGCGCCCCGAGGACAATCGCCAGAATTGAATGTCTGCGTAGCCAATCCATCGCCCCATACCCCTATGTTATGGAATTGAATTTTGTATAGGATTAGCCAACGTCATCGAAAACGCAAATGGGACAATGGGCCGCCCCGCGGCCGCTGATCTCGCGCATGCACAACGCGCAGGGGCCGGCTAAGGAGTCCGTCCGGATCGAAAGATCCTGTATCAGCGCCGTCTTGTACAAGGCGGCGGGCATTTCGGTCATCCGCAAACTGATCGAATGCTTCACGGAGTCGCCGCAGCGTGTTCCGTTTCGTGCAGCTCTACAAAAGCTGCTTGGCGCGCTTCCGGCTGCGGCTTCGTCAAGAGGC
This sequence comes from Hyphococcus sp., assembly GCA_028289605.1. GTDB lineage: Bacteria > Pseudomonadota > Alphaproteobacteria > Caulobacterales > Parvularculaceae > Hyphococcus. Next base: position 482,429 of record JANQON010000009.1, on the reverse strand, counting down.
TGACGATAATCATCGTAGGTATGTGAACAATCAGCCCGAGGACGCCTTCATGCAGATCGAATGGACGCAGGCTCTCACCAAAATACCCGGTCAGGAAGAAAAAGACGGCGACTCCCGATCCAGCGGCGAATCCGGCGGCGACGCCCGGGGTCGTTGCTCGGCGCCAATAGAGCGCAGCGACAATGGGCGGCGCCAATTGACAGATCAATCCATAGGAAGTCAGCAGCAGGACGACCAACGACGAGCTGTCATTGATCGCGAAGAAGTAAGCGACAAGGCCGGTGATGAGAACAAAGCTCTGTATGAGGAGGCGCTGATGCTGATCGGAGAGTTTGACGAAGGGGCCGAGCCCGTCTTCGACCGTGACGGAAGCGGCGGCGTGCATAAGAGAATCGCCGGTCGACATAGACGCAGACAACGCGCCGGCGCAAAACAGGCCGACCACGATCGCAGGCAAATCCGAATTTAGAATCATGAAGGGCAGTATAAAGTCTGGTGAATCCGGACTTCTCGGATAAAGGACGCCGGCGAACCCTATGAGGAAGACCGGTATCAGGAAAAGCTGAAACGTTGGAAACAAGACAACCGTACGCCGCAAGGTCCGATCGCTGCGCGCTGTGAACGCCTTCATGAACAGGTGCGGCCACATCATCAGTCCGACGGCGGAAACGATGATGGCGCTCGAATATCCGCCCCAGCTCCAAGGATCGCCCGATGCTGTGAGTCCCGGTACGGTCAACAGTTCCGGCCGCTCGGCCTGAATCTGTTCAAACATTTGCCCGACGCCGCCATAAAGCTCGATCGGAAGGTAAAGGCCGAGCGTCCAGGCGATCGCCAGCATGAAAAAACCCTGAAAGGTGTTCGTCCAGCCGACCGCGGAAACGCCGCTGAACAGGACATAGATGATAACGACGCCATAAGCCGCGGCCGCGCCGGCCCACAGCGGCACGTTACCGTCGGTAACCGCCTCTATGACGATGCCCGCTCCGCGCATCTGAAGGGTGATGTAAGGAAGAAACGCGATCAACGTCAGTGCAGCGATCAAAACCGACAAGAAGCGTGAGGGAAATCGTCCGCATATGAGTTGCGCCTGCGTCACATATCCGCGTCGCCGGCCGAGCTCTGCAGCCTTTGGGCCGATGAAGAAGTAGGGCGTCATGCCCAAAACACCGTAGCAGAGGATATAGAACGCCGCTGCGCCGCGCGAATAAGCCCAGCCCGGTCCGCCTAGAAAAGCAAAGGCGGAAAAAACGGAAGCGCCGAGCACAAAATACATGACCAGCAAGCCGAAGTCGCGGTCGCCCGCCACATAGCCCTGCACGCTTTTCGACGCCTTTCGGCCCGACAGTAGTCCGATGGAAAGCGTAACCCCGAGATAGGCGACGATGATCAGACCGATGATCTGCCAGCGCTCCAACTCAGCGCTCCTCTTCGGCGCGGCGTTGTTCGCTGCGATAAAGCAGGAACAGCACCGCCATTCCAATCACGATGAAAAGCGCGATGCAGAACAAATTAAACGGCAAGCCAAAGATGATCGGCGTCACTCTATTGAAAAGCAAAAACCCCGGCCAGGTGACCGCTAGCAAGAAGGCGGTCATATAAACGGCTGTCAGCCAACGGACGGCGCGGATGCCCACAGGCGCTTTCCTTTGTTTGGAGCTGAAAACGACAATTCGCTAATTGCGCACGATGTCCATTTCATCAATCAGCGCGTCCGCATTGTCGACTTTTTCCATCACCCACAGCATATACCTTGTGTCGACATGGATTGTTCTGGTCGTGCGCGGATCAAAATCCCAGTCGGAATTCACGCTCTCAATCGTGCCGTCAAACAGAAGACCGACAAGGTGTCCTCGGCTGTTCAGTGTCGCCGACCCTGAATTCCCGCCGGTGCTGTCGAGATCGGACAGAAAGTTAACCGGCACCGAGCCAATGCTGCGCAAGGCGTATGCCCCGTAGTCTTCTGCTTCGATCAGATCCAATTGCCGCTTGGGAGAGTTGAAAGGTTCAAGTCCCGTATCCTTGGCGGTAATTCCTTCCAGGCGCGTGAATGGTTCATAAATCAAACCATCCTGCGGCGAACCGCCAAGCACGTTGCCGTAGGTGACGCGCAAGGTCGAATTTGCGTCTGGATAGGCGACCGTACCGTTTGCGCGCTGCCAATCGATGATAGCCTGCATGTATTGCGGGCGCAAAATCGCCCTGCGTCCATCGCGATCCTTGGCGCTCTCTTCCTGAGCCATTTCCGTTTCGTACAAAGCGACGGCCAGCGCCATGAAAGGATCGTCGCTGGCTTCTAACGCCGCAGGCGTCGCCGTCATGAGCTCAATGCGTGCGTCCTTTTCGTCAAGAGTCGTATCTTGATAAAAAGACTCAAGTGTCGATGGCAAATCGCTCAAGTCCGTTTCAGCATCCAGACCTAGGGCCGCGTCCAACGCAGGGCTGCGCAAATCGCTGGGCGCGCGCAGATAGAGGTCGAGAAAAAACAGCCACTCCGCTTTGTCGACGGTTGCATCATACCGACGCTCAATGGCCTCAAGGCCCTGGCGAAAGAACGTCATGTCGCGTTCTTGATAGCCGCGCTCGCGGTCGGCGTCCGGCTTCTGACGTTCCTTTGAGAGACGATAAAGCCTTTGCGCGGCGCCCAGGAGCTGAGGGCGCGTTGCATTGTTGTACCAGAAGTTTCGCTGCGCCTCTCGCGCGCTTTCCTCCGCTAATGCGTCAACCTGATCAATCGCTTCGGCGTATGGCGCTCGCGACTCATCTTCGGCAATCCATGCATTGAGCGCCGCCTCGCGCGCTTCGCGTCTGTCTACGAGGCCGACGCGCAATGCGCCGTCGATCTGGCCCTGAAAGTTCTTCAGGACATTGTTAAGTCCTGCGATACGCGACTCATATTTGATGCGGGCGTCGCTGCCGGCCGGCGACGCGTCTTCAATCGTCTCCACCCAGCCTCCGATGATGTCGACATAAGTCGGATAAAACCAATCGAATGTGTTTTTGACTTCGATCGTACGCGCGTATCGCGACGTACTTCCCGGATAACCGGCGGCCATAACAAAGTCGCCGTCGTCAAGCCCGGCGGCCGACACTTTCAGGAAGTGCTCAGGCGCAAAGGGAACGTTCTCTTCAGAGTAGTCTGCGGCCGTTCCGTCCGGCGCCACATAAGCGCGATAAAATGCGAAGTCGCCGGTATGGCGCGGCCACATCCAGTTGTCGATATCGCCGCCATACTTCCCGATGGCGTCGGCGGGCGCGTAAACCAGACGAACGTCTCGGATTTCGAGGCGCTTAATGAGTTTGTACTGCAAGCCGCCGAAAAAGGAGGCAACCTGACACCGGTGGCCAGCGTCCCCCTCACATGCGCTGATGAGGGCCTTTTCCCGGCGGTCGATTTCGTCAAAGCGCTCGCGGCCTGACAAAGCCGCATCGATGCCATCGACGACGTCGGACGTGACGTCGTCGACTTGCACCGTCACATAGATACGCGAGCCGGGCGCTGCTGGCAGCTCATCGGCGCGCTCATCTGCCAAAAAGCCGTCGCGCAGATAGTTGTTTTCTTCCGTTGAGTTGTATTGCACCGATCCGCGTGCGCAGTGGTGGTTGGTGACCGCCAGTCCATACGGCGAGACGAACGACGCCGTGCAGTTGCCCAACGAAATGACGGCGCCCATGGGAAACGCGGTCAGATCCGTCAAGCTGCGCGCATTGAGGCGCAGGCCCGTTTTGCGAAGGTCGCTCGATATCTCCGGCAGCTGATCGGGCGTAAACATGCCCTCTTTCGCTTCGCCGCCTGCCGTCGCCGCCAGTAAAACCGCCGCGCTGAGACCCATAAGATGCTTCATGACTTGCCCCTCGATAGTTCGCGCGATGGCGCTTTCTGAGCCGACATTGGCGCATTCTTGGTCCGCGGTCTAGAGACTCGTCTCGGGGCGGCGATCCGCCCAGCGTCCGCCGCGCGGTCGGATCCGGCCAGTGTCCGCTCGACGCATTTTTTGCTTCAACAACGCGTCGTTTGCACGAATAATGCGATCCAAGCCGGCGTTCCGTGAAACGCTTCAGACGCTTCTGAATGGGGATACCTTATGTATTGGAAATTTATTGTAGCGGCGTTCGCGATTGCAGCGACGGCGCCGACGGCCTCGGCGGAGCGCTGGGATCAAGGACGCGTCATCACCGGCGAAAGGTCAGTATTACAGGTTCGCGAAAGGCCTGCGGTCGAGAATGCAATCGTCACCGACCGACTGAAAACGCTGCTGCCAAAGTTGATGGATGAAACGGGCATTGACATGTGGCTCGTTATCAACCGCGAATACGCTGAAGACCCGATTTACTTTACGCTGGTTCCTCAGCCGACATTTGCGGCGCGCCGAACGACGATGCTGGTATTTCACCGTCAGGAAAACGAGCTGGAGATGCTGACGATCAACCGGTATCCGCTGGGCGAACCCTATGAGTCTGCCTGGGAGGGCGGCGCGCTGGATGAACAATGGGCGGCGCTGGGCGCGCTCATCGCCGAAAAAAATCCTGATCGAATCGGTGTGAATGTCTCCCGCGACTGGCCTATCGCCGATGGGTTGACGCAGAGTCTCCACGAAAGGCTTGCATCGGTGTTGACCCCGGCGCTCCAACAACGACTCACGTCGGCTGAGGCGCTCGTCGTCCGCTGGGCTGAAACCCGCAACGCTCGGGAGACGGAAATCTACGGGCACATCGTCGGGCTTGCGCGCATGGTCATCGGCGAGGCTTTTTCCAGCAAGGTGATCACGCCTGGCGTGACGACAACAGACGACGTCGCCTGGTATCTTCGCCAGCGTTTTGAAGATCTAAACCTCGACCCCTGGTTTATGCCCTATGTAAACATTCAGCGCCGCGGCGTCGCCTGTGAGGCCGACCAGGCTTTCTGCGGTGAAGAGGGCGGCGTCATCCGCCGCGGCGACGTTCTCCATACCGATGTGGGGATTTGCTACTTGAAGCTCTGCACCGATACGCAAGAGATGGGTTATGTCGCGCGCTTGGGCGAACAAGACGCGCCGGACGGTCTGAACGCAGCGCTTAGAACAGGCAACCGCTGGCAAGATCTTCTCACATCGTCATTCGAAGTCGGCCTGATCGGAAACCAGGTTCTCGCGAAGGCTCGGGAGAAATGCCGAAGAGCAAGAATGAACTGCAGCATCTACACCCATCCCATCGGTTTTGTGGGGCATGGTCCCGGCCCGACGATTGGAATGTGGGACAACCAGGGCGATACGCCCGTACGAGGCGACTGGCCGCTTTACGCCGACACCTGTTATGCGATTGAGGGCAATGTGAAGGCCTCGGTATCGGAATGGGACGGTCAACTGGTTCAGGTAAAACTCGAACAAAGCGCGTGCTATGACGGGGAGACCGTGCATTACCTGGCGGGTCGGCAAACGCAGTGGCACATTATTCACTGACCGGATGAGGCTTTGATCGGTTGTCACTTCAGTCGATCGGGACATCTGGCGCCGGCGCCAAGATTGGCGGCGGCGCCTGTCCGAATGCCTATTTGAACCGACGGCTTTACGTTGCTTTTTCCAATCTCCGGCGGACCATATCTGAATCGATAAGAATTACAGCGACAGTAATGAAGTAGATTGCCGCCACGAAGAGCGGGATCGCCACAAACTGTCGTTCAGGAACGAGCATCCACACCGCAAACACGACAGCGGCTCGTACGACAGCATGCGCTGAAAACAAAAGGGTGCGGGCATAGGTCCAGCCGATCATCGGCCAGTGTATGCTCATACCGATCGCCAGAATGAGCGGCGTAAGGTCGGGAGCGGTCCACAACGCCGCAACCGCGCTCGGCCAGAACAACAGCATACCAATGAAAATTGGCGGAAGGATGCCGCCAATCGCAGACTCATCGCGCATAAAGTCGTTCTTGAGGAGTTTTGCGTACAAGACTGCAAGAGGGAAGATGGCCCCGCCGCCGACGAAGGCGGCAATTGCCCAGGTCTCCCCAGTGATTCGCGACCCCAGAAAAGCGAGAATGAGCCAGTATGTCGCCCCAGCAAGCGGAATCGGATAGCCGCCCCGCAACCGCGCATATGCGCTGAGCCGCTCATCCAGCAGCGCTTGTTTAAGCGTCGTGCGATCCATGCCGCCCCCGTCTTTTTCCGTGAGAAGGTTAGCAGTTCCGCGAACGCGTCGCTACATGCCGGGCGTGATGCTCAAGGCCAGTCAGCCATGAACGCCAGCGGATCGACGCCGAACAGGAAAGGGTGCAGCCTGAGGAACAACACCCAAAAAGCGACGCCAATTGCAGCGCCGAGGACTACATTGATGTCCGCCGTGCCGGCGCCCGATGTCAGACGCCCCCATTCTTCTGAGCCAAGTTGACGTTTACTGCGCCGTTCCAGCGCCACAGCGCCAATAGCCCCGAAGCCCGCCGAACCTGCAAAGAGAATTAGGCTCGGCCAATCGCCGTTTGCGGGGATATGAGCGACGCCCCAAAGCGTCAGTCCCCAGATCAATGGGTGACGCACCCAGCCGACGAATCCAGGTCGGTTCGGGTCGAAGCCGCGTTTTCTGAATCCGACGGAGAGCGGATTAGGCGACATTGCGCCGACGCCGATCAGCACAAAGCTGACTAATGTGGCAATGGCGGCGAAGGCGTGCGCCCAACTCGGCGTAGACCAAAGCACCATGCGCTCTGCAGTGATGACTTCCCATATCACCCATGAGAGCAGCACCACAGAAACGCTCGAATAGATGATCAGGTAAGTCCGCTCGCCAAGGGTGCGAACCAGCAAGGGCTTTACGCCTGATCGACTGATTGCGACATGGCTGAATAGGAACACGGCCATTGCCAAAAGCACATCCATCTTCCTCACACCTTTCTGAACGAGAACGAATCTCCGCCGGCGTCGCTTGACTTCTGATCTTGCTATATAATCGGTTGATCGGTAAGCGCGATAACAACATGCGCGTCGATGATGGGACCGAAAGCGGGCCCGCCACAGGCTCGGCGTCGCGGGCCGACTGCGAAGGCCTCAAAGGCAAAACGTTGCAAGCGAGATGCTGTTCCGCGCTCGGATCGCCCCCCAGTCGATAATGGGTATAATGCTGTTGCCGCTCATCTGGATGCCCCCGCTGTTGATCTGGTTCGGTCCGCAATGACACGTTTTTTTTGGTTTTGCATTGGTTTGATCGCGCTCGCACTGGCGTTTGTCGGCGTTGCGCTCCCGTTGTTGCCGACGACGCCGTTCCTGTTGGTCGCGGCGTTTGCATTCGCGCGATCTTCGTCTCGAATGCACGCATGGCTCATCAATCACAAAGCGTTCGGACCGCTTATTGAGAACTGGCGACAGCATGGAGCAATCAGCAATCGGGCGAAGACAATGGCCGTCGTGTCGCTCGTAGCAGTATTTATGCTGTCTCTTTGGTTAAAAGCGCCCGGGTCGGTGCTTGCCATCCAAGCGGTGTTCCTTCTGGGGTCAGGTGTTTTTATCCTGTCCAGGCCGTCCGGTCCCCGATAGCTCTTGATTTTTATATCTGCAATGGACCCTTTCGGAGGCTTGCAACGTCGCCGAAACTCGGCTTGATGGCGAAGGCCTGCAGCCAGGCCGTGCGCACCATGCCGCGAGCCCTAAAGGGACCCACATCAGTGAAAGCCTAAGACGTTGTTTTCGCGGACCGCCAGCGAACAAAATTTGACGCTTTTTAGAATTGTACTGAGACCGCGTGCGCATAAAACCGTCAGCTTAGCCGTGCAGACAGTGTCGCACTGGCGAGCTTGCGAAAAGTCCACTTTTCGCCGCATTTTTTTTGTATAGTTCTTCTGTCGATTTAACGAATAAATCGTTGGGAGAGCGGTCATGAAATCCATCTTGACGTCCGTCTTTGCGTTCGCGGCTGTCAGCCTCGCGTTTGTCTGCGCAACGCCAAGCGCGGTCGCGCAGGGGACCCAAGACAGTCCTTACACCGTTAACGGCGAGCCGCCGCCCATCGCCACTCAGCAGATGATGATGCTGAACGGGCTCCCGCCAGGCGCTTATTACCTGCATACGAATGGAGACTTTGGGCTTGTCGGTGAGCCGCCAATGATGAACGTGAATGGGGGGCCGCCGCTTGGGAACGGAGCGCCGCCCGCAGCAACCGGATCGCAAAACGCCGGCGGCGCCGATCCCGCTGCGCCCGGGGCTCCGCCGGCCGCAGACAGTGCGCGCCCGGCGGGTGAGGGGCGCCGGCAAGGCGGACCGTCCAGCAGCCAATTTCCTGACCTTGTCCGCGAGGCGACGCGCGCGCGCATTTTTTGGGTCTACTCGCCGAGCATTTTTTCCGGTGCGACGGGCGGTTCCTCAGGATATGTGCATTTGTGCCCAGACGGCCTTGCGCTGCGTTCATCGGAAGGGTCGATTAGCATCGGCGGCGACTACAATCCTGACTATGTCGGCGGCAGGGACTCATGGGCGGGCGTCGCCGGCGTCTCGGCAAGCGCGGGACGTTGGGCGATCGAGCCTGGCGCGCAAGGGCCGGACCTCGTTGTCTACAGTCAGGACGGCTCGTCTCAACGAGCGCCGGTTAGCGTCGTTCGCCAGGGGTCCTGGAAGTACGGACAAACAAAATACGCGATCGAACCAAACAAGGCGTCATGCCCGAGTTAATCCGGGCGCACTGAGCGAGCCTGCGCCCGGCGCATATCCGATCGATTTTCGCCATTCATCAAAGCGTCGGCGGCGAACGTCGCCGGCTGGGGACGATCAGGTTCTGTCGGCAGCGGTCAATCATGCGCGCGCAACCTAACGCAGGGAGTTTGGACATTGCGACGGGGCGCCGTTCGCTGCTGAATTCAACAGGCTGCCGGCTGTAAAAATGAAGGCGGGCTTCAATCGCACGCCGGCTTCGGACAGGCGTTCCGCCGTCCATTGATTGCACATATAAAAGAGATGAAATTTTGGTCGAGCGGCCAGGAACATGCTTTTCTCGGGCAGCCGGCCTTCGCCCAGCGCCAACGGCATGCCGTCCGCGTCGTTCTCCAGCGAGTCTGCGATCGCATCGACCAGCGCAGCCATGCCCTCTTCCGACACCGCCACCGTGATCATCTCCTGCGGTCTCCACAGCGTGTCCTCCAACGGCGCTGAATGGGCCATAACTTGCAGCGCCGAACGGCTCGGCGGCAGAACTGCAGCGACGGCGTCAATAATGCCGGGATCAGGATCCATAAAGTAATTTCGCTCTCCCCAGCCGATTAGGAAGTAAGCTGCCTCTGGGTAAAGAACGCGCACCGGATGCTCCGCCGGAATATCCTCGGCGCGGATTGCAAGGCTGGTGTGATAACCGTTCGACCAGACGCCGAGCGTGGTGCAATCACCCGCCTGCGGTGGCGGCGGCGGGTGCGACGGGGCGCTGGCGCACGCCGCCAGGCCGACAAGGCACGCCAGAACAAATGCAATCGCAGCCAAGCGCTCCATGGGACGGCTCCCGAATTCATCAGCGGTCGCGATACTATCAGGACAGGCGTCGCCCGCGAAGCGTACTGCTTGGTGCTCTGACGGGTGTCTCAGCGTTCATATTGCGGCGGTGGATTGTGTTTTGTCATGGTGTTTTCCAAAGAAAGCCGCCACGCCAACGAGGAAGTGCCAGAGAAAAGCCGCCATCATCAGAGAACCGCCGATGCGCAAATTGTTCCAGTTGGGACCGGCAAGGCCGAAAAGATACGCTGTCGGCCCGGCGATAGCGACGGTCATGCCCAGAAAGCCAAGCCAGCGCGAGTGAATGAGGCCGTGCAGCAGCCGCGACGACAATACCCCCATGGCGATGAACATGAGAAACACGCCCGGCGTGAAAAAGACGAGCGCGCGATCGTGGATCGCCGCTACCTCCGCAAGCAAAGGAGCGTTTGCGCCGCCTGAGGCATGTGCGTTTGCCGCAGCGGAAAGCAGAAAACCATCGATCACAAGCGCCGCAGAGAAAAGGCAAAAACTCAACGTAGCGACGATCGCAGCGATGGTCGCGATGTGGTTGCGCCCTGCACGCGCCAGCACCCGCGCATGTCCCCAGTACCCGGCGATGAAGAGCGATGCAGCGATAAGCCCCATAGCGTGAGAAATCCGCCAGCGGATTCCGGCGATCTCAACCAGCCGAACGGTGTCCGACACCGATGACGGCGGAAACGGCATATCATCAGGCAGAACGGCGAAAACCGGCGCCATGCGGGTGAAAAACAAAACGGCGCCGACTGCGAACGCCGAACCGGCGAGTTTTAAGACCAGCATCATGACAAACCTCCCGTTGGTGAGCGACTATCGCCACCAACGAAGAAAGAGACGGGATTTCCAATAGCTTGGGATCAATGACGGCGATCAGGGACGAACAGCGCCGCCGTCTCCTACGCCTTCTCGAATGACGCTGCGATATCTGCGGGAGATGGGAACAACGGAACCGGTCGAGAACTGAAGCCGCATCCCGTCGCGATCGCTAACGAGTCTCTCGGCGCATTGGATATTCACCAGAAACGATCGATGACACGGTTGAAGCAAAGCGGTCGGCGCTTGTTCCGCAACGGCGCCAAGCGTTGCGCGCAATAATGCGGACCGTTCTTCGCCGCCGCTCAAATAGTGGACTTCGACATAGTTTCCCCGCGCCTGCGCATAAAGAATTGATTCCGCAGGCAGTCGCAGGATCTCACCGGTGTTCTCGCCTTTCAAAACGACAGTTGTGCGAGGGACGGACGCCTGATGGGACCTCAGTTCGAGGACTTCGCGCTTCAGATATCGATGTCGGTTCCACAAGACTATGGCGCCGATCGTCAATCCAGCTACGAGCGTTACTTGGAGCAGGGTTGGAACGAACGACGCGCCGGACGACCAAAACAGTACATAGACAAGGTTCGCCGCAATGATGAATACGGCATTGGCGGCGGCGTGTTCGAGTATAGGCGGACGCTTTGCATGGTGAGCGGCAACGATCGCAACAAAATTCAGCGGCGCGAAGCCGATGACCGCCAGGGCGTCCATCCAGTTGTCAATGGTCAGTCCGAAAGGACGGAACACAAAAAGGAAGCCTGCAAGCCCGAAGGAAATCAGTGCGGCGCGCCACAGCGGGAATTCTGGTTTGGAGACGTCGTCGGTCATAAGAGCGAGTTTATATCGAAGCCTTCGCTTGACGAAGCCCCGCAAAACGTTGGCCCGTTTTGGGCTGCCCATGGCGGAAAACGCCCGATGACTGCCACAGGTTCAGGGCGGCGCCTGGGGATGACGAGGCGGCGGCTTTGTCTTATCACGCGACGTGTCGTCCGCCCGGAGAAGTTGTCTTGAGCGTTGCGGGAATTGAAGAGATCGAGAACGTTATCGTTTCTGAGCCGCACGCTGAAGCGCTGGCGAGCATGGTTGAGCACGCGACGGCGCTGGCGATTTGGCGCCGCCAACTTGGCCGTGAGCTGAAAGACGCCGCCAGGCTGATCAGCGCGCATGCATTTGAGTTCGCCATCGCGCTCAATCCCTTTTGCGAAGCGGAACGGCGGGGGGTCATCCAGCAGCTCTCCGCATCAACCGGCCTCGATAGTACAGCGATCGTCGATGACCTGCTCGATCTTTCGCGGCGATTTGCAGCAGCCGCTGAAACGCAGACCGTATGTATTCGCCTTGAGACGGTTCGTGACCGCGGGTGCCGCCTTTTTCATCTCGACAACGTTTTCATGCGACTGGTTGTCACCTATCGCGGGCCCGGCACTCAGTGGGTTCAGCCGGCGTTCGCTGCTGCAGCACGCCATCAGCAAACGGCCTATAAAGGCCCGCTGAACAGCCTCGGGACCGGCGACGCTGCGATCTTCAGGGGAAAGAAAAGCGGCGGCGCGAACCTCATCTATCATCGGTCGCCGCCGCGGAAGCGAGGCGATCCGCCGCGTTTGGTTGCCGTTATCGAAAGCGGCGATCCGTAGACTAGACAGCCCTCTGGACGATGCGGCCAACTTCACGCGATAATAAGAGCCAAACACAAAAACCAGAGGGGCTCGATGAACCGCTTCAGCCGATTTTTCACGTCTATTGTCGCCATTTTTCTGCTTGCGGGATGCGGCCAGCAAACATCCCAAGATAGTCGCGATTCCGCGGACGGGCAGGCGTCGCAGAGTGCGGCGTTTCCGATCGCGACGCTGGACGAAGCTACACTGCGCGAGCGCATCTCCACGCTGGCCTCTGATGACTTCGGCGGCCGCGCGCCGGCGACCCGCGGCGGCGAAAAAACGCGTCAGTATTTAATCGAGGAAATGCAAAAGATCGGACTTGAACCCGCCAACGGAGACAGCTTTGAGCAGCCTGTGCCGCTCATTGAATTGACGGCGGACCCGCAGCGATCGGCATTGTCTGTAAACGGAACGCAACTCGCCTATGGCGACGAAGCGGTTTTTTGGACCAAGCGCGTCGAAGAAAGCGTTAGCTTCGCAGACAGCGATTTGGTGTTTGTGGGCTATGGCGTGGTCGCGCCGGAATTTGACTGGAATGATTATGCAGGCATCGACGTAGCCGGCAAGACGGTGGTGATACTCGTCAACGACCCAGGCTACGCCACGCAGGATCCCGCCCTTTTTAAAGGGCGGTCAATGACCTACTACGGGCGGTGGACCTACAAATACGAAGAAGCTGCAAGACAAGGCGCCGCCGCGGCGATTGTCGTGCACCAGACGGCGCCGGCGTCCTATGGGTGGGGCGTCGTTGAGGGAGGTTGGACCGGTCCGCAGCTTGATCTTAAACGCACGGACGGCGGAGCCAACCGCGTGTTGCTCGAGGGTTGGATTCAAGAAAGTGTCGCCCGCCGTCTGTTTTCCGAAGCGGGCCTCGATTTCGACGATTTGCATGCCGCGGCCGCCAGACCCGGCTTTAAGCCTGTGCCAATGACTGGTCTCAGAGCGACCGGCGTTATCGAAAACCGGATCCGCGAAAGCGAGTCGGCGAACGTGGCCGGCGTTCTGAGGGGCGCCAAGCGGCCTGACGAGTATATTCTGTACATGGCGCATTGGGATCATCTCGGACGCAACTTCTCAGCGTCCGCCGACAACATCGCGAATGGCGCGGTCGACAATGCGTCAGGTACGGCCGGAATTTTATCAGTGGCCGAAGCGTTCGCGAATAATGAGACGCCGCCGGAGCGCTCAGTTTTGTTTATCGGTGTGACGGCCGAGGAATCGGGCCTCTTGGGGTCAGCCTATTTCGCGGAGGATCCGTTTGTTCCGCTCGCAAACATTGTCGGCGGGGTCAATGTCGATGCGCTCATGCCGACGCCTCCGGCGAACGATCTGATCGTTGTCGGCAACGGCGCCTCTGAACTTGAAGTTCTACTTCAGAAATCTGCGGAGAAACGTGGGCTGACCCTCAGTCCTGACGCCAGTCCGGAGAGCGGGTTCTTTTACCGGTCCGACCACATCTCGCTCGCCAAGACCGGCGTCCCGATGCTTTACGCCGGCAACGGACTTGATCTGATCGACGGCGGACAAGAAGCCGGCGACGCCATCGCAGCGGACTATCGCGCGGTGCGATATCACAAACCCGCGGACGAATATGACGCAAGCTGGGATATGCGCGCGATGCTGCAAACCTTCGAAATACTCTATGAGGTTGGCGCGGCAATGGCCTATTCCGATCAGTGGCCCAACTGGTATGAGGGAAACGAGTTTCGGGCGCTGCGTGATCAACAACGGGCCGAAGCGGAATAGGCGCGACGTCATGATTTGGCCGGATGTGGCGTATGTGGCACGGTAGGCGGAAATAGCGACCAAAGCCCCGAACTATGGGACAAGCCGACATCGCTTGTGATAGTATCACAATTCCCTCTTCGGCTCTATTTTGGCATTGAAATTTCGCCGGCGTTGGACGCCGCGCGAATTGACAGAGATTGGCCATAGCGAGACCAAGACGGGGTCATCGGACGAAGCGAATCGCAACGGGATGAATAGTTTCAAACGTGGAGAATAGAATGAAGAATTCTGGAGCCGCCGTTTCAATCGCGGCGCTTGCCATCGCGCTTGCCGCCTGCGGCGGCGAACAAACGCAAAATGAGGCGCCGGACGCGTCTGTTGCGGAAAGCGCGCCTTCGGAAGACGCCGAAAGCGATGAAATCACGGTGAGCGCAGCAGAGCTCGAAGGTAATCCGTTCACGGCGGCATGGGAAACACCCTACGGTGCGCCGCCATTTTCAGAGATCAATGACGATCATTACATGCCGGCGATCAAAGACGGTATTCTTGATCTGCGCGGTGAAATCGATGCGATCGTGAACAACGCCGAACAACCGACTTTTGAAAACACGATCGTGGCGCTGGATCTCGCCGGCAAGCAATTGGGCAAAGTATCGAGCACCTTCGGCAACATCACCAATACGGACACCAACGACGCATTGCGGGCTCTTGAGTCCGAAATCTATCCAATGCTCACGCGAGAGTACAACACCATCCTTTTCAACGAATCGTTGTTCGAGCGGGTGAAGGCTGTCCATGCACAAGGAGACTCTCTGGAGCTTGATGAGCAGGACGCACGACTGCTCGAACTCACCCACCGCGACTTCGTTCGCGCCGGCGCAGCGCTCGATAAAGAAACCAAGGACCGCGTTGCTGCAATCAATGAAGAGATCTCTGAACTTACCACCAAGTTCGGACAGAATCTCTTAAAAGCAACCACCGGCTTCAAGCTGGAGATCACCGACCCGGCTGAGCTCGGGGGGTTGAGCGAAAGCTTCAAGGCGGCGATCAAGGTCGACGGAGAGGACAAATGGGTCGTCGGTCTCAACCGGTCTCCGTTCGAGACATTCATGACCCAGTCCACCAATCGGGAATTACGCCGGCAACTTTTTGACGGCTATCGTTTGCGTGCGACGGAAGGAGAGATCGACAACGGACCGCTGGCGATCAAAATCGCACAACTTCGCGCTGAGCGCGCCCAACTGATGGGATATCAATCGCACGCGCACTATCAACTGGAAACGCGCATGGCGAAGACGCCGGAAGCAGCGGAAGAATTCCTGTTGCGCGTCTGGCGGCCGGGCCTCGCCAGGGCGAGTCAAGAGCTCACCGATATCCAGGAGCTCATCAATGCAGACGGCGACGGCTTCACGGCCGCGGGTCATGATTGGTGGCACTATGCCGAACGCGTGCGTCAGGAACGGTATGCGTTCGATGACGCATTGCTAGCGCCGTACTTCGAGCTGAATGCGGTCCGCGAAGGCGCCTTTGACATGGCGAACAAACTCTTCGGGATTACCTTTGAAGAAGTTGAAACGCCGCAATGGAACCCCGTCGTAACGTCCTACGACGTTAAGGACGAGAACGGCGCCCATCTCGGGCTTTTCATGATGGACATGTATGCGCGCGATTCAAAACGCGGCGGCGCCTGGATGAGCACGTATCGCGACGCGTCCGACATTAATGGCGACCGGATTCGTCCGATTGTCACCAACAACATGAACCTCATCGCGCCTCCCGAGGGCGAGCCCACCTTGATGCGGTTTGACGAGGTCGAAACGCTGTTCCATGAGTTTGGACACGGGCTGCATGGATTGATGACGCAGATCCGGTACGAGAATTTCTCGGGTGTCGACGGTCCCCGGGATTACACTGAGTTTCCTGCGCAAATTTTGGAGCACTGGGCGAGCCAGGAGCAAATGCTTGCCGACTATGCAACGCACAATGAGACCGGCGAGGTGATTCCCAGCGAGCTGATCGAAAAAATGCGGAATGCATCGACTTTCAATCAGGGTTTCAAAACGACTGAATTCATCGCTGCTTCTCTATTGGACTTGGCGTGGCACAATCTGACGCCGGAAGAGGCCGCTCAAATCACCGATGCGCGCGCCTTTGAGAAAGAGGTTCTCGCAGGATATGGCTTGCCGGAGGAGATTGAACCGCGTTACCGGTCGCAATACTTTGCGCACATATTCGCGGGCGGATACTCCGCCGGCTACTACGCCTATCTGTGGTCAGAAATTCTCGATGCGGACGGATTCATGGCGTTCCAGGAAACGGGCGACATTTTCGATCCAGAGCTGTCGCAGAAGCTAAAGACCTGGGTCTATGAGGCGGGCGGCTTGCGCGAGGCTGACGAGCTTTACCGCAATTTCCGAGGTAAGGACCCAGAAATTGAGCCGCTGCTGAGAATCCGCGGGCTCGATAGCGCCGGCGGCTGACATTCTCTGACACTATGGGCTGTGGCGCCGCGGGCCTAAAAACCGAAGGTGCGCGCCGCAGCCCACCATAAGCCGATCACGGCGATCAGAACCGAGGCAGGAACTACAATGACGGCGCGATAAGCGACGTTGCCTCTCGTGAGAGCCAATTTCACGGGTATGCTGATTATTGCGGCGGCGAGCACGACAGCAAGTTGGCCAACCTCAACGCCAACATTGAAGCCGATCAATGACGACCAGAACTGGCCGGGCGGCAATCCCACGTCGCGTATGAACCCGGCAAATCCTAACCCATGAAAAAGGCCGAACCCGAAAACAATCAGGGGTCGCCATTTTGAAATGTCCCGAAAAAACAAGTTTTCTATAGCAACATATGCGATCGATAGCGCGATCAACGGCTCCACGACTGATGCAGGCGGCTCAATCACCCCCGCCGCCGCCAACCCAAGCGTCGCCGTGTGGGCGACTGTGAAGGCCGATATCTGAATGATGAGGCTTCGCATGCGTTCGGACGCCAGAAACAAGGCCAAAACGAAGAGAATGTGATCTGTGCCGCCTGGCAAAATGTGCTGGACGCCGATTTTCAGGTACAACATGGCCGTATCGAGCGGGGACCGGATGTTTCCTTCCTCGTCGAGGAGCGGGCGTATGACAGGCGCTTCGGCGTTGTTTGCTTCCGCCAGCTGACGGCACAAAGCGGGGTCCAGGCCTGAGTCGGCTTCACAAAAGTCATCTTCGGGATGAGCGTGTGCGTCCCCGACGGGAAACCATGTCAACGCGCCGATAAGGAGCAAGATAGATACTGGAAACAATAGGTTGCGCAACGATCGCGCTGGTTTCAAGACATACATGGTCGCGGGATGGTGTGAGGAATGATCTGACGTCGGCGAGATGGGAATGTGTGTGACAAACGGATCCTAGGATATCCAAAGCCATTTTTCGATTAAATAATCTCGCCAATCTCGCTTCAAGAGCTGTGCTTTTGCGATCCCATGCTATGATCGTTGCAGCGTGGGAGGGACGATTGCCATGCTCAATCAGCTTGTTCAAGAATCGGCGCTGTTAGCCAGCTTCGGCGCGGCGATTCTCGCAACGATTGGAGTCCTGGCCGGCGCTCTCAATGCGGGATGGGCCGATCGTCAACGCAATGCTGTAATTGCGTTCGCATCAGGTATCCTGATCGGCACGGCCGTGATGCATCTGATCCCAGAAGCGCTGGAGATCACTAGCTACGGCGCCCTTTTCATTATCTTTGGATATTTTCTTCTGTACGCGTTCGATGAGTTGATTCACGCGGCAACGCCGGACGACCATCCAACGTCCGGGGCTTTTTTGGCGGCGCCGCTTGCGGGCATTGGCGTACATTCGTTCGTGGACGGCCTTGAGTACCCAGTTTTGTTCGCCCACGATCTATTCACAGGACTGCTGGCTGCATCCGGTCTTATAGTTCATGAATTCGCCGAAGGCGTGATCGTGTTCGCGCTCATGCGGACAGCGGGCGTGAGGAGCGTCGCCGCCGCGCTATCTGCGTTTGCGCTTGCTGCAATGACAACACCGCTTGGCGCGCTGACAGCGCTTACCCTGATGAGCGGGATGGATGAAGCGGCGCTTGGGTATTTGATGGCCGTGACCGCAGGCGCGCTTCTTTTTGTCGGAGCAACGCATCTTCCCCGTCAAGTCGACCGAGGGCGTCGCGGTTCGCAGATACTCATATTTTTGTTGGGCCTTGCTATCGCGGGCGCATTGTCGCTGTCTCATGGCGCCGAAGGGGGACATATCCACTAGGGATGCGTATTGCAGAGGCGCCGTCGCCGCCGCACGGCATGGCGTGCGGCAGATGAGGATCGGACGTGTAACTTAATTTCTGTGGGTGAGGGGCCCGCGCTTTCGAAATCCATGCCGGCGCAGCCCGCTTGCCGGCGCCGGCGCCAACGCCTAGCCTTCCGGAAAGAGGGAGCATCGCAATGACACTGAAAGTAATCGGCGCCGGCTTCGGGCGCACCGGCACCGCGTCTTTGAAGCTCGCGCTGGAAAAGCTGCTGGGCGCGCCGTGCTATCACATGAGCGAGGTGCTGGGGAACGCGGGGCATATTGATCTATGGCTGGATGCGGCGGCTGGTGAGCCCGATTGGAAAGCCATATTTGGCGACTATGCGGCGACTGTGGATTTTCCAGCGTCAAACTACTGGCGCGAATTGTCAGAAGTTTACACCGACGCGAAGATTGTTCTCTCCGTCCGAAACGCCGAACGCTGGGCGACCTCGACACAAGAAACGATCTTCAGCAAGACCCTGAAGGAATTAACCGTCGGCACAAAGTGGGGTCGTATGCTGAAGGCTACGATTGATGATTTCCTGGGCGGCGACGTCAATGACCGGGCGGCGATTGTCAGCGCGTTCAATGCGCACAACGAGGCGGTTAAAGCCGCCTTTGACCCGGATCGCCTCCTTGTCTTTGAAGCGAAAGACGGGTGGGCGCCGCTCGCCTCCTTCTTGGGCGTAGACACGCCCGACGAGCCATACCCGCACATCAACTCAAAGGAAGAGTTCGACAGCGTCTTCGACATGCTCCGCTCCCCGATCGGAGCGGCTGTTATGAATGGCGAAGGCGCAGGCGTCGGATCGATGCACGACGAGATTTTCTAGACACTTCGGACAGGTGCGCCTGCCCTGCAATGGGCCGGCGTGAAGAGCCGATCTCGCGACGCCGGTCAGAAGCTGTACTTGGTGGAGAACTGGACTTTGTTCATGTCGCCGCTGAGGCCGTTTTCCAAAGACCGGTTCGCGTAGATGTATTCGATGCCCACATCAATCTTGTCTACCGGCGAATAGATGATGTTCGCATGGACAGAATAAACCTCGTCCGTTACGCCGCCGCCGGTCAACGCTACCGGGTTGTCCGCAACGAAATATCCGCCGGTAAGATTTGAACGCCATTTCGGCGACCAGAAATGTCGATATGAGGCGAAACCGGATATGGTTTGGATGGTCGAAAGCTCTCCGACGCCGTTGATGGCTGCATCATTGACAATATTGACCCCGACATAGCGACCGATGCCGTCGCCATAGGTCGCCATAAAGCGGAAGTCGTCTCGCTTGCCGACTTTGATCTTGCCCGACGCACTGACGCCGTAGCCGATGGCGGTATCGGAAACCGCGCCGGGAACAATGTCGTCTTCGGCATGAAGCGCCCTTGCGATTCCTGCAAGCGTCAAATGACCCCAGTCTCGCTTGTGGTTGTAGCGAACAACGACGTCGGGCGCGACGTCGTCGCCCGGGAGAAGCCGCGCGCCCGTGGGGCCGGTAATTTCGGTTTCAGGTTGTTCCAGGGCCACTTGCCATGGGCCCCGTGTGTAGCGAATCATTGGCTGGCGAATGAAAACCGTTCCTTCCGTTGGGCCGATAAAGTCAAGATTGTCGGGAAGGGCGCCGACATCCTGAAATGTGGACCAGGCTTGTCCGATCAACCAGTTGTCGATGGTCACATAAGCCTGGCGCATACGCGGCGTGAAGCTGTTCGACACTCGCTCGTTGCCGTCGCTTGTCACCTGAAAATCAAACTCTATGAGCCCGCCGATATCCAGGCCGCCCCGATCTGTATTGACCGCAAAAATGAAGCGGGTCTCGCGCGGATTGAAGTCAAAGTCGGCGCCGTTGCCGACACCGCCGACCGGAACAAGACCTGGAATGTAAAAGTCCCGGCCGATGCTGCTGGATGGCAGGTCCCCGCCGGAAAAATCGGTCACGGTCGCATCAAGCTTTATAAACCCTTTAAACGTGAAGTCAGCGTTGCCGGCGGAGAACGTGAGCGGATCGCTTTTTTCGGGCGCGCTTGTCTTCTGCGCGCTGACGCCGCCTGGAGTATCGGTCTCAAATACAACGGGTTGTGAAAGCCCGTCGCCAGCCGACGCGGCGGGCTGTCCGGCGATAGCGCCCTCAGAGTGCTGTTGTGAGGATGAAACCACTGCGTAGGCTTCGCCGAGCGTACGTTTGTCTGCGGCCGACAATTGCTGTTGACCGCCGCCCGCCGCCGCTTCCAGACGAAGCAAAATCGCGTCGAGTTTGTTTTCAATCACGGACACGCGTGCTTCAAGCGCCTCAACGGACGCGTTTTGATCGGCAAGCGCGGCGCCGAGGGGAGTGTGCATCGCTATGACGGCGACGCCGGCGAGCAGCTTGGCGCGGTTGCTTTTGCGGCTGCGGATTTCACATCTTTGCGTAAGCATGGCGTGTCGCCCTCCCAGCGATTGGTTTCGTTGACGCATGCAGAATGAGCGAAAGTTGCGCGCCCGCGCTATTGGCGATTGGTCTATCAGACCAAGGTCGAATAGACGCTGACGAGGCGATGCCGCATCTTTTCAAGGTCGCAAACCGAATGCCGCGCCACTGCGCCGGCGAAAGGAGCAGACCATGCCAGACGCATCCGGAGACATTCCCGCCGAAGACGCCATCGTCCCTGCACGCGAGGGGGGCGGCGACTATCTGTTCGACAAGCGCGCATATGCAGCGACATACGAGCGGTCAATTACAGACCCAGAGGGGTTCTGGGCGGACGTTGCAGATCGGATCACTTGGCGCCAGCGATTCACCAAGACAAAGGACGTCTCTTTTGCGGCCGACGATCTGCATATTCGTTGGTTCGAAGACGGGGTCCTGAACGTGTCGGAGAATTGCATTGACCGACATCTCGCCGCGAACGGAGACAACGTCGCTATCATCTGGGAAGGCGATGATCCGAGCGAGGACTCAGCCATCACCTACCGTCAGCTCCATAAGGAGGTCTGCCGATTGGGGAACGTGTTGCGTGCGCGCGGCGTAAAGAAAGGCGACCGCGTCGTGATCTATATGCCGATGATCCCAGAGGCTGCGTATGCGATGCTGGCTTGCGCCCGGATTGGCGCCGTCCATTCTATTGTTTTTGGCGGTTTCTCACCGGAGGCCCTGGCCAGCCGCATTGAGGACTGCGGCGCCGTCGCGGTCGTCACCGCAGACGAAGGGGTGCGCGGGGGCAAGTCAGTGCCCCTTAAAGCCAACGTCGACAAGGCGCTCGAAGGTCTTGCTGCGGTTCGCACGGTAGTGACGGTGCGCCGCACAGGGGCGGACGTCGCCATGTCCGCCGGCCGCGACATCTGGTGGCATGAGGAGCGAGAATCCGTTCCCGCTGACTGCCCGGCGGAACCCATGAATGCGGAAGATCCGTTGTTCATCCTCTACACTTCAGGGTCGACCGGAAAGCCGAAAGGGGTTCTGCACACGACCGGCGGCTACCTTGTCTACGCAGCATTCACCCACGAAGCGGTCTTCGATTACCGGCCTGGCGAGGTCTACTGGTGCACTGCAGACGTGGGGTGGATCACGGGACATAGTTATATCGTATACGGACCGCTGGCGAATGGGGCCACGACATTGATGTTCGAAGGCGTGCCGACATTTCCGGACGCTTCCCGTTTCTGGCGCGTATGCGAAAAGCACCAGGTCAACATCTTTTATACTGCGCCGACCGCAATCCGATCCTTGATGCGTGAAGGCGATGACTTTGTGAACGCGGCCGACCTTTCTTCGCTGCGGTTGTTGGGATCTGTTGGCGAACCGATCAATCCGGAAGCCTGGAACTGGTATCATCGCGTTGTCGGCGCGGGACGTTGTCCCATCGTGGACACCTGGTGGCAGACTGAAACCGGCGGCGTCCTGATTTCGCCTTTGCCGGGCGCGACGGATCTCAAGCCCGGCTCGGCGACCAAACCGCTGTTCGGCGTTTCGCCGGCGCTCGTCGATGGCGAGGGCGCGTTCCTCGACGGCGCTGCGGAAGGTAATTTGGTCATTACCGATTCCTGGCCGGGGCAAATGCGCACCGTGTATGGCGATCACCAGCGCTTCATCGACACATACTTCACCACGTACCCAGGCATGTATTTCACCGGGGACGGCGCGCGCCGCGACGCTGACGGGTATTACTGGATAACGGGCCGCGTCGACGATGTCCTCAATGTCTCTGGTCATCGGATGGGCACTGCCGAAGTGGAAAGCGCCCTTGTCGCTCATCCCGCCGTGGCTGAAGCCGCCGTCGTCGGGTTTCCGCACGACATCAAAGGTCAGGGTATTTACTGTTATGTCAGTCTTATGGATGACGTTGCATCTTCCGACGACCTCGACCGAGAGCTGACGGCTTGGGTGCGAAAAGAAATCGGTCCGATCGCCAAGCCCGATTGTATTCAATTCTCTGATGGATTGCCGAAAACCCGGTCGGGGAAAATCATGCGGCGCATTCTGCGTAAGATCGCCGAGAACGAGTTCAGCAATCTGGGTGATACGTCTACGCTGGCCGATCCCAGCGTCGTAGAGAAATTGATCGATGGGCGTCTTAACCGGTAGTATCTAGGTCGCCTAGACGATTCGAGGTGAGGAGCGTGCCGGCCAAACCCATCATCATTGCTGACGATCATCCGCTTTTTCGCGCCGCGCTTCGACAGGCTGTCGAAGGCGCCGCGCCTGAGAGGAAGATCATTGAGACCTCGAGCCTTCATGGGGTGCGCGAAGCGATCGAGAAATACGCGCCAGGACTCCTTTGCCTCGACCTTCATATGGAGGACAGTGACGGCTTCGCCGGCCTCATCAGCCTGCGCCAGGAGCGTCCCGCTCTGCCGATTGCCATTATATCCGGCAGCGAGGACAACAGCGTTATCAAACGGGCGTTGCGTTTTGGCGCTTCCGCATTCGTACCCAAATCCCTGGACGTGAAAGACATCAGGCAGGCGATCGCTGCGGTGCTGGATGGCGACGTCTGGATCCCCGCCGCTGTTGGCGACGACACGCAGGACAAGAATGAAGACGCCGCCGAACGGCTTGTGACCCTGACGCCGACACAACTCAAAGTGCTGATGATGGTGCAAAAGGGTCTACTGAATAAACAGGTCGCTTTTGAAATGTCGATTAGCGAAGCGACCGTGAAAGCGCACATGACGGCGATTATGCGCAAGCTTGACGTGCGGACGCGGACCCAGGCGGTATTGGCGGCAAATGCGCTGGTGGTTGATTCCGACGCGCCGCACGATGATGCATGAGCCTATTCCGCTGCTTGGCGGTGCAGCTGGTTAATCAGGGTGCGCAGTTCCGCAGGCTCAATCGGTTTTTGCAAAACAGGAATATCGAGCGCCTTTGCCAGCATCTCCACGTCGCCGGAGACAGAGGCTGTTATCATGATTGTTACCGGTCGCTCGCCCCAGACTCTCTCCAGCGCCTCGAGCGCTTCGAATCCGGTTCGCCCGTGGTCGAGCTGAAAATCAAGCAGCAGAAGGTCAGGGGGAGGCGCTTCTTTTGAAAGGCTCGCTAATGCAGCTTCGCCGGACTTGAATGCTGCAACGTCGGCGCCCCAACGCGATAGGGCTGTCTGCATGGCTTCCAACACGGCTTCATCGTTGTCGATACATATGACCGACAAAGATTGAAGCGAACCGCGCATTGGCGCAACGCGGATGTCGGGTCTCGCGCGGGTCGCCGCGCGCGGCGCCGTCAGCGCAAACATTGAACCTTTTTGCTCTTCGGATCGCACGCTGACATTCAGGGAAAGGAGCTGCGAAACACGATCAACAGTAGCCAATCCCAATCCGACGCCTTCGCCGTCATGGTCGAGGCGTTTGAATTCCTGGAAGATTTCCGCCAGCTTTGAAGCCGGAATTCCGCGGCCCGTATCGTGGATTTCGATCCGGACCGAACCGCCCTTGTGCCTCGCGCCGATCAGAATGCGCCCTGAATCGGTGTATCTGACCGCATTTGAGACTATGTTCTGCAGTGCGCTGAACAGCAAACCCCGGTCGCTTCGAATCCACATCGCGGTTTTGCAAATCCGGAATTCAATCCCCTTTGCTTTGGCGGCGTAGGAGAATTCGTTAGCCAGCTCTTCGAAAAGGGCGGTCACCGGAAACTCCGAAAGCTCCGGCTTGACGCCGCCTGCATCGAGCTTGGAAATGTTTAGGAGCGATCGCAGCAATCGGTCGGCCGAAGCAATAGAAGCGTCGATTTTTTGGACAAGATCGCTCGCCTCACGTTCGTCGGCCCGCTCTTCGGCGAGCGCTGAGGCGAACAGCCGCGCCGCGTTAAGCGGTTGCAACACGTCATGGCTGGCCGCAGCCAAAAAGCGAGTTTTGGAGGCAGTCGCCAGTTCCGCGTCGCGTCTTGCCGAATCAAGAGCGGCGTTGAGCGCCGACAGCTCTCGGGTTCTGTCGGCGACTCGCTGCTCGAGACTTTCGTTGGTTTCGGCGAGTGCTTGTTCCGCTCGGCGTCGCGCCGTCACATCCTGATACAGACCGAAAAATCCTCGAACGGAACCGTCTTCACGAAATTGGGGCACATAGGCGACCTGCATGTGTTGAACGCCGCCGGCTGCGGCGATTTCTATATCAAACGTCGCCCTCTCGCCGCGAAGGGCTCTTTCAATATGCGGCTTGCGGTCTGCGTAGTCCTGTTCCGGCATAATGTCGGACAATGACGCGCCAATCACGTCGTCCTCAGAAACGTCGAACATTGAACGATACGCTTCGTTAGCAAAGCGAATTTTTTCATCGCCGTCCGCAAACGCGACCATGGACGGAATATTGTCGGTATAAAACCGAATCGATCGCTCGCTTTCGGAAAGCGCCTTTTGAATCTTCTTGTAGTCAGATACATCAGTAAACGTAGTGACGTAGGCGCCGCTTGGGGACCGTCTCCCTTCGATCCGGATAACAGATCCATCAGGCCTCGTGCGCTCAAAAGAATGAGGTTCGCCTGCTCGAAGATGGTCAAGGCGTCGTTGAACCTGATCTGCGACGTCGCCGGGACCGCATTCGCCATGGGCCGCGTTAAATCGGATCAGCTCTTTGACAGGACGTCCTTCGCGAACAAGTTCAGGCGGATAGCGGTAAATCTCAGTATAGGTTGTATTCCACGCAACAAGATTCAGATCCTGATCAACCACCGACACGCCGTGACTGATGTTTTCAAGGGTTGTCTGCAGCAGTTCCTGGCTGAAGCTGACTTTGCCCGTTGTTTCGCTGAGGAGGGTGGCGACATCGTCGATTTCCAGCGACCCTCCGGCAAGCACGCTTTTGAGAAGAATGCTGGCGGAGGAAGCGCCGACCGCCCTGGAAATTTGTTGATCGGCGAATGTCATGAGGGCGGGGTCGGCTAAACGATGCTCGTCATATCGGCGCCCGCACGCTTGTTCATACTGTCTGATAACCGCCTTGCCCTGCTTGGCCCCCAAGCAACGCTGGATCAGAAGATAGAGATCGCCGGCCCGCACTGCCGGATATGCTGTAGTGCCGCCGCCGGGCGTATCGGACGCCGTCGTTGGGGCTGACGCCGCGCTCAGGGAAAGCGCGACGAAGATAAGACAGTTGGCGCCGAGGCTGACGACCACGCCGCGGGTCAATGGGTCCCATCCCGTGAAGTCCAGCCACGCCGTCAAGGCTGAAACGGCGCTCGCGGCCCCGCTGAAATACGAAGGGACGATCAGACACAATAGCCACAGAGCGAACCCGGCCCCCATCCCGGCGACCGCGCCGGACAAATGCGCGCGCCGCCAATAAAGCGCGCCGAGAAGCGCCGGCATGAATTGCGCGGCCGCGGCGAATGACAAGATGCCAAAACTGGCGAGTTGCTGGCCCTGCGGCGCAAAGGCGGCAAAGACGGCCGACGCTATAATGATTGCGGCGATGCTGGCTCGACGCACATAGAGCAGCCTTAACCCAAAACTCAATGAAAGCGCCTGGCGCGGAGCCTTGCGCAAAAGAAACGGCGCAATCAGATCGTTCGTGATCATGGTGCTCAACGCGACGCTGGCGACGATGACCATGCCCGTCGCCGCTGCAAAACCGCCGACGAAAACCAATAGCGCCAGCCAATCGGCGCCGCCCGCCAGCGGGAGCGCCAACACCATCAGATCCGGCGGCACGCCTGCGGGCGATATGGCGGCGCGTCCGGCATTCGCAATCGGAACGACGAGAAAAGAGATCAGCAACAAGTATATGAGAAAAAGCGCGCTCGCGGGACGTAAGGCCTTCACATCCTGGCATTCCACCACCGTCACATGAAACTGTCGCGGCAGACACAGTATCGCCGCCATCGACAACACTGTCAGCGTTACAAAACGATCAATGTCAATTGTGGTCTCAAAAGGCGATGCAGCATTCGGCAACAGCGAATCGCCGCCCGATCGCATCAACAAATACGCATACAGGCTAACCGCCAATAGTGCGACGAGCTTGATAACAGAATCGAATGCAATGGCGGCGATCATGCCCCTGTTGTGCCGGGTAACGTCAATATGCCGCGTACCAAACGTAATCGCGAATGCGGCGAGGATCACCGCGACGAGAAACACGCCTCCCGCTTCGCCGGAGGAGGTCGATTGCGTCGCTATGTACTGATACGTGGTTGCAACCGATTTCAATTGAAGGGCAATGTACGGGATCGCGCCGACAACAGCGATAAATGCTACCAGCGCCGCAAGGGCCTGGGATTTCTGGTAATGCGCTGACAGAAAATCGGCAATCGATGTTGTATGAATGCGCTTTCCGATTTCCACCATGCGCGACAACAGCGGGTAGCCGACACTAAAGACAATCGCAGGGCCGAGATAGATCGGCAGATACTCCCACCCGCGCGCTTCTGCGGTGCCTACAGCACCGTAATATGTCCAAGACGTGCAATAGACAGCGATGGAAAGTCCGTACACGAGAGTATTTCGTCGTGCTGACGGATCGGCCTGACGACGTCGATCGGCCCAATAGGCGATCGCGAACAACAGACCGGTATAAGCGAGTACCGACCCAAAGATGATCGGCTGAGCCAAGGAGACCTCCCTAAGGCCATGTTCTATTTATGATTTTGACAATAGTGGAGAATGAGCTGGATATCAAAACGAAAAAGGCGACCCCTTGACGGGGTCGCCTTGCGCGCGCCGGGAGGGGAGCGCTCGCGAGAAGCGCCTTAATGCGCGTGTGCGACACCGGCGCCGGACGGAATCCGGATATCGTCAACCAGATCCTGCACATTTGTCGGTGTCGGCGCCGTTAAGCGGGACACGATCAGAGCCGTTGCAAAATTGATCAACATTCCAATCGTTCCGATGCCTTCCGGCGAGATGCCGAACAGCCAGTAGTCAGCGGTATTGGTTGCGCCAAACCAGGGCGATTTGAAGTAGACAATGTAGCTGACTGTGAAGGCGAGGCCCGCCAGCATGCCGGCGACGGCGCCTTCCTTGTTCATGCCTTTCCAGAAGATTCCCATCAGGATTGCCGGGAAGAGCGAACAAGCAGCGAGTCCGAAAGCAAGCGCGACCACTTGCGCGACAAATCCAGGCGGGTTGATGCCGAGATAGCCGGCAACCGTGATCGCGAAGATGGCCGATCCGCGCGCCGCCATCAACTCTCCGCGCTCGGAGATGTCAGGCATGAACGTTTTTTTCAACAAGTCATGGCTGATCGAGGCCGAAATAACGAGCAACAATCCGGCCGCCGTGGATAAAGCCGCCGCAATGCCGCCGGCGGCGACAAGTGCGATGACCCAGTTGGGCAGCTTTGCGATCTCTGGATTAGCCAACACCATGATATCGCGATCCACATAGGCTT
Organism: Hyphococcus sp.; assembly: GCA_028289605.1. Taxonomy (GTDB): domain Bacteria; phylum Pseudomonadota; class Alphaproteobacteria; order Caulobacterales; family Parvularculaceae; genus Hyphococcus. The sequence continues at coordinate 454,681 of JANQON010000009.1, read as the reverse complement.
CATTGGTGCTGTCGGTTGCGGCGTTAGAAACCAGTCGCTCGCCGTTGGCGCCGCGTTCGCCCGTGAATTTCGGCTTGCCGACAATCGAAGCGCCCGCCGCGTATTGAATGACGCCGTCACCGTTTTTGTCGGTAAACTGGGTCAGTCCGATATCTTCAAAGGTTTTGAAGTATTGCGGCGTGCCGCCGTCTTCCTCGGCCGCAGCATAGGTCGATCCGTTCACCGTTTCGATGAAGTTGATCCGTGCGAAAGCGCCGACTGCAGGCGCGGTGGTGTAGAGTATGGCGATAAAAACAAGCGCATACCCGGCCGACTTGCGCGCGTCTGAAACCTTCGGCACCGTGAAGAAGCGGACAATGACATGAGGCAGGCCCGCGGTTCCGACCATCAAGGCAAGGGTGATCGCAAGGACGTCGATCATCGACTTGGACCCCAGCGTATACGGATTGAAGCCCAGGTCGACCAAAGTGGAGTCGAGTTTCTGCAAAACCGTCATCCCTGAGCCGTCCGCAACGGTAGAGCCGAGGCCCAATTGCGGGATCGGATTGCCGGTGATGAGCATTGAGATGAAAATGGCGGGCACCATGTAAGCGAAAATCAACACGCAGTATTGGGCTACTTGCGTGTACGTAATGCCTTTCATCCCGCCAAGAACAGCATAGAAAAAGACAACCGCCATGCCGACAAACACGCCCATGGTGATGGGAATGTTGAGGAAGTGAGAGAAAACAACGCCAACGCCGCGCATCTGGCCCGCGATATAGGTGAACGAGATCACAATCAGGCAAATGACGGCGACCACACGGGCGACACGCGAGTAATAGCGTTCGCCGATAAAGTCCGGCACCGTGAACTGTCCGAACTTTCGCAGATACGGCGCCAGAAGAAGCGCCAGCAGAACATAGCCGCCGGTCCAGCCCATGAGGTAAACTGAACCGTCATATCCTGCGAATGCGATGATGCCTGCCATGGAAATGAAAGAAGCCGCACTCATCCAGTCGGCGGCCGTCGCCATTCCGTTGGCGATCGGGTGTACGCCGCCCCCGGCGACATAGAATTCCTTGGTGGAACCGGCGCGCGACCATATCGCGATGCCGATGTAAAGGGCGAATGATAGCCCGACAACAATGTACGTTAAAACTTGTACGCTCATATCCGCCTCCTATTCGTCGTCGTCGACGCCGAAGCGGCGCTCGATCTGGTGCATTCGATGGGAATAAAAGAAAATGAGCGCGACAAAGACGTAGATTGATCCTTGCTGTGCAAACCAAAAACCGAGCGGATATCCGCCCAGGCTAAAATTGTTCAAGGGCTGGGCGAACAAAATGCCCGCGCCAAAGGAGACGGCGAACCAGACGGCGAGAAGGCCCAACAACAGGCGAACGTTGGCGGACCAATACTGGTTGACCGTTTCCTCGCTCATCACTTCCTCATCGTGATGGCTATGCGGCGGCAGATTGTCGCCTTCGTGATGATAGGGCTCCTGCGCCGACGCGGCGGCGTCTTGCGCCCCTTTGTCAGGCACCGAGCCGTCATTCAGACTAATGGCGCTCATAGATTTCGCCCTCCTTTGGCATATTGGGACGCGGTCACATTACGGTCGATCAGACATCAGGAATACTCGACCTTGGTAGTACGACTTTCGGCGTAGAATTGAGTTGGCTCGCCGTGGATCCGCCGACGCTCGGCGGATTCCGGAAGGCGACGATAGCGGTTCGACGCCATGGTTCAGCGGCCAAGCGCTTACGAGCGAGGCATTGATCACTATGGCGATGTTCGCCGCAAATCGCCAAGGCCTGGATCTCGCCGCCCGTTCGCGCCCGCCTTCCTTAAGGCGTATAATATGTCGGGGAGCCGGGGCCGACTGGCAGGTCGAGACCGAATGTCCAAACCACAAAGAAAACGGACCACGTTACTATGAAGAAGAGCGTGTAGGGCAGCATCATGGCAATGAGCGTCCCAACGCCGAGATTCTTGTCATAGCGGGTCGCCCAGGCGAGGATTAGCCCGAAATAGCTCATCATGGGCGTGATAATGTTTGTGGTGGAGTCGCCGATGCGATACGCGGCCTGAATCGCCTCCGGCGCATAGCCGATCAGCATCAGCATGGGGACAAAGATGGGCGCAGTGACGGCCCACTGGGCCGACGCGGAGCCAAGCGATAGGTTGATGACGGCGCACATCAAGATGAAAAAGAAAAAGACGCCTGGTCCGGTCATGCCTGTGTCTTTGAGAAATTGCGCACCGGTCACGGCGCTAATCGCGCCAAGATTGGTCCAGCCGAAGAAAGCGACGAATTGGGCGGCGAAGAAAACGAGGACGATATACAAGCCAAGAGAGGCGAGCGCCGCCGCCATGGCGTCAATCACGTCGCGGTCGGTTTTCATGGAGCCGACCGCGCGTCCATATGCATAGCCGGTCACGATAAAGAAAATCAGTATCCAGACGACAAAGCCGCGGAAAAAGGGCGAGTTGATTCGATCGCCCGTGTCCGGGTTGCGCAAGACGCCCCATTCCGGCAACAGCGTAAGGGCCATAAGGGCGAATACGCCGAGAACCGCGACGCCAGCCCAAAGAAGGCCTTTCTTCTCTTCTCCGGTCAACCGCTCCATCATGCGCTTGTCGAGAATGGTGGGGTCGGCGCGCGACGCGTCATAGTCGCCTAGCTTTGGTTCAACGATGAATATCGTCACCAGCGAGCCCACCGTTGTAATCAAGAACGTTGAGGCGACCATGAAGTACCAATTTGCGGTGGCGACGACGATATAGTCCGGATCAATCAGGCGCGCGGCTTCTTGCGTGATGCCGGCGAGGAGAGGGTCGATGGTGCCTATCAACAAATTGGCGCTGTAACCGCCGGAAACACCGGCGAAGGCCGCCGCCATGCCAGCCAGGGGATGGCGGCCCAAGGCGTAAAAAATGGCGCCGGCAAGCGGTATCAAAACGACATAACCGACTTCGGAGGCTGTGTTGGAGACGATGCCGGCGAACACGATGGCGACGGTGACCACATGTCGCGGGGCCGACAAAACCATGGCGCGCACAGCCGCGGAAAGAAGCCCTGACCGTTCCGCTACGCCGACACCGAGCATTGCGACCAAGACGACGCCAAGAGGGGCAAAGCTCGTGAAGTTGGTCGTGAGGTTTGTAAAGATTCGCCGGACGCCGTCGCCGTTCAAGAGGCTGACCGCCCGGATCATGCCGTCGTCAGCAACGCCGCGCGCGCCCGCGGGCCGCGGATCCTCGACGGCGAGACCGAGCCAGCCGAAAAAACCCGAAAGAAGAACGATGCCGAACGCCAGGATTGCGAAAAGCGTCACCGGGTGAGGCAAGAGGTTGCCCAACCATTCGACGGCGTCGAGAAATCGAGTGAAGCCGTTGCGCCGTGGCAATTTCGCTTGCGGCTGGACTGTCGTCATAAAGAGGTCTCCATTTGAGTGCGTCGCCAATGGCCCCGGGCTGGGCGAACCACCTGAATACTAGATTCTGACATATTTATGATGCAATCAGCGGAGAAGCCGGGGCTTGGAGTCAACCTCGATGATGAGTCCCTTGCCGGGTTTGTTGCAGGAAATTCAGTCGATATCGTTGTTTTGACGGCGATACGGGCAATCAGGCCAGTTCCCGGTCGGCGCTACAGGGCGCTCAAATAGTGACATCGCTCGCTTTGGGAGAGCCGTCTATTCGCCTGAAGTCGTGGGTTTCCGTCTTTCGCGGAATGACGCAATTGCGTCGGCTTGGTCGTCGGACAATCTCGTCAACATAAATTGATCTCGATCCATAAAGCTTGTCGCGTAACCGAGCGGCTGAGCGCGCCGCCAGGTTCCGCGACAAGGTCGACAAGCCCCCAGTCGCTTGCGACGCTTGCATCGATTTTCTGCCTCCAGATAATCAATTGCTTGGCGCGAGAGGGGCCGATCAAGGAGACCAGCCTTGGGTTGGTTCGCCCGCCCTAAAAACGTTTCTGCACTTTCATGTTGCCGCCATAGAGATTGAGGTCGCCGACTTCGGCGAAGGCGCCGGCTGAAATGACGAAGCCGGACTTGTGCGCATAGGCGAGGGCGGCGTCGAGCTGAACCTGTCGATCGATCTCGCGGCCCGTCGTGCGGAAAGAAGCCGAGCCCGCCGGAGCGGCGGCAAAGCGACTGGAAAAGATGTTTTCGGTATCGTCGAAATAATGGACGCCGGCCGCCCGCGCGCTGATCGATAGTCTGTCGTCAAAGCGGCGTTCATAGGCGGCGCCGATACCGATCTGCCACCTTGTGTTGTCGAGTTCGTCGACCGTCAACGCCGTCGCTTCCGTTGCGCCGAGATTGACTGCCTCCTGACGATAAACGCTCGCGCCCGCCTGCACATAAGGCTTCAGCGCCCATTTCCTGTTGTTGGCGCCGTCAATGGACAACCGCGTCAGCCAGTCGACGCTGGAAACGCTGGCGTCCCCGCTTTGCGAAACGGGTGCATCCGTAGACGGATCAATCAAGTTCATGACGAGTTCGTTGTGACCGGCCGCATAACCGACGACAGTATCGAGGCGCGCATCAAGATCGCTGAAGCCAAAGCGCACGCTTGCGGTCCCGGCGATATGGGCGAGGCTTGCGTCGGCCGCATCGCCAAGCGCGCCGTCCATGTCGCCGTCAAAAATAGAGTAGCCGCCGGCGATCCCAAATGACACCGGACCCGCGGCAATCCCCGAAACGCCGGCGGCGAAGGAGAACGCTGTTCCGTCGAAATCGATATGGTCGGCGCCGCCATCCTGGCGGAGGCTGAAAACCTCCATTGCGCCCCAGACGGTAGCAACACTGTTTGGCGACGCCGCGACCGGGCCTCCGTTCAACGAAGCGAGTTTGGCGGGGGCCGGCGCGCCTCCCTCCGTCGCCGCCTGACTGATCGCCAGGTCGATAAACCGCGACTGCGACGCCGTCAGGAATTTGAGCCCGAGATCTAGCCCTTCCGGCGCTAACTCCCCAAGGGTCGATCCGAGGATGTCGACGTTTTCGATGACGCCGACGGCGGCGGCAAGATCGACGAGCTTTTGATCGAGAGCGGGATTGCTGAGAAGGGTGATCAGATTGTCGCCCGCCGCCGCCTGATTGTCCGTCAGTCCGTCCACGAATGACGCCGGAATGAGCGTGGTCGTCAGCAACAGGTCGAAATTGGCCGCATCGACATCGACCGCCTGGCTGATCAGCAGGCCGTCTTCGGTATTAACGGCGTCGAAAGCGCCGCTGATCCCGGTCCCGGCGTCAATGATCGTCCGGGTTGAAACGCCCAACGGCGCCCCTGCCAGAGGAATGACGTCCAGCGTTCCTCCGAGGGTTACGTCCCCGGTTACAACGATCAAGTCGCTCGTTGCGCCGATCTCGATCGGCAGGACGCTGGTCGCGCCCAGCACAAGATCGCCGTCGACGGTGAACGTCCCCGGAGAATCGCCGACATTGAGCGTACCGTCGTTGGTTAGCATGCCGACTAACTGAGAGCCGTCCGCGGCGTTCAACGTTGCGCCGGCAGCAATGCTGGCCGTCGTCGCCTCCAGTGAGCCGGTCAGCGTATTGGCGCCGGCGAGGAAGTTCGCCTCGTCAAGGCCGACATGGGTCCCCGCAAGCACCAGGCCGTCGCTGCTGATGTTGAAGATCTCAAACTCTTGAAGGCTATCGCCCGCCGTCCCGGAACCCGCAAGCGTGCGCGCGCCGCCGGTGAAATTGACCGTATCAAGACCATCCCCGCCGTAGACGGTCGTAAACGAACCGCCGGCGTCGTTGAAGACGTCCGCGCCCGCCAGCAGCAGGGCGTCGCCGTCGATGGAGCCGCCCGCGTTGAGGGTGAGCGTATCGTCGGTCGGATCGCCGGCCGCGGCGGCGTTGTCAGTGACAATCGCCGCAAGCCTGCCGGTCGCCGACCCACCCGCGTCGATAGTGACGTTTGCGCCGTTCATGGTGAGGGCGTGCAAGCCTTCTTCCGTCTCGCCCGTCACGGCGCCGGCGATCGTAATCACCGTCTCGCCGGTCCCTTCGTTGAGGGCGTCAATCCCGTCCTCAACGCCCGTGACGGAGCCGCCGGCCACGGAGAGGAAAAGATTCACGCCGTAATTGCGCGCATCGATCCCGTCATCGCGGCTCGACACGGTCCCGGTGGTCTCGATCGTCAAATCCGTCCCGTGATTATCCACGTCGATCGCGTCGCCGTCGGCGGAGCCTGCGGCGACGTTCTGCGCCGTGATCGACAGCGCGCCCGAGCCGTAGTTGACGGCGCGGATCCCGCTTTCCCCGCCCGTCACGGAGCCGGCGCTCGTATCGATCGTCAGATCGGTCGCGGCGTTGTAGTTGTAGGCGTATACGCCGTGGCCTTCGCCGCCGGTCGCGTCCGCCGTCGTTATGCTGAGCGCGCCCATGCCTTCATTAACGGCGCGGATCCCATCTTCACCGCCTGACACGGCGCCCGCGCGGCTGTCGATCGTCAGGCCGGCGGCGTTTTCGGCGTTGTCGGCGAAGATTCCGTGACCGCTCGCGCCGGTCACGCCGGCGGTGGTGATGGCCGTGGCGCCGTCGCCGGCGTTGCTGGCCCGGATCCCGTTCTCGCCGCCTTGGACGCCGCCGCCGCGGCTGTCGACGACGAGGCCCGCGCCCCGGGCCTCCACCCAGACGCCGTCGTCGCGCCCGCCGGTCACGCCGGCCGTGGTGACGGCGGTTGCGCCGGCGCCGCGGTTTTCCGCCCGGATCCCGTATTCGATGCCGGACACTGTCCCGCTGGACGTGTTGATCGTCAGGGATGTTCCGTCAGCGGAGTTATAAGCGTCAATCGCGTCTTCCCCGCCGACCGTCGCCGTCACATCGCTCGCTGTGATCGACAGGGCGCCGGAGCCGTAGTTTTTAGCGAGGATCCCGTGATGGCCGCCCGTCGCCGCGCCCGCGCTCGTATCGATCGTCAGGGCGCCGCCATTCGCTGAATTGTTGGCGTAAACGCCGTGGCCTTCGCCGCCGGTGGCGGTCGCGTTGGCCGCCGTGATAACGATATCGCCGGCGCCGTTGTTTAACGCATAGATACCGCCTTGATATCCGGTCACGTCCCCGGCCGCCGTGACCGTCACGTCCCCGGTCGCCGTTTCGCCCGCGACAGCGCGAATGCCGTCGCCAAATGCGGACGTCACCTTATTGGCGATAACCGTGGTGGCGCCGGTGCCGGCATTGAAGACGTCAATCCCGTCCTCGCTACTAGCCGGGACGGTGGTGTAGACGGTGGGGCCGCCTGGGGGGGTGTATGAAACGGTGTAAGACGGCGTCCCGACAACGGTGATCGTCCCGGTGGATTTAACGTACAGATCCGTGGCCCTTCCGTTGTCGGAGTTGCTCACATCAAGCCCATCGCCCCTCGTAACGTATACATCAGCGACATTCACGACCGTTGAGCCGGTCCCTATGTTCGACGCGAAGACCCCGCGTTCGGCGGCGCTGATCAGCCCGGCGGCGGTGATGGTGAGATCCGAGCCTTGGTGCGCGACGTGGATTGCGGAGCCGACGTCGGCCGTGACGGAGGCGACGTTAATGTCAGTCGGTCCGGACCCGACATTGGCAACCCGAACGCCGTCGCCGAGGCGGCCATAACCATAAAGGTGGCCGGTGGCTGTAACGGCGACGCCCCCTGTATTATTGGGTTTGGCGAACACATCGATGACGTCGCCGTCGGCTGCAGTAGCGTTGACAACGGATATGGACACGCGCCCGACGCCTGATTGATAGGCATAGATAGCGTCGCCGTATTCCCCCTTGACGGCGCCGGTGGATTCGATCGTCAGTTCCTTTGCACCGGCGTTCGACGTCCTTACTTGAATGCCGTTAGCGGCGCCGGTCACATCAACGACGGCAATGCGCGTAGCGGTATCAGCGCTGTTGGCCGCTAATATTCCAGTTCCGGTTTGTTGGCCGCCAGTTCCAATCTGGCCGCCAGTGACCGGCCCTGTAGCCGTCAGGAATACGTCTCCGCCGACATTGTTGGCGAGATCGATGCCGAATCCGGTCGCTGACGTGACGGCGGCGACATTCATGACGAGGTCGCCGGCGCCGCTGTTTGTTGCACGGATTCCGGATGCGCCGCCTGACACCGTTCCGGTCGTGGTAATCGACAATTTGCCATCGCCGTTAAATTTTACGGCGCGGATGCCATATCGATTGTCGCCGTTGACGTTGTTGGCGTCGATTGCAAGCGCGCCGGCGCCGCCGTTAACGGCGTAAATGCCGTCAGTCGCCCCGCTGACGTCGCCGCTGCTTGTGTTGATCGTCATCGCGCCGCCGCCGCCGAACGTCCGTGCACGGATGCCGGTAACGCTGCCCGTGACATTGCCGATCGCAGTGTCGCCGCCGATGTTGATGCTCCCGGCGTTGATACCGCCGCCGGTCAACGCGTAGATTCCGTCGCCGTTCTTGCCTTCGACCACGGCGTTGAGGCCGAAGCCGACATTCTGGATGGAAACGCCGACATTCTGGATGGAGATGTCGCCGCCGTTGCTGGTAACCGCGCTGACGCCGCGGCCCTGGGAGCCGACAATATTCGTCACGTCGGTGATCGTAATCCCGCCGCTGCCGGCGTTCGCATCGACGCCGTCGCCGCCTTTGCCGGTGATGGAGTCGAGGGTCTGCACCGTAATGGCCCCGCCGGAGGATCGCGTATAGATCCCGTCCGTCGCGCCGGTAATCGCGCCCGACGAACCGGTTACCGAGATATTTCCGCCCGTCGACTGCGCATCAACGCCGGCGCCGACCCCGCTGTCGACGTCGGCGGTGGACGTCAGTGTAATGGCCGTCGTCCCGGTGGCCGCGCGCGTGCGGATGGCGCCGCTGTTCGTCGCCTTCACGTCGTCGACATTAACGGCGATGTCGCCGTCGCCGGCGGTTTCGGCGAAGATGCCGTAGGAACCGCTGCCGCTGGTCAATACCGCGCCCGATGTCGTGATGCTGACATCGCCGTAGCCGACCGTGGAGGCGTTGCCGGTGACGGCGCGTACGCCGGCCGCATCGTTGCCGGTCGTGGTGACGGCGCCGACCGCGATCGTGATCGTCCCCAGGCCATCCGTCAGCGCCCTGACGCCGTCGCCGCCCGCGCCCGTGACATTGCCGTTCGCCGTCGCGCCGCCGATATTGATATTGCCGCCGCCGGCGCCGCCGACGCCGCGGCCGGCGGCGCTGGCGTCGGCGTCGATGCCAATGCCGAGGCCAAGGCCGGCGTCGTTCTCTGACTTGATCCCGCCGACGAGGCCCGAACCCTGGATCGAGATCGCGCCCCCGACGGTCTTCGCGTAAATCCCCCGACTACCGCCGGTGATCGTATCGACCCCGCTGATCGTGACGCCGCCGACGCCGCCGGTCTTCACATTAACGCCGTCGAGCCCTTCGCCGACGATGGAATCAAGGTCCCGCACCGTGATCGTTCCGCTGATGGACCGCAGGTACACCCCGTCCCCGGCGCCGTAGACATCGCCCGACGAAATGGCGCCCGACGGGCCGGCCAGCAAAATATCCCCGCTCGTCGACCGCGACCAGACGCCCGTGCCCGACTCGCCGTTGACGAACGCCGTCGAGGTCAACGTAACCTCGGTGTCGCCGTCATACGCAATCGTTTGGACGGCGTTGCGGCCGGTAACGTCGTCCACTGTTACAGAAGTGTCGCCGGAGCCGTAGTTTCTGGCGAAGATGCCGGTGGCGCCGCCGGTGACAGAGCTGCCTTTGGCGGCGCCGCCGGAGGTGTTTATCGTCAGGTCGCTGGAGGCGCCGCCGTCTTTGGCGCCGACTTGCCCCCAAATGCCGACCTGGTTATAGCCTGTGGCCTGGACATTGCCATCGCTGGTCACGGTGAGATCCGCGCCGGAGTCGCCGGTCCTTGCAAAAATCCCGGTATTGCCGATCACGTCATTATACAGGGTGATATCCGTGCGGCCGACGCCGGAATTAAGCACATCGATCCCATACCCAAAGACGCCGCCATAAATCTTACCGTAGCTGACAATGGTGATATCGCCTGTGGCGGCGCCGGTCCCCGTGCGAATGGTGACGCCGTTTCCGGTTCCGCTGATAGAGGAGCCCGCATTGACGATGGTCAGGGTCTGCGCGCCGACGAGTGCGTTCATGCTGATTGCGTCGCCGGGGACTGGAGACGCAGAATTGATCACGCTCGTGGGAGTCGTGTCGTCGCCGACGACGATCGTAACGTCGCTCACATTGGTGGATATCGGACCGTTGATCGGGGTGAGCGGATCTGTGATCGGCGTGACGACGCAAGTGACGGTTTCGCCGTCCTCAGCGACGCCGTCATTGTCGTTCGGCGTGCCGGCGGTGACCGCGTCCGTACATCCCGCCGGCAATGTCTGCGCCCGCGCGCGGCCGCCGTAGAAACCCATATAGCCTGGCGTCGCCGCCGCAATCGCGCCGGCTGAGGCTGCAATCAGCCAATGACGTCTTACTAACCGCGTCCGTGTTGTTGTCGGCGACCCCAATTGGCGTTTTGCGCCCTCAGCGACGAGCAGTCTCATACGATTTTCCGATGTTTTAATTTGGCGATAAGCGCCCCCATGATGGTTAATTTCGACCGAAAACATTGCTTGCGCGAGCGCCAGTCTGCGAACGGCGGGATTGAGCCGGCCAGCGGTATTACAAAGTCATGTTGATCGAGGCGCGGTCGGGGAGTTCTGCAAAAGATGCGGGGCAGGGGACGGGTTCTCCGCAATCCGCGGCGAATCGAAACTGGCTGGCAGTGATTTTCTGCAAGCCTTTCTCGAAGTGAATAATTCCTGCACAAACAATAAAGACGTGATCAGCATCGCGACACGGCCTCGATATTCGCCGCGTGCGGCGGCTCTTCGGCATTCACCGTCATCATCGCAAATCTCATGCGGCATTGGGCCAAGCCGTAGAATTAAGTCGACCCACATCGCTTCGATCAAAACCGCTTCTGCACTTTCAAGCTGCCGCCATAGAGGGTGAGATCGCCGGTTTCGCCGAAGGCGCCGACGGAAACGATGAACCCGGACTTGTGCGCGTAGGCGAGGGCGGCGTCGAGTTGTACCTGCCGGTCGACCTCCCGGCCTGTGGTGCGGAACGCGGGCGATCCCGCCGGCGCCGCGGCGAAGCGACTGGCGAAGATGTTCTCGGTGTCGTCGAAATACTGAACGCCAGTCGCCCGCGCGCTGAGCGACAGTCTGTCGGTGACGCGTTGTTCGAGCGTCGCCCCGACGCCGATCTGCCAGCGCGTGTTGTTGAGCCCGTCCACCGCCAACGCCGTCGTTTCCGCGGCGCCGAGATTGACCGCGTCCTGGCGATAAACGGTGACGCCGGTCTGCAGGTGGGGTTTCAGCGCCCAGTCGTCGCCGCCAGTCCTGCCGTCGAGGGTGAGACGCGTCAGCCAGTCGACGCTGGAAACGCCGGCGTCGCCGCGCTGGGAAACGGGTGTGTCCGTGGACGGATCAACCAGGTTCATCACAAGCTTATTGTCGCCGGTCGCATAGCCGACGACCGTGTCGAGGCGGGCGTCAAGAGCGCTGAAGCCGAAGCGGGCGCTTGCGGTCCCGGCGATATGAAAAAGGCTCGCATCGGACGCGTCGGCGAGCGCCCCGTCGACCTCGCCGTCGAAATTCGAGTAGCCGCCGGCTATCCCGAACGAGAGAGGCCCGGCCGCGATCCCCGATACGCCGGCCGCAAACGAGAAGGCGGTCCCGTCGAAATCGATGTGGTCAGCGCCGCCGTCCTGGCTGAGACCGTAGACTTCCATCGCGCCCCAGGCGGCGGCGCCGTCATCCGTCGACGCGGCGACCGGGCCGGCGTTCAACGACGCGAGCTGGACGTTCGGTAAACGACCGCCCGGCGTCGACGCCTGCCCAAGCGCCAGGTCAATGAACCGCGACTGCGACGTCGTCAGAAATTTCAGCCCGAGATCCAGCCCCTGCGGCGTCAGTTCCGTCAGTGTGCTGCGCAACTCTCCGACCTCGGGGATGATCCCGACGGCAAAAACCACAGCGCCCAGATCAGGATCAAGCGCCGGATCGTTGAGCAGGCTGACGAGATTATCGCCCACCGCCGCCTGATTGTTACTCAGTCCGTCTACGGAAAAAGCACCTTCCACGGTCGTCGTCAGAAGCACGTCGAAAGTGACCGGATCGACGTCGACCGCCAGACTGATGAGCAAACCGTTCCCGCCGACGATGGTGTCAAACGCCCCGCCAAGGCTTGTCCCGCCGTCAATGATGGTCCGCGTCGAAACGCCGAACGGCGCGCCCGGCAGCAACATGACGTCAAGCGCTCCGCCGAGAGTCACGTCGCCGCTGACGACAATCAGATCGCTCGTTGCGCCGACCTCCATCGGCAGGACGCTGGTTGCACCGAGGACCAGGTCGCCGTCGACCGAAAGCGTTCCCGGCGAGTCGCCCACATTGAGCGTGCCGTTGTTGGTGAGTAGGCCGATGACCTGAGAACCGTCCGCCGCATTCAGCGTCGCGCCTGACGCAATGTCGACCGTCGTCGCCTCCAGCGAACCGGTGAGGGTATTGGCGCCGGCGAGGAAGTTCGCCTCGTCGAGCCCGACATGGGTCCCGGCGAGCACCAGGCCGTCGCTGCTGATATTGAAGACCTCGAACGCCTGAATGTCGTCGCCCGTCACCGTGCGCGCCCCGCCGGTGAAATTGACCGTATCAAGACCATCCCCGCCGTCGACGGTTGTGAATAAACCGCTGGCGTCGTTGAACACATCATCGCCCGCCAGCAACAGGACGTCGCCTGTCACCGAGCCGCCAGACTCGATGGTCAGCGTGTCGTCGGTCGGATCGCCGGCCGCAAGCGTGTTATCGACATAAATCGCCGCCAGTCCGCCGGTCACCGAACCGCCGTCTTCGATGGTAATGCTTGCGCCGGTTTCAGTCAGGACGAACAGAGCGTCGCCGGTCTCGCTGGCGACGGCGCCGGCGACGGTAATCGTCGTCGAACCGGATCCGTAAGTGTAGGCCTCAATGGCGCTGTCATAACCGCTAACGGAACCGCCGTCGATTGTGATGACAAGATCACCGCCGAAGTTGACGGCGTCAATGCCGTCGTCGGCGGCGGAGGCGACCACGCCGGTCGTCGTTATCGTCAGCGATGTTCCGTTGGCGGAGTTATAGGCGTCAATGGCGTCGTCGCCGCCCGCAAGCGCCGTCACATTGTTCGCCTTGATCGACAGCGCGCCGGCGCCCTCATGGAAGGCGAAGATGCCGTTATTGCCTCCTGTCACTGAACCGGCGCTCGAATCGATGGTCAGATCGGTTCCAATCGGGGACGTGAAAACGTCAATGCCGTTGTCGACAGCGCCGGTTACATCGGCCGTGATGATGGTGGTTGCGCCGTCGCCCGCGTTGCCGGCGCCGACGCCGAAGTCGGCGCCTTCAACGGCGCCGGCGCTCGTGTCGATGATCAGATCGCCGCTGCCGACATTCTGCACGGCGACGCCGGTCTGATATGTCCCGGTAACGTCAGCCGTGGTCACGAATGTCCCGCCGTCGCCGAGATTGATGGCGTTGATTCCGGTCGTCCCGCCGGTCACAGCGCCGGCGCTCGTATCGATGGTGAGTTCGGCGGCGGAGGCGGCGTTGTAAGCGTCAACGCCGACGCCGGCGCCGCCGGTCACGGCCGCGGTGGTGATGCTGAGCGCGCCGACGCCTTCATTGGTGGCGCGGATCCCCGTCTTATCGCTGCTCACGGCGCCTTCGCTCGTATTGATCACGAGGCTGGAGACGTTGTTCGCCGTCGCGGCGCTGATTCCGTAATACTCCCCACCCGTCACGTCGCCGGTGAGGATCGTCGTTGCGCCGCTGCCCGAATGGGCTGTCCGGACCCCGAAATCGGCGCCCTGAACGCGGCCCTTGCGGGTGTCGATGGTAAGGTCGGCGCCCGACGTAACCACGGTGACGCCTTCGCTCCCCCTGCCGGTGATCCCCGTGCCGATAAGGTCGGCGGTCGTGATCGATACCGAACCCGTCGCCGTTCCCGCGATAAAGACCTGTATGGCGGAATTGCCCTGGACCACGCCGTTGCTGGAGTCGATGATGATGTTGCCAGCTCCGGTCGTGGTGGCCTGGATCCCGGCGGTTGCGCCGGTTACGTTTCCGACGGCGACGGTTCCGCCGATATCGATATTCCCACCCTCGGCTTGGGCCAATATGCCGAGATTGCTGACCGGAGCGCTGACGCCGCCGACAAGGCCGACGTCCTGAATGGAAATGTCGCCGCCGCCGCTGATCGCCGAAAGCGCTTCCCGGGTCCCGCTGTAGATCGTTCCGATATCGCGGATCGTGATCGCCCCGCCGCCGGAGTTGACACTAAGCCCGACGCTTCGGGCGCTCACGCTGTCGAGCTTCTGAACGGTGATGCTCCCGCCGCCGGACTGAAGGTTGGCCCCTCGTCCGCCGCCCACAATTTCGCCCGACGAGCCTTCCAGCAGGATGCTCCCGCCCGTCGACAGCACATCGACGCCCGCGCCGGTCGTGCTCTCAACGCGCGCCGCTTCTCCTGTCGCGGTCAATGCGAGCATAATGTCCGTGGCGCCGGTCGTCGCCTCTATGTCGACGCCGACGCCGCCCTTCACGTCGCCCACGGTCAGAGACGTCGCGCCGCTGCTTTTTTGGATGATTTCGATGCCGGCGTCGCCGGTTATGTCGCCGCCGGAAACGGTCCCCTTGGCCGTGTTCACGGTCAAATCGCCGGCGGCTGCTGCGTTGTAGGCATAGATCCCATCTTCGTCGCCGGTGACATTGGCCGTTGTGATCGACAGTTCGGCGCCGGCGCCGAAATTTTTACCGGTGATCCCACTGGCGCCGCCGGTCACCGCGCCGTTGACGGTGTTGATCGTCAATCCGGTCGTATTCACTCCGTTGTTGGCGGCGAGTATGCCGGAGCCGGTGGTGTCGTTCCCATAGACATTCGCCGTCGTGATGCTCGTCGCGCCTGCGCCATAATGGCGGGCGACGATCCCGCTCGCGCCGACGCCCTCGACCCTCCCGCCAGGCGTAGAGGCGTCGATCGTCAGATCGCCAGTGGCGTTGGTCTGAATGAGCGCAGAGACGCCGTCCCGGCTGCCTTTGATATTGCCGATTGCATCAAGGCCGCCAATGTTGACGCCGCCGAGGGTGGAGTAGGTGTAAATTCCGTCGCCGTCCTTGCCTTCGACCTGACCGCCGACGCCGACCGCCTGAATGGAGACATCGCCGCCGGCGATTGCTCTGACGCCATGGCCCTGAAAGCCGTCAGTGTTCGGATCGCCGACGCCGGTGATGGTCGTCACATCGCTGATCGTGAGTTTGCCGGAGCCGCCCCGCACTAGCACGTCGACACCGTCGCCCCCATCGCCATCAATGGCGTCAAGGCTGCGCACCGTGATGTCGCCGCCGCTTGAGCCGGACCGCAGAAAAGCGCCGTCCGTGGCGCCAGTGATCGCGCCCGACGGGTTTGAGTTTGCGTCCAGCGAGCCCTTCAGCAGGATAGTCCCGCCCGTCGACTGCGCTTCAACGCCGGCGCCCGTCTCGCCGTCAACGAGCGCCGTCGACGTCAGCGTAATGGTCGTTGCCCCGGTTGCGGCGTCTATGTAGACGCCGTCATCGCCGCCGGTAACGTCGTCCACGGTCAGAGACAGGGCGTTGCTCCCTCGTCGTTTTAGGGAGACGCCGGCGCCGGCGCCGGTGACCGTCCCCGCCGCCGTGTTCACGGTCATATCGCCGGCGGATGCTGCGTTGTAGGCGTAAAGGCCGTCGAGAAGGGCGCCGCCCTTGACATTCGCCGTCGTAATGGTCGTCGCGCCCTGGCCGCCGTTGCGCGCCAGTATGCCTCCATAGCGGACGCCCTCGACGGTCCCGCCAGTCGTATTGATCGTCAGGCCATTGGAGGCGCTCGCGCCGCTCGAAACGAGCGCATCGATGCCGGTCCACTCGCCTTTGATATTGCCGACCGCGTTCAAGCCGCCAATGTTGAGACCGCCTGTTCCGGAACGGGCGCGAATGCCATCGCCGCGACGGCCGTCGACACCGACGCCCTGAATGGAAATGTCGCCGCCGTTGGAATACGCTCTGACGCCGTGGCCGGTGGGGAAACTGCCGTCGCCATAGCCGGTGATGGCCGTCACACCGCTGACCGTGATATCGCCGCCGCTCGAGAAAAGATCCAGCCCGTCGCCGCCTTCGCCGGTGACGGAGTCGAGGGTCTGCACCGTAATGTACGCTCCGACCGTCCTCAGATAGGCGCCGTCCGCGGCGCCGGTCACATTGCCGGACGACCCTTGCAAGGTGATATGCCCGTCGGCGGCGGTCGAGGCGGCGTCAACGCCGGCGCCGACGCCGCTTTCGACATCGGCGGTGGACGTCAGTGTAATGACTGTCTCGCCGGCGCCCGCGCGCGTCCGGATGGCGACGCTGTTCGTCGCCGTCACGTCGTCGACATTAACGGTGATGTCGCCGTCGCGAGCGGTTTCGGCGAGGATGCCGTATGAATCAGTGCCGGTAGTCGATACCGCGCCCGATGTCGTGATGCTGATGTCGCCGCCGCCGGCCGTGGAGGCGTTGCCGGTGACGGCGCGCACGCCGGCCGCATCGTTGCCGGTCGTGGTGACGGCGCCGACCGCGATTGTAATCGTCCCTTCGCCGTCCGTCAGCGCTGCAACGCCGTCGCCGCCCAAGCCCGAGCCCTTGATATCGCCGTTCGCCGTCACGCCGCCGATATTGATGTCGCCGCCGCTGGCGCCGCCGACGCCGTTGGCGCTGGCGAAGGCGAAGATGCCTTCGCCGCTCTTTCCCTCGATGCCGCCGGCGAGGCCCGAGCCCTGAATAGAGATGTCGCCGCCGGCGTTCACCGCCTCAATCCCTCTCGTGCCGCCGATGACTTTACCGACCTCGCTGATCCTGGTCGTGCCGCCGGCGCTCGAGAAGACCCTTATCCCGACTTTGCTTGTGCCGGTCACAGAGTTGAGATTCTGGATGGTGCTGTTCGCGGCGGTCGACACGTCAATACCGTAGGTATTGCCCAACACCGTATTAATGTAAGCGGCGCCTTGCGCGCCCTGCAACGTGACATTGGCTGTCGATTGGGTGCTGGACGCGAAAATGCCCGCTTCTCCAGAGCCCGCCTCTGATCCGCCTACCACATCATTGACGGTGATCGACAGCGCGCCCGCGCCTTCATGATTAGCGCGGATGCCATTATTGTCGGCGCTATCGACGCGCCCGCCGGAGGTGTCGATCGTCATGGCGCCGCCGCCGGCATCGACTTTCGCATAGACGCCGTTGCTCGCGCCAGTGATATTGCCGACCGCCGTCACGCCGCCGATATCGACGCTCCCGGCGCCGGCGACGGCGTGAATGCCGTTGCCGTCCGCGCCCAAGACGCGGTCCAGATCGCCCGTCCCGACGCCGACATTCTGAATGGAGATGGCGCCGCCGTTGGTGATCGCCCTGATGCCGTGGCCTTGGTCGACGCCGGTTGTCCTCGAGCCATAGCCGCTGATGGTCGTGATGTCGCTGATGACGATGTCGCCGACGCCCGCATCCGCATCGACGCCGTCGCCCCGCTCGCCGTCGATGGACTGAAGGCTCTGCACCGTGATCGTCCCGCTGCCGGACCGCTGGAAAACGCCGTCCGAGAAGCGGGCGGAGACGACCCCCGATGGGCCGGACGAGCCGGTCAGTGAAACATCCCCGGTCGTCGATTTCATATAGACGCCCGCGCCCGACTCGCCTTCGATGAACGCTGTCGAGGTCAACGTGACCTCCGTGTCGCCGGCGTACCCAACCGCCAGGACGCCGTTGCCGCCGGTCGCGTCGTCCACTTTGATGGACGTGTCGCCTGAGCCGTAGTTTATGGCGAAGACGCCGGAGTGGCCGCCGAAGACATGGCTGCCGTCGCCGGCTTCGTCGGAGGTGTCGATCGTCAGGGCGCCGGTGGCGTTGCCGTTTTTGGTCCCGACCACGGCGAAAACGCCGACCCCGGTGGGCCCTGCATCGCCCGTGACGCTGTCATAGGTGCGCACGTTGAGGCTCGCCCCGGCGTCGCCGGTCTGTGCAAAAACGGCTCTGTTGCCGCCCACCACGTTATGAAGGGTGATCGCCGTGTCGCCGCTGCCGTAATTGCGCGCATTGACCCCATAACCCGTGGCGCCGAATCCTTGAATTTCACCGTCGCTGACAATGGTCAGGTCCCCGGCGCTGCCTGCCGTCACCGTGACGTCGACGCCGTTCGTTCCTTTGACATAGGAGTTGGCGTTGAGGATGGTCAGGGTCTGCGCGCCGGTTCCGGACATGTCGATTCCGTCGCCGTTCGGGTTGCCGACTTGCGTGGCCGTCGCAGCGGTTCCGATGACGATTGTGAGGTCGTCCACATCGGTCGTGTCGAGCCCGCGGATGGTTCCCGACGCGGTGACGCACGTGATGGTCTCGCCGTCCTCCGCGACGCCGTCACCGTCGTTCGGCGTGCCGGCGGTGTTCGCGTCCGTGCAGGTCGCCGGCAACAACTGCGCCCGGGCGCGGCCGCCGTAAAAACCCATATAGCCCGGCGTCGCCGCGGCGATCGCGCCGGCCGACGCGGCAAACAGCCAGTGTCGTCTTATTGTTCGCGCTCGTTTTGTTGTCGGCGACCCCAATGGACGTTTCGCGCCCTCAGCAACGAGCAACACCATACCTTGTTCCCCAGTTTTTTGGATTTGCAGTAAGCGCCCCCATATTTGTTAACTACGACCGGAAACAACATGCGCGCGACACCTAGTCTGCGAACGGTTGGTTTCAGCCGATCAATGAACGCGAAAAGTAATGGTCTGCTAAGAATACGGCGCGCGAGGGATTGAATTCAGACTCTTCCTTCAGGAATCAGAATCGCCTGCAGTCGTGCGCCGATTGTGCTTAAGAACTGAATTTCATCTGCAAAAAATATGTATGTTGATGAATACGCGTTCCGCGTTCTTGCTTTTTCGCGCGGGCCGACATTCGGTGTCCTGATGCGCCCAGTCGGGCGACTAAAGAAACCGGAAAAAAACGAACATGCCGATACGGCTCGAAGCGCGCCATGCTTGACCCCGCAGATTCCGATGCTGCGCCCGACACTGCGCCGATGAATCCGGACGCCGCGCCGGCAAGTTCCGACAACGCCCCGGCGAGTCCCGAAACTGCGCCCGCGACTCCCGAAACCGCGCCGGCGAAGACCGACATCAGCTTTTCGGGCGGACTTTACGGTTTCCTGAAGTCCAACGGCGTCAGTCTCGCATTCACGTCTTACCAGTCCGGAATGCTCTACGTCTTCGGCCACGGCAACGACCGGAAGCTGGCCATGCATCAGGCCGTCTATCCCCAGGCCATGGGCGTTATCGGCGACGGGCGGCGCATTTACCTGGCCTCGCTGTCGCAGATCATTCGGCTTGAAAATGTGCTGGGCCCCGGCCAGCGCGCCAACAACAAGCACGACAAGGTGTATGTGCCGCGCAACTTTCAGACGACCGGCGCGGTGGATCTGCATGAGATCGGGGTCCGCGACAACGGCAAGGTCGTCTTCGTCAACACCAAATACTCGTGCCTGTGCGAATTCAGCCTGACGCACAGTTTCAAACCCATCTGGAAACCGGCGTTTATTTCCAAACTCGCGCCGGAAGACCGGTGTCATCTCAACGGTCTCGCCATGCGCGACGGCGCGCCGCGCTATGTCACGGCGGTATGCAAATCCGATGTTGTCGACGGATGGCGCGACCGGCGCCATGACGGCGGCATCGTGATCGATATTGAAACGGACGACATTATCGGGGAGGGGCTTTCCATGCCCCATTCTCCGCGTTGGCATGACGGCAAGCTATGGGTCGTCAATTCCGGCACCGGCGAATTCGGCTGGATCGATGAGCGCAAAAAAAGGTTCGTCCCGTTCGCCTTTTGCCCGGGCTTTATGCGCGGGCTTGCTTTTCACAACGGCTACGCGATCGTTACGTTGTCAAAGCCGCGCTACAAACGGTTTGACGGCCTCGCCCTGGCGGATTCGCTTGAAGAAAAAGACGCCGACCCGTGGTGCGGCGTTCAGATCATTTCATTGCAGGACGGCGCGGTCGCGCAATGGATCCGTTTCGACGGGGCCATTCAGGAGCTTTTCGACGTTTGCGTTTTGCCGGGCGTCAAGGACGCCATCACCGTTGGACCGCAATCTGTTGAGCTTCAGACGTTCATCACGATCGAAGACGCCGGCTGAGGATCAGTCAGCGCGCAAGGCTCCGACCTCGCGGGCGGGGACGCAAAGCGGGTGCGCTTGCATCTAACCGCCAGCCTTGGTTTAGGGGCGCCGGCGGGGTTACGGTCGTTGAGGCTCAAATTTTCTCACGCGGGCCAAGCCGCCAATTGTTGCAGATGTTCCCGCGGCCGAACGCTGACTTGCGTCATCATCGGCGCATCCGTCTTTGCATCTGTCTTGCGGTTTTCGAGCAGGCACGGCATGCGCGAGCGCTTGCGCAAGACCATGCGCCCACGCCCTCAGCGCTGCGAACGGCGTCTTAGACGCGCCTGCGCAGTCGTCGCACCGTCCAAAACGCGTTTCCTCTTCGGATAAGCTGCTCGCGCAAACTTTGCAGAAATTGGCGCAGCGGGAATGAATGCGATAGATCGCCCATAGCCTGCCCAAGATCATCACAATTATCCCCAACAGATACGCGCCGCCAATGGCTGCTGCGATCCAAAATCCCACATTGGTATCCATTCTACGACCTGAGCCCGCTCCGGAAAAACAACCATTCTCTAATGCGATGCGGGGGCGTCTAGGCGGCTGACCGAAAATGCAGACAATCTGCATTCCTCGGCTCGCTCAAAGCAGTTGTGAGAGCGTCGGCGACGACGCCGTATCGCGCCGTATCGCGCTGTGACGGACCCTCCGGGAAAATGCGTCGCTCGCCGATCATCAATTGCGAAAGAGAGCGGGCGCAACGACGGCCAGTAGCCGCCGGCGGGCGAACGCTTACTTTTCAGCCGAGCGAGGGGCTTCCGCCGCCGCCGCCGACAGCTAATCTTCGCACTTGACAATCTATATGGATGCAAATATTCAAACATTCGAATACATGGAATCAAACACTATGCCGAGCCGCGAAATCGCCGCCCGCGAATTGTCGGACATCTTCAAGCTGCTGGCCCATTCGGACCGGATCAGGCTGATCGAGGAGCTTCGGAGCGGGGAGAAAGCCGTCGGTGAGATTGCCGAGCGCCTCGACATTCCGGCGACCCGCGTGTCGCAGCATTTGTCGATTCTGCGCGCTCACCGCATCGTCGAGGAACGCCCCGAAGGGCGGATGCGCTACTACCACCTGGTGCAGCCGGAATTCGCGCGCTGGATCGTCGACTGCCTCGACTTTGTCGAGGGACGCATCGACGGCGTCAAACGTACAACGATCAAAACCGCCCGGCGGCTATGGTCCGTAACCTAGGGGGTGGAAATGGGTCAGCGCAACAACAGCTTAGGTCCCGCCATCGTTGGGCCTAAAGCAGCAAGCCGAGCATTGGCAGGTCTTTTTAATCGGAAAAACCTATCACACTCTATCGGGAACCAGAATTCAATATGACAGATTGAGCGCTATCTACTGCGCCAGTTTAATCCGGCTTTTCGGATACGGGGTTATCAACCAAGCATAGAGGACTACTCATGAAAAAGAACGTTTTTGGCATTGTGGCCGCTGTTGGCGGGCTGGCGGCGACGGCGTGCGCCGCGGGCACAAGCTCAGACAAAGGCATCACTAAGGACGACGTCATCGCCGCCCAAAAGGAATGGGGCGAAGGCATTGTCGCCATCTCCAGCGTCCATTCCAGCGGCGGCGACTATGCGGCCCGCGCCACTGAGCACATCAACACGCTTTACGCCTACGGCGAGACCGACGTCATGTTCAAGCCGACGCTCGCCGCCGACGATCAGTTCCGCGAAACGTTCGATGAGGCGCTTGCTTACTTCATCGGCAAGGAAGGCACCGAGGACAAAGGCTTCGCCATCTCCGGCTGGACCAATGTTCGCTGGGAAAACAACGGCGTTTACGCCGACGACAACTCCGCGATGGCGATGGGCAATTACTGGTTCACCGGCGCCGACGGCGCCGAAACCAAAGTGGAATACACCTTTGGCTATGTGCGCAACGAAGACGGCGACCTGAAGATCAATCTTCACCATTCATCGCTGCCTTTCAGCCCGGAATAGTCACTGCAAATTTCAGTCGCTCCGCCGGCTTCGCGAAAGGCCGCGACTCCGGCGGGGCGGCATGACGCCTTGCGCCTTGCGGGGCGGGCTCGGTCGCAGACCAGCGGACCTGTCCCAGAGTGTTTGCTGCGGCCAATTGGTAAAGCGCGAGCAAATGCTTTGCCGCCCGCGAATGCAAGGCGCTTTCTGAGCGCGTTTGAGCGGACATCTACTTAGGTTGTTCTCTTACTTTGTCGGCGAAGACAAAACCACGGAACGACCGCAAAGGCCGCCCACTGTTCCTCATCACCCAACGAGCGGGTTCGCCGCGGCGGAAAGCATCGCCGCGACCATTCGCGCGCGAGTATTGCTTGCGCCGCCGCGATCCGGAAAAGCTCAGGTGAGGGGCGTCGTCCACAGCGCGCCGTCGAGATATAGTGTCCATAGCGAAGAAATTCGGCTATTGCCTCGCGGCCCCGCCTCCGTATTGAATTCCGCGTGAGTCAACGCACAATCGGCATGCTCAAATAACAACAACTAACGCAGCAAATCATGATTGATCTCGCGGTCTCGACCATACTCTCGCCAGTCGTTCTCTTCTTCGTTCTCGGTCTACTCGCCGCGCTCGCCCGGTCAAATATGGCGATCCCCGAAGCGCTTTCCAAAGGACTCGCCATTTACCTGATGATGGCGATTGGCCTGAAGGGCGGCTTTGAGATGGCGGCGAGCGGCCTCAGCGCCGAAGTCATCGGCGTTCTCGCCGCAGGCGCCGCGCTATCATTCCTGATACCGATCATCGCATACGCGCTTTTGCGCGCCACAACCAAACTGCCCGGCGTCGATGCGGCGGCGAGCGCCGCTCACTATGGATCGATTTCAATTGTGACCTTCGTCGCCGCCACGCAGGCGGTGGATTTGTCCGGTATTTCCTACGGCGGTCACTTGGTCGCCGTAGCGGCGTTGATGGAGACGCCGGCGATCATCACGGCGCTCATACTCGCCGGGCGCCACCAGAAAACGAAACCGACCGCCGGGTCGACGGGACTGATTCGCGAAGTCGCGCTCAACGCATCAGTGGTTGTTCTGATTGGCGCGCTCGTCATCGGCTGGATCACGGGCGAGGCAGGGAAGGCGCAGGTGGGCAACGTCTTTATCTCGCCGCTGCAGGGTGTTTTGTGTCTTTTCCTGTTGGATATGGGGCTCTCCGCCGGTCGGGGCTTGCGCCAGGGGTGGCGGCTTTTGCAGCCGGCAACGATCGCTTTCGGGATCTATATGCCGATCCTTTCAGCCGGACTCGCCGCTGTGTTTTGCATGCTGTTGGGCCTGCCGGCGGGCGATGCCGCGCTCTTGATTACCCTCGCAGCATCGGCCTCTTACATCGCCGTGCCGGCGGCCATGCGCCTGGCGCTGCCGGAAGCAAAGCCCGCTATCTATTTGACGCTGTCCCTCGGCGTAACATTTCCGTTCAAT
Organism: Hyphococcus sp.; assembly: GCA_028289605.1. GTDB lineage: Bacteria > Pseudomonadota > Alphaproteobacteria > Caulobacterales > Parvularculaceae > Hyphococcus. Next base: position 431,048 of record JANQON010000009.1, on the reverse strand, counting down.
CTGACTTTCGGCATTCCGCTTTATATATTCATCGCGCAAATGATCGCGGGGTAAGGACCTCTCATGCACGAAAAACGCAGACTAGAGCTGATCATCGAGCGCATGGCGTTGCGCAGGGCCCAGGACATTCTGGAGAATAGCGGGCTGACCGGCTACACCATTCTCAACGCCTCTGCGGGATTTGGCGGCGGACGCCGTTGGCGTCGCAGCGGCAACCTGTCCACCGCTGACGAAATGGTTGTGGTGATAGCGATTGGCGACGAGACGAAGATCGAGAGCGCCCTTAAAGAGCTGGAAAACCTCCTGAAGGCGCAGATCGGGATCTTGAGCGTTTCGACGGTCGAAGTATTGCGGCCCGATCGCTTCTGATATTTCGAATTCCGCGCAGCGCTGAATTTGTCCGCGCCCCTTGCGCGTAACCTATAGGCATTTCCTATCACAATTGATATTTGAATTGGGTTGCCCTTTTCTTCACGCCTATCATCTCCTTTGCGTCAGAGCCTGATCGGGTTGGCTCGAAACAATTGGAGAAACAACGTGCACGATGAATTTCTCGGCAAAGCGCATCAGCCGCAGAACGCCCAGAGCCCCGCTGCGGGAATCAGTCTCGACCAATTGCTGACGGGGCCCGGCGGGCTGGCGACCGGCGCCGCCGCCGGCGGTCTTGCCGCCATGTTGATGGGCGGCGCCAAACCCAAAAAACTCCTGAAGAACGGCCTGAAAGTCGGCGGCGTCGCTCTGGTCGGCGGGCTTGCCTATAAAGCGTGGCGGGACTGGCAGGCGAAGAAAAGCCCTTCTGCAGGCGCAACCGCTGACGCATCTTTAATGGCGCCGGTCGGCTCTCCCTTTCTACCGGACGCGGAGCAAGACAGGCGAGACCTGGCTCGTTCTCTCCTGCGGGCGATGGTCGCGGCTGCGAAAGCCGATGGTCACGTCACCCAGCAGGAACGCGAACGCATTCTGTCAGAACTAAAAGCCCTCAATATCGGCGAGGACGACTACGCGTTTCTTAGCGAAGAATTGGCGAAGCCCGTCGACGTCGAAGCGATTGTGCGGGACGCGACCACGCCCGAGATGGCCGCCGAGCTTTACACCGCGTCGCTGATCGCCATCGATCCTAAAGGCGCCGCCGAACGCAGTTACCTGGCTTTGCTCGCCGCCCGGCTTGATCTCGATCCGGGACTTGTCCGCCATATCCACGCCAACACCGCAGACAATCACGCGCAAGCCGCGGCCTGATCGCCTCGAAAGAGTTTAGCTAACGATGATCTCGACAATGACTTTTGCAGCCGCCCTTTTCCTGGCGTTGCCTGTTTTCGCAGCCATCGCCCTATCCGTTCACAGGCGGCGGGTTGCGTTCGCCCCTGTCCGCCGGCGACGGCGCATGGAAAAATCGGGCCTGTTGACGCGACCGGGCGCATTTGACGTGTTGGACAGGTGACTTCGGCGTGATTCAGTCTTTCTTGTCCGGCGGTTTGGCTTTTCTCGCTAAGCCGCCGGCACGTCTCTAGAACAAGATCTCTTCCACATTCTCAAACGCAATGGTTGAGTTGTCGCTAAAGGTTATCACGCCGTCAGCGTCTTCGCTAAGGGTGATGCTGTCGGCGTCGGCGGAAGTGATCGAACCTTCCGTGACGGCGACCGTCCAGTCCACCCCGTACTCGCCGAGCGCCGTCGCCCCATCGCTAAGCTGGATTTGATCAGTCCACGATGCGCCTTCGCCGCCGTCTATGACGTCGTTCCCATCGCCCATGTCGTAGACGAAGAGATCGCTGCCGTCGCCGCCAAACATCTGATCGGCGTCAGCGCCGCCGTTCAGAATATCGTCGCCGGCGCCGCCGATGAGTACATCGTCGCCTTCGCCGCCATTGAGCGTATCGTCATGCGCTGCAACGAGCGAAACATTGTCGATAAGGCCGCCGACATTGTTGTTTTCGCCGGCGGGCTCGCGGAACTCAAGGCGGTCCATGCCGCCTGTGCCCTCAACGGTGAATGAATGGCTTTCGAAGGCGGTCGAACTGGGGTCGATCGCATCAACAAGAACGCCGTTCCAGTAGACTTCCACCGTGTTGGACGCGACCCCGCTGCGCGCAGCGACATCGAGGCTCAATGTGTATGATTGCCCCGCGTCGGTCAGAACGTCTTGATAGAAACTATCAGTTGAAGAGCCGGCGTCGATTTCGGCGAACTGCCGGCCGTCAGAGGCCGTCACGCCGTAGGCGGAAACGGCGTTGTCGCCGACTTCGATCAAACCGGATGAGGCGGTCCAACCTTCGATTGACGAAACCTGAGTCCACGACCCCGTATCGGGGTTTTCGAAGCTGCCGTTGATAATCAGATTCTGTGCGGCCTGGGCGATGCCGCTGTCGCCTACAAGAACGTCGTCGCCCGCGCCGCCGTCGATCACGTCGGCGCCGTCAAACCCGTAAATGACGTCCGACCCCGCTCCGCCGGAAAACGTGTCCGCACCGTCCGTCCCGAACGTAAACGTAAAGTCTTCCGCATAGCTTTCGCCGCCGTCGTCGGTTGCTTCCACGGTGACGGTATAGCTGGCGCCGGTTGTCGTGTTGATCGCTGTTGTCGTGTTCTCGAAGTAAGAGATGACGCCGTCGCCGGAGGTTCCGCCATTGTCGTCATTGCCGTGGCCGACAACCAGGTCGAGATCGCCGTCGCCGTCGATATCGGCGAAAGTGGGCGAGGATTCATGACCAATATCCGACAAGCCAAAAGGATTCGACGTCGGGGCGGCGAATGACGGTGTTTCGCTGGTTCCCGTATTCTCAAAGTAAAACAAGGAGCCGCTGTCTTCGCCTGAAATCGCGTCCAGGTCGCCGTCGCCGTCGAGGTCGGCGAATGTGAGTTCGGCGTCGACGCCGATGTCAACAAATCCGAACGGGTTGCGCACGCCCGAAGCAAAGGCGGCGTTCGCGGCGTCTCCCGTGTTCTCGTAGTAGTTTATGTCGCCGGCGCTTTCACCGATAAAAAGATCCATGTCGCCGTCATTGTCGATGTCGACGAAAGTCGGCGCTGAGTCATATCCGACGTCCGGAAATCCGAACGCGCCGGTCTGGGCTGCGCCGAAAGCAGGATTGCTTGCCGATCCTGTGTTTTCGAAGAAATTCATGACGCCGCTGTTTTCGCCGACAAAGGCGTCCATGTCGCCGTCATTGTCGATATCGACGAAGGTGGGATTGGAATCCCCGCCCACATCGGTCGTCCCGAAAGGGCTGACGCCAATCGTGAACGACGGCGCTGCGGCGTCGCCCGTATTCTCGTAGTAGTTGAGCGTGCCGGTCGACTCGCCGACGAACATGTCAAGATCGCCGTCATTGTCCATGTCGACAAACGTCGGCGTCGCCTCGCTTCCAATGTCGATGCCGTCGAAGGGATTGGCCCCGCCTGACGCCTCAACGAAGGTCGGCCCGCCGGAAAGATTGACCGTAATGTCGCCGGTGTTGGCGTCGATACTGAACAACCCATTGGCGTCGTTTGTCAGGGTGAACGTATGCGTATCGCCCGCGTCCGGGTCGACGGCGCTCGCCGTCCCAACCCGGTCGCCGTCGGTGAGAGACGAGTCGAGACCGGCGTTCGCGGAGACGCGAATATCGGTCGGCGCCTCATTAACGTCATCGACGGTGATGGCGACGGTGTGGGTCGTGGTATTGGTTCCGTCCGAGGACTGGATCGTGATGGAATGCGCGGTGTCCGTTTCAAAATCGAGGGACTGGCCCGGGGCGAGGGACACTTCGCCGGTGTCGGGATCGATCTCGAAGAGCCCGCCGGCGTCGTCGGTCAATGCGTAGGTGATGGCTTCGCCGGTGGTGTCGGCGTCTGTGGTCGTGGCCGTATAAAGAACGGCGCTGTCCGAAACATCTTCCGCCGCGTTCGCCGTCACGCCTGACGTAAACACTTGCCCGTTGTCATTGACGTCGTCGACGGTGATCGCGACCGTGTGGGTCGCGGTATTGGTTCCGTCTGAGGACTGGATGGTGATGGAGTGCGCGGTGTCCGTTTCGAAGTCGAGGGACTGCCCCGGGGCCAGGGACACTTCGCCGGTGTCGGAATCGATCTCGAAGAGCCCGCCCGCATCGTCGGTCAATGCGTAGGTGATGGCTTCGCCGGTGGTGTCGGCGTCAGTAGCGTTTGCAGTGTAGAGCACGTCGGTATCCGCAACATCTTCTGCAGCTGTGGCCGTGGTCCCCGACGTAAACACTTGCCCGTTGTCATTGACGTCATCAACGGTGATGGCGACCGTGTGGGTCGCGGTGTTGGTCCCGTCCGACGACTGGATGGTGATGGAATGCGCCGTGTCCGTTTCAAAATCGAGGGACTGGCCCGGGGCGAGGGACACTTCGCCGGTGTTGGGATCGATCTCAAAGAGCCCGCCGGCGTCGTCGGTGAGGGAATAGGTGATCGCCTCGCCGGTCGTATCCGCGTCAGTGGTGGTCGCGGTGTAGACCACATCGGTATCGGCGATGTTCTCAGCGGCGGAAGCCGTCACGCCTGAGGTAAACACTTGCCCGTTGTCATTGACGTCATCCACGGTGATCGCGACGGTGTGGGTCGCCGTGTTGGTTCCGTCTGACGACTGGATCGTGATCGAATGCGCCGTGTCCGTTTCAAAGTCGAGGGACTGGCCCGGGGCGAGGGACACTTCGCCGGTGTTGGGATCGATCTCGAAGAGGCCGTCGGCGTCGTCAGTGAGGGCGTAGGTGATCGCTTCGCCGGTCGCATCCGCGTCAGTGGTCGTCGCGGTGTAGACCACCGCGCTCTCTGTTACATCTTCTGCAGCTCTAGCGGTGGTCGCCGACGTAAACACCTGGCCGTGGTCATTGACGTCATCCACGGTGATGGCGACGGTGTGGGTCGTGGTATTGGTTCCGTCCGAGGACTGGATGGTGATGGAATGCGCCGTGTCCGTTTCGAAGTCGAGGGACTGGCCCGGGGCGAGGGAGACCTCGCCGGTGTTAGGATCGATCTCGAAGAGGCCGCCCGCATCGTCGGTCAATGCGTAGGTGATCGCCTCGCCGGTGGTGTCGGCGTCGGTGGTCGCGGCCGTATAAAGAACGGCGCTGTCCGCAACATTCTCCGCGGCCGTGGCCGTCGCGCCTGACGTAAACACTTGCCCGTTGTCGTTGACGTCATCAACGGTGATCGCGACGGTGTGGGTCGCGGTGTTGGTTCCGTCTGACGACTGGATCGTGATCGAATGCGCGGTGTCCGTTTCGAAGTCGAGGGACTGGCCTGGCGCCAGGGACACCTCGCCGGTGTCGGCGTCGATCTCAAAGAGCCCGTCAGCGTCGTCAGTGAGGGCGTAGGTGATCGCTTCGCCGGTCGCATCCGCGTCAGTGGTGGTTGCGGTGTAGACAACATCAGTGTCGGTGATGTTCTCTGCAGCGCTCGCCGTCACGCCTGAGGTAAACACCTGGCCGTTGTCATTGACGTCGTCGACGGTGATGGCGACGGTATGAGTCGCCGTGTTGGTTCCGTCTGAGGACTGGATGGTGATGGAATGCGCCGTGTCCGTTTCGAAGTCGAGGGAGCGCCCCGGCGTCAGCGACACCTCGCCGGTGTTGGGATCGATCTCGAAGAGCCCGCCGGCGTCGTCGGTGAGAGAATAGGTGATGGCCTCGCCGGTCGTATCCGCGTCGGTGGCGGTTGCGGTGTAGACCACATCGGTATCGGCGATGTTCTCCGCTGCGTCGGTTGCCGTCTCTGAGGTAAACACCTGTCCGTTGTCATTGACGTCGTTGACGGTGATGGTGAACGCCTGCGTACTCGCAGATCCGTCGGCTGAAACCGCCCTGACATAGACGGTGTGGCTGTCGGCGACCTCGAAATCGATCTGCGCAGCGTCGGCCACAGTGACGACGCCTGTGCTTGGATCAATCGCAAACGGACCGTTAGCGACCGGTTCGCCGACTGCGTCGACAAGGGAATAGGTGACAGCGTTGTTTGTTGCGTCGTTGTCGGCAGCGCTCGCGGTGAGGCCGACTGCCGATCCGGTTTCCGCATTCTCGGCGACCGCATTAGAGCTTGCATCAGTATCGACAGGACCGGAGATGTCGAATTCGTTTGCATCGTTAACGATGATCGTAAAGACAGCGACGGACGTCGACCCGTCCGACGAGGCGGCCATGACCTCGATCATGTGAGTCGTTGCCGATTCGGCGTCCAAGGCGCCCGCGACGGTGACAACCCCGGTATTGGGGTCGATCGCAAACAGCCCGCCGGCGTCGTCGGTGAGCGCATATGTGATGGTGTCAGCAGCGTCCGAATCATCAGCATAGGCGACGACGCCGACCGTGTCCCCTACGGCGGCGCCTTCGCTGACGGCGTTAGACCCGTCGTCGGTGTCGACAATTGGTCCGGCGTCCGTTCCTGTGGCGTCGTCGGCGTCGGTGTCTTGCTGCGCATCGGAAACGTTGTCAGGGTCGGAGTCCGGCGCGGCGTCAGGGTCCGGATTGTCCGCAGCGCCGCCGTTGCGACCGGTGTCGCTGGAAGAGGCGGAATCCGCGTCAGGCTGAGCGCCAATGCCTGGCACGCCGCCGGTTCCGGCGGCCGTCGGTTCCTTGGCGGTCTTGTCGCTCACATTCTGCGAAGGATTGGTGTCCAGGTCATCTGTATGCAAATGGGTTGGTGTGCTTTCGACAACGTTTAATTCATTAACAGAAATGCCCGGATCATCGTTTGCGTTATCTGCGTTTTGCGGCTCAGCTCCCTGCTGATCGGGCGCAGCATCTGACTCGGTCGGGTCAAGGGCAGGTGAGAATTCGCTTGCTTTTCCGTGGGTTGGTTGATCGGCGCCCTTCCATTCAAAGGACTTTTGGTCGCCGAAATGAAGATTGCCGAGGGCGCCCATGTCATCGTCGGCGTCGACCTCTGGAACCGTATGGTCGCGCGCCTTTTTCAGCGCTTCGGACTCACTGTCGAGCGTTTCGGCGCCTGGCGCAGACGGCGCGGCGCCGTCTGGATTCTGCTTTTGAGTATCGGCCATAATTTACAATTTCCGCGCGTACAGACAATTAAGATTAGAGCCAATAAATTAATCAGACCCTGATAAAGAAAATTAACAGAAAATGAAAAATGCCTGAAAACCGGGCGCGAACACACCAATTGCATGCACATGATCGCCGCGGCGCAATCGCATTCATCTTTATACGGAAGCCTTGGCGGCGGAACGTCCCATCCGCAGACGGCGGATTCGTTTTGTCACAGGCCTAACAGTGTTTTAACGTCTCTGTTTAGGGCCCGTTAGCAGCACTATGTAATGGCGGAGACATGCACGCAGCTGCTGTCATTCGGCGCTCAAGAGCCGTCCTCGCCGGGGTCGCCGGCGCGTCAGCTGTGCTGGTCATTGCTCGCGTGGCGGGCATGACGGCGTCGTTTCTTTTCGTGCTTTTGCTGGCGCGGGCGCTGTCGCCGGCCGATGTCGGCGCCGTCATGACGCTTATTTCAAGCGCTTTTCTCGCGTCGTTGTTTGTTACGCTGAACATTGAGTCGGGCAGCATTCGTTTCATCGTCGAGGCGCAACAACAGGGGCGCGAGATCGTCGCCCGCGGATTCTTGTCGTTCGGGCGGATTCTCATCGTCGCGTCGTCTATTGTTGTGGCGACGATTTTTGTCGCAGCGTCGTCATTGTGGTCGGGCGAATCGGCGTCGGCCGATCTTGTGCTTGTCTTGGCGGTCGCCGCATCGATCCCATTCATAGGGTGGCTGCGCTTTACCGGTTCAATTGCAACAGCCGTAGCGGCGCCCCTGCACGGATCGGCGCCGCGAACATTTGTCCAACCGGTTGTGCTGCTAGCCGTGTTTTCGACGGTTTTGTTGTTTTACGCCGGCGCGACGCCGGCGACGGCCGGCCTGTGCTTTCTGATCGCCTGCATGACGGCGACCATGATCCAATTTGCCATGCTGCGCGCCAAGATCGGTTTTGGAAACCACCCTTCGCGTGATTTCAGTCAGTGGCGAAACTGGGTCGCAAACGGCGTTTATTTATCGCCGTTGATTCTGTTACAGGAAAACCTCCAATATGCAGCCGTTTTCGCCGCATCCCTTGGCCTCAGCGCTGAAGATGTAGCAGTGTACGCAGTCGCTATCCGGTTCATCGCCATCGCCCGCTTTGGCGTTCTCGCCGTTAACGTTGCGGTCAGCGCCAAAGTCGCTCGCGCGTTTGCCGCTGGAGACACTCTCCGCAGGGACAACGCCTTAAGAGAAGCCGCGTTGCTTCGGTTCTTTCCCACTCTGGCGGCGACAATACTGATTGTTTCTTTCGCCGGGCCCGTGCTTTCCGTATTCGGCGAGAGCTATGTGCGCGGCGCGTCTGCGCTCGCCTGGTTTACGCTGATGCCGTTAAGCGCAGCGCTTTTTGGGCCAAATCAAATGCTCTTGAACATCGCTGGCCACCGCCGGTCGGCGTCCGCGGTTTCACTGGCCGCGTTAGCGGCGTTGATTGCAGCGACGGCCCTTTCCGGGCGCGCCTTCGGGATAGAAGGAGCCGCGGCGGCGACAGCGATTACATACGCGCTCTGGGAGTTTGCGTTGTTTCTGATCGTTAAGTCGAAACTCGGGACCGATGCTTCGGTCTTAAGCCTGAAACGCTGACGTCATCCGGCGATAGGCCGCGCCTGTCCAAATCCTGCCAAAGATCCAAGCGCGCCGCGTTCCATTCGACGGAGAGCGTTTGGGGCAATGTCGATCAACACAGGTTTCGGCGCTTCACCGGTGACAGACGCCAAAAGCTCGATGGAAGACTGCACTTCGCGTCGCGGCGTAGCGTTCCACCGAACGCATAACAATACATCATCGCAGTAGCGCGCGATCGCGCGCGCTTTTGGCGATGTCAGTGCGGCAGGCGCATTGATGACAACGGCCTGGTAGTCATTGCGCCATTCGTTGAGCATCTGTTCGAACCGTTGTTCGAACAATTCGTAGATACGCTCGTCCCAGATCGGTCGCCGCGCGCCGAGGATGTCTAGAGGCGGTTTCTTTGAGCGAACCACAACGTCGCGCCACCCCGTGTCGGCGGCGAATGCGTCAGCAAGATCGGGGCGTTCAGGGTCGCCATAGAGTTGCGGCAAAATTTTCGGTTGTTGAAGGTCTGCGTCGATCAGCAAGGTTGCGATATTCGCCAGCGCCATAGAACGCGCAAGTCCCGATGCAACCGATTCTTTGCCGCCGTTTTCGTCCGGCGCCGTTACAGCGATGATCTTGCAGGCGCCGAAACGACTCTCCAGGGCGAGTTCTTCGCGCAAGGAACGGACAGACGTCGCAAACGCGCCATAGGGTTTGCGGACAATTGCATTCATCGCGGAAGCGATGTCCCGTCCGCGCGCAGATTTGAGCTTCGGCGTGGCGCCGACGGCCCGAATGCTGGTCGCCGCCTGAACTTCGTCGGCCGTGCGAATCCCGCGTCTCAGTTGTTCGCGCAAAAGCGCAGCGAACACGCCGAGGGCAAATGAGAAAAAAACAGCGGCCGCGAACGCTGCTCTTTTTCGCGGCGCGGACGGCGCCAGCGGCAGCTCGGCGGGAGACACAATGCGGGCATGCGGCAACTGAACCGCCGCGGTATTGTCGGCTTCGTTGAATTTGGAAAGCAACGCTTCATAGCGGCGTCGTTTGGCGTCGGCTTCTCGTTCAAGTTCATTCAGGCCGACGCTTGCAGTGTTCAAGGCGGCGTTCTCGGCGCGCAGCGTGTCGAGTTCGTTTTTGAGCGACAAAACCAGGCTCGTCGCTGCGTCATACTGTGCTTCAAGTTCCTGAACTGCAGCGAAGGCCTCCTCGCTAAGTTGTGACTCGATGGACCGCTTGCGGGCGAGCGCTTCTTGGTAGGGGGGGATACGGTTTATGGTGTTGACATTATATCGGCTCTCGAATTCGGAGACGGTGCGTTCCGCTTCCGCCAGGTCCAGGCGCAGCACGCGAATGGACGGCTTTTCAGCGATCTCCGGCGTCAACAGCAACGTCGCCCGGTCGTTTTTCAGGCTGTCCAGCCGGTCGAGTGAAACGCGAAGCTGCGATTGAGCGACGGTCGCCTTTGCAAGATCTGCAGTGAGAAGGCGCAGCTTCTGCGAGTTGAGGCCCTGCTCGCCTTCGCCGACAAGCGTGTTTTGTTCGCGGTAGGTCTCTACAGCGCGCTCGCTGTTTTGCGTTTCTTCCGCCATGACATCCAGTTCGGCGCGGAGCCATTCAATCGCGCGCTGAGACGACTGAAGCTTATTCTGCAATTGATCGCTGATATAGGCGTCCGCGAACGCGTTGGCGATGTCGCGCGCCTTCACCTGACTGCGCGATCGAAAGCTGATCACAATGCCCTGCGACAGGCCGCGCCGTTTCACGGTCAGACGTTTGCGCAACGCGTTGGAGACTTGCAGGGTTTTCACGCCTGCAAGCAATCGATCCGCCTCGTCAGCAGTGTGTTCGCTCGCCAGAATGAGGATCCCCGGGGGAATGTCGTTCGCTGCGAATTCAGGATCTCTCGCCAAGTCCAGACCATCAATCACCCGTTGGACGATGGCGTCGGAGCGAATGAGCTCGATTTCGCTCTCGATATAGGCGTCCGCAATCGGCAGCGTGGCGAAAACGTTCGTCGTGTCGTCGAGAATGGTGCTGCGGGAATCAAGCATCACCATTGTGCTGGCGGTGAATTGCGGCGTCATTGACTTTATCGTTGCGTAGGAAATGAAGGCCCCAAGCAAAGTAACGCCGGCAATTATGTGAAAATTTGATACAAGCGAATGCAAAATTGCAGCGATGTCCGGCTCGCTGAAAGAGGACCGCGAACGCCACTCATGCATCTGCGCCGCCGCGAGGTCTGGGTCGGCGCTTTGCCAGTGTGTCAGGTCGCTCATATTCGTCCGCAAAAGTGCTTGTGCAGGGCTTACACTTTCCATCGCCAATAATATACTTTCTATACGCATTATTACGCAAGCGTAATTGAAGATTGAAGCTAATATCTGAATAGAAAATAAGAACATCGCGTGTGAGAAGCGCCTATGTCGAACTGACGCCAACGCCGATGACGCCGACGCAGAAAATCTTTTGCAGCTATGATCGCGACCCCACGCCAGTCAGAGAAGATTGAAGTCGATATTCTTGTTTGCACGTTTCGGCGGCCGCTTGTCCGCAAAACGCTTCTGTCCATCGACGCCCAAGTCATTTCGCCCGATGTCTCGATTCGGATCATCGTTGCTGACAACGATGATACGCCGTCGGCGTCTTCCGTGGTTGACCTCGCGGCGGGGCAGATGAACACGCCCGTCGTTTATCTGCATGCGCCGTCTCGCAATATTTCCATCGCGCGCAACGCCTGCCTTGATCGGGCGGACGCTGACTGGATCGTGTTTCTCGACGACGATGAGCGCGCGTCGCCGAACTGGCTTGCCGGATTGATGGAAACGGTGGAACGCGATCAGACAGACGCAGCCTTCGGGCCCGTCAAAGCGCAATATGGCGACAATGCGCCCGGCTGGATCCGCGAATACGACCATCTGTCGACGTGGCCGCAAACACGCGGCGGCGAAGTGCAGACCGGCTATACCGGGAACGCGATCCTTCGTTGGCGCGGCGCTGATTACATCAACGAACGGTTCAAGATCGAAAAAGGCAAAACCGGCGGCGAAGACACCGAATTCTTCTTTCGTCTTTGGCGCGCAGGCGCCCGCTTCTCTGTCGCCGAAGACGCCCTTGTCTATGAAGATATCGAAGCTTCGCGGCTGTCGTTTGACTGGATTCAAAAGCGAAAGTACCGCACCGGCCAGTCCTACGGGCGCCATAGCGGGACATCGTCGCAGATGTCCCGGTTGCGTCGCGCGGGCGCATCGGTTGCGAAAATCGCCTTCTGCTCGGCGATGAGCGGGGTGCAGGCGTTTTCTGTTTCGAAGCGACGCTACTGGCGGTTGCGGGGCGCTTTTCACGCCGGCGTGCTGTCGTCTGTCTTCGGAGCGAGGGAACGAGCAAGCTATGGGGAGTAACGTCGTTCCACTGGTGCTGTGGGCGGCGACGCTCGTTGCAGGTTTCGGCTTGTCAGCCGCCGCGCAACAACGGCTCCAGTTCGTTGAAAACACGCCGATTCTCGAACGATTTGAGCGCCACGACAATCATGTCTGGTGGCGCACGGATGATCGGGCAGGCGGGAAACCAACAAACGACACTGGGTTCCGCAAGGAGAACATCCATATCGCCGGCGGTAGGATGGCGTTGCGTCTCACCGACGCCGACCATCGCGGCCGCGGCAACACCGGCGCCTCTTATAAGTCGCGCGGCCTCTATCACTACGGGCGGTATGATGCGGTCATGAAGCCCGCGCGCGGCGCCGGCGTGATCAGCGCGTTCTACACCTACACAGGTCCCGTTTACGGCGATCCCCATGACGAGATCGATTTCGAGTTTCTTGGACGGAATACGAAAGAGGTGCAACTCAACTATTTTGTGAACGGCGCGCCGCAGCTTGGTCTTGGCGTGCCGCTCGGGTTCGACGCGGCGGACGACTTTCACCTTTACACCATCATTTGGGCGCCGGGCCGTATTGTCTGGAAAGTCGACAACCGTGAGATTTATCGCATTGAGGGCCCGCTGGCGGCGACGCCGCAACATCCGGGCAAGATTATCGCTGACATCTGGGCGGCGAAAGATCTGAACAAATGGGCGGGGCGTTTGGATGATCAGGCGCTCCCGGCGACCGCGATCGTGCGTTGCATCTCCTTCCAGCCGGAAGGGGGCGCCGATCCGACCTGTGCGGACGCCGCGCCATGATCGCGATCGCAGGCGCGGCGCCTGAACAGACTCATTTCGGCGGACAAAAAAACCTGAGCGCGGCGACGCCGCTGCTGTCCCGGACAATCCATGGAGCAGATACGGTTCTGCTTTATTTTGTCATTTTCACCGCATGCGGCGCGGTGTATCGATTTGGCGCGATCAACACGTATCTCTGGTATGCGATTTACGCCTGGGCGGCGGCGCGTTTGAGCCTGGAACTCCCGGCGCTGGCGGGGGCCGTTTCACGCAATTGGCCGGTGTTCGTTTGGCCCGCGATCGCCATCGCCTCTGTCGCCTGGTCGCTTGCGCCGGCGGTCAGTCTGCGCGGCGGCATGCAATTGCTAATGACGACCGTGATCGCCGTCTTTATCGGGTCGCGGTTTTCTTTACGCGCCATCCTCACGGCCTTGACCGTCGTATTGACGCTGACGGCGGTGGTTTCCTTGATGATGTTATTTGCAGGCGATCCTGCAGCGTACAACGAGTCCGGCGGGTTTCGCGGCGCGTTCGCTCACAAAAACACGCTTGGGCTGCGTATGAATATTCTGTTCGCGGCCGCGATTGTGTTGGCGCTTTCAGCGCCGGGCGCTCGCGCGGCGCTGATCGGAGCGGCGACAATTTCCGGATATGTGCTTGTCCTTAGCCAATCAGCGACATCGCAGATCCTGGCGCTGGCGACGCCGGCCATTATCATGACCTTGTTTGCGTTCCGACGCGGGTTGAAAGAGGCGTTTGCTGCGGGAAGCGCCCTTAGCGCTATCTTTGCGGCGTGCCTCGTCGGCGCCCTTGTCAGCGATGTCGATCCGGTCAGCGTCGTGCTTGAGAGTTTCGGGAAAGACGCCACGCTGACAGGGCGCACATGGCTCTGGGAGATCGGTCTCGGCGAAATCGCGAAGCACCCGCTCATTGGCGGCGGCTACCAGGCGTTCTGGGCCAATGCCCAGGGAAATGAAGTCCTGCATATTCGTCATGTGCTGATTGAATCCGTGAACGGATTTCACAATGTCGGGATTGAGGTCTGGAACGATCTCGGTTTGCCCGGGCTAGCGGCGCTTGTCGGCGTTCTTCTTGTCTACGTGCGCCGGGCGTTTCGCTGCTATCGCGTATCTCATTCGCCCGTGAGCGTCTTCCCCCTCTTTTTTCTGGTGATCGTCGTGGTCAGCGCGGCGGTGAACAACTCTTTTTTTCGACAGCATGAGTTAGTTCATGTCTTGCTGTGTGCTTTCTTCGCCGTCGCCGCGTCGCCTGGCTTTCTTGCGTCGACAATCAATGATCGGGAAAAACGCCCATGACGCCGCCGGATTTCATTGTTATTGGCGCGATGCGCGCGGGCACGACAAACCTAGCCGACCGGCTGGCGCACCTCCCCGAAATCGGCATGTCGCGGCTCAAGGAAACGGATTTCTTCATCGAAGAGAAGAACTTCCCGCGCGGATACGGGTGGTATCAGTCGCTATTTCCACCGGGCAAACGCATTCTTGGCGAGGCCTCTCCCAACTACGCCAAGGGGGATGTCTTCAAAGGCGTACCTGCGCGCATTCACGCCGTGCGCCCGGATGTTAAACTGATCTACATGGTGCGCGATCCGGTGGACCGCTTCTGGTCGCACTACGCCCATAGCGCGCTGGTTCACGGCGCATTAAGCCCGCCGCGCGAAATTCTCAACGAGGACGAGGGCGCCCATATCTTGGCGAGTAGCATGTACTTTCGCCAGCTTGGTCCGTTTCTCGACCTGTTTCCGAAAGAACAGTTGAACGTCGTTGATTTCGACGAATTCATCAATGATCCGGCGAGAACGCTTTCCGACCTTTGCGGTTTTCTCAACATCGACAGCCATCCGTCCATCCAGAAAATGGACAACTCAAATTCCTCCGAACAGCTCTCAGCGACTCCCGCCTGGGCGCTGCGCATGTCGCAATATCGTGCGCTCACCGGTCTTCGCGGCGCGACTCCCGCTTGGATTCGATCGGCGCTCAAAAATACCGTTTCCGCCGTCTCAAGGACGCGTCGGCAAACGCCGCCGGTCCCGGACGACGCGCGCCGCCGCGTGCGCGCTGCGGTGGCGGAGGACGCGGACCAGCTGCGCCGACTGACCGGTAGGGACTTTGCGAGTTGGTCGGTTTGATCGGTTGGATCAGGCTGCCTCTAGCGCCTTCGATGATTCATCCTCGCGGCGGCGCAGCATGACGCGGCGCGCGTAGTTATGAAGCTCGATATCCGCCGCACAGGACGCTTCAAGCTTTGACCAGATTTCCGGCGCGATATCCGGTCGCGTGTTCTTGCCCACATTGTATCGGCCGATGGCCAGGCGCGCGCCGAAAAGCCGCTCGAACTCTTCGACAAATGTGTCCATCTCATTGACGAACCCGATGATCGCGAATTTGTCGATGATCGACTTTGCTTCAACGAGCGCTGCGGTTTCTTCGTCAGGCGCAACATGAGCTCTGCCGGAAAAATATCGAAGATTGTGCGTGGCGTGAGAGCGCCCGAGATAGCTGTCGAGATAAGCGTCGAAAGACAGTGACGTGTTTCCGTCGCGTGTCGCGCCGCGATAGTTGGAGATCACCCGGTCCATGGGATCGCGCAGCATCGTTACATATTGATAGCGGTCGCCGAAATGGCGATCCGCCTTGCGGCTGAACAAAACATGGCCGTGCACCAGGGCGTCGTCATGGGCCATGAAAGCCAGCAGCATCTGTTCGCGCAGTGCGTAAACTGATGCGCCGTGTTCACCGTCATCGGCAAAGGCGATTTCGTCGTCGCGGCCGGAATGATATATGGCCGCGGCTCGGCGCGTGGTGTTCGCCGGCGCCTGGCCGATATGTTGATTGAACGGTACGACGGCGTGCAGCGCTTCTGATAAAGACGTGCCGCCGCATTTTGGGATGTGATAGAAACAGCAATTGTGTTTCAGGCCGCGGTTTGTCGCAAAGCGGAACAACCGGCGACTGTAAACGCGGGCGCGACGTGTGTTTCGTTCCATAAAGGGCAAGTTTCGCATGGGGGAGGGCGCCTTCTAGTTCTGCGGCGACGCGCTTGCGCCGACGGGTGTCGGGCTGGCCGTCTCCGTGTTACGCGCAGGCTCGATCAAGGTGCGCAAGGCGCCGGCGCCGAATGACAAATGCGCCAGAACCGCTTGCGCCGCGATCAAGCATACGCGCAGCGGGGTCTTCTCTGAAGCGACGGCGGCGGCTGCAACCAGTACTGCGACTAGATACGACGCAGGCGCTGCGAGAAAAGCGGGATGCACGAGCGCGCCGGCTGTGACGAAAACGAGAACGCCCGCGAACAGGAGTATCGGCGCCGACTGGCGCAGGCCGAGCGCAGCTTTGTGCTTGCGGCTGGTGCGAATCCGATAGCGTCCGTTTCGATAGAATTGCCGAATAACGCCGCCTAGCGTGTTCCGCGGCAGATACCCGATGGTTGCGCGCGGTTCGAGATAAATTCGCCCGCCCCGGCTGCTCAGGCGCATGTCGAGCTCAGCGTCTTCGTTGGCGACAAACGCAGGATCGTATCCCCCGGCAGCAAGAAAACTGTCGAGCCGGAAAAAAGCGTGATGTCCGTGCTCGACAAATCCGCCTTCGCCGGTCCGCCGGTGCGGGGAACCTCCATTGCCGAGCCAGGAGTTAAAGAGGTCGGCCGCGGCGTTGCGGACGGCGCCGCCGCCCAATGTGTTCATCGGCACAACAACGCTGTCGACGGCTTTCTCTCGCGCCGTTTCGATCAGCCGCCGGACCCAACCGGCCGGGTAATGCGCGTGGGCGTCGGCGCGAATGATGTATTCAATACCGCCGCGCCGCGCCGCCTCGCTCGCCGCCAGATTGAGGGCGCTGGCTTGCGTTCGGTCGGGGTTGTCCATCAGCCATATGCGTGGGTCTGTCGCCGATCGTTCTTTCACGATATCGATCGTGCCGTCGACGCTGCCGCCGTCGACGACCCATATTTCAGGCGGAGCGGCGTCATCACTTAGCGCGTCCAGAACGGCGCCGATATGCTGCGCTTCATTCAGCGTTGGAATGACAACAATTGAATCAAATTGTTCCCTTACAGAATAGTCTGTCGAATTCGTCATGATTTTCCTCTGTTAAACGCAACGCCGTCCGGATATTTATGCTGATATCCGTAACGGTTCAGTGAATCAAACTAATTTGTATACATATCAGTGACGGCGATTGCATTCTTTGCCCATGACGCGAACGACGCCGCCGTATTGCGGCGCGTGCGCGCATTTGAAGCGGGCGGTTTCGACGTTGTTGGGTTTGCGATGCGGCGCGCCGAGCGTAGGGACGGCAGCTGGGCGCAGATAGATCTCGGCCGCAGTTACGACGGCCGGATGCTCCATCGGCTTGGGCGAGTTGCGGCGGGTGCAATCAAGGCTGCCCGTTTTGGTCAGCAACTAAGAACATGTGACGTAATCTATGCGCGTAATCTGGACATGCTCCTATGCGCCAGTCTCGCACTGCGCATAGCAAGACTGAAAAAGCCGGTCATTTACGAGTGCCTCGATATTCACCGCCTCATGCATCGGCGCGACCTGATCGGGTTGGCTATGCGGCGACTGGAAGGGCGACTGTTGCGACAGACCTCTCTGATTGTGGTGAGTTCGCCGGCGTTCCTGCGCGCCTATTTTGAGGTCCATCACCGGAACGCCTACACACCCTGTTTGATCGAGAATCGGATTGCGGCGCACGCGGATTTAGGGCCGCGTCCGTCCCTTGAGACGCAAGCGCCTGCGGATTGCGGTCCGCTGCGTATCGGTTGGTTCGGCGTGCTGCGGTGTCGGCGCAGTCTTGCGCTCCTGGAAGCGCTGGCCGAGCGTTTCGCCGACCGCATTGAGATTGTCATGCATGGATATGCCGATATCGCAATTCCCGATTTCGAGCGCGTGATCGCGAGGCGTCAGAACATGCGCTACCAGGGCCGCTATCGCTCGCCGGAAGACCTGGCCCGGCTATACGCCGGCGTCGACCTCATATGGGCGGGGGACTTCCATGATGCCGGCCACAACTCACGTTGGCTCTTGCCGAACCGACTCTACGAAGGCGGCTATTTCGGCACCCCGTCCATTGCGCCCGCGGACTCTGAGACCGGAAAGTGGCTCGCCGCCCGCGACGTTGGTTTCGTCGTCGACGAACCCTTGGAAGCTGCGCTGCCTGAGTTGATTGACCGTCTGTTGCTGCAGCGTCGCGACATCGCTGTGCGACGGCGGAGACTGCTGCAACAGCCGGCGTCCGTGTTCTTGCAACCTGCCGATGAAATGCGCGGTGTTGTTGAGAGGGTATTGTCTAATGACCTATGTGCTGAGACCGCCAATAAATTTTCATTGGATGCAGCAAAGATATGACAACCGAACAATTTGATATGTATTGGTCTATTAAAATGCAGTCACGCTTACGATAAAAAGTTCTCCGACGACGCGCCGTGTGACATAAGACAACCGTCATCGGGTCTGAGCGATCTTCTTGAAGCTGAGTCCGATAAAGCAGTTTAGTCAGGACTTAACAGCACGCTGGGGCTTCATGACCGCTACCGCCGCACACAAACCAATGTCGGGCGACGACGCCCTGTCGCTTCGCGTAAAGCGTGAACAAAGTTGCTACGACGAGGGATTGCAACGGCAGACCTATGATGACGTGCTCTCTCATTGCCAGGCATACTGGCATGAAGCCGTTTTGCGCCAGTTTCGAAGGACGCTCGCGGCGGAGGGCGTCGACGATGTTCTTGAGATCGGCTCCCATGGCTGGGCGATGGTCTACGAAGAGAACGCGCCGCCGCCCGGCGCGCTGACATGCATCAACATCTCTGAGGCGGAACTCAGTCTCGGTCGTCGCAAAGCCGAGGCGCGCGGCGTTGATATCGATTTTCGCTTGATGGATGCGCACAAACTGTCGTTCCCCGACAACAGCTTCGATGTCGTTTTCGGTTTCGGCATTCTGCACCATCTCGACTATGCGACTGCGCTTGACGAAATCTGGCGTGTATTGCGGCCGGGCGGGCGAATGATCTTCAACGAGCCGCTGGACATGAACCCTGTCGGCGTCCTCGTTCGCAAACTGACGCCCCGAGCGCGCACGCCCGACGAGGCGCCGATACGGCGCGAGCATCTCGCTCTGTTCAAAGAGCGGTTTGATGTTGACCTTCACCCGCAGCAGTTTTTGTCGGTGCCGGCGGGGATCGTGTCTCGTGCGATTATGAAGACGCCCGCCAATCCGTTGATGCGCACGGTCTTTGGATTGGACCGCGTCCTTGCGCACGCGCCGGGACTGCGTCTGTGGTTTCGCAAAGCGGTGATCACCGGAACAAAAGGAAAAGCGTGCGATGCAGGGGCGGCCTAAAGGCGGTATCGCACCTGGCGCGGTCAAGGCAACAGAAGGGTTGACGCAGTGACGACGGTTTCAATGCATTCAATTTGTACTGAGGGTTCGTCGCAGGATCAGGATTGGACCGCGATAGCTGTGTCGGACGTGTCCCATTCCGATTTCTCGACAACGTTTTCGCACTATGTAAAAGATGCAATTGATTTTTGCGGTGCAATTGTCGCGCTTGTGTTGTTCGCACCGTTGATGGCGGGTATCGCCGCTGCGTTGACGCTCCAGAGCGGGCCGGTTGTTTTTGCGCATGAGCGCGTGGGGCTCGGCGGGCGCAAATTCCGTTGCCTGAAGTTCAGAACGATGGCGCCCGACGCTGAACAGCGTCTAAAGGCGGTGCTTGAGGCCGATCCGGTCGCTCGAGAGCAGTGGGAGCGGGACAGAAAACTGTTGAATGATCCCCGCATCACGCCGCTCGGAAAATTCCTGCGAGAAACGAGCCTTGATGAACTGCCGCAGATTTTCAACATTCTGAACGGCGAAATGAGCCTTGTCGGCCCCCGGCCGGTCACCGAAAGCGAGCTTTCGAAATACGGCGAAGATGTCGTTTATTATCTAAAGTGCAAACCGGGCGTAACCGGTATGTGGCAGGTCCATGGCCGCAATAATTTGAGCTATGAAGCGCGCGTGGCGCTTGATTCTCAGTATGCGCGCAATCAGTCGCTATGGCTCGACGCGCAAATTCTGTTCAAAACGTTCGGCGTGGTCATGTCAAAGACCGGCGCGGGTTGACCGTGCGCCGAGCGGGGCTTCAACGCTGACTAGAAAATCAGAAACAAAATCAGCGCCCATGTGAAAGCTGCGAGCGCGATCGCCAGCCATACCTTTTGTTGTGTTGTCAGTCGCTTCATGGGCCTATGTTAATTGACCTTTTTCTTCTTAGAAGTCCTATCGTGCTTTTGCGCCATCGCCGGCCGATACGGACATGCCAACGTCGCTGGCTACGACTGCTAAAGCAGTTTTGACCATTTTGTGAAGCCGACGGCGGTCGATTGCGCAAAAAGGACCGACGATCAGGGGTCATTGCGCGTTTCCCGACAGTCTGGGCGCGTTCTCAAGGGTTTGCGTTCCGGCGCTCTTTCGGCGCCGGGGCTTGCAGGCGTCGGCGCCCGCGTCGATAAAACGATCCGTAATCGCCTCTGACTTGAGAGGAATACGGGGCTTAAGGACCTTTGCCGAATGCAGTCTGGTATCGTCGACGCCCATGTGCACTTTGTCGACCCGTCGCGGCCGGGCGGCGTGGTCTGGCCTTCGCGCGACAGCCCTTTTTTCGGACGGCGAATGTACGGTGAATACGCGGCCGACATGATGCGGTTGGGCGTGGACGATCTGGTTCTTGTCGAAACCAGTCGCCGCCCCGGCGACGACATTTTTCTGCGTGACGAAGCAAACGCGAAACGAGAAGTTATCGGATATGTCGCTAATCTCCAGCCAGACGAACCGTCTTTTGAGCAGCGGCTGACGTCCCACTGCGCCCAGCCAAAATTCAAGGCGGTGAGGCTACGCCCGATTGATGCGTTTCCCTTGGATGATCAGGCCACGGTTGGCATTTGCAATCAGTTGTCTTGTGCGGGGGCGCATGTTGAGATCGGCGTCAAAACGCCAGATCGCCTGGAACCGTTGTTTACGTTATGTGATGCAGCGCCTTCCACGAGGTTTGTCCTTGTTCACGCTGGGCATCCGATCGTCGACAACGGTGAGATCTCGAAATCCTGGCGGTCTTTGCTGAGTGATCGTTGCGCTCCAGAAAATCTGTGGTGCAAAATCACTCCAAACTACGGCGCCCATTTGCCGCATGAGAATCGCGTGGGTCGTGAAAAACACAGTCAAATACTGTCTTTCGTATCAAACGCATTCAGCACAAAGAGAATCATGTTCGGGTCAAACTGGCCCGTCGCGACGCTCGATGAGGCCGCGGAGCTCATGCGCGCAATCGAAGCGTCTTTTGGGCAGGACGATGTCACGCGCATTTGCCGCGAAAACGCCAGGAACGTTTACGCCGCGTAGTTTGACGGGCCTGTGGTTTTCAACGTGAAGCCCGGTTCTATGCGCATGCTTATGCAATAAAGCGGGCGTTTTGATGAATGTCGAGAAGCGCCGAAGTCCATGCCTCAAGTCGCTCCTCGCGGACCGCCGCCACGATACAGCCGCCGAAGCCGCCGCCCGTCAGGCGCGCGCCGACGGCGCCGAGGTCGACAGCATCGGCGACCAAGGCGTCGATGGTCAGCGTCGACATTTCAAAATCGTCGCGCATGGAAACATGACTTTCGTTCATCAAGGCGCCAAACGCATTCATATTCGCATCATGCAATGCGCCGACCGCGGTGAGCACCCGCCGGTGCTCGGAAAGGCAGTGGCGAACCCGTTTTCCGAGCGGAGCGGGAAGACTATCGGCGATCCCCTGTTCGCGTTCGTTCAGCAAACACAAGTTCGGGTTGCCGAGGATTTGCGCAGCGCGATCACATTCGCGCCTTCGCTCAGCGTATCGGCCGTCGGATAGTTTTCGGTGTTCGCCGGAATGGATGACCGCCATACGCCAGTCTTTTGGGACAACCACTGCGGCGTAGTCCAGGCTTTTGGTGTCAAGCGCGATGGCCTGTCCAGCCTGCGCCACCGCCACGGCCATCTGATCCATGATGCCGCATGGCATGCCGATATAGTCGTTTTCAACGTGACGTGCGAGGACGGCGATCTCTACATCGGTGATGGTTGACCCGGCCGCCTGCCGCGCCGCCTTGAGAGTCGCGACGATCAGCGCAGCAGAAGAGGACAATCCGGCGCCGTCCGGTATGGACGACTGGACGAGGAGATCTGCGCCGCCCGGCAATAGTCCTTGCTTTACAGCAAACGCGACGGCGCCCGAGGCATAGTCCGCCCATTGACCGGTTTTACCGTCAACGATGCGGCGGTTCTCGATTCCGTCAAATCGATCGGACGCAATCCGCACCGTATCGTCGCGCCGCGCGCGCATTGCAACGCTAAGACCGATCGGAAGAGCCATCGGCAGCACTGTCCCGCCGTTGTAGTCGATGTGTTCTCCCAGCAGGTTCACGCGCCCCGGCGCATAAGCTGTTTGCTCCGGCGGCGTCCCAAAGGCGTCTGCAAACTGACGTTCGATCATCTAGAGCGCTCGTAGACTATCAGCCGCTTGTTCCGGCATCACGTCGACTGTCATGACCCCGGTGTGCTGTTCAACCGACGCCAGGTATTTGACGCGATCCGGCGCGCGCAGGATAGGATAGAACTGAGCCGTGAAATGGAAGTTTTCGGGCGCATCCGCAGGGGCGGCGTGCAGACCGAGCATGTAGGCGGTGGGCCGCTGAAAGTACGCGTCATAGCGACGGGTCAATTCTCCGAGCAAATACGCGAATCCGTCGAGCGCCTCCTCTGTAAACGCCCACGGGCCAGGCGCCGGCTCGATAGGCGCAATCCAGCTCTCAAACGGAAAGCGTGCAAAAGGCGGGCACAGAGCGACCAGCCCGCCTGCTTCTGCGATTCCGTAACGCGTGGTAAAGCGTTTCAGGTCGGCGCCGAGATCGTAGCCGTCAGCGAAGGTTTGCATCGCGGCTTGTTGCGGTTTTGGCGCTTCGGGAAATGCGTATATCTGTCCGTGCGGGTGATGCAGTGTTACGCCGACTTCGTCGCCGCGGCTTTCAAAAGGCAAAACATACTTGCAGCCGAGCGCAAAAAGCGCTTCATACCGGTCGTTCCATGCGGCGATGAGGAGCCTGCGCCTGTCCTGGCTGATTGTCGCTAAGCTTCCGACAGGTTCGGGGGTATAGACAACAACTTCGCAACGACCAAACGCGCGATCCGTGCGAACGCCCTCAATTGCGGGCGGCGAAGCGGCGTCAGGGTGAAAGCTCGTAAATTTGTTTTCAAAGATCGCAAGTTCAAAATCTGTAAACGGTATTTCCGTCGGCGGTTGACCGGGGCTGGAGGGCGCTAGGGGATTGTCTGTCGAGGCCGGCTTGTACGTTCGGTTTTGGCGGTGGGATGCATACACGTTCCATTCACGGCGCAACGGATGCCAGCGCATCTCACCGCCCTTCGCGATGTCTGCGTTGTCTTGCGGCAACGGCGCCTCTGTGTGCGGTTTATATCCGTACATGAACAAGTCGCGGCCGTCGGCCTTCTGAAAGCGCCGCTTGTAAATCGGTTTGCCGGCGGCCTTCTGCTTCAGTTCTGCAAGGTCATCGATCATTGACTGACTTTTCTCGTCCCGGCGCGAATTCCAGCTGCGATGTCACGTATAGTCGGTTATACGGCCTTAAAATGATAGATGATGCAGGATTCCGGATACATTAGCGGTAACTGGAATCCGTGAACCAACAACGCCTCTCCGGAAAACGTTGTTCCATTTCCCATCAGATCGGCGGCCTCGACGATAGACGGCGCCGTCACGGAAAAGCTTGTCGTCGGCCAGATTATTCTTGCTTCGTATTTCCGGTGCAGATCAAGACCAGCGAAACGGAATCGTCCCGGCAGCGTTGTACTGTGGCCGGCGGTCTTGGCGCAGCTAAAAATCGCCTCACGCTTATCTTTTGCGACAACCCCGATCATATTCAGATACTCAGACTCATCGAGGCGTACGAAGTCGCCCTCGTGAATGAGCATGCGGTGCTTTTTATAAATGTCGACAGCGCAGCGCAGTGTTTCAAGGTCGTCTTCAGATTCCTCCAGCAGATTCAACTCTAGCCCCATATGACCGAAGATCGCCGTTGCGGCTCGAAACTCCATGCTTAAAGTTCGCCCGGTTACGTGACAAACCCTGGGGCCGACATGGCTCCCGCTGACATTGAGCGGGAAGAAGTAACTGGCGCCGCGCTGTATGTGTTGGCGGTCCAATGCATCGTTAGAGTCCGACAACCACATACGGTCGGCATATTTGAGAACGCCGAAATCGGTTCGGGCGCCGCCGGACGAACAGGTTTCGATCTCAAGATCCGGATGGGCTTCCCGAAGTTTCCGCATCAATGCGTAAACAGCGTTGGTTTGGCGATGGATAACGCCGCGTCCCGCACTCGCCGGGTGATGGATTTCCCGGTTCATGTCCCACTTGATGTAAGCCACATCATATTCGCTAACGATCGCGCTCATTCTCTCAAAGAGATGCTCAGAAACCTCGCGACGGGTTAGGTCGAGCGTGTATTGGTCGCGAACAGGCACCTGTTCGACGCCGCGCGCTTCAAGGATCCAATTGGGATGCGCGCGATAAAGGTCGCTGTCCGGATTCACCATCTCAGGTTCGAACCAGATGCCGAAGTCCATGCCAAGCGCGCGGACTTTTTGTGAAAGCGGCCCTAATCCGTTCGGATAGACGTCCGGCGAAACCCACCAGTCACCCAGGCCGGCGCGATCGTTCCGGCGGGCGCCGAACCAACCGTCGTCGAGCACGAACCTTTCGGCGCCCACCGAGGCGGCCTTTTCAGCCAGCTCCATGAGATGCGCTTCGGAATGATCAAAATAGACCGCTTCCCAAGTGTTATAATGAACCGGGCGCGGTTTGTGTCGAATGCGCGTGTCTAAGACAGATGTATTTACGTGCGTGTGAAAGTGCTGCGACAGTCTGTTCAATCCGTGATCGGACCGCGCGGCGTAAAGCGTCGGCGTCGTATAAGTATCGCCGCCTGCAAGTTCCATTTCGCCGGGATAAAACAATTCGCCCATTTGCAAGAAGGCGCGGCCGTCGGAATGCCGGTCGGCGCGCACCCGGTTGTTTCCGCTCCAGCCCAAATGAAACGCAGCCGCCGTACCGGATTTTTCGCTGGTGAATTCGGTCAGCGCGATAAGGCCGGGGAAGTTATCGTGGCTGGTCCGCCCGCTCTTGTTTTCTCGGAGATAGCTTCCTCGAAAGTTGGGAATCTCCTGTCGTTGAAATTCCAGGGCCCATCGCCCGGTAAACGCCATCAGTCTTGTCAGCCGACGTTCAAGCGGCACACAAAGGGCCGAGCACCAATCGATCGTAATAGGCGTATCGCCCAGATTGGTGATCGATGTCGTCGCCTCGATAACGTGGCTCTCCGGGTTGAGAGAAATCCTGTAAAGCGCTCGCATCCGCGTGTTTTCATCGACGCAAATGATCTCGACGCTGTCAGACGCGCTCCTTTTGATCTCCGTCACCGGAAAAATGGCGGCCCAGTCAGTGCTGCTGCGATGGGCGATAAACCCAGGCGGGCCTGAGACCCCCGCGGCAAGTTCATTCGATAGCGACGGCGAGACGTCGATCGCGGCGCTGCCGTGCACCCATTGCCGCACCGACAGCAGTTTCAATTCTTCAGGCGGCGAATGGGAGAGGGCGGGCCCCCAATAGAGAACTTGTGGGCGCGCGCCGATACGCGCCTCCAAAATGAGTTCGGTTTCTTCCGACTTTAGTGAGATAAAGTCTTCGGAAACCGCGTCGTTGGTTTTGATTCGCGTGGTCGTATTCCGGCTGCTCACAGTTTTGTCCGATTCAGCTGATTCTCTGATCGACCCCACAATCCCACATGCGACTGATTCCGTCGATTTGCTGGCCGGCGTCTATAACTGCCTTGTCGCTTTTGCACTGCCACTTTTCAGCGATGTCCCCGCAAGCTAGTCCTTCAAACCACACTGCCATGGCGGACAAAAAACGCCAACCGGAACGCGGCTGAGCAATTCACGCCGCAACGCCGCCGACATTTGCGGTCCCCAACGGTAAGCACAACGCTGGTTCTGTGAAGGTCCGAACTGGGACAATAATGTGTTTTTTGGTATTCAGGTCTGGCCGACAGCTTTCCAACGGCGTCGTCAGAGGCTGCACAGACATGGAACAAAGCTCCTTTTTCGTAAGAAATATGTCTATTTCGCCGATTGGCGGAATTCGAATGGCCTGTTTTGTGAAGAATGGAGCCGGCGTCTTAACGTCAAGCCGAATATTGCCGCATTTTACGCTCGTCTACGTCCTGCGCGGCGGCGGCTCCTACGAAGACGAGCATGGGATGAATTTTGAAGTGAATCCCGGCGACGCAATCATTGTTCTGCCGGAACTCGAGCATTGGTACGGCCCGCCGCCGGGCGATCGATGGGACGAGCTTTATCTGGTTTTCGAGGGGCCTGTATTCGATTTGTGGAGGAGCGAGGGCTGCTTCGATATTTCGAAACCCGTCGTTCACCTGCATCCGTCGGACTATTGGCTCGACCGAATCAAAAAGACGATTGGAGAAAGCAACAAGGGCGATTCCTTCAAGATGATGGCGGAAGCGATGCGAATGCAGAGCTTGCTTATCGACATTCAGCATGCAGCTCGAGACGACATAGAAGCGGATATCGAGTGGCTAGAAGAGGCCAAGGAGGTCATTGCCGAAGAAGCCGATCTGCACGGCGCCGCCAACAAAATGGGCGTCGCTTATGAAGTTTTCAGAAAAAAATTCCGAAAGCTGTCAGGCATGCCGCCTGGCAAGTATCGCACCGCAGCATTGATAGAACAGGCCTGCGATCTGCTCAGCGATCGTTCGCTCACGTTGCGTGATATTGCCGAAGAGCTAGGCTACTGTGACGAATATCATTTTAGCAAACAGTTTAGCAAAACGATTGGTTGGTCGCCGAGAGAGTTTCGAGCGCGAATTCATCCCAAGAAATACTGACGCGCGGTTGCGTCAAGTACGCGATTGTCATCCGCATACCAAAAAACACATGAAGCGCCATTCGCCCCATGGCGTGTGAAAACCGCATCATGACAAATATGGCGCGTCGCCGGATAGAAAAACCAGTCTCAATCGCCGGCGAGACAACGTCGTAACGGAATCGCAGGCTGGCTTGCTTGTTGTGCACAACCGCCGAAACGACGCAGCACCATGGGAGGAATGAATGGACAAGCTGAGGGGATTACTTCTGAGCACCGCAATCTGCGCCGTTTTGCCGGTTTCTGGCGCGCTAGCGCAGGACGACACAGGCGACGTCATCGTCGTCACCGGTATTCGCGGAAGCTTGCAACAATCCCTTGACGTAAAACGTCAGGCGGAACAGGTCGTGGACGCGATTTCCGCAGAAGACGTCGGCAAGTTTCCGGACACAAACCTTGCAGAAGCCCTGCAGCGAATCACCGGCGTGGCGATCGATCGATCGGGCGGCGAGGGCCAGTTCATCACGGTGCGCGGTCTCGGGCCGGAGTTTAACGCCGTTACGTTGAACGGCCGGACACTCGCGACCGACAATCCCGGCCGCGAGTTCTCATTCGATGTTCTTTCATCGGACGTCTTGCAGCGCGCGGAGGTGTTCAAAACGTCTACGCCGAATCTGCAGTCTGGCGGTATCGGCGCCCTGGTCAACATCGTCACCGCCCGCCCGCTCGACACCGGCACCTCGTTCACGCTGAACGCCGCCGGACTTTACGACACGCTGCGCGAGGAATTCAGCCCTCAGTTCTCAGGCGTCGCGTCATGGGAAAACGACGCGGGGACTCTCGGCCTGCTAGTCGGCGCATCCTATAGCGAACGCAAGGCGCAGGAAGATTCCTCATTTACGAATGGTTTCGCCCTCCGCACCGGCGATACGACGATTGCTGCACCGGAAACCTCGTCCGGTCTTTTAGATCCGGATGATCTGGGCGCTTTGCCCGATGGCGCGCGTGTGCAACAGCAGGTTGTCCATCGCCGCGACATTCAAGACCGTGAACGGTTGACGATCAACGCAACCGGGCAGGTTTCCGACGGCGACCGATTCACCTTGACGGTCGACGGTCTTTACACAAGCTTCGACGTCGATTCCTTCGCCACGGAGTTTTCCGGCTTCTTCAGTCCGCCGTTTATCGACCCGGCAATTGATGGAAACGGAACGGTCGTATCGTTTAGCCGTCCGGGCGTAGACTTTATCACCCGCAATCCCGGATTGGCCGGCGTTACCGGTCCGTCGCAAAACGACAACGTCATTAACGCGCCGAACGACCGCGACGCGGAAACCTATGCGATCGGCGGCAATTTTGATTGGGATGTTTCCGATACGGTAAACGCAAACATCGACGTGGCGTATTCGCGCGCAACACGCGAGAGCGTCAATCCGTTTGTCGTGATCGGCGCGCTCGCGCCGTCTTCGCCGCTGATCGAACTCTCCAACACCGACGGCATTTCAACGATTACGAATATCGTCGGCGCCACGGACACGTCGATTCAGCGACTTCACTTTGTCAATGTGAACCGAACAGAAGTCGAAGACGAGATCTTTGAAGCGAAATTCGACGGAACCTGGACGATCGACAAGGGCTTCCTGCAGGATATTTCATTTGGCGCGTTCTTTACCGATCGCGAGAAGATTCAGGACACCTTCGACAATTTCTCGCCGACGCAGGGCGCTGATATCTTCTGCGCTTATTGCGGATACAATGTCGCGCCGCAAAGCACCGCGTTCTTGACGCCGTTCTCGTTTGAAGGATTTCTCGACGGCGTGACAGGGGCGAATACGGTTCCGCCGCAAATCCTCGGCTTCAGTTTTGCTGATGCGTTCGCAGAATTGAACAACCCCGCCAACATTAGCGATCCGGCGCGGAATGGTCTTTCGACGACGGAAGATCCGGACGGAAACCCGGTGACGGACTTCGCCGACAGCGCGCGCGGGCTCAATGACGCCGATCTCATTGCGCGCCGTGACGCGGCGGGCGGGTCGATCTTCGGTTTTTACGAACCGGAGTTCAATCCGGGCGCCAGTTTCGCTGTGGAAGAAACGGTCTACGCCGCTTACTTCAATACGCAGTGGGGCGGCGACTTTGACGGCGACCTGCCATGGAGCGCGAATCTCGGCTTCCGGGTCGCCATTACGGAGACGACGTCAACAGGCGTAGATCAGCCCGTCGTCGAATTCCGCGAGTCCGACGGCGACACGCAGCTGGCCCCGGTGTTTGGCCCGGCGACCACGGTTGCAATCGACAATCGCTATGTGAACTTCCTGCCGTCATTCAACTTGAAGGTTGAACCGACGGATAACACAGTCGTTCGCTTGGCGTTCTCCGAGACGGTCACGCGGCCGACGCTGACGGAGCTTGGCGTCGCCAATTCTTTCGGCGGGCGATCCAACGCGCCGACGTCCACCGGCGGCAATCCGTTCCTCGAAGCGTTTGAATCGACAAACTACGACGTGTCGTTCGAATATTACTTCGGCGAGACCGGATTTATCGGGGTCACCGGTTTCCATAAGGAGTTTGAGAACTTCATCGAATCTCAAACGTTGTTGGTGCCCGGCGTGGTCGTTATTCCGGCGGGCAATGTCGGCAACACGACGGGCATGGATTTGCCGGTGAACGTTGATTTCGCCGACACGCGCGACCGCAACGGCGAGAGCGGGTCGATCACGGGCTTTGAATTCGCGTTCCAAACCACGTTCGATACGCTTCCGGCGCCGTGGGACGGTTTCGGCACGCAGCTCAACTACACCTATGTGACTAGCGAGATTGATCGCCAGGAAGGAACGCCGGTGGCGGATTGCGACTATAACGGTCTGTCGCCGCATTCGTTCAATGCGACCGGTTTCTATGAAAAAGGTCCGATTCAGGCGCGTCTCGCCTATAACTACCGCGACGAATTTTTGTTCCAATGCTTCTCCTTCTTCAGCGAACCGCAGCAACGGGAATCATTCGGCCAGCTCGACTTCTCCGCGGCGTACGATGTTAGCGACAACTTCCAGGTCTATGCGGAAGGCATCAACATCACCGGTTCGGACACCCGCGATTTCTCGCGTTTTCCGAACCGCTTCTTGAACTACTCCCGCACTGGTTCGCGTTACCTGGTCGGCGTGCGGGCGGCGTTTTAAGTGCGAGTAAAGCCGCGGGCGCGCGGCGTTCATCGATGCGCTCGCGGCTTGCATGTTTCCATGAGAACGTGTCCCTCCCGAACGTTCTTTTGCGGTGGGCGACGCGGCTAACGCTGCGTCGCCCTTTTTCTACCCGTCGAGTGGACGCGCCGACGTGGCCGGCGAAAGACCTCTCAAACTTCGATGGCGGATTGACGCCCCTGAGCAACCGCCGCAATTGGCGAAAACAAAATGGTAAATCCGGTACAGGCTTCGATCTTCCTCCTCATCACGGCGCTTATTGGTCTGGCGACGTATCTTCACTGCCGCGGTGCGCGCGCGGGGGATAAGAGTTCAGGGCACGACTACTTTCTCGCGAATGGAGGTCTGTCCTGGTACTTCATCGCCGGATCGATCACACTGACAAATCTGTCTACAGATCAACTGGTCGGCATGAACGGCAACCAAATGCTGTTGCTGGCCTGGTGGGAGTTCGCAGCTGTCGCTGGACTATTCATTCTGGCGTTTGTGTTCTTGCCGATTTACTATCGCAACAACTGCACGACCACGACTGAGCTGCTTCAAAAGAAATACGGCGACAAAAACATTCGTGCGCTCATTTCCGTTCTTTTCCTGTTTGGCAATGTATTCATTTTTCTACCGGCGATCCTCTATGGCGGATCGCTGTTCCTTCTTTCTATGACAGATGTGGAGTTTCCCATTATCGCGGTTGCGATCGCGTTCGCTATTGTCGGCGCGGCTTACGCCATTCTTGGGGGACTGCGCGCTGTCGCCGTTTCCGACACCTATAGCGGCGTGTTGATTCTCTCGCTTGCGCTGTTGGTGGTGTTTCTCGCTTTGAAAGCAATCAATTTCGATTTCTCGGGGATTCCTGCGGAACGGCTGACGTTAATCGGCGACAATGAGTCTCCTATTCCATGGCACACGCTGCTTACCGGCATGATTTTTATTCAGACCTTCTACTGGAGCACCAATCAGACAATTACCCAGCGGGCGATGGCGGCGCCAAATGTGAAAGAGGCGCAAAAGGGCGTATTGACCGCCGCCGGCATTCGTTTGCTCATCGTACCGATAATTGTCACGGTGCCAGGCATTGTTGCCTTCAAGCTTTACGGGGACATCAATGATGCAGCTTACGGCCGCATTGTCGGGGACGTGTTGCCCGCGTGGCTGTCCGGCGCCTTCGCGGCCGGCATCGCGGCGGCGGTGCTTACGACGTTTAACAGCATTCTCAATGCGTCCGCGGCGTTGTACGTATGCGATATCCACGCATCATATCTAGGGAAAGTCAAAAGCGTACCGCGATTAAGCGGCGTTGTTTCTGCGGTGATGACGATCATGGCGATCCTGCTCGTGCCATTCTTTGCGTCCCAGGAAAGCATCATCAATACCGTGCAGCAGCTCTATGGTTTGTTGTCCATGCCGATCCTGTCAGCATTCATCGTTGGACTGGCGTTTCGTAATGTGGATGCGCGCGCGGCGATTTTCGGCGTTGTGTCCGGCGTTGCGGTCTACGCGGTGCTCAGCTTCGTGTGGACGCCGTTTCATTACATTCACGCGATGTTTGTCACGCTTGTCACGTCTTTGTTCCTATCCCTGGCCGCAAATCGATTGGTCTTCGGCAGGCGCGAAGAAATCGCGCTACTGACGTCTGCTGCATGACATGAAGCGGACGCACTCAAGGAGGAGGAGAGAACCCGGTGTTCTAACCCGACAGCGACAGTCTTTGCATATTCAAAGACGTTGCGGCGCGACGCCCGCTCGGCGTTAGAGGCGAAGACGTCTGCGTCGCTATTTCGCGACGATCTGCGTCAAACGGATAACAAAATCACAACTGCGGAAACCGGTAATGCTCCAGAATCTCCGTCAGCGTCTCGCTGGTCCGAATACGATGAGCGTAGTGCAAATCGCGCGCGCGCTCCCAGTTTCCGCGCAGGATCGCGTTCAGGACCTCGCGGTGCTCCTTGTTTGATTTGGTTGGTTTCTCCCGCAAGCGCAGCGTCAGCAATCGCGCCCGGTGTCCTTGGTCCCGGACCGTCGCTGCAATCGCCGCGAGCCGGGAGTTCCCGCACGCGTCAAGCAAGGCTCGATGAAAGCGATCGTCGGCCTCGGCCCATTTCTCAAGGTCGCCGGCGCGCAGGGACTGATCCATCTGGGCCAGGGCGTCGCTTGCTGTTTTCATTTTTGCTTTTGACGGCTTCTGACGAGCCAACAGCTCCACAGCCATGGTTTCAACAGCGGTCAGCACTTCATAGATTTCGCGCATGTCGTCAGGCGACAGCGGCGTGACGCGCATCCCGCGGCGCGGGATCAGACGGACCAGGCCCTCATTCTCCAGCCGAATAAGCGCTTCGCGCACGGGCGTGCGGCTCACTCCCAAATCGGCGGCGACTTCCTGTTCCAGGGCCTGATGTCCCGGCGGGTAGGCGTTGGTCAGGATTCGGTCCTTGATCTCGTCATACGCCAATTCGACCAGCGACTTTCCGCCCTTCGATTGCGCGGTGTCTTTTTCGGTTACCGACATATCGTCCTGCATTCTGACGTCTTCGCAGCCATGTTTCGCTCATCGGCCGGACGCCCGGCCTCTCAGATCCATTTCCAGTGCGGCGGCGCAACGCCCGCGTACGGGCTTCTGAATGTCACGATTTTATCATCGAGCAAACATCCGAGGAATGCGTCTTTTCGATCCTCGCCGCCAAAAGCGATGCTTGACACGTTCCGAAGCCGCTGCGCAGGCGTGCTGTCGAGTTCGTTCCGGCCCATGATTCCCGCCTTGTATGCGGCTTCGACCCGGGCAATGTGGATCGGATCGGCGTCCTCGACAAGGACGGTCGAGACCCCGCCTGAGGAGATGCGCAGGACCCGATTTGAAATGATACAGGTGACGATGACGCCGCCGTCGTCGTCGAACCACAGGCCGTCGGGGAATTCGCCCGGCCCAAACTCCCAAACCGTCTCGCGACGGCCGAGTTTGCCCGGCCCATAGACTTTGAACCGTGAAAGACGCCGAGCAAATGTTTCGTTGACATAGAGCCAGTCGTCGCCGGGACGGCGATGGACCTCGTTTGTATAACCAAGCTGGTCCGCGGCTAAGCGCACGCCCGAGTTGTCGACATAGAGAATGAATCCGTCGGCGACATCAGGGCGATACGCCTTCGCCCTGGGAGTTGCGCGTGTACTGATGGAAATCCAAACGCCGCCGCATTCGTCTACGGACACGAAGTTAGCGGGCGGCAGCGCCGCGCCGTCAAATATCGTAAGGAAAGGCGCGGCCGAGCCGTCGCGGCGTAAGCGCCAAACGCCGCCCTCGTCGCCTAGGTTGGCGATGAGGAAGCTCATGTCGGGGGTTATCGCAAATCCGTTTGTCTTCAACGAGACGCCGGCGTCCCGGGCCAAAATATCCTCGCGGGCGCCTTGTTTCGTCAACTGAGTCACGCCGCCGTCGAAATTCGATACAAAAACATCGCCCGACCAAGTCGTCACAACGCATTCCGGTCTGACAAGACCGGAACCGAGATAGCCGATCTCCGGTCCGGATTGCCCGGCGTGCGTCATTTTCGTCTTTGACTGTGCATAAAATAATGTATACGCTATTTTTCGGCAGGATACAATCGGGCGCTATTCAAACGTAGCGAAAAGGATGTCCATGGGTCTGAGACTGGGATGCGTTGCTGACGATCTCACCGGCGGAACAGATCTTGCGCTCGCCTTGTCCCGCGGGGGCGCGCGGGTGGCGCAAATCTTTGGCGGCGCAGACGATGCGGAACCGCCGCAAGCTGTGGACGCTGTCGTCATATCCCTGAAGGTGCGAACCGCGCCGGAAAACGACGCCGTCGACGCCGTGCTGCGCGCTGCCAACGTGCTGCGTGACTGGGGCGCGCAACAGTTTTTCTTCAAGTATTGTTCAACGTTTGATTCAACGGCGCGGGGGAACATTGGGCCTGTCGCCGAAGCGATGGCGGCCAGCCTTGACGCCGGCGCCGTCCCCTTTGTTCCTTCTTTTCCAGCGAACCGCCGCACAGTTTACAAAGGGCATTTGTTCGTTGGCGACAGCTTGCTGTCGCGTTCGTCGATGCGCGACCATCCGCTTACGCCGATGACGGAATCCGACTTGAGAGTTCATCTCGCCCGACAATGCAAGAACAATTCTGTCGGGCTGGTAGATTTAGAAACCGTCAACGAGGGGCCTGCCGCCGTAGCGGCGGCGATGTCGCGCCTTCTCGAAGCGGGAACGCGTTTTTCTATAGTCGATGCAATTTCGACCGAACATCTCGACACCATCGCAAACGCCTGCGCACCCCTGAAATTTGTAACCGGCGGATCTGCTTTCGGCGAAAGCCTTGCAAGAGTTAATGCCGCTGTGGAAGGTGAGTACAGCAATCGCCTGGACATGCGTGTTCCCAAAGCCGATGGGGTAGTCGCGATTCTCTCCGGCAGTTGTTCTGCGGCGTCTTTGGAACAGGCGTCGCGCGCATCGAAAACGTTTCCGTCGTTTCAACTGAACGCCGCCATGACGACGAACCCCGAAGCCGCCGGACGGAAGGTCGCTGATGAGGCGGCGCAATTGAACGCCGCCGCTGTGGTGATCTCGTCCACCGAGCAGCCGGAGGCTGTTCAGGACGCGCAGGCGACGCACGGTCGCGCCGCGCTCGGCGACGCTTTCGAACGACTGCATGGCGAGATCGCGCGCGCGCTCCATCGGCGGGGCGTGCGCACCTTCATTGTGGCGGGAGGGGAGACGTCCGGCGCTGTTGCCGCCGCGCTTGAACTCAAGGCGTTGGAAGTTGGCCGGGAGATCGCGCCCGGCGTTCCGTGGATGTTTGATATGCAGGCGGATGGCGTCAGCATCGCATTCAAATCGGGAAATTTCGGCGGCCCGGATTTTTACGCCGACGCACTCGCGACCCTGCAATCATGATGATAAGCGAAACCAAAGCAAGAGACATGATTGCGGCGCGCGGGCAAGCGCTTGCCGCAGCGGGATTAACGCCGGGCGCTTCTGGTAATATCAGTATGCGTATCGACGAGGGCATTCTTGTAACGCCGACCGGCATGCGCCTTGGTGCGCTTGATCCGGAGAGAATCTCCAAACTAGACCAGACAGGGCGCCATGTGGCCGGAGATAAGCCGTCCAAGGAAGCGTTCCTGCACCTCAAAATGTTGGCGCAACGGCCGAACGACAGTGCGGTGGTGCACCTGCATTCGACCCATGCGGTGGCGGTCTCTTGTCTCAGCGATATCGACGAGGCCAACGCGCTGCCGCCGCTGACGGCGTATTACGTAATGCGCGTCGGGGCATTGCGCGCTGTGCCGTATTTTGCGCCAGGCGACAAGCGGCTCGCCGACGCCGTCGCCGCCGTCGCCGCGGAGCATCGCGCCGTGCTTTTGTCCAATCACGGACCCGTCGCTAGCGGGCGATCTCTAGAAGCGGCCTGCGCGTCTATCGAGGAGATAGAGGAAACGGCGCGACTTTACCTGCTCTTGTACGGCCGCGAGGTCAAATTGCTGTCCCAGGAGCAGATGGACGAGTTGCAACGGCGTTTTCCAGATTGAGCTTATGATGTTTGTTGTTGTCGTCGATTTCGAAATTCACAAAACGCACCGCACGGACTTTCTCGCCGCCGTTAAGCAGCAGTCATACGACAGCCTCAATTTGGAGGCGGGCTGTCTTCGTTTCGATGTGTGCATTGACAATGATGAGCGTGGGAAAATTCTTCTCTACGAAATATACGCGTCGGACAGCGAGTTTCAGAAGCACCTGAATACCGCCCACTTTGAGGCCTTCGACAGGATTACAAAACCAATGGTTAGAATAAAGCGCGTCAGGACTATGACGCTTCATGCAGGGGGCGAATGAAATGACGGCGCCAGGGTTTAAGATTGCGGTATTGGCGGGAGACGGCATCGGCCCTGAAGTTATGGAGCCTTGTATCTCGATACTGGAAAGCGCCGTTGCGTCCGCCGGCGGTCCCAAGCTGCGTTTTGAGCAGATTTCGGCAGGCGCGGAGCACTATAAACGCGCCGGCGTGTCTATATCGGAAGACGCATTCGCCTCTGCCCAGGACGCTGACGCCATTTTGTTGGGGGCGATGGGGCTGCCTGAAATTCGGTATCCGGACGGGACGGAAATCGCACCGCAATTGGAATTGCGGGAAACCCTTGGGCTTTACGCCGGCGTGCGACCGATCAGGACCATCCCCGGCCTGGCGCCGGTATTGTCTGATGAGCGGGCGCGTGCGCTTGATATCGCCTTAATCAGAGAGTCGACTGAAGGCCTGTTTGCCGCCCGCGGCCGCACCGTGGTCGAATCGAATGACCGCGCCGCGCGCGATACGATGGTCATTACGCGCGCGGTCTGTGAAAAACTCTTTGACTTCGCTTTGGATCTCGGCGAGAAGCGCCGCGCTGCGGGGCGGTCCGGCGTCGTGACGTGCGTCGACAAAGCGAACGTATTGGGCGCGCTGGCGTTCTTCCGGAGAATCTTTAACGAGCGCGCGTCAGCGCGCCCTCGCGTGATCACTAACCACGCTTATGTCGACGCCGTTGGTCTGAACCTCGTCAAACAGCCTTGGATCTATGACGTACTGGTCACGGAAAACATGTTTGGCGACATCCTGTCCGACGTCGGCGCCGCGCTGATGGGCGGCATGGGATTTGCGCCGTCCGCCGATATCGGCGACGATCATGCTGTCTTTCAGCCCTGTCACGGCAGCGCGCCGGACATCGCGCGCCAAGGCAAAGCGAATCCGACAGCCATGTTTCTCAGCGGCGCGATGATGCTGGAGTGGTTGGGGGAGCGGTGCGACAACGCAACCTGCGCCAAGGCCGGAGCGCTTGTTCGCCATGCGGTTGATTTAGCGTTTGCGTCGGGTGAATTGCGTCCCTTTGAAATCGGCGGGGCGGCCGGAACGCGCGATATCGCTGACGCCGTGGCTGACGCGCTGAGAGAGAGCCCGCATATTGCTGCATCGGCCTAGGGCAGGACTGGCGATATGACGCTTCCGCTTACCGACGTCGTTGTTGTTGTCGGCTATTTAATCATCGTCGCCGGCATCGGGCTCTACGCATCCCGCGGTCAGAAATCGACGTCGCGCTATTTCATCGCCGACCGCCGCATGCCGCACTGGCTTGTCGGTTTCACCCTGATGGCGACGCTGATCAGCAGCAACACGCTCGTCGCCCATCCTGGCATCGTCTATCAAAAGGGCTTAGTGCTGGCGCCCGGTTTTATTGTCTTGCCGCTCGTCCTGTTCTTTGTCGCTCACTATATGGCGCCGTTTTACCGACGGGTCGTCGGCATGAGCGCTTATGAATATATCGGCAAACGATTCGGATTAACCGGCCGTCTGTACTCGTCATTTGGGTTTTTGATGGAGCGCACGTTCGACATCGGCGTGACGCTCCTGACGACGGCGATAGCGCTCAATCTTATGACCGGATGGCCGCTGGAGACGCTTATCCTTGGGATTGCGGTGTTTACCCTGGTCTATACCGCGATTGGCGGCATTACGGCTGTTGTGTGGACCGATCTTGTCCAGGGCGTCATCCTGATCGGCGGCGGCGTTGTCATCTTGCTCCGACTGCTGTTCGCCCCGGAAGCGGGCGCCCCTTTCGCCGTGGTCGGTGCGGCATGGGAAGCCGGGCGTTTTTCATTCGGATCCACCGAGCTCTCTTTTGCAAGCCTTGCTGAACCTGAAGAGCGGACGATCTGGCTTTTTATGCTTGCCATGACCGTTCAATGGAGCCGCCGATACATCTGCGACCAGCATATGGTGCAGCGCTACCTCATTGCCAAGACCGATGAAGAAGCCAAGCGCGGCGCGCTTACCGGCGCCTATCTCTCCGTGCCGGTCCTGTTCGCCTTCAACATCATCGGCGCCCTGTTATTCGGCTTTTATCAACTGTCTGGAGCGCCGCCGCCGATGCTCGGCGACCAGGCGCTGCCGCATTTCATTGTCAATCATCTGCCGGCCGGCGTCACGGGATTGATGCTGGCCGCTATACTTGCCGCGTCAATGTCGTCGATGAGCTCCGATCTCAACAGCATCGCAACAGTGTTGACCAAAGACTATCTGGAGCGGTTTTTGCCGCGTTTGCAGGATCGCACCAAACTCATCTTTGGGCGGACGATGGTTGCTGTCGCCGGACTGATCGCCAGCGGCGTCGGGGTTTTGTTGATGCCGGAGGAGGGCGCCGCGCCAATTGCAGAACGCGCGCTGATTATCGCCGTAATCGTCTCAGCCGGATCGTTGGGGTTGTTTTCGCTGGGGTTCATGACGAGGCGCGCCACCCGCACCGGCGCCCATGCCGGCATCGCGGCGTGCGCGCTGTTTACCGCATGGGGGGTCCTAACTGAGCCGGGCGCTCAGCTGTTGGACTTGGGCGTCTTCAACTTCCCGTTGAACGCAATTCTGATCGGGGTGCTCGGGCATGTCGTGCTCTTTTCGGTTGGGTACGCCGCAAGCGTTCTGTTTGGCGGTTACCGACCGGCGAACGTCGATGAATTGCTGCTGCGCAACATAAAACGCGGTGAAAACAACCGCTAGCGCCGTTCTGATGGATTTGACGATGGATGCAATAACGTATACATTAAAATTATAAAAGTGCATATCGGGAGGGATATACCCATGAAGAACGTGCTGCTTACCGGGACTGCGGCGTCTCTTTGCCTGTCTTGTTTTTCGGCTGCGGCTTTCGCGCAGGACGGCGACGACGACGCCCGATCAGAATCAGGTCTTACCGATGTCATCGTCGTTGAAGGTTATCGGGCGGAAACGACGCAGAGCGCCGCCCGCATCAATGTTCCTATCGACGAAGTGCCGATCAACGTCCAGGTGTTTACGAAAGACGCAATCGAAGACCTGCAGTTGCTGACCCAGCGCGATGCGTTGCAGTTCAGCGCCGCGGTAGAAGACAAGCGGGTTCGCGGCTTCAACACAGGCGAGTTCTTTCGCAATGGATTTGTTCACCTCAGCGACTCGCCGGGGTTTACAATCGAGCGCATTGAAATTGTTCGCGGACCGACAGCGACGCTCAATGGTCCGGTGACGCCCGGCGGCGGAATCAACACGATCACGAAAAAGGCGCGTATCGGAGACAGCTTCGGCCAGCTGGGCGCCTATTACGGCTTTAGCGAAGACAGCCGCGACAATCGCGGATTTAACGTCGATCTGAATGTCGGCGACATTGGGCTGGAAGCGGAGCACGGCGCCGTCGGCGCCTTTCGGTTTGTCGGCGGGTATCAGCAAGACACCGGCTTCCAAACAAGGACGGACAATGAACTGAATGCGATCTTGCCGTCATTTCAGTTCCGGCCCTTCGAAAACACGGTGGTTGATCTGGAGTATTACCGCTATCAGATCAATACGGACCGAACCGACCGCCCGTTCGGTATTGAACTCACTATACCGGGCCCGACGCCTGGCGAAGAGATTCCTCTGGCGCTGGCGTACGATATCGATCCACGCGCAAGCTATTTCGGCGCCAGTACGGACATAGAAGAGTCGCTTGAAGACTGGTCGGCGTCGATTACTCAGAGTTTTGCCGACGACCGGATTATCGCGTCGCTTTCCTACAATGATCACAACCGCGATTTTGTGTTCGGACCGGGCAACCGGCCGCGTATTGACATCTTCTATCGTGTTTTGCCGCGAGCGGGCGCCGACCCGGATACAACCGATCCCGCCGACTTCGAACTACGCAGGCTGACGGAAAATCTGTCGCTAAAGAACGATATCGACCAGCTTAGCGGTCTTGTCACCTTTGTGGCCGATGACGCGGGCGACCACCGGTTCATATCAGGGTTTGATTTTTTCGATCAGGATCAACGTCTGATCATCATGCGCCCGCGGGAATCGGGACAAACTTCCGGTTTCTTTTTTGAGTTTTTCGAAATTGAGGACGTCAATACCAGAAGTCTCAACTTCAACGCTGGCGCGGCCGATGTCTTTTTCACAACCGTCCTGGCGAGGGACCGAGAAATCAAACAGAAGAGCGGCTTTCTGAACTATCAGGGCGCATTTTTTGACGACCGGCTGCATGTCCTCGCTGGGGTGACCTATAGCGACATAGAAATCGACCAGTCTGATCCGCGTGTTTCACCCGTCATGACGGAAGTCATCGCCGACAGCGAGGAATGGCTGATTCAAGGCGGCGCCGTTTTCGATATTATTGAAGGTATTGGTCTGTACGGGAATTACTCCCAATCACAGTTGCCGGACCTTAACGATCCGGACTTCTCGCAAGCGCCGCCGGTGCGAAAAGGTGATCAGATTGAGTTTGGCGTCAAATACAGCCTGTTTGACGATCTCATCGTCGGGACCTTCGGCTACTACTTCATCGACGAGGAAGTGCGCGGACCCGACAACGATCGCGATGTGGAGGCGCAGGGATTTGATTTCGACGCGTTTATCCAGCCGGTTGATAACTGGATGACCGTGTTCAGCTTCTCTCATGTCGACACGGAAGTGACGGCCAGCGGATCGTCAACTTTTGTAGTTGGGCAACCACTGGTGGACGAGATTCCAAACAAGCTGGCCATATGGTCGAAATATGACTTTGAAGCCGGCGCGCTGGACGGCCTGTCGTTGGGCGGAGGGTTTACCTGGACTGGCCGCGCCGTTCGCCCGACCGCCGCCGCTGCGCAGAGCGTCAAGACCTTGAACGGCGAAGTACTGCGATACAACCCGGTCACGCGCCTTGACCTTTTCGCCGAGTATGTGTGCGAGACGCCGTGGGGCAATGAAATGGAACTCTCATTGAATGTCCGCAATTTGACGAAAGAGGACAACATCAGCACCGTCGTACCGCTGGTTCCGCTCCAGGGCGGCGTGCAGCCAAACGGCGATCCTTATGAGTTCGACGGATCTGTGGAGTTCATGCTCGGTCTGGCGTTGCGCTACTGACGCTCCCGCTCCTCCCGGGGAGGTCACGACGAGCAGGGCCGCTTGCAATTGCAAGCGGCCCTGCTCTTTTTGACGCTGTCACCGCCGTTTGCTGTTGCGGCGAAATTGCAACAGGGGCGCCCCGAAGCGTTGATCCGAATACAACAAAAAATAGAATCGTTTCCATGCGGCGCAGTATTTCCTCCGTTGCGCCAGACTGGCGACGCGCAATTCGCAGTCGCAATATGCAACATCCGGCGCACGCCTGTTGCCGGGCATGCGTGGAGGTGTGTAGAGTTTGCGATCTGACATTGCTCGGGGGGAGAGGGGGCTTTTTTTGGTTTTGATTG
Source organism: Hyphococcus sp. (assembly GCA_028289605.1). GTDB lineage: Bacteria > Pseudomonadota > Alphaproteobacteria > Caulobacterales > Parvularculaceae > Hyphococcus. Next base: position 389,930 of record JANQON010000009.1, on the reverse strand, counting down.
GTGGGGCGGAATGGCCGCTGTTGCGGCCATGGCGATTTTTTGCGTTGGCGGTTTGGGGGTTTGCCGTCTCGGTACAGGGCGCCGCGGCGCAGAGCGACGGGAAATTTGACAACCCTGTCGGCATACCGTCGTCGGTGCAACCCGGGGCCATTGAGGCGCAGTACGAAGTTGAAGTCGCCCCTGATTTCTCGGTGGCGCCGGCTATTCTGTCCCCATACGAAGTTGATCAGCCGGAAAACGCGGAAGCGATCCGCTTTGTCCTCAATGACGTTGTGATCGAAGGCGGCGGCGCAATTCAGACCGGTGAGATCTTGGCCGTTTACGCCGATAAGCTCGGTTCCGAAATACCTCTCTCTGACGTGTTCGGCTTTGCGCGCGACATTACCGGCCTCTATGCGCAGGCGGGCTATCCGCTGAGCCTTGCTTATGTGCCGATCCAGGAGATTGACGGCGGTGTGGTTCGGATCAGAATTATTGAGGGCTATATTGGCGAGATTGACGTGATCGGCGCGGCGCCGGTAACGGCAACGCGCCTGCGCAAATACGGTGAAAAACTGAAATCCGTTCGTCCCCTGACGCAATCGGCGCTTGAGCGCTACCTGCTGCTGGCGAACCAGGTGTCCGGCGTCAAGGTCACCGGTGTTTTGGAACAACCTGAGAATCCCAACGGCGGCGTGAAGCTGACCCTGAAGACCAATGAAAAGAATCTCGTGCTGGTCGGCGGCGTCAACAATCGGGCGTCTTCGGCGGTGGGGCGCGAACAGTTTTACGCCCGTCTCGGCTTGAACGGCATATTCACCGGCGCCGATACTCTAGGCGTCGGCGCGGTACAGAGTTTTGATCTTGACGAGCTGACGTATCTTTCAGGCAACTACGCAACGGTGCTGACGGCGGAAGGGCTGACGGTCGGGCTTTCCGCAACCCGTTCGGTCGCCGCTCCCGGCATCCCGTTTCTTCGCGATCTCGGCTTTGAAACCCAGGGTTGGACGACCGGTCTGAACGTGTCTTATCCGGTTGTTGTGCGCCGCGGCGAACAGCTTACGGTTTCTTCCAGTATCAAGTGGAAAGAGTTTCGGAGCGCGTTTGACGAAACGCCGAACACATTCGATCGTCTTTGGACGACAGAGCTCGACGTCTCTTACGCCAATGAAAAGCTGTTTAACGGCAAATCGGTGATACGGTTGAGCCTTGCGCGCGGCTGGGATGTGCTCGGCGCCACGAGGGCCGGCGATCCGGCTGCAAGCCGCAACGGCGCGGGCGGCGAATTCGTCTCGTTTCAGGCCGATCTAAGCCGCAATCAAACCGTCAATGAATGGCTCAAGGCCATCGTGGCCGTCAAAGCGCAAGGGGCGGACGTCCCGCTGCTGTCGTCGGAGCAGTGCGGTTTCGGCGGCGCGGGCTTCGGGCGCGGATATGATCCGTTTGCGATCGCGGGCGATCGCTGCATCGTTGGACTTGTCGAATTGCAAGCGTCCCCGGATTTTCTTCAGCGCGGAAAGCTCAAGGCGCGGCCCTATGTGAGTTTCGATGCGGGCGCGGTGCGCCAGAACGGCCTGCTCGCCGTCGGCGAAGACAGAACCGAATCCCTCTACTCAGTCGCCGTCGGCGCAAGAGTGTCGCTGACGAAACATGTGTCGGCCGGCGTTGAAGGAGCCGTGCCGCTGAAGCGTCTCGATGCGGGCGACAGCAGAAATCCGAAGTTCTTTTTCAGTCTAGAGGCGAGATATTAAAGAGGCTCTTCATGATGAAATCTCTTAAGGCGCATTTGCTGGTAACCATCGCCTCGACCGGTCTGGGGGCGACTGCCGCTTACGCCGATCCGCAGGGAGGCGCCATTATCGACGGCGCCGGATTTATCACGGGACAGGGCGAGCGCGGCAAGACCACGACCATCGATCAGACGTCGGACCGCCTCATTGTGGAATGGGACAGTTTCGACGTCGCCACGGACGAAATCGTTCAGTTCAATCAGCCTTCCGCCGACGCCATCGCCTTAAATCGCGTGCTCAGCGGCGCCGCCTCCATGATTGAAGGGCAGATTCTGGCCGACGGCAGGGTGTTCCTCGTCAATGCGAACGGCGTGGTTTTCACGTCAACGGCGACGGTCGATCTCAGCGGCATACTCGCCACGTCCAACGATATCGACAATGCGGATTTCATGGCAGGCAGCTTTGATTTCAATCAACCTGGAGACGCCGCCGCCGCCATCATCAACAGGGGAACAATCAGCGCCGCCGATGCGGGCATGATCGCCTTTGTTGCGCCGAATGTCGAAAACGCCGGGCTGTTGCGGGCCAATGTCGGGCAAATCGCGCTGGCGTCGGGGGAAGCGTTTACGCTGGATTTCTTCGGCGATGAATTGATTACGTTCGCCGCTTCCGCGAGCGCCGGCGACAAGACGGGATCCATCGATGTAACCGGCGACATCGAAGCGTCGGGCGGTGCGATTTTGTTGACCGCCACGGCGGCGCGCGATTTTGTCAACACGGTGATCAATGTGGAATCCCACCTGGTCGCGGAAAGCGCGTCGATGGACGGCGGCAAGATCATTTTATCAGGGACGGACAACAGCGAGATTTCAATCGCCGGCGACCTTAACGCGGCGGGCGTCAATGGTGGCGAGATCGAAGTCGAATGCCGGACGGTGACGGTTGGCGATGCAGCGCGATTAATCGCGGACAGCAATCAGGACACGGGAGACGGCGGAAGCATTCTGGTGAATGCAGTCGAGCGGATCGATTTCGCCGGCCTGGCCTCGACGAGACCGGGCGCAACCGCGGGGACTGGCGGAGACATCACGATCTCCTCCGATGACGTATTGAATTTCACGGGCATCGCGGACGCGGGCGAGGGCGCCCGCGCGGGGACAGTCACGCTAATCCCGGACCCGTCGCCGCAGAGCGATGACAATGACGCCGACGATCTGCCGCCGGGCGCCGCTGACGATGCGGCTGACGCCATCTCCGAGATTGCGGCGACGACACCGTCGCCAGTCTTTGAAACCGCAGCGATTGAGGATGGTTCAGGCGCCGAAGCGGTGGTGCTCTTTGACGATGCGGTCGTCTTTGACCTTTCGGACGAAAACGCAGACGCAAGCGACAATACCGCGAGGTTGTTGTGTCTCTACGGCGTCGCCGAGGCTGCTTGCGTCAATTGACCCGGCTCCTAGTCGGCATCGAAAGGGGCGAGGCGCCTGACCTAGCGCAGTCTTGCTGCAATCGCTTCCAGCGTATCGCTCAACGCCTGGCGCCGTCCTTGCGCTGCCGCGTCGCCGCTGCGCCCTAAATCGCCGGCGAGCGCCTTCAGCGATTTCGCCAGATCGCGATCGCGCGTCCCGTTTGCAAGTCTCGCCTCCGCCTCGTTCAGCGCACCGTTGATTTCCTCAAGCGTCGTTTCAGGCAAGGCGTCTTGCCGCGCCAGCTGATCAATATAGGCCCGCGCGACAACGGGTTCGGCCGGCCATGTCACCTTGAACTGTTGCTGCGGGTTAAACAGCTCTCCCTGATCGGCGATCGCCGCCGCGGCAAGCTCATTCTCTGTCAGGTATTCGCTGGGCAGCAGTTCGAGAACGTCTAGGCCGCGCACGATTTCCGTTCCATAGATTTTGCCCTTGTACCAATAGCTCGACCAGAATCCGCCCAGAATAAGCGCATCTTCGTGGAGGGGGCCGCGATCGAAAAATGCGATCTCGACTGGGTTGGCGGTGTCGGTGAAATCGATCACCGAGATTCCGCCCTGATACCAGGACTGAACGAATATATCCCGGCCCGGAACCGGCACGATAGAGCCGTTATGGGCGACGCAGTTTTCCTGTTCGACTTGAGGGGCGGGCAGTTTGAAATAGCTCCTGAATTCCAGCTGCCCGTCGACGATGTCGTACAACGCATTGGCGCCCCAATCCTCGCGGTCATAGGCGCGGCAGCGCGGCCGGCTGCCGCCGCCCCATTCATCGGTATAAAGAACTTTTGTTCCATCATTGTTGAATGTCGCGGAATGCCAGTAGGCAAAGCCCTTGTCGACAACTTCATCAATCCTTTTCGGTTTGAACGGATCGGATATGTCGAAAATCACGCCATTGCCTGAGCATGCGCCCGCCGCGATTTTGGCGTCGGGGAACACTGTGATGTCGTGGCAGTGGTCTGTTCGTCTTGTCTCCTGGGTCTCGTCGCCATGGTCGCCGCCTTGCCAGAGGCCCGCCAGGCGTCCTGTTCTCGGATCTGCAAAAACGGCGGGACTGTCGACAATGCGCGCCTTGGAAGGATCGTCGACCGGAATTTCGATGATGTCGATACGGAACAGCGCCGTACGTTCATCGCCGGGATTTTCGTCAATGCAGCCGCTCAATTCCTCTTCATCGCGAATGATCGCCGTTCCGGAATTGTAGACGATGATCTTGCCGTTCGGCGCCGGACCGGAGACCACGGAGTGGGTGTGCGAACCCCGACAGGTCTGCACCTGGCCAACCTGAACGGGGCGGGCGAGATCGCTGATGTCGAAAATTCGAAGGCCGCGAAACCGCTCGGCGCTGACGTCTTCGCTAATGCCTTCCAATCCGCAATCATTCCGGCCGCGCGTTTGCTCGACTGACATGATCAGGATATCGCCGACGATGGACACGTCGCCCTGACCGCCGGGGCAAACGATAGAGCTGAAAAGCGTCGGAACGCCGTTGCCATCCAGCTGATAAACGTTGAATCCGTGATAGTTGCCGACGACAAGCGTATCGCCTGAGAACGCCATGTCGGTGTTAGCAAAACTCAACAGCGGCGATCGCTCGCCCCATTCCGTTCCCGCATTGCTCTGCCCGTCGTCGCGCGCCGCCGGCGCGGCTTGGTCTTCGTCCAGCGGAATAACGGGCGGTATACTGCCGGGGTTTTTGGGATCGAAAAATCCGGGCGGTTTGCGCAACGACGCCACCAGTCCCATATTCATCAGCGCCTCGCCAGCGTCGTCAAATCCAGCTTTGAGCGCCGCCCGCGGGTCGGCGGAGAGACTGACCAGCAACGCATTCATGCGCTCTATTTCAGCGGTCTGATCATTTTTGATGTCGTTGACGAATTCGAACAGGATCGGATCATACGCCGACCCTGGTTGCTCGAGCAGATGGTCGACCATTTCCACGGCGCCTTCGTGATGGGCGATCATAAGCTCAAGAAAGAATCGGTCGAACGCAACGCCCTCGGACGCCGCCAGCCGCCGCATTTCTTCCGGTGACGCCATGCCCGCCATGTCATGCGACATGTGCATGGCGTGGTGCGCAGTCGGGTCCGGCGCAGATTCGCCGCGCTCTCGAAGCCAGCCCTGCATAAACTCAATCTCGTCTGCCTGCGACGCGTCGATGCGACCGGCCAAATCGATGATTTCGGCCCGATTGGTGCGCTCCGCAACCAGCGCGGCCATCTGCACCGCCTGATTGTGGTGCGGTATCATGTCTTGCATGAACCGCACGTCGTCGGGCGAATAACTGGTCACCGCGATGTTGACGGCTTCTTCTGCGCTCATGTTCCGGGTTTCGCCACCCGGCGCGCCCGGCTGTATGATTGGAACATCTTGAGCCGCGAGGCCGGAAAAAGCGAACGCACCAAGGCCGAAGACCGCACACGAAAGATATCGTTGCTGAAACGAACGACTTACAGACACAGAATGCCCCCATATGTTGAATAACTAGCGCAGCAAAAGCCAAGCTTATTCAACGCAGTCCCCCAACGCAACGATGACGCGCGGTTTTCTCGCCGCGGGGTCCGATGGCGCGGACGTGCGACGTTGACAGCATCCTGTGTGGAGATCGGCGAAGGCGCCGGCGCGGGCGGCGTCCGCCGCCCTCGACGCTACTGGATTTTCTCGACCAGCTCGCTTTTTGAGAAGGGCTTTTTCACATAAGCGTCCATGCCGGCCTCAAAACAGCGCTGACGGTTTTCTTCAAACGCGTCCGCCGTCACGCCGATAATGCGCGCGCGGACATCGCCGGCGTTCGCTTCCAAGGCGCGAATCTCCTTCGCCGCCTGGAGCCCGTCGACCTGGGGCATGCGAATGTCCATGAGGATGACGTCGGGCGATGTCGCCTCATACTTTTTGATGGCTTCGGCCCCGTTCTCGGCAAACTCAAGGTCTACGTCTTGGTCTTTCAACATCGTCTTCAACAGGAGGCTGTTGAGATCGTTGTCCTCGACAATCAGCACCTTTTTGCGCGCGGAGGTCTGTTTCGTTACATCCTGCAGTTTCAAATTCTGAGTCACGGAGACTTCTCCTTTGCAATTGTGATCGCCGCAGCGATGTTCTGCGCCTACCCGGCGGCGCGCTTGCCCGACTGCGTAAACACGTGGCCGAGGGCGCTTGACACCTCCAGTTGAGCTTCCGGCGCGACCGACCGTTGCATTGGGCGGTATTCAACCGACACATTGTCCGGCAACAGGGCTGCGAAGCGACTGAAAATCGTCCGTGCGGAGATCGGCTGTTCGATTCGCGCATCAAATCCCATCTTCGCAAGTGCGGACGGATCATAAGTGCGAGGCGATGACAATACGACTTTGACGTCGCCGCTCATGCGCTCTCTAATGGCTTGCGGCAGGTCCCGCGCGGCGTCAGCTGCAAAGATGTCACTGACAATCACCAGGTCGAACGGCGCATTTTGTTGTTGACCCTGGTCGATGGCGGCGAGGGCGGCGTCCGCGCTGTCGACGACGACAGTTTCCGCATTCATCGACGGCATGATCAGTCTGTAGATCTGCTGGTTCACGCTGACATTATCAACAACCAGGACCCGAGCCGTTCTTGCAAGCCGGTTCTCTACCGACGCGGCCGTCACTTCCAGTTCCTCGCTGGACGTAAGCGGCAGCGTAACGAAGAACTCGCTGCCGACGCCCGGCTGTGATTTCACGCCGATCTCACCATCCATCAGACGGACGAGTTCCTTGCAAATCGCCAGGCCCAGGCCGGACCCATCAAACTCGCGTGTTGAACTGTTGTCCACTTGCGAAAAGCGTTCGAACAGAATGTCGGTCTTATCTTCGGCGATGCCGCAACCGGTATCGACCACCGAAAACTTGATACCGCCGTCTTCATCGGGAACAACGATGACTGCAACGGATCCCTGGTCGGTGAACTTCACGGCGTTGCCGACAAGGTTGATCAAGACCTGGCGAATCCGGTCGGGATCGCCGGTTACGTTGGCCGGCAAATTGGGGTCGATATGCGTCGCCAGATGCAGGTTTTTCTCTTTGGCCTTCGCTTGCAACAATGTTGTCGCATCAATGACGGTGTCGCGAAGGTTGAACAGCTTTGACTGCAGCTTGAGCTTGCCGGCCTCAATTTGCGACAAGTTAAGGATATCGTTGATCAAGGTCAGCAGCGCGTTGCCGGAGCTCTTGATGATATCGACGTAGCGAAGCTGGTCTTGGGTCAGGTCCTCAGCGTGCAGGACATCGGCAAAGCCCAGAATACCGTTCATCGGCGTACGTAGTTCGTGGCTCATCGTGGCCAGGAACGCCGATTTTGCTTCGTTCGCCTGTTCTGCGAGCTGGCGGGCCGTCACGAGTTCCGTTTCGACCGTTTTGCGTTGCGCAATTTCGGTGTCGCGCTGAACGACCGTGCTTTCGAGCGTTGTATTCATGCGCGCAACCTGATTGCGGTGGCGTCGATAGCCAAACGCCAATGCGAGCAGGAAGATCAACGCCGCAGCGGCAACCGCCAAGACGCCTTGCAATGCAGTCGCGCGCCGGTCGGCTTCGCCCAGAGCGAGGGCGGATTCGATCTGTTCGGTCCGCAGTCTCGCGATATTGAGTTCTTGTTCAGCGAAATGAAATTGCGCTTCCAGCAACGCCAGGTTCGCTGATGCGGACGCTCTGGTCGCCTCCGCGGTCAGGGCTTGAAAGCGTTCCTGATGAGCATAGGCTTTCTCAAAGTCGTCAAGCCTTGCATAGATCTGCTGCGCCGTATCGTGCGCCTCTTCAAATGAGAGAGACGTCGTCGCGATGTCGACACCGGCGAACACCTCTTCTATCAACGCTTCAGCGGCGTCGATGTCGTTTCGCGCAAGCTGGACCTGCGCTTCGACGGCGGCGACAAAACGCAACCAATCCGTTCCGTCATCCTGGCCGAAAGCGGTGCGTGCGCGTTCCGACAAGTCCTGCGCAAGCGAGAAATTGTTGGCCAGGACTTCGTTCTCGGCCATATTGGTGAGAATGCGCCCTTGCAATACGCCGCTGCCCATGTCGCGAGCGATCAGCAACGCCGATTGGAACAACAAGCGCGCCTCGTCATGTCGGCCAAGCTCTTTGAGGATATTTGCTCGGTTGTTCGCTGAAGAGAGATTAACGCGCGCGTCGCCGGCGTAGATCTCTGCGGCCCGCTCATAATAGCCGAGCGCCTTGTCATAGGACTCAGCGTCGCGATTAATCGAGCCGATCGCCATCAGCGTGACGGCCTCATTTCGGGTCTCACCTAACTCAACGAATAAGTCGTGCGCGCGGAAGTAGCTCTTGACCGCGAGCTCCATGTCAGCTGCGCGTCCGGCGATGCGGCCTTGCGCCAGGAGCAGATCGGCGCGAAGCTTTTTCTGCGTTGCATCGACACTGACCAGCTGCAGCGCCTCGGCTACAGGCTCAGCGCCCTCTTCCGGGCGGCCCGAGCGCAGCAGCGCTTCGCCTTTGAGCCAAAGCGCGGTCGCCAGCGCGCTCTGGCTGTTTTCCAAGCCGCTGACCGAGCGCGCCAGTTCCTCGGCGCGAAGCGCGGTTTCTACAGCGAGCGCCGGATCAGACATGATCTGCGTTTTCGCATCAGCGACAAGCGCGTCGAACGCCTGTTCGATTGTGACATTCGCTGCGGCTTGCGTTTGCGGCGGCGGAGACACTTCACCTGATGCGGCATGGACCGGCGTCGAAATCGCCAGCGCCATAATCGCGGCCCCGGCAAGCGTGCGCCGTTTCAATGCGCCGCCGAGGAGTCGGCGGGATGCAGCGAGGTTAGCGTCGCGGTGTGCAAAAAGAAATTCTTTCATGATACGCCCAATCTCTTCCGACACGATTAAAATGCGAACTTGAAGCGAACGCCGCCGGCGTAGGTGTCATAAACCCCGCCTATATCGACATCGCCCACATCTGTTCGTCCGTACAGACTGGCTTCGGCCCTGCCTTCCATCACCGGCACGGCGTATTGCCCCTCGGCAACCAGTCGTCGGCTGCCGTCGCCGAGCGACCAGAATTCACTGGCCAACCCGAGCTCCCCTGTTGCGCGATCCACGACTTGAATGGACTGGTATTCCAGCGCGCCTGATTCGACATGCAGCGGCTGCGCAAAAGTCATCCGCAGGCTGTCGTTTTTGCGGAACACATGCTTGGCGGCCCCGGTGATTTGGAATGCGGTTGAAACCAGCCCGCCGTCTGCGACGCCGATGCTCTGGTCAAGACCGCTGTTCGCCGTGGTTACGCCGCTTGTGGCTGAGGCGGATACGGAGAAGTTTTGATCAACGTCGACGGTCGCTCCGAGAGTGAGCGAGTTGGTCGCAGCGCCGTCGCTGAAGGCGAAAGCGCCGGCGCCTTGTGCGCCGAGGAGGCTTGCGCCTTCGTCCAGGCGGGTCATCGAGGCGTTGAGCGTTACGCTTTTCGCAGCGGCGTAGACCACGTTCATGGTCACGGCCTGCGCCTGATAGGATTCAATCGTCGGCAGCAGATCGATGAGTTCGCCGCTATTGGGTTCGACATAAGCGTCGCGGTTTTCCACCTGCGCAAATCCAAGGCCGACTTGCAGCTTGGGCGTCAGCATCGTCGCCGCGTTCGCGTATGCGCCGCCGGCCGCCATGCCCAGGAACGGATTAACGCCGCCCAGGTCCGGGTCGTAATCTGTATAGTGATCGAAGTTTTTGCCCGACATGAACGACAGGGCGCCCGCGCCGTCGCCGCCCAGAACAATGGTGCGGCCATCCTTGGATTGCAGCCGCCATTGCGCCTCATAGGGCTGGTTTCGCTGTGCAACCGGGGTAAAGCGCGACACCGGCGCGGCCGCAAACGACAACGACCAGCCGAATTGCTGGGCGACCGGCGCATCGAAGGACGCCATCAGGCCGCTCGAGCCGTTCGCCCATTCGATCAGACGGTCCTGCACATGACGTTGATACTGCTCAGTTTGACCGTTAAACGTACCGGAGTCGCCGTGGAGCAGGGTGCTCAACGGAATGCGGAAGTCGCGGTGCGTCCCGTCGATCTGCTCGATCGCAACGATGCTTGCGCCTTCTGATTCCCAAAGGTTGAGCTGACCCGGCGTCAGGATCATGTCGCGCAGCGTGCTCGACGATAGACTTGTGTACGATCCGTGAGCGGTCGGCTTGTAAATGAAAAGATTGTCGAAGTTGAGAGGCGATTGCGCCGCTTCGACGTCTAGCAATCCCCAGCCATACACGCTGTCAACGCCCGGATCGCCGAGATCCTGCGCTGTCTCGAGAACAATCCTTGTCGTGACGTCGGCGCGTTCCTGCAGCCACGGCCAGCGATCGTGAATGAGGGAGATGGCGCCGGTGACAAGAGGCGCCGCGAACGATGTCCCGGAAACGCGCGCCGTACCGCCATTGTTGTCGGATGTGAGCAGCAGCTCGCCAGGCGCCACAACGAACCGGTATTTCAGCTTGTCAGCTTCGTTACACACGGAGTTGACGAGAAGGCAGGCTTCGCCCGGCTGGTTAGAGAAGAACGAAATCGTATTCGTCGGGTCGACCGACCCCACAAAGATCAGATTGTCGCCGTCGGCGCCGGGCGTCCAGTTGACGTCGGACATCTGCGTGACGCCGTCATTGCCCGCAGCGATGACAAAAACGGTGTTGTCGTCATATGGACGCATGCTCGCGTCCGTGAAGATGTCCGCCATTTGCTGATTGAACACATATCCCGGAAAGCCGAGCGACATGTTGACGACGTTTGCGCCCAAGGCCGAGAGCGTCTGAACGCCTGTGGTCACGTCGGCGAGACTTGCGGTGCCGCTCGCGTCGAACGGGTTGTAGGCCAAGACTGTCGCGCGCGGCGCAATGCCCATCACGCCTTCGCCGTCATGGCGGGCGGCGATCAGGCTGGCGACGGCGGCGCCATGGTCGTGAGAGGTGTTCTGGTATCCGCCGACATTGACGAGATAGGCGATATTGTCGTCACTGGAAGAAATGCGTGTGTCGAGCAGGCCGACAATCGCATCGTGACCTTCGCCCTGATCCTGCGTGATGGCCGGGCTCCAGTTGACCGCCGGCATCCAGTGGTCGACGAGATCCATACCGGAATAAGTCATCAGCCCGTCGTAAAAATCGAGGAAAAACGCCGAACGCGCGTAGGCGTCAATTTCCTCCAGCGAATCATCGTCGTTCAGATCGATGCCGTACTCGGCGAGCAACGGATTGAGGAACGCCGCGTCAAAACTCTGGCCGGTTCGCATCGTCACCGCCGGGTCCCAAACCAGACGGGCGTCATTGAACATGACCGTCAGCTGCTGGCTTATCTGTTGGAGTTGATCGTCGTCATCGCCCGCCGCAGCCCAGGCGGTGTTGATGTCCCCCCACAAGGGCCCCGCATTCTGCCAATAGTCGCCGATGATGCTGGCGTCGGTGAACGGATGTATATCGCCGGCGTTCGGGTTGATGTCGCCGTAGAAGGGATTGATATCGCCCCAGAACGGATCGATGTCGCCGCGAAACGGGTTGATGTCCCCCCAGAAAGGATTGATGTCGCCCCAAAACGGGGAAACGTCCCCGTAAAACGGATCGATATCCCCTCGGAACGGGTTAATGTCGCCCCGCATGGGATTAATGTCGCCGCTGAACGGGTTTATGTCGCCGCGGAAGGGATTGATGTCGCCCCGAAACGGATCGATATCACCCCGGAAAGGGTGTGCGACGCCGTCAGACGTCGCTTGATCCTGCGCATTAGCGCCGCCGAATGAAACAGCGATCGCCAGGGCCGCCGTCGAAAGAAGGTAGGAAGCACGCAACATAATATTCCCTCCCGGACGCAAGACGCGCCAAGTAGGGAGAATTTGCGCGGAATTATTCTAAAATTTTATAAAAACTATTCGTAAACAGAATTTAACAAAGTATTGCATTGTTATCTTTTGCATATTGTCTGCAGATTTTTGAATGAGGCCCCGGGCGACGAAAAAACCTGCAGGAATTCAGCAGTAGCGACCATTGAATAAGCTGACGCGCAAAAAGCGCAGCCAACAAACGTCTGCATTCACGGCGACAGCGTCACACTGGGCCCGAAAAGGGTACACAAAATCTGCACGCCTTTCGAGGCGCTCGTCACCAATCCATAACGTCTCCGGATCCGCCGAATTCAGACGGAATATCGGCGAAGTGGGGCAGGGCGTCGGCGATCTTTGCGACAGCGTATTTGCAATGAATATGGGCTGTCGGATTAAACCGCCCCTCCGGAAAGTTTCCCGCATTGACGTCGCGAAAGGGCGAACCGTCCGTTTCGCTGAACATATGCGAGCCGCAGCAGGAGCAGATCAACGTGCGACGCGCTCCGTTTGTCCATGATTTCACGTTGCCGCCAATGACGAGGACATCGTTTCGGTTGAAAATTGCGCGAAGAACATAAGCGGCGCCGTGGGCGCGCTGACACTCGTCGCGATGGCTATACACCTCTCCCACCGGCGCATTTAGAAGGCGAAGGGTGACTTCGCCGCATGGACACTTAGCTTCGAACATTCGCTGCCTTTCGATTGGATGAACACAGCAGGGACGCTATGTGAATTCGCCGGTCTCGTCCATCGACCAAACCAAGAGACTTGCGCCGAGGTTGGCGATCCACGCGCCTGCGGCTGATAACGAGCCGTGGCTTCGATTAGGAAGTATACAGAGCACCTTGCATGACCCGTTGCGGTCGTGCAATTGAGTAACCTGGACGGCGCAGATGCAGGCTTTTGACGACGTGCCGGTTCGAGTATCCTGGGCGAACGAAATTCGTCGCCGTCTCCGCACCGAATTTTTGAGCGCTTTCATAATTTTGCCGGCGGAAAGGTCCTGGCCCGCATCAACGGAAAGGCAAATGCGTCCGGGCGGCTCTCAGTCCGCCGATGAAAAAGCCGCACAAGCCCCCGGCTGCGCATAAATGCGGCCCAACGGACAGTTCAGAAGCCTCTCGACGCCGTGGCTCAGGCCGAGAGCGCTTAGCGCTTTCTTCAGCGCGCAGTTCGGCGTAAGGTCCGCCGCTAACCTGACCATGGCGGGGAGAGTTCATGCGGGCCTTACGATTATTCATCCGGTTGACGCTTTACTATTTGTGCGTCACCGGCGTGGTCTATTCAGCGGTGACCCTGTCTCCCGGTCTGCAGGAGTTTCTGCCGATCGGCGGCGCCGAGACGCTGCTCAGCGGTCCGAGCGACGATCCATTTGAATCGATTGAGATCGGCGCAACCCGCGTCGCCAATCTTGGCGACAGCCTGGTCTGGCTCTTCATCGCGGTTGCAGGCGCGCTGCTTACGATCATTCCTGTGAGCTGGACTTATATGGCGATCCGTAAGCGCGACGAGTACGATCAGTCTCTTGTTGAAACGATCATTGTCCTGCCTATCGCCGTCACAAGCATCGTCATCATTGTCCACAACTCTCTTGCGTTGGCGTTCTCACTGGCAGGTATTGTCGGCGGCGTAAGGTTTCGCAATACGCTCAAAAGCTCCGGCGATGCGCTCTATATTCTTCTCGCAATCGGAATCGGTCTTTCCGCAGGCATCGGCGCCATGGAAATCGCGATCGTTATGTCCATGGCGTTCAACTACGTGTTCTTGGCGCTATGGATAACTGACTACGGCGCCAAAAAGGGAACGCACCGCTACATGCGCAAAACCCATGGCGGACGGACGAATGACGAACCGGCGAAGGAGACTCAGTAAGTGCCAGTCGCATTCTTGCTTGCGGTAATCGTCCTGTGCGCCGGCGCCGCCGCGGCGCAGGACGCGCCGCGACAGGTGTTGCTGCCCAAAGGTCTCGTTGAGATTTCAGGGCTCGCCGCCGCGTCCGATACAACTGTATTCGCGCATAACGACGAATTCGCAATTGTTTATGAAGTCGACATATCGAACGGCGAGCCGGTGCGGGCTTTTGCACTGGGCGACCCGACGAAGAAGGGAGACTTCGAAGGCATCGCCGTCTATGACGGCCGCATATACCTTGTCACCAGCACCGGGCTTCTGTTCGAAGCGGAAATCGGCGAGCATCGCGACAGAGTACGATACAATATCTATGACACCGGCGCGGGAGACGCCTGCGAGGTGGAGGGATTGTCGAGGGCGCCTGCGCCGGGCGAGTTTTTTGTCCTTTGTAAACGAAGCAACAAACGCGACCGGGAAAGCCAGCTTGTTATTTTTCGCTGGAGCTTGAATGAGCGAATGCCTCAGACCAGTCCTGCGTTAGCAGTCAATTTTCGCGACTTTTTACCGTCGTCTGAGCGTGATGCATTCCGGCCTGCGGGGATCGAATGGGATGCTGAGACGAAGTCGATTTGGATCGTCTCATCGCGGTCGCGTATTGTTTACGTGTTTGATGAAAACGGCCGTTTCAAGCGCCGGATTCGGCTCTCGCAGTCAATGCATGCGCAATCAGAAGGGATCACTGTGACGCCGTCCGGCGCCGTTCTGATCGCCGATGAAGGCGCGACGCGCGGCGCCGGCGCCATCACGGTTTATGATTATATGCAATAGCCGGGGCGCACCACTCACTTGCGGCAGGTGCGCAGTAGTTTTCCATCAACTGTTTCATCCGTCGCTATGTGCTCAAAGAATGCGCTCAAGAAACGCGTTGTGCGGCTTTTTGATCGGTCGTCCAGGCCTTCCACGGCCTCAATGACGCTCATGAACCTTTCCTGATTGCCGCGGAAGTCGGCCGCTGCAGCGATTGCGAACTCATTATGTCGGCAAAAACCGCGATAACGCCGGGTGCGAACAGTCTTCACCTTCACGTTGTCTGGCGGTACGGCGTAAGGCGTGTCGACGAATCCCGAATAGTCGAAATCATAAGCAATGGGTATGAGATCACCCGCCGCGGCGTCGACAGGGCCGACAAGCTTGGTGTTGTGACAGCAGTCCTTGCCGTCGGGTCCGGCGTGCATGGACCAGTCGAGATTTCCAATCATGTACTGAAACATAGCATAGCGCGCAGCGTGGACCGGGCTGAGTTGTTCGGGATTGATGTCAGGAATATCGACTTCTACAAATCCATTGCGCTTGGCTGCGTCGTCTGTGTCTTCAATCAGAAATCCGTACCGCGTAATGACAGACTTGTTGCGATCTGAATCAACATACTCGATTTCAGCAAGCCTTGCATTCAGGCTGAACGGCGTGACGACATTCATCAGTTTGTAAGCGGCGTACTCGCGCAAATAATACTGCTGATAACGCGGCGACCGCTTGCAATGCGTGACGAGCTTCAGACGTTTCTGGCCGTCAAAAAAGGACTCATCTTCCGGCTTTTGTTTGAATTCAATGCGAAGGGGCGGAAAGGAGCAGACTTCAGGGCGCCGCCGTGAATTACCGCGCGCCGACAACAGGATTTCACGAATTTCCTGATCTTCGCCAAGCAATGTCAGGGTTGCATCATACGGGTCCGTTGACGTCCGCGCTTTGCGGGCGATTTTGTCAATGGGAGCGGAGATTTTGAGTTTGATGACCTGGTCATCTGCAAACAAGGGCTTTGGCTCTTTTGCAACTGCGTTTGGCAGGATAAAAAGCATGGCGACGGCGGAGACAGCGCGCAAAAGCATCTAGTCGCTCCCGTCGCTGACGATTGTTTTGGACTCCCCGGTTGCTACGTTGTGGGCGACGACTGTGTCGCCAGTGATCACAAGATATGCAGGTGGGCCGCCATAATATGCCGACGCGCCCGTATCGATCTGGATGACGCGTCCGCCCAGGGACGCTCGCACGCCTTCAAGGCTCGGCGTGTGCCCGACAATGAGGCGCTTTGCATCATAGGCCGCCAACACGATTGCAATTTCGTTCTGCATCGACGGGCGCGGCTCCGCGGCGTCGGCGCCGACTTGCTCATCGTATTCGTCAGGCGACGGTTCCTTCCGCCTGATGTTGCCGCGGTACCATAAGGGTCCCAGTTCGTCATAGAGGACTGACCCCACCGACCCATCCTGGGCGGAGAGTGCGGCGCTCACGCGCGCATTAATTTGGTTGGCGGAAAAACCCGCATATTCCGCGCTGAGTCCGGCGTGCACGAACAGGCTGTCCCCGATCAGAACGACTGACGGGTTCGCTGCGACCCAGCTTCCGATCTCGCCGTCCGGCGCCCAGGCGCGTTGGTGGGCGATTCTGCCAAGCGGCCATTCCGCGTACCATGCTTCCCGAATCGCGTCGCTCGAAAGCGATGGATCGCGTTCAAGGTAAGAGGTTTCAATGAGCTCCCGGTTTGCGTCAAAAAGTTGTGCGCGGCGGCGCTCGGAATTGCGATCCTTGAACGCCTCGTATTCGCCGGGGTGCACGTAGCGCAAATCGCCGGTCATGTTCATGGCTTCGTGGTTCCCCACCAATACAATGACCTTTCCGCCTTGTTTGGCGGCGCGCTTTTGCAAACGTTGCAGTTCACGGATGATCTTGCGCGAATCCGGGCCGCGATCGGCGAGGTCGCCCATCTGCACCAGGATCGTATCTCCTCCTGTCCAGCGGCCGCGCGACTCAGATACGCCGGACGCTGACAGAATAGTTCGAAATGCGTCGTAGTCGCCATGAATATCGCCTACGGCGACAACACGCGGGGCGCTCGGGACGGAATCACCCGCAGCAGAACCGCCCGGAAATACAATAAGAGCCGCAGCGACCAGGCAAACGCGAATCCAATTGGCTGACATGCTGACCTCCCACCCTCGCAAAGCGCGTCAGATGGGCTATGCGACCTGTCTCGGTGAGCTTTGTCAAGCGGCGCTGATCTAGACGGCCCGGCGGCGCGGTTCAGCGCCGAAACCGGGTACGGCGGCGCAACATCGCCGTGGCGGACATCAATAGCTTGCCACAGCGTTAAGACTTGAGTGATGCGCCCCATCGCCAGGACCCCGGCCACAAGAGAATTCTTCCGCAAGCGCTCACGCTTAAAGACGCCGTTTACAAATTCTTACTAAAAGACACTACCGAGGCGCGAGTTGTGTGGGAGAGCTTCAGTGTTCCGGCTGATTGCAAACGCTGCGAAGCGATTGGGCATCGCGTCGAAGATTACGATCACCAATCTATCGATCGTGGCGCTGACACTAAGTCTGATGTCGGCGGGGTTGTTGCTCAATGAAAATGTGTCGTTCAAGCGCGAGCTGTTGCGCGAGCGCGCGGACCTGGCCGTCATCACGGCGTCCAACGTTTCAGCGGCGGTGGTGTTTGAAGATGAGAAGATGATCCAGGAAAACCTGGAGACATTGGCGCAGCTGCCGGACCTGCGGTCGGCTGCGTTATGGTCAGCGCACGGGGAGTTGTTGGCCGCATATTCGAGGTCCGGGCAATCCGAGTTTCAATTCCGCCCGGCTGGCGAGATCGAGCGCGTCGTCACGCCGGAAGGCGTTATCGTCCTGACACCGATCAAAGTCGAGAATGAAATTGTCGGCTATTTAAGTCTCAATTCCTCTTTTAACCGCCTGCACGCGACAATCGCTCGCTATATCGAGCTTCTCGGCACCGTTCTGATCATTGGTTTTACAGCTGCGTACATTCTATCGCGCGTTACCGCCCATGGATTGGTGCAACCCGTCCGTGAAGTTGTCGGGACAATGGAAGAGGTGCGCGAGCGCAAAGACTATCGTCTCCGCGCGTCAAAAAAGTCGTATGACGAAGCCGGCCGGCTCGCGGACGGCTTCAACGCCATGCTCGACGAAATTCAACGGCGCGACGAAGATCTTGAAGAGACAGTTGCGCAACGGACGGCGGATCTCGAACAGGCGCTGCACGAAGCAGAGGCGGCGAACCGTGCAAAGTCTGCATTCCTTGCCAATATGAGCCATGAAATACGCACGCCAATGAATGGCGTCTTGGGCATGACGGAATTGCTGTTGGAAACGGAACTCGACCCGCGACAGGAGGAACTCGCCAGTATTATCATGGCGTCCGGCTCCAGTCTCGTGACCATCATCAACGACATTCTGGACTTCTCTAAAATCGAGGCAGGCAAGTTTCGGCTGAGCGCGGCGCCGATCAACCTTCGATGCGCCGTCGAAGATGTAGCGACTCTGATGGCGGGACGGGCGACGGAAAAAGGCCTGGAGTTGATGGTTCGGTATGCGCCGGGGCTGCCCGAAGGCGTTGTCGCAGACGGCGGGCGACTGCGTCAGGTGATGACGAACCTGATCAGCAACGCCATTAAGTTTACCGAAAGCGGTCATGTCCTGCTCGAGGTGACCGGGGAGCGGCGCGATGACTGGGTCGATCTCAAAATCGAGGTATCCGACACCGGCGTTGGTATTCCATCCGACAAACTGGAAGTTATTTTTGAGAAGTTCGAGCAGGCCGATACGACCAGCTCCCGCTCGCATGAGGGCACTGGTCTTGGCCTGACAATATGCAAGACCATTGTTGAAATGATGGATGGCGACATCAGAGCGGAAAGCGAGCTGAGCGCCGGCGCCGCTTTCACAATCAACGTCTCTTTCCCTGCGAGCGATGAGGTTGTCGCGTCCCCGACCGCCGACATCTCCGTGCTGGAAGGCAAGCATATTCTTGTGGTTGACGACAACGCCATCAATCGCCGTATTCTTTGCGAGCAAATGCGAAACTGGAAAGCGACGCCGCTCGCTTTTGACTGCGCGCAAAACGCATTCTCATGGTTGGACGCAAACGATCCCGACGGCGTGCGTCCGGACGCAATCATTTCCGACTTTCAGATGCCGGAAATCGACGGGGAGGCGTTCTCGCTGGGCGTGCGTGCGCGCGAGACTTATGCAAGCGTACCTATTGTGATGCTGTCGTCGGTCGCCGAGCACCAGTCGGAAACGTCAGGCGTGTTGAACTTAACGGCATGGCTTGTGAAACCGACGCGCGGAGCGACGCTCGCCCAGGCGCTGGTTGACGGCCTGCAGCGCGCGGCGCCCGCGGCCCGCCGTCCTGTGTCCGGATCTGACGGGACGACGCCCGCTGTGCAAGCAGCGGCGTTGCCGCTGGCGTCGCCGGCGCTGCTTAAGGACAAGCTAAAAGTGCTGATCGCCGAAGATAATGTCGTCAATCAGCTCGTGATTTCCAATATGCTACGCGACCAGCCGGTTGAGATTGAGCTGGCCGACAATGGCGCGGTCGCTGCGCAGAAGTTCAAGGACTGGCGGCCCGATCTTGTATTTATGGACGTTTCCATGCCGGTGTTGGACGGACTTGAAGCGACCAAAGAGATTCGCGAATTTGAGACTTCACACAAAATCTCCCGTACGCCAATCATCGGCGCCACGGCGCATGTGATGGATGAAGACCGCCAAAAATGCCGACAAGCGGGTATGGACGACTATATGAGCAAGCCGATTCGCAAAGACATCATCGTCGGTATGCTGTACAAATGGACAACGAAGAGGGGTCTTGCCGAGGCGGAGAAAAAGTCAGCTTGAACCGCGCCGCAGGCCGTTTTCAACAACCATTTCTACTCTGCAGGCGCGTTCCGAAGCTCTGGCGTCACAAGCGTTGCGAGCGCTGGAATGAAGATCAATACGACAAAAACAGAGAACAGCGCGCCGAAGCTCAATGAGATCGCCATGGGGATCAGAAACTGCGCCTGCAGGGACTGTTCGAACAAGAGAGGCGTCAGCCCGGCGGTGGTTGTCATGGCGGTGAGCGTAATCGGTCGGAAGCGTCGCACAGCCGCATCGATGAGCGCGTCCCTCGCTGCGGCGCCGCCCTCAAGGCCTTCCCGGTATCGCAGGACGAGAACGAGAGAGCCGTTGATGACAAGGCCGGCGAGCGCGATGATTCCGAATATGGACAGAAAATTTATCGGATATCCCATGAGCACATGGCCGACAAAGGCGGCCAAAGCGCTGAACGGAATCGTCGCCATGACCACGCCGGCAAGCCGCAAGCTGCGGAATGTTACTGCGAGGATGGAGAAAATCAGGAATACGGCGGCCGCCGACCCCGTCCGCAACAGCGACAGCGCCTCCTGGTCCTCTTCCGCCTGGCCGCCGAAACTCCAGGAGAGTTGCGGATACTCTTGCTGCAGTGGAGGCATGATTTGGTTTGCAAACGCGTCCATGAGCGCGCTCGGCTCGATCACGTCCGTATCAGCGTCTGCGGAGACCGTCACCGTCGTCTTGCCGTCAATGCGATTGATTTCCTGAAAGGCGCGTTCCTCGCGCGACTGCGCGACGTCGCCCAGAAACGCTTCAACGCCGGCGGCGTTGCGCACGACAATCCGGTCGAGGGCGCCTTCGTCGCGAATGTCGTCGAGCGGCGGGCGCACGCGAATGCGCAATTCATCCTGACCGCGCAATTGCCGCCGCGCTTCGGCGCCTTCAAACCGGGACCGCAATGCTCGGCCGAGATCGGCTTCTGAAAGACCGAGCGCCTGTCCCTCGCGAGTAAGAACATAGCTGTATTGCGGTTTTCCGAGCGAGAAGCCGTCATCGATATCGGTCGCGCCTGGGAATTCCGCGATACCGGCCGCCGCCCTGGCGGAGGCTTCGCGCAAGACGTCGATATCCGGATGTGAGAGGTCCGCTTCAAACGCGCCGCCGGCGCCCGGGCCGATGCGGAACAAAACGGAGAAACTCTCAACGTCCGCCACGGGTGGAATCTCGCGACGCCAGGCCGACACAAACTCAGCTAGTCCGAAGTCGCGTTCCTCCGAAGGGACGAATACAAGATTGACGCTGCCTGTTTCGTTGCCGTTGGCGCCCAGATCCTTGATCGCGGCGATGAATGCGTCTTCGCCGTCGATACTGACGATGGCGCGCTCGGCGGCGGCAACAAGCGTATCGGCGTATTCCTTCGTCGCTTCAAAAGGCGCAGACACGGCGAGAGAGTAGGTGGCCGTAACGCCGCGGCCTTCGACGGAGGGCGCGAGTCGGAACGGCAGGCGTCCCGACGCGACATAGCCAATCACCAGGATGGCGACGGCGGCGAAAACGACGGTCGTCAGGCCTGGCGACCCGACTGCAGTGCGGACGAGCGGCGCGTAGACATTTTTCTCAAAGTTGGAGAACCCGCGAGAGGTCGCGCTGCTCATTCTGCCGAGAAATCCGAAGACGCCGCTATGGTCCTGCTGGCCGCCGACCTTGCCTGCGTGCGCGAGGTGCGCCGGCAGAATCAACAGCGCTTCGATGAGAGAAAAAACGAAGACGATGGTGGCGACCATCGGAATGTTAACCAGGAACTGGCCGAGATCGCCCGGCGCGAACAGAAGCGGCGCGAACGCAATAATGTTAGTCGCAACCGCCAGCAGCACCGGCGCCAGCATGCGCTGCGCGCCTTCCGCAGCGGCCTGGGCTGGACTGACGCCTGCTTCGATGCGGGAATAGATGGCTTCGCCGACGATGATCGCGTCGTCGACTACAACACCGAGCACGAGAATGAAGGCGAAGAGCGACAGCATGTTGATACTGACGCCGAAAAACGGAAACACCGACAGCGCAGAAATCAACGCCACCGGAACGCCCGCCGCCACCCAGAACGCGACCCGCGGTTCGAGAAACATGGCGAGCAGGATCAATATCAGGAAAAATCCGAGAACGCCGTTTTCGGTAAGGAGCTGAATTCGGTCGCGGTAGTCTTTGGTGATGTCAAAAAGCTTGATGATCTCGACGCTGTCAGGTTGTTCAGCTTCGAATTCTTCGAACAGTTCCTCAACAGCCGCGGCGACTTCGAGCGGTTTTTGATCGCCGACCTGAAAGATTTCGATGGCGAAGCCCGAACGGCCGTCAATCCGATAAAAGCGATCGGTGTCCCGAAAACCATCGCGAAGCGTCGCCACGTCCCCAAGGCGAACGACGCCGCGCGGGCTGGAGGCGATGGGAATATCAGCGAAATCGCTGGCGGTTTCTTTTCGGCCTTCGCCGCGCAGTAAAAGCTGTCGGCCGTCGCTGCGGATGGCGCCGGCCGGCGTGTCGACGGAAAACTGCGACACGATCGCTGCGACATCGTCATAGCTGAGGCCGAGACCGCGCAGCGTCGCCTCAGGGATCTCTATCGAAATTTCCGGCTCGCGCATGCCGTCGAGCGTGACCTGGCTTACGTCCGGCAGCGCCAGCAATCGATCTTTGAGCGCATTCGCATAGTCAAAGATTTCCCGGTCGGGAGCGTCCACAACGATTCCGTATCGCAGCACCTGGTTACGGTCGGCGGGAAGATCCGTGCGCGGCGGTTCCGCGTCATCGGGAAAGGTCTGGATCGTATCGACCGCGTTCCGAATGTCCTGAAGTGCGATATCCCGGTTTACGCCGTCCTGAAGTTCAACCCGGACCGTGCCAAGCCCTTCCACCGCGGTGGATTCCACGCGCTTGACGACATCGAGGCCTTCTACTTCGCTCTCGATTGGCAGGATAATGCCGTCGACAATCTCATCCGGGCTCGCGCCTAGATAGGAGACGGAAACCGATACCTCGTTGGGTTTGATGGAAGGAAGCACCTGTTGCTTGACGGTCCCGATGCTGATGAAACCGGCGAAAATCAGCGATACCATCAGGAAGTTGGCGGCGTAGGCGTTTGATGCGAACCAGCTGAGCAGTCCGCCGCCGTGACCCGGACCGAACGAAGCGCCGCCTTGCGTTGTTTGATTGGTCATCGCCCGCGCTTATCCTTGCCAGACTTGCGACAACCGAGCGGCGACGCGCCCCGCGGCGTGGCCGACACTGCCGCCGATCGTATCGCATGGTTTGGTTTCATTGGCCCTGTTCGGATGCTCTGGGTTCCCGCTTGTCTCTGCGCATCGGTGAAAATCGTTGGTGTTTGCGACAACCGTGTTGCTCGACGCGCTGGCGAAGCGAATAATCGAAGTCACTGCGTCTGCAGCGGCTCCGTGCGCGACGCGCAGGGGCGTTTCGAGTGCGGCTCGGCGGTCGGAAACGCGTTGCTCATCGTCATCGCCTTCATCCTCTTCCTGGCTGCGGTTGCGGTCGGCTTCCTCAGCCGTTTGCAGGAGCGTGCCTGGAATTGCGTTCGCCAACCGGCTGACGACGAGTTCGTCCTCGGGCTCAAACGCGCCGCGCACCAGGGCGTTGGAAGACTGCCGATGGATAACCTCGACACTACGGATAGCCAGCCGGCCGTCAGCCGCGCGCACGGCGACCTGGTCATTTTCACGCAGGGCCGCGATCGGCGTTGGATAGACGTCAGCGACTTCGCCGGCGTTGATTTCAACATCTACGTAGCTGCCCAGCAAGATAACTGGCGCGTCTGCGTTTTCCGGGAGTCGCGCCAATGGATCAGTGACAGCGAGAAGCGCCACGCCGAGACGCGATTGATCGGATACCGACCCGGACAGTGAAATGACCTCCGCATGGCGAAAGGTCTGGCCGGTAACGTTCCCGGAAGAAGACGCATCTGTTGACGGCGCACCGGACGGAAAGGCTTGCGCGGCGGCGTTCCCGCCTTGGGCGCGCTCAAGGCTGCGCAAACGCTGCAATGTCGATTGGGGAACTTCGACTTCCAGCCAAAAGGCTGCTACATCCGCCACCGCGCCGAGGCTTGCGCCGACAGCGGCGAAATCGCCGACGTCGGCGGTTTCATTGAGCACAAGCGCGTCGAATGGAAACGTAATGTCGGTGCGCTGAAGGCTGAGCCGGGCCGTTTTCAAATCGCTTTCGGCCTGTCGCAGCGCCGCCCTGGCGTCTGCGAGCTGCGGTTCGCGCAGCGCCAATGCACGGTCAATTTCAAGATCAGGCGCAGCGTCGCCGATGAGTTCGGCTTCCCGTTCGGCGACTTTGCGCCGCCCTTGCTCCAGAGCAAGATTCGACTGCGCTCTGGCGACGGCGGCTTCCGCCGCGGCGACGGCCGCTTCAAAGTCGGCTTTCTCCAAACGGATCGCCGGCTCGCCGGCGGGAATAATGCCGCCGATGCGAAGACTTGGGTGCACCGCTTCGATCCGCGCCGCTACTTGCGCCTGGAGGCTTGCCTCATTAGCGGCGCGGGCAACGCCGAAGGCTTCGATAATGACATCCGCCGTTTGCGGCTGCAGGGGCGCAAGCTCTACGATGATCGATTTCTCGCCATTTGTCTGGGGCGAGGGCGTTGATCGCGTGGCGATCAGGATGAACGCGACGATCGCTGCGCCGGCGAGCAATACCACCGACAGGGAGAGCGAGCTGAGCTGTTTGATCATGTTTCCGCTCCTTCGGGGCCAGACGTCGATGTCTGTGATGCGGTGTCGATAAAAGTTCCATCGGGGTAGGCGCCGAGCGACTCAAGGAGGTCGCCGTGAAGTCTTAGCCGTTCGCGCCGGGCGGACAGGGAATCGCTTTCCGCCGACAGGAGAGACTGCTGCGCTGTCAGAACACTGAGGAAGTCGCTTGCGCCAAAAGCGTAGCCCGCCTTGGCCGCTTCGAACGCGGCTCGTGCGGCCTCCTCTCGGGCGGCGAGAAGGTCTACGCGCTGCCTCTGGCGGTCGTCGCGCACGAGCCCGACATGCACCGCCGAGATCGCCGAGAGCCAGGTGTCCGCATAGGATGCCAGCGCTTCGTCAAATGACGCCCGCGCCTGGCGGCGACGCGCCTTACGGGCGCCGCCTTCGTAAACGGTTTGGGTGATTTCCGCGACGAACACGCTGATGACGGTATTGGCGGATTGAAATGCGCCGCCGACCTGAAAAGACGGTCCAGTCGCCGTCGCACTGAGAACGATATCCGGGAAAGCGCTCGCAATCGCTTCGGCGACGCGATAATCGGCAGCGATCAAGCGCTCGCGCGAGGCCGCCAAATCCGGACGGCGCGCGATCAATTCGAGCGGCGTTCCGGCGGAAGCGGGCGACGGCGCCTCAGGCAATACGGTTGGTCCGTCGGCGTCGCCGTCAGGGGGACGACCGAGCAAAACGTCAAGCCGACTTTCCGCGACGGCGAGGGCGGTTTCAGCAGTGGGGCGCTGGGCCCGCAGGGAAGCGGCGAGATCGCGTTGCTGCAATGCGTCTGCGGC
Source organism: Hyphococcus sp. (assembly GCA_028289605.1). Lineage (GTDB taxonomy): Bacteria > Pseudomonadota > Alphaproteobacteria > Caulobacterales > Parvularculaceae > Hyphococcus. Next base: position 364,886 of record JANQON010000009.1, on the reverse strand, counting down.
GCTGCCGACGCCTTGCGCAAACCGCTGTTCCGCCAACTGAGCAAAACTTTCAGTCGCGTTGATCTGCGCTTCGATCAGCGCGAGCGATCGGCGCGCTTCGCCGGCGTCGAAATAGGCGTCTGCGACGGCGTGCGCGATTTCCAGACGCGTGAGTTCAAAATCGCCGGCGGCGGCGAAGGAGTCGCGCCGCGCCGCCCGCGCTGCGGCCCGGCGCCGTCCGGCAAAGTCAGGCGCGAAACTGGCGAAGCCGGTGCCGGTCGATGCGCCGGACGTTTCCCCGTCGAGAGGAACAATCTGAGAGTAGTCGCCGCTGCCGCCGAAGGAGGGCAACAGGGCGGCGCCGGCCTCGTCGGCGACAAAGCCCGCCCGCAGCATCCGCGCGCGTGCGCCGGCGACCGTGAAGTTGTTGGCGAGGGCCTCCTCGATCATCGCATAGAGGGCCGGATCGTCATATCCCGGCGCGTTCGCCGGCCCCATCCGATCCGCCGGCGTGGGCGCGGCGTATTCTGTCTGATCGGAAAACGGCGCGGCTGGGTCTGTTTCCACGGTGGTGAGCGCACATCCGGTCAGCGCCAGTCCCGCCGCAGCCGCCTTCAGGCGCATTAACTTGGGAATCGCCTCGTACACGACCGTCGTCCCGAAAAATATCGCACTTTTCTCGACCATAGTTACATGTTAAACGAAATACCATACTGAATAGTTCAAAAATTCGGTGCGAAAGTTCGTTTTTTCAGCGATGAATGGCGACTGGAAGTTGAAAAGACTTCAACAAAGGGGCGAAAAGGGTTGGAAACGTTAGAAAAATCAGGTGTTGGACGCTCTCCGGGGCGACCGAAAGACGATTCCAAACGCAGCGCCATTATCGACGCCGCGCGCCGGATCTTCGTCGAACATGGCCCGACTGGCGCCACGATCGACGCCATCGCCGAGGCAGCCGGCGTCTCCCGCGTCACCATCTACAGCCACTTCGAGAACAAGGAGTGTTTGATGGCGACCGTCCTGCACGAAGAAACGCGGGATTTCGGCGCGCTTTCGTCCGCGCTCGACGGCGGCGACCGGTCGCGTGAAGATGTCCGCGACGCGCTTGTCGCGTTTGGATGCAGTCTGCTCGATTTCGTTGAGCAGCCGCACGTGATCCGTTCCGGTCGCATGATGATCGGGCAAGCGCACAGCATGTCCGCCGAAACCAAGGTCTTCTTTGAAAACGGCCCCCTGCGCATGCACCGCCGGCTCGGTCGTCTTATCGCATCGGCCAAGGCGGCCGGCGCGTTGAAAACGGACGATCCTGAAGAGGACGCCGACTTCCTCATCGGCATGTGGCGGGGCCTGCATCATATCGAGCTGCAACTCAACGCCGGGCCGCCGCGGTCGAAGGAACGCCGCTACGCTCGTGTTCGCCGCGCCGTCGACCTTTATCTGGTTGCGCGCGGCGCCGAGGTCTAGCGCAGTTCGTTCAAACAAAGAATTCATCTGTATACAAATAATAGTCGTTTCGAAAGAGGGGCGCGCCCTTTCGCGGGACGGGGGGCGCGTTGGCGAAAGGGCGCGCTAGCTGCTTCGCAACGTCCGTTGGGTAAGAGGTGCGCAGCAGGGTTTGGTGAAGGCGTGCTAAAAGCTCAGTCCAAATGTTGCTCCTAATTTGTGGGACATGTAGTCGCCTGCGAACTCTCCATCATACCCAACCGTAAGCGCATAGCCGTCGCCGACAGCGCCGATGCTGAAGCCCGCCAGCAACGCATCTTCGTTTTCGGTCGGATCAAAAATCGTAAACGCGTCTCCGTCGACACCAAAACTGGCGATGGTTTGGTATGACTGAGAATCTATTTCAGTACGATACCCGCCGTAGATCTCCTGAACGAACACTCTCTCGCTGGTTGTTGCTCTGAGCGCATACGCGTTGCGATTGCCGGCGGAGCCGCTGCGTCCAATCCGCCGGCCGAGTCTCAGGACAGCAGCGCCCGTCGTGCGAGAGGTGTCGGCGTCCTCAATGAAAAGCGCCAAAAGATCGTCTCCGCCGGCGGCGTCGACATGTGCGTCCTGCGACAAAGTAAAGTAGTCGATCGAGACGGTCGGGCGGGCGTAGAACTGTCCGAGCTTGGCTTCATAGCCAAGACGGGCTCCGCCGGCGTAATAGAATCCGTCCCAATCGCTTTCGTATATCTCAAGTGCGTTAGCCAGGGTTGTAGAGCGGTCGGAATAGAAGTTGCCCTTGCCGACAACGCCGCTGACGTCAACTTGTAGACCTCCAAGCGTAACGGCGGAGTATACGTTTAAGTCAAGGGCGACCGTTTCGATTTCCCCGTTCACATCGTTGTTTGGCGTAAACTTCACAATGCGTATCGCGCCGGCTGCGCCCAAGGTGAAATTCCTGGTCAGGTTCCGGTCGTATCCGGACTGGAATGTGACGCCTTGGCCGGAGTATCCGGTGGACTGAACACTGGCTTTTTCGCGAGCATAAGCTCCGACCGCATGGATCCAAAAACCGTCGCGGCCTGCGCGGACCTGGTCAAGTCGCGTCGACATGGCGCCGGTTGCGATGTTCGTCTGTTCCGAGAGAAACCGGGTCATGGCGTCCGTATAGTCGGGCAGAACATTGCGATAGGCTTTTGTGAGGTCGCTTTCCTCATCGAAGCTTGTCAGGACCGAACCAACGTCGTCGTTGTCGGCGGCGACCGAAAGGAATGACGCGAAAGCGGCGGATTCATTCGCGTTCAACCCGAGATCATCAGGCGACTTCGGCGCCAGCGTGACGTTGAGGCTCGTGGCGTCAAACGAGATTGTCTCGTTATAGATCGCCGGCGCGCCGACAACGACGCCGCTGATATTGTCGTCCTCGACATTAAGGGCGCCGGCGTCGATCAGGGTCAGTTCCAAAGCGTCCAGTGTGAAGTTCTCAATCGTCGCGTTAACCGTCGTGTCGGCGGACAGCGTCGCCGTTTCGGAAACCGTGATCCGCGGTGCGGACGCGTTGGCGCTGTTCGCGTCGGTGGTGATGGAAAGCGTTGACGTTCCGTTGACCGTCAAACTGCGAATAGACAGCGGGTCGTCATTCGTTAGGTCGAAAGTCGCATCCGTAATCTCGATCTGCAGCGACCCGTCCGCGTCGCTCACATCGCCGACAAATTCAGCGTCGGCGGCGACGTTTAAGAAGTCATCGCCGGCGCCGAGGTCGATTGCTCCGTCAAAAACGCCGCCGGTGATGGAAAACCGGTCCGTTCCGCCGCCGCCTCGGACGTCGCCGGCGAAATCGGCGTCGGTAAACTGAACGCTGTTGTTGCCTTCGCCCAGGCGCAGGTCGCCAATGACGTCGCCAGCCTGAACATCGACGATGTCATCGCCGGCCCCAAGAAGGATGTCACCGACGATGGCCGGCGAGGCGACGTCGCCGAGGTCAATTTCATCGTCGCCATTGATGTCGTCGACCGGCTGGCGCTGCGTTTGCAGGACAATGGCGCTCTGCAACGCCGAGTGATTTGACAGGTCAATGGCGATGGCGGCGGCGCCCATATCCTCCTCGCCGTCAAGCGACGCGCTGGCGCTGATCAGCCCCTGATTTTCAATCGTCAAAAGGCCGCCCGAAAGGTCGCGAATGGCGTAGGCGTTGGTTTGATTGCCGACGCTGGACGCTGAAATCGTTCCTGTATTGAAGATTTCGCTGAGATCGGCGCCGTCTTCAATCAACAGCCCCGTCGCCGTGTTGTCGAATTCGGAGAACACATCCGCGTCAATGATGCCGGAATTGTCGAGCCTGCCGATGATTGCGCCGCTCCCAAGCGACAATGCGTGGGCGTCCGCTTCAAAAGCGACAGCCCGGACCGTTCCCGTGTTTTCGATACCGCCGGTTACGATCGTCTGATAGAGGCCGTCATCCGACCCTTCGATCCGAAGCGCTGTCGCATCAAATCCGACATTCAGTCCGCTGGCGAATATGGATCCTCGATTGATGAAGCCGTAGTCATAAGCGAACGTCGCCAGGGTTTCGGTAACGTTGTCGTCCTCATCGTCGTCGAGCGTGTCGCGGACGGTTTCAACGACAGTTCCAAGGACGATGTCTTCGCTTCGGGCAGGGTCGAGATCAGGCGAGATGATCAGCGCCGGGCCGGAGCCATAACTGGAAATGGTCCCGGCGGGACGGTTTTCATCGAAGTCTTCGATCGTATCCTTGGTTTCGTCTTCCGCTTCTTCCTCGTCGATGAAATCGTCAATGATTCCGTTGTTCAAAAATCCCTGTGCGATGCTGCCGCCGACGGAGACGCCGGACGTGTTGTCAAGCAGATCCTCAGCGTCGATACGTTCGTCGATCGGCGTATCGTCGTCTTCCAGATCGTCCGGGTCCGCATAGTTGGTGATGCTGGTGCTGGCGAACCCAGTGGAAACGATGCTGCCGTCATTAGAGAACGCGCCGTCGATATCACCGATGACGGACAGGCCGCGCGCATTCACGCCCTGCGCCGTAATGGGTCCGGACTGAAACAAATCGCCGGCGATCCCGCCCTGGACGCCCACGCCGACGGCCTCATCCCCGGTGACTGTAATTACGCCATCGTTGACGAACGAACCGAGAAGCGGGCTCATCAGGACGACGCCGGCCGATTCATTGCCTTCCACGACAATCGCGGCGCCGGGTTCAAGCAGGATATCGCCGGTGAAAGCGCCGCCGCCGTCCAGAAGAACGCCCGTGCGAGATGTTCCAATGGCGTACGGCCCGTCCAGATCGTCGTCGTCGTCCGTGTCTTCGCGGTCGTAGCCGTCGGTGAGCTCGATCAGACCGCTGGAAATGAGGTCGCCTGAAAGCCCTCCCTCCATGAGGACGCCGATGCCGCCGTCTATTGCATCAAGCGTAATTTCGCCCTCGTGAAACAAAGAGTTGTCGCTGTCGATGGTGACGGCGGTGATGTCGGTTCCGGCGGCAATGGCGATGGCGCCGTTTTCGGTAATGGTGATATCGCCGGCGGCGCCGTTGTTCGCAGTCGACGTTTGCACCGGCGTTGATTGATCGTTGTCAATGGTTTGCGCCGCCGCCGTAGAAGACGCCGCAACTGCGAGCATGCTGCAATGCAGACCGAGCAAGGACTTAATGTGAGCGTGGGGATGCATGAGCTGCGTGTTAAGTTTCGTTTGGACGACGGGCGGCGCGGCCCAACGGTCGCGCCGCAATGCAAAGCGAGCGCTCGTGTTGGCGTTTCGTGTGCTTTGCGTTCAGCTCGCGGTGTTGCGGAGCGGGACTGTCGGTGCGACGGCGGAGAGGTCTACTGGAAGGACCTGTTCCGACATTTTGCTCGGCGCGTTCGCGACGAGGTCAAAGTCTTCCGCGGACAATGTCAGACTAAAGACGGTCCCATGGCGGCTGGTCCACATCAGTACAAGTTCTGCGCCGATTGATCGCGCCGCGCGGATGGCCAATGGAAGTCCTCTGCCAAGGGCCCGGTTTTCAATTGACCGCGTAATCGGCAGAATAGTGGGCACAAGCTCGTTGAGTGTTTCTTCCGGCAGGCCCGGCCCGTTATCCTCGACAATAATCCGAACAAGGCTTTCCTCAGCCTCAAGCGACACTCTTAATCTCGGGTCTTGTTGACGAATCAGCGCCTCGATCGCGTTCTGGCAGAGTTCGCGCAAGACCAGCGAAATCTCGGCCGCATGGCGGCGAACGACAACGTTGCGGTCGCAGTCAATATTAATGGAAACGGCGTTGTTGAGGTCTATGTCGTCGCGCATGCAAGCGCGCATCAGCACCTGGCGCGCGGAGACGTCGTCGTTTGCGAATGCGTGGTCGTCGAAGATCGGATGGCCGCCGATGCGCCGAACATAATCCAGTGATTGGTTCACTCGCTTTTTGATGTCTCGACCTTTTCGGGAGACGCCCTGGTCGTGATGAGCGATGAGTTCGGAAGCGTCGAGATAGGCGATGCGGAGGGTCTCATATATCTCGCACGTTAGTGAAGATGCTTGGAGGGGGACAGTGTTCATTTACAAAAACCTCTGTGTTGACGGTGCGCGTTGCGATCCTTCGCCTTGCGCTCCCCTCAAGCGTCGCGGCGAATGCGTCTCGCACCACGACAACGCGCCATTGCACAAATTATTCCCATCCGGTCCAAAACATTTTTGAACTTCATTCTCGAACAAAATCTGTATGAGAAGTAGGTCGGCGCGCGAACGCGCTTCCTTGCGTTTTGTCGCACTTGACTGAGGACCAAGCGCTATTTCTTGGCGAATGATTGGTCCGGGGACAAAAAGCCTGAACCGTAGACAGGGTCCCTGCCGGGCGCTCCGAGATCGATGGCCTGTTCCCGGATCAGCGTATTGGAGAACCGCGCCGCGCCCGGGGATACGTCCCGAATCCTTGACGCAAGAAACGCAGCGACGGCGGGCGCCGCGAAGGACGTCCCGGAAACGGCGACCGCATCAGAATCGTCAGCAATCAGGTCAACGCCTACGGCCGCAATGTCGACGCCGGGACCGCGATTGGCGAACTCATAGATGTCGAGCGTGCGATCAACCGCGGTGACGCCGATGACGGACGGATAGGCGGCCGGAAACTGCGGCGGGGTATCAGGGCCGTCATTACCCACAGCGGCGACAATGACGTGTCCGCGCGCGATGAGCCGCTTCACCGCCAGTTCCAGTAACTCGCTGCGCGGGCCGGCGATGCTCATATTGATGACCGGCACGTTCTGACTCGCGAGCCAGTCGAGACTCCGGGCCAATCCTTCAGCATCCGCGAATTCGCCGTCTCCGGAAAAAGCGTCGGCCACCAACAATTCGCCGGCGCCGTTTTTGACCGCGAGCGCTGCGACATGGGCGCCGTGATCGCGCGGAGTCGTGGTCGCGCCGCGACCGAAATTGCGCTGCGTAATGTCGGTGAGCGAAAACGCCGGTCTGGTTGCGTCGAAACCAGTATCGACGATGCCGATCCGTGTTTCGCCGGCCGACGGCTTGACGTCGTCGGGCAGGGCGCCCGCCCGCCCCATGCCGGCGAAAACCGGATTGGGTTCGTAGCTCCCTTGCGGATCAGCTTTTCTAAGTCGTTTCAGCGCGCGTTTCAGAGACATGCCGTCCGGCGGCTTCAGGATGTCTATCGACACGCCGACAGATTCAAGCCGCTGGGACCGGAGCACCCGGAAACCCTTTCGCTCGGCGCGCGCAAGATACTCCGGCGCGATGTCGATTGCGATGACTTCAGCCCGGCGGACCTGATAAATGCGATCCGGCGATATGTACGGTACGAAGTCGGATCGGCCGGCGTCGAAATCGCCGACAAATGGCGGGGTCCTGTCTGGGGTGCGCCCGTGACCGCCGATAATGACGACCCCGTCTTCCATGCGCTCCTGGCCGGCCGGGTTGGGCAGGACCATGCCGGGCAGGGTTGTTGTGCGGTCGGGCTGGTATTGCTGGGGCGCTTCCGCGTCGGGGACCGGATTTTCTCGCTTTTCGGTCCGGACCGCTGCGTCTGCGCCGAATATGGGAGCGAGGGCAGCGAGCGCCGCGATCGAAACCAGGCATCTGTGGACAGGATTCATGATATCTCAATAAAAACTCGCGCCTGACGGGACAACGATTAAATTACAAAAATTATTCCATATTCGGCGACGGATTTTCCTTTCTGTCCCGTGGAATAATATTCGGGCGTATTTCGTTATCAGCATGTCAATCAAGGGTAAGGTTTTGAACGACCTTAGAGATGAGATGGTCGCGCAGCTGCCACGACTGCGCCGGTTTGCGCTTTCGCTCACCGGTGCGATCGATGACGCCGACGATCTCGTGCAGATGGCGCTCGAAAAGGCATTGAAGAGAATCTCGACGTATACGCCTGGAACCCGAATGGATAGCTGGATGATCAAGATCGCGCAAAATATCTGGATCGACGAAAAACGCGCCGCGGTCCGACGCGGAGATCGCGTCGATGTCGACGAGATTGTGGATTTCGAAGGAGAGGACGGACGCAACACGGTCGAACGGCGCGCGCAAATGGCCGAAGTCATCGCGGCGATCGCCGATTTGCCGGAGGCGCAACGTCTGGTTGTCGCCCACGTGCTCGTCGACGGTCAGTCCTATGCGGAAGCGGCGCGCCATCTCGACATTCCAATTGGAACGCTTATGAGCCGGCTTTCCCGAGCGCGCCGGACGCTGGAATCGCGCTTGCTGACGGATGGCGTGTCATGACGATGAAGATTTCTGACGACATGATTGCCGCCTATGTCGACGGCGAATTGACTGGCGAAGAGGCCGCGCAAGTCCGTAGAGCGGAAGCGGAAGACAGCGCTGTCCGGGATGCCGTCCAGCGTTATCGCACGCTGCGTGCTGAGATCGATTCCAGTTTCCGGCTGGTTATGAATGCGCCGCCGCCGCGCCGATTTACAAATATGTTGAATACCGTCTCCTCAGAGTCCGCGCCATCGAGTCGGCGGTTGGATCGTCCCGGCTGGCGCAAAAGCCGCCGCTTTGTCGCTCTGACCGGCGGCGCTGTCGCCGCCTCCCTCGCGATTGGGTTTTCGCTCGGCGTTTTGTCGCCTTCCTCTGAAGATGGCGACGGACTTCAACTGGCTGCTGACCAAACCCTGTCGGCCGGTACGTTCGTTGCACAGTTGGAAAATGATCCGTCCGCCAAAGCCGGCGACAGGTTTCACATCGCTGCAACCTATATCACCGCCGACGGCGGGGTTTGCCGGCGTTTCTTTCTGGGCGAGGATGAGCGATTGCAAGGTGTCGCCTGCCGGCGCAGCGCGAACGACTGGCGTATTACAGCGCTCGCGCCGGCGCCGCCAGCCGACGCCTATGTAACCGCCGGCGCAATGCAAGGCGCATTTTCCGACATACTGTCCGAATACAGAAAAATTTCGCAGGCGGAAGAAGAACGACTGATCGAAAGCCAATGGCAAGGTAACGGCGAGGCCTGGTAGCCCAAAAAGCTCGGCGCCGGCTGGATTGCGTCTGGTTGGGCTCATACGACGCGGCATGATTCTGGAAACTGAATAATCGCGCGCAGGCCGCCGGACTTTCTGTTTTCCAACATCAGCGCGCCGCCCTGCGCCTCGATCAAGGTGCGCGCAATGCCAAGGCCAAGGCCGCTCCCGCCGGTCGCCCGGTTTCTCGAGTCTTCCAGCCTGTAGAAGGGTTCAAAGACCGTTTCGAGGAGGCTGTTGTCGATACCGGGTCCGTCGTCCTCGATGCGAATCTCGAAACCGTGGTCAGTCCGGCCGTACTTCAACGCAGCCCCGCCGCCGTAGCGCACGGCGTTGTCAACCAAATTGTTCAAGGCCCGGCGCAACGACACGGGATCGCCGGCGACGGAAAAAACTTCTTGATGTCCGATTTCCTCAGCTTCAAGCGGCGCGGGAGAATCTTCCGCATAGGCTTGAATGAACTCTGTCAGTTCCATCAGCTCCAGTTGCGGCGACTTTTGACTGGATCGCGCGTAGGTCAGCATATCTTCGATCAGGGTTTGCATCTGGTCGAGATCTCGGGTCGCCGCCGCGCTGTCGAAATCGCTCGGCTGGTCGATTCGCAGGCGCAAACGCGTAATGCTTGTGCGCACGTCATGGGCGATGGCTGATACAATCCGCGCACGCTCTTCCATCAGGGACTCGACGCGTCTTTGAGACCGATTGAGCGCGCGGGCCACTCTGCGAATTTCTTCCGCGCCTGTCTCGCGCAAGGGAGTGGCCGCGGCGTCTGTTTCTCCAAAACGATGGGTTGCTTGTTCGAGTTCGCGCAATGGCCTTAGCGCCTGGTTGAGCAACACCGCTGAAACGCCGCCGAAGAAAAACACCGCCAATACCAAAAGAATGACAAATCCCCTGGATTGTCCAACGAGCAACGAAGTGGGGGAGAACAATACGGAAAGCACCCGTCCGTCTTTCAGGGTTACCGATATTTCCAGCGCTGCCATCGCCCGAAATGCAGACGTCTCGCCGGCGCGGTTTTGTCCGACCAGCGCCGCCGGCGAAAGATGGCGAAAGCGCAAGTCGCGGCGCGCGAAGGCTGCGGCGACCTCAAGGTCATAAGCGAGAATTTGGTCGCGAAGACCCGGGCGCGGCTTGGCGTCGGGTGGGAAGGCGTCGCTCAGCCGCGCCGCGTAGCTTTGCCCCGCAAGAGCGGAAAGCGCTGTTTCCTCTGCATCGGGAGGAACGTTCTCGATCAGGAAGACGATTTCTGAAAGGGGCTTTGCAATGCCCTGCAATGCTGAGGGAAACACTCGAAAAATCGTCGTCGTTTGAAACAAGATCAAAATGAATAGGAGAAAACCAACAAGCCCGCTTAGCGAAACGGCGAGCACTTGCGTAAACAACGACGAACCAATTGTTCTCCGCCAATTGGTCATGACATTTTGACGCCGCTGTCGCCGTCGATGCGTTTCGCAGGACCCGCGAACGCATAACCGATATTGCGAACCGTCTTGATGAATTGGGCGCGTCTTGAATCATCCTCAATCTTGCGACGTAACCGACTGATCTGGGAGTCAATGCTGCGATCGAACGGATTGGCGACCGCGCCGCGGGTGAGATCAAGCAATTGATCGCGGCTCAAAACTCGGGGGCTGTGTTCGACGAGGGCCAGCAGCAACGCAAATTCGCCCGACGTTAGGTCGACGGCCGCGTTGGAGTCGTCGCGCAACTCTCGCTTGTCGACGTCAAGAACAAATCTCCCGAACGCGTATTGATCGCGCCGCTGATATGTCTCGCCAGGCAAAAGCGGCGGCGCCCGCCGCAATACGGCTTTGATGCGGGCCACCAGTTCGCGCGGATTAAAGGGTTTGGCGAGATAGTCGTCAGCGCCGAATTCCAAGCCGAGAATGCGGTCAACATCTTCTCCAAGCGCCGTCAGCATGATGATGGGAACGCGGGAATCGACCCGCAGGCGCCTGCAAAACGCCAAGCCGTCTTCGCCCGGCATCATGACATCAAGAATGATAAGATCGGTTCGCCCGCCGGAAAGGATCTTTTCAGCCGCCGCAACGCTGTTCGCCGCTTCGGCCGCCATGCCGTTGCGCTCAAGAAGATCAATGAGAAGCCGGCGGATTTCGCTGTCGTCATCCACAATGAGGACGCGCGCCGCCCCGGTCGCCATTTCCATATTGTCATCATACCCCGTCGCCGGGCCATCTGCATCCATCAGTTTGTCACGGTTTGTGACGAAGCGTCGGCGGCTGCACAATTCGTCACAAATCTCCTGAACCGGCCAAAATTGCAGCAATGTTCAAGGCCGATTTCTCCAGTGCGCAACGGCGACGGTCGCCGGCGCATCCAAAAAAGGAGAAACCCATGAAACATACACTAATCACCGCCTTGTTCGTCGGCGCCCTCACCATCAGCGTTGCGCCGGCCGCCGCCAAAAAAAGCGATCGCGATCCGGCCGAAGTGCTCGCAGAAGCCGATCAGAACGGCGACGGCACGATCACCTGGGCCGAAGTCGTGACCATGCGCGAGGGCCTTTTCGCCCGGATCGACCGGAACGGAGACGGCTATGCGGACGATCGCGACCGGCCGCGCGGCGCCTTTGGGCGGCGTTACGATGAAAAACTGACGGAGCTGAGATCTCGGTTCGACGTAAACAGCGACGGTCGCATTTCACATGCTGAGTTTGTCGATGCGCCGTCGCCCGCGTTTGAGGCCGGAGACTTCGACGGCGACAACGCGCTCAGCCCCGATGAAATGGCGGCGCTGCGGTCGATGCGCGCCGCCTCCAATTCCCAGTAACCGTTTCGAGGAGAGCAAGATGTCAGGATCTATGCTGACGCCTTCGTTTCTGGCGTTGCTGATGTCGATCAGCATCATTGAATTCTACTGGCGCAAGCAAACAGGTCGTGACTACCAACTGGGCGCGCTCGGCGGCACCATCGGCGTGGCGATCGGTCAGACCGTCTCTAAGGCGTTGTCGAACGGCGTCATCGCCGGCTGCCTTGTCGCTTGTCATCAACTCGCGCCATTTGAATGGCCGATTGATGACTGGCGCGCCTGGGTGGTCGGTTTTTTCGCGGTGGAGTTCGCCTATTACTGGCAGCACCGCTTCAGCCATACGGTGCGGTGGTTATGGACCAATCACGCCGTCCACCATTCGCCAAACGAATTCGTGCTGCCTGCTGCGATCAGGCTTGGATGGACAAGCCTCTTTTCCGGAAGCTGGATCTATTTCCTGCCTTTGGCGGCGGCGGGCATGCCGCCTTTGATGATCGGCGCCCTGTTGATTTTCAATTTGCGATATCAGTTCTTTTTACACACCGAAGCGATCGGGAAGCTCGGCCCGTTTGAGTGGATTTTTAATACGCCTTCCCATCATCGCGTCCATCACGGATCAAATTCTGAGTATCTGGACAAGAACTTCGGCGGCGTCCTCATCATCTTCGACCGGATTTTCGGAACTTTTGCGGAGGAGCGCGGCGATAACCCTGTGGTTTACGGTCTCACCGAACCGCTGGAGACCAACAATCCGATCGCTATCGCTTTTCACGAATGGCGCCGGTTGTTCGGCGATCTTCGAAACGCGCAGAGCCTCGGCGATATCGCGCTCGCACTGTTCGGGCGGCCGGGCCGGGGCAAAGAGCGAACGCAAAAGCGCGAAGCGCATGCATGATCTTCATGCGGTGTTGAGGCGAAGGGCCGACGCGGCTGCGTCAGCCAGAACGTGTCTTCATCCATTTTACGCCATAAGCGTCGAGCCAAACCTCGTCGCTTATGGCTTCGTCCGCATGCAAGTCCGCCACGTCGTCGCCGATCTGAGTTGTTCGCGCTGCGCTTGAAAGATTGTGCAGGATGATGAGTTTCTCGTCGCCTTCGCGCCATTCCACGCAATACAGAGATGCATCGCCGAGGTCCCGAACGCTTCTCTTTCCCTCGAATAAAGCTTTGAATTGGACACGCCAATGAACAAAGCGGCGCAGCGCATGGAATATTTCGCCTTCTGTCGCCTCGTGATCGGCATGGGCGATCTCCGGTTTAGACCAATCCAGCGCGCCGCGATTCAAAAACCGCGCATCATCAAAACCGGTTTGCTTGCGATACATTTCGTAGAACTCTTCGCTGTTCTCCATGCCGATTTCGTCGCCATAGTAGATGACGGGGGCGCCGCCGGCCGCGAACAGCATGGAATAGATGCATTCAATCTTACGCGTATCGCCGCGCATGAGGTTGAACAGGCGCCCGGCGATGCCTTCGCCCTCGCGAAAATCATATTTCGGCCCCAGCAAATAGTGGTCGATCATGCGCGTGCGCACCGATGCGTCGGCGAACTCAAGCGTTAGTTCGTCATGGCACCGCAGGAACAAGAGCCACTCCGTTCCCTCCGGCGTGGGCGGCGTCACCTCATGAGACAAGGCGTTCTCAATCGGCCGGTAGTCGCCTTCAGCAATAGCGAGAAAAAATTGGGGCATGACTGGAAAATGATAGGCGGCGTGACATTCGTCTCCGTCGCCAAAATACTGAACGACGTCCTTCGGCTCCATATTCGCCTCAGCCACGAGGAACATGCCGGGACGGCAGTAATCGAGCGCGGCGCGGAACAATTTTAATATCAGATGAGTTTGCGGCAGGTTCTCGCAGTTTGTGCCGTCTTCCTTCCAAAGGAACGGGATGGCGTCCATGCGCAATCCGTCCACGCCTTCCTCCATCCAGAAGAGAAACGTCGAGAGCATTTCGATCAGGACGGCGGGGTTGCGATAGTTCAAGTCGGGCTGAAATTCGTAGAATCGATGAAAGTAGTAGTCGCCGGTTGCTTCGTTCCGCTCCCAGTTCGACGGCACCATGCCTTTGAAGAGGAGGCGCGCTTGGCTGTATTTCTCTTCCGTGTCGCTCCAGATGTAATAGTCTCGATATTGGCTGTCCCTCGATTGCCTTGCGTTCACAAACCACGGGTGCTGATCGGACGTGTGATTGACGGCAAGGTCGAAAATGACCCGGATGTTGTGATCGCGGGCGCATTTCATAAACCGACGAAATCCTTCCAGTCCGCCGAGATCCTCGCGCACGTCGCGATAGTCTGAGATATCAAATCCTTGATCGCGCAGGGGCGATTTCAAGATCGGGAGCAGCCAAAGCGTATTGACGCCGAGCTTTTGAAGATGATCCAGATTCTCCGAGACGCCGTCGAAATGCTCGGCGAATGCATCGACGTAGAGCGCGTAAATGACCGCGTGCTTGTACCAATAAGGATCGCTGTCGGCCGGTTCGGCGTCCAGCGTTGCTCGCGCCGCTTCGAGGACCGCCGTCAAGCGATCAAATTCGTCGGCGTGGTCCTCGCCGTAAAGATTGCGCCAAAGGGCGGCTATTTTCTCAGTCATGGCGTGCTTTTCGTTTTTTGTCGGTCGTCTCCGGGGGCGTAAACCCTTTTAGGCGCGGCGCAATCTCAACCGCGGGAAGAACCATACGAAACAACCGCGCGATGTCCACAATCGGGCGATATGGACGTCGCCCACCGGAAGCGCCTGATCAACGACGGCGACGGCGCGATCGCTATTTCTGCGTTCGCCGTCTGTTGCATCTTTTCGGATGATCCCTAGGTTCCGGCATGGCCCGTCGATAAAGGAACCCCGCATGGAAGCTTTCGCCCTCGATTTACGCGTGATGCAGCGCACGCCTTTAACGCCTGAGCATGTTGAGTGCATCCGGGAACTCGGCGAGGAGCGACGGTTCAAGAAGGGTGAAACAGTCGTCGCCGCTGGCGACGCCGCCGACGCGTTCTTTTATTGCGAGGAGGGCGAGATCGAGGCGGTCGATCCGGTAACCGATGAAGCGGCGTTTGATTCCTATATCGGGCCCGGCCAGTTCATCGGCGAGATTTCGTTTTTGAACAAGGGCGCCTGGGGCATATCGATGCGCGCCCGCGAAGACACCCGCTGCATCGTTACGCCGCGCGAAGACATGCTGGATTTGATGGCGCGCGTGCCGGAGATCAGCGATATCGTCATCACCGTGTTCGCCGCGCGCCGTCGCCGCGTGATCGAAGAGGAAAAGAGCGGGCTGATCGTCATCGGGGCCGAGCGCGATGCTAAGTTGCGTTCCATCGCGTCCTTCGCGGTGCGCAACAAGATCCCGATCCGAGAGTACGAACTCGGGTCGCCCGAAGCCACGGCGGCGCTCACGGCGGCGGAGGGGAAGTGTGATGCGCCGGCGCTGATATTCGGGCGCGATCAGGTGCTTTACGAGCCGACCATAAGAGACGTGGCGCGGGCCGTCGGTCTCGACATGCCTCTCGGCGAGGACGCCGGCTTCGACGTGGTGATCGTAGGCGCGGGACCGGCGGGCATCGCCTCGGCCGTCTACGCCGGCGCGGAAGGACTGAAGGCGCTTGTCGTCGAGGACCAGGTGATCGGCGGGCAAGCCGGCACCTCAAGCCGCATCGAAAACTACATGGGCTTTCCGACCGGCATTTCCGGGGCTGACCTATGCTTTCGCGGCGAGATCCAGGCGATGCGGCTCGGGACGCGTTTTGTGATGCCCCGCCGGGTGTCGGAGATTGAAAAGACCGACGCCGGTTATCGCATCACGCTCAACGATGGAGAATCCGTGCGCTGCAAGGCGGTGATAGTCGCCACCGGCGTACAGTATCTGCAACTGCCGATTCCGCGTCTTTCCGACTTTGAAGGGGCCGGGGTTTATTACAGCGCCACCGATTCTGAAGCGCGATACTGCAAAGGTTCGGACGCCGTCATCATCGGCGGCGGGAATTCCGCCGGGCAAGCGGCCATGTATTTGAGCCGCTACGCCAACCATGTGCATGTTCTAATTCGCGGCGAAAGTCTGGCGACGTCAATGTCCGCCTATCTCTCCAACCGGTTACGGCAGGACCCGCGCATCACCCTGCACTTCATGACGGAATGCACGGGTCTTGACGGCGACGACGCGCTGCAGACTGTCGAAATCCACAACAAGAAGGAAGACGCAAAGACAACGATTGACGCCAGAGCGCTTTTCGTCATGGTCGGCGCCGTTCCGAAAACCGAATGGCTCTGCGGTCTCGTCAAGCTCGATAATAGAGGATTTGTATTGACGGGCCGAGACTATGGCGGCGGTTCATCCTATGAAACATCCGCCCACGGAATATTCGCCGTTGGCGACGTTCGGTCCGGATCCGTCAAGCGTGTTGCATCCAGCGTCGGCGAGGGATCCGTCGTTGTCTCTCACGTCTGGCAATTTATTCACGACATCGAGAAATCCGCATAAGCGGAGGGGTTTTTGAAACTCAGCGCAGTCTCGCTTGCGATGCGGCGATCGCTAGCCTTCGGCTCGCCAGACTCGCTCGATTGCCAGTTCGTCAATTTTGTCGATGTATTCGGTTGGCGAGGCCAATGGAATTTCCGCGCCCTCTCGGGCAAAGACGGCGATTTGATTGAGGTCGAGCCGCAAATTGTGAATCTTGCCGCCGTCGATCGGCTGGTTGTCCGGAAACCGGCGCCACCGGCCTTCCGGAATATAAACGCGGACCGTGTCGTCGTCGCGCACGCACGGCGCCACGAGGAGGTCGTCGCCGAAAAAGAACTGTTGATCAAAGTGCCACGCCTCCGGTTCTTTCGGACAGGCGAGCGCCATCGCGCGCTGCACCGGCAGGCCAGTCTGCGACGCGGCTTCAACAACTCTTTTCACGTAAGGCAGAAGCTGATAACGCAGCCGAACCGCCTCGATGGCCGCTTGCTCGGCGGCCGGGCCATATGACCAGGGTTCGCGCGGTCCGATTCCATGCATGCGAACATGCGCCGAGAAAATGGCCATCTGCAGCCAGCGCACATAGAGTTTTGGATCACGCTGGTCGCCGTAAAATCCGCCAATATCGGTCGCGTAAAATGGTCCGCCGCTCAACCCCCAGGACAAGCCGCCGCGCAGGCTGGCTGCGAGGCCTTCCCAGTCAGCTTGCGGATCGCCGCCCCATTGCGAAGGAAAGCGCTGACAGCCGGTCCACGATGAGCGGCTGAACAGAAACGGACCGTTCTCGGCGTATTGTTCAGAGGCTTCGTACACGCACTTATTGTAGAGATACGAATAGACATTATGCAGGGCGCGCCCTGATTCTCCATTGTGCGCGACGACCTCGTCCGTCACCTGTTCGCCGAAGTCCGCTTTGATCATGTCAACGCCGACGTCGAACAAATTCTTATGACTGTCTCGCCAGAATGCATAAGCGTCGGGATGGGTGAAATCGAGAATGCCTGAGTCTGGAAGCGGCGTGAGAACGTCGCTGAAGGGCTCAGGGTCCCACTGATAAATATGCGTTTGTCCAGTCGGGGCGTCCTTCAATAGCCACCCTTTGTCGGCGAGCTCGCCAAAGAGAGGGTTCTGCGTCGATATGAGCGGAAATTCCCAGACGCAGACCTTGAAGTTCATGTCCTTCAGTTTTTTCAGCGTACTGGCGGGGTCCGGGTAACGCGACTTGTCCCACTCAAAGGAAAACCGTGTCTGGACATCAAGCCACGCGCGCCCGTCTAAGGTGATCGTATCGCAAGGCAGGCCGCGCCGGCGGATCTCCGCGGCGACGGAGAGGAGTTCCTCCTCATCCTGATAGTAGGCTTTTGACATGATAAGGCCGAGCGCCCAGTCAGGCGGTGTGGGCGCACGTCCTGTCAGCGCAGTGTAGTCGCGCAGGATAGCGGCGCCCGTATCCTCAGTGAACAGAAACAGGTCGAGATAATCGTCCTCAACATAAACGCCGTAGGCGCGCTGCGACCACGGAGAGAAGCCGACGCCATGTTGCACGGGAGCGGGCGTATTGGTGAAAACGCCCCAGCCCCTCGTGCTCCAGGCGAACGGAGCGTTTTTGTATGACGCTTCCGCATTCACGCCGAGGGCGTCGTGATTGTAGGAGTGGATGTACTGACCGCGCTTGTCGAGTTTGCTCCATTTCTCGCCGAGGCCGTAAACATGATCTTCCGAGGTCAGATCGAAATGGGCCACCCAACCCTTGTCCGTACGTGAAATCGGCGCCAGGCGGTATTCGCGAACGAAATGACCGTCTCGCGCGCTGCGCAGTTTCACATCGCCGCCGCGAGCCACTTCAATGGCAAGCGACTGAGGATCGATGGCGACGCTGTGCGTCGCGCTTTCGATTACAATCTTGTTCGCGTCTTTCTTGACCGACACGACATCGGCCTTGTCGACCTGCGTCACTAGGCCATAGTCACGCGGTCGTTCGCCGCCAAAGCGAAGACGCACGCCAAAGGAATGCAAGGATACAACCAGCGGTCCCGCCGTTGTCTCTAATTCAACCTTGCCGTGGCGGGAGTGCGCCGGCGCCGTCGTCGCCTGGAGCAGCGGCAGCGACAGCCAGCCGCTGTGGACGGGATTGAACGCGCTCACCTCAACACAACTCCAGCACCGGCAGCTTCAGTGAAGCGCCAATTTCCCTGAGCGTCGATCGGTGATCGCCATAGGCGATGGCGTAGTGGTGTTCCAGGGATTCATCCATCACCCGGGTGCAAAATTCCTTCGCTGAGACATCAAACCGCGCTACGCCCGACGTACCGGTGAACGCCATCGGCCTGCGGATGAATTCACCCTTTCCGATGACGAGCTTGGTCTCGCCGCGCGACTGCGAAACCCGCGCAATAGTAAAGCGGCCTGGCTTTAAGGGAAATTGATGCAACAGCGGCATTTTCCGGTTGGTGTGGATGGTCGCTTCCGGCGTTGCTTCGGGATCGCACATGGTGAGCGGCGCCAGCCCGCAATGCCAGAAGACGCCGGTGTCGTCGTTGAAGTCGAGGTCCACCAGATCCGCCATCCAGACCGGTTCCCTGGCGATCTCTTGGAGCAGCAGCGCGGAAAAAGATCCGTATACATCCGCTTCGCAGGCGCTCGGGACGCATTTCTGGTTCATCATCGCCATCGGGCCGCAGGCGGCGCAGCCATATTCGGTGAAGGTTTCCGGCCAACAGCGCACCGCCAGTCCACTCGCCCCGGACGATTGTTGGAGGTCCTCCAATGCGCAGAACAGGCGTAAGGAACGGTCGAGCTGTTCCTGATCCACCTCATTGAGTTTGCTGAGGTCGGCCTCCACCGAGGACTTGACGGCGGCGACGCGATCGGCGTCGACGGATTTGGCCTTGTCGAATAATCCCGTGAGATCGAACTGTTCTACTTCAAGGCCTGCCATTGCATTCAGTTCCTTGGCGTCGAACTCACACGTGTCAAAGCCGGCGGGGTGTTCGCCGACAACACTGATCTTGGCGCCCTTCAGACCTTCAAGCGCTGTCGCCGCCGCCGCGCCGGCGGATTTGTCGGAGACCGCCGCCGCAGTGGGTTTGATTTCGCCCGGGCGCGCAAGCGCCTTCAAGTCTTCAGCGATTTTTGGCGCATCCGGCGCGGCGTAAAGCCAGCTATGGGGCACGCCCGCTTTGCCAAGCGCATGGGCGGCGAGGTTCAATCCGCAAAACGCGTTCAGACGCAGCCGCCCGCCGATGCGCGGTTCCGGAACCGCCCAGATGGCGACCGGCGCCGGCGATCGCTCGGCGAGCCGGACCGTCATCGTCGCGTCAGTGAATGTAATTTGGAGAATAAGAAGAGCGTCTATCGCGCCGTGCGCAGCGATCTCTTCAAATGCGGTTTCCGCTGCATCGGCGTCGAACAGCAAACGCTTGGGCCCCACAACGGAAATGCCCGCCGCTTCAAGGGCGTCAAACGCCTTTTCGAGCATTTCCTCTGCAAACGGAACATCAAATGTCGGGCGGCCGAGCGCCGCAACGCCGTATGTCAGGCCCATCTGTTTAGACCTCCATCCCTTGATAGTGAATTCGAAAAGTTTCGTTGTTGGGTGCAATGTCGCCGCCCGTTTGGTCGAACTTCGGATGTTGCGTCCAGGGCGTCGCGTCGGCGTCCGTCAGCTCATTCAGGGCGCGCATATAAGACGCAGCATCTTGCCGCAAACCGTTCCGGATCGCATCCCAGTCGGGAAACGCCTGAAACGCTTCGAGCCAGATGGCGCGGCCAGCGAGATAGCCGGAAGCGCCTGCGCGATAGGCGTGGGTGAGGACTTTGCGAAACTCTTCCTTGCCGGCGCCGGCGGAGAGCATGACCCAGGGCCTGCCCGCGGCCGCGCCAAGCTCGTCGAAATACCGCTGCGCTTCCTCCGCGTCGTCGCCGTCGACGCCGGGCGTGTCCGACGCGGCCAGCGGGCTCTCTAGTTTGAACACGTCAACGCCGTAACGGTCGTCGGCGAATGTGCGGACGCTTTCAATCACCAGTTCCGGCTTTTTGGTTTTCATTTCGACATAGTCACGGGTCTGCTCGCTGTCGGCGGCGAGCGGGTAAACGAGCAGTTCAAAGACATAGGGAATGTCGAATCGCGCGCAGGCCTCGCCGATTCTCGCGGTGAAGTCCTTCTGCTTGTCGCAAACGTGCTTCGGCGCATCGGGCCGATACCAGGTTAACACCTTCACCGCGTCGCCGCCGGCGCGTTTGATCTTTTCAACTGACCAATGATCGATTTCACTTGAGATGCGGCCGTCGGGCGTGTCTTCGAATACCGAGTCTTCCAGTGTCAGGATGAGACCCTTCGCCGGGCTGTAGACAGAAATTCCGTGGGGGTAAGCGTAATGAGGGTCGAGCAACATGGCGCTCGACTCGTCCTGCAGTTCCTCGATTAGGATCTTCTTGAATTCGGCGACAGGCTCCCACGGCGCCGCATCGAGGTTCAGTTTTTCCTTAATTGGGTTTTTGATCGGCGGGCGTTGATCGACGGCGGTCATTTTAAATCGGCCGTTCGCATCGGCGAGGCGACGCATCCCCCATAATTTCCCGGCGGTCGCGGTCATTCAACGGTCTCCAGATTGGTGGGTGTGTTCATCAGTGAGAGGACTTCTGCGCGCGTCGGCGCGCCGGCGCGCCCGCCCGGCCGCGTCACCTTGATGGCGGCGGCGGCGCTGGCGAACGCGACTGCTTCGTCCATGGATTGTTGTTCTGCAATCGCCAAGGCGAAAGCGCCGTGCCAGATGTCGCCGGCCCCGAGGGTGTCGACCGCCTCTGCCGGAAACGCCGGCGTCCTGCGCACGCCGGACGATTCAGCGACAAGGACGCCCTCTGCGCCACAGGTCACACAGCATTGCGCTTCCGTTTCGGTGCTGACTTTCACGAGGGCCTCGGCAATGTCGGTCACGCCCGTATAGTCGCGCAAACCGTCCGCAGAGAACGCGACAATCGACGCTTCGTCGACAAGGGCGCCGTCGTGCGGGACCGGAAGGTCCGCATCAAGAATGCCGGGGATGCCGCGTTTTTTCGCCTGGCGCAGGGCGAAAAGCGCGCCTTCCGGCCAGCGGACATCGGCGAGGACGGCGCCGGCGCCGTCTGGAAACAGGGGCGCGATCCAATCGGGTTCCGTCGGCATATCCGCAGGGCGATGGTTCACGATCATGCGCTCGCCCTTGTCGTCGACAAACACAGACGACAGCGAGGAGGGAACCCCTTCACAGCGCCGTACGGCGTCGCAGTCGACGCCTTCCGCCGTGAGGTTCCGGACAATTGAGTCGCCGATTATGTCATCGCCAATACGCGCCGCAAGATAAGCGTGGCCGCCCAGCCTGGCGATGGCGACAGCCGCGTTCGCGGCCGGCCCGCCGCCGATAACCTCAAATCCCTTGGCCTGATATTTCTTCGCCTGCGCAGGCAACGTATCCACACGGAATATGTGGTCTTCAACGGCGTGGCCGACGCAGAAAACGCGCGCCATCTCAATAATCCTTCGCTGGCGATGCGACGAGAGGCATCAGGTTTTCAGCCCGCCGATCAACGAGTATTTGATATCCAGATAGTCGTCGACGCCGTACTTTGAGCCTTCATTGCCGAGGCCGGAATCCTTCACGCCGCCAAATGGCGCAACCTCTGTTGAAACAAGGCCTTCATTGACGCCGACCATTCCATATTCGAGCTTGTCCATAAGGCGCCATGCGCGGCCGAGGTCGGCGGTATAGGCGTAACAGGCAAGGCCGTACTCGGTGTCGTTCGCCATGGCGATGGCTTCTTCTTCCGTTTCGAACCGAAAAAGCGGGGCGACCGGGCCAAAGGTTTCCTCACTGAAGATTTTTGCGTTGCGCGGCACGTTGGTCAGCAATGTCGGCTGAAAATAGAGCCCACCCAGTTCATGGCTGTCCCCGCCGACCTGGACTTCGGCGCCAAGACTTGTAGCGTCGGTAATATGCTCGCGCGCCTTGTCGACCGCCGCCTCGTCGATCAGCGGGCCTTGGGTTACGCCCGCCTCAACGCCGTTGCCCACTTTTAGAGCTCGAACGGCGGCGCCGAGCTTCTCAGCGAATTGATCGTAAACGCCTGATTGAACCAGAACGCGATTAGCGCAAACGCAGGTTTGGCCGGCGTTTCTGAATTTTGAAATCATCGCGCCTTCGACGGCGGCGTCGAGGTCGGCGTCGTCGAACACGATGAAGGGCGCGTTGCCGCCGAGCTCCATAGAGACGCGCTTCATATGGGCGCCGGCCTGTGCGGCGAGCCGTTTGCCGACTTCGGTGGACCCGGTGAACGAAATTTTGCGAAGCTTGGGGTTTTCGCACATTTCAGCGGCGATCTCTGATGCGCGTCCGGTGAGAATGTTGACGACGCCCGGGGGAACGCCCGCTTCCTCGGCAATGTCGCCGTAAGCGAGCGCTGAGTAGGGCGTTTGCGAAGCAGGCTTGACCACCATGGTGCAACCGGCCGCCAGCGCCGCAGCGAGTTTGCGGGCGATCATGGAGTTCGGAAAGTTCCAGGGCGTGATGGCCCCGACGACTCCGACAGGATGCTTCGTCACCACGATGCGCTTGTCGGGCCAGGGGGAGGGGATCACGTCGCCGTACACGCGGCGGGTTTCTTCGGCGAACCATTTGAAGAATTTGGCGCCGAAGGCGACTTCGCCCTTCGCCTCTGCCAGCGGTTTGCCCATTTCCTCGGTCAGCAATGCGCCGAGCGCGACCTGATGGTCCATCAGGCATTCATACATGCGATAAATGATCTGGGCGCGCGCTTCCGATCCCGCCTCGCGCCAGGTCAAAAAGGCCTTGTGCGCCGCATCGATCGCGAGCGCCGTGTCGGGCCGGCCGCACATGGGCGCGGTTCCGATGACATCGCCGGTTGCTGGGTTGAGCACGTCAAACGTCGCGCGGTCCGCAGCGTCGCGCCATTGACCGTCGATGAAAACCTGCTGCCGCTTGTCCATAATCGCACCGTCCATTGAACTATGCTGTCTTACATAAGACATAAAATATTGCCGACGTAAAGAGATCGGATCGGCGCGCTCTATCGCGCACGTATCGTCAGGTCAGATTGACCTCATAGTGAGTGAACTCGGTGTTGAAAATGGCCCTGCGAAATTCAATCGGGGCTCCTTTGAGGCCGAAAGCGCGACGCTCGACAAACAGCACCGGGGCCCCCACTTCAATTTGCAGTTCGCGTGCGACGCGTTTGTCCGCGGGGGAGGCCTTTATCTGTTCCGCCGCGCTGACAATCGTCGCGTCGTAATGATGCTGGTAGAACGTATAAAGCGTGTTGGGCAGCGGGTGATGGGCGTCAAGATTGGGCATCCTGTCGGCCGACACGAAAATCTCTTCGCGGAGCATCGGCTGGTCGTCGATGTATCGCGTGCGCCCGACGCAGAATACATCTTCATTTGCGGCTAGTTCCAGGGCCGTTCTTACGTCCTGCGGCGGCTTGCGTTTGGAAATGCTGGCCTGTTTACAGGTCGGCAGCGCCCGTTCGTTGGATCCGTCATAGTTCAGCCGAAAGAACCTGAATTGCGCACTTTCCGTTGTGTGCTGCGTAACATAGGTGCCCTTGCCCTGGCGGCGTTCGACCACGCTTTCCGCGGCGAGAGAGTCGAGCGCCTTGCGCACTGTCCCCTGGCTGACGCCGAGTTCGGCGGCGAGCGATTGTTCGCTCGGCAGCGCTTCGGCGGGGCGCCACGCGCCATTGGCGATCCGGGCTAAGAGAAGCTCGCGAACCTGCTGGTAAAGCGGTAAGAATCCGGGCCTGTCTGGATGTCGTGCGCTCAGTTGCATATCCATTTTTATAATTCCCGCGGCCGCCTCTTGTCCATTTAAATGTTGTATTCTATCATATATAAGAGTTCGCGTCGGCCGCAATACCGGGCGGAAGCGCCGGCCGTTCGACGTCAGGAGCGGCAACGCCGCAATAGAGAATACGCATCAAAAAGAAAGGCAGGACACTCGTGTCGTCACCACATCTTCTTGTTCACCACAAGGACGACAATGTCGGCGTCGTCGTTGTGGAAGGATTGTCCGCGGGCACGGAAATGCTCTGCGTGGTTACCGAAGACGACTCCGATTTTCGGTTAACGGCGACCGAGGACGTGCCGATCGGACATAAAGTGGCGCTGAGCGATCTGTCGACGGATGACACGGTTATCAAATATGGCGCGGATATCGGCCGTATGATCGCTCCGGCCGTAAAGGGCGCGCATGTCCACGTCCACAACCTTAAAACCAAGCGCTGGTAGAGGCGAGACATGACCAATTCCGATTATTTTTTTGGGTATCGCCGTAAGAACGGGCGCGTCGGCGTGCGCAACCATGTTGTCATTCTGCCTGTCGATGATATTTCGAACGCCGCCGCCGAAGCGGTCGCCAACAACATCAAGGGAACCCTGGCGCTGCCGCACGCCTATGGCCGGCTGCAGTTCGGCGCTGATCTTGATCTGCATTTTCGAACGATTATCGGCACCGGCGCCAATCCCAACGTCGCCGCTTGCGTTGTCATCGGCATCGAGCCGGGCTGGACGCAAAAAGTGGTCGACGGCATCGCCAAAACCGGAAAGCCGGTGAGCGGTTTCTCGATCGAACAAAACGGCGACATCGCCACCGTGGCGGCGGCGTCCCGCCAGGCGAAGGAGTACGTCCACTGGGCGACGGAGCTGCCCCGCGAAAAATGTGAGATCGCTGATCTTTGGATTTCGACCAAATGCGGCGAATCGGACACCACGTCCGGCTGCGGCGCCAATCCAGCCGTGGGAAATATGTACGATAAGCTTATCCCAAAAGGCGTCTATGGCGTCTTCGGCGAAACGTCGGAACTGACGGGCGCGGAACATCTGTGCAAGGCGAGGGCGGCGACGCCGGAAGCCGGCGAGAAGTTTCTCAAAACTTTCCAGGCTTATCAGGATGAAGTGATCGAAGCGCACAAAACGTCGGATTTGTCGGATAGCCAACCAACAAAAGGCAACATCGAAGGCGGGCTCTCGACGATCGAAGAAAAAGCGCTGGGCAATCTCGAGAAAATCGGCCGCGAGGTAAAATACATCGATGTGCTCGGGCCGGCCGAGGAGCCCGAAAAAGGGCCGGGCATGTATTTCATGGACTCTTCATCTGCGGCGGCCGAATGCGTCACCCTGATGGCGGCGGCGGGGTTTTCAGTTCACACCTTTCCGACAGGGCAGGGCAATATCATCGGTCATCCGATCGTGCCCGTGATCAAGCTCACCGCTAATCCGCGCACGATCAGGACGATGTCTGAACATATCGATGTCGACGTATCGGGTATTTTACGCCGCGAATTGACGATGAGCGAGGCTGGCGACGCCTTGATTGACATGGTCGTGCGCACGGCGAACGGTCGGGCCACGGCCGCCGAAGCGCTTGGCCATCGTGAATTCGTCATGACCAAGCTTTACAGAAGCGCCTAGAAAACCGCGTC
The DNA here is from genome assembly GCA_028289605.1 of Hyphococcus sp. Taxonomy (GTDB): domain Bacteria; phylum Pseudomonadota; class Alphaproteobacteria; order Caulobacterales; family Parvularculaceae; genus Hyphococcus. Next base: position 339,285 of record JANQON010000009.1, on the reverse strand, counting down.
GAGCCGGCGACGCGAAGAAAGCGGGATCAACATGGGTGAAGTGATAACGCTCAGCATCGCTGATGCGACGGCGCTTGCAATGCGTGCGTTCAGGGCGACGGGCGTTACGACCGCGTCCGCCGAAGCGACAGCGAAAGCGCTTGTCGCTACGGAACGCGACGGCCAAAAAGGGCATGGCCTTTCCCGCGTTTCCTCATACTGCGAACAGGTGCGGGCCGGGAAGATCGATCCTGACGCCGCGCCGACGGCGCGCCGGCTAAGTGACGGAGCAACGCTGATCGATGCGGCCCACGGTTTCGCCTATCCGGCTATCGACCTCGCCATTGAAGAGCTCCGCGACCTTGCGCAGCGCTCAATCATAGCGGCGGCGGCGATCAGGCGATCGCACCATTTCGGTCAGGCCGGGGCCCATGTTGAACGCCTTGCCGAAGCGGGGCTTGTTGCATTCCTTTTTGGCAACACGCCGAAAGGGATCGCTTTTTGGGGCGGCGCTCGGCCGATGATGGGCACCAATCCGATCGCTTTCGCGGCGCCGCTGCCGGACGGCCCGCCGCTGGTCATCGACCTCGCTTTGTCTGTCGCCGCGCGGGGCAAGATCATGGCCACCGCTAAGACCGGCGAGGACATTCCTGAAGGATGGGCGTTTGACGCTGAGGGTAATCCGACAACAAATGCCGAAGCTGCGCTCGCCGGATCCATGGCGCCGCTGGGCGGGGCGAAGGGCGCGGCGCTCGCCCTCATGGTGGAAGTTATTGCGGCCGCGCTCACCGGATCGAACTTCGGGTTTGAGGCCAGTTCCTTCCTGAATGCGGAAGGCCCGGCGCCGGATGTCGGTTGCCTCTTTGTCGCAATCGATCCGAAAGCGCTTGCCGGCGACGGGTACTTTGAGCGAATAGGAACGCTGGCGGCGGCGATCGAGGCGGAGCCGGGTGCGCGCTTGCCGGGGCAGCGGCGACTGGAAAACCGTCAACGGGCTGGTCAAACGGGGCTTCACCTCGCGCGCGCGCTTTTTGAAGAGATTAAGGATCTGGCGGAGGGGTAATGAGCGCCGCAACAGTGAGCGCCGGCATCAGAGAGCGCGCGGTGGCCCTGGCGCCTGGGGTGATGATGGCGTTCACGGTCGCCGCGGCGTCAAGCTTTCTTTCAGAACACTACGGCGCGCCGGTGATGCTGTTCGCGCTGCTGATCGGCATGGCGTTTCACTTTCTCAGTCAGGAGGGGCGGTGCGTTGAAGGCGTCTCGTTTACCGCCTCCATCCTTCTGAAGATCGGCGTCGCGCTGCTGGGCGTTAGAGTGTCCTTTTCCCAGCTGGCCAGCCTGGGCCTGGCGCCGGCGCTAATCGTGCCGGCATTGGTGGCCGGAACGGTTCTCGCCGGCATGGCGATGAGCCGATTGTTCGGCCGCGGCGTGAAATTCGGCGTTTTAACCGGCGGCGCGGTTGCTATTTGCGGGGCCTCTGCGGCGCTGGCGATTTCCTCGGCGCTGCCGCGCAGCGCCAGCAGCGAGCGCGACACCCTATTTACCGTCATCGCCGTGACGACCCTGTCGACGGTGGCGATGATTGTTTATCCGCTCATTTTCTCCGCCTTTGGCTTTGATGATCAGGAGATCGGATTTTTGATCGGCGCAACCATTCATGATGTCGCGCAGGTGGTCGGCGCCGGATACAGCGTATCCGATAGCGCCGGCGACGTTGCGACTTACGTCAAGATGATGCGGGTTGCGATGCTGCCGATTCTGGTTGTCGCCATTGCCTTCATCGCCCGGTCGAAAGAAAGCGACATGAAATCAAGTTTTCCCTGGTTCGCTGTCGCTTTTGCAGTCCTTCTCGTCATTAACAGTACAGGGATCATTCCCCAGATGATGGTTTCCGCAATGACCGAGGCGTCGCGCTGGCTGCTGATCGCTGCGATCGCGGCGCTCGGCATGAAGACGTCATTGAAGGCGATGGTTGATCTGGGCGGCGGTCATATCGGCGTTGTTGTGGCGTCAACGCTTCTGCTCATGGCGGCGGCCATGGGCGCCGTATTTATTCTTTGATCAAGGACGGCCCCCGATGGCGGACATCGTGATTTCCGAATTCATGGATGAAACGGCGATTGAAGAGTTGCTTGCCGGATTTGATGTTGTCTACGACCCGACCCTCGTCGACGATACAGCGCGCCTTCATGCAGCCCTTTCCGACGCCCGCGCTTTGATTGTGCGCAACCGCACGCAGGTGCGCGGACCGCTGCTTGAGGCGGCGCCGAACCTTTTGGCGGTTGGCCGTCTCGGTGTGGGGCTCGACAATATCGACCTTGACGCCTGCAAGGCGCGCAACGCAGAGGTATTTCCGGCGACCGGCGCCAATGACGTCGCCGTGGCGGAATATGTGATCGCGGCCGCAATGATGCTGGTGCGCGGCGCATTTCTGTCGTCATCTGCGGTGGCGGCGGGAGACTGGCCCCGCGGTGCATTGATGGGCGGCGAAGTCAGTGGGCGGACAATCGGGCTTATCGGATTTGGCGCGATTGCCCGAGAAACGGCTGTGCGCGCAGATGCGCTCGGCATGCGCGTGATCGCTTTCGATCCCTACTTGCCGGAAGACAGCCCTCATTGGCGCGCGGCAAAGAAGGTGACGCTCGAGGGGCTCCTGTCGACCTCAGATATCGTCAGCCTGCATACGCCGCTGACAGATGAAACGCGTCATTTAATCAACGCCGACTCGATCAGGAAAATGAAAGAAGACGCCGTTGTTATCAATGCTGCGAGGGGAGGCGTCATCGAGGAAATCGCGCTTGCTGCAGCGCTGCGCGAGGGCCGGCTAGCGGGCGCAGCGCTTGACGTATTTGAAACAGAACCGCTGACCAAAGACGCCGGCGCCATTTTCGACGGGCTGAAAAACGTCATCCTCACGCCGCATATTGCCGGCGTTACCAAGGAGTCGAATGTGCGCGTCAGTCGCGTCACGCTGAAAAACATTGTCAACGCGTTGTCCGGGAGTTGATCGCAAGCGGTGACAAATGCCTACGACATCCTGATCATCGGCGGCGGCGTCAACGGCGCCGGCATTGCGCGGGACGCCGCCGGACGCGGCCATAGCGTGCTCTTGTGCGAGAAGGGCGATCTTGCCTCCGCAACCTCATCGGCAAGCACCAAGTTGATTCATGGGGGCCTGCGCTATCTTGAACATTATGAGTTTCGACTGGTGCGCGAATCGCTGATCGAACGCGAAACGCTGTTGAACGCGGCGCCGCATATCATCTGGCCAATGCGTTTCGTCCTTCCCCACCACAAGGAACTTCGCCCGCGATGGATGTTGCGCGCAGGGCTCTTCATCTACGACCATCTAGGCGGGCGCCGGAAACTCCCGCCGACGAGGGCGGTGCGCTTCAAAGGCGATCCGCGCGGCGCTCCGCTCAAGGAAACGTTTCGTCACGGCTATGAATACTCCGACTGCTGGGTGGAAGATTCGCGTCTGGTGGTGTTGAACGCGATGGACGCCGCTGAGCGCGGCGCGACCATCCTGACAAGAACGAAAGTAACGGGTTTGACGCGCGGAGACGGCGTATGGACGGCGCGTCTCGAAGGGGCGGGCGGCGCTGTGGAGGATGTGCGCGCCAAGGTCGTCGTCAATGCGGCCGGGCCGTGGGTCAATGACGTGGTTCAGAACGTTGCCCAGACAAACGCAAAACCATCATTTGGACTCCGCCTTGTCAAAGGCAGCCACATCATTGTCCGCCGTCTTTATGACGGCGCCCATGCGTATCTATTTCAGGGCGGCGACGGGCGCATCATTTTCGCCATTCCGTATGAACGCGACTTCACATTGATCGGTACGACAGACGTACCGTATGAAGACGAGCCTGGCGCTGTCGATATAACCGAAAGCGAAATCGACTATCTCTGTCGCAGCGCAAGCGAGTATTTCAGACTTCCCGTGACGCGCGAGCAGGTCCGTGCAACCTACGCAGGGGTGCGTCCGCTTTTTGACAATGCCGAAGACAAGAACGCATCGGCTGTGACGCGCGACTACGTTTTCAACGTAGAAGGCGATCCCCCCATGTTGTCAGTCTACGGCGGTAAGATAACGACGTATCGGAAACTGGCGGAGCATGCACTGGAAAAACTCGGTCCGGTTTTGTCCCAGCGCGGCGGCGCCTGGACGGCCGGCGCCCCGCTGCCCGGCGGCGACATGAAGGACGCGGACTTTGGCGCCTTCCACCGGGAAATGGCGCAGCAATTCTCCTGGCTTGAAAGCCAGCATCTGTTGCGGCTTCTTCGCGCCTACGGCACGCGGATAGAAGACGTTCTGGGCGGTGCGGCAAATTACGGCGCACTGGGCCGCTGCTATGGAAGCGGTCTTACAGATGCGGAGATCCAATATCTTCAGGACAAGGAGTTTGCGGCGACTGCAGACGACATCCTGAAACGGCGCTCCAAGCTTTACTTGCATTTGACCGAAGAAGAGATCGCCGCCGTCCGCGCGCATTGCGCGAGCGCTGACGCCGCTGCATGACCGGGGCGTCGGTGAGGACGCCGCTTCGATATTGACAAGAGATGAGGCGGAGACTTTACTGTCTTATATAAGATCAATAACCATAATAAAACGCGTAACGGCGGTTAGGGAGGTCGCGTGAGCCATTCTGTTGTGATCGGCGCATACGGAGCGCCGGCGTGACCGCGGACGTCCAGCGCAGTCGCATTCTCTTCGTCGACAATGGCAATTACTCGCGGTCGCCGGCCGCTGAGATTATTGCCGGTTACAAGGCCGCCGAACGAAATGCGTCGCATCGCTTCACGTTTTCTTCGGCCGGCGTCATTGGGAAACATGTAGGCGGGCCTGCAGATCCTCGCACCGTCGAGGAATGCGCGCGGCGCGGCTATGATTTATCCAGTTTCATTTGTCGGCAAGCGACTCAATCTGTTTTCGGAGAATTTGACCGCATACTGGCCATGGACGCGCAGAACCTGGCGGTCTTCAAGCTCGCGCGGAGGGCGGGGGACAGCGCCGTTGTTGAACCCTTCGACCCCGACCATGAGATTCCTGATCCCTTCTATGACGGCGACGGCGCCTTTGTCAGGGTTATCGACATGATCGAGGCCCGCATCGAATCGCTCCTTTCTACGCATTAACGAATCCGGTTCACAAGCGATCGCTTCTTAAGACCGGTCTAACAACACGCGGCGGCCGACAATGGAACAAAACGATTTAGTGCTGACGGTTGGATCCTGTATCGCCTTTATGGCGCTGGTCGCGTGGATTTCGTATCTGAAGACCCGTGGAGAAGTCGACACCAAGGACGGCTATTTTCTTGCTGGGCGCGGGCTGAGCGGCGTTTTCATTGCAGGCTCGTTGCTGCTGACCAATTTGTCTGCAGAGCAATTAATCGGCCTGAACGGTTCCGCCTACGGTTTCAACCTCAGCAGCATGGCGTGGGAAGTGACGGCGGCCGTCGCGACAATATTCATGGCGCTCGTATTTCTGCCGCGCTATCTCGCCGGCGCCTTTACGACGCTGCCTGAGTTTCTGCGCTCGCGCTATGACGACGATGTGCGGCGCTACTCGGTCATCCTATTCATGTTGGGATACGGACTGATCACGATTCCGTCGGTGCTCTATTCCGGTTCCGTCGCCGTCATGCAGCTCTTCGATGTTCCGGGAATCCTTGGCGTCGGCTATTTTGGAGCGCTCGTCGCAACGGTGATCGCCATCGGCGCGGTCGGGTCGGTATACGCAATATTCGGGGGGCTGCGGGCGGTCGCGGTTTCCGACACGCTAAACGGCGTCGGCCTTCTAATTATAGGAATTTTGGTGCCGACGCTCGGCCTGATTGCTCTCGGCGAGGGAGACTTTTTCGCCGGGCTGGAGACCATAACGACGGTGCACACCGACAAGCTGAACGCGATCGGCGCTCCTACAGATCCTACGCCTTTCGCGACGATATTCACCGGCATGATATTCGCTAATCTGTTTTATTGGTGCACGAACCAGTATGTCATTCAGCGCACGCTCGGAGCGGCCAGCCTTGCCGAAGGTCAAAAGGGCGTGCTTCTCTCCGGTTTCTTCAAAGTGCTTGTGCCTTTCATGATGATGATCCCGGGCGTCATTGCGTTCCACCTTTATGGCCCTGAGTTGGCGACGATCGACCAGGCCTATCCGCGGTTGATCAATGATGTTTTGCCGGTGGGCATGGCCGGCTTTTTCCTTGCCGTCTTGCTCGGCGCGGTATTCAGCTCTTTCAATTCGTTGTTGAACAGTGCGGCGACGCTGTTCTGCCTTGACATCTATGCGCCGATGCGCGGCGGCAAGCTGTCCGATCAGCAGTTGGTGAAGGTTGCGAAAATCGCGAGCCTGGTCATTGCGCTCTTCTCGTTCGGCGTCGCGCCGCTTCTTTATTTCGCGCCGGAAGGTCTTTGGCAGATCATTCGGATATTTACCGGCTTTTACAACATACCCATCGTGGCGATTGTCATCGTCGGGCTGTTTACGCGCCGAACCCCGGCCATCGGGGCCAAGGCGGTCATTATCTTCCACGTGCTTGCTTACGGCGCCTTGCGATTTGTCTTCGACGATGTCGTCACGCTGCATTTCCTTCATCAGTATGCGATTTTGTTCGTGATTGAGGTGGGAATTATGCTCGTTGCGGGCGCAATCGCGCCCAAGCGGGAGGCCTGGACATATGAAACAGACGCCAAGGTCGATATGACGCCGTGGCGGTTTGCGCGGCCCCTGGCGTTCACATTGTTCTCGGCCGTTGTCGCGCTGTACCTTTTGTTTTCCCCAATCGGCATCGTGAACGGCGCCTTTTCGGGCGTCTTCTGGACCGGAATGGCGAGCCTTGTCTTGAGCAACATCGCTGCCTGGACGCTTGGGATGCGCAAGCGTCCCGCGATCGCTGCGTAAGCGCCGAGCGCGCACGGACGCTGCGACCGGTGAATGTGATATTCTTGCAACAGCGAATCCCATGACAGTTTTTAGGGTTAATCGCCGTTGATCACCGTCGCTGCGATATGCTATCTAACTCATATATAAGACAATAGAATCATCGAAATGGGACTGCATTGGGAGGGATCAATGACGAAGACCCACAAAACGACCGCCTACGCCTCTTCGAGTATTGCAGCGATGTGTCTAGCCCTGTTTGGCGCCGCCCACGCACAATACGACACGATTGTCGTCACAGCGCAAAAGACGGAACAAAACCTTCAGGAGGTTCCCGTCGCCGTCAGCGTCCTTCCGGAAGAGGCGATCGAGAATAAGTTCGCGAACAATATCGAAAATCTCCAGACCCTGGTGCCGTCGATAAGTTTCCGAAAAGGCTCGACCAACGCCAACTCAGCGATCTCAATTCGCGGCATCGGCACGGTTTCGTTTTCCCTCGCGGCGGAGCCGGCGGTGTCGACCGTTGTCGACGGCGTTGTCCTCGGCCGGTCCGGTCAGGCTTTCGCCGATCTTTACGACATCGAGCGCATCGAAGTTCTGCGCGGTCCTCAGGGCACTCTTTACGGCAAAAATGCGCAAGCGGGCGTGATTAATATCGTCACCAAGCGGCCTTCCGACGAACTCGAAGGCTATGTCGATGCGTCTTATTTCGAAGGCAATGAATGGAAGATTCGCGGTAAGATTTCCGGGCCCATCTCCGACGAAATCAACGGCAGCATCGTTCTCACAAAATCCGAATTCGACGGTCATATCCGCAACGTCTTCGACAATGAGATGGTCAACGGATACGACCGTTGGGGCGTTCGGGGCATGCTTGAATTCAGGCCCAGCGATAATTTCGACATGCTCTTTATCTATGAGCATTCGGAAGCTGACGATGATTGCTGCGCCGACCTCGAAGTTTTGCCGAGCGGACGCAATCCGGCGTCGCTCGCTGTTCCCGACAGCGCCGGCATCGTTAACGGCGTTGCCGACCTCGATCTCGATCAGCGCCGCGTCGACCACGACTTCACGACGCGAACCATCGACACCACTGACGCGTTCTCCGTTGAGATGAATCTTGACTTCCTCGACGGCCACACATTGACGTCGATCTCGGCCTATCGAAACTGGGAGAACACCGAATTCCGCGAAGGCGATTTCACGTCCATCGGCGGTACGTCGTCATTGCCGGTCTTCGGCGTTCCCTTTCAGCTCCATGACGACGGCACAAGGGATTGGCGCCAGTTTACGCAAGAGCTGCGCATCCAGTCGCCGCAGGACCAACGGCTCCGTTACTTGCTCGGCGGGTATATTCTCAGCCTGGACGTGGAGGCGGACTTCACTCGGAACGCCAGTTGCCAAAATAACGGCGGACAGAACCAGCCGATCCTCGACGCCAATCCCGGCCTGACCTGTAACGCCGATGACATCGTTTCGGCGACTGGTTTCTTCGACAACAGCTTTGATAACTATGCGATCTTCGGTCAGGCGGATTTCGACGTTACCGATTGGTTCGGCGTCTTGTTCGGTTTCCGCTACACCAACGACAACGTCCAGTTTGTCTACACCCGTCGCAATAACGATCCGTTCGGCCGACAAGGGGTGGGCGTTCGTCCCGCGCAGCCCAACAGCCAGTTCGGTCCGGCAACCGGGGGTTTCGACAACACGTTTGAAAACGAAACCGAGGAAAGCGACTTTTCCATCAAGGCCGGCGCCAACGCCGAGCTTGGCGCGCTTTTCGGGGACGGCGGCAATTACGGCAATGTCTATTTCACGTATAGCCAGGGATACAAAGGTCCGGGCTTCAACACCTTCTACAATATGGGCTTCAACGACGCGCTGCCGATCGCGCCCGAGACAAGCGAGAGCTTCGAGGTTGGTTACAAGTTCAACGCCGGGGGCGTCGTCTTCAACATCGCGCTTTACACCGCCGACATCGAAGACTTCCAGGCGAATAACTTCGACAATTCGACGGGCGTGACCATTACGCGCCTGACCAACGCCGGTTCGGTTCAGACCCGCGGCATCGAAATCGACGCCCTGTGGTCGCCGATCGACAACCTTACGTTTAACGGCGCGATCGCCATAAACGAAGCCGAGATCAATGAGTTCAACTGTCCGATCGATCCGACGACGGCGATGCCGCCTGCGAATTGTACGGACCGTTCCGGTCTCGATCTCTTCTTCTCGCCGGACTTCAACTACTCCTTCGGCGCCAGCTATGAAGCGCCGATTACGGAAGACATCACCGGCTTCATCAACGGCTCGTTCAGCCATGTTGACGATCAGCTGTCGCTGTTGCCGGGCAATGACGGGTCGGTCAGCCCGAACAGCCCACTGCCGAGCTACAACCAGCTCGACATCAATATCGGCGTATCGCTCTATGACGATCGGTACCGGATCACCGCAATCGGCAAGAACCTCACCGACGACAGCTTCGTCACGACGTTCTCCGGCGACGGGTTCCGTTATCAGATCCCGCGCGAAGCCGACCGCTATTTCGGCGTTAATTTCCGGGCGAACTTTAACTAATCCCTCCCACGCCGCGGATGGTTCGGCAGCCGGCCCCGATCGGGTCGGCTGCCGAAGCCGTTTTGGGCGACAGGTTGAAAGGCGCCGGCGCCGCGATCGGCGGATATGGGCCTAGGTCGTCGGGCGCGGCGCGCCGCCGACATGCTAAAGGTCGATTAACGCAATCGCTAAAAACGGTTCTCGGCGTTCGGGCGCCGCGCGTCCGTGCTCAATCTCCGCGTTTTTTCATTTTGATCAAATAGTCTGCAGAACCCCTAAACGAAAACGCAACTCATTGGTGTTAATGCCTTTCCCTTGGCTGATTGCGAAGCGGGGCGGGCCATGAAGGGCGTTGTATTCACGGAATTCTTTTCCTTCGTCGAGGAGCAACACTCGCCGGAGTTTCTGCAGGACGTCATAAACTGCTCGGAAATCGCCTCCAAAGGCGTCTATACCGCGACAGGGACTTACCCTGTTTGCGAGATGGCGGCGCTTTTGGGGTCGCTGGCGGAAAAGACCGGGACGGACGTTTCCAGGCTGCTGCTTGTTTTTGGCGAGCACTTGTTCGGACGGTTTGCGGATGGGTTTCCGGCCATGTTCCGCGACGCTGATAATGCTTTCGACTTTCTGGCGTCGGTAGAAGACAAGATTCATGTGGAAGTCCGCCAGCTCTATCCGGATGCGGAACTGCCGCGGTTCGAGGTCATCGAACATACGCCGTCCCGGTTCGTCATGGTCTACACGTCGTCGCGCCATCTCGGCGACTTTTGCGAAGGACTCATCCGCGGATGCCTCGCCCATTTCGGTGAGGCCGCGACGGTGGGCAGGGTCGTCAAAGAGGTTGATCCGAATTCGGTCATTGAATTTTCTATTGAGCGGGCGGCGGCATGAGCGAACGGCTGGAAATCTACAAAGCGATTGCTGAGCGCGAAAAAGCGAGCCGGCTGGAAGCAGAGCGCCTGCTGGAAGACAAGGCGCGGCTCCTCTACCAACAGCATGAGGCGCTGGAAAAAGTTGCGACCGACCTAAAGACTGCAAACAATCTCTTTACAGAGATTATGGCCGTCGCTCCGGACGGCATCGTACTGTGCGCGCAGGACCTTTCGATCCTCAACACCAACTCCGCCTGCGAACATGCGCTGGACTCACAACAGGCGGATCTTGCCGGGCGGCGGCTGAATGAGTTCTTTCCGGCGATTGAGGAAAAGATCCCGCCGGATTACAGCGGCGATTTCTTCATCGAACGGATCGATGCGCGCCGGCCGACGGGGGAGACCTTTCCGGCGGAAATCCGCGGCTTCGCCGGACCGATCTCCGGCGATGTGCAGTATTTGTTGATCTTTCACGACATTTCGCGGCGCCTCAGGGCCGAAGACCAGCGCAAGCAGGTCGAGCAGCAAATGGACGAGGCCCGTCGCCTTGAAGCGATCGGCGCGTTATCCGCTGGCATCGCCCACGAAATCAATACGCCGATCCAGTTCATCGGCGACAATCTCGACTATCTCAAAGACGCCTTGAAGCAGATTCACAAGGCTTACGTTCTCTATAATCACCTGATGACGGCGTCCGCCGCCGACGGCGCTTATGTCGAAGAGACGAACGCGATTAAGGCATTCAACGAGAAAATCGGTCTGGAGACGCTCGTTGCGGAAATTTTCGCGGCGCTGACGGAATCGCGGGAGGGGATCTGCCAGGTCCGCGATATCGTTCTGTTGATGAAAGAATTCGCCCATCCCGGCACCGGCGACAAAGAAGACGCCGACCTCAACAAGATCGTCGAGAATGTCGTCACGCTGTGCAAGAATCGACACAAAAACGTAGCGAAAGTGGACTTTCACCTTGAAGAAGCCCTGCCGCCGATCAAATGCCGGCGCGGCCAGGTGCAACAAGTTCTGCTCAACATTGTCATCAACGCCATTGACGCCATCGAAGAAGCCAAACCAGAGACGGGTCGAATCCGGATCGGATCTTCATACGACGACAAATTCGTGTCGATCATGATCAGTGACAACGGTCCCGGCGTGCCGGAGTCGCTCCGCGCAAAAATTTTCGATCCCTTCTTCACGACGAAAAGCGTCGGCAAGGGCACGGGGCAGGGTCTCGCCCTGGCCAAGGACTGCATTGTTAAGGGACATGGCGGCGTCCTGACGCTGGCGGAAATCGACGGCTTTTCAACAACATTCGTGATCAGACTGCCGCGCGAAGCGACGGCGACCGAGATCAATATGGAGCAGAAAAATGTCTTCGCAGCCTAACAAAGTTCTCCTTGTTGACGATGAAGAACGGCTTCTATCCGGCCTGCGGCGCCGGCTTTCCGGCGCGTTCGAGATTGAGACCGCGCTGAGCGGGCCTGAGGCGCTGAAGGTGATCGAAACGGACCCGAACATAGCGGTGATCGTCGCCGATATGCAGATGCCGGACATGAACGGTATTGAACTCTTGAAACGCGTGAAGACGGAAGCGCCCAAGATTCGCCGCCTGATGCTGACCGGCAATGCGGACCAGGAAACCGCCATCGCCGCCATCAATGAGGGCAAGGTCATGCGGTTTCTGCGCAAACCGTGCGATATAGAAGACATTAAGTCCGCACTGTCCATGGCGTTGGAGGAATATAATTATCAGTCTGTAGATATTGCGCAGGACATCAATGAAGCCGGAGCGGCTGACAGCAGCGAAAAGGCGCGTTCGGCCTTTCTTGCTATCATGAACCATGAACTGCGCACGCCGCTTCATCACATCATCGGGCTCGCGAGCGCGATTGAGTCCAATCCGCCCAAAAGCGATGATGAAGCGTCCTTCGAGCACCTTAAGCAAATCCAGGCGAGCGGCCAGCAAATGCTGGCGCTTGTGAGCCGCATTTTGGAGTTTTCGCGGTTACGCTCGGAGGCGTCCGACGCCAATAGCGGCGACACGGTCAATCTGATTGATATTATTCGCGAAGAGGTCGAAGATGTTCGTCCGTATGCGATACAGAAAAACGTGACAGTTTCAATCGATTCACTGCGCAATCAGGTCAATATCGAATCGAGCGAAGAAAACGTACGTCTTGCGTTGAAGGAGCTGCTCACGAATGCGGTGAAGTTCAATCAGAAAGACGGCCATGTGAGTATTATCGTCAAGTGCGAACGCGACCGCGTCGGCGTGCGGGTCAACAACACCGGCAAACAGCTTTCTGCTGATCAGCTAAGTCAAATTATGGAGCCGTTCAGGCAGGGCGACGAAAGTTACGCTCGGGCTCATGACGGCGTTGGGCTTGGCCTTGCGCTGGTGTCGACCATTGCCGACCTCAGCGACGCCCGATTTAAGATCGCGCCTCGCAAAAACGGCGGCGCTGAGGCGACGATTGTTTACAAGCGCGCCGCTCTGGTGGCCGCGGCTTAACAGGCGCCGCCGGCCTAAGCGTCAGCGTCGTTCCGCCCCGCGACTTTTCCGATTGTCTTGCCCGGCCAGGCCCAGGTCTGGTCGTGGCGCGCGAACAAGAGCCCGTCGATGGGCGCGACAATGGTTTCCGGATCGCCCATGACCGGAACGATGTCGGCGATAACATCGCCCTTCCTCACGGTGTCGCCCAGCCTCAGCTTGTAGTCGATGACGCCTTCGATGGATGCCTTCAAGCGGCGCATAGCGTTAACGGGAACGGCGTTTCCGATCAGTCTCGGCAGCGCGCCGGGATCGCCTTTCAGGCATCCGCGCCGTTCCAGGAACCGCAGGATGGCGTCAGCGTCGCGCGCCGCCAGGTCGCTGTTGACGTCGTTGTTTGACCGCAACTCCACCGTAGCGGAGAGGCAGGCCGGTGGAATCGGTAGGTCCGGAAACAGGTCCGACAGCGTCCACCATGGGCCGCCGCAGGCTTCGTCGAATGGACCGTCGCCGGAATAATCGCACAAGAGCACAGCGCGCGCGTCTATTTCCGCCGCAAGGTCGGTGGCGTCGGGCCACAGCGCCTTTCCGGTGTAGAGATGAACCAGCGCCTGATTGTCTGCATGCAAGTCCAACACGATGTCAGCGTCGCAGGCGTTCTGAATCAGCGTTAGCTGCAGTTTTTCAAACGCGTCGGCAAGATCAATCTTTGCGAGGGCTTTGCGCATCGCTTTTCTGATGATAGCTGTATTTTCCGTTGGGTCGTCGCCTAGCTTGGGTTCGATCTTTGTGCGGATCAGGCGCGCCAGGTCCGGAAAGCCGCGATTGAAGTTGCGATCCGTGCCGCGCTCTACGCGGCCCTGCATATAATCGCCCTCCAGCTGGGCGAGGCCGATCGGGTTCGCCACGGGAACAAGGACGATCTCGCCAATGACATCGCCGCGCGCCGCGTAAGACGACAACGCGTCGATGAGGCGGCGCATCACCAGCATTCCGGGGAGCTCGTCTGCGTGCAGGGCTGTTTGCAGGTAGGCTTTGGGGCGGGCGCCGGGCTCGCCGAAGGACAAAATATCCAGGTTCCGTTCTTCGCCGGTGCGATCAGCGCCTAGCCCAACCTGCCTGCGCCGAAAGGGCGGTTTGTCCATCTCTAATTCCGGCGCGTCTTCATTCAATCTGTTCATCGATCTTTGTCTGTTTTGCGCGGCAAGCCGCCCGGCGATTTTGCAATGGGTAGTTTAAGCGTCTGTTTCAGCAATCAAAAAGGCGCTTTTTCGCATCGCAACAATTGACGTTCAACCCTAATTATTGAAACATTATGACAGGGAAAAGGGGCGTATTGATCAAAAATTCGCCGCCGTCACTGGGCCGCGCCGTCGCGAACCCGCCCTGACAGGAGTTCGCCATGAAACTGCGTTCGACGTCCGTGTATGTTGGGCCCAACATCTTTGCAAAGAAACCGCTTATTCGGTTCACCCTTGATCTCGGCAAGTTCGCCGATCGGTGCGCCGCCGATTTCGGCGACCGGCTTATAGAACCGCTGATTGAAGCATTGCCGGGCCTCGCCCAGGAGAAAACGGACGCAGGCGAGGCGTTTGTCGACCGCATGCGCAGCGCGCGCGATTGCGACCTCGGCGAGGTCGTCGCCCGCGTGGCGCTGACGCTTCAGAAACTGGCGGCGGCGCCGACGGACATCGCCAGGTCCGAGCCGGCGGGCGAGGACGGCGTTGTCGAGGTGCTGTTCGGGTATGTGTCGCGCCGCATCGGTCTGGAAGCGGGCGACCTGGCGCGCCTGATAGTGCTGGAACTGGTCGATCCCGGTCCCGCCGGCAAGTTCAACCTCATGGATGAGATTGACGACTTTTTCGACTTCGCCTCGAGACGCAGCCTTGGCCCCTCGGCGATGGCGCTTGTTAAGGCCGCCGAAGAGCGCGACATCCCTTGGATCCGCCTAAACGAAGACAGCCTCATCCAATTGGGTCAGGGAAAATACCAAAAGCGCATTGAGGCGGCGCTCACCAGTCAGACGTCGAATACGGCGGTCGACATCGCAAAAGACAAGGAGTTCTGCACTCAGCTCTTGTATGATCTCGGCCTTCCGGTGCCCGAGCAACGCTATGTGCGGGACGAAAAAGCCGCGGTGGCCGCCGCGGAACGCATCGGCTACCCGGTTGTCGTAAAACCGGTTGACGGCAATCACGGCCGCGGTGTTTCCATCAACTTGAAAAACGAAGACGACGTCTGGGACGCCTTCGACAAAGCGGCGAAAGAAGGCTCCGGCGTGGTCGTCGAGCAGATGATACCCGGCGCCGACCACCGGCTTCTCGTTGTTGACGGAAACCTTGTGGCGGCGGCGAAACGGGTTCCTGCTCGCGTCGTGGGCGACGGCCGATCGACGATCGAAGAGCTTGTCGAAAAAGAAAATCAGGATCCGCGCCGCGGCGTCGGTCATGAAAACATGTTGACGCGCCTTGAACTCGACAAGGGCGCGCTGCGCATGCTCGACGGCCAGGGACTAAGACCGGATAGCGTGTTGGAAGAAGGGCGCGAGGCCTATCTTCGCCGCACGGCCAACCTTTCGACCGGCGGCACCGCGGTCGACGTCACCGAAACCATTCATCCAGACAACAAGCTTATGGCCGAGCGGGCGATCAAGGCAGTCGGTCTTGATATCGGCGGAGTTGATTTCTTGACGACCGATATCACCACAAGTTATCGCGAGACCGGCGGCGCCATTTGTGAAATCAACGCCGGTCCCGGCATTCGAATGCATATCTCGCCGTCCGAGGGCGAACCGCGCGATGTCGGCGGCGCGGTTATGGACATGCTGTTTCCGCCGGGCGAGCCCAGCTGCATTCCGATCGCCGCCCTGACGGGCACCAACGGCAAGACGACCACGTCGCGCATGCTCGGGCACATATTGAAAATGTCCGGCCATGTCGTCGGTCAGACCAGCACGGACGCTGTTTCGATCGACGGCAATGTCACCGTGAAAGGCGACATGACCGGGCCGACGGCGGCCAGCATGGTGTTGCGCGACCCGGATGTTGATATCGCCGTCATGGAAACCGCACGGGGCGGCATCGTCCGTGCGGGGCTTGGCTATCAATATTGCGATGTCGGCGCCGTCTTGAATGTCAGCTCAGATCACTTGGGCATGGGCGGCGTTGACACGCTGGACGATTTGGCGAGGGTCAAACGCCTGGTTGTGGAAGTTGCGCGCGATACAGCTGTTCTCAATGCGGACAATATCTATACCCTCAAAATGGCCGAACACAGCCCGGCGAAACATATCTGTTACGTATCGCGCAACCCCGGCAACGCGCTGGTGCAGGAACATATCAAGCTCGGTCATCGGGCGGTCGTCTTGGAGCGGGGCGCCAATGGCGAACAGATTGTCCTTTATGACCACGAGAGCCAGATCCCCCTGATCTGGACGCATTTGATCCCTGCGACCATTGAAGGCAAGGCGACCCACAATGTTGAAAACGCCATGTTCGCAGCAGCCATGGCCTATTCCCTCGGGCTGACGCTCGACCAGATCCGGGCCGGGTTGCGCACGTTCAATAATTCCTTCTACCAGTCGCCGGGCCGAATGAACGTGTTCGACGAGCACGGGTTTCGGGTCATTCTCGATTACGGCCACAACGAAGCCGCGATCGCGTCGATGGCCGACCTCGTCCAACGGCTGGAGCCGCGCGGCAAGAAAATCGTCTGCGTCACATGTCCGGGCGATCGTCGCGATGAGGACGTCACGGCGAATGCGCGCGCGGTCGCCGGAAAATTTGATATCTATATCTGCCATACGGACGATGATTTGCGCGGACGCGAGCCGCGGGAAATCCCGGAGATGATGCGGGACGCGCTGATCGCCGCCGGCGTGGCGCCGGACGCCATCGAGGTGATTCCGGGAGAATTAGACGCTATCGATCGCGCTCTGGAACTCGCGCGGCGCAACGATCTGGTGCTGTTATTCGCCGCGGCCGTCGCCCGGGCATGGAAGCGGATCATCTATTTTTCCCCAGCCGATAAATCCGAGGAGCGAATCGACGAAGCTGCCAATCCTGTATCCGACATCGACGTGCCTGACGGATATCGCATTGTGAGGGATGAGCGCGGCGTGCGGCTGGCGCTTCGGGATTAGGGGTCATCATGGCGTCCACATTCAGTGCTGCGTCAGCGCCGTCGGCGCCGACGGCGCGCGTCCGGCGGATGGCCATTGTCGGCGGGCGTCTGGAAGACAACAACCGCGCCGTATACAGAGAAATGCGCCGTCTCGCCGGCGGCAAGATTCTCATTTTACCGACGGCGTCCTCAGAGCCGGTAGAGGTCGGCGAGGAAACGAAGGCGGCTTTCGCCTCCCACGGATTTTCCGTCGATGTCGCTCCAGTCTATGCGGAGAACGCAGCGCAATCTGCCCATGATCCTGAGATTATCGAGCGCGTGAGTTCTTACGCCAGCGTCTATTTTACCGGCGGCGACCAGTCCAACATTGTGAGCGCGCTCATCCAGAACGGCAAAGAAACGCCGTTATTGCGCGCAATCAGACAAGCTTTCAAGGAGGGCGGTTTGCTCGCCGGCTCCAGCGCCGGCGCCGCCATTATGTCCAAAGCCATGATCCTTGGCGGCACATCGTTTGAATCCGTCATACACGGCGTCAGCGACGATCCCGAAAAGCCGGGGCTTTTGATGGGGGAAGGGCTCGGGTTCTTTCCGCACGGCATCGTCGATCAACATTTCATCAAGCGCGGCCGTTTGGCCCGGCTTGTCGTCGCCATGGCCCACGCCAAACAAAAACGCGGTTTCGGCATCGATGAAAACACCGCGCTCCTCGTTGACGGCGACACGGCGCGGGTATGCGGCGAGTATGGCGTTTTCTTTGTGGATATGCGCCGGGCAGACATCGACGCGCCGGCTAGCCGATTTGATCAGATCCGTCTCAGCTATCTCGATGACGGCGACGCAATCGATTTGAAATCCTTTGTCATGACCGCCGCCGAAAGCAAGCGACGCGTCCGCAAGAGTGAAATCGCCTATCGCGCGCCCTTAAGGTCGCAGCGCAACGCCTTCGGCGCCTATGCGATTTACGATTTGATTGCGCGTCTCGTATTGGGCGAGCAGGCGAATTACGCCTCTGACGGTCTGGACGCTTTTGATCCGAAAACCGGCGTCGGCGCGCGGGTTGATTTTCAGCGCGTCAAGAGAAGCTCGCGGTGCCTGATCGCTACGCCTACGGACGGATTGCGCATGACTGCGATCAATATGCGCACCTCGATCCGAAAACAAACGCTCGATCCGGCGGCGCTCGCAACGCGGGATCAAAAGAGCGCGCGCGGTTTCGGAATGGACCTGAATGAGCGTTCGCGGCTCATACTACTCGGGTCTTCGCCAATCTATTTTGAAGAACGCGAACAACACGACATCATCAAACTGATTGGAGAGGGGCCGGTCGGTGTATTTGCGGCAGCGTCGGCGGAAGCGCGGCGCACGGCTGAGGAGCATGTCGACTTCTTCAAACGCAACGGCGTTGAAGCGATCGATCTCGGCGTGACCATAGACAATGTCGAATACGCTGCGCGCAATCCGGAAATCCTCGACAAGATCGCATCGATGCGCAGCATTTTCATGTGCGGCGGCAACCAGATCCGGCTGGTGGAAACCCTTTTGCACAGGGGCGAAGAGAGCGCAGTCCTGCAGGCGATCGCCAGCGCCTACGCCCACGGGGCCGCGCTGATCGCGTCCAGCGGCGCCGTGTCAGCGCTTTCCGGCGTGATGATCGCAGGCGGGTCGACCTATGAGGCCCTGCGTTACGGTGTTGCTTCCGATCTCGGGCACCAGGGATTGGTCATTCAGGAAGGCGTCGGGTTGTTTGCCTCGGGCATAGCTGATCAGAACATTTTGACAGCCCGTCGTCTTGGTCGTTTGGTTGTTGCGTGTGCGGAAGAAAATGAGCGTTTCGGCATCGGCGTCTGTGAAGAAAGCGCGGTGGTGGCCGCGAAGTCGGGCCAAGAGCTGACAGCGGTCGGGCGCTACGGCTTCGTTACGGTGGAAACGGATCCAACCGACAAGGATACGGCGACGAGCCGGTTCATGGCGCGCAACGTGAAGCTGAACATGTATGGACCGGGCGACAGCGTTAATCTCTACTCCGGTCACGTGGCGCGCAGCGCCGATCCCGCTGCGCTGAAACCGATTTTCGATCAGCTGATTGACGACCTTCTTCGAGAGGGGGTCGATCTTGATTTGCTGGAGCGCACCGGCCGCGACCCGGCGGCGCGCCATGCGGTGAAGATCCGCTTGCGGCGCGACAGCGATCTCGCCGCCACGGTCGATCTTGAGTGCGCCCGCGAGGAAAAAGACTGAGGCGCCGGCGGCCGCGTTCCCGTCTAACGGAGATTGAACGTCACTTCAGCCATATCGCTTTGCGCGCCCGGCGCCGGCGTCGGCGCGACAAGGCCGGGTGGCGCGCCAACATCAGACAACAACGCTTCTATCGCCGCCATGCGCTGTTCTGCGAGCGCGCTGTCGCTTGTGGCCGGATCAACAACGATGCTTGTCACGTCATACGCAGACGCATCGTTCCAGGCGCCGCGAAGCGCGGCGGCGCCGTCTTCGCTTAGTGCGGCTTTGCCCGGCTTGAAGGCGATCAGCGCCCGCATTGTCGGCGGCGGCGGGGGCGGGCAGGCGTCGGTCATCGCGACCATCGACCCGTCGGCGCAGGTTTTCAGCGTCGGGCGTTTGGGTTTCGGCGCGGAGCGCCGTCCGAACGGTACGTCAAGCCATAGTCTGGCGCTGTAGGCGTGATAGTTTTCTGCGCCGATCCCGTCATAACCGCCTGCGGCGCGCAGGCCGAACCCATTCTGGAATCCGACGTAAAGCCCGGCTTCGGCGCGCATGCGGACATCGTCGGTGGTGACCGTCCAGCCGGGAATAGACAATCCGTTTGGCGATTCAAAATCCCACAAACCCGCCAGGCGCACGTGCGGCTCTATGACGACGCCTGCTTGCGTGACGCGGCGCCAGGCGAGCTCGGGTTCGAAACTAACCCGCCCGAGCGCAACGGTCTGCTCACTGATAAATGCGCCGGTCCCGCTCGTATATGCGTCCTGGTGTTCTTCGATATAGGAAACGATTGCTGTCGGGGTCAGGCGCCAGGCGCCGAATTGGCGGTTGCCCGTCAGCGCCCCTTGTAACAGCCAGCGCGAGGTGTCGAAATCGTCATCGCCGGTAAAGCCCTCGATCGACAGCGTATTGCTCGACCGGCCCCAGGCGGCGCGAGCGTCGAAATAGAGGTTCTGATCAAGTTGTGCGGAGAGATAGGGACCGGCCATCCAGCCGTTGCCGTCGACATCTTCGCCGACGATCGGCGTTGTTTCGCTCGTCCAGTCTACCTGTCCCAGCGCGCCGATCAGCACTTTGTCGCTCACGAGATAGTCAACGCCGAGATACACAACGCCGAAATCGCCTTCGCTTCGCGCCTGATTGTCGTACCGATAGCTGGCGTATCGGCCTTCGACCCAGACATCGAGCCGATTGCCCCATGCTCCGTTTGAGGATGCGCCGGCGCGGGCGTCGACGCCGCCCGAACTCGCCTGCACGCTTAAATCAACCGCATCAGACCACAGCCGATCCGGATTTTTTCGCGTGATGCTCGCCCGGTCCGGCTGTTCATTAAGCATTTGGCTGCTGCGCCGGTACAGAAAGTTGCGGATAACGTGATTGCTGACGACGGCGATGTCTGCGGAGGTCGGGTTGACGGGCGGCGCGCCGGGCGCCGGCGGCGCCGGGGCTCTGTTCGTGAACGTACATTGAATGTTCTCACCGGCGTCGAGATCAATCGTCACCTGGCCGGCGGCGACGTCGATGATTGTCCCGTTATCATTGTCGCCAGTGCAGACAATGCTTTCCAGTTCGGTGTCGGCGCCGGCGATTTCAGACACAACATAGGAGCCGGCGAAGACGCCTGGGAAACTTTGCGACGCCGGTTCGCCGCCGATTGTGATCGTAAAATCGCCGAGATCGCCGGAAAAGTTGAAATCGCCGTCAATGTCGCTGTCCTTCGTAATGGTGATGTCGCCCTGAGCCGGCGTGCAGGCGAGGGCGATTTCGCCGGTTGCGAAGTCAGGTTCGGTTTCAAGGGCTAATGAAAAATTGCGCGCGCCTGTCTCTGGAATGGAATAGTTGACGGTTGTCTCCGGTATCGAGCTGAAAACTGTCACGCCCGCCGTGACGTCATCGGCGCGCGATGTGACAAAGCCGCCGCCGCCGTTGTTCGTTGTAAACGTCAGGACTTCGCCGGCGGTGAAGTCGTCTGTGAAATTGTTAACCAGCGGGACAAGAGGAGTGTTTGTCGTCAGGTCATAGGTCCCGGCGTTGGCCGCCGTGCAGCCGGCTGACGGCGAAATCGCCTGGGCCGCTGCGCCGGCGACAAGGACGCCGCCGCCAAGAGCCCCGCCGCTTGTCAAAACGACGAGTGCAAATACGAACGCCACGCATAAGCGCGACGCCTGGCGCCTGCCTGATTGGTCCACCCCCAACACTCCCTACCCCTACAGTTGAAGAATACATCAACAGCAGTTCAATAACAATTCACAGATGCTCGATATCGATCGGTTGGGGCCAGCGGAAAAGGCGTTTGCGCCGCGCATTTCGCGCCATTGCCGGCGGCGCCATGGGGGAGCGGCGCGCGCTTCTATATATGTGAAAATTGTCGCTGGTTCTGTCTTTTCCTCGAGATCAAGTATGAAAGGTAATCGTGGGGCTGAATTCGTAAATCAAACACTAAAGAGCAATTTTCCTATTACTTGCCTGGCGCTCCGCACATGCCGCGCCGCCGCAGGCGTATCAGCGCCCATAGCCCTTGTCTCGTTCCCACCAAAAATTAACCAATCCACACCATTGTGGGGAATATCCGTTTTCAAGCGAAATCTCGGGCTTTGCGTCCGGCCCAATGTTTATGTCCTCTGCTCGACACTCTCATACGCAAGCCCGTCTGACCGCCATCAACGTTCTGTTTCTGGCTTCGGCGCTGGTCAGCATTTTGTGCGCATGGGAAATCTCAAAAGGGGCGACGCTGCACAAACTCAACTTCCTCCATGTCAAATACAACTATCAGCTCATGGAAGAGATGACGTCGTTTGAAGAGAACCGCCAAATTGGCGCGTTGACGGAACTGATCCTGAACATTCGTAAGCAGCCGGTTGCCTGCCTGGAGATCATTGGCCCGGTGGAAGCATTCGCCATGCGCGTCGCCGGAACATACGACGCGGTTATGTTATGCGAGCAGGATATCGTAGACGCCGACAGGGCGCTTGGCGCGTTGGCGTCTTACGACGAGGGGGCGTTGTCCGGCGAGCAGCTCCGCGCAGAACTCGATCGCGCCAGCATCGCCTTCGCCGCCAATTCCGCCGCCTTTGAACCGTTGGTCAAGCATACTGTCGACGCCGTTCTGTGGACAATGATCGTGCTCATAAGCCTCAAAGGCATTGCCATCGCCTATTTCGGCATGCGCCTTTCCAACCGTATTGCGGACAGCTTCGTTGAGCTTGACGCCGTTTCGAAAGAAGCTCGTCAAAACGCCGATCGATTGAACCTCGCCCTTGAAAGCTCGAATGAGGCGATCTGGGAATGGGATCAATCAACGGGCAAGGTCCATGCCTCGCACCATTTTTTTCAACATATTGGACTGCCTGATCCGGGAGAGACGGACCTTGTCGCCTGGCTCACGACAAATGCGCATCCGGAAGACCTTGGCGGGCTGGAGGCTTCTTGGGCCGCGCATCTGTCCGACAAAGAGGTCCACGACATCAACTGCAGAATTCGCGACGGAAAGGGCGCATGGCGCTGGGTGCGAATCAAGGGAAGCGTTCCCGGAAACAGTGAGAACGGCCAGGAAAGCGTCGTTTCGGGCACGTTGAGCGACGTCACTGATTTCGTCGAAGCACAGTTGCAGGCGGAGAAGGCAAACGCCGCCAAGTCGGAGTTTCTGGCGACAGTAACCCATGAAATCCGCACACCCATGAATGGGGTGCTCGGAATGCTGAGCGCTATCAGCCGCGAGCGTCTGGAACCCCGACAACAGGACAGAATTCACGTTGCGCTGCAGTCGGCCGACAGTTTGATGAACATTCTCAACGACATTCTTGACTTCTCGCGTCTAGACGCCGGCAGTGTCGAGCTTGAAATGCTGGATAGCGAGCTGACGGAGTTGACGACATCTGCTGTGGAGCTGTTGCGCCAGAAGGCTGAGGAGAAGAAGCTTCGACTGGAGGTCGAGATCGCTGACGACGTCCCGGAATTCGTCAGCGTAGACCCGACACGCGTTCGCCAGGTCCTGATCAATCTCGTGTCCAACGCCATCAAGTTTACGGATGCGGGCGGCGTCGCCGTTCGGGTCGCCTATCGCGGGGCAAATGACGAGTACGGCGTCGTTCAGTTCAGCGTTCAGGATTCCGGCATCGGCGTCGCCGATGCGGACAAAAAACGGCTGTTCCGGCGCTTCTCGCAAGCCGATGCGTCTATCACCAGAAAGTTTGGCGGCACCGGCCTTGGACTGGCGATTTCGCAACGGCTGGTCGAGCGTATGGGCGGCGAGATCGGTTTCGACAGCGTCGCCGGGCTTGGCAGCACGTTTTGGTTTACCCTGCCGGTCAACATCGTAGAGGCGCCGGAGGAGACGCCCGATATCGTGTCCATCGACAGCGACCGCGTCGCTCGCCTCAAGATCCTCGCCGCCGAAGATCAAGTCGTCAATCAACAGGTCCTGCGGGCATTATTGGAAGTAGACGGCCATGTCATCACGATTGCGGAGAACGGGGAACGCGCAGTCGCGGCGGCGCAGGAAGAGCGTTTCGATATTATTCTGATGGATATCCAGATGCCCGTCATGGACGGTTTCAAAGCGACAGACGCCATTCGCGCGCACTCAGCTTTCAATTCGGAAACGCCGATTATCGCGCTTACGGCCAATCCATCCCGCGAGGTGCGCGAAACATGCGCGCGCCATGGCATGACTGATTGCATCGCCAAACCCATTAATCTTGAAACGCTGAACAATGTGATTGTTGCAGCGTTCGCGGCGGAAGATAAAAAAACGCCCACTGTCGTATTTGGCTGAACGACCGGCAGCGCCCGGCGTGCGGACGTATCACACCATTAAGTTTGCCTACGAATTGATAAATATCCCAATACAGGGTGTCCCCAGCGAGAAACGCGAGCAGGCGCAGGGAATTCCAGGCTTGAGAGCGAACCCGCTAAACGCGCCATTAACCAAAAAACGCGTAAAACGCGCATTCAATTGAATGGGTTTTTTCAGTGCGCCGAAGCGTTCTCCATCGCCTGGTTTGCGTTGTGTTCGTATGTTGGACGAGCGCCGCATGGGCGCTTGACGATAGCGGCGCGCAATACCGCGGCAGCCTTTATCCTTCCGACGAAACCGGCGAGCCTGATCTGGCGCAGGACGGCGCATCCCAGGCGAGCCCCATCGTGGCTGATCAGGACGGCGACACCGTCGCCGACGCGATCGAAGCCGCTTTGGCCTTTAATCCGGATGTTGAAATTGCGCGGTCGCAGTTCGCCGCCGCTAAGGCGGACCGGTTTGCCGCGCTTGGTCAATTCCTGCCTGACATCGAAGTTACAGCAGCGTATACAGACGAGAATTTGCGCAGCGCGTCGCTTCAAACCCTAACCGACCGAGACGGCGCCACGCTGGGCGTGACCGCTGTCCAGCCTGTTTCTCAGGGGCTGACGGCCTTTAACCGGTTTCGAAGCGCGCGAGCGCGTCAGTCCCAGGCCGAACTGGCGTACCTGGCGGCGCAGCTGCAAACGGCGTTTGCAGCGGCGAACGCCCACGCCAGCGTGGTTCTTGCGCGCGAGATTGTCAGTCATCGAATTAACAATCTGGCGCTTCTCAGCCGCCAGTTCGAGATTGTCAGCGAGCGGGAAAGGGCCGGCGCCCAAGGCCGCACCGGTGTTGAACAGGCTCGCGTCAGACGCGCGCGGGCGCAAGTGGATCTCGCCGCTGCGCGCTCCGCGCTCGCCGACAGCGAGGCGGCCTACCGACGTATTACGGGTCGGGACCCGTCATCGCCGTTCGCCCCGGATGTTTACGATTCGTCGCGCACGCCGTTATCGCTTGAGGATTCCATTGACCGCGCACGACATCGAAATCCGTCCGTTAACGCCGCTGAAGCCGGGTTCAAGGCCGCGCGGTATTCCAAGAGCGCGGCCGCCGGCGACTTCGCCCCCAGGGTGACGCTGGAAGGCAGCTATCTTCGCCGGTTTGACGACGATCCGGCGGCGACGCAACTGGAAGAAGAGTACCAGCTGGTCGCCCGCATGCGCATGCCGATTTTCAATCAGGGCCGCAACATTGCAGCGCTGCGGACGGCGCGGGCGTCGGTGCGCGAGGCGCAGGCGCAGCGCGATCAGGCGCGTCTATTCATCGATGAAACGGTGTCGCGAAGCTGGCGGCAATTGGTTGAGGCGGAGGCCAGGCGCGCCGCTGCGTCATTGGGCATCGACGCCGCCAAACAATCCGTCAGAGGATTACAGCTGGAATATGAGGCCGGCCAGCGAACGGTGATCGACGTTCTTGACGGTCAGCGTGATCTTGTCCAGGCGGAGATCAGTCTGTCGCAGGCTGAATTCGATCTGCGGGTGCGGCAATACGAACTGGCGACGGCGACTGGCTCCTTGCTCGAAGTGTTCGCTATCGGCGATGAGTAATCGCTGATTGGTTAATAAAAATCTCGCACGAGCGGCGCTTAGGTCCTGATCAAACAGCGGCTCCCACACCATTGTCGCGCTCAAAACAAGACGAACGCAGGGCTTTCGTTGGTATAATTAATGATCCGTAAACGGTTGAAGGCGGGCGGTATGGTTATTCTTCCGAAAGGATTTAACCATAAAAGTGTGTCGGTTGAGGTTAGATCACGAACTGGTGTGGCATCATGTTGCGGAAGGCGATGAATCCGATCCTCGGACCGGCTCGGGATTTATCCTCCGGAACGCCGGGTGTTGAAGAGCCGCCCCTTGGCGCGTCGATATACGCCGCCTCGGGCGTCATCAATCTGCTCGCGCTCGCTTTGCCGATCACGATCTTGCAGATTTACGATCGCGTGCTACCCAATCAATCTTTCGATACGTTGGCGGTGCTCATCACTGCACTCATCGCTGTCGTGGCTATCGATGCGATCCTGAAATACTTGCGCGCGTCGCTGGTCTGCTGGTCCGGCGCCTCCTTCACGCATGCGTTTTCCACCAAAGCGTTGTCAGTGATGCTGTCGTCGAAGCCGAACCGGTTCAGCCGCACCATGGCGAGCGAGCATTTAGAGCGGCTCTCAGCCGGCGCTAATCTCGGAAACTTTGTCGGTGGTCAAGCGCGGCTGATCGGCGTGGACATCTTGTTTATTCCGCTGTTCGCCGCTGTGATTTTGTTGGTCGGCGGCGTGGTTTTTTTCGTCGTCCTGGTGTTGTTTTCTCTCTTTGGATACCTCGCCATGCGCCGCACGCAAGCGCTCAATACGGCGCTGACGGAGCGAGAATCTCTCGAAACGCAGAAGCATGATTTCATTATCGAGGTGCTGACCACGATGCAGACGGTCAAGTCTGCGGCGATGGAGCCGCTGATGATGCGTCGGTTTGAGCGGCTTCAATCATCCGTCAGTATGGCGACGCGAAGAATTATCACACTCACTGGCGAGGCGCAGACCTATAGCGCGATTTACGCTGGCCTGTCCGTGGTTGGAATTGTCGGCGTCGGCGCCGTTCTTGTCCTGCAAGGCAAGCTGACTCTCGGCGCGCTTGCCTGCTGTATGCTGCTGTCGTCGCAACTCTTGCAGCCCCTGATGCGCTCACTCGCTAATTTGAACGAGATCGAGTTGACGAAGCATCGTCGCGAGCGCGCGTCGACAATCTTTGAGGAAGAAGCGGACGGCGTTGACGCGCATATTGAGCATCAGACCGTCTATCGGCCAAAACGACTGGCGCTTCGGAATGTCTCGGTCCGGTATGGCGATGGTCCACCGCTGTTCGAAGCGTTAAATCTCGATATCAAGCCCGGCTCGTTGGCGGCGATCGAGGGACCGGATGGCTCGGGCCGGTCCTCGCTGTTGCGCTTGTTTATGGATGACACGCCGGTGACCGCCGGCGCGGTGATTATCGGCGATGACGAGGACGTTGCGCGCAGTCGCAGCGCCGTTCGGTATGTCGGACAAAACCCGACGATTTTTCGGGGCACGATCCTTGAAAACCTGACCCTGTTCGGCGAATTGCCGGCGAGCGCGGCCCTAGAAGCGTCGAGGCTCATCGGCCTCGACGACGAAGTCGTTCGCATGCCCATGGGCTACGACACGATGCTCAAGAATGCGGCCGGACGGGACGTGCCGACGCCGATGGCGCAGCGCCTGTGCCTTGCCCGCGCCCTGAGCGCAAAACCGTCTGTCCTGATCCTTGATGAGGCGAATACGTTGCTTGATCTTGCGGGCGAGCAGCGCCTCGTTAAGGCATTGCGCCAATTGCGCGGCGACATCACGATCGTACTTGCGACGCACCGGCCCTCGCTGATCTCGATGGCGGATGAGGCCTACAAGATTGTCGGCCGAAGAATCCAACGGATTGCGCCGGTTGAAAGCGACAAGGGAGAGGTTGTCGCATGATCAGCCTGGAAAAACATGGCGGCGCCGGCTTCGATCCGGCGCTTGTTATCAGAGAGAACCCCGTGCGCGCGATGCACAAGCGTCTTTCTGCAGCGTTCGCCGATTCAGCGCCGCGTACGCTTAATGCCGACATCGCCTCGTTGCTTAGCCGGTTTCTCACACTGACCGGCTGGTCTCAGGGCGCGCGGCGCGTCTTTGAAGCTATGCCGCACGCTGACTCAGTTGGCACGCTTGCGGCGTTTCGGTCCGTTCTCTTTCGGCTCGGTTATCGAACGACCGTCGAACCGGCGTCGACAGGCAATCTGCGCAATGATTATCTTCCCTGTTTCATACGATTTGACGACGGGACGACGGTCCTTGCGGAAAAGTGCGACGCCGACGGCGGAGTCGTATTGTTTGATCCAGCGGCCAAAGAGCCGCGGATAGAAGAGCCACAGGATGTTTCGGGCCTGTGCGTCTTTCCGGAGGCGATCGAAAAACAGGCCTCCGCCCCGTCCGACGCAAAATGGTCGCGCGATGCGCTGAACGCCTTCAAGCCCGTGATTCGTCAGATATTCCTGATCAGCTTTGCGGTGAACCTGTTCGCGCTTGCGCCGCCGCTCTTTGTCATGGCGGTTTACGACAAAGCCATCGGCGCCAAGTCGATTGACGTGCTGATCGGGCTTGCCATCGGCGTCATGATCGTGCTCTGCGCCGACTTCGTTTTACGCATCATTCGCGTGAAACTGCAGGCCTATCTGGGCGCGCGCCTCGACGCCCAACTGAACGGGACAGCGTTTTCCCATCTCATGCACCTGTCCTTATCGCACACCGAAGATACGCCGATCGGATCGCAGCTGACGCGGCTGAAACAAATGACGTCGCTGCATGAAGCGTTCACCGGTCCTTTGGCGAGCGCGCTGTTTGATCTACCATTTCTCTTGTTGTTTGTCGTTGTGATTGCGCTGATCGGCGGGCCTCTGGTCTGGGCGCCGATTGCATTGATCGGCGGATTCGCCGTATTGGCGGCGTGGGCGATGCCGCGTACGGCATTGTTGGTGCGTCAATCCGGCAATGCGCGGGCGCAGTTGAACAATCTGACGGTGGAGGCCGTGTCGTCGCAACGGGCGATCCGGGATCTCGCTGCAGAACATATTTGGCTTCGCCGGCAGCGTCGTCTGTCAGCGGAAGCGGCTACGGCGAATATGAAGGCGCGTTCCTTCCATGCGTTGATTCAAACGCTGTCGCAGTCGATGGTCGCCGTTGCAGGCGTCGCGATTCTGGCGCTCGGCACCGGCATGGTTGTCTCAGGCGACCTCAGCGCCGGCGCGCTCATCGCGGTCATGGCGCTTTCATGGCGCGTGCTCGGCCCCATCAGGAACATTTTTCTGAGCGGGTTGGTCCTGGGACAGACCGTACAGAGCATTCAGCAGATTGACCGGCTGGTTAAGCTGCCGCTTGAACGCACGCCCGATACCGGACCATCAATCCCGCGTACGTTCAATGGTCATGTGGTTTTTGACAAGGTGACTTTCCGATACCCGACAGCGCGGGAGCCGTCGCTGCGCGGGGTTTCCTTCGACGTGAAGCCAGGAGAGCTTTTGTGCCTATACGGACAGAGCGGCTCGGGATCGTCAACGGCGCTTCGGGTGTTGCTGGGTCTTTATCAACAGCAGGCGGGGTCGGTTCGCATAGACGGCCTTGATCTGCGGCAACTGGACAAGGGCGAGTGGCGCCAGGCGCTCGGCGTTGCGCTCCAGGCGCAGGGTCTGTTTCACGGCACAGTCGCGCAAAACATTCGGATGGCTCGGCCGGATGCGCGTGACGAAGAGATTGAAGACATTGCGCGCAAGCTCGGCGTCGACGCCTATTTCGGAACCGCACTGGATAAGGGACTGCAAACGAAATGCACGGTCGTTGCCCGCGAAGCGTGGTCGGATGCGCTGAAGAGCAGGATCATTCTTGCGCGCGCTTTCATCAAACAGGCGCCGATTTATCTTCTCGACGAGCCAGCAGCGACACTCGACGCGCCCGGAGAGCGCGCGCTGCTCTCTCTGCTTGAAGAAAAAAAGCAGAAAGCCGCGATCATTATGACAACACAGCGTCCGAGCCATATGCGCCTCGCCGACCGAATTGTTTGGCTTGAGAACGGTGCGGTTCGCGACGCCGGGTCCCCGGAAAAGATCGTATCCGGCATTATGAAATCCGAGTTGAATGCAGCATGACCGACGATTCGCAACAGCGCTCTGACAGAAAATACGAAAGCGTCGGCGAGCGCCAGGGGCTGTCATTGCCCATTGAGCTGGAGGAGGGGGCGCCGCCGTTTTTGTCGAACGCCGCCATGGCGGTGCTGAGCGGGCTCGTCATCGCCCTTATCTTGTGGGCGAACGTGGCGAGCGTCAAAGAGCTCTCTGTCGCCGTCGGCGAAGTCGTTCCCTTTGGATCCACCCGCGCAGCAGCGCATCTGGAAGGTGGAATTGTAGAAGAGGTCCTGGTGTCGCCCGGCGACCGCGTATCGCAGGGCGATCCGCTGGTGCGGTTGCGCGCGGAAAGCGCGGGCGGCGAACTTCGTCAGTTTCAGGCGCGCCGCGCCAGCCTTCAATTGCGATCGGCCCGTCTGGCGGCGCAGGCGGAGGGACGCGACCCGGACTTCAGCGAATTCACCGT
This sequence comes from Hyphococcus sp., assembly GCA_028289605.1. Classification (GTDB taxonomy): domain Bacteria; phylum Pseudomonadota; class Alphaproteobacteria; order Caulobacterales; family Parvularculaceae; genus Hyphococcus. Next base: position 309,207 of record JANQON010000009.1, on the reverse strand, counting down.
GGCGTGGCCGGCGCTGGCGAGCGAACAAATGAAAGTGTTTCGCGTCGCCGTCGCGCAGCATCGCGCCGTGATGGAGACGCATAAGGAGCGCGAAACCTCCGCCGAGGCTGAGGTTGCCAAAGCTGAAGCCGAATTCAGCGCGGAAACAGATCTCTACGATCTCGCAAAGCAGCAGCTTGCGATTCAGGAAGAACTTATCAAAGAGCGCTTCACCTCCAAGCAGTCTTACCTTCAAGCAAAGGCGGCGGCGACATCGGCGAAAGCCGCGGCCGCAGGCGCCAAATCTCGTCTCGATCAGGCGCGCGGCGCATTGGCGGCCGCGCGCGCCGACCGGAACGGGGCGGAAGCGGAGTATCAAACGCGTGTTGCCGAAGAACAGGCGGCCGTTGTCGCCGAACTCGCCGAATTGAAAGACCCGATTGCATCGCTTAAAGACCGCTCGGATCGGTTGATTGTCCGGGCGCCGGTCGGCGGCGACGTCAACGACATTCTCGTGAAAGGGAAGGGCGACGTTGTGGCCCCTGGCGGGGTCGTCGCCGAAATTACCCCGACCGGTGCGGAGCTGATGGCCGAAGTGCGGATCAAACCGCAGGACATCGGGCACATCGCCGTCGGCATGGCGACGGAAGTCAGCATCACGACGTTTGATCCAAATCGCTTCGGGAAAGTCGACGGCGCCGTAGCGCACATCTCTGCTGATACGTTTACAGATGAACGCACAGGTGATCCCTATTATCTCGCCTATATCAGTTTTTCCAGTCAGGAGATTGGCAGCGGCGCGAAATCTCGGCCTTTGGCGCCGGGCATGCTTGTTCAGGCCGAGATCATCACGCAGTCGCGCACCCTGATGCAGTACATGTTAAAGCCGGTGTCGCGGTCGCTGGATCAGGCTTTTACCGAACGCTAGCGCGGGCTTTCTTCGTTTCCGTCGCAGCTCGCCCTGTCGGCGCCGTCCCCAGCGCCATCGCTATTTTTCCTACTGTATTGCGAATTGCACGCTCGCGTGAGAGTTTCATGGGTTAAAGGCGCACGCATTTTCGCTATCAATTCTGATGGCGAGGCATGCGACGGCGCGACAACGAGAGCGCACGATTCCATATGACCGACCAACCCGTCCTTTTCGAAAAAGCCGGCGATCATGTCGCCATGGTCGCTATCAACAGGCCTGAGGCCCGCAATGCCGTGAACGCCGCCGTCGCCGCCGGCATCGAGGACGCGTTGAAGACGACGGAAGCCGATCCCGACATCTGGGCGGTGGTGCTGACCGGAACGGGCGACAAGGCGTTCTCCGCCGGCGCGGACCTGAAAGCGATTTCTGCGGGCGACGGCGCCGCGCTCAACACTAAGGACGGCGGGTTCGGCGGTCTCACCCAAGCGAAACGCAAGAAACTCTGGATCGCAGCGGTAAACGGCGCTGCGCTGGCCGGCGGGTGCGAGCTTGTCTTGTCCTGCGATCTTGTCGTCGCTGAAGAACACGCCACGTTTGGCTTGCCGGAAGTGAAACGCGGCCTTGTCGCCCTGGCGGGCGGGGTCTTTCGCCTACCTCGGGCCCTGCCCAAGGCGATTGCGATGGAGATGATCGCGACCGGCGGCCCAATCAGCGCGGAACGCGCCGAACGGTTCGGACTTGTCAATCGCGTCACGCCCACAGGCCAAGCGCGCGCCGCGGCCATCGCCTTTGCGGAGGAGATTTGCGCCAACGCGCCTCTTTGCGTTCAAGAAAGTCTGACATTGGCGCGCCAAGCGTATGATTTTGAAGAAGAAACACTTTGGCGCTTGAGCGGCGAAGCGGGACGGCGCATTTTCGGTTCGGAAGACTTTCAAGAGGGCCCGCGCGCATTCATTGAAAAGCGTGCGCCGCAATGGAAGGGCCGCTAGCCTAACAAAAAGCGAGGCGCGCCGGGGCCGGCCGTGTTCGCGACGCGTTTGAATCAGGAGGAATTGATGGACTTTAACGCCGCCTACGTCATGACGATCAACGGAGAACCTGTTGCGGGGGAAGGGACCATCGACGTCGTTAACCCGGCGACCGGCGCCGTGTTCGCGACGGCCCCGGACTGTTCCAAAGCGCAACTTGACGACGCTGTTGCGGCGGCGAGGACGGCCTATCCGGCATGGCGCGACACGCCGATCGAAGAGCGCGCCGACATGCTCGTGAAGATGAGCGATGCGATGGCCGCCCATGCGGACGAGCTGGCGCGGCTCTTCACCACTGAACAGGGTCGTCCCCTCGATGCGGCGCGCATGGAAGTCGGCGGTGCGGCGCAATGGCTGAAAGCGATCGCGTCAATGCGTCCGCCGGTCAACGTCGCTGAAGATTCCGACACGCAATATGTCGAAACGCGCTACGTGCCGCTCGGCGTTGTGTGCGCGATTTCTCCGTGGAATTTTCCGGTGACGCTCGCTGTCGTGAAAATCGCGCCGGCGCTGCTTGCCGGCAATACGATGGTGTTGAAACCGTCGCCCTTTACGCCGCTTTGTACGCTGCGGATGGGCGAGATCTTCCGGGACATTCTGCCGCCGGGCGTGCTCAACATCATTTCCGGCGGGGATGATCTGGGACCCTGGATGACGGCCCATCCCGGTTTTGACAAGATTTCCTTCACCGGGTCGACTGCGACCGGCAAGCGCGTGATGGAAAACGCGGCGAAAGATCTGAAAAAAGTCACGTTGGAACTGGGCGGCAATGATGCTGCGATCGTTCTGCCGGACGTTGATGTGGACGCTGTGGCGCAGCAGATTTTCTTCGGCGCGTTCTTCAATACCGCCCAAATCTGCGTCGCCACCAAACGCCTTTATGTGCACGAAGACGTCTATGACGCTTTGCGCGACAAGCTCTTGGAAATATCCAACGCGACCAAGGTCGGCGACGGCTCGCAACAAGGGGTCAATCTCGGGCCCATTCAGAACAAGCGTCAATATGAACGGGTTATGGACCTGCTCGACGATGCGAAAACCAATGGTCTGACTCTGCTGCAGGGATCTGAGATTCCTGACGGCGGAGGCTACTTTGTCCCGGTGACAATCGTCGACAATCCGCCTGAGGCGTCTCGCGTGGTTCAGGAAGAAGCGTTCGGCCCCATTTTGCCGATGCTGAAATTCACCGATGTTGAAGACGTGATCGAGCGGGCGAATGATTCCGAATATGGGCTCGCCGGCGCAGTCTGGTCAAAAGACACCGACAAGGCGATCGAAATCGCCCGTCGTATGGAAACCGGCACGATCTGGGTCAACCAGAACCTCAGAGTGCGGCCCGACACGCCGTTCGGCGGTCACAAGCAATCCGGCATCGGCGTCGAATACGGGATCGAAGGGCTGCTCGAATTTATGGCGCCCCAATCCATCATGGTCGCCAAAAGCGCCTGAGGCGGCGCTGCGAGTCTCAGGAGACGTCCATGGTATGTCGCTCGTCGACAGCGTTCGGTCCGCTTGCGAGCGTGGTCTTAAGGCCGTTCGCCACCCAGATCCTCGGCGACCTCAGCGCGGACGTCATCACGGTTGAAAACAGCAACGGCGATATGATGCGCTACGCCGATCGGAAGCGCGTGCACTACTTAATAGGAGTTCGGCGGTCATGAGCGAAGATGCCAAGAAGAGAATAAACGCAGTCTTTATCGTCGGCGGCGATTGGCATGACATCGATTTCGCCCGGCTGGAGATCTTAAAGCTGCTGGCGGAAGATCAGCGCATCCGAACCCGCGTATTCGAAGACTACGACAGCGCGCGTGCGGCGCTCGCCGATGCGGACTTTCTAGTCTCCTACACCACAAATGTGCTTCCCTCAGTGAAGACCCAGGAGGCGTTGAAAGCCTTTGTTGAGGGCGGCAAGCGTTGGTACGCCCTGCACGGAACGAATTCCGTCTTGCGCTTTCTGTCGCCGGAGGGCGCGTCATACGGGGAGCTTCTGGTCAATGCGCCGCGCTGGGCGCCGTTGTTCATGGAAACGCTTGGCAGTCAATTCATCGCGCATCCGCCGATTGCGCCATACCGCGTTGAAGTCACGCAGCCGGATCATCCGATGGTCAAAGATGTGGAGCCGTTCGAGACCACGGACGAACTCTATTTGTTGGAGACCCACGGCGAATTGGATGTGATGCTTCACTGCGAGTTCGGCGGCGAGGCGACTGGCTTTGTTGAAAAGGACTGGGAGAAGGCCCGCCACCCGGTGCTCTATACCAAAACGGTTGGCGACGGCGCTGTCCTCTACAATACCCTTGGCCATGCCCGCGGGCATTACGACATGCCGGGCATCGCGGATTTTTATCCGCGGGTTGAACGCTGCGCCTGGGACCTGCCGGTTTTCTACACGCTTCTGCGCCGCGGCCTCGATTGGGCCAAGGAGCCCGCGCTTGCTGAGCCCGCGCCCGGCGACTGAGACGGGCAAGGCGCTCGCAAGATGTCATCGGTATTGCTGTGGGGTTCCCGTTCTGCATTTCCGTATTCCCGCATTTGTTTGCTGGGAATGATTGGAAATGGCCCATACCGGTCATCCGCCAATAGACGTGAAGCCCCTTACTTGGGTATAAATCCGCTATGAAGACCTACGCTGATCTTGCAAAATTTATTGAAGAGCTTTTGGAAGATCGTCTTCAGAGTCCGTGCGAGATAGATGAATTTGAATCAGTACCCCTCGCTCGCAGTCCGGACGATAAATTTTGGCCGCTCGAAGTATGGCGCCGCAACATTTTACATGTAGCGTTCGCTCCAGCTCCTCGTGAAGTAGCGCCTTGGTACCATCCAGAAAGTGAACCGCAGCTTTCGAAGCTTGCCGAAGTTCTCAGATACATAGACGAGCGTGAAGACAGCGAGCTATCTTCGATTAATGGTCCTAAGCGGAAAGAGGTACTAGAAGAAGCGAGAATCTCGGCTCGCCGAACAAACAAAAATTTGAGCATTGGTCAGTGGGCGATTGTCGGCGCAATTATCAGCGCGATATTTGCGCAATTTGCGGTTTATCGGCTTGAATATTCGATGACAAGTGCAGCTTCATTTGTGATTGGCGTGGCGGGATTAGGAGCACTGCAATTTGCTGCTGCTGCGAAGATTTCTAATTGGTTGTTTATGCGCTTTCTGCGCAAAGGGTGAATGTCCGCTTTCGGCGAGTTTCGCTCAAATGCCTCCTAGTGAGTATTGCAGGCGGCTAACCCCGTTTTTTCAACCTAATCTCAAACAATGATCAACCCAAGGATGGATCGTGATTTCAAACCACTATGTTCGCGATATGTCGCTTTACAACAAGTGGCAGAACGAAACCCTGTACGGGCTGTGTGCCGACATGACGACGAACCAGCGATTACGCGACCGCGGCATGTTCTTCAAATCGATCCATGGCACGCTGAACCATATTCTAATGGTCGACCAGGTCATTCTCGACTTCATTAGTTCGGGTGTCCGTCCCAAGTGGCAAGCGGACCAAATCCTGCATGAAGATTTCGAAGATCTTACTGCCGCGCGACAGGATCTCGATGAGCGCCTTCTCGATCTCGCTGACACCGTTGAAGAAGATTGGCTTGCAGGCACTGTGACCTTCCCCAGCCTGAGGCCCGGCGAGACCGCCAACATCCCGCGGGCCTATTTCCTCATGCAGATGTTTAATCACCAGACTCACCACCGCAGTCAGGTCACCTCCGAACTGCATAAAGACGGCATCGACTACGGCATCACTGATATGCCGTTCAATCCTTACATGGTGTATTGAAATCTGATGATTGGCCCAACCCGCTTGGGCCTTAGCTGTGCTTGGAAATATGACCGCGTGTGCGTTGCTTTGAGGAAAGGAAAACGAACACTGACGTCGCCGCGGGAACCCAAATAGAGAAGCGACTGTGAAAGACCTTGCGGGTGTTGCCCACAGTAAGTGGACCTATTGCAGCCAACTATTCAATGTCCGGTTTCGGCGAAAAGCCGACATCCAATACGGAAAAAAAGCGTCTACCAAGACAATTGGCAGACGCTTTCTGGCTTCGCATATCAGTTGATCGCAAGGATCTCATAATTGCTAATATTCGCAGCAACGCCGTTTTCCCAGCCTCCTTCGACGATGTCAGACGAGTGTTCTTTAAGCAGGTTAGCAACCTTGCCTTCAAAGTGTGCCTGCCGACCTGATTCATCTGCAAAGATATCGAAGATCGCGAAGTTCTGGTCATCGAGTTGCAGCGCAACCCAATAAAGGGTCTTCGGCTCTGTTTCAGCAACGATGGGGCCGGCAGCGGCCAATAACTCAGCAAGAGCATCGCCTTGGCCGGGTGCGGCTTTGATCTTGATATATGTCGCTATTGTCGCCGTCTCTGTTACAACCGGCGCCTTCGCCGACAGGACAGACGAATTCTCAATATTCGCAACGACCCCTTCTTCCCAGCCGCCGTCAACGAACTTGCCGGCGTTTTCTTTTAGCGCTGCGGCAACGACGCCGGAAAAATGAGCATCGCGAGCCGCTTCATCAACGAAAATATCGAAAATCGCCAGTTTGAGATCTTGCGCCTGTAAGGCGAACCATAACTCAGTACCAGGCTCGTTCTTTTTGACTAACGGTGCAGCGCCAGCGAGAAATTGTGCAAAGTTCTCCGTTTGGCCGTCCGCGGCTGTCATTTCGATATAGCTTGCTTTTTTGTTGGCCATTGTTTGCTCCTGTGCGCATGCGGCTGTTGTAGTGATGGCCATGCCCAGTGCTCCGAGCAGACCCAGCATCTTCGTTTTCATAGTAGAATCCTATGTTTATTTTTTCGATGAGCTTATATTTCTTGAATAAACTGCACATATCCAATACCAAGCCGCTATGGTATGATAGCCATTTCCTATGCAATGAGGGCGCACTATCTCTGCTCGCCCGCACCCTCAACCCGATCGGATTTTTCTATGGAGATGAACCAAATTCGTTATTTCCTTGCCGTCTGTGAGCATCGAAATTTCACGCACGCAGCACGCGCCTCCAACGTGTCTCAGCCGTCTCTGACGGCCGCAATCAAGAAATTGGAAGAGGAACTTGGCGGTGCGCTATTCTTGCGGGATCGCGCAGGATGCCAATTGACCCCGTTGGGTGCTCTTATGCGTCCGCGATTGGAAAACGTGCAACAGGAAACACGCGAAGCTAAGGCAGAGGCGGTTCGGTATGTTCGGTTAGATCGTGTGCCGATTAGTGTTGGTGTTAGCGAAACTATTGGCCAGGGCAAAATTTCGGAAGCCATTGAACGCTATCGACGTAATCTCCCGGAAGCTGATATTGAACTCATTGTTGAACAGCAAGATGCGCTTCTTGATGGATTGCGAGAAGGGCGCTTTGATATTGTAGTAACTGGGATTGAAGTAAGCCCAGACCTATATCGGATTGATCCGCTTTATCGCGAAGATTATCACGCTGTTGTCGCCACCGGTCACGCCTTGAGCAAACAGAGAAGCGTTTCTCTTGACCAACTCGCCAATACCAACATGCTTGATAGGCTGAATTGTGAGATGCGTGATGCGCTGCACACGACATGCGCTGAGCAGGGGCACACGCTTTATGCAGCCTATCGGTCAAACCGCGTTGATTGGCTGTTGGAGCTCGCCCGAAACGGGTCGGGCGCCTTAATCCTGCCAGCGACTGCGATTCCGAACGAGCCAGGTTTGGTCTCATTGCCTATTGCTGATGTTGAGATTGAAAGAGAAATCGTTGCACTTCGTTTTCGCCATCAGCCATCACGCAAAGAGGCCGATGCTTTGGTGAAGGAACTGGCGCGATGACTTCCAATGTCCGCTTTCGGCGAGTTCTGGACATACATCAAACGCCCGCCAAAAGTCAGCTTTCGGCGAATAGCTGACATTGAGTGCAATATCTGCGGCTATGGCGGCAAATGGCCCAAAGCAGGCATTCGTTGCAACACGTTGTGTTCTTGCGCCGGCGAACCTCGTCGTCCGACGAGACAATTTGAATTGAGTATTTTACTCTGCCGGCAGGGGCGAATTTCCAAACCGTTGCCAAAGCTTGGGATAGCGTTGACGCAGGTGACTTTCGTCTTCCGCAAAAGGCGATCCGGAAGGTTCGCTTCCGTCCATACCGGCTTCTAGATCAGCATAGTCTCTTATGTCGCCTTCGCCGCCCTTTGCATCAAAGACCTCCATCGTAACGTAGTATATCTCTTCAAATTCCCAAGAACCTTCCGGCCCTGTAGGGTCGAGGTTTAGATCTGCAAGGCTATCAGGGTTAGCGAGACTGTTTTCGTAAACTTCACGCCCGCGTGAAACAAGCCAGCGACGGAAATACTCAAATCCATCGTCGGAGCAACCGCCATGCACGATGTATGCTGCTCCCCACAGGTCCCACGAGTAGGCTTGATTTAGCAACCTCCGAAATGTTTTCTCAAATCCGATCAGGTCTTCGAGAGATAGTTTCTCTAATGCAGATCGCAGATGAGTAATGCGGTCATCAGGATCCTGCGCCTCTTCCGGAATCGAATGAATTATTTCCCAGAATCTTTCATCTGCCATGGGACGATATGACATGTGCGGTTTTCCAGCTTCCATCGGCTCGTAAAGTTCTTCAACCAAGTGGGCCATTGTCGGTAACGCCGCATCGTCGTTCTCGGCCGATACTCCAGCCTTTCCATGAGATCTGTTATCAGACGCGTGCGAATTGTCGCCAACTGTGAGCCCCACCCAGACAACTGAAACCAGCAAAACAAATGGCTTAGTCATTTTCGACAACGGACTCCGGCCCCTTCAATCGCGGTGGTTGTTACCACGAAATGAAACGTATCAAAACCGCGGGCGGCGATGGTGATTGTCGCCACCGGCGCTTGGACTCACCAACACAAACTGTACTATCAAAGAAAAGTCTACCAATACTGCAAATTGTGCAGCTAAGGCTGCTATTGGCCCACTGCGGTCGTTGGGCCACCGTCGCATGTCAGGCAGATTGATCCCGACTGCGGACGCTAGACGCCGTTTCAATCTTAAAGGTGCTTGGCCCACGACTCCTAGGCGCGCAATTTCTATGGTGGGTTGTTGCTGCCGAAGCGCTTGTGTGGATACACTAAGACCGTTGGCTGCTGGTCTGACAACAATGCTTGCGCATCGCGGAAGGGCTTCGATGCCAAATCAAACTGTGATTGGAGAAATAACGATGCACGTCCAGTATTTGGAAATCGTAACGCCCAATTTGGAAGAAACGTGCGCCGCGCTCGCGGCTCAGCATGGCGTCAGTTTCAGCGACCCTGAACCTATGCTCGGAAACGCCCGGACGGCTGAGTTGGCGAGCGGCGGCCGGATCGGCGTTCGCGCGCCCATGCGGGACGACGAAGCGCCCGTCGTGCGGCCCTACATGCTTGTCGATGACATCGAGGCGACCTCGGCGGCGGCGGAAGCCGCGGGCGCTGAGTTCGCGATGCGGGCCACAGAAATTCCCGGACAAGGAAAATTCGCCATCTACTTCTTGGGTGGGATTCAGTACGGTTTATGGGAGCTCTGACTCTGGGGCGCGGCGCTGAACGCGCATTACGCTGAGATGTCGGGTCACGATCTCAGCCACGCGGAGACGCGTTGAAGCGAACAGCAGAAGCAAGACGGTGCGTCCGCGTTTGCGCCTGTTGATGCTATACGGAATTGTCAATCGAACGGCAAAGATTGGTCCAAAGCGGATTTTGGCGAGCGTCTAAATCCGGCCGACAAGCAAACACCAAATGCGTTCTGTCTGTCGGAGCCGATCAGTTGCTCTCAAACGAGCCAATGTCGCAGCGTTGTCCGGACGTCGAGAGCTGGCGGTCCTGCAAAGCCTGATCCAGCGTCGAGCAAAATCCGTTATGCGGCGAGCCCCTCTGCGGGTTTCCGGCGTCAACAGCGGGACTTCCCGACTGAGGCCGGTGCGTCTGCGTTGGGCCTCCGGCATGAAATGCAAGCCCTGACAGATCCGGATCCTGACCGGTAATGTTGCCAGTGGTTGATCCCTCAATATCGCAGTCGTCCGTCTCTTCAATCAAATTGTATCCGCGGGATTCAATTTCGCCGTTACAATCATTTTCTGAATTGCCCCACATATTGTTGGCGACAATTGTGTTGCTCACCCGCGCGAGCCCGGAATTCGCAAGTCCGCCTGAATGCGTATCGTCATTCGGAGAATTCGAACTGTTATCGACAATGGTCGAATTGTTGATTGTGACGACGCCAATGTTGAGAACGCCGCCGGTGCCGCCGGTATCGGAGTCGGCGCTATTGCCCGAAATCGTGCTATCGAGAATCCAGAGTTCGCCGAAATTATAAACCCCGCCCGCCCTGTTAGAGACGTTGCCGTCCACAGTGCTACGCAGAAGCGTCAGCCGTGAGCCTTCTTGAATATAGACGCCGCCGCCGAAAGCGCCTGCGACCATGTTGTCGGAAATGGCGCTCTCGGTGACAATGGCCCGGCTGTTCCCCGTGAGAGCAAGGCCGGCCGCATGATTAAAAGCGAAACCGTTTTCGATGCGTACGCGCGAAAGCGTTAAGTTTGCTGCCTCGTCAACCCAAACAGTTCCCCCGAAATCGAGCAGTACGCCGCCGAAGTCCGTCATCGTAAGTTGCGTAATCCACGCGGGTGTTCCGTCAATGATAAAGGCGCGGCCGTCGCGGTCGTCGTTGGTGATGCTTGTCTCATTCGGACCGTCTCCTTCGATTTTGGTTGGGCCCGTAAGCGTCAGGTCATCAACCATTGAAAGCCGGTGTTCGCGACTGCCGAGCTTAATGGTGTTCGCGCCCATCATGGCGTTGCTTTCGCTCACTGCGGCCCGCAGCGTGCAAGGGTTTCCCGATAGCGTGGATTCACAATCTCCGTCCCCGATATTGTTGTCATCTGCGTCCTCACCCGTCGTTACAACGAAATGTCCGGTTTGGCCGGCATTGGGATAGGAGGCGCAGGCGCTTAACAGCGCCGTCAGAGAGACGACGGCCGCCGGAGCGACGCGCCTAATTCCATTGTGTCGAATAAAATTTGTCTTGGCCATCGTTGATCTCTCCCCATACAACGGCGTCTCTATTGCGACGAGGCGCCGTTGACTATGAATTCATTGCGGCTCGCCAAGATTTACAGTTTGAGCCATTGCGGCGCCCAAATTGGCGCGAGACTTACGCTTTATGCAACAAGCTGGCGAGCGTGGTTCAGACTACACACCGGCGAAACGTCAGTGAACTCCCAGGATCGTAGTTTCTTCAAGATCGCCAACAACTGTCAGGAAGACAGCCTCAATTCTATCCCCCCGTCTTAACGACTGGAAATGGCCCATTTCGGTCATTGCCGCAGGATCAACCGTCGACAGGTTTGCGAACAGAAGCCTTTTTTGCCGACGGCGCTAACACGCACTGGATCAAAACTGTTCTGACCTCAACAACTTTGTCTCCCTTGGCTTGCTGAAAAATTCGCACCAGAATGGTTGGCGAGACGGTTTGGAGGATACGGTTTGCACTTTAGATTTATGTTTTTGTTGTTGGGGTCGTTGAACGCGATTGCTTTGGGCGGCATTGGCGCCGCGGCGTCCATTTCGGAAGAGCGGGATAACAACGCATATTACTTTGTCTCGCATTATGAGATCCGAATTGATGCTGCGCCGGCGGAAATCTGGCCGCATTTAATCGATCTTGGTTCGTGGATGTACGAATTCGAAGTCGCGCCTGTTTCTGGCAATTACGGCGAGGCCGGATACGTCGTGCAGCTTTATCCGGATCAACCGTTTTATGTGCAGATAACGAGAGCGATTCCGAACAGACTGCTCACCATCGCGAATTTGCCGTCAACAATAAGGGGCGAAACTTCGACAGGCGTTGGGGTTATTACTCTTTCAGAATCGGCTGGAGGAACGACGGTCAATCTCACAATGAGCCGGCGCTATGAAGTGCTATCGGATGAAGGCGCCGAGTTGAAAGCCGCGCGGGCTTCAAATGAGTTTCGGCAAAATGACGCTGCTATGTGGAAAGATAGGTTTTTGACAAGGCTAAAAGAGCGCTCAGAAAGCGCTACGAAGTAAAAGCGTCCCAATCGTATATCTTGCGTTCGGAACGAACGATGGAAACTCTTTTTTTGCCTGGTCATTCCGCCCCGTTTATCGATCTGTGCTCTTTTTGCGCGCAATGTGGGCATTCAGCGACAATGTATGCTGCGGCCCCATTCAGCGAGCATCGGAGCGCGGTCCTGCGTCTATTCGTGAGCCTTGCTTAGCTGCATTTTCCTTATAGCATTAAGACGTGTGAAGAATGGCGCGACGCAGATGGCAAGATCGAAATCAATTGCACTTTTCTTGTTTGCCCTGCTGATCGGCATAGCGGCGCTTCATGCCTATTGGGCCTTGGGGGGCCTATGGCCGGCGTTGACAGAGGCAGACTTGATCAAAACGGTGATCGGTGCGCCAGATTTTGAAAGGATGCCGCCGAGCTGGATGACATTCACTGTGGCCGCACTTCTGGTCGTCGCTGGCCTCATTGCCCTGTCGGCAAGCGGCGTGGTCAGCCTTGGCTGGGCCTGGCTTGCTCGCTTGAGCGCAGGCGTGATTGCATTGATTTTCATCGCGCGTGGCATTGCCGGGTATTGGATCGGGTTCGCCACGCAGATGGAGCGAACCCAGCCCTTCGCTACGTATGACCTGTTATTTTATTCGCCGCTTTGCCTGGTGATCGGCGCCGGATTCATGCTGATTGCAATCGCTGGCAGACGTTAAATTGAATGTCCCGGTTCGCCGAACATCAGCCGTCTGGACATTCCGGCAGGACCAGCCTCGGAACTTAGAGCCCAACCAATTGCAATCTTTGAGTGAAACACTTGCGGACCAACTTGGTCATAGGTGTTTGATTGAAATGGCTCCCCGAACTGGACTCGAACCAGTGACCCGCTGATTAACAGTTATGTGGTTTTCTCCGTAAGTTATTGAATTTATTGGATCGTGTTAGACTTTTGGCCGAAAATCGGCCTTAAACAAAACAATTCCTTATAGACTGACTCTAACACTTCTTGAGCCGGAACTGTTATAGAAATCTAAGCACTCGCCAACCTAAGCAATGGTTCGAATGCATATGTCGCTGGTCGCCGACCTGACGATTCTTCTACTATAGTAAGTAATCCGCCGTCTGACAGTGTTTTGACGATTCGATGGGCAGTTCCGGTTGGGATTCCGGATCTTTTTACAAAAGAACTATTGCGAAATACGGGCTGTGAGAACACGAAATCCAGAGCATTTATGCTCCATTGAGATCCTGTTTGGTCACGAAATTCTTCTTTCATATCTTCGTATAGCGCTCTTATGCTGTTCGCTATCGAAATGTTTTCTTCTGCTTGCTTTTTTATGATTTCAAAGAAAAAAATGCACCATTCTGTCCAAGAATCCTCTTCGGAGACTTTTCTCAGCTGATCGATATATTCATCGCGTCTCGTTTCGATCGAGTCGCTGATATAAAAATGTGGTGCAGATATTGTGCGGCGATTCCACATCATCAATGTGATTAGCATTCGGCCTAAGCGACCGTTTCCGTCTTTGAACGGATGCAGTGATTCAAATTCTGCGTGAGAAATCGCGGTTTGAATCAGTGGAATATTTTTTTCGTCGTTAATGTACTGCTCTAGTTTGCTAATTCCATCTTCTAACTTGTCTACGGAAATAGGTACAAACAGAATTTTTTTGTTTTTTTTGTCTACAATATAGTTTTGATCAGTCTTGAAGCGCCCCGGAGTCTTGTCGGCTCCACGTCCAAAAAAAAGTAGTCGGCTATGTGCTTCTCTTAATAATCTGCTGGATATTGGTAATCCATTTTCGATTAGTTTCTGTGCGTGATTTAGCGCGCGATGATACGAAAAGACTTCGAGAACTTCTTGACGAGCGGGTTGGTCAGGTTCTTTACCATTCTCCGTATCTTCTGATGCTTCGTATCTCAAAACTTCTTCGAGTGTAGCGATGGTGCCTTCGATCCGGGAAGAGATTACGGCTTCGCGACGTCTTAGAGGCGCGAGCAACACGTCGCTGTTGTGAACAGTATCCAAAAGAGCATCGTATTTTGCGACGCTGGCAACTGCTTCCGTTAATGCAGGTGTAAGGTATTCATAATTCAAGGACTTAGGTGGAAATTTGCCATAGTGGTAGGGTACAGCTTCTGAGATGTCATACTCTTGATTCATTTTGTGTCTCAAAATCCTGTAATAGTGTTACACAAAGGTCGTAGCATCTAATGGACGTGACACAACGAATTTTGTGTTCAAAAAATGAAAAAAAATCATACACAAAGAACATAGTGGTTCTTGTGAGGGGTATTTCGAGAACAAAAAGTCTCACAGACCCCAAAAAAAGAGTCTAACACGTTGCCTTCAAGACGCCGCTAAGTTGTTGATTTTATTGGCTCCCCGAACTGGACTCGAACCAGTGACCCGCTGATTAACAGTCAGCTGCTCTACCAACTGAGCTATCGGGGACCGCCTTGTGTTGGAACGGGGGCTATAGCAAGCGGGCCGGCGCAAATCCATACCCTTTTCGCCGCGGCGGCGTTTTTTGCAGAGCCGCCTAGGGGTGTTGGACGGAGCGGATTTGCGGGCTGCGGGCAACCTTGGAGGACGGCCGATTTGGTGGGGCGGCGCTTCTGACAGCCGACTGTTTCGCGCCCCGACCTTGCGGGGCTAGAGCGCGAATCAGCCCCATGAATAGCGAGACGGCCGCGTCTTGGGGGAAAACGCGGCCGGTACTCACTGTCGTGGGGTATGGTGGGGTATCTTCTCGGGAGAAGACTTTCTTAAGATGTCACCGAACTGTTAAAAAAAGGTTAACAGCCGGCGGCCCTAAACCCGTCATTCCGCCGGTCGATAGAGGGGATTCGGCCTTTCCTGCTGGCCGTCGCCGTCGCGATAAGCGGGAAGACCGTCGATATCGGTTTCCATCGGGCGTCCCTGGCCGACCCGGGGCTGCTTCTCTCCGGTCCACGCCCAGCGATAGAAGCGAGCGATATCCGCGCCCACCGCATACATCGCCGGCACGAAGACCAGCGTCACGCCGGTGGCGAACGCAACGCCGAAGGCGAGGGCGACGATGGTTGGCTTCAGGAACTGCGCGTCTGTCGACTGCTCAAACATGATTGGCAACAGGCCGACAAAAGTGGTGAACGACGTCAGCATGATCGGGCGGAAGCGGCCGACGCCGGCGGTGACCAGCGCGTCGAAGGCCCCGCGTCCCTGGGCCCGCAAACGGTTCACATAGTCGATGAGCACGAGATTGTCGTTGACCACAACGCCGGCGGCGGCGCCGACGCCAAAGAAGGAGAAGAGCGCGAAGTCGATGCCGAAGATCATATGGCCAAAGGCCGCCCCCATGAAGCCGAACGGGATCGCCGTCATGATCAGCGCCGGCTGCCAATAGGAACTGAAAGCAATGGCCAGCAACATATACATCACGAACAGCGCGGTCAGCAGCAGCGGAATAAGTTCGTTAAAAAACTCCTGTTGCTCTTCCGCGTCGCCGCGCTGGGCCAGCGACGCTTCCGGATGGCGTTCTTTCCATTCGGGTACGAACTTTTCGCGATAGTCCGTCATGAGCTGCCCGCGATCAACGCCTTCGCGAATCTCAGCGGTTACCCGCGACGAACGTTGCCGGTCGCGGCGGTCGATCCGTTTGAAGCTGGGCGCGAATTGCGCGTCGGCGACCGCGGTCAGCGGCACCTCGCGGCCGTCGGCGGTGCGAATGCGCATGGATTCAATTGTGGTCAGCGATTCCCGCGCCGTTTTCGGATACCGCACCATGACGCGCACGTCCTGGCCGTCGCGCGGCAGGCGCTGTACCTCTTCGCCATAAAACGCCTGGCGCACCTGGCGCGAGACTTCGGCCAGCGTCAGTCCGAACCGCTCAGCACCCGGTTTAAGGACGATCTGCAACTCCGGCGTCGCCGACTGCAGGTTGTTGCGGACGTCAAAGACGCCCGGCAGCGTGCGCAGATAGTTCTGCAGATCGATGGTGGCGAGCCGCAGCTCTTCCAGCTCGTCGCCCTCGATACCGAAGGCGAGATCGGGGCCGCCCTCGTTCTGGGTGAAGCCGATATTGATTTCCTCAGCATCGGGAATAGGGCCAAGCTTGTCGCGGAACAGCTCCGCTGCGTCTTCCGTCGAGATGTCGCGATTGGCTGCATCGGTAATCGTCACATAGGAGACCACTTCGCCCTCGTCGGCGGCGATATAGATCGATTTGACGAAGGGCTCGTCGTCCTTAGCGTCGCCGAGATCATTCTTCAGCCGGTTCGCCGCAAGCTCAACCTCGTCATATATCTGCATCGTTCGATTGAAGGACGAGCCTTCGGGCAGGCGAACATTGAGCGAGATAAACGTGCCTTGAATCTCCGGCATGAACTTGAAGCCGATCCAGCCCTGCGCCAGGAGGGCGAAGGCGAAGGCGAAAGCGACCAGGAAGGAGGCGACCGTGAAGTAGCGAAACCGCAACGCCGTTTTGATCAGCGGTTGATAGACATTGCGCGCAAAATCGACGATGCCCTCGGAGAAAATGCGCTGCATTCGATAATAGACGCCGCTCTTATTCTGCGGCTTCAAATGCGACAGGTGCGCCGGCAGGATGAAGAAAGCTTCAACCAGCGAGAAAATCAGCGCGTAGGTGATGGTCAGGCTGATCTGGCGCGTGAACTGCGCGACGCCGCCGCCGACGAACAGCCACGGCGCGAACGCAATAATGGTTGTCAGCACCGCGAAGAAAACCGGCTTGATGACCAGCTGCGTGCCCATGATGGCCGCATCAGGACCGCCGACGCCGTCCTCTTCAATCCTGTTGTGAATACTCTCCCCGACGATGATCGCGTCGTCTACGACGACCCCGATTACCAGCAGGAATCCGAAGATTGACAGGAAGTTCAGTGACACGCCCGTCATCGGCATGAAGATGAACGCTCCGGCGAAAGCGACCGCGATGCCGACCGCGACCCAGAACGCAACAGCCGGGCGCAGGAACAGCATCAGGATTATCAGCACCAGGACGAGGCCGATGGCGGCGTTCGACGCCACAAGGCCGAGCTGCGCGTTAAAGGGATCGGCGGCGTCGAACCACGGATAGAGCTCTGCCTTGCCGTCCCACTCCTTGTTTTTGGTCTCAATGTATTCGTTCAGCGCGACTGACAGTTCGCTGATATTGCCGACTTCGGGCAGCTGAACCGCGATGGAGATCGCCGGCACACCGTTAACTGTCCGGATTTGCCGCCGGTCTTCAAACCCGTCGACGACGGCGGCGACGTCGGAGACGCGAATGACCGAGCCGTCGGGGTTTTGCCGCACAACGATGCGCTCGAATTCTTCTTCAGTGTCGGCAAGCGCGCGCGCCGCGATTTGCAGGTTGCCGGTTTCGGTCCGGACCTGGCCGCCGGCGAGATTAAGGGATGAGCCTCTGATCGCGCGCGCGACATCGTCGAACGTCAAGCTGTAACGCCGGAGAGATTCCTCGGAAACTTCGATCGAAACTTCCTCGCGTTCTTCGCCCCACAAATTGACGAGCGGGGAGCCGCCCTGCAGCTGGGACAGTTCATCGCGAACGTCGCGCGCCAGGCGATTTAATTCGCGTTTGTCGAGGTCGCCGTAGAGCGCCATGAACATGCCGGGCGAGAAGTTCGTCCACTGCGAAACAACCGGGGGGAAGGCGTCGCCCGGCAGGGTCGAGATACCGTCAACGCGATTCTTGATTTCGTTGAGGAACTTCGTGTCATCCATGTCTTGGTCGCCCTCGACATTGATGGTTGCGCGTCCCTCGCGCGCAGTAGAATCGATATGCTCTATCCCGTCGACGCCGGCGATTGCTTCTTCGATGCGCAGGACGATCTGTTCTTCGACTTCGCGCGGGCTCGCGCCCGGCCAGGACACGGAGATCGTCGCGCCGGTGAAGTCTGCTGACGGATCAAGCTCGCGCTCAAGGCTGTTAAACGCCAGGAAGCCTGAGATCAGGCAGGCGACCATCAACAGGTTGGCGGCGACCGTGTTGCGGGTCCACCAGGATATGATGCCGGTCACCGGTTATCTCCCGAGGTTGCAGCGGCGGCCGCGTTTGCGGTCAATTCAGACTCGACTTCCGCCGCGCCGTCGCTGAGCGGGTCGGTGGGCTCGACTTCATCGCCTTCATCGGCCCCGCGCAGCGGCGATATCACCACGCGCTCGCCCGGCGTGACGCCGGCAACGGTTGTGATCGTGTCGCGATCGGAAGAAACGACGCGCACCTGCCGGCGCTCGAGGACATTGCCGTCGGCAATCACGTAAACGATGTCGCGTCCGTGCAGCGCCGATCTCGGCAGCACGATCGCGTTGTCGATTTGTCGGCCTTCAATTTCAGCGTCGACGAACAGTCCCATCGCCAGCGGCGTGCCGGTTTGCGCCGCGCCGCTGTCATAAGGATCGTCGACGACGGCGATGGCGGCGATTTGCCGAGTCGCCGGATCGATGGCGCCGTCTGTGCGCGCAATGCGCGCTTTCCATTCGTGCATCTCGCCGGCGATGAACGCCGAGAGCGTCGCAGACGGACCGATATTGTCTTCGGTTTCGACAAATGCGACCGACAGACCGAGCTTGGCGAGGTCTTCGTCCGTCAACGGCAGTCTGATCTCCGCAACGTCGGTGGAGAAAACGCGGCCAAGCTGCGCGCCCGGGGCGACATATTGGCCAACACCGGCAATCCGTTCGCGGACGCGGCCCTTGAACGGCGCCCGGATGGTCGTACGTTCGAGATCCAGTTGCGCGGCCCGGTATTCGGCCTGCGCCTGCGCCAGTTGCGGCACGCGCAGCGCAAGCTCAGTCGGATCCTCGTCTCGGCCCAGATCTTCATAGTCTTTAAGCGCAAGCGCCGCTTCGGCTTCCTCCTGCGCCAGACGCGCGCCGGCGGCTGCGGCCGCTGCGCGATAGGGCGCGTCTTCGATGCGGATTAGCACGTCGCCTTCTTCGAATGCGCCGCCATTGACGAACGCCTTCGACGTCGACGTGATTTGCCCGGCGACCTGCGCCGTTAAGTTGATGTCCGTACGCGGGCGCACTTCGCCCTGTGCGAAAACATTGAGCGTAACGGGACCGTTCGACGCCACGGTAAAGAACACGGCCGGCGCGGAGATTTCCGGCGCCTGGCGTTCAATATCCGGTTTCATCTGACCCATCAGGGCGATGAGGCCGAAACCGACGACGAATATGCCGAGCGTGCCGATCAGGGTGAATAGCTTCCGGAACATAACGCTTACTCTCCTGTCTCGACCGCAATCGCGGCAAGTCGGTCAGCCGTCAGGAAGTCGCCGCCGATGGCGAGATAAAGCTGAACCCGATTGGACACCCTTTGCTGTTGGGCCTGTATGTATTGGCTTTCTGCAGAAATACGACGGGTCTGGGCGTCCAACAGGTTAAAAATTGTGGCCGCGCCGGACGAATAACGCCGTTCCGTCAGTGTTTCGGCCGCGGCGGCCTCCTCGAACGCAAGGCGCAGGGCCTCTTCCTGCGCAGCGAGATAGGTTTCCGCGGCGATGGCGTTTTCCGCCTCCTGATAGGCGATCAGCACGGTCTGGACGTAATTGAACACCGCCGATTCCGCCGCCGCGCGCGCGCGCTTTGAGTTGGCGAGCAGTCGGCCGCCCTGAAACAGCGGCTGGAAAACGCCGCCGACGAGATTGCCCGCAAGGCGTCTTGCATCGATCAGATCCGATATGGTGGGCCCTGACGTGTTGGCGCTGGTCGACAGGCTGAATTGCGGCAGCAGCTGCTTGCGCGCGGCGCGCGCGCGAAGGCCCGCTGCGTCCATCCGCGTTTCTGCGGCGATCAGATCCGGCCGGCGGACCAGAATGTCGCCCGGCGCGCCGGCGCCGTTCAGTTGCGGCAGCACCGGCAGAGACGCCGCCGCTTCCAGTTCAGCCGCCGGATAGCGGCCGAGCAACACTTCGAGCGACCGGGCCGCTTCCAGTTCCAACTGGCGGCGCAGGGCGAGGCTGGCCTGGCTGCTGCCGAGGGCCGAGCGCGACAGGCGTACGTCAAGGCTTGATGCGACGCCGCGCTCATAACGCCGGTCGGTAACGCGCAAATTACTCTCGCGCGCGGCGACATCGCGTTCGGCGAGTTCGCGCTGCTGGCGCGCTTCGATCAATGCAAACCAGGCTTGCGCCGTGCGCGCGGCGATTGAGAGCTCCGCCCCGGCGAGGTCGGCGAAGGCGGCCCTGGCGTCGCCGTATGAAGCGCGCGTTTCGTCGAGCAGGCGTCCCCAGACGTCGATTTCCCATTGCAGCTGTCCGCCGAGGGAGAAATTGTTGATCCACAGACGTTTGTCCACGTCAGCCGCCGGTGCGCCGCCGGTTCCGCCGCCGGTGGCGCCGGCCTGCGCCGCCGAGGTGGGATCGATGACGATGGCGTTGCGCGATGAGTTAAAGGTGGCGTTAATCGTGGGCAACAGGTCCGCACGGGTAATGCGCGCGCCGGCCCGCGCCTGATCGAGATTCGCGGCGGCGATTCGCAGATCGTTATTGTTCGCGAGCGCTTCTTTGATGAGATCGGTCAGCGCAACGTCGTCGAATGCGGCGACCCAGTCGCCGACCGGCGCATCCCCGACCGTTGCGTCGGCTGTCCACGCGCTCGGCGTGTCGGGCAGCGTCGCGCTGATCAGTTCCTGATCGACGCTGGCGCAGCTGGCCGCCAAAAGCGCCCCCACAGACACAGCGCAGCCTTGCAATTGTCCCTTGCCCAGTTTCATTTCGCCCCTCGTTCTCCTTTTCAAGGCGTTACTTGTCGGCGATGCGGCCGTGGTTCAAGCCAATATCGGCAAGGTGAGCAGGGTCTGCGACAAATGACCCGGCCTCCGGCCGATACGGACCGTCAAAACTAACTTCGGTCTTTGACATCATAGTTAAAATTCAGTCGGCGTCCCGGCTGAAACCGTTCAAAAACCGTTGCATTTTCGCCATTTCGGCGATGATTCTGACGAATACCGGGCTAAAACGGTTTTTGGGCGTGATAAAGGCGGCGCGATCGCGGTTCGCCTGGAGGCCACGGCCGGAATCGAACCGGCGTACACGGCTTTGCAGGCCGCTGCGTCACCACTCCGCCACGTGGCCGTCCGGAAGGCGAGGCGGTCTCTTAGCGCGCCGATATGGGCCGGTCAAAAGAAATTGCACCGGCTGATCGGCCTTTCTCGCGTTGCGCATCATCGGCGGCGGCGCTATGCCGCTTGCGAAAAACAGGGTTTAAGAGCGCGATGAACTACGAAGCGGCCCGCCGCCACATGGTTGAAAGCCAGGTCCGACCGAACGACGTCACCGACTTGCGCATACAGCACGCGATGGAAACCATTCCGCGCGAGATCTTTGTGCCGGCGGAAATGCGCGAACAGGCCTATGTGGAGCAAGAGCTTCGTTATGCTGAAGGGCGTTGGCTGCTGCGCGCCCGGGACTTCGCCAAACTCGTCGCCGCCGCTGAAATCCGCGCTGACGACGTCGTACTGAATGCGGTTTGCGGCACCGGCTATTCGACCGCGATCCTCGCCATGTTGGCCGAAATGGTCGTGTCGCTGGAAAGCGACGACGATCTCGCCGCCGTCGCCCAGGAAAACCTCAATGAGCTCGGCTTTTCCAACGCCGCTGTTTTGACCGGAGAGCCCTGGAACGGCGCGCCGAAGCAGGGCCCCTTCGACGTTATCTTCATCGGCGGCGCGATCGAACGCCGTCCGGACACGCTGCTCGAGCAACTGACCGAAGGGGGCCGCCTGGCGGCGCTTGTGCGTGACGGCGGCGTTTCGCGCGGCGGCGTTTTTGTGCGGTCAGGCTCCGCCTTCTCGTTCACGCCGATGTTTGACGCGGCTTCAAGCGCCGTGCTGGCCGGATTCGAGAAGCCCAAAGCATTCGTGTTCTGATTGTCGGCGCAAACTCATTTCCCGCATTGGCGTTAACGTCCCGGTAACGAAGACGCTGATACGAGCAGACAAGCCCTTGATCGGCGGGCCGAAGCGGCCGAAAACAACACGACACGAGAGGCGCGAGGGCGGCGAATCAGATGGTTCGTTGAGACAGGCGCTTCCGCTTTGAGGACAAAAGGGTCGATGGAAAACGCACAGCCCGAACCGAGTATGGAAGAGATTCTCGCCTCGATTCGCCGGATTATCTCCGAGGACGAGGAAGAAGGCTCAGCGCCCGCCGAACCGACGGCGACGCAGCCGACGCCGCTGCGCCGACCGACGCCGGCAGCTGCTGCGCCTGAGCCGGCGCCGGAACCGGCGCCGACGCCGACAGCCAGCGAAGACGGCGCAAAACCCCATCTCGAAACGGAAGATGTTGAAATGATTAAGAAAAATGTGGCGGAGGCTATGCAACAGGACGCGGAAGAAGCCATTCTCGATGAAACAGCCGCAAGCGCGGCGTCAAGCGCCTTCGCCAATCTTTCCCAGTCGGTGCGGGTGACCGAAGGACCGGGCCGGACCCTGGAGGACATCGTCGTTGAGATGCTGCGTCCCCTGGTCAAGGAATGGCTCGACGCCAATCTGCCCGCCATCGTCGAAGAAAAGGTCGAGGAAGAGGTTCAGCGCGTGGCCCGTCGCCGCCGCTAGCCGATCTTCCAACCGATTCAGGGGCCGGCTTTCGCGAGCCGGCCTTTTTGATTCGGAGACAAAAACTCCCACTACCTGCTCATCCCGGCGAAAGCCGGGACCTCGGCCGACGCGCTCCGGCGTAGGAATGATGAGATCCCGGCCCGCGCCGGGATGAGCGGGGGAAATCCGTAGTCTCGGCTTCTCTCTGTCCCCTCTTAATACGCCCGTGTTGAAACCTGGCGCGTTTCGCGTAGGTTCCGCCCGTCGAAAAACGAATTGCATCACAAGGGAGTCTTCGCCATGCGTAATCTAACCTTCATCGGGGGCGCCGCCGCTTTCCTGCTCGCCGCCGGCTGCGGCGCGGGCGAGGAAGCAGCAACGGATGGAAGCGACGACGGCCCGGTCGCCGCGCTCGCCATCGATTATCCGGAAACAGAAACGGTGGAACAGACAGACACCTATCACGGCGTGGACGTCGCCGATCCTTATCGCTGGCTCGAAGACGACGTGCGCGAAAGCCAGGCCGTCGCGGACTGGGTCGCAGCGCAGAACGAAGTCACGAACGCTTATCTTGAAGGCCTCGATCATCGCGAGGCGATCGAAGCGCAGCTTTCGCGGTTTTGGGATTATGAGAAATTCACACTGCCCGTGATGGAGGGAGGCCGCACCTTTTTCCGCCGCAATGACGGGCTGCAGAACCAATTCGTGCTTTTTGTTCAGGATGCGGATGGAACGGAGCGCATGCTCCTCGATCCGAACACCTGGTCCGACGACGGCGCCACGGCGCTTGCCGGCTATGCGCCGAGCCCGGACGGAACGCTGGTCGCCTATTCGATTCAGGACGGCGGCTCCGACTGGCGCACGGTGCGGGTCGTGGACGTCGCCTCAGGCGAAGTGCTGGACGACAATATCGAGTGGGTGAAATTCTCCGGGCTCAGTTGGGCCAAAGACGGCTCCGGGTTCTATTACTCTCGCTATCCGGCGCCTGAAGAAGGCGAAGAGTTTCAAAGCCTCAATGTTGATCAGGCGGTCTATTTCCACAAACTCGGCGATGATCAAGCCGCCGACAGGCTCGTTTATTCCCGCCCTGACCAACCGGAGCACGGTTTCGCCGCGCAAGTTTCTTCGGACGGCGAAAGTCTTGTGATCACTGTCTGGAAAGGAACCGATGAAAAATACGAAGTCGTTCTGATCGATCTTACCGATTTGGAAGCTGAGCCGTTTGAGCTCATCACCGGCTTTCATTCCGACTACAGCTATATCGCGACGGCGGGCGGTCGGCATTATTTCCGTACGGACGATGACGCGCCGAAATCGAAAATTGTCGCAGTCCCGTCCAGCCGCGGCCCGTGGGAGGAAATCGTTCCTGAAAAGGATGCGGTTCTGACCGGCGTCAATATCGTCGGCGGCAAGATTGTGACGGAGTATATGGAGGACGTGAAGTCGGTCGTGCGCCTATTTGCTCTGGACGGCGCGGAGGCCGGAGCCGTCGAACTTCCGGGCGTGGGTTCGGCCTATGGATTCGGCGGCGAGCCGGACGACACGGTGACGTTCTATGGTTATGAGAGCTTCAACCAGCCCGACACGATCTATCGCCTCGACATGGAGACCGGCGATCAGTCCGTCTACAAACAGGCCCAAACCGCGTTTAACCCGGACGATTATGTGGTCGAGCAGGTTTTCTACAATTCAAAAGACGGAACCCGCGTGCCGATGTTCATTACGCGGCGCAAGGATCTCGACATGTCCACGCCGCAGCCGACGCTGCTCTACGGATATGGCGGGTTCAACGTGTCGCTGACGCCGGGTTTTTCGATCACGCGCCTCTCGTGGGTCGATATGGGCGGGGTCTACGCCGTGGCCAATCTCCGCGGCGGGGGCGAATACGGTAAAGAATGGCACAACGCCGGGCGCCTTCAGAACAAACAGAACGTCTTCGATGATTTCATCGCCGCGGGCGAGTATCTGATCTCCGAAGGCGTCACGTCCGCCGAAAAGCTGTCCATATTCGGCGGCTCCAACGGCGGGCTCCTGGTCGGCGCGGTGGTCAATCAACGTCCTGACCTGTTTGCGGCAGGGATCCCTGCGGTGGGCGTCATGGACATGCTGCGGTTCAATCAATTCACTGCAGGTCGTTTCTGGGTCGACGATTACGGTGATCCGGCGAATGAGGCCGACTTTCAGACGCTGCTCGCCTATTCGCCGTACCATAATATTCGCGCGGGCGAAGATTATCCGGCGATCCTGGTGACGACTGCAGACACGGACGACCGCGTCGTGCCGGGCCATTCCTTCAAATATGCGGCGGCCTTGCAAGCGGCCAATATCGGGAACGAACCGCACCTTATTCGCATTGAAACCCGGGCGGGGCACGGCTCAGGCAAACCCACGGAAAAGATCATCGAAGAATACGCAGACATGTGGGCTTTCCTGGCGCGGCACACCGGACTTGATCCAAAGCTTTCAACGAATGAACAGCAAGGTTGATCGACTTCTTCTGTTGCTGAGGGAGTCGTTCAAATCCGACGGACCGTTCCATGTTGAGTTCAGAGCTCGGGTTGAAGACGACTGGCCGAAGACCCTTGATTACTGGTTCGGATCGGCGCGATGGCGCCGATCCGGTCACATGTTCGAACTTGTCGGCGTCGACTCCACGGGCGGCATGTATTGCCTTTGGGACTACCCAGATATAAGCGATGCGCCGTCGCCTGTTGTTTTCCTGGGTTCGGAAGGCGAAGGCGTTTGCGTCGTTGCGAGGTCATTGCCGGAGCTTTTGCACATTCTGACGGACGGCTATCATTGGGACGGGCTGTCGGAAAAATACGTCCGGGACGAAAGCCTTTTGTTCGTTGAGGCGTTGGACGCGCTTCGAAGGAAAGCGTCCGGCGATTTGGCGTCTGGCGAACACGATCCAAACAAGGCAGCAATAGAAGCGCGAGCGGGTCATCCAAATTTCAAGGCTTGGGTCGACGGGCAAATCGATTGACCGGCCTGAAGGCTGCGCCCCATCTTGTGGATCGGGCCGCCGGACGATAAACCCGCCTCTCGCGTGTGCGGGAATGACGATGCTTGAGAAGAATTTCGATTTCGCCGCCGCTGAAAGGCGGATTTATGAAGACTGGGAGGCCTCCGGCGCGTTCAAGCCGTCAGGGGAGGGCGAGCCGTTCACGATTGTCATTCCGCCGCCCAACGTCACCGGCTCCCTGCATATGGGCCACGCCCTGAACAACACGCTGCAGGACGTCCTGTGCCGGTTCGAGCGCATGCGCGGGCGGTCGGTGTTGTGGCAGCCAGGCACCGACCATGCGGGCATCGCGACGCAAATGGTCGTTGAGCGCCAGATGATGGAGCGGCAGGAGCCGAAGCGTACGGAAATCGGCCGCGACGCGTTTGTCGAGAAAGTTTGGAAATGGCGTCATGAAAGCGGCGGCCAGATCATCAACCAGCTCAAACGCCTCGGCGCCACCTGCGACTGGTCGCGTGAGCGTTTCACGATGGGTGAAAACAGGGGGGGCGAAAACGGCGAGGCCGACGACCAGATGGTCAAGGCGGTAATGAAGGTCTTCGTCGATCTCTATAATGAGGGCCTCATCTATCGCGACAAGCGGCTCGTCAATTGGGACCCGAAATTCGAAACCGCGATCTCCGATCTGGAAGTGGAGAACACGGAAGTCGACGGCCACATGTGGCATTTCAAATACCCGCTGGCCGGCGGCGCGACCTACGAATATGTCGAGAAGGACGCGGACGGAAACGAAACGCTGCGCGAGACCCGCGATTACATCTCCATCGCGACGACGCGGCCGGAAACCATGCTCGGCGATGGCGCGGTGGCGGTGCATCCTGCGGACGAGCGCTACGCCCCCATTGTCGGCAAGCTCTGCGAGATTCCGGTGGGCCCGAAGGCGCACCGGCGGCTCATTCCCATCATCACCGACGATTATCCGGACCCGGACTTCGGCTCCGGCGCGGTGAAGATCACCGGCGCCCACGACTTCAACGACTATCAGGTCGCCAAGCGCGGCGACATCCCGATGTATCGCCTGATGGACTGGAAAGCGGCGATGCGCGAAGACGGCGCGCCTTACGCTGAAGAAGCGGAGAAAGCCAAAGCGCTGCTCGAGGCGTCAGGAACGCCCGACGCCAACTATGTCGACGGCATCAATCTCGTCCCGGACGAATATCGCGGCCTCGACCGGTTCGAGGCGCGGGGGCGCGTCGTCGCCGACATCGACGCGGAAGGCCTGATGATCACCGTCGAAGACAAAAAAATCCAACAGCCCTTTGGCGACCGTTCCGGCGTCGTCATTGAACCCATGATCACCGACCAGTGGTTCGTCGACGCAAGAACCCTCGCCGCGCCGGCGATCAAGGCGGTGGAAGAGGGCAAGACCCGGTTCGTCCCGGAAAACTGGGCCAAGACCTATTTCCAGTGGATGAACAATATCGAGCCCTGGTGTGTTTCGCGGCAGCTTTGGTGGGGGCATCAAATTCCCGCTTGGTACGCTCCCTCAGTTGTTTCCGCAAAAGACGGTGGAACGTTGGCGGATGCCGAGCTTGATTTTGATAACCCAATCACTGTTTGCGCAGAGACGGAGGACGATGCCGCGAATCAAGTTCGCGAATACTATTCTGGTTTCGGCATAAAGTGGAGTGGCTGGCATGGCGGCTATACAGGTCGCGCCGCCGTCGAAACAGAGTACTATAACGCCGATGAATACTCTGCTCCGATGTGGAGAGACGAAGACGTCCTCGACACCTGGTTCTCCTCCGGCCTGTGGCCGTTTTCGACGCTCGGCTGGCCGGATGCGGACCCGTCCCTTCATCCTGAGGAGCGCGGCGACGCCGCGCGTCTCGAAGGACGAAGGGACGCCGACGGGACCCTTCGTGACGCGGCGCGGGGCGCCGCTCCTCAGGGTGAAGCAAATCTCTTAGCCAAGCACTACCCCACCTCCGTCCTCGTCACGGCGCACGACATCATCTTTTTCTGGGTCGCGCGGATGATGATGCAGGGCATCCACTTCATGGACGATGTTCCGTTTAAGGACGTTTACATCCACGCCCTGGTGCTCGACGAGCACGGCCAGAAAATGTCGAAGTCCAAGGGCAACGTCATCGACCCCTTGGTCCTGATCGACAAATTCGGCGCAGACGCCCTGCGCTTTACGCTCGCCGCGCAGGCCGCGCAAGGCCGCAACATTCGCTTGTCCGAACAACGCGTCGAAGGATACCGCAATTTTTCCACCAAGCTGTGGAACGCGGCGCGCTTTACTCAGATGAACGAATGCAAGCCGGACCCCGATTTCGATCCGGCCTCGGCCTCGCTCACCCTCAACCAGTGGATCATTCACGAAGCGAACGCCTGCGCCGCCGCCGTCACCCGCGAGCTTGAAGCCTATCGCTTTAACGACGCGGCGGGCGCGATCTATCGGTTTACGTGGAACATCTACTGCGACTGGTTTCTGGAACTGGCCAAGCCCGTCTTCCAGGGCGGCGACGAAGCCGCCAAGGCTGAGACCCGCGCCGCGGGCGCCTTCGCGCTCGGCCGTATCCTGCAGCTCTTACATCCGTTCATGCCCTTCGTGTCCGAAGAACTCTGGACTGAACTCGGGTTTGACGGCGCGTTGATCACAAGCCCATGGCCGCAAGCCGACGCCAGTATGGAAATCGCCGCCGCGGCGGAAGAAATGCAATGGGCGATCGACCTCATTTCATCCATCCGCTCGGTACGCCAGGAGATGAACGTGCCGGCGGGGGCGAAAATCCCCTTGCACTTCATTGGCGGCGGCGCGGACGCGGCGCAGCGTTTGAAAACCCATGAAGACGTATTAAAGCGTCTAGCGCGCTTGTCGGACATCGCTGCGGCGGACGCGGCGCCCAAGGGCGCGGTGCAGGTCGTGCATGGCGACGGCGTTGCAGCGTTGCCGGTGGCGGACTTTATTGATCTTGATGCGGAAAAAGCCCGCCTCGCCAAGGAGCAGGCGAAGGCGGAAAAAGAGATCGCCGCCATCGACAAAAAACTTGGCAATAAGAATTTCGTCGAGCGCGCCCCGGCGGCGGTGGTGGAAGAACAAAAGGCCCGCCGCGCCGGTTACGCGGCGGACCTTGAGAAACTCAACGGCGCCCTGGCGCGGTTGGAGGGGCTTTAGCAGGAGATAAAACCCTCCGCTCATTCCGGCGAAGGCCGGAATCTTGGCAGGAAAGCACGGTGTTCGCGTCAACGAGATCCCGACCTTCGTCGGGATGAGCGGGAAAGAGCAACACGCTTTCGGTGTTCAAGATACAGAATGATGTCAGGGGTGAAACCGCTTCGCGGCGCCTGCGGCGCCCTTGACATCATTCTGTATCCTTAAAAAGGCTGCTGGTTATGATCTGTAAGCAGAAGCCTGCTTACAGCTCATAACTAGAACAGGCCTATTGCTTTTCCCGCGCCTCAGCAAAAGCGCGCACCGACGCGGTGATGTCCTCTCGCGTTGTCGCCCAGGAACAGACGGAAATGCGGATCACGCGACGCCCGCGCCAGTCCGCGCCCGCGGCCCAGCATTCCCCGCCCGCCTGCACGGCGCGTAAGACACGGACGGTTTCTTCATCGCTGTCGCAGGCGAACATCAACTGGTTGAACGACGGCCGTGCGGCAAGGTCGAAGCCGGCTGCGGATATCTCATCGGCGAATTGCGCGGCCCGGTCGCACAGCAGCGAGACAAGTTCGTCGACGCCGTTGCGGCCCAGGCTCAATAAGGCGGCCCAGACATCAAAGGCGCGGGCGCGACGCGATAGTTCCGGCGTCATATACATGCCGTCCCGGCCCATGCCGGTTTCGAGATAAGAGCCTTGTTGGTGAAGCGCCGCGCGGATCGCGTCGGCGTCGCGACAAAAGACGACGCCGCAGTCGTAAGGCGTGTTGAGCGTCTTGTGCGCGTCGCACGACCAGGAGCTGGCGTTTTCCATTCCCTCCGTAAGGTGACGATAATCCCGCGCCGCCGCCGCCCAAAGCCCGAACGCGCCGTCCACATGGGTCCAGGCCCCGGCGTCCTTGGCATTCGCGCAAAGGGTTTTGAAGTCGTCAAAGCCGCCGCCGTTGACGTTTCCCGCCTGGAGCAACAGGATTGTGTTGGCGTCGAGCGCTGGAACCGCGTCGACGTCGATGCGGCCGTCAGCGTCGACGTCGACCCATTCAATATTGTCCGTGCCCAAACCGAGAAGCGTGACGGCTTTGACCACCGTGCCATGGGCGTGGCGGCCCGAGACGACGCGGATGGGCGGCGCCCCGGTAAGGCCCTTGGCGTTGAAGTCCCAGCCCTGGCGCTCAAGCAGGCGCCAACGGGCGGCGGCGAGCCCGCAGTAGATGGCGAGAGACGATCCGCTGACGAAGCCGGCGACCGTTCCTTCAGGAAACCCAAAGAGTTCGCACAGCCACGCTTCGGCGATCTCTTCCGCGATCGCCGCGGCGGGCGAGGTGCGAAAGAGCGGCGCATTTTGATCCCACATGTCGCTGAGCAGCCGCGCCGCGCGCGCCGCCGGCAATACCCCGCCGGTGACAAATCCGAAATAACGCCCGCCAAGTGCATTGACGCAGGCGCCTTCAAACGTCTCGCGCATGGCGCGGACAGCCTCTTCAGCGCCGACGCCTGTGGCTGGCAGCGGCGTCGCCGCGGCGCGCGCTTTGTCGATTGCGGCTTCGCTGGGAAAGGGCGGGCGTTCGGCGATCGTCTCCACATAGGCCCGGCTTTGGTCGGCGGCGTAGCCGAAGGCCGCGCCGCTTTGTTGCTCGTTGAACAACCGTTTTTGAAGCGTGTCGGTCATCATCAACCCCCCGGTTCAGACAGCGGACAGTATAGGCCACAATGTTGCGACAAGCAGGCCCGCGCAGGTCCAGTTGAACGCGCGCAACCGCATTTCATTGGTCAGAAGCCGGCGGATCTGCGTACCGAGCAACAACCACGACGACATGCCGGGCGCGGCGGCGGCGACAAATACGGTCGCAATAACAAAGATGCTGAACATTGGCGCCTCCGGGGTGGAATAGGCGCCGTTGGCGGCGAGCGCCATCGCCCACGCCTTTGGGTTGACCCATTGAAACGCCGCCGCCTGCAGAAAGGTCAGCGGTTTGCCTCCCGCGCCCGCGCCGTCTTGCGGCGCCGCTGCGGTTGCAATCTTCCATGCGAGATAGAGCAGAAAGACCGTGCTCAGGATTTTCATCACCAGATAGCTTTGCGGATAGGCGTTGAAGATCTGCATCAGCCCGGCGCCGACCATCCAGATCATGATGTTAAAGCCGACAAGCACGCCCGCGATGTGCGGCAGCGTGCGGCGCACGCCGAAATTCGCGCCCGACGCCATGACCATAAAATTGTTGGGTCCGGGCGTGATCGACGAAACCAGCGCGAAGGCGACAAGAGCGGCGAAGAGTTCAGCAGTCATATCGCGCAACTATATACGATAATGGGCGCAAGGTGCTTGCAAAATTGCGCGCAAAGCCGCAAATTGCACAATATATGACCGAAATAGACGATTTACATCAAAGAATATTGCGCGAACTTGAGGCGGACGGGCGCATTTCCAACGCCGAGCTCGCTAAACGAGTCGGTCTCTCGGCCTCAGCCTGCCTGCGCCGGGTGCAGGAACTGGAACGATCCGGGGTCATCGCCGGCTATCGCGCCGTCCTCAACCGCGAGGCGCTGGGGCTTGGCTTCACGGCCTATGTAACCGTCGGTCTCTCCGAACACACGAAAAAGGCGCAGCGCGATTTTGAGCGTGCGATGATGGCCGCGCCGGAAGTGCGCGAAGTGCACGATGTCACCGGGTCCATCGAATACATCTTGCGGGTCGAGGCGCGCGATCTCGCCGCGTATAAACATTTCCATACGGAGGTTTTGGGCATGGCGCCGAAGGTCCAGTCGATCACGTCTTACATTGTGATGGAAACGACCAAGGATGAGCGGGGGTGAGGGGTTCTTATTTTATTTCGGTTTGAAGCGTGAAAGACTCTTCAGTTGGGCGCTCCTATGCCATTCAATTAACCGCTCATTCCCGCGCAAGCGGGAATCCACCCAAAAAAATGAACATTGCGGCTGTTGCTGGATTCCCGCTTGCGCGGGAATGAGCGGAGAACCAAAATGTTACGAGAGGCAGATAATCAGGCAGTCTAATCGCACCCGCCTAACTCGACTCCGCCAAAAACGAGAGCTGCGTAATCATCGCATTGCGTTCGGTTTCGTCGCGGTCGACCAGACGGGTGGGGTAGTCGCCGGTGAAGCAATGATCAGTGAAGGCAGGCGCTGTCTCGTCCCGCTTGCCCTTGCGGAACGCTTTGTAAAGACCGTCAAGGGACAGGAAGGCGAGACTGTCGACGCCGATATCGTTGCGCATGTCTTCAACCGTTCGTCCGACAGCGAGAAGTTCTTCGTAGGACGGCGTATTAATGCCGTAAAAGTCCGGATGCTGGATGGGCGGGCAGGCGACCCGCAGGTGCACTTCTTTCGCGCCGGCGTCGCGCAGCATCTGGGCGATCTTGCGGCTGGTGGTGCCGCGAACGATGGAGTCGTCAATCAGGACGACGCGCTTGCCTTCGACGAGGCCGCGATTGGGCGAGTGCTTGCGCGCAACGCCGGCTTCGCGGATTTTCTGTTCCGGCTCGATGAACGTGCGCCCGATAAAGTGCGAGCGAATAAGCGCCATCTCATAGGGAAGGTTCGATTTCTGCGCATAACCGATGGCGGCGGGCACGCCTGAATCCGGTATTGGCGAGACGAGATCGGCCTCGCACGGGGCTTCCTTGGCGAGGCGTTCGCCAAGGCGCTTGCGCAACTCATAGACGCTTTGCCCGTCCACAATCGAGTTCGGCTTGGCGAAATAGATCAGCTCGAAAATGCACGGGCGCGCCTTGTTCGGCGTCGGCGTCACCTGTCGGCTTTCCACTGAGCCGTCGGCGCGGCAGATCACGACTTCGCCGGGCTTGATGTCGCGAATGAACTTGGCGCCGATCATATCGAGGGCGCAGGTCTCCGACGCCAAAATCGGCGCGCCCTTCAGATCGCCGAGGATGAGCGGGCGTATGCCGACGGGGTCGCGCGCGCCAATCAGGCCCTCCGGCGTCAGGACGGCCAAGGCGTAGGCGCCTTCCACCTGCTTGAGCGCCTCGATTAGCCTGTCCGTCGCCGACAGATATTGCGAGCGCGCAGTGAGCTGGAGGAAAATCTCTGAATCCGACGTGGACTGAAAAATACACCCGCGGCGAACAAGGTCAGCGCGCAGGGTCTTGGCGTTGGTGAGGTTGCCGTTATGGGCGATGGCGACGCCCGTCTGGTCGAGATCGGCGTATAGCGGCTGGACGTTGCGCAGCACCGTATCCCCTTGGGTCGAGTAGCGCGTATGGCCGATCGCCGCCGAACCCTGAAGACGGGTGAAAATATCTTTGTCGGAGAAGTTGTCCGAGACGAGACCAAGATGGCGTTCCGTATGGAAATGATCGCCGTCGAAAGTGGCGATCCCCGCCGCTTCCTGGCCGCGATGCTGTAACGCGTGGAGGCCGAGCGCCGTCAGCGTCGCCGCGTCCTTGGTGCCGATGACGCCGAAAACGCCGCACTCTTCGTGGAGTTGCCGGTCGCGAAGGCCGGGCGCGTCTTCGCGGCGCCAAATCCGGCCGAGCGCTTCCAGACGCTGAGCGACTCTCGCCGCCGTAAAGGGATTGGCGGCGAGGGGGCGCGCGGTCATTAGAGGTCCTCTCCCTGCAGGATGTCCTCGATGACGCTTTCATCGTCCGGGGTTTCGGGCTCGTCGTCGGTCGTCGTCACCGTGGTGACGATCTCATCGAGACCGGAGCGCTCAGCGCGGCCGTAGCCGTCCGTCGTCGATGTCGCCGGCGCTGCGACCGGTTCAGCGCCGAGGCCTTCCAGATCGGTCGAAGCCGGCGCGAAGCTCTCAAACCAGCTCGCCAATCCGGCGGCGATCGGTTTGGTGACGGCGTTCTTGACGCTGTCGGGCTGGCGCGCCTCATCGAGGTAATAGGAATAGCCGAGATAGCCGAGCCCGATCAGCGCGAGCCCGCGGACGAGGCCGAAGACGCCGCCGCCGATCTGGTTGTACCGCTGGGATTGTTTGCTCAATGGAATGCGTTTCAAGAGCAGATGAAAGCCCACATGGGCGGCGATAAAGAAGACGCCGATCAGAAATGCGGCGACGAAAATCATGCCGAAGAAACTGCCTGACAATCCAAAGACGCCAATGAGCGGCGGCGCGATCATCCAGGCGAGAAGGGCGGCGATCCCAAGCGACAACAGCGTCGACAGTTCCTGAAGGCCGCCGCGCAAAATCGCAAACCCCGTGGAAAGACCGACTACTAAAAGGAACAAAAGGTCAAACATCGATACTCTAAGCCCGCCGCCTATCGCCGCTCTACGCTCGCGCGATTCGCCAGTCCCCCGCGCGCATCTTTACCCGCGATGCGCCGCGATCTCAACTGGCGCCCGTCGCCTCCGCCCGGATGAAGCCGACAAGATCCGCCAGGGTTTCCGCTTCCCTGATCGTTAACGCATCATCTTCGGCGCCCGCAGGCACCAAAGCGCCTGAAAAGCCGAGCTTTTTGGCTTCTTTAAGGCGGGCGCCCGACTGGTTAACGGGCCTTATCGCGCCGGAGAGCGCAACTTCGCCGAATACAACGCAGCGTTGCGGCAGGGGGGCGTCGAGGAGCGAAGATGTGAGCGCCGCTGCGGCGGCGAGATCCGCCGCGGGCTCGGAAATCCGCAGGCCACCGGCGACATTCAGAAAGACGTCGTGCCGGCCGAAATCAAGACCGGTCCTGGCGTCGAGAACGGCGAGCAGCATCGACAACCGGGCGCTGTCCCAGCCGACCACGGCGCGGCGCGGGGCCGCCAGTGAAGAGGGTGAGACAAGCGCTTGAATTTCCACCAGAACCGGGCGGGTTCCTTCGATGCCGGCGAAGACGGCGGCGCCGGAGATCGACGCTTCGTTTTCCGCCAGAAAGAGGGAAGATGGATTGGCGACTTCCGCCAGGCCGCCAGCGGTCATTTCAAAGACGCCGATCTCATGGGCGGCGCCGAATCGGTTTTTCACTGCGCGCAGGATGCGCACGTCGCGGCCCGTCTCCGCTTCGAAATAGAGAACGGCGTCAACCATGTGCTCCACCACCCGCGGGCCGGCGATTTGACCGTCCTTCGTGACGTGCCCGACCAGCATCACTGCGGTGTTGGTCGACTTGGCGAACCGCACGAGTTCCTGGGCGCAGGCGCGCACCTGCGTCACGGTGCCGGGCGCCGCGGGCAGGGCGTCGGACCACAGCGTTTGTATCGAATCGATGATCACCGCGTCCGGCTTTTCCGATTTCAACGTCGCCAGAATGTCGCGCAGCGACGTCGCCGCCGCGAGATTGACCGGCGCCTTGGTGACGCCGAGGCGTTGCGCGCGCAACCGGATCTGCGCCGCCGCTTCTTCGCCGGAAATGTAAGCGACGGAATGACCAGCGTTTGCGAGGCCCGCTGCGACCTGCAGCAATAATGTGGATTTTCCGACGCCCGGGTCGCCGCCGATAAGGAGAGCGGAGCCGGTGACAAGACCGCCGCCGCAGGCCCGATCAAACTCAGCGTTGCCGGAAAGAATGCGCGGCTCCGGCGCCGTGTCGCCGGCAAGCGAGGCAAAGGCGACGGCCTTTCCCTTGGCTTTGGCGCCGGATGAAAGCGCGCCTGGCGGCGGCGCTTCGGCGATCTCCAGTTCGATCGTATTCCATTCACCGCAAGCGTCGCATCGTCCGGCCCATTTCGCCGTGACATTGCCGCAGGACTGACAGACGTAGGTTTCGCTTGTGCGCGCCATGTCGATGTCTTCAGCGCTTTTGTCAGACAGCGCAAGGGCGCGCTTGCGACCCGCTGAACGAATTCCTAGATTTTGTGCGTCCAAAGAGATGTTTGCTTATGCTTGACGCAGCTTTCACGCCGCCGGCGCCGAAACCGCGGATTATTCCTCCGGGCGCCGGGCCGTCGCTGCAAGGCTACCTGCGCTACTTCCGGATCATGGCCCACAATCCGCTGGAGATCTGGACGGACGGCCATTTCAACAGATTACTGCACCATGACCGACTGTTCGGGCGATCTTACGCCGTCGTTCATGATCCGGAGGTCGTCCGCCATTACCTCGTCGCCAATGCAGGCAATTATGGACTGACGAAGCTGCGCAAAGCGTTGTTCGAACCCTTGCTCGGTCGGGGGCTGCTGGTGGCTGAAGGCGACCTTTGGCGTCGCACGCGCAAGGCGCTGACGCCTGCATTCACGCATCGTCATGTGCGCGACTTCGCGCCGGTCATGCGCCGCGTGGCGGAAGCGCGTGCGGACGCGCTGGCGCAGCGCGCCGGCGAAACAGCGCCGATGACGCGGGAAATGATGACGCTCGCTCTCGACGTGCTGATCGCATGTCTGTTTTCGGATGATTCCGATCTTGATACGGCGCTTTTTTCGCAGAGGATCGACGAGCTCCTGAAGCTCGCCGGCATGCCTCATCCACTCGATCTGGTTGACGCGCCCGCCTGGATGCCGCGCTTTGGGCGCGGTAAGGCGTACAAAGTCATCGGCGGGCTCCGCGCGCAAGTGGCGGCGGTGTTGAAAGAACGCCGTCTGTCAATGAAGGGCGGCGATGATGCGCCCAACGATTTTCTGGGGTTGCTCCTTCAAGCGGGCGTCGCCGAAGGGGCGCCGTTGAGCGATGAGGAAGTGATCGACAATCTGATCACGTTTCTCAGCGCCGGTCACGAGACGACGGCGCGCACCCTGACTTGGACCTTGTATCTTATTTCGAAGGCGCCGTCCGTATACGACCGTATCCTTGATGAATTGGACAACGCTGATCTTGCGAGCACTGCGCCTGAAACCTGGAGCGACGCGCTCCCCTATCTGACGGCTGTGCTGAAGGAGAGCATGCGGCTCTACCCATCGGCGTCGATTCTGAGCCGACTGTCGCTGGGACCGGATACGCTCGGCGATATCGCCATTGCGCCCGATACGGAGGTCATTACCTCGCCATGGGTGTTGCATCGACACCGGCGTCTGTGGCGTGACCCTGACATTTTTGATCCTGACCGGTTTCTCGGCGAGGCGGCGAAGGCGATTCCGCGCTACGCCTACATACCCTTCGGGACCGGGCCGCGCGTTTGCATCGGCGCGAGTTTTTCAATGCAGGAAACGATGATCGTCTTGCCGGTCCTTTTGAAGAAACTGCGTTTCGACTTCGCAGACGCCGAAGACCCGACGCCAATTATGCGCATCACCATTCAGCCGTCGACTGATGTGAATATGCGCATCAGCCTCCGCTAGCCGCGGCGGCGCATGGTTTGAAGGCGCCCGTATGTCAGGCTGCGCCAGAACCATTCGAGCGGTCCGAATCGAAACGCGGACAGCCAGATCGGCGACCAGACAAGAATGGCGATCCATGTCGCGACCATAATGCCAGCGAGCTGCAAGTTCGTCAGGGATCCAAACAATGCAAACCCATGACCGTAGGCGAGCGTCGTGCCGATGAGCGAGCAGGCGATGTAATTCGTGAACGCCATCCGGCCGGTCGCCGCGAAGGGCAACAGCCACAACTTCGTGCGGGTGAGAAGACCGATCAGGCCGGCGTATCCGACCGCGCCGGCGTAGCCGTCGAGCTGATTGAGAATGTTGCCGTATGAGTAAGCGTCGAAGGACCAGCCTGACGTCGTAAGCCAGGTCCAGCGAATTGTGTCTAGCACAAGCGCCAGCCCCAGACCGACCACGGCGCAACGGACATAGACTTTGGACGGCGTCGTTTCGTTGAAAAATCCGATGCGATAGGCCCAGGCGCCGAGAAGCATGACGGCGAAACTCTCCAGAAAATGTACGCCAAAGAAGAAGTAAAAGAAAATGTAGTCTCTGGCGGCGATAAGCCTGTTGTCGAAATGCCCTGCGACGCCGCCCAACATCTGCTCCGTCGTTGTTCGGATGTATTCCGGGTCGGTCCCCCATAAGAAGGGTTCGACTTCCGCGCGCACTTCGGGAACGACGGCCGGACCCATTGCAAAAAGCGTATTCCAGACAAGCGCAATCAGCAGGCTGGCCGCTGCGGTCCAGAACAGGGTCCGGGGCCCGGCGTTGCGAAACCAGATCACAAGGAAACCGGTGACGGCGTAGGTGAAGAGAATGTCGCCGTTCCAGATCGCCAGCAGATGGATCAAACCGAAGATCATCAGAAAAAACAGCCGTCGGGCGATCCGGCTGAGGCTGCCGGCGCCTTTTTGCCGCGCGCGCGCCGCGATCAGCGCGATCCCGGCGCCGAACAGGGCCGTGAAGATCGTGCGCCATTTGTCTTCGATGAGAAACGCCTGGAGAGCGGCGACGATCATGTCGTACTGGCCGGTCCACAGGCTGGCGTTATTGTACCAGGGAAAGGGATGAAACATCGCCTTGATGTTGACGGCGAAAATTGCCAGCACGGCGAAGCCGCGCAAGACATCCAGAAATTCCAAACGATCGGCGCCGCTGACTGGAGCGTCTATGGTCGACATAAATGATGAGCCCCGCAATAGCGGACAAAGCGCGTCCCAGATGGCGTTTTTAACTCAATGTCGCGGGTTCGCAACTTTTCTCTTTGGTTGCGCGATGCTTGCGAGGTCCCCGGCGCCCGCCGCCCGCCCGCGCGACGCCGGCCTGGCCGCAGCGCGGCAGATGACTGAAATAACGCTTCTATTACTCGTGCGGCTGTGGTTCCATTGCACGTGAGAGAACTTTGGAGCCTGTTTCATGTGGCCTGACATTCCCTATGCGCGTTGGAAAGACACAGGCGCCAGCCTTCACATGTGGTCTCAGATCGTCGGCAAGTTTCGCCTCATGCAGACGCCGTGGATCAACCATTCCTGGCAAGCGACCTTTTACGTCAATGCGCAGGGACTGACGACGTCGCTCATTCCCGGCGATGGCAGGGGATACGAAGTACTGTTCGACTTGCGCAACCACTGGCTTCGGATCGAATCAACAGACGGTCAATCCGCATCCTTTGCGCTGGAGGCGATGTCGGTGTCGTTCTTTTACGACAAGTTTCGCGATGCGCTCCGGACGGTCGGCGCGCCCACCGACATTCATCACGCGCCGAATGAAGTGCCGGACCCTGTCCCTTTCGCCAAACAGACGTCGGTGGGCGACTATAATCCCGACGCGGCCACGGATTTCTGGCGCGCGCTGGTCAGTATTGACGCCGTGTTTAAACACTTCCGAACCGGTTTCGTCGGAAAGGTCAGTCCCGTGCACCTGTTCTGGGGCAGCTTTGATCTTGCGGTAACGCGCTTCTCGGGACGCGAAGCGCCCTTGCATCCGGGCGGATTTCCCGCCTTGCCGGACGAAATCACGCGCGAAGCGTATTCTCACGAAGTCAGCTCCGCCGGATTCTGGCCCGGCGGGGGCGGCGTGGATGAAGCGGCGTTTTATTCTTATGCCTACCCGACGCCGGAGGGGTTCAAGGACGCGCCGGTGTCTCCCCCCGCGGCATACTATCTCGATGAACTCGGCGAGTTCGTGCTGCCGTATGCCGCCGTGCGCGCAGCCGAAAATCCTTCAGAAGAGCTTCTGAGCTTTTTGATGTCGACTTACGAAGCGGCGGCGAATCTCGGAAAGTGGGATCGCAAGGCGTTGGAATGCGATCTGGGGCGCCCGCGCGCGCCGCGCGAGTTTTAACTGCGAGGTGGCGGGCCGATGCCGCAAGACAATATCAATGACTTGAACCCGTATCTACACGGTCTGTATCGGCCGGTGGACCGGGAAATCGCGGCCGACAGGCTGGACGTCGTCGGGGAAATCCCGCGCGACCTGCATGGCGGTTATTTCCGCAACGGTCCCAATCCGGCCGCGCCGCCGACGGGCATGCATCACTGGTTCGACGGCGACGGCATGATCCACGGGATCTGGTTTGAAAACGGCGAGGCGCGTTACGCCAACCGATATGTGCGCACCGAAGACCTGAACGCCAACGGAGCATCGCCCCTCGGCGGCATATTCGAACCGTCGACGGATGCCCCCGGCCGCAAGGTTCACTATCGCGACACGGCGAACACCGACCTTGTGTTCCACAACGGCAAGCTGCTGGCGCTCTGGTATATTTCCGGCCAGCCCGTTGCGGTGGATGCAACGACGCTTGAAACGATTCGCACGGAGACATTTGGCGGCGCATTGCCGGGAAACATGTCGGCGCATTCCAAGGTTGATCCGGAGACGGGCGAACTCGTCTTTTTCGACTACGCCTTATACGAACCGAAAATGTGGACCGGCGCGATTTCCGCCGACGGCGAACTGACCCATTTTCAGGAGGTCGATCTGCCGGGGCCGCGCTTGCCGCACGATATGGGCCTGACCGAAAACTACGTCATTCTTCACGATCTGCCGGTGATCTTTTCCGAACAGGCGATCCGCAATCGCCTGTGGCAGATCCATGTCGCCGATCAGCCGACGCGGTTCGGCGTCGTGCCGCGTAAGGGCGGCGCGCCCAAATGGTTCGAGTTTCCCACATGTTACGTGTATCACGTCATCAATGCGTGGGAGGAGGGCGACGAGGTCGTCATGACCGCCTGCAAAATGGTTCCCAACGGTTTCGACCCCGACGCTCGTTACGGACCTTACGCGGCTATGGCTGATGTGCTGGCCCTGCGCGCGCAACCCTTCAGATGGCGCATGAACATGAAGACGGGCCAGGGATGCGAGGAACAGATCGACGATGCGCTGTCAGAGTTCCCTGTTGTGAACTGCGACCTGACGGGCCGCAAAACGCAATATTCCTATCACGTCGTATTCGACGATTGCATCGAACAGCGGTTTTCAGGCCTGTTGAAATACGACCTCGAAACAGGCGCGCGCCGCCGACACGATTTCCCCAACGGCGTCTTCGGATCTGAGCCGGCGTTCGCGCCGCGGGTTGGCGCGACGGAGGAAGATGACGGCTATCTTGTAACGTTCACCGCCGATCTCAGCGGTAATTCTGAGGCGCATGTCATTGACGCTCGGAATGTCGATCGCCCCGCGCTGGCGCGCGTTAAGCTTCCGCAACGCACGCCTGCAGGGTTTCACGGGGTGTGGGCGCAGGGAATCTAGCCGCGCCACGCTTTAAACGATTGAATTACAACGGCTTCGAACGGCCGTTAGTTAAATTTTTAGGTTTATTCTCGAAATTCGCCGTCAAGGGGAGCCGTGCAACCTGATTGACCGGTGCGTTAAAGAATGGGCGACCAGCAAAGCCGCGACCTGATCTGCGTAGTGGACGACGATCCGTCTGCGCTCGACCTGGCGTGTCGTTTTTTGCAGCGCGGCGGATATGAATCGCAACCCTTTCCGGATGGCGAATCGTTTCTTGACGCCCTGGCGGGGGAGCGCGTTGAGCCGTCGATGCTGCTTCTCGACTATCACATGCAAGGCCTGAACGGATTCGATGTCTTGAAGACGGTGCGCGCTTCACACAGTAAGGACGAATTGCCGGTTGTGATGGTGACGGCGGACGCCAATCCCAGCATTATCGTCGCAGCGCTTGAAAGCGGCGCGAACGACTACATCACCAAGCCCTATAACGCCAAGGTGCTCTGTGCACGGATCACAACCCAACTACAGTTAGCGCAGGCGTTGCGCCAATCGCGTCAGTCGGCGGATGAAGAACGAAAGCGCAATATCGAAAAGTCTGAGTTTCTTGCGCTGCTGACCCACGAACTGAAAACGCCGCTGCATCAGATCGGCGGTTTCGCTGACCTTATTGCGAACAACGCGCAGACAACCCTGGAACACTGTCGCGCGCATGCGCAGATGATCCTCGATTGCAACAAGCGGATGACCTCGCTCGTGGACGATCTGTTGTTACTGTCATCGTTCGACCTCGGCCGCGCCGTAGTGCGCGAGGAAGAGGGCCCGCTCAGTGCGCTCATCAACGACGCCGTCGATATGTGCCATTTGCGCTGCGTTGAGCGCCGGGTAAACATCGACGTTTCATGCGCCCCTGATATCATGTTCAGCGGCGATCAGAAAAAGATGCGCAATGCGCTGGCGAAGCTTGTCGACAACGCCGTTAAGTTTTCGCCGAAAGGCGGCGCCTGTAAGGTCGAGGCGGAAATGCGTCCAGAGCATCACGTACGGGTTCGTGTGACCGATACCGGCGCCGGCATGGACACGGAAAACCTGTCTATTGCGCTGCAGCCCTATAAACAGGGCTCAGGCGGGCTTTCCCGATCTCACGAAGGGCTTGGAATCGGTCTGCCGCTCGCCCAGTTCATTCTTGCGCTTCACGGAGCGAGCCTCGACATCAAAAGCGAGGTCGGAACCGGGGCGGTCGTCGACGTCATCATACCGCCTGAACGGGTCGCGGCTTAGGGCCGACGCAAAAATGCTTGACGCCGAAGACCGGCGCGTCTGTTCTATTGCACACTATGACAGACACATTGCCCGACCGCCTGAGCGTCAATCCGAAGAGCCCTTTCTACGACGAAGCGATTTTGGAGCGCGGCGTCGGCGTCCGCTTCAAAGGCGAAGAAAAGACCAACGTTGAAGAATACTGCGTCTCTGAAGGTTGGATCCGTGTTGCGGCGGGCAAAGCGGTGGACCGAAAGGGCGATCCGTTAACGATCCTGCTCAAAGGACCGGTGGAAGTCTGGCTCAAGGGCCCCGACGACGGCTGAGACGGGGTGCGGGACTTGAAATCGCCGCACTGAACCCTCAGGAATGGCCCCATGAATCCCTTTGACTCTTCCGGAGGCGGCGAGGCCGTCCTCGAATACGACGATGCCGAATATCATATCGTCAAACCGGGCGGATACGTGGTTTGCGCCGTTACCGGCAGGCATATTCCGTTAAAGGCTCTGCGCTATTGGAATGTCGACAAGCAGGAAGCCTATGTCGATGCGGCTGCGGCGATGAAGGGTTTCGGATTCGGAGGGCGTTCATGATCAGGCCGACATTATTGTCGATCGCTGTTTTGGCGGCCGCTTGCGCGGCGTCGCCCGCGCAGGAGCCGACTGCGGCTGCCGGCGTGACACCGCGCGCGCCGCTTTCGGAGCCGTTAACGGCTCCGGAAACGACGCCGCTCAGCGAAGAAGAGGCGTTTGCCCGCCGGGCCGAGTTCAACGAGGCGATGCGCGATGTCGAGGAGCGCCAAAAGGTATTCGGCGACGGGCTTGAGCGCGTGTCGCTGACCGGCGCCTTTGCCCAGGGCGGCCTTTTGTTCGGCCGGACGGAACCCGGATCGAAAGCGCGCCTCGACGGCGATACGGTCATGGTCGGCGATGACGGCCGCTTTGTTGTCGGCTTCGGGCGCGACAGCGCACTGACCGCGCTGCTTGTGGTGACTCTGCCGGACGGCGCCGTGGAACGCCGAGCGATCGAGTTGGAGGACCGCGAGTTTCCGGTGCAGCGCATCGACGGCCTGGATCAATCCAAGGTCTCCGGCTTCACCGAAGAACAGCTCGCCAAAATCGCCGTCGATCGCGAGAAGAAAAAAGCGGCGCGCGAGGCGACGCAGTCCGCGGCGGATTGGGCCGATGGATTTGATTGGCCGGTAACGGGTCGCATCAGCGGGGTGTTCGGATCTCAGCGTATTCTCAATGGCGAACCCAAGCGCCCCCATTCCGGGCTCGACGTCGCCGCGCCCCGGGGAACGCCGGTGCGCGCGCCCGCGGCGGGCGTCATCACGCTAGCCGAGCACGACATGTATTTCGAAGGCGGTCTGGTGCTGCTCGACCACGGGCACTGGCTCGAAAGCGCCTTTCTCCATCTCTCCCGCATTGACGTGGAACCCGGCCAGCGGGTTGAAAAAGGCGACATCATCGGCGCTGTCGGCGCCACGGGACGGGCGACAGGACCGCACCTCCACTGGTCGCTGAAATGGTCGGGGCGACTGGTCGATCCGCGTCTCACGCTCGGCGATATGCCGACCAGCGCCGCCGGAACGCCGTAATTGCGAATGTGATTGACACTCATTCTTAACTAGCCTATGTAAGACTGCATCGGATGCGCGAGTTGCATCTGGAATCTTGTCGAGGCTGTCCTTTGTATATCTGCATCTGCAACGCTCTCCGTGACAAAGAACTCGCTGCGGCCAGCGGCGAGGCCCGTTGCGTCGCCGACGTCTTCAAGCGCTGCGGCAGCCGTCCGCAATGCGGTAAATGTCTGCCGGATGTTGCACAGATTATTGAAGACTCCCGCGCGAGCGAAAACGGCTCGCCAATCGTCCCCGCCGAATAACGCATTCTCCTGCATTTGCTTCTGACTTTCGCTTGCAAAGAATTCTGCGCAAGTGCGAAGCGCTTGCAACTATAATCCTTGTACAGCGCATCGACGCAGCTATGTTCGGGCGCATCTATCGCTAAAGGAGTGTTGTCCCGTGAAAGGCGACCAAAAGGTCATCGACTATCTCAACAAAGCGCTGAAGCTCGAACTGACGACCGTCAATCAGTATTTTCTCCATGCTCGCATGTTCAAGGACTGGGGCTTTAAACGCCTGGCGAAAATTGAATATGACGAATCAATCGACGAGATGAAGCATGCGGACGAGCTTATCGAGCGCATCCTATTTCTCGAAGGCCTGCCGAACCTGCAGGATCTCGACAAACTCTATATCGGCGAAACCCTTAAAGAGTGCCTGGAATCGGACCTGAAGGCCGAACAGAGGGCGCATCCGGTTTACATTGAGGGCATTCAATACTGCGAATCGGTTCGCGATTTTGTCAGCCGCGAGATTCTGGTGCGCATCCTTGAATCGGAAGAAGAGCACATCGATTACCTTGAAACGCAGCTCGGCTTGATCGCGAAGGTGGGCGAGGAGCGCTATATGCAGTCGCAAATGAAAGAAGGCGATGAATAAGCTGGTATTGGCCGTCCTGTCCGGTGCAGGCCTGCTTGTCGCTTGCGCCAGCGTCGGCGAGAGCGGTCAGGGCCAGGCCGCCGGGCCCGCGCCCGGGGAAGCCGGCGGTCTGTGCGGCGGCGTCGCCGGCTTCCAGTGCAAGGACGACGGCTACTACTGCGATGTTGCGCCCGGCGCATGCCGCGAGATCGCCGACTATTCCGGCGTGTGCGCGCCAAAGCCGCAAATGTGCACGATGGACTACGCACCCGTTTGCGGCTGCGACGGCAAGACTTACGGCAACGCCTGCGGCGCAGCGTCGGCGGGCGTCAGCGTCGCCTATGACGGGATCTGTTCGGACTGAGCATCAAGCGCCGCGTTGCGTAACGCTTCTTTCGGCCAGCGCCGGTGAAGCCACAGCCACTGGCCGGGGCGGGCGCGAACATCGCGCTCCAACGCTTCATTGATTTTGATCGTGAGCCGTTCAACGTCAGCGGGCAGGTCGCCCGACGGCGTGAATGGGATTGGCGTGTGTGTGGTAACGCGAAACCGCGCGCCCTTCAGTCGCTCTGTTGAAATCGGTACGACCGGAAGACCGAAGCGCACTGCCAGTCGCGCCGCAGCCGGCGCCGTCATCGCCATGTGACCCATGAACGGCACGCGAATGCCGCCGGTGTTGAGTT
The DNA here is from genome assembly GCA_028289605.1 of Hyphococcus sp. Lineage (GTDB taxonomy): Bacteria > Pseudomonadota > Alphaproteobacteria > Caulobacterales > Parvularculaceae > Hyphococcus. The sequence goes on along the minus strand of JANQON010000009.1, from coordinate 264,221 downwards.
TCTGGTCGGCAAGGAATGCGATTGAGTGGCCGTCTTTGAGCAGGTCGACCAGCGGTCGCGCGCCGGCGGCGCCTTTCGGGATCTGACGGCGCGTCGTTACTGCGCCGCGCTTTTCGATAATGTACTCGTCAATGAGCGGATTGTTCAGGGAACGGTAGATAACGCCGAAGCGCAGATCCAGCTGATGGGCCGCGATGCCGGAAATCTCCCAATTGGCGAAGTGTCCCGAAACAAAGACCGCGCGTCCCGGCTCCGGCCAGATATGCAAGATGTCGTCGACCCCCTCCGCGATAATGCGCGGGTCGTCGCCTTTGGTGGAGAACTTGTCGAGATGGGCGTATTCCCCGGCGGTGCGTCCGAGATTCTCCCAAACGTCTTTCATGGTGTCTTTGATCTTTTCATCGGACCAGTCTGGAAAGATAAGCCGAAGATTGTCTTCGCCCCGCCTTGAAATGGGCCAAAGCAGGGGGCCGACAAAACGCAAAAAAGCGCCTGACGCATTGGACGCGGCGTCAACGCCGATGAGCCGCAGGCCGCCGAGAAATGCGCGGACAAGTCCGTATTCGACATAGTGCACAAAGCGTACCGGCCGATTGCTGCGCCGCTCGGGAAGCGGGATCGAAGGATCGAGATTATCGCTCATGGCGTGCGCCCGTGATCGGCGATGGCGGTGCAGATCGCTTCGGCGAGCTGTTTCCCATTTGAAATGCGCATCTCCACCGGCAGGACAAGGATTTCGTCTCGCTGCGCAGGATCGATGCGCACCCAGTCCTTTTCGGTCGTGATCAAGCGTACGCCCTGCGCCTTCGCCTGCTTGAGCAAAGCGTCTATTTCCCGGGTCGTAAATGGATGATGATCCGGAAATGCAATCCTGTCCGCGATTTCCACGCTTTGACCTTCGAGCAATGCGAAAAACCGCTCCGGGTTGGCGATGCCGCAAAAAGCGACGGCGCGATCCGGCAGGTCAGCGCCTGTCGGCGCTAGATAAGCAGTGTGCGACGCGCCGGTCCGTTCTTCAGTATCGTCGAGGGCGGTGATGTCGACGACGCAGCTTGCGCGTGCGGCGGCGTCTTCCATCGGTTCGCGCAATGGACCGGCTGGGAAGACCCTTCCATTTCCGAATTGCGCCTTCGAACCGCGCAGCAATATCGAAAAATCATGAAACAAGGTCGGGTTTTGAAACCCGTCGTCCATAATCACCGCATCGGCCCCGGCGCTCGCCGCCGCACGGGCGCCTGCCGGCCGGTCCCGGCAGACCCAGGTGGGCGCATGACCGGCGAGCAGCAGCGGCTCATCGCCGACATCGGCGTATGAATGGTTTTGAGTATCCACGCGCAGCGGCCCGCGCGCCCGTCCGCCATAGCCTCGGCTTAAGAAATGCGGCGTTATTCCGCGGTCCTTGAGCAGCGCGCACAGCGCTATCGCAAAAGGCGTTTTGCCGACGCCGCCCAGCGTCGCATTGCCCACGCAGATGACCGGTATCGGCGCCCGCTGCGCGGTCGTCAGGCGTCGGCGCATCGCGCCGGCGAATGCATAGCCGGCCGACAACGGCGTGAGACCCGCAGCGATGATGCGGGCGAGTCCCGCGTCGGCGCGCCAGAACCACGGTTCCTGAATCATGCCGATGCGGACAACGCCGCCAAATGCGGTGTGAGCGCGCCGATGATGTCGTCAAGGACTCTCGCCGCATTGGTTTCAGCGGCGTTTTTGGCGGCGGCGGCCATAGCGTCTCTTGTTTTTTCGTCGTTCAGCAGCCGGCGCACGGCGCCTGCCAGCTCACGGTCGTTGCGGACAAGCGCGGCCCCGCCGGCGCGTCGCAAATCCTGATAGGTTTCGACGAAGTTGAACGTCTCCGGTCCATGCAGAATCGCAGCGCCGAGCCGGGCAGGCTCAAGCGGATTGTGTCCTCCCTTCGGCGTGATGCTGCCGCCGACAAAAGCGATGTCGCAGAGGCTGTAGAAAAGACCGAGTTCTCCCAACGTATCGGCGATGTAGATGTCGACATCATCGTTGATGTTCGCTTTTTGGGTGCGCCGGACCGTCTTGAGATTGGCGGTTTGAAAAATCTCGTCGACGTCGTCGCCGCGCGTGGGATGGCGCGGCGCGACGAAAGTAAGAAGATCAGGAAACGCGCCGCGCAGCTCGCGATGGGCTGAAGCGATAACGTCTTCCTCGCCCGGATGGGTGCTCGCCGCCAGCCATGTGGGGCGGTCGCCGATCTGCTGAACAAGTCGCGTTCGTTCCGTTTCATCGACAGCCAGCGCCGGCGCTGCGTTTTTCAGATTGCCGAACGTTTTGACGTCCCGTCCGGACAGCAGTTTCAGGCGTTCAGCGTTTTGGCGGTCCTGCCCCAAAATGATGTCGAACGAAGAAAGGATATACTTGATGGCGTTCGGTTGTGTCTTCCAGTTGCCGAATGATTTCGGCGAAATCCGCCCATTGATCAGCGCAAGGAATGAAACGCGCGCTTTGGCGGCGAGCATCAGATTGGGCCAAAACTCCGATTCGACAAAGAGCGCCGCATCCGGGCGCCAGTGATCAAGAAAAGCGTTGACGAAGTCGGGGTGGTCGAGCGGAACATATTGGTGAAACGCCCGGTCCGGTAAACGCGCAGCCATCAACTCGGCGGATGTCACCGTGCCGGTGGTCACCAGAAAGGACGCCTCTGGGCTCAGCGTCGCCAGTCGTTCCACCAGCGGCAGCACCGACAGCGACTCCCCGACGCTGGCGCCGTGGATCCAGATCAAGGCGCCGTCCGGCCTTGGCGCAGCGGTCCGGCCGTGACGCTCGCCGATGCGTTCAGCGTCTTCCTTGCCGGCGCGCAACCGCCGCTGGAGGGCGAATTTGGCCACAGGCTCGGCGGCGCGGCTGGCTGCGCGATAGAGTTTCAGGCCCATGGGTTCGCGCAACGGTTCCGTCATGGATTGCGTCCCGCCATGGCGTCGGCTCTCGCCGTCACGGCGATCAGGCGATCTTCCAGTTCGGCGCGCAGGGATTCCAATTCCGCGCCGCTTGATGTTTCGGGAATCCGTATCGGTTCGCCGGCGACGTAGCAAAAGCGGGAAAACGGCGCGGCCACGAGGAAACGGTCCCAGCTCTTCATCCGTCGTCCGCGCGAGACCGATGCGCCGACCGGGACGATCGCCGCGCCTGACATCTGCGCGACCCGCAACGCGCCGGGCTGAACCTTTTCGCCCGGACCGCGGGGGCCGTCCGGCGTGACCCCGACAACGCCGCCGTCATTGAGAGCCGCGATGCTCTGGGCGACGGCGCTGGCGCCCTGTTTTGACTTGTCCGGCTTTTTCGGGTTCGCCGCCGATCCGCGAATGAACTTTATGCCAAAGCCGCGAACGCCGTCCGCAATGATGTCGCCGTCGCGGTGGTTGGAAATCAGCATGTAAACATCTGCTTGCGTTAGTGCTCTCAAAAATGGCGTCGCCATCAGGCGGCCGTGCCAAAATACCAAAACAACCCCGCGGCCTTGGGCCAAGGCCTTATCAAACTGCGCGCGATCTTCAATCTCCTGACGTATCGTCGCGCCAAGGATTCGCAAATACAGGCGAATGCAGAAAGACGCACAACGGGCGGCGAAAGGGCTTTTGGCGATGCGTTTCATCATTGAATGAAGGGCGTTCCCTAATTTCTCATTTGCGTCAATAGCTTGCCACTGGGGCCGGGCGCCGCGAAAATACCGGCCCCGTCCCGCCGGCAAAATTGAGGAGCGCGTGACCGAATCGCAGCCAACAACCGCCGCCGACGCGAGCACAATCGCGCTCGCGAAGCGTTTATGGCGCGACTATCTGTCGAATTACTGGCCGCGGCTGGTCCTGGCCCTGTTGGCGATGGCGGTTTACGCGGCGTCGGCAAGCGCCATTCCCGTCGGCGTCGAGTGGATTAACGCCGGGTTCGCGGGCGATGATTCGCGTTTTTCGCCGACGCTCGACCAGGTGCTGCTGATCGGCCCCGTTCTCGTTTTAGCCCTCGGCGCGGCCAATGCGATCGCGCAATATGTGCAAACCCGCCTTTCCGCCGGGGCCGCCTTGTCGGTGCTTCGCGATCTGCAGAACGAGATGTTCGAGCGCCTCGTTGCGCTCGATTACGCGCAGCTCAGAGCGGAAAACTCCGGACAGTTCATTTCGCGTTTCACCAACGACGCCGCAGTATTGCGGGAGACGCTGAGCCGGGTCGCCAATGCGGTGCGCGACCTGCTGACCCTGCTCGGTCTTTGCGCGATGATGATATACTACGACTGGGCGCTGTTTCTGGTCGTCCTCATCATTTATCCCCTGATCGGCCTGCCGGTGGCGCGCATCGGCGCCATCCTCCGGCGGACGTCAGCGGGCGCGCAGCGGCAAGCCGGAGACCTCACCGCGCTGATCGGCGAATCCGTCGCCGGCGCGCGCATGGTCAAATCCTATCAGATCGAACCGCTGGAGCGCGCCCGCGCCGCCGATGCATTCGAAACACGCCTGTCGCTCTTGAAAAAGATGGCGTTCGTCCGCGGCGCCAATGAGCCGTTCATTTTCTTTGCGGGGTCAGTCGCGATCGCCATTGTCGTCGCCATAGTCGCTGCGCGGATCTCCGCGGGCGCGCTGTCGTCGTCGCAATTCGTCGGGTTCATCATCGCGCTTCTCCTTCTGTCGCAGCCGGCCCGCGGCCTCGGCACGCTCAACGCCGTCGCCCAGGAAGGCTTCGCCGCTTTCGAACGCATGATCGGGTTGATCGACGCGCGCCCGGAGATCGTGACCGCGCAAGAGGCGCGCGACCTGCCGGCGGGTCCGGGCGCCGTCCGGTTCGAGAATGTTTCGTTTTCTTATCCCAATGGCGCTGCGGCTGTTGAGGATGTAACGCTCGAGATACCCGCCGGCGCGGTCGCGGCCCTTGTGGGCGAATCGGGCGCTGGCAAATCAACGCTCATGAACCTGTTGCCCCGGTTTTACGATCCGGCGGCGGGCCGCATTTTGATCGACGGTCATGACATTTCGAATATTTCAATTCGTTCGCTACGGTCGCGGATGGGGCTGGTGAGCCAGGACGCCATTATCTTCAATATGTCGGCGCTGGAAAACATCGCGTTCGGACGCCCTTCAGCGACGCGCTCGGAAATTGTCGCCGCCGCGATCGCGGCAGCCGCCGCGGAGTTTATCGAGGCGATGCCTGACGGTTTTGATACGCCGCTGGGTGAGGGGGGCGCCAATCTATCAGGTGGACAGCGACAGCGCATTTCGCTCGCGCGCGCCTTCTTGAAAGACGCGCCGATATTGCTGCTCGACGAAGCGACCTCGGCGCTGGACGCGGAAAGCGAAGCCAAAATTCAAACGTCTCTCCGTGATCTGATGAAAAACAAAACGACTCTGGTCATTGCGCACAGGTTGTCGACAGTGAAAGAGGCTGACATCATCGCGGTGATGGAGGATGGACGCATCGTCGAGACGGGAACCCACGACGAGCTGATTTCAAAAGGCGGCGCTTACGCCCGGCAGGCGGCGCTGCAATTCGCCTGATCCTATTCCCGCCGCAGGATCGTCTCCGACACGATGCCTCCCAACAGGGTTGCGCGAAACTCACGCTTGATTCGCGCCGGGTCGTAAGGCCCGTCGACCCATGCAAAGAACGCGTCAACGTCGTCGAGGGCTGCGCCGTGCTTTGCCGCGTGGGCGATATAGTCGTTGAAGGCTGCGTCGATGACGCCGGTCTTTCCCTGCTTCACATGACCGTAGCGAAACGAAAGCTGCTCCATCGCGGCGTCGAGCGGTTTGCCGCCTTTGAAGAAGAGATACAGCGTCGCCATGAGCCCGGCACGGTCCGCCCCGGACTTGCAGTGAATCAGCGCCGGATATTCAATCCGATCAAACAGGGCGCGGGCGCCGTGGAGGAACGCCTTCGGCGGCGCTTCTCGCGACCAGGCGCGAAAGATTTCCAGGGTTAATCCCAGTCGTTCGCACGCCTCGCTTTCCAAATAAAGCGCGCCGCTGGGTTTTGGGCCGCGCAGATTCACGATCGTCCTGACGCCGCGCGTTTTCCATTTTTCAACATCCGCGGGCGAGGGCTGATAGCTGCGCCACAGCGCGCCAGGCGCAACTTCGTGCGAATTGTCATAAAGCTTTCTGAGCGCGCCGTGATCGCCGATCATAAGCTCGCGCCAGGCTTTCGCGCGCCCGGCCGGCGGGCGATAAACGTCGCGCCAGTCCGCGTCAGTCATTGGCTATGGGCTCGATTAAAATTTTCCGTCGCCGTCCGGATCCAGCAGCTTGTGCATGTGAACGATGAAATACCGCATATGCGCATTGTCGACGGTTTGCTGCGCCTTGGCGCGCCAGGCTTTTTCCGCCGAGGCGTAGTTCGGAAAAATGCCTACGATGTCGAGTTGGTCGAGATCGCGGAACTGGCATTCCTCCGGGCTTTCCAACTCGCCGCCGAATACCAGGTGCAACAGCTGTTTGGGTTCCGTTTCGCTCATTGTCGTCTCCGTCTTAGTCGCCGGCGATAGTCATTGCGTCGATCAGGACGCTGGGCGCATTGGTTGACCCAAGAAATTCCAGGTCGTCTGCAGGCTGAAGAGTCTTGAACATCTCAAGAATGTTGCCGGCGATGGTGATTTCGCTGACAGGATAGGCGACGCCGCCTTTTTCGAACCAGAAGCCCGCGCACCCCACCGAATAGTCGCCGGTGTTCGGGTTCACCTGCGGTCCGAACATATCGGTGACGAGGAGGCCTTCGCCGGCGTCCTGCATAAGCTGTTCTGCGGACTTGTTTCCGCGCTCGAGATATAGGTTAGTCGACGATGAGCCCGGCGCGCCGCCTGTTCCGCGCGTCGCCCGCCCATTGGTTTCCAGATTGAGTTGGCGCGCTTGCGACGAATTCAGAAACCATGTCGTCAGCGCGCCGCCCCGGATAAAGTCAATGCGGTTGTTGGCGACGCCTTCGCCGTCAAAGGGACGCGAACCGGCGCCGCGAGGAATATGCGGATCATCGATAACATTGACGCCCGCCGGCAGTATGCGCTCGCCCAATCTGTCTTTGAGGAAGCTGACCCCGCGTGCGATCGCGCCGCCGTTTGCGGCGCCGGCGAGACTCGACAACAGCGAACGGGACAGCCGATTGTCATAGATCACCGGCGCGGTCCGGCTTTTCAGCTTCTGCGGCGACAGCCGCGCTACAGAGCGCTCGCCGGCCTTTTTGCCGATCGCCGCCGGCGATTTCATATCCGCGTAGTGGGTCTTGGAATCGTAATCGTAATCGCGCTCCATCCCGTCGTCGTTTTGCGCAAGAACGCTCACTGAGACGGAGTGATTGGACCCGCCGGACTGGCCAAAGAACCCTGCGCTGGTCATCAGCCACTTCTGGCCTTCGCCGTAGCTCGCCCCGGCGCCGGAAGAGTTGGTGACGCCGGCTACGGCGAGAGCCTCCGCCTCGCATTCCGCCGCCCGCGATGTCAGCGTTTCGGTGGAGGGCTCCTCATAGTCGCCGAGATCAAGATCTTTGTGCGGTCCCGTCGCCAGCCGGTCTTCCGGCGCAAGGCCGCAATATTTATCCTCCGGCGCCGCTTTCGCCATGGCCGCGCAGCGTTCCGCGAGTTCTTTCAGAGACGCAGCGGAATGGTCCGTCGTCGACACGCTCGCCTGGCGCTGCCCGATCATGATCCGCAGTCCGAGATCGGCCGATTCTGATCGTTCGACGTCCTCCAGCTTCCCCATGCGCCAGGAAACGCCCGATGAAACAGCGTGATAGAGCACCGCATCGGCGGCGTCGGCGCCCGCCGCCTTGGCGTCTGCGATCAGGGTTTGGAGAATTCTGTGCGCGTCTTCTGTCTGCATGGATCGCGGAGATAGAGGGAAGCGGCAACCGGCGCAAGGCGAAGTCTTAGGCGGCGCCCGTTTCCTGTCTCGCTCCGTCGGCCCAGGCTCGCCAGGCGTCCGTATTCCGGATCGTTTCCATATACGCCGCGGAGGCGTCGCTGACCGCGACCGGTCCGTAGGTCAGGAAGCGCGAGACCACCGGCGCGTACATGGCGTCGGCGATGGAAAACGCGCCGAACAGGTAGTCGCCGCCGCTTCCGTATTGTTGGCGGCACATGGTCCACAGGGCGTCTATTCTGGCGATGTCCCGGGCGACGCCGGCCTGGGTCGTGTGCCCGGGATGGTCGCGCAGAAACATCATGGGCCAGACCGTCCTGAGGGCTGAAAAACCGGCATGCATCTCCGCGGAGACCGCGCGGGCGACGCCGCGGGCGGCGACATTCCCCGGCCACAGCGCTTTTTCCGGGAAAAGGTCCGCGACATATTCCATGATGGCGATAGAATCCCAGATCTGGACGGCGCCATGCGTGAGGTAAGGCACGAAGCCTGACGGCGATTTTTCTTTCAGCACGCCCCGCGTTTCCGGCCGGTCGAGGCGTATGTTCTCTTCCGTGAACGGAACGCCGGCCTGTTTCATAAGAAACCATGGCCGGAATGACCACGATGAGAGGTTCTTGTCGCCGATGGTGAGAATAAGGTCGTCCATGCCGGGCTCCTGTTCGCATCTGCATAAGATCCTTGATCCCGGACCGGGTTGGGCGTCAAGTCTTTGGCCAAACATGGAGTCCGTAATGAGCGAGCATATTTCAGTTTCCAGGGACGGCGGCGTGCTGCGCCTCACCTTCAACCGGACGGAGAAAAAGAACGCCATCACCGTTGCGATGTACAAGGCCCTGGCGGACGGACTGATCGAGGCGGACCGCGATGATTCGGTTCGGGTCGTGCTCTTTGACGCCGAAGGGGAGATTTACTCGGCCGGCAATGACATTGCCGATTTCATGGCCGGGGATCCCGCGCGCGACGACCCGCATGCGACGCCGGAAGTGGTGCGGTTTCTGGAAGCCATCGCCACGGCCGAAACGCCTCTTGTGGCCGCGGTGCAAGGACCGGCTGTGGGCGTCGGCGTGACGATGCTGCTTCATTGCGATCTTGTTTACGCCGCCGAGGCGGCGACGTTTCATACGCCGTTTGTGGACCTCGCCCTGGTGCCGGAAGCGGCTTCGAGCCTGTTGCTGCCGCGGGTGGCGGGATATCAGCGCGCCGCCGAGATGCTGTTGCTGGGAAAGAAAATCAACGCCGCCCGAGCGCGTGAGTTTGGGTTCGTCAATGACGTTGTCGCGGGGGGCGCGCTTGCCGAGACGGCGTATGAAGCGGCGCAAGCGCTTGCGGCGAAAGCGCCGCGCGCGCTCGTTTTGTCGAAGCGCCTGGCGAAAGGCGATCCCGCGGAAGTCCTCAAGCATATGCGCGAGGAGGGCGCCCATTTCGCCGCTCAGTTGAAGTCGCCCGAATTCATGGAGGCGGGCGCCGCCTTTTTGCAGAAACGCAAACCGGATTTTTCAAATCCATCGTAAATTAACGGTCCCGAACGGCGTCGGCCTCACGCCTTGGCCAGTGCAGCCAGGCTGGTGCGCAGTATCAGGCGATGAAACGGCAATACCGCCTTCAGATAGGCCCGGCCCAGAAAGTTGTGCCGATGAATGACCGTCGTGATCGTCACGTCCCGGTCGCATTCGTTGCAGGCGAGATCAACCACGCACCGGAAATCGAGATGCCGATCGTTCATGCCAACGACGACGCGGGTCTTATCCTCTGAGACGACTGGGAAAAAGCCAATGCGCGGAACGGAGGGTTTCGACGTTGCACCGGTTTTTAGGCGGAGCGGCGCGACGATGACATTGCGCAGCGCCATCAGTCCATCAACCCAGCTGGGAAAGTCGGAGAAGACGGCCTCCGCGGCTTCTCGCGCGGTCATGAACGGCCTTTGCGTCGACACGCAATAGGCATCCGCCCACTCGCCGGCCGGCAGAGCAGGATGCGGCAAGTCAACCGGTATTTCCTGAACCAGACGCGCCATGATGCTTACAAGGTGGTCAGTCCGTCTGTGGAGGGAAGACGCCAAAACGCCGCGCGACACTTCGTTCGAGTGCGATGCGCTGATGGTCAGGGGGAAGGATGGGGACCGCCGTTACCCCTCGGCGGGATGGGTCTTGTCGATGGTTTTTCTGATCACCGGCGGAAAGCGGTCGCGGTAGCGAAGCAGAATGGCGTCGACCTGCGGCCAGCGCCTGCGCATATGCCGGATGATTCGCTGAACAATCGGGATATAAGGGGCGAGCAACGCAAACCCGATCACGAGCATGATCAGGCCGAAAGGAATCGGCAGGGGTAGGACGATCAGTCCAGTGACAACGAGTGTGGAACCCAATACTTGATGCAAAATTGGCAACATTGCCGCCAAACCACTCCCTGGACCAGTACCGGCGAGAACCGCAAGATTGGCGCCTCGCCTCATTTCAATTAGGGCCTGACCGGGAAATGGTAAAGGGCGCCGCCTGAGATTTAGTTAAGCGCCGCGGTAACTTTTCGGTCATTTCCGGCGACCGCCGCCGCGACGGAGGAGCCGATGTTCATGCTTCGAAAAGCAGGCTAAGTCGGACAAATGGCTTACAAATCCCTGAGAGACTTTATCGACAAGCTCGAAACCGCCGGCGAGCTTGTTCGCGTCGGCGAACCGGTCGCGGTCAATCTGGAGATGACCGAGATACACCGGCGGCTCCTGGCCAATGGCGGGCCCGCCGTCATCTTCGAGAAACCGGTGATGGACGACGGATCGATCTCGCCGACGCCGGTGATGGTTAACCTTTTCGGCACCGTCAAGCGGGTCGCCATGGGCGTCACCCTTGAGGGCAAGGAGCGGACAACCGGCGAGGAACTGCGCGCGGTCGGGGAGCTCCTTGCCTTCCTGCGCCAGCCGGAGCCGCCCGGCGGGATCAGGGACGCTATCAAGATGGCGCCGCTTCTGAAAACCGTCATGTCGATGAAGCCGGTGACGAAGAATTCCGCGCCCTGCCAGGACGTGGTGAAAACCGGCGCCGACATCAATCTCGACGAACTGCCGATCCAGACCTGCTGGCCGGGAGAGCCGGCGCCGCTCATCACATGGCCGCTGATCGTCACCAAGGGGCCGTCCGGATCGAAGGAGGATGATTTCAATCTCGGCATCTATCGAATGCAGAAGATCGGACGCGACAAGACGATCATGCGGTGGCTGAAGCATCGCGGCGGCGCGCAGCATCACGCGCGTTGGGGCAAAGAAAAGTCTGAGCCGTTGCCCGCGGCGGCGGTTCTCGGCGCCGACCCCGGCACCATCCTTGCGGCCGTCACGCCGGTTCCCGACACGCTGTCGGAGTATCACTTCGCAGGGCTGATGCGCGGCAAGAAGGCGGAACTCGTCAACTGCAAGACGCAGCCGCTTAAAGTGCCCGCTGAGGCGGAGATTGTTATTGAGGGATACGTGTCCCTTGAAGATTATGCCGACGAAGGTCCTTACGGCGACCATACCGGCTACTACAACTCCGTCGAGCCGTTTCCGGTTTTCACCGCGACGGCAATTACGTCCAGACGCGATCCCATCTACCTGTCCACATTCACCGGACGCCCGCCGGACGAGCCTTCGGTGCTCGGCGAGGCCCTGAATGAAGTGTTCATTCCGCTTCTGCAACAGCAGTTCCCCGAGATTCTCGACTTCTGGCTGCCGCCGGAAGGCTGCTCTTACCGGATCGCCGTCATCCGCATGAAGAAAGCCTACGCCGGACACGCCAAGCGGGTCATGATGGGCGCATGGAGTTATCTGCGTCAGTTCATGTACACGAAGTGGATCATCGTCGTCGGGGAGGACGTCGACGCGCGCGACTGGAAGGACGTGATGTGGGCTGTTTCCACCAAGATGGATCCCGCAAGAGACATCACCATTATCGAGAACACGCCGATCGACTATCTGGATTTCGCCAGCCCGGAGTCGGGCCTCGGATCCAAGATCGGCCTCGACGCCACCGACAAGATCGGGCCCGAGACGAAACGCGAATGGGGAACGGTGATGGCGATGGACGACGCGGTGATCAAAAAGATCGACGCCTTGTGGGACGCGATGGGGATTGATCGTTCTGACGGTTCTTAATTCAGCGTGAGTTTTCTTATACGCGTCAGGTTAAGTACCTGTCGACGCTCTTCAGGACCTCGTCTTCATCCAATAGATCGGCGATATCGCGAAAAGCAGAATAGGCAATCGAGTCAGTTTGGCTGATGTCCGACAAATCCGGGTCAAGATCCGGGTTCTCCCAACGCCACAACGCCAATTTGTACATCACGCCGGAAAAGTCCGAAGCCGGCGTATCTGCGGCGGCGGCGAGAATAAGCGCCTGCGCATGCAGGATGCTGTCGGCGGCTTGCTCATCATGGGGCGTTATCTCGCCCAGCGCTGTGTCGAGTTTCCTGTATGTCTCAAAATACTCGCGCAGCTGCTCCCCGGCGTTCTCCCCGCGCGGCGCCGTCAGATTACGAATAACTTCAGATGATTTTTCGCCCATACCGTGTAAGACAAAACTTTTCTAACTGGAAAATAAGGTTTATCGTCACGAATTCATTGATCTTTTTCGATTCGTGAAAAACCTGGAATACTAAAAATTGATGATGCCAAATCCATCAACTTTCAGTAACCTTTTGCGATGAATGGGGAGAGATTGGAAAACACGCAGAACGATCGGAACGTTCTGGGCGCGGACGCATTTGAACATTTAAGTTCATTGATGGTTCTGTTGCAGACTTGGGCTCGTCTTTATGACCGCTTTGACGGTTGGCCCGACGCCTGCGAACAATGGGCGTCTCATGGGCCTTCGTCAAAAATCCTGCAGCAGGCGCAACCGCTGCTCGACAAAGTTTTTCTCTATACCAACGAGAAAGAAGACTCCGTCTATTCGAACATCAGACGCAACCGGCGTCTGTTCGCCGAGAGCATGGCCAAGTCAATTTTCGTCGACGAAGAAGGCAAAATACTCTTGATTGGCGAGAGCGCCGAACATCTCGTTGGCGTTCGCAAAAACCAATATATTCAACCGGCGCTCATCGACCCGTTTGAGACGCTGCTGCGTGCGGCGGAGGCGGAACCGAATAGTTTTCGTCTCATCGAAATCGTCGGCAATGACGGCATCCAGAGACTATGCGGCGTCAAAAAATTCGGCGATGAGCGATGCGACAACGCCAGGCTTGTGTTCACGTTGCACGCCATCATTCTGCCGGAGGCGGCGGAACGGTATTTGCGTGAGTCCCTCGGATTAACAGACGCTGAAGTCGACATCGTCCGGCGTTCGCTGCGCCGCGAGGATCTTGAAACCATCGCCAAGAGCCGAGCGAATACGCTTAATACAATCCGTACGCATATCAGCAAACTCACCAAGAAATTCGGGTGTCGGAATTTCACGGACGTCATCACGCGAACTCATGAGTTGATCGCGTATCAGGAGACTTATCAGTCCTTCTCAAGGGACCTTGCGCCTGCGGAGGCGCCGGCGGCGCGCAGAATTACCAGTATGGTCAAACTCTCCGCCAAGGACAGCGAGCTCGAATACGCGCGATATGGACCGGAAAGCGATCGACCCCTGGTCTTGCTGCACAGCCTTGAATACGGCTTTGTCCCCACGCCTCAGTTCGTCGAAGCCGCACTCAGCAGGGGATATGTCGTTTATGCCCCGTTGCGCCCCGGGTTTGGCCGGTCAACGCCGGCCGACTCGCTTCGCGAGTGCGCTGAAGCGTTGCACCAATTTATGGAGCGCTTGCGGCTAAGGAACGCAACAGTCGTCGCACTCTCGACGTCGGCGCCGGCGGCGCTGCAGTTGTGCGATATCAGCGATCGCGTTTCGGAGTGTGTTCTCGTCAATTACGCGCTCGACGCCAAAGACAAACTCGCCGACGTCAAACCGAGCTGGCTGCGCGGATTGCTCGATTTGTTGCTGAAGTCCAAACACAGCTTCAAGTTCTCCGCGCGTATGACCGGCCGGATGTATCGGAGTTTTGGGTTCGAGAGGTTCTATCGGCAGCTCTACAAAGGATGCCAGGAAGATCTTGGGTTTTTAGAACGCCATCCCGCTAACCTTGAAGCCGCCGGCGATCTTTTGTTTTCCGCGAACGAAGAAAGCGTGCGCCTCGATCTGTTGAGCAGTTTCGATCCCGACTTTCCCATTGATTGGGGCGGCGAACGCAAAACGCCGACGATATGCGTTCATGGACAAAACACGCACGGCGTATCGAATGCGCCGGCGCAGGAAGCCGCCGAACGGCTTGGCATTCCCTACCGGGAAATCGGCGGCTCCGGTCGAAATTGCGTGTTCCAAGAACCTGAAGCGTTTTTCGATGCGATCGGCGAGCGTCATCTCGGTTTGAAAACCGCCTGAATCGGCGCCGAATACAGCAGCGGCTTGTCCAAACCGCGAATGTGCAGCGCGGCGCGCTGTCCAACCGATCGCTTTATCGATCTGGTCGATCCTGAGCATCAATAGAATTTATTTTACGAATAGCGCGCACGGGGATACACCTTGTGAAGCCGTCACACAGCGTTTCGGACACGCGCGCAGCAACCAAGAACGGCGCCGGTTTTTTGGAGTTCATCGCCATTGCGCGTCGTCGGATCAAGCGTCGGCGCCAATTTCATCGTTGCAAGCGATTGAGCTGGCGCAATGCGCTGAGAATTGATGCGTTTCACTAATCGAGAAACAGAATTGATAGGGAGCTGAAGACATGAATCTCAAACTGAAATCGACTTTGTTGGCGTCAGCCGCTGCATTGTCGCTCAGTCTTGCGGCGTGTTCGCAAGATCAAGGCGCTGAACAAGAGTCGCCTGCGGCGCCCACGGCGGATACCGCGGAGGACTATGCGGCGCCGGCGTCAACGGCTTCGGCGCCGACAAGGGGGATCGGCGAGCCAAAAGCAAATGAAGAATGGTGGCCGGAGCAGCTAGACTTGACGGTGTTGCGCCAGAATGCAGCTTCCGATGATCCGATGGGCGATGATTTTGATTACGCGGAAGCGTTCGCGCGCCTCGACCTCGACGCCGTTAAGAAAGACCTGGAAGCGGTGATGACGGACTCGCAGGACTGGTGGCCGGCCGATTTTGGGCACTACGGACCATTTTTCATTCGCATGGCGTGGCACAGCGCGGGTACGTATCGCACATTCGACGGCCGCGGCGGCGCGGGCGCCGGCCAACAGCGTTTTGAACCGTTGAACAGCTGGCCCGACAACACCAATCTCGACAAGGCGCAACGGTTGCTATGGCCGATCAAGCAAAAATACGGCCGCAGTATTTCGTGGGCTGATTTAATGATTCTCACCGGCAACGTCGCCATGGAATCGATGGGTTTCGAAACGCTTGGATTTGCCGGAGGACGCATCGACGCCTGGGAGCCGGATCTTGTTTACTGGGGACCAGAAAACGAGTTTCTCGCCGACGAGCGCTATAGCGGCGACCGCGAACTGCAGAGGCCGCTGGCGGCGGTTCAGATGGGACTGATTTACGTCAATCCCGAAGGCCCGAACGGTAATCCGGATCCTCTGGCCGCGGCGAAAGACATCCGCGACACGTTCGGCCGGATGGCGATGAACGACGAAGAAACCGTCGCGTTGATTGCAGGCGGCCACACCTTCGGCAAGGCCCACGGCGCGCGCAGTCCGGAAGGGTGTCTCGGACCGGAGCCGGCGGGAGAAAGCGTCGAACACCAGGGGCTAGGATGGAACAACGAATGCGGAACCGGCAACGCCGGGGACACGATCACCAGCGGCCTTGAAGGCGCCTGGACGTCAAGCCCGGCGCAATGGACGCACCAATACCTGACGAACCTGTTCAACTTCGAATGGGAACAGACAAAGAGCCCGGCCGGCGCCATTCAGTGGATTCCCACTGAGGAGGCCGCGGCGCAACTGGTGCCGGACGCCCACGACCCGGACAAACGCCACGCGCCGATCATGTTCACGACCGATTTGTCGCTGAAATTTGATCCGGCCTATCGGGAGATCTCGCAACGCTTCCTGGATAACCCGGAAGAGTTTGAAGCGGCCTTTGCGCGGGCATGGTTTAAGCTGACGCACCGGGATATGGGACCGCGCGCGCGTTATCTCGGTTCTCACGTCCCGGATGAAGCCATGATCTGGCAGGACCCAATCCCTGCGGTTGATCATCCGCTGATCAACGCCGGCGACATCGCTCAGCTGAAATCAGCCATCCTGGCGTCCGGATTGTCTGTATCTGATCTAACGCGGGCAGCTTGGGCGTCCGCGTCGACATTCCGGGACACCGACATGCGCGGCGGCGCCAACGGCGCGCGGTTGCGCCTCGCGCCGCAAAAGGACTGGGAAGCGAACAGCCCAGCGGCGCTTGCGAACGTGCTTGAGACGCTTGGGCGCGTTCAGGAAGACTTCAATAACGCATCGGTCGGCGGCAAACGCGTCTCCATGGCTGATCTCATTGTTTTGGGCGGCGCCGCTGCGATCGAAAAAGCGGCGAGCGATGCGGGCCACAGTATCACGGTTCCCTTCGCGCCCGGACGCATGGACGCAACGATGGAAGAAACGGACGTTGCCTCGTTTGGCGTGCTTGAGCCGATGGCCGACGGCTTTAGAAACTACGCCGGCGAAACTTCTGGCCGCGCACCGTCTGAACTTCTTGTCGACAAGGCTGATGTGCTGACGCTGACGGCGCCGGAAATGACCGCGCTCGTGGGCGGGATGCGCGCATTGAACGCCAACGCCGGCGGCGCCGCGCACGGCGTTCTCACCGACCAGCCGGGCGTGTTGACGAACGACTTCTTCGTCAACCTGCTCGACATGGGAACGCAATGGAAGCCGGCGGCGGACGGCGTGTATGAGGGCGTTGATCGCGCGACCGGCGAGCAAAAGTGGACGGCGACGGAAGTCGATCTCATTTTCGGCTCGAATTCCGAACTACGCGCAATCGCCGAAGCCTACGCCTATAACGACGCCGAGGAAGCGTTCGTGAACGACTTTGTCGCGGCGTGGACCAAGGTGATGACCCTTGACCGGTTCGACCTGAACTAGTCATTTGTCCGTCAGGAATATGCGGGCCGTTTCGGGTAACGAGGCGGCCCGTTTTTTTGTCATTCCAAAAGCCTCGACCTTCGGTGAAGAAATGGACTCAGCCTGTGTCCCCAATCCGCTCATCCCGGCGTAGGCCGGGATCTCAATGCGCGTACTCTGGAGCAAGTTTCATGAGGCCCCGGCTTTCGCCGGGGTGAGCGGATGCAAAAAAGTTTCCTCTTGCTGCGGAAGTGAGAGGGAAAGACTGCTTTGTCCGCGTCGCGGCATAGTCTAAGCATCTCGGCGCATCATTGTTGGGAACATCATGGCCGCCGTCGTCAAAATTTCCGCTTTTTATCCCGGTGACGCAGACGCCGTTTTCGCTGAAGCGCTCCGCTTCGAGGAACTCGAAGAAGCGATGCGGGGGCTCGCTGCGTATGAGGGCGGGCCGACCGGAGAGGTGAAGGAGGGCGATGCCTATTCAATCGACGTCACCTTTTGGGGGGTTTTCAAGAACAAAGGACACGTCATCCATGTTGAAAAAGTCGACCGCGCCAATCGGGTTATCCAAAGCCGCGAGCACAACGCATCAGTTCGCCGTTGGGATCACAATCTGTCAGTGCAACCAGACGGAGACCGCGTGCGGTGGACGGATAGTATCGTCGTAGACGCCGGCTGGCGAACGCCGTTCGCGGCGCGGTTCGCTGCGTTTGTGTATCGACGCCGCCATCGTCATCGGCGCGCGCTGGAAATTCGGAAGCAGATGACGCCGGCGCGCTGACCTTCGCCTCATCCGATGCGGTCTGCGCGATTTCGGGCGGCGTCCATATGTGCCCGCAGTTCGCCCAGTACGGGCAGGATCGCAGCAATCTTCGCCGTGTCGAAGCCGGCAAGGCGTTCGGCCATGAGCGGCGCAATCCGCGAAAGCGCCTCTTGGTGGGCGATGCGGCCCTTCCGGGTGATGCGCACAAACTTCTGACGCCTGTCCTGGGGGCTGGCCTCGATGGAAACCAGCCCTTTCGCTTCGAGCTTGGAAAGCGTTACCGTCATCGATGGTTTCGCCATCTGAAACGCCTTTGCGAGATGCGTCGGCGTCACCGGATCGTCACGGCGAACGAAGTGCGTCAACACGCCGAACTCTGACTTGTTCATTTGACTGCCAAGCGCGCGCGCGAGTTCGGCGGACGCGAGCTGGTCGAGAATGCCAATCTCAGTGAAGAATGCGAAAACAGGGCGGACGGCGCCGTCCGAAACCTTCGTCATGCGCCGGCGTCGACGAGGCGCGAAGACAGCGGCCAGCGCGGCGAGGGGGGCGGAGTCTTCCCGTATCCGATGCGGGCCAGCATTTGTACAACGCCGCCCTCGGCGGCGTTTAGCTCCTGTCGCGCTTCGCTGTAGAGCGCCGCCATTTCCGGAAATTCCTGAAGGACCTGGCTCAACGGATGAATACCAAGGCCCAGCGCCTGCGCCGCGAGGTTCATGCGCACCCAGTCCCGGCCAGCGGCGATCTGCGTTTCGCGCGCATTGTCCGTCGTTTTGATCCAGACGAATCCGCGCGCGCTTTCGACCAGCCCGAGATACATGCTGAAGCCTTGTTCGTATGCGCTTGATCCCGGCGTATCGAGCGTCTCCGGCGTGATAACGCCGGCCATACTCAATAGGCCCATAGCGACGCCGTCGATAGCGATGCCGTCGGGGTAATCGGCGACGGCGCGATTGCCGATGCGCATGAGCTCAATGCTCTCGCGTCTCGTTGCGTCTGTTTCGTGTTCGATGCGCCAGCCGCGCGCGGCGATATCAACAAGACGCGCGACTTGGTCTGCGTCAACCGTACCGCCTGCTGAGGACTCATCGACTGCCGCCGCAAGAACCGTCGCAAGCGTATCGGCGGCCACGTGCGCTGCAGGGTCAAAAGTCTCGCGGTTGGTTCGTCGCAACAAAACATCCTGAAACAGGGGATCCCGTTGAGCTGCGTCAGCCGTGAAGATTGCAGACGCAATCCGCCGCTTATCAAGGCGCGGCTCGGGCGCGCCGTCGGGAAATGGCGTAATCGCGACGGCGTATCCCATTTCCGCCGCCGCTTGCCGCAGCAACTCGAGCATACAGCCGAAGCCGATGATGATTTGCCGGTCGAATGGGTCCGTCTCGGGCAGGCGTCGATCGAGCTGGCATCGGATGTCGATTTGATTATCGCCGACCAGTTCGAACAACCAGGGCTGTCTGTTATGCGGATTGGGGGCGAGGATTGCATAGGCGAGGGCGTTAAGTCGCGGATCGCCGAACCCGTCTTCCGCCGCGCGCCAGGGCGCCGTGGCGGGGCCGGTCCCGGGCGACCATGCTCGATAGGTTGCGCCGCCGATGAGGACCGCCGCAGCGGCCGCGCCGGTGGTCAGGATCATTCGCCGCGTGGTCATGACGCCGTCTCCCTAAACAAATTAGTTTATAAACTAACTAAAATCATCAACGGGTCAAGACCTAGAGTGGCTGCAGAAAAGAGGTGCTGAACAGCTTCGCGCTGTGACTTAAAAATCGTTGAAAATTCAACGGTTGATAGAGGATTTTTCCACGAGATCAAGAAAGTCTTCCGGGGTTTGCGCGTTTTCGAGGGCGGACGCTGAAATGGTCACGCCCCAATTATCGGCGATCGCCTGGTAGCGCGGCGCGCGCCAGTCGATCAGACGCGCGAACCCCCAGCGGATAAACGCGTCCGGGTCGACCGCGGATTCATCCTCGCCTGTTTGAGCCAGGTAGTCGGTCCAGCACTGTCTGAGGAAGGCCTCGTTGTAGTACATTGGCTTGGGATTCTTATCGAACCGCGCCTTCAGCGCGTCCCGATGCGCTTCGTCGTCGGCGACATAGACGATGAGACAGCAGTTTCGCAGCTCGGTCAGGATGGGATCGCTTGGATCGTCAGCGTCAACGATTTCGCATATGGAACCGCCCGTGTCGCAAATGAAATGGTCGTAGCCGTAAATCGTTTTGGCTTTCTCTGCGAATTTTGGCGTGTCGAGCAGGGCGGCTTGTTCGGCTTCGTGGTGCTCGCGTTGTCGGCGAATATATTCAGCAAACGGAATGCCGCCCTTATTGGGATCGCCGGGCTTGCCGAGATAGGTCGAAAGCGGCGCCAGATTGTCAAAAGTCACATTTGAAGAAATGTAGATGGAATCTGACTTCAACAGTTCGCGCAAGAACGGCGTTTTCATCGCCTCGCGTTTGAAATTGTCGACAATGGCTTCGCCCATATAACGGGTGGCGATCCGGTAATCGACCGAGTAGTGGAACCAGTCGGCGTCGCGGCGCATCATCGCCGCGACGCGCGTTTTGCCGACCCCGGACATGCCGAGCACCGCAATCGGATCGCCTCTCTTATACGCCGTCATAGGTGGCCTGCTGATGTTTTCCAGCCGGTTTAACCGGAAACGCAGGCTGACGCCAAATGCTTAATCGTCTGTTGTCTCCTAAGACGGTCCAGCGCCATGGCGCGCCCTGAAATTGAGGAACTGACGGCGGGTTTTGGGGCCGTAGGTGGCGAATGAGGGATCGGGATCTTCCAGATACGCATGTTTGCGTTTCGACAGTCCGTCGACGGCGGCGCGCTTTTTGGCCTCTTCAAGCGATATGCCGTAAGGCTTCATCGCGTTGAGCCCAAAGATCTTCGCTTTGACCGCTTTGGTCATTTTGGCATAGCTGAACCGCTCCTGGAATTCATCTGAGATCTGAAACGCCCGGAAGGCCTGGATCTGATCCTGGGGCGAGCCGTACCAGATGGAGTCCGTGCCCCACAGCACATTGTCTTCGCCGCAGTACTTGATGAGTTTGCCAAGCGCGTGCGCCGCCATGTCCGGATCGCGCATCAGGAAGCGCCAGGTGCTGCCGAGTTCGGCGTAGACATTGGCGCCCGGTTTGACGCCTGCATCGATCAGCGATTGGCACAAGACGTCCATGCCCGCGCTTTTCCCGGCGCCGGGCGTGAAGGCCTCTTCGCTCACCTGCGTGTCGAACCCAGAGTGGTAGAGAATAAAGTTGATATCCGGGTGGCGCTTGGCGGCTTCGCCGATATCGGAACAAAGCGAATGTTCGTAAGATTTCGGTCCGAACGCCAACCCCTTGTGGATTGCGATGTTCTTGACGTTCAGCGCGCGCGCCTTTTCGATCATGCGCTCGCCTGCATCGTCTGTCATGAAGAAGCCCTGACCGTCGGGCCCCCATTGCGTGTAGGTTTTCCACGCCGCGATGGGAAAATCCGTAGCAAGACGATCCATGTCCTCCAGATCGCCCGGTTGGTTCGGGTTAACCCGGCCGTGCAGCATCAGCCGGTGGTCGCCGTCCATAGCGTCGACAATGCGGCGCGTTTCATCGGCTTCTTCAATCGTCAACGGCTCCGCATCGCGCGCCGAGGGGACGAAGGACAGCACCATCATGTCCGTGTCGGAGTCGAGAAAGATGTCCTTGATAAATGCGTCGGCGCCGAGACACTTCAAATACTCGCGGTCGTCCGTTCCTATGTCCTGCACGCACGGGTTAGAGACGCCAGATAACGGGCGCGCGCTGTCGGGCAAATCCTGCAGCCATGCGCCGGCCGGATTCACATAGTGACCCTGAACGTCGAAAATGAACTCGTTGCCGCCGAGCGCCTCAAGGGCCGCGGCTTCGTCGAGAGCGGCGTCAACGGGGACGTCGAAAGACGCGCCTTTTTTGGGCTTGTCCGCAGCGGCGTTGGCGTGATTGACCGCAAGCAGCGTCGTCGCGGCGCCGCAGGCGGAAACCATGAAGTCGCGACGAGAGGCGCCCTTGCGCCGCGCATTGGCGCCGGCCCAGTCATGGGCGAGGGCGTTGGCGACCTCATTGCGCTTGTCGAGGGCGACGGGCGCAAACTCGCCGTTCGACGTGGTGTCAATTTTGATGGGCAGGCGGGCGCCGTCGGGGTCGTGTCGGGTCATCAATGCGTCTCCCTGATCTTGCTGGGAACAGGCTAGCACGAAGACCGGACGTTGTGATGCGCTTTTGCGACGATGCGTTAGACGCGCTCGCGCGTTTTCAGGAATTTCACGTCGGGATTTTTCTCCTCGGCGTATCCGGCTTCCCACTGGGATCGCGCAAGAAACACCGGGGTTCCGTAGCGGTCATGGGCGACCGCGCCCTGGTTTTTGGCGACGAAGGATTTCACATCATCCTCGTCTCCGCCGATCCAGCGAACGGTGTCGTAGCCGCATGCTTCCAGCGTCGCAGCGACGCCGTATTCCGCTTTTAATCTCTCCTGGATGACGTCGAGCTGCAGCGCGCCGACGACGCCGACATAGAAGTCCGCGCCGAGAGCCGGCGTGAATACCTGGCTCGCCCCTTCTTCGGCGAGCGCAATCATGGCGCGTTTCATCTGCTTTGACTTCATCGGATCGTCGAGGCGAACCCGGCGGATGATTTCCGGTGCGAAGTCCGGCAATCCGGAGAACTGCAGACCATCCTTTTCGCTCATCGTGTCGCCGACGCCGAGCGCGCCGTGATTTGGGATGCCGACAATGTCTCCCGCAACGGCTTCCTCTGCAAGCTGACGGTCCTGCGCCAGAAAGAAGATCGGGTTGTTGACGGCGAGCGCTTTGCCGGTGCGCGTGACTTTCAGCTTCATGCCGCGCTTGAACGTGCCTGAACACATGCGCACGAAGGCAATGCGGTCGCGGTGGTTCGGGTCCATATTCGCCTGCACCTTAAAGACGAAGCCGGACACGTCCTTGGCGTTCGGCATGATCTTGTCGTCGCCGGCGTCTTGCTCGCGCGGGGGTGGGGAGAATTCGCCGATATCGCGCAAGAGTTCTGCGACGGAAAACTCCTTCAACGCCGACCCGAAATAGACCGGCGTCAGCGTGCCGTCCCGGAATGCGTCAAGATCAAACGGCGCGTATCCCTCTCGCGCCAACTCCATTTGCTCCCTGACGTCATTGGCCATGTCGGCGCCCGCGATCTCATCGAGCTGCTTGGCGTCCGGACCGTCCGCGTTCAAGGTCCTGGCGTAGTGTCCGGCGTCATCATCGGCCGGTGTCAAAATCCGGTCGTGGTCCATATCGTAGCAGCCTTTGAACAGGCCGCCTGTTCCGATCGGCCAGACTTTCGGCGTGACGTCGAGCGCGAGCTGGTCGGCGACCTCGTCTATGATTTCAAAGGGGTCGCGACCCTCCCTGTCGACTTTGTTGACGAAGGTGATGATGGGGATGTCCCGCAGGCGACAGACTTCGAACAGCTTACGGGTTTGCGCCTCGATGCCTTTGGCGGCGTCGATCACCATGACCGCGGAATCGACGGCCGTCAGGGTGCGATAGGTGTCTTCGGAAAAATCTTCGTGGCCCGGCGTGTCCAACAGATTGAAAACGTTTCCGTTGAATTCAAAAGTCATGGCGGACGTGGTGACGGAAATGCCGCGTTTTTGTTCGATGGCGAGCCAATCCGACCGGGCTCGGCGCCGCTCGCCCTTAGCCTTGACCTCTCCCGCGAGCCGAATGGCGCCTGAAGCCAACAGGAGTTTTTCCGTCAGCGTCGTCTTGCCGGCGTCCGGGTGCGAAATAATCGCGAACGTACGGCGATTGAGATATGCGTCGGTCATTGTCTTGGGGCCCAGCCGCCGGAAAGCAAAGGCGCGTTACATGGCCATGCTTTCGGCAGAGGTCAAGACGCTAGTCCGATGCGGCGGCGGCGCTACAGGGCGAGCGTTGAACCGCAGGAGTCGGTCAGCGGCTCGTCTTATCCCCTGGCGGCTTCTCGAACTCGGTTCGAGCCCGGCGCAGGGCCTTTGCGAGCACTTTGGGCGGCGGAAACAAGCGGCCGAATACGGCCCGCACACGGTGGGTCGCTTCGTGGTCTTCCACGGCGTCGTAACCGGCGCGCGGTGCGAAGCCCTGTTCCTTGGCGCTTTCGCTGGCGACGGTTCGCTGAAAGGCTTCCGCGGCGTTTTTCATGTTGCCCCAGCCTGAGCGCAGATCAAGGAAGGTCTTGCCTACGGCGTAAACCGAAACATAGGCCAGCACCAGGACGAAGACAGCGTCTGAAACAGCCGCCACAAGATAGAATTCGCTTTGTGATTCTGTATCTTTTATGGGCGGCGCGCCGCTGACATATCGTGCGATGGGCGTAAACAGCATCACCGCAACATAGATTCCGTGCAGAAAGCCAAGATCGCGATACAGGTTGGCGATGGCGCCGGAGGTCCGGCGCCATAAAAACACGAACAGCCCGGTTGCGGCGGCGTCGAGGCCCAGCCGCAACAGGTAATCAGGGTAGAAGAATGAATAGGCGGCGACCGAACTCAGCCACAGCGCTACGACAATCAACGTCGCCCTGATGATGTGGTTCGACCGGGAGGCGAGCGCCAGCAACAATACGCCAATGACGATCGCCGCCCAGCCGGAGTTTCCTAGGACTGTCAGATATTCAGCGATAACCGAACAACCTCCGAAACCAGTTCCTTTGGCGTGCCGCCGCTCGCTTCAGCGATCAGAAAGCCGCCGTTCACGGCAAGCTGCTCAATGGCGGCGTGACCCGCGGACATAATATCCGCCAGCGCCACGATAAGCTCTTTACCTTCGAGAGACCGATTTGCCTCGGCCAGCTTCTCAGCATAGGCGAAGGGGGTCGCATCGCCAAGCTTTATCGCCGCGGCGGTTCCGGCCGCGATCGCTGCGGCAACCGCACCATTGACGATTGCAGGACTGACACCGCGTCCCGACGCAATTCTCTTCGCCTGATTTTTAAGTGTATTTTCTGCAACGAGAAGGCGTTTTTGCTCGTCAATCAAAGATTTATCCAACATTGTGAGTCTCCTTATTGGGTAGAGCGGGAGTGCCCTACACCAATAAGTGGAACCCTGTTCGCGGATTATTTAAAGTGTACTTATTGCGCACTTGCCCGAATCGATTGCGTTATCGATTCGGTCAGGCGGTTAGTCGGCGCCGTTCACGGCGCCTGCGGAGAATGTCCGCCTAGAGATTTAAGCTTGAATAGGTCTGTGCAACGCGTTGCAAGGCGACGATATAAGCGGCTGTGCGAAGATCCGGACACTGTTCGTTTTCGCGCCAGACAGTGCGCATACACTCGTAAGAGCACCGCATCGTATCATCAAGACCCGACCGCACGAGGTCGATTTCCTTTGATCCGTTCTTGTAGTTCTGACGGAACATGTCCCCGAATTTGCGGTTGGTCATGGCCTCGATTTCAGCCATGAGTTCTGATTGACGGGTCTCTTCCTGACGGCGTTGCATTCGTCCGAAGCGGATGTGAGATATGTTCTTCACCCACTCAAAGTAAGAAACCGTAACGCCGCCCGCATTGGCGTAGAGGTCCGGAATAATCACGCAGCCGCGGTCGTTGAGAATTTCGTTCGCCTTCGCCGTGACGGGGCCGTTGGCGGCCTCGACAATAAGCTTGGCTTGAACGTCGTCGGCGTTTTTCAGCGTGATGGCGCTTTCCATCGCTGCGGGAATAAGAATATCGCATTCCGCCGTCAGCAGCGCCGCCCCCTTGCTTTGGAACTTGCCGCCTTTAAATCCGCGGACATCGCCGGTTTCGGTCAGGTGCGCCTTCAGCGCGTCAATGTCGACGCCGTCCGGATTCGAGACGGCGCCGCCGCGCTCGATAACGGCGATGATTTTTGCGCCGTCTTCTTGTGAGAGAAACTTGGCGGCGTGGTATCCGACATTGCCCAGCCCCTGGACGATAATGCGCTTGCCTTCGAGCTCGCCGTCCAGATTCGCGGATTGAACGTCTTCCTTGTGCCGGAAGAATTCACGAATCGCATACTGAACGCCGCGGCCGGTCGCCTCCACCCGGCCGGCGATGCCGCCGGCGTAGAGCGGTTTGCCCGTGACGCAGGCTCTCGCGTTGATATCCGTCGTGTTCATGCGCCGGAATTCGTCTGCAATCCAAGCCATTTCGCGCTCGCCCGTGCCCATGTCGGGCGCCGGCACATTCTGCGACGGATTGATGAGGTCTCTCTTCGTGAGTTCGTATGCGAAGCGGCGCGTAATCTTCTCTAGTTCGTCTTCTGACCATTCAGTCGGGTCGATCGCCAGGCCGCCTTTGGAACCGCCGAAGGGCGCCTCGACAAGCGCGCATTTGTAGGTCATCAGCGCAGCGAGCGCCTCGACTTCGTCCTGGTCCACATTCATGGCGTATCGAATGCCGCCCTTCACGGGCTCCATATGGTCTGAATGCACTGCACGATAGCCAGTGAAGGTGTGAACCTTCCCCCGCAAGCGCACGCCGAAGCGAACGCAATAGGTTGAGTTGCACGTGTGGATGTTCTCAGAGAGCCCTTCCGGGAGATCGAGTAAGTCGATCGCCCGTTCGACCATCAGATTGACGCTGTCTCGAAAGCCCGGTTCGGTCGCCGCCGCGTGCTGGATGTTCATAGGTCCATTCCTTTCGAGCGCGTTGCGCGGTTCCGGTCAGGCGAACGCCCCGACGCGCGAGTGGCAGACAACTTTGTTGCGCCCTGTTTCCTTGGCTTCGTAGAGTGCGCCGTCCGCCGATTTATAAAGGCTCGTAGCCGTTTCATCTGATCTCAATTGCGAAACGCCGAAAGACATCGTCACGCGCCCGAGATTCTTGTTGTTCGCTCTGTTGACCAGTTTTCGCCGGGAAACAGCGATCCTAATGTTCTCGGCGAGCTTTGTTGCGTCCTCAATCGACGTATTCGGCAATGCGATTACGAATTCCTCGCCGCCATATCGCGACAATAGATCCTGGCCCTTGATGTTCTCTCTGAGGACATCAGCGACAAGTTTCAAAACCTGGTCGCCGACAGGGTGCCCCCACTTGTCATTAAACTGTTTGAAGAGATCGATATCAGCGACAATAAGGCACAAAGGCGCTTCTTCACTATGCGCCGCGTCCACCAGTTTCGGCGCCATGGAGTCAAAGTGACGGCGATTGTTGAGACCGGTGAGAAAGTCGGTTGATGCGTCTTTTGCGATGACTTCAATCGAAGACTGTAGTTTTTGGATCTTGATGGTCGCGGTGGAGAGGTCTTTTTCGAGTCTTTGATTTCTCGTAATCGCTTCCTGTGCGGCGTCGACCAGCGCTGCCATGAGGCGTGTCGCCGACCCGGGCGCGTCTTCGTCCTCAACCGCCTGTTGCGAGGCTTGCGCCAGGTCAGCGCCGAATTTCTGCGTGTTCGAGCTGAACGTGTCCGACAACTCCTTCAGAGAGTTGGTTTCCGTCAGGGCGTCGACGGCGATTTTTTCGACGACCTTGGCCGGGTGCGCGATTTCAAAATACCTTTCATGGATCGCCTTCAAAAAGAACTCATCGACACGCTCGTCGCACTCGATCTTTTTTTCGATCTCCGAAGAAAGGTCTTCATTGTTCTTTTCAAGATGAGAAAACCAAACCTCATAGTATTCGGGTTTGGGCGGAATATTCATGCTGGTCAGTGCACGGATAGCCTCAGCTCCGATTTCTTTCGGCTCCGTATGTTGCAAGGATTGCTCGCTCATTTTTTATCCCGGTCCCCTGGAACAGCGGCGAAATGCTTCATGGCCAAGAAAGCACCACTAGGTTGATTTATGATTAACCGAGTTTTGGAGCGGGGTGGGCGCTCGACGCGATCAGCGCAAACCGCGACCATGGTGATCCGTGCAATGAAGGTGTCGATATGGAGGTTTTTGGGTGCAGCTTCTATAATAATGGGCGGGTCTTTGGCGCTGTCGTTACGGCGCGTTTTGAACGCGCTCGCATTTTCGGCTCCAGGCAGGCGTACATTCAGGTTGATTAAAGAAATCAAAACTTAAAGCGAATACATCAATACCGGGTATCACATCCGCGGCGGCGCGAATCCATGGATAGACCGGAAAACATACTGTTGCTCGCCAAGACCGGCGCGACGCTAAACGCCGCCGCCGCAGCGATGGCGTTGCGCTGCGCAGACGGCGGCTTCGCAGTGCGCCGCAGCGACAGTGATTCATCCTTTGTTAATCAAGCGCGGTCCGGATCCGTCGCCTGCGCCATTGTCGATTTTGACGAAGACGAGGCGTTGGCGTCACGCCTGCGCCGCGAAATTTCTGAATCAGATTTTGCCTGTCCGGTGCTGATCTTTTCATCCGATGCACAAGACGTGCGGTTATGGGCCGACAAAGAATTCGGCGCCGTGGATGTTCATCCCCCGTCGGTTATTGCGTCGGGGTATTTCGAAAAAGCCGTACTGTCGTCAATCAGGGCGTACGACTTACAGCGGCGCGCGCGGAAAAGCGCCGCGAATGCAGCGATCCAGACTCGTCTGCTTGGATTGATAGCGCATGAAATCCGCGTACCGTTGGAAACGCTCAGGTTTGCACAGAAGTCGTTGCTGGCGGCGAATCTCAATGATGAGTATCGTCGCATAGCATTAAACTGCGAACGCACTGTGTCCTATCTTTGCGAATATGTGTCGAATTTCATCGAAGCGGCCCGCTTTGAGCAGGGCGTTCCAAAAGTGTGTGAGGAAGAATTCACGCTGCGCGCGTTGGTGGAAGAAGTCATGGATTTGCTTTGGCCGCACGCCAACATCAAGGGCATAGCGCTTAAGCTCAAACCAAAATTTGACAAAAGCGCAAGCGTTGTTGGTGACCGCAAGAGGTTGCGTCAGGTTCTTGTCAATCTGATCGGTAACGCCATTCGCTACACCGATTGCGGTGATGTAACGTTGACCGTTTATCACAACCGCCGTTTGTCTTTCATAATCCGCGATTCCGGCGTCGGCATGACGCCGGAACGGGTTCAAACGGTATTTTACGCTGACTCAGACTCACCGGCGGCCGAAGCGGGCGGCGAACATTCCAGCGGTTTGGGGGTTGGCGTCGCGTTGTCGAGAAAATTGCTGGCCCTGATGCGCGGCGACCTAACGGTGAAAAGCAACCCCGGGAGCGGTACAATTATTAGGTGTTCGGTTCCGTGTCGAATGATGAAAAAACCGCAAAATAATGTTGCTAAACGACAAGAAATTAGGGAATTGGTAACCTAATCTCGCTTTATTGGTGTGTTTACGCCCTTGGCGTGTTAATAAGCGATTAACGATTTAAACCTACCTAATTACTGACGTCTCCATCGTTGGATTGGAGGCCTTGGTGAGTTGGGTAGGTTGCAATGGCGAACAAAAATTCAAAAGCGCTTCAGCAAAACATTGTTGATTCATATGTCGGTCGGCGTCTGCGGCTGCTGCGGAATCAAAAACATGTTTCCCAGAAAGATCTGGCCGATCGTCTCGGTATCACGTTTCAGCAAATTCAAAAGTATGAAAAGGGACTCAACCGGCTGCCTGCAAGTCGAATGCTCGCAATCTGTTTCGCCCTGGACATCACGCCCAATGACTTGTTCAAGGATCTGTTAACGAAAGAGTTCCCGCCAAAGGAAGTCTTTGAGTATTCTGAGCAGGAAATTGAAATCATCGAGATGCTTCGCCAGCTGGCGCCGCCGCTGAAAAGCCAGGTCCGTCAGATTGTCGGCACGTTGGCGCGTCAGTAGTTCAGCAGCGTGTTTTGCTCGCGCAAGTCCTCATCCCGATTGTTGGCCTCGGCTCGAACAGCCCTTTGAACCTGCGTTGAAATCGTCTGAAGCGCTTGCTCGCGGCGCAGCGCATGTTGCGTGGTCGACCGCGCTGCGTCTAACTCTGCGGACATCTCTTGCGCGCTTTTCCTTAGACGTGATGCTTCCTGCAGCATTTTTTCGCGGAATCGTTCCAGCGCCAAAAATTCGACGTTTGTGGGCTGCTCCGTTCCCGGCGTGCTGGTCCTGAATGCTTCGTGTTGCATGCGTTCAGCTTCATGCATTAGCGCCTTTTGCGCTTCAGCGCGTTTTTTAAAGGCGCTCTCGTCAACTTGGCGTTTGAGTTCCAACAACCGTTGCAGGGTCCTGATGTCGTCGCGGTTCACGGTCGTTTCCTCCCGCGCCACTTTTTGCGCATTTGATCTGCGTAATGAATGGCGGCGGCGACAGCGGCGAAGTGTTCGCGCTTAATTTCCTGTCCAATGTCGACAAGCGCATAGATCGAGCGCGCCGTCGGCGGATCGCGCTTGATCGGAACGCCGGCCTCGGCGGCCGTTTGCCGGATGCGCGCGGCGATCTCGTCGACGCCTTTTGCAACGCAGATCGGCGCCGATCCGTTTTTGCGGTTCCACTTCAACGCCGTCGCATAATGGGTCGGGTTTACAATCACGATGTCGGCTTTCGGCACGTCGGCCATCATGCGGTTGGCGGCGATCGCTTCGGCCTTTTGCCGCCGTGCGCTTTTCAGCATGGGATCGCCTTCGCTCTCTTTGTTTTCACGTTTCACTTCTTCGTGGGTCATGCGAAGGCGACGGCGGTGTTGGAAATAGCGCCATGGCAGGTCGACCGCGGCGATCAGCACCGCCGCAGCTGTAATGAGTCCAATAAAGAAGATCGCTTCCTGCGCCAGATGCTCAAGCAGCGCGTTCGCCGGCAGTCCAGCCAGCGTGTGGAGTTCGAAAAACCTGTCTTTCACCGCAAAGAGGACGATCGCCATGATGGCGCACAGTTTCACCGCTTTTTTCAGAAACTCAGATATGCCGTCCGGTCCGTATTTCTGCTTGGCGTTCTCGACGAAAGAGATCCGCGACCATTTCGGTTTTAGCTTTGACGGCGCAAAGGCGAAGGCTCGCTGTGCGAAGACGGACAGGAAAACGCCAATGGTCAGGATCGCCATTAATGCAAGGGTCGCCTTTGTCAGCTTAAAGACGAGGCTGGCCGTTTCGCTGGGCTGCGGCGCCGAAAACAACGCCGCGGCGATTGTCTCCGGTTTGGAGAAGAACGGCGCCAGCCCCGCATAAATGTTTGCGCTGAGCCAGCCGGACATGGTCACAATGACAATGAAGAGAACCGCATAGGTCGCGGCCGCCGTCGTTTCGTTGGAGTAGGGAACGTCCCCCTGTTCCCGCGATTTGCGCAGCTTCTGCTGCGTCGGTTCCTGGGTCTTGTTCTCGTTGCTGGACTGTTCGTTATCGCTCATAGCTGTCGCGCCATCAGCTCGAGGATCACGTCGCGCATGAGGTCAAGCCACACGCCCAACAGGGCGGGCGCGCCGGCGGCGAGCAGCACCAAACCGGCGAACGTGACAGCGGGTATGCCGACAAACGCGACCATGAGCTGCGGCATGGCGCGGTTCGCGGCGCCGATCGCGAGGTTGTAAATGAAACCCAGCACCACGAACGGGAAGGCGAGAGACAGGCCTGCGCTGAAAGCGAAGGCTGCGCGTCCGGCCGCCCATTCGCCGGTTGCGCTTGCGCCGGGGAACCGTCCGAGCGGGATGATGTCATAAGACATGATCAACACACTGACGGCTTCAAAATGAACGCCGGCGGTTACCGCGACGACGATCGCTGCAAACATCAGCATAGTTGAGATGGGCGTTTCCGGCTCAAAAGACATGTTCGAGCCGAAAAGCTGCGCCAGCGACAAGCTTTGGCTGGCGATGACGCCGGCGATCTGAATGGCGAAGATGGCGATGCGAATGCTGAACCCGATGAGCGCGCCCGACACCGCTTCCGCTGCAATCATGGCGGCGATCTTTGACGGTTGAGTCGGCGCCTCAACGCCGCCGGAAACCGCGGGCAGCAATACCGCCATCAGCCCCAACGCTACGACCAGCCGCACCCGGACAGGCATGACGCGTTCGCCAAGGCCGGGCAGGAACATGAACAGCGCCGACAGCCGGGCGAAAATCGCTGCGGCGGTGATGAGATGGCCGTTGGCCAAATCATGAAGCGGCGCCAGTTTCAGGAAAATCGCGGCGTCCATTGGCGCCTCTCCTACGCAACGCCGAGAATGGACGGCCGCTCCGTCGGATCGATTTCCTCATAGGAAATGACAGGATTGCGAATGCCCTTGGCGGAGAGAACGGTGGTGATGAAGCGGCGCCGCTTGGAACTCGTGACAATGGCGGGAAACGCGCCCTTCGATACCGCTTGCGCAACTTTCTCGCGTATCGACGCGGCAAGCCTGTTGAAGTCTACCGGCGACAGGGCGATGTCGCTGACGCCGTTCTCCTGCTTTGTCTCCTGCTGCATGAACAGCTCTTCCCATTCGGGGGCAAGCTGAATGAGCGGCAGATATCCTTCGCTATTTCTAAGCTTCGACGTGAACTGGAACCCGATCCGTTGGCGGACATATTCGGCAATCTGTTCCGGCGTGGAGAGCGCCGAACGCCCCTCGGCGATGGCCTCCAGAATGACGGGCAGGTTCCGGATGGAAACGCATTCGTCCAGCAGAAGCCGTAATACAGCCTGGACAAGATCGAACGGCGTTTTGTCCGTAATGAACTCGTCGAGAATCTTTTGATTGGCTTCGGCTTTTTTCGGATCGGATGTAGAAACGAACTCATCAAGAATGCGCTGCAAGGCGCGCCGTGTCATCAGTCTGCCAAAGTTGCCTTTGATCACTTCCAATAAGTGAGTCGCGACAACTTCGACCGGTTCGATAACAGGCAGGCCGAGCACGACGGCTTCTTCGGTCCGGGCCGACGCGATCCAGCGGGCCGGCGCGTTGTAAACGGGCTCGGTGACGTCTTTTCCTGGAATGTTGAGGGGCGTGTCTTCGCGCGTAAGGACCATTACGCCGTTTGGATCGAGCCAGCTTCGCGCCACTTCAACGCCGTGAATGCGAATAGCGTACTCGTTTTCACGAAGCGTCGTGTTGTCGGTGAGGCGCGTCGCCGGAACGATAAAGCCAAACTCGGCGGCGACGTAGCGGCGGATCTTTGAGATGCGCTTATCAAGGCCGCTTGCTGAATCCATGCATAGCGGAATGATGTTCGGTGAAAACTCGATATGGATTTCGTCGAGATCGAGAATATCGCCTAGCGACTGTTCTTTTTGCGGTTCCGGTGCGGTTCTGGCTTCGACTTCGGCTTGCTGCGATTCCTCCCGCTGTTTCTGGCGTTGCGTGACAAAGGCAAGCCCTCCCAACAGCAGCGCGCCAGCCATGAACGGGAGAAACGGCATGCCGGGAAACAGTGCGAACACGCAGAGCATGGCCGCAACGGTGGCGATGGCCGCGGGATACTTGCTCAGTTGCGTGAAAAGCGCCCGGTCCGTTGAGCCCAGCACGCCGCCCTTTGAGAGAAGCAATGCGGCGGCGATGGAAATAATGACCGCCGGGATCTGGGAAACGAGACCGTCGCCGACGGTCAGAATAGAGTACGTCGTAATCGCTTCGCCGAAGGTTAGCTGATGCGCGCCGATACCAATGGCGAGGCCGACCACGAGATTGAGCAGGGTGATCAGCAGTCCCGCGATGGCGTCGCCTTTCACGAACTTTGAGGCGCCGTCGAGCGAACCGAAGAATGTTGTTTCCTCTTGTTCGAGTTGGCGGCGCGCTTTCGCCTCTTCGTGACTGATGGCGCCGGCGGCGATGTCGGAATCAATAGCGAGCTGTTTGCCGGGCATGCCGTCCAGGGCGAAACGGGCGCCGACTTCCGCCATGCGGCCTGCGCCCTTGGTGATCACCATGAAATTGACGATCAGAAGGACAACGAACACAACGAGGCCGAGAAAGACGTTCCCCCCCATGATGAACATGGCGAAGCCTTGGATGACGCCGCCCGCCGCATCGACGCCGGTGTGGCCCTGGCTGATGATCAGTTTCGTCGATGAAATGTTGAGGGACAGCCGCAACAGGAGCGACGCCAGCAAAACTGTCGGGAATGACGAAAAATCAAGCGGCCGGTCAATGAAGAGCGTTATGGTCAGAATCAAAATCGCCAGCGCGAACGATGCGGTGAGGCCGACATCAACGACCCACGCCGGCGCCGGCAAGACCATCATGACGATAACCACCATCAAGGCGATGGCGAGCATGACCGTCGGCTGAAAGAAGGTTCGGATACTAAAGGTCACTGCGCTCGCCGCCTTCGATTAAGCGTTGAAACTGGTCTTGGTCGAACAGTGGCGTGCGATCGGTGAAGACGGAAAGGTCAACGCCTCCAGCCCCATTTGACGCGCCGGTGGTGAATTCAATTTCTCGCAAGGCCGGAAACGGTGTTCTGTTCGTCGCGTTTTTCTGGTGTCTAAGAAACTTTTTTGCGTCGGCCAGTTTGTGTCCATAGCGATTACGCTTGCTGCGTTGGCGCGAATGATATGTTTTCGCCGCCGTGTTCCAGTCGCCAAATTCGCCCTTCAAGTCGACGAGAAATCTGGCTGCGTAATCGGCCGCCAACGCCGGATCGAGCATGTCGTCGATCGACGAAAAGTGTTCCCCGTGCCATTTCGTGTTGATCTGAAAGCAGCCCACGTCAATTGACTTCACGCCGGCGCGGATATTTTTGCGGATGTAGCCGGCGACATCGGACTTGTTCTCGAAATAGCGCCCTTCACTTGCAATATTCGTTGTCCAGGGCCAGGCGTAACGCGCTTTTCCGTCGCCGCGTCCGGTTTCAACAAGCGTGATCGCCTGCAGCCATCTACCCGGTATGCCGTATCGCGCTTCGGCTTTGGCCGCCGCCGCAACGCAATCAGGCGTCGGCGGCGTTGCTTCGCTCGCGGCGCCTACGGGCCGCCACAGCCAGCAGCAGCATATGAGTAAAAGGATCCGCATCGTCTATTGCGCGACAAAGCGGGCGAGGCTGTCGTCAAAAATGCCAAGCAGCAGGTTTGCGGAAAAGCCGATGCAAATGGTGAATGCCACCAGCATCGCCACAAGTTTCGGGACGAATGTCAGGGTGAGTTCCTGAACAGACGTCAACGCCTGAAAGAGACCGACGGCGACGCCGACGACAAGCGCCGTGATGAGCAGCGGCGCCGAAATCCAGACGCCCGCCCACAAATACTCCCGCAGCAAGTCAATGATTTCCGCTTCCGTCATGGATTACACCCCACCCAACTAAATCGGCATGCGCAGAAGTTCTTGGTAGGCTTCGACCACACGGTTGCGTACGGTCACGACTGTTTCGACAGCGAGCTCGGCTGAGGCCATCGCTTCGACGACCGAGTGCGGATCGGCCTTACCCACCATGTAAGCGGCCGCCGCCCGTTCGCTGTTGGCGACGGCGTTGGCCATATCTTTGGCGACGCCGGCGGGATTGAACGACTCGCCGTTTTCCTGCCCGGCCATTTGAGGCTTTTTCGCGTTCAGCGGCGACTGCGCCACGGCGCCGGTCTTCAGAGCATTGAAAGCGTTGATATTCATGAGAAATACCTATCTTTTCAGGATATCGAGCAGGCTGGAATACATCTGCCTGGCCTGTTGGAATGTCGCGAGATTGGCTTCGTAGGAGCGGCTTGCCTCGCGGCCGTCCGCCATTTCAACCATGAGCTTCACGTTCGACATCTGAACATTCCCGTTTTCATCCGCCATCGGATGAGATGGATTGTACCGTTCCTCGAGAGCGCTCTGGTCGAGACGCATATCGCCCGCCGAAACCAGACTCACCTTTGACGCAGAGTCCATGGCGGTGTTGAACGACAACAGCTTTCGGCGGTAACCGGGCGTATCGACATTCGCGATGTTCTCGCTGACGACGCGCATGCGAAACCCTTGCGCGCGCATGCCGCTGGCGGCGGCGTTCATAGAATTTTCAAATGAGTTCATGACGATTCTACACTCTGCCCTGCAAGGTCATGCGCAAAATGCCGACCGTTTTCTTGTACAAAAGCGTCGCCGTCTGATGATCCTGCTGCGCTTCGATCGACCGCATCATTTGGTCTTCGAGCGACACATTGTTGCCGTTCGGCGAGTCGACGCCGGGGATATCGATAATGCGCGCTGCAAACGCGGATTCCGCATTTGACGAAAACGGGTCTTTTGAATCGCTCGCCTTTCGGTCCAGCCGCGCATAGGCGTCGCCAAAAGGTTCCAGGTCCTTTGCGCGATAGTTGCTGGTGTCTGCGTTGGCGACATTTTCCGACAGCTGCTGATGGCGTTGCGCGGCGTAGCGCGCCATTGCAGAGGCCATCTTCAAAATGTTGATGTTTTCAATCATTCGCCGACAACCTGTTAAGGATTACGGTTTATGAAAGTAATCGTGAAAGTTGAAAATAAACTTAATTGGTGTGTTTAGGTTTTGAGAAGGAAGTTCCAGCATTTCGTTAACGACGCATTGTCGTCGTCAACTGCGTCCGCAGTCTGGGGCGTCGTCAACGCTGTTGAAAGCGGCGTTGCGCAAATCGCCGGGCTCAGCGATGCAGCCAAGATTGGCGATCGCGTTAAGATAACGGGCGCGCAATCCAGTTTCGCCGAAATTGTCGCCATGCGGGAAGGCGTGGTGCTCGCCATGCCCGACGCGTCGGTGACGGGACTGGCGCCGGGCGACCGCGCTTTTCTGTGCACAGATGAGGACTTCAGACCGACGCCGGAATGGCTGGGCGCAGTCTTAAACTCCAATGGCGAGTATCTGAACGGCGCGGCGACGCCGCGAGGCGACCGCGCGATGCCGCTTAATGCGCCAGGCGCGGCGATGATTGGTCGGCGCGCGCTCGGCGACAGACTGAATACCAGTCTAGCAGCCTTCGATACGTTTCTCCCGATTTGTAAAGGACAACGCATTGGCCTGTTTTCCGGGGCCGGCGTGGGCAAGACGACGCTTGTGGGCGATCTTGCAAAAGGGGTTGAAGCGGATGTCGTCATCGTCGCCCTGATTGGAGAACGCAGCCGGGAAGTCCGGGAGTTTGTTGACGACATCCTGGAGTCGAAGGGACGGGACCGGTCGATTGTTTTTGCCTCAACTTGCGATGAGCCCGCGCCGTCCAAGCGTCGATGCGCGCTGATGGCGATCGCAACCGCTGAATATTTCAGAGACCAGGGTCTGCATGTTCTGTTGCTGTTCGACTCCCTGACCCGGTTTGCGGACGCGCATCGCGAGATCGCCCTGACGGCGGGGGAAACGCCGTCGCTTCGGGCCTATCCGCCGTCAACCTTCCGGGCGATCGCCGCGCTGGCGGAACGCACCGGACCGGGGTCGGGACAGGCAGGGGATATTACAGCAATCTTCAGCGTACTGGTCGCCGGCTCGGATATGGATGAACCCGTGGCGGACATGGTGCGCTCTATCCTCGACGGTCATGTCGTTCTGGAAAGATCGATCGCGGAGCGCGGCCGCTTTCCGGCGGTCAACATCCGCCGCAGTGTTTCCCGCAGCCTTCCAAAAGCGGCGGGGCCGGATGAGAACGCGCTGCTCGGCAAAGCGCGCCGACTGATCGGGGCGTATGACGACGCGGCCGCCATGATCCAGACCGGTCTCTATGCGACCGGTTCAGACGTTGAAATCGACGAAGCCATCAGGGTGTGGCCGCGGCTCGACGCATTTGTCTCCGTAAAGACCAATTCCTGTGAGGAAAGCTTCAGTCTGTTGGTGTCGGCGCTCGCCGAATCTGAGACTGCGGGCGAGCCGTCAGGTTTGTGACAGAAAAAGGTTTTGACTGGCTCCGGCGCCGAGGGCGGTTCCCTGCAACAGGGTCAGGGCGGAAAAGCCTGGCGTTAACGCCGATGGTCCGTTCTGCGTCTGGCGGACGATAAAGAAACGGCGCAACACTTCATCTATTTTTTCGGGATCTGAAAGGGATGTCGGATCGGAATCGCCGAAGAGCTGACTGGCCTTGTCTGCGAAAATTTCCTGCTGCCGGTCAATGTCAAGCTGCGAGACTTCCTGGGGCAGGTTCATCGCCGTCGCCAGGACTTCGCGCAAGGGCTGGTTGCCCATAATGCGAAACCATGACGCCGTTTCGGTGCTGTCCTGACTAGCGACGCTGCTGATTTCTCGGCGAAAGTTCAGCGCCAGCCGCATGTCGTTGTCGACCTCGCCGACAGCGAGATCGAACGCGCGAACCTTGTAGCGTGCGATGATGTCTTCGCGAAAGTCCTCGAGCAGAACGCTGGAACCGCCGTCAATATTGCCGTATCCGAACGCCTCCGCGAGGGCGCGGTATCGCGGTTCGTTCAAACGGTTGGCGAATGCGTCGTCGTTTTCGGTGCCTTCCTCGAGAACTTTGCGGATGAAAGCGCGCTTATCAATCTCTTCGCCCAGACCGAAAGCGCCGAGCGCTACGGTCAGCAGGCGTCTGTCGGCGACAAGATCTTTCGCCGATGTCGCGCTTGAAATGTTGTCGCGAAAATAGGCGACATCGCGTTCCAGGATGGGCGAGCGTTCGAAAACCTCGCGCTGTCGGGCTTCGGAGCGCTCGAGAATGAGCCAACCGGAATACCCGCCAAGCCCGATTGCCGGCTGGAAAACCATTTCAAGAAACGCTTTCGCCGAGCTCGCCGAGCTGTTTGGCGCGCGCGATCAGCAAAAGTTGTTCTTCGACGGGGGTCAGCTCGCGCAGCGCACGCATGACCTGATAGTATTCCTTGTCGTTCAGACTGTTTTGCGCGCGTGCGATAATCTCTTGGTGTTTTGCGTCCGGCAGCGCATCGGACAGGGAATCGAGCCCGCGATTGAGTTCGGTTTCGCCCACTTCCGGCGCCAGGTCGCCCGTGAGAATGAGTTGCGCGACAAAATACAGACGCTTAACTGGCGTTGTCGCCTCGCTCGGATGCAGCGCGTCGCGCAGCCGCAGGATATTGGCGTTCTGGGACTTGATGCGAAGCTTCGTACGTTTGTCGCCGTTCTCGATGACGACGCCGTTAACGAGAAACTTTTCATGCGGCCGGAGCCGGATGATCAGTCCCCCTGACATCAGGCGGCTCCTTCCGCCGCTTCCTGACCGCGCAAGCCGCGCATCACCGTCGTGTTGATTTCAACCAGGATGCTCGGATTGGCCTCGCCAGCGTATATCTTCGCTGTCTGATTTCGCGTGAATTCAGCGAGGTAGAATATGCTGGCCCGCAATTGCGGCGGCAGGGAGTTTGAGGCGTCCGCCACTTCAGACGCAAGAATGGTCCAAAGCTTCATATTTTTGTTGAGCGCCGACGCGATCTTCGAATGATAATCATGCGTTCCGACGCGGACGGCGGCGAGGTCGCGCGTAACCTGTGAAAACACCTGGTATTCAAGGCCGCGTTCGCTGCTGATCGATTGTGCGGACGATTTGTATCCGCTGGTTGCCAATGACGCTTCTATCATGACCGTTCTACACTACGAATAAAAAAAGATCCGGGAGCGGGCGCGCCCGCTCCCGGATCACTGTCTTACTGGAACAGACCCAGCAGCACCTGCGGACGCTGGTTCGCGATCGCCAGCGCCTGAACGCCGAGCTGTTGCTGAACCTGCAGCGACTGAAGGCGTGCAGACGCTTCTTCCATGTCTGCGTCAGTCAGCGCGCCGATGCCCAGCTTCATCGAATCCGACAGGGTCGTGACGAATTCATTCTGGATATCAATACGCTTTTGCGCCGAACCGAAAGCCGCAGCGGCGTCGATGCCGATTTGGATGAAGCCCTCGATAGCGGACAGCGCAGACGTGGCGCCGGCCGACGAGGTCACGTCGACATTGGCGACAGCGGCGAGGCCGGCCGTTGAAGAATCAAGGACGTCTTCAGCGAAGGTGATCGAAGCACCGGAGTTGTTGGTGATCGTGATGGCGGCGGCCGAAGCGCTGACGGTCACGCCGTCAAAGTTGTCGCCGATCACGCCAGCAAGGCCGGCCGCGACTTCGTTGACGCCGTCGCCGGCGCGCGCGACATAGTAGTACGTGTCGGTGCCGTCGCTCAGCTCGTAGGTTTCGCCGGCGATCACCGTGCCGCCGACAGTCAGCGTGTCGTTAGCGCCGTCGGCGATCGTCGCGCTCGACCCGAAGGTCAGCGTGCCGGTCGCCGTGATGGCTGTGCCGCCGTCGATTGAGATATCCTGACGCGACACAGCGATGTCCGTCGCGGTGACGCTTCCGTCCGCCGCGCGGTCAAGCGAAGCGAGGATGTCAACATTGCCGGAGCCTTGCAGCAGGTTCAGGCCGTTGAACTGGGCTGCGCCGACGATCGTGGTGATCTGGTTGCGCAGTTCAGCAACGTCCGTTTGGATCTTCGCGCGGTCGACGTTGTCTTCCTGCGCGGCGACGATCAGGGATTTCATTTCCTGAAGCAGGCTGGTGACCTGTTCCGAAGCGCCGCGTGCGACAGCAACCGTGGACGCGCCGAGGTTCAGCGAGTCGGAAATGGCTTCGAAGCTGTCGACGTCAGACTGCATGACCGTCGAAACGGCCCAGATCGCAGCGTTGTCGCGAGCGTTGGAGATGCTTTTGCCGGTCGAAACTTCCTGTTGGACCATCGACAGATTCTTGTTGATCTGACGAAGGGTGGTAAGCGCGACAAGCGAACTTTCGTTCGTAAGCAAGCTAGACATTGATACGTTCCTTTACATCAAAATGCGTGCCTAATGCACATTCAAATTCCAAGTTAGGCTTCGCCGTCATGGAGCTCGCATCGTTCTGATGGCGGTGGAACGCGTTCTGCCCATCCCACGACAAACACTTCAGGTTGTCATTTTCGAGGCTACAACCCACGATATAAATTTTGGTTAATGGTGATTATGCAATCTTGCGACGTGTTATTGACGCTTCATGCATACGGAGCTTTTCTCCGTATTCGTTGTATGCGCCGACATTCTGTTCATCTTTGTTGATCTTTTCCAGTCGGTCCTGAGCAGATTTAACGCCGTCCCTTGCACTCGCGAGAAGCGCTTCATTCTCGGCCGCCAGTTTCTGCATGGCGGCGATTCTTGGTCGGAACGCATTGAATATCTTTTCAGAGCCGGGCCTGACCAGGTGGGACTCAATGATTCCAAGATCGTCTTTCTTCTTGTTTGCGATTGCAGCCAGATTGCTCATATCGCCGGCAAGAAGCTGGATTCGCTCGTGTTTGAGCGTTTCAACCAGCCGATAGATCGCCTGTTCAAACGCTTCTGATTGATCCATTATCGTCCCCGCGCTCAATCAGCTGGTTGTAGATGTTTTCGGCGAGGCCAAAGCCGCCGCGTTCGGTAATTTTTTCCGCATACTGTTCAAGCAGCATCGAGGCGTAGCTTTCACCGCCAAAGCCGCTGTTCCCGGTCAGCGCTTTCTCAAACCCGCTATGCTTCAGCATCTGCGCGATGAAGACGGCTTCAAACTCTCGCGCCTGCTGCATGGCTGCTTCGCTTCGGCTCGGTTGACTCTCCGGAGCGCGGGCAGGGGTCGTTACAAGAGGATCGATCTTAATCAACTGCCTTCGACCTTGATCAATGGTTAACAAAAATACACGCAAAGAGTTAGTAACCAATTTCTGACACATTGCTCCTAACAAACATTTTACGAGACCGCCGACTTATGGAAGCGTCACAACAAACTGGCCTTTTGAAGCTTCTTCTCCCGAAGGCGCCGACCAAAGCAGCAATGCGCGAGGGTGATCCTGAAGGTCAAAAAGACGCCGAAACCGGCGGGTTCTTCGACCGCATTTTCGGCGAAGCGGTGGATGTTGATCTTTCCGACGGCGCGCGCGCCGACCAAACGCGCGACAATCCCGCACGGGGAGAGATATTCGCAGACGCGCGGCCGGTCCAAA
Organism: Hyphococcus sp.; assembly: GCA_028289605.1. Lineage (GTDB taxonomy): Bacteria > Pseudomonadota > Alphaproteobacteria > Caulobacterales > Parvularculaceae > Hyphococcus. Next base: position 222,907 of record JANQON010000009.1, on the reverse strand, counting down.
TCGATCTCTTTGAAGTTGCGACCCACACGCCGGTTTCGGCGGACGCGCCGCAGCCGGCGACGAAACGGTTTCCGGAATTAGTCAATGTCGCAGAACGCGAGATCGCGCTCAGCCCGCTCACCGCGCCAATCGTTGAACCGGAAGTCGGCAAGCCAACGGCGCCGGTGCGCACGGAACGGGAAGCTGCGCTTCCTAACATTGACGTCAACGCGGCGCCGATAAAGCAGGGACAACCAGTCAAAACCATCAAGCTTGGCGGGACGGGCGCGCTTGTTCAGAGCGCGCCGCCGCCGGAGTCCGGTATCGATGCGCCTCGCGCCGCCCTAGACGGGGCCGAACCCGTAACGAAGCCGACGCTAAAATACGGCGCGGCCGCTTTTTCAGCCCCCGCGGCGCTGGCGTCCCCCGCTGCGACTGCATCCTTCGCGGCGACGCCGCAACTCTTCTCGCCGGTATATAGCGACGCCCAAATCACTGGTGAATTCGATATCTCGCTTGATCCGGCATTGTCGACGTCAAGCCGCACGACGGGGCAGGGGGCTATCGTTCCCATCGCGGCGCCCGTGACGGCGAACCCGGCGATGCCCGGCGTCATTCCGCAGATTTTGGCGGCGATCCAGGCGCGCCAGGGCGGCGACACGATCGAGATCCGTCTTGATCCGCCGGAACTTGGCCGCATCCTAATCGATTTCACGGTTGAAGGTCCCGAAGCCGTAAAGGCGGTGCTGACGGCGGAACGCGGGGAAACGCTCGATCACCTTCGCCGCCATATTGCGGACTTGGAAGCGCAGCTCAGAAACGCCGGTTTCGGATCGGTCAGTTTCGAATTTCAGGACCGAGGGCAAGATCAGTTTTCGGATGAAAAAACGCAGCGCGCTGACAGTAATCGTGAAACCGGGCTGGTCGGCGACCAAAATCTGCGTTCTGACAAAATTTATCTGACAATGCGCGACGGCGCGCAGCTTAATCTCTTAGTGTGAGAAGAGACGGAAGGACGATATGCAAGCGATCAATGATCTGACGTTTTCAAATAGCACGGCGCCGGCGCCCGCGCCGGCCGAAGACAATGCGTCTACGGCCGCGTCCGATTTTCAGAGCTTCCTGATGCTGTTAACGGCGCAGCTGCGCAATCAGGATCCGTTAAGCCCGCTTGATTCGACGCAATTCGTCGAACAGCTGGCAAGTTTTTCTGCGGTTGAGCAGCAAATTGAGACAAACAGCCGATTGGAGACTCTTGCCGATAGTCTCACCGGCAGCGCCCTTGAAGAAGCCTCTCAATGGGTTGGACAGCATGTGGAGACCGTGAGCGGCGCAGCGCGCTATGAGGGCGAACCGCTTTCTTACGTCATTCCGGAAGGTGAAGACGGGACGTCGGCAGATATTGTCGTCTCAGATTTAGCGGGCAACACTGTTTTCCAGGCAGCCCTGGAGGGCGGTCGCCAGCAGTTTCTGTGGAACGGCGAAACCAACGACGGCGCCGTTGCGCCAAACGGCGACTATTTCGTCTCCGTCAACCGATATGATGAGGATGGACTGATTGGCGCCTCGGAGCCGATCGCCTTGACGTCGGTTTTGCAGGCGCGTTTTGAGGAAGGCGGCGTCCAGCTTGTCTTGGCCAACGGCGCGATTGTCGATCCCGCCTCGATTTCTGCATTGCGCACCGCGCCGGCGGATCCGCTTTAGGCTTTTGCGTCTTTAGATGTCCTGGCGGGCAACGCTGAGGATCAAGACGCCAACAACGTCATCCCCCAATACGCTGCTGGCCGCCGCTAACAGACGGGCGCGGATTTCATCGAGGTTTTCCTGCGCCAGCAGCTGGTCGCTGAACGCCCCTTCATTGGAAAGTTGCAAGAGCGAGCTGAGCAATGCGTCGCGCACTTTCGGTTCGCGCGTGTAGGCGCCCTCCGTCGCAGAAGGGTCCAGCTCCAGATTGATTTCCAGAATCACAAGGGCGTTGACGTTGTCCCTGCTGACCACCGGCACAATAAACTGGCGGCTGAATTTCATATAGCCGGAAGAGGCGTCCGGATAATCGCTGCCCTTGCCGCCCTTTTTCTTTCCCTTTTTGTCCTTCTTGTCCTTCTTGTCCTTTTTGTCTTTTTTGGACTTGTCGCCGTTGCTTTTTTCGCCGTCGCTCTTTTCTTCCGTCGCTTCAGTGTCTTGCGACTCCGTATCGCCGCCGCCTTTCATGGAAAGGCCCACATAGGCGCCGCCGGCGACAGCCGCGGCCTGGAGAACGATGGCGACAATCTTTAACATGAGCTCTAATAAGGTAAGACGGCGTCGAGTATTTTCTGGCCGTATCGGGGTTGCTGAACATCGCTGATGACGCCGCGGCCGCCATACATGATGCGCGCGTCGGCGATTTTTTCGTAGGTAATCGTGTTGCGCCGGGAGATGTCCTCCGGCCGTATGATGCCGGCGACCTGAAGATCGCGCAGTTCGTGATTAACGCGAACTTCCTGGCTGCCGGTAATCACCATATGTCCGTTAGGCAGCATGCGGGTGACCGTCGCAGCGACGCGCAAGGTGACCTTTTCTTCGCGTTTGATATTGCCGTCGCCGTTCGCGGTGGAAGAAGACGTCGCGTCAATCGCCGGCGCCAGCGTCGCCCCATTGGGCAACACATCCGACGCCAGGCTCTGCAGTCCGAAGAAATTCGGAACGGAAAGGCCTTCAGTTGCGTCTCGCGTACGGTCCGTCCTGTTTTTGATTTCCGCCTCGTCGTCGATTTCAATGATCACCGTCAGAATATCGCCCATCGTGCGGGCTCGGCGATCCCCAAACAGGGACGTCGGTCCGGAATGCCAGAGCGATCCCGCCGACGCCGGGTCGCGGTTGTCCGGCGGCGTCAGGCTTGCGAGAGACAGGCGCTCGGCCGATGTCGGCGGCACCTCATGCTTCGGCGCGCCGGGCGGGCTCATGCGTGGCGCGGAAAAAGCGTGATCGAGCCTGCCTACGCACCCTTGTGCGGCGAGGCCGGCGGCGACGAGCGCCAGGATTGCGCGAGACGTTTTCATATGTTCGCCCTCACCGAATCTGCGCCGGTAATCACGACGGTGACGATGCGTTTCGATCCAAGATTCATCACTCGGATACGATCGCCCAGGCCGCCCTGATCAAGAGCGCGCCCTTCCGCCGAGATCGTCATCGGCCCTTTCGCGTATTCCATATGAACAATGGCGTTGCGTTTAATCAGCGTTGGCATGCGCAGATCGGCTTCATCGATGGGCTGTCCCTGATAAAACGTCTTGCCCGCTTCCATGCCGACAATGTCGATGGCGCGGCGCAGGGCGTCGCGATCTTGCGGCGAGATGATGTCCGTCGCGACGATGATCGATCCTGCGCGGATGTTCTTGGCGGCGACGATGTCCTCCGCGAGCGCGGCCTCGTAGCCGGTGGCGAGGATCGACGTGGCGATTAGTCCTGTAAATCTCTTCATGACGTCACCTTATTTGCGTTGTCGCGCCCATCATCTGGTCCGCGGCGGAAATAACTTTGGAGTTGAGCTCATAGCCGCGCTGGGCCTCGATCAGCTCCGCGATCTGTTGCACAACATCGACATTGGACTCTTCGAGGTGGCCCTGGCGCAGCGTACCGCGGCCGTCCTGTCCCGGCGTACCCAGCAAGGGCGTGCCGGAAGCGGCGGTTTCGCGATAGAGATTGCCGCCCAGGGGCTCCAGTCCTTTTTCGTTGGCGAAGGTGATGAGGTTCAGGACGCCGACCGACTGATCGACGGTTTGTCCCGCCAACAGGACAAAAACCTCTCCTTCGGGATTGATGGTGATGCGCCGCGTGTCCGTCGGAATGGTGATGTTGCCGGCGATCGGAAAGCCGTCGGCGTTAACGACAACGCCGTCAGCGGAGCGCTTCAGGGCGCCGTCGCGCGTATAAGCGGACTCACCCGAGGGCAGGGTGATCTCAAGAAATCCGCGCCCCTCAATCGCGACGTCGAGATCGCCGCCGGTTGACTTCAGCGTGCCTTGCGACATGTCGACGGAAACCGATGCGGTCTTGACGCCGAGCCCCAGTTGCACGCCTTCCGGCACAACGTCGCCAGTGGCCGATGATGACGCGCCCGCCGCCCGCGCAATCTGATAGTGAAGATCGGCAAATTCCGTTCGCCTGGCGCCATAAGCAGTCGTGTTCATATTGGCGAGGTTGTTGGAAATGACCTCGACGCGCTTTTGTTGCGCATCCATGCCTGTCGCTGCGATACTCAGTGCACGCATAGCGGCCTCCTGTTTTTCTTACGGAGCGTAATCATTGCGATCGTCCCAGCGTGCGGATCGTCCTGGTGATCCGCTCATTCTCATCGTCGACGAATCTCTTGCTGGCTTCATATGCGCGCTGGACCACGATTAGCCGCGCCATTTCTTCAACGGCGTTTACGTTGGAGCCTTCCAACGCGCCTTGCCGGACCTGCGGATCGAGGACGGCGTCAAATCCGTTCTCGGCGCGAAACATGTTGTTGCCTTCGCGCACCATGAAGGCAGGGTCGGCGGTAACAACGCCGAGCCGGGCGACCGGCTGTCCGTTTGCGACAATGGAGCCGTCCACGGAAACAGAAACGTCGTTCTGTCCCGGCGGGATCACAATGGCGCTGCCGCCCTCATCGAGCACGCGAAATCCTTGCGCGTTCACGAGCTCGCGGTTGTCGTTCAGGGAAAACGCGCCGTCGCGGGTGAGACGCTCGCCGCCAGGCGCTTCGACAAGGAAAAACCCGTCGCCGCTGATGGCCATATCGAAAGGCTGATCGGTCACCGCGGCCTCGCCGGCGCTGGTGTCGACAAAGCGACGGCTTTGCGTGGAGATGGACAGACTGGGGTCGCCGTTTTCCAGCGCCGCGACATGTTCTGCAAAGATAGCACTTTCGCGCCGAAAGCCGTTGGTGTTCATGTTGGCGAGATTGTTGGCGACGATGTTCAGCTCTCGCATCAACCCGGCCTGCCGCGACAATCCGACATATCCAGCATTATCCATCGCTCATGATCTCCTCAAAAGCCGCGATTTCATCAGCCGTCGATTCAGCAAGCAGTTTCGCGCGCTGCAGCGTTGACCGCGCAGCGCTTTCGGCGAACAGCGCTCTCAGGCCTGCCGACAGGATCGGCGCGTCCTGAGAAAGTACGGCCTCAACAGCGCTTGGCGCGGTCTTGTCGCCGTTCATATAGGCGCTGAACGCGAAGCGAGTCGCCGACGCGCGGTCAAGCTCGTTCGGGTCAATGCCCCGAAATCCTTCGGCGGCGGCCGACCACGTCCGCGACAGCCAGCCGGCGCGCGCTTTCATACGTGGACGGATTGTTTCGTCGTTAATCGTCGCTGCAGATGCGAGCGCCGCATGATAGTCTTTCTTGGCGATGTTGGCGTTGGCGACGAGGGCGCCGAATAGCGGATCCGTTGCGAACGGCGCCGCGGCGCGAAGCGCGTCGCCGGGCCGGTCCGCGGCGATCGCCGCTTCGGCGATACGCCGGTTCGTTTCCTTTGTCGGTGCGGGCCGCGTTCGCAACAGGGCGAAAGCCAGGTTGGGCAGTCCGGCGTCGTAAGAATAGGCGGCGACGCCGTCGCGCAATTCAAGTTTGGAACGCTGAGGGTCGATCCATGGTTGGTGGGCGAGATAGGCGTCGAGGGCCGACACTTTCAACAGCGGATCGTCGCTCGCCAGCGCCCGTTCAATCATGGCGGCGGCGGAGACGCCGGCGGCGTCAGAGGTCGTCGCATCCTTGCGCGCCTCGTTCTTCAACAGGGTCATCGCCGCATCGAGATTGCCCATGGCGGCCCAAGAAAACGCTTCTGAAAACGCCGCTCTGGAAGAGCCGGCGATTTTGGCGAGCGCGCCGATGTCTTCTGTAAAGCCTTCATGAGGTTCTGCCCCATGGGACGCGTATGATTCGGCAAGGGCGAGTAAAGCGTCATCGGACGCTGAGGAGTTTTGGGTGGCAATCTCAAGCAGCGTGTCGCGGGTTTTGTCCGCCTCAGCGTCGTGGTCGGCGAGGCGGGTCTGTACGTATTTGAGATCCGGCGATAGCACTTCATCCTCGCCAACGGCGACGTCGAAGAGCTGTTGCGCTGCGGCCCAATTGCTGAGATCGACCATTTTGACGGCGAGACGGGTCGCGATCAGCGTTCTAAGGCGGTTTGGAAGCTGGGCGATGGCGCCTTCCGACCGCGCATAACTGGCGATCGCATCCTCGCCGTCGCTTGCGACGGCCTGCCAAAGCGCATGCGCGCCGGCGCAGTTCTTCGCGCCCATCAATACGCCGTCGCCGGCGACCGGGCGTTCCGCAACCGCTCGCGCCATGTCGGCGAGGATCGATGCGCCGTCGCCCTTGCCGTTGAGAAGCGCGAGCGCTTCGTCGCCGAAGCCGATCGACAAGAATCCGTTGACAAGCTGCAGCATCAGCGCGCGCTTCTCGCCCTGTGACGCTTCGGCGAGCTGCGTTTGCAATCCATCGATGGCGACCAACGGGTCCTTCTCAAACGGCGCGCCGTCAATGGCGAAAACAGCATCGGAAAGACAACGTTGCTTCGCGGCCGCCGCGGCCGGTTTTGTTTGCGCCGTCGCGTTTGTCGTTGCTGCGACCGTCTGCGCCTCCGGCACGAGATTGACGGGCGCGCCCGGCTGTTGCGCGGACTGGTCGTTTTTCGGCGCGGTTGTCGGCGTTTGCGCCTGCGCGACAGGTTGCGCCGCGGTGGGCGAGGGTTGCTCCTTCGGTGCCGGTTTCGTCTCGTCTCTGAGTGTGATCAGCCCTTCCTGGGCGGCCTGTTCGAGCAGCGCCACCATACGGTCGCGCGCCTGGTCCACCGACAGGGTGTCTTCGGTTTTCGCCGCAGGCGCAGGGGTTTTCGGCGGATTTGCAGGCTTCGACGCCGCGCTTTTTTGACCTGAAGACGGCGGCGTCGAAGCGCCGGCGATGTCGATAATCAGCTTTCCGTTCGCAAGGCGCGACGTGCGAACGGAGCAGTCGCAGTTCATCTCGAATTCAACAACGCCGCTTTCCGTCTGTCTGGCTCTGTTGATGCGAAACGCCTTTTGCCGGACATTGATATCGCCGAGGTCGATCCCGGCCGCGCCGATATTGCTCAAACGGATGACATTTCCGGATTTTTCGGTGACAACGCCCAGCCCGCCGCCGGCGACAACGATGCGGGAGAAATCTCCGTGTTCGCCGGCTGAGATGACAATCGACGCGTCGGCAGCGACGGCGGCCGATACCGACAGAGCGGAAACCGTTGATATGACGAATGCTCGGATCATGCCGCCTTTTGCGTCTCTTTCAACGCTTCTTCGACTTCGGCGAAACTCGGACGAAGCTTTTTCGGCGCGTTGCGGCGCGCCACTTCGACACAGAGCTGCGGGGTGTGCTTGTTCAAGCTCGCGACAAGCGCTTCACGTATCAGGGCGTAGAAAAGCTGTTCTTCGTCGTGGATGGATTTCACTTTGTCGGCGAAGGGGCCGACCAGTCCATAAGACAGAAAGACGCCGAGAAATGTGCCAACCAGGGCGCCGCCAATCATCTGCCCAAGGACTTCCGGCGGCTTGTCGATGGACGCCATCGTCTTGATAACGCCGAGAACGGCCGCGACGATGCCGAGCGCAGGAAGGCCGTCTGCCATTTTCTGCAGCGCATGGGCGCCGTGAAGGCTGTCATGATGCAGCGACTCAAGCTGCTTTTCCAACAGCTCTTCAACCTGATGAGGGTTGTCAAAGTTCATAATCATGGAGCGAATGGTGTCGCAGATCATCTCCATGGCTGCGCTGTCTTTTGCAATTTTCGGGTACTGATTAAATATCGAAGACTCTTCCGGGTTCTCGATGTGTTGTTCAATATCGACGGGACTTTCCTTCGCGACTTTCACAAGCGAAAACATCAGGCAAAGAAGATCCTGGTAGTCCTGTTTTTTCCAGCGAGGACCAGTGAACACTTTGACGATATCGCCGCCTGTGTGCTTGATCACCCCGAAACTATTGCCAACAACGAACGCGCCGATCGCCGCGCCGCCGATCATCATCATCTCATAGGGAAGAGAATACAGAATGATGCTGAACTTGCCGCCAGCAATCACGTAGCCGCCGAACACCATGCTCAGCGTAATGACAATGCCAATAATGGCTCCCATTGATACACACCCGTTTTTTTGCGCGAATACGCGCAATTGGTGTGTAAAGATTCATCATTAACAGGCAGTAAAATGCTTAGAAAATCACTGCTGATGAACAGCGGCGTTGCGACTCGCGATGATCATGCTGGCTTCATATGCTTTGTCAGTGTTCATATTCATTAAGATCAAAGCAGCATTTTCGCTGTTCATTTCCGTCAGGAAGCCAGCGGCGAAAGCGGGATCCATCTTATTAAATATTTCGCCGGCTTTCTGCGGCTTCATCTGCTCATACATTTTCGACAGCAAATTGATATCGTTCTTTGAGGCTTCGTCCGCAAAAGCGACAAGCTCGGAAAGCGCGTCGTTTTCCTTTTTGAGTTGCAGCAGCTTCTGATCCACGCGTTTTTCAATGGTCTCAAGGAAGCGAATGCGGTCTTCCAGCGCGGTCTCTTTGGCGTCGAGCGCGTGGGATCGTTCTTTTATGGATGCAATCAGCTTGTTTTTCTCCGCCGGGTTTGTCGCCGAGGGCAAAGCCCGTTGCGCTGTTTTCGGCGAGGCCTTGTCCGCGGTCGCCGCTGCGGCCATTTTTTGCAGTGGGGCTGCAGGCGTTGCGTTTTCCGCGGCCGTATTGTCGGGTTTCAGCGGATCCTTCAGGGTGTTGAGCGATGCATCGGCGACGGTGATCATTCGGCCTGCAAAAGAGCAGGCGAAAATGACCGCGATGATTGTCAAAGGCGTCGGCTTCACGCCGCTTCTCCCTCTTTGAGATGCGAGTCTTCGTCGACAACGGCTGAGAGTTCGATTTCAAAACTCTCTTCTTCGTTGTCACTTGAATTCGGTGCGTCTTCAGACCGTCGGGCCCGTGTTGCGGGGCCCGACGCCCGGTCGTTGTTTTCCGAGGCGGTTTCAAGGGAGTCGAGCAGTTCGTGCGAAACTGTCCGTGCTTCCTCAATATGCGGCGCAAGCGTGCCGACAAGATTGGTGGTAGCAGTTTCCACTTCGCTTACGGAGCGTTGCGTTAGCTCGTTGATTTGCTCGAGAAGATCGCGAATCTCCGGAATTTTCTTGTCCGCTTCACCGATCAGTGCTTCGAGCGTCTCTGATTTCTGCGTGGCGTCGTCTTTGGCGGTGGACATTGCGGACTGGATATCTTCAGCAGACTGCGAGAGCGCGGCGATTCCGGATTGAATGCCGTTTTCGCTGCTGGTGAGCGATTTAATGCGCGCACTCAAGATCCAGCAATAAAAGCAGGCGGCGCCGGAAGCTGCGAGCAGAAGGAAATCAATGATGAGGGCCATGTTCCGCGCTCCTAATTGAGAACAAAATCGGTGATGAGGACGTTATCAATCGCGCCGGCCGGTGCGATGAGTTGCATGCGCCGGAGCATCTGGGCCCGCAGCCGGGTCATCGCCGCAGGTTCTGTCAGATCGCTTTCGTCAACGGCGCGTAGATACACGTTTAAGACGTCTCGAAACTTCGGTCGCAGATGTTCAATCGTCTTTAATTGGGATTGCGACGTTTCCAGCGTGATCGAAATCTTAAGATATTGTGAATTTGCATTCGGCCCCAGGGAGATGACGAGGGGCTCCAGATTAACGAATGCGACATCTTCGTAGTTCTTTTCTTTTTCCTTGGGCGCGTCCGCAGCGACGGTCTCAACTGCGCATTTTTTGTCGCTGCCCGGAATCACAAAGGCAACACCGGCGGCGACGCCGCCCAGCACAATTGCCGAAAGCGCCGATGAAATAAGCATTTTCGCCGCCGACGGTTTCGGCGGCGCTTCCTCGGCGTCTTCTTTCTTATCTTGGTCAGCCATTGTCGACGTCTGTCTTTCGCTGAATGCGACTGTTCCGATTTGGTGCTTTGTAACCTCCTCTTAATGATCAAATGGTAAACGCGAATGCACGTATTGAGAGCGTCGCATTGATGTTCCCGTTAATGGTTTGTGAGAAATGCTTGGAATTGTAAAAGTTTGGACGAGCCTGCCGGCCTCAAAACAGCTTGTGCTCGCCGGCGTGCTTGGCGCGACGATTTTCGCATTTTCGATGTTGGCGCGCACTGCCTCGACGCCGAGTATGTCGCTTCTTTACAGCGGGCTAGACGCCAGCGCCGCCGGGGAAGTGATCGACGCGCTGGAGCGCATGGATGTTCCCACAGATGTGCGCGGGGGGTCGATCTATGTGCCGGTCAACCGGCGCGACAGTGTGCGCATGAAACTGGCCCGTGAAGGCCTGCCGCAACAGGGACAGGCCGGATATGAATTGTTTGAGGGTCTGAACGGCTTTTCGACGACGTCGGACATGTTCGACGTCACCTATTGGCGCGCTATGGAAGGCGAGCTTGCGCGCACGATTTTGTCGACGCCTGGCGTGAAGTCCGCACGCGTGCATATCGCGCAGGAACGCAGCGGCGCTTTCTCCCGCAATCGGCCGCAACCGAAAGCAGTTGTGACGATCACCATGGCGCGCGGAGAGTTGAACACGGCGCAGGCCAATGCAGTACGCTATCTTTTGTCATCATCGGTGCCCGGATTGACAGCTGATCAGGTGGCGGTCCTCGATTCCGATCGCGGCGTCATTCTGAGCCCTGGAAAAATGGGTCGCGGCGCGCTCAATCAGTCCGATGCGACAGAGCGCGAACAAAGAATAGAAATGGACATTCTCGACCTGCTCGAGGCGCGAGTCGGGCCGGGGAACGCACGCGTTCAGGTGGCGCTGGAAGTTGACGTCGAACGCGAAGCGATAACCGAGCGCGTGATTGACCCGGCGGGCCGCGTCGTCTCAGGCCGGGAGACGACGGAGGTCACGGAACGGTCGAGCGGGGCGCAAAACGGCGCCGTCACCGTCGCGAGCAATTTGCCGGAAGGGGACACCAACGGCGCCGGCTCGCAGTCCAGCACAGAAAGAACGCAAACGGATGAAACGCTGAGCTACGATCTTTCCGAAGTGCGCCGGGAAAGAGAAAAAATGCCCGGCTCTATTAAACGGCTGAGCGTTGCGGTGCTTGTGAACGAATTAGAAGAACAAGACGACGAAGGAAACATCACCACTGCGCCGCGGCCGGAAGAAGAGCTGACGGCCCTTCGCGACCTGGTCGCGATGGCGGCCGGTATCAATGAGCAACGGGGCGACACGCTGACGATCCGCAGTCTGCCGTTCAAGCCGATTGAAAACACCGGCGTGACCGCAGAGCGTGATATGCTGTCGCAGTTTTCCGAACGCCATCTGATGACGCTTGTTCAGATCATTGTGCTTTCCATTGTCACGCTTGTGCTCGGCCTGTTTGTCGTCAAACCGTTATTGACGGTTGAGCCTGCCGCCGAACCGCAGCTGGCAGTGGAGCAGCTAGCGGCGGCCGAACCGTCTCCCGCGCCGGCGCCGCCTGATGCGCTTGACGCGCTGAAAAGCCTCGCCACCGATAAAACCGATGAAACCGCCGGCTTGATTCAGTCCTGGCTCGAAGAACCGGAGACGGCGAGATGACCGCCAATCTGCTTATCCTCGAGCGCTTCGACGACGGCGCCGGCGGAGTGAACGATCCCGACGGCGTTCGCGCACAACAGCAACAGGCGGCCGCCTATGCTGAGGGATACGCCGCGGGAGAGGCGGCCGCTCTTTCCCGGGCCACAGAGCAAAACGGGCAGCTGCAAGAGGTCGCCTCCGTCTTAGCGCGCAAGCTGGAAGACTTCGATCGCGAAGCCGCAGCCGCACTGGGCGAAGCGCTGGCCTCGGCGGCGGCGGCGGTTTTGCCAAGTCTTGCAGAAAAGGGTTTTGCGCATGAAGCCGCGCCCGCGCTGGCCGAGATGGTCGCCAAAAAAGACAACGCGTCGCTAGTCCTGAAGACAGCGGAGGGCAAAGACGCGTTCGTTCGGAAAGTTCTGGCGGAGGTCGGGCTTGAGGAGCGCATCACCATTGAACCGGACGCTGCTCTGGTCGGCCTGCAAATGGCGGTCGAATGGCAAAACGGCGGCCTTTCATTTGATACCGAACAGGCGGTCGCACACTTTCTGGCGTCGCTCGAAAAAACGATTAGTGAAATGAAGAACGGGGTGCAACATGACTGACGAGAACGATAAAAATCAGGACTCGCCGGAAAAAGCGGAAGACATTATTCTGGGGGCTGACGACGAAGACGAACAACAGCAAGAGCAAGCTGAAGCGCCGATCCTTGAACGTCGGGAGGCGTCTACAAGCAATGGCCTGAAACGCGCGATCTTTGAGGTTCCGATCGAAGTCGTGGTTTCCGTCGGCAAGGCGCGCCCGTTGATCGGCGATTTGCTGACCATGGGCCGCAACCATCTGCTGCCATTGGATTCACGCCTTGAAGACCCAGTCGAATTGCTGGTCAAGGATCGCGTCATCGCCAAAGGCGAGTTGACGCAGATTCCCGACTCTGAAGGCCAACTCGGCATTCGACTTACGGAAGTCATCAACATCACCTCCCTCGCTAAATGACGAGACCGGCGATGAAATTCGCGATTGTTTGCTTTCTCGGCGTTCTGTTGGCGTTGACGGCCGGGCCCGCGGCGGCGCAGGCCGAAACGGCGGACGTGTTTGCGGACGGCGCCCTGAGTGCGCGTGTTATACAGCTGTTTATGCTGGTGACGGTGCTCAGCCTCGCGCCCGGCATTGCGATGATGGTCACATGCCTGCCGTTCATGATCATCGTGTTCTCAATTCTGCGCCAGGCGATCGGTTTGCAGCAGTCTCCCCCCAATATGTTGATCATGAGCCTTGCGCTGTTTCTTACCTATTTCGTGATGGAGCCTGTCTTTGTCGAAGCATGGGGAAACGGCATTCAGCCCTTGCTGGACGGAAACATAACCGAGGGGCAGGCGTTTGAACGGACAGTTGATCCTTTTCGCATTTTCATGGAGGGGCGCGTGTCCCCCATCGCGATCGAGCGGCTCAGCGAAGCGACGGCGCGGCCTGTCGACGGCGACGAGATCCCTTTATCGATCCTCGTGCCGGCGTTCATGCTGTCGGAAATTCAGCACGCTTTTCAGATCGGCTTTGTCATCTTCCTGCCGTTTCTCGTGATTGATTTGATTGTCGCCTCGGTATTGATGGCGATGGGCATGATGATGGTGCCGCCGGCGTTGGTGGCGCTGCCGTTTAAGCTTGCGTTCTTCGTTCTCGCCAATGGTTGGGTCGAGATCGCCGGCGCGGTTGTTAAAGGATATGGGACGTAGAGCGATGGCTGCAGACGCCTTAAATCGATTACCGGCGGCGGCGCCCACAGGCGGACAGATTGTTCCGGCCGGCGCAGCCGGCGGACCTTTGAAGCTCACCGCGCCGCAAAAAGCGGCGCTGGTGATCGCCGCGCTCGGTCCGGAAGCGGCGGGGCCGATCATTGAACGGATCGGCGACAAGCATTTAAGGGCCTTCACGCGCGCCTTCGCGCATCTGGAGACGGTGCCGCGCGCCTCGCTGAAGGCCGTCGTCGAAGAGTTTGTGGGCGAACTCACCCACGATGAGAACGAGATCAAAGGCGGATTTGAAGAAACCCGCGAGTTGCTGGGCCAATTCAAGACGGCGGACGAAATTGTTCGTCTGATGGACGACGTGAACGTGCCCGGCGGCGACAGCATCTGGGTGAAGCTTGAGCGCATCAGCGATGATCAGCTAGCCGAGTATCTGTCGAAACAGCGCCCGCAAGCCATCGCCGTCGTCTTGTCCAAAGTCAACACGGAGAAAGCGTCCAACCTGTTGAACCTGCTTGATTCAAAAATCGCCGGCGAGGTGATCTTGCGTCTGTCCAAACCGCTGCAGATCAATCGTGAAGCGCTGGACGTTCTCACTGAAACAATCGAACAAGAATTCCTGGCGCCCATGCGCACGTCCTCAAAGACGCGGAACCCCGGCGAGATGATCGGCGCAATGATGAACAATATCATGTCTGAAAAGCGCGCAGAGCTGTTGGGGCTCATTGAGACATCCGCACCTGACATTATGCGGGACGTCCGAAAATCGATGCTGACGTTTCAGGACATCGCTGCGCGCGTGCCGCCCAACGCCATCACGATGGCGATCAAGGAAGTTGAGGTTCAGGACTTCCTGCAGGCGATGAAGTTCGGTCGACAGAACGCGCCGTCTTCGGTTGAGTTTATCTTCAAGAACATTTCGCAACGCATGGCGGCGCAGTATGAAGAGCAGATGGAAGAACTGACCAATGTTCCCGTCAAGGACGCCGAAGCGGCGCAGGCGGCGTTCATGACCGTCATCCGCAAGCTTGCGTCCACCGGCGAGATTACGCTTATCGAAATCGCGTCGGAAGAGGACGAGGAAGAAGAGACGGCTTAGACACTTGCCTGGTTCGATTTTTTTTGAAATCGCTGTTCACTTTCATTCGCTTGCTCCGGCTCGCGCGTAAGGGCGCGCTGACTATCAACTGACTCCGTCGCCGTCGGGCCGGAGACGCCGAAGGCATGCTCCGGACCTGATTTCATGAGGCCCCGGCTTTCGCCAGGGTGAGCGGAGTCGAGGATGGCGATGAGCACGTAAAAACCACCAATGTCGTCCTCGGACTTGTTCCGAGGACCTCAGGCGACACGCACATTCGCTAGAGATCATCGGAACAAGTCCGATGATGACAGCCTTTCCTCACGCTCATCTCGATCCACGCAAAGGCGCGCCGATTGTTGATTGAATGCGTCTCGGTCGGGGCCGGGTCTACAAGGCGCCGACCCGCCGCCGTACCCGCTACTGAATAACCAGCTCTGCGTGCAGGGCGCCGGCGGCCTTGATCGATTTCAGGATGTCGATCATTTCCCTGGGGCTGACGCCCAGCGCGTTCAGTCCGTCAACAAGGTCCGCCAGCGTCATATTCTCTTCGATGACGGCCACCTTTTGATCGGCGGCGTCGTCGATATTGATGTCGGTCCGGGGCACCACAATCGTATCGCCGTTGCGCGAAAAGGGATTTGGCTGCGATACGACCGGTATTTCCCGTATGCGGATCGAGAGGTTGCCCTGCGCGACCGCAACGCTGGAGATTCGCACTTCCGATCCAAGCACAATCGTGCCGGAGCGCTGGTCGACGACAATGCGCGCCTTTTGCGCAGGATTGATCTCGACATTTTCAATCTCGCTCATCATGTGCGCCGGCGAGCGAAAGCGTTGATCGATCGCAACGTCAACGGACGCCGAATCGAGCATCAGTGCGATGGGCGTCTGAAACTGCGCGTTGATCGCCGTTTCAATTCTGGCGGCGGTCGTGAAATCAGGCGCACGCAGGGCGAGGCGCAGTTTTGTCATCTCGGTAAAGTCGAAGGCGAGTTCGCGCTCAATGCGAGCCCCGTTTGGGATCGTTCCGGCTGTCGATACGCCTTCCGTCGCCGACGCGGCGGCGCCTTCGGCCGAAAATCCGCTGACGAGCACCGGCCCCTGGGCCACAGCGTAAATCATGCCGTCGGCTGCATTGAGCGGCGTCATGATCAACATGCCGCCGTTGAGGTCCCCTGCGTCGCCGATCGCGGAGACCGTGACGTCAATTCGTGAACCGGCGCGGGCGAATGGCGGCAACGTGGCGGTTACCAGCACCGCAGCGACGTTTTTGGGACGAAACTCCTCGCCCTGCACATTGACGCCGAGACGTTCCAACAGGCTCGACAGCGCTTCTTCAGTATAAGGGATGTTGCGCAAGCCGTCGCCCGTTCCGTTTAGTCCGACAACCAGTCCGTAACCGACCAGGTCGTTGCCGCGCACGCCCTCGACCTCGACAAGATCTTTCAACTTTACGCCCGCCTGCGCTGTGCTGCTCAAGAACAGTGATGAAATGATTGAGAGTGTGAAAAAGATAATGCGCATGCCGGACTACCTTATGTAATCAGCGATGGTCAGCCGGGCGAGGCGCGCTGTGAGGAGGTAGGACGCCTCAAGCTGGTTCTCCAGGAGCTGGAGCTCTGAGGCGGCTTCATACTGATCGCGCGCCGTTTTCTCGTTGAACAGGGTCGTCAACACGGTTTCCTCTGCTTCATAGCGTGAAATCGCTGCGCCAATTCTGGCTTCGCCGACGCCAATCTCGCCGCGCAGATCCGTCACGGCGACGTCGGCGGCGAGCGCCGTTGTGGCGCCGCTCTCGATAAGCGTCGTCGTATCTGCGAACGTCGCCGCATTTTGGGCCGCGACCGTCGCCAGGCCCCTGATGAGGTCTTTGATGGGCTGGTCGGCTGCGGTGGCGGAGACGTCGATGCGCACGCCGGGGGCGATTTCCACCGGCGCCGCCTTGTTGACGCCGCCCTGATAGATGGTCGTGGCGAAACCGCCTGTGGGATCATTGAAATAGATGTCGAGCTGGGCTTGCGCATCCGCCGCATCGGTTGCGCCGGCGAATATGGCTTCGACATCGGCAAGCAACTGCGCCGGATCGCCGAGCGGCGGCCGATCGGATGCGTCGCCGCTGAAGAGGGCGCGCCCTCCTTCCGTTACGTTCAGAACGCTGAAGACGTTGAATATCGCCGCCTGGGCGTCCGTCGCAAGCGAGTTGAGGACGCCGTCGTCTCCGCGTCCCGTCGCCGACAGGGTTTCCGTGCCGATACGAACAGCTTCTTCGCCCAAAGCGTCCAATGCCGTTTGGGTTCGGGTGGCGCGGTTCTGGGCGAGCTTGAGCAAGCCCTGATAGGCGTTGACGTCGTCAACAGCCTTCTTCAGCAAATGCGCGCCGCCCACATCGCCGTTGTTTTCCGCGGTTACGTCTTCCACGCGTCCGGTGACGGACTCGATGCGCGCCGTGTCGGCGCGGCCCTTGATGTCAGTGATAGCGCGCGACAGGCGGGAAAACGATACGAGGTCAGGGGCGGTGGTACTCGGCATCTACAGCTCTATTAGTCTGCGCATCATCTCATCGGCGGTTTGGATGACGCGGGCGTTGGCGGCGAAAGCCTGTTCAATCAGCAACAGCTTCTGCAATTCCTGATCGGAATCGACGGCGGTGGCGTTCTGCTCCGCATCGATCAGGGACTGTGTCCGGGCGCTGGACGCGGCAAGCTGCGTTTCCGCTGTGATGCGCGCCTGGCCGATGGACGACGTGACGTTGGCGGCGACATTCGCAGCGGATAAGAACCCGCTTTGTCCAGTTCCTGCCGGCGGCGCCTTCAACGCCGTTAAGGCGTCAAGAGAAGACGCGATAATGCCGGCGGCGCCGGCGGGTCCCTGCGTCGCTGCGCCCAGTCCGTCGCGAAGGCGCCAGACGGCGCCGCCCTGATCGGGATCGACAGCGGCGTTGACGGCGATGCGCGCCGCAACGCCCGTCTCGGCGGTTGGATCGAATGCGGCGCCGGCGTCCGTGAAAAGGCCGGGCGCGCCTGCCGCAAGCGTCGGATCGATGCCCTCGAAACGCTCGATCATGTCGCGGGCGAGACCGTCCAGTTTGGCTTGAAAATCGGGCGCGACCTGATCGCGAACGGCGAACAGGCCGGCGAGATTCCCTTGTTTAAGTGAAAAGCTTCCGCCGACGCCGGGCGTTATATCCGCGCCGTCAACCGACAGGCCGGAAAGATCGCCGCCGGCAAGCGTCTCATTGGCGCTGATCGTATTAGCGGGAGTAAAGGAGATTTCCCGCGCTGTTCCTGCGATCAAGAAAACGCCTTCGTCCGTGATGAGATCGAGTTTGCCGCGATCACGCTGCACTTCGCGAACGGGAATGCTCTGCGAGATCTGGTCGATGAGCACCTTGCGCTGGTCTTCGAGCGCTGTTGCGTCGCGACCGCCGGCGCTGGCGGCGCTGATTGCCGTGTTCAGCTTCTCGATTTCTTTCAACGTGTTGTTGATGACCGAGACTTCCTGAGCGATTTGTCCGTCTGCGTTCAAACGCGCGGACTGAGCCTGGGTGGAGAGATCATGAAACTTGTTTGTCAGCGCCTTGGCGGCGTCCAGCGTTTGCGCCTGCAGGGACTGCGACTCCGGCGTCTGCGACAGCGACCGCAAGGAGGATTCAAGATTCTGATACTGGGCGAAGAGACTGAAGGAATCATCCGGTTCGCCAAGCGCGCTGTTAAAGGAAGCGTAGGAGGATGCGACGATCTGGTCGCGGCTTGACGCGCTTTCCGCGAGGCGTCGGTCGCCCGTCAGCGCCTGGTCGACGGCGCGCGTGACGCCGTCGAACTGAACGCCGGCCCCGTTGCCCGCCAGCACTTTCGCGCTGACATGCACATTACGTTTGGCGAAGCCGGGCGTGAGCGCATTCGCAATGTTGTTCGACACAACGTCCGCGCGCCGCGAGGCGACGGAAAGGCCGGACGTTGCGTTCGATAATGCTGAAGATATGCTCATGGTTTACCGTGCGTCATGCGCCGGGCGTCTCGCCTAGCGGATCAGGTTCGTTGTCTCCTGCAGCATTTCGTCTACCGTCTGAATGATCTTCGCATTTGACGAATAGGCGCGCTGAGTTTGGATGAGATCCGTCAGCTCCTCGGCGATGTCGGTGGTCGACTCCGTCAGCGCAAAGCCCACGGTTGTACCCACCGGGCCGGTTCCCGCGTCCCACAAAAAGAAGTCGCCGCTCGACTGCGAAACGCCGAATGTCTGGTTGTCGAACGCCGTCAAGCCATTTAGGTTTGGAACATCACCGAGGGGCACCTGGTAAATCGTGCGGCGGAAGCCGTTGTCATAGATCGCTTCAACCAGGCCGCCTTCGGTAACTTCAACGGAATTGAGGTTGCCGATAGGGGCCCCGTCGGCGCGAACGCCGATCGGCGAGAAGTTCGACGACAGCTGGGTCAACGGACCGCCCGCGCCGGGCGCGCCGACCACCAGGTCAATCGGGCCGGTTGCGGTCGTCACATTGATGATTCCGGTTGTTGAGTCATACGTCGCGCCGCTGGTCGGCGTAACGGACAGAATGGAACCCGCCGTCGCCGCGGCGTCGTCAAAGACGATGTCGAGGGTGGCGATCGGCGTTGTCGGATCGCCCGCCTGGTCGATGATGGAGACGGTCCAGGTGTTGCTCGAGCCGGTCGCCGGGACCTGCGGCGTAAAGGTGAACGCCAGGGTTTGCGAACTGCCCAGCGTATCAAAATACTCAACAGGCAGGTCATACGCGGCGCCGCTGGCGCCGGCCTGCGTCGCGGACGCCGGAATATTAAGACCAAGGTCGATCTGCGTCGTCGGGGAAGCGATGAATTGGTTCGCCGTCACCTGCACCGGTTCAAGTCCGGCTGAACTGTTCCGTCCGGGAACGGTGACCGATCCGTCGGCATTGGCCGGCCAGCCGAGCAGGAACGATCCGCTGAGCGTGCGCAGGAAGCCATCCTGATCCGGAGCAAACGAACCCGTTGTGGTAAAGAACAACGGCCGATCGCCCGACTGCGCGGTAACGCCGGCGGCGTTGGTAACCGGCAGCATCCCGCGCCCTGCGACCGAAATGTCGGTGCTGTTGTTCGTTGAAATCAGCGCGCCCTGAGCCGCCACGTCCTTGAATGTGGCGACACGCACGCCGCCCGCAGTATAGGCGCCGTTGCCCTGTTGCAGGACCATGTTTGTAAAATCCGTATCGACCCGCTTGTACCCGAACGTCTCGGAGTTCGCGATGTTATCGGAAATCGTCGCCAGTTTAGTGGCGTTGACCGCCAGCCCCATAACGCCGGCGTTGAGAGAAGAAGAAAGACCCATGACTGCAGCTCACACTTTTTGTATTGTTTTAACCAAACGCATGCGCGACTATGGCGGCGCATTCTTAAAATTTTTATAACTTTATTGGTGTCGCGTCAGGATCTTAGGATCGTGATCGAGATTCTGCGATTTTGCGGCGCATACCGATCTTCGACGAGAGGTTCAGTGTCCGCTTTGCCGGCGACTTCGTCGATCATGCTCTGTGGAAACCCTTTTTCAACCATAATTTTCCGCGCAATATGGGCGCGGTCGGTTGAAAGCTCCCAGTTGGAATAGCCGCGTGCGCCGGAATAGGCGAGGCTGTCAGTGTGCCCGACAATGGAAATTTCATTCTGTACAAGGCTTAAACTGGACGTCACCGCTTCCAAGAGAATGCGCATGGTCGGCGAAGCGTTTGTGGACCCCACGTCAAACAATGGACTGCCGTCGATGTCCACCAGTTCGATGACGAGCCCTTCAGGCGTGACGCGGGTTTGAATATGGCGCGCCAGACCCTCTGTTTCGATGTTGTCGATCTGTCCGCGCAGTCTTTCCTCCAGAGAATTGAGATCCTCTTCTCCGGACTTTTTTGCGCTGTCATTGTCTGTCTGGTCGCTGTCCGATTGAGCGGTTTCCTCATTTTTGTCGGCGTTTGACGACGACTGGGTCGTTTTTTCGCCGCCGGAGCCGTCTTTCGCCAGCGTCTTTTCGGCGAAAATCGTTGATCCGTTGAGGAGGTCGGTGCCGCCGCCTGAAATCTGGCTAACGGGAATTGTCGGATTGAAATAGTCGGCGATGCCCTTGCGCTGGTCTTCCGTGGTGGCGTTCAACAGCCACATGAGAAGAAAGAAGGCCATCATTGCTGTCACAAAGTCAGCATACGCGACTTTCCAGGCGCCGCCGTGGTGACCTTCGCCCGAGACCTTTTTGACCTTCTTGATGATTGGCTGATCTGGGCTGCTCACGGTGAAGCGTCACTACACAACTATTCTGCACTGCGCTGAGAAATACGGTTGCCGCCTTAATTTCACGCTAACACCAATTGCGGGAAACGCTGTTAATCTTAGCGATATCTAAAGGAATTACTTTCTATTGGAAGGTTAACACTGTCACTGGTGATCAGGCATGGAAGACAATCAGTCCGCGATTCTTCTCAAGAAAATCGAGAGCGCATGCTTCGAACTCACGGCGTATCCGTGCCTTGAAGACTTGTCGGAAAACCTCGCAAAGGAATGCCTGGGGATCCTGAGCGATGTCTCCGGCGGGGCCGCAATTCAATTGGAAAGCGTTTCCGCCAGCGCCAAGGAATGCGAGCGCCTGCTTCAGGAGGCCGAAGAAGAGGGGCGCGCGCTATATTTCTGTGAGCTGAAGAATACCAATTACGCTTGTTTCGCAAGCTTGGCTTCGCATGTCGCGGCAGCGCTAAGTGAAGCGATGCTGGGCGGTGAATTCAAAATTCCCGATGAAGACGAAAAAGCAACGTCTGTCGACGTCGCCGTGCTTCTGTCCGTTGTGAACAGGCTTATGACCTTTTTCGGCGGTTATGAATACCCAAACAACTGGTCGGGTGAGATAGCGAGGCCGGCGCCGGCGAAAAGGATATCAGCGTCGGACAACGAGGTTAAAGGACTGCGCGCTGATGCTTTCTGTACGCTGTCGCTTGATATCGCGATTGAGCCTGCAACCGCGAAATCGGCGCTGAGTTTTCATCTTCCCATTGAATTCTTGGAAGAGCGAGGACTTTTGGCGACCGGGCGCAAGCGAAACGCTGACGCGGGAGAGAATTCCCGTTGGCGCACCGACATGACATCCAACATTCACAGGTCGGAGATTGAACTGGATTTCATACTGGACACCTACAAGACGCAATTGTCAGAGTTGTCAAACCTCGAGGTCGGTCAAGTTATTCCGTTATCTGACAATCCGGAACGGGCGATAGATATCGTTCTCAAAACAACCAACGGCCGGTGCGTTATCGGCGCGGGGCGATTGGGCGCGTGCCGTGAGGCGAAAGCGATCAAAATAACATCGCCTCTCAATCCGAAACCAACGCCGAAAGCTTAGGGGAGGGCGATAATGCTAACCCGGAAAACGGCGGCGCGGCGCGCGGCAACTGCAAAAAAAATTATAACTTTGAGGTTGCAATTTCCTGAGAACGCCGAAAATACTAAATATAGGGGTGCAAGTAGTTGGGTCTATCATTGCGCGTCAGTTTGTGTCGGCCGGTCCGGTGCGATCGGTAAGCGTGGGATCTTGCGCGCCGTAGAAGCGAGCCGCCATGTCTGAATCGATTAAGATCACGCCAGAGTCCCCGACCGCAATGGTCAGGGAAAAAGAGCCGTCGCTGTTCGCCGCTCACTATGGTGAGGTGAAGTCGCTTATTGCGCGGCTTGAGGCGTTGCATGCACAGGGCGGATTTGACAGCGAGACGGAAAGTGAAGCGGTGCTGAGCGAGCTCTCAAGAATTGCATGCGCCGTCGCCGTCAAGACATCGTCGACTTATGCTGACGTGCAACTGAAAGCGCTTCTGTACCAAGCCCTCGCTCCGGAATACGGGTCCGATTTCGACGATCTTTCCGTTGACGAGAGGCTTGCTCATTCGCTGGTGGCCGATATTCAGAGAATTGACGGCTAACCGATGGCGAAGAGTCTGCGCATACTGAATTTTAAGGTGGCGACAGGTGGTTGCGTCAGGATATTAATGACGGTTGCGCTGACATGGACAAAGCGTCGAAAAAGCGCGTCGTTATTGGGGTGACTGCGCATATAAGTGCGCAGTCTCATTCATTAAATTGTGGATGGCGTACAATAAAACTGCTTGCGTGAGTTGATTTAGCTTAATAAGACTTTTCCATGAACGACGAAGAAAACCCTAACGAGAACATTGTCGCAACCTGGGTGCGAATTTATCTTGAGAAGGCTTTTCCTGAACTTCGTGAGCGCCGGCGCGGTCCGGGGAGGGGCGCTGACGAGCGGTTTCTTCAAGAGCAGACACCTTATCAAGGGTCAGCGTCAGAACAGAATGCAAACGTTCATATATTTCCTGGTCCTCGGCGTCGGAAAAAAAACCCGCCGGAATGAGTTCTCCGAGCGCGCTTCGTAAGATCGTTGCAAAGTGTCTGTCCAGCGCGGCGCCGCGCGACGCAAGAATGCGAATAGCTTCGGACTGAGACGGGATTGGGGTCTGATTGCGACGCCAATTGTCAATTGAGTCCAAGAATGCTTCGTCGCAGCGAAAATTGAAGCGCCTGTTTTGGGTCATATACCGGATTTACAAACGAGATTGACGAAAATCAAGAATTGCTTTAACCGATGCTTGTACGTACAATACGTACTAATTATGGTTAGTTGGGGTGGGTTGGCCTATTACCGCAGATCAAAACAAGCCGTCGGAACTACCGACCAAGCAAACGCCTCCATCGGCGGCGCAGATCAGCGGTACGGCATTTCTTGGGCAAATGAGCGGTTCAAAGAAAGAAACAACTGAGGCGTATGACGATTATATAGGGAAAAGACTTCGCCTGGCTCGCCAGAGCTCGGGACTGTCGCAATCCGCCCTAGGTCGTGAAGTTGGTCTCACATTTCAACAAGTCCAAAAACACGAAAACGGATCCGTGCGGATTAGCGCTGGCCGGCTTCTCGCATTCGCGCAGGCGTTGAACATACCCATTGGCTTCTTCTTCGACGGCATCGAGCCCCATAGTCACGCCGAGAAATTGTTGGATCGTCAATTTATCGACCTGTCGGGGTTCAGCGACGTACGAAGCTCGTGCATTAAGATTATTGCGAGCGCTGAAGAACAAGACGTCGCAAGCTTGGTCCATTTTCTGGAACACTTCATTCACGATACGTCGGAACACTCATAAGTTCTGTATAAAGACAAATAAGCTATAGCGGATCGCGCCCGGGAACGTGTTGCCGGGGCGCCGTGCTTTTTTCGGCCGCGTTAACGGAAAATCAAGGTTAATCGCGGTATTGGTGTTTGGAGATTAAGGCTTTCCCCTCCACCAACTTAGAGCCTTAACTCGGGTATCGTGAGACTCCACTTACCCAGCGGCCGGCAAGCCCCAAAAACAATAATTCGCTATAGCGAGAACAAGGCTTGCCGGCCCACTCCTTTGCGCGGGCATGTGCTCATGCGCGCAAGAAATCAGAACGTCCACCGCCAATTCCGCCGCTTGTGCGTGACCCCGCGTCGTCTGCGCCAGGGCGTTTACAACCGCGACATGAGGTTGCTCGCTTTTGGCCGGTCTTGACCGCAATCATGGGTCGAATTCAGCCAAATGCGTTCCAAAAGCCCCGGTCTGTTGCGGGCGCCGCGCGCGAGTCGGCTGATGTTGAAGACAAAACCGTTGCGACGACGGCTGGCGACGCGACCGACGAGCCCGCCGATCCGCAACGGCGCGCCGATCGCCGGTTTTTGCTGATCAGTCCGCACAACGAGCGTATCGGCGTCCATTTCTACGACGACGCAATCGAAAAATGGGCCATTGGGCAGGATCTGAGACGTTACCTCCAGATCCAAATCAAGTCGGCGGTTAACCCGCCTGTCCAGAATACGCATGTAAGGAACGCCATTCAGTAACGCAGCAATGCGCGTCGCCAGATATCGTTTCTGTTTCTCCGACACATCAAGCGCTACCGCAAAGCCGCGCCGGTCCGTTCGAACAACCCGCCCCTTCAGCCTTCCCAACCCATCCGCATACGCAATGACGATGTCGCCGACTTTGGCGTTTGTGCTTGGCGCGATAAAAAAGCCGCCTTCGCTGATATTAATGATGCGGCCGGACGTCTCGGGAAGAGTCCGAACGGCGTACCGAACGCGAATATTGAGCGATCGGCGCATATATTGCCGCTTGTTGAGTGTCGCCGCCAACGAAACCTCCCGCCGCCCGGGTAATCAGGGCGCATTGCAGTTGACGGAAAGGCTCGCCCGGCGGTCGTTAATTTCGCTTGAAGGCAAGAGGCCGCCTCATGACTGAATTATGCAATTTGTGTACAGAATAATAGATAATTTCGTGCAGGTTAGGGCGGGCGCTTCAATAGGCCGTAGCTTGGCGTCAACCGCAAGGCGAAAACCCGGTTTCCGTCAATCAAGGCCTGCGCAGCGCCGGCGCTTGCTAGGCGGTCAACACCATTGTCTCAACGTCAGCGGATGCAGTCGTAATCGGACGGCTGTACGTCCGCTCCAGGGTAATGGCGAATCCGCTATGAGTGAGGCGGCATACGCGTCCGCGAATGGCGCCGATTTTTATCTCGGAGCCCAGGGTCGGGCGATTAACAGCCTGAATGAAGGCGCCGCCCCGAGAGATTTCCGTTATCCGACACTTGAATTGTTGACCGCTGGGTATTGTCCGCGCCGTCGCCTCGACGCTGAGGGGAATACGCGTGTGCGCGCGCCTGTCAGCGATACGGAAATATGGAATCCCCAGCAAAACGGCCTCCATGCGCCGCTCCAAGAGGATGCGGTCATGTTCCGACATCGTGAATTCCAGCGCGACCCCGTCGCCGGAGACGCGCACGACGTCGCCCGCCACCCGGCCGAGGCCCTCCGGGTAAGCAACAATCTGATCGCCGATGTCGAGCTTCGCATCGGTCGTCATGTATAATCCGCATTCGGAAATATTCAGGAGCTTGCCCGAATGTTCTGTATTGAGCGTATTCGTGAATCGTATGTTTGCACTGATGGGGCGTCTCCAGTATCGCCGCCGTTCGGACCTGATATACACTCTTGTACTCCGCAAAACTACGATGTCAGGCTAGAGGCGAAAGCTTAGCCAAAATATCCAAGCATTAGGGGGGAGGTGTCGCCCGCTGACGGCAAAAGAAAAAAGGTCAGCAAAACAACACATTCAGGAGTTCGTGCGAACGTTGACTGAAACATGCTGGTCTACAAAAGGAGAATACTATTCATAGACTTATCGCACAGTCGCCACGGTTGCTGCGCGGTTGAAGCGGTCTGGCGCAACCAACGTGTCATGCGCGTGCATTTTTCGCCCAAATTTCGTGTATGAGCGTTGAGCGAGCGAAGGCGGCGCAAAAAGCGGCGGAGTCCCGTCGTCGTCGATCATCGCGCGGCGCCCTGCAGTTTATTCGCGCGCGAATGCGATTACGGGGGCAATAATTACTCCAGAATAAATTCATGAGCCGTGCAAGCAATTCACCCGTTTAGCCGATACAGTATGCTAAATGACTGGTTAAATCGCCGGGCTGTGGTTGAAGCATGCCTAATACAAGGGGATGCCTCAGGCGCAAAGGCTGTGAAACAAGACAGAGATGCGCCAGGCCAATGACAGGGGGGGATATCAAAAGAGGCGAATTCGGAAGGGATTCGGGGAGCCAATAGGGGTGGGGAATGTCAACAAGCGGGCGTTCGCATCGCCGCACAGTCGCGATCGCGTTCTGCATGATTATCGCATTCCAATGAGGCGGCCGACAGATGAGCGCAGCTGAATTCCGCAACGTGCAATACGACAATCTCGTATTGCTGATAGACAACGACAATGCGGATCAGGAGATTTTTCGCAGAGCTTATGAGCAGAAAGATCACGGTGCGGAACTAATGATCGTGTCCAGCGGCGCCGAGGCGATCGACATGCTCAAGACCGCCTATCGCGGCGGCGCGCTTGCAGGCGGACGCCGGCCAGGGCTAATCCTGCTGGACCTCGACATGCCTGATATGGACGGGTTTGCGACGCTGACTGCTATTCGCAACATCGACGAAGCGAAGCTCGTGCCTGTTGTCGTTTTCTCAACCTCGCGCTATCCGCACGATATCGTTCAATGTTATCGGCTCGGCGCGAACTGTTACATCCCCAAGCCAAACTCGTTTGACGCCTATGTTCGAGTTATAAACGAAATCGAATCCTATTGGTTTTCTACGGTTATTTTGCCGTCGTCGGTTCTTTGAAGCGCGCGCGCCGCGTTTTGTCGCGTCGGCGTGCGTCAGCCGCGAGCGGCGAGGCGTCGCCCGTTACACTATGCGTATGCCCTGTTCCTTATTATCAGTCGGTTTTGCGTGGGCGGTCGCCGCGACAGAGAAATTGCGAGGCCGTTGCGACGGTCGAAAAAAATATTGCGCGGGCCTGGAAAATTTATCCTGCTAGGCGGTCTTATCAGTGAAGTCTGCTTGCAGATTTGCGAATCCAGTGCGTCAGAAGGGCCGCGTATGACTGACATTTTTCATTTTGAAGCATTTGAGCTGGACACCGAAAAGCTTCAGCTCAGAAAAGACGGCGAACTCCGCAAAACGGAGCCGCAAGTGTTTGATTTACTCCACCTGTTGGTGCGTAACCGCGACCGCGTGGTGACCAAAGACGAGATCAATCGGGAAATTTGGGGCGGAAGGATTGTTTCCGACGCCGTGGTTAACAGCCGCATTCGAACGTTGCGCCAGTCGGTCGATGACGATGGGCGGAGCCAGCGCCTGATTAAGACTATTCACAAGCGGGGGTTTCGTTTTATCGGCGACGTCTGGTCCGATTCCGAAAACGGCGCGGGAAAACCTGACACGTCGGCGGCTGCAACCGCGGCGGGCGGCAACGGAGCAATCGGCGACGGTCCGACCGGATCGATGGGCGCGAGCGTTGGCGTTTACGCCGCGTCGGGGGCCGCAGGCCTGGCCGACGGCGCGCAACACGGCGGCTTATGGAAAGGCCGTCTGGCTGGCGCGCTCGCCGGCGCCGCATTCGCCACTATCATTCTCGGATTGATATGGTGGTGGACGGTCAACCCGACTTAACACCAACGACTGCCCGGAAACGGCAATCGCCGCAACGTCGGCGCGCCGGGCGGGTGCAACCCGCGAACCGAACTTAAAGGCATGCAGCCAAAAGTCTGCGCCGGACTAGCCGACATGCGCAAATGTTTGCGCGATTGAGACATTGCACGACCAGACGCCGGACCTCCGGCGACAAGCGAAAAAGAGAACAAAAATCCTTCGTTTGAAAAAAAACCGTCCTTGTCTGGAAGAAAAACGCCGCTGGTCGGTCTTACAAGCAACAGGGACGTGCTCTTTTTCGTTTCGACACGGTTGCCTGGATAAAGGGGGAAAGGAACCCGAGACTTTAATCAAACGGCCTGTCTCTTCGACAGCTTTCCAGAAAAGTTGCGCCTTTCATTCAGTTTTGTGCCGGCGACCTCTCTCTCCCCCCAAAACCACGTCGTTGGCGCAGGCTTGGGGGCGGCGAACCTAGCGCCGCCCCCTTGCACCTGACTTGTTCTGAACGGTCTGATTTTTTCCAGGCGCTCCGCGGCCGGTTTTCTAACGCAAGCCCCCGCCGGCATTTTGGACCGGGACGGCGCCGCGCAATACCCGGACCATGACGGTCAGCGTCAAAGCTGGGTCTCTGCGCTGGGTCTCTGCGATGTCCGGGCCGTCTCACATCGCAAGATATTCGATGCGATCGCCCGCGGCGGCGGAAGGCGCGTGCGCTTTTCGTCGCAACAGCGCGTTTGACCGTGCGAACACCGACAGCAGCGAGCTGTCCTGCGCTTTGAGCGGCGCGGCGACCGTTTCGCCATGTCTTGCGGCGACAGCGCCGCGCAGAAAGGTTTCTCTGGGGCCGTTTTGCGCCAGCGGTTCCGTGAGCGTGGCCTCGCCCAGCCGCGATTGTATTGATGTCGGCGCGCCCAGAAATGCATCGATGGCGGTTCGTCCGAACAAAATCGATGTAACAAGCGCGGATGCGGGATTGCCCGGCAAGCCAAGGACATGCGCCTTGGTTCCGGCGGCGAACCAGGTGGGCTTGCCCGGTTTGACGGCGACCTTTTCGAATAGCGTTTCGAATTTGAGCTCGGCGAAGACGCGCCGCATGAAGTCCTTTTCGCCCACCGATGCGCCGCCGATGGGGACGATGAGATCGTAGTCTAGCGCCTGCTCAGCGACGCGGCGGATCGCAGCGGGCTCGTCCGGCGCGACGCCGAGAAATCGGGGATCGGCGCCCCAGTCGCGAAACATCGGCTCAAGGGCGAAGGGCACGGAACAGATGATTTGATCCTGAGACGGCGTGCTTCCAGGCATGACAAGTTCGTCGCCATTGGCGATCAGCGCCACGCGCGGGGCCCGGCGCACGGTGACGTTGTCTGCGTTGGCGGCGGCGGCCAGAGCGAGCGCGGGCCCGGTGAGCTGCGTTCCGGGCGCCAGCAGTTCTTCACCCTTGTTGAAGTCGATACCGGCCTTGCGAATATGATCGCCGGGCGCCGCCGAGGGCGCGTCGGCGGTGATCTCATCGCCATTGCGTGTTGCGTTTTCCTGGATCACGACACAGTCAGCGCCGTCGGGCAAAGGCGCGCCGGTGAATATCCGGACCGCCTGGCCGGCGCGCAATGCGCCATTAAACCTGTCGCCCGCAGCGGAAACGCCGATAACAGAGAGGGGGCCGCCGTTTCGCGCGTCGACCGCGCGACAGGCATATCCGTCCATTGCCGACGCATCGAAAGGGGGCTGAGTCAAATTGGCCAAGAGCGGCGCCGCCAGGCGCCGGCCAGCCGCCGTCTCAAGCCCGACAGTCTCCGTCTGCGTCGGCGTGATAGCGCGCGCGATCGTCGATTGCGCTTCGTCAACGGAAATCATGGATCGCCCGTGCGGGCGCTGACATAGTCGCCAGACGCGCCGCCCGTTTTCTCGAGTAGCGTAATGTTCGAGATGGACATCGTCTTGTCGACGGCTTTCAGCATGTCGTAGAGGGCCAGACACGCGCCCGACACGGCGGTCAAGGCTTCCATTTCGACGCCGGTCTTGCCTGTTGTTTTGACTGTTGCGGTGAACGTCGCACAGCGCCGGTTGTCATCGATTTGCGTTGTGACCTGGACGGCGCTGATCGGCAAGGGATGACATAGCGGGATCAGATCGGCGGTGCGTTTCGCCGCCATCACGCCCGCCAGTTCAGCGACAGCGATCGGATCGCCCTTTTTCGTATCGCGGTCCTTAGCCGCGTTCAGGGCCGCCTCCGACATGAAGACGTCGCCTGACGCCGTGGCGCGCCGGGCGGTCGCATCCTTGTCCGAGACATCGACCATGCGCGGCCGGCCGGCTTCGTCGAAATGGGTCAGCTCCGAGGGTCGATCGTTCATGGCTAGCGTTCCATCAATCGCGGCATCAGTTCCACGAGATTGCAGGGACGGTATCGGGAATCGAGCTGATGGCGAATAAGCTCGTCCCAGCCGTCCTTCACGGCGCCTGTTGAACCCGGCAGCAGAAAAACAAACGTCCCGCCAGCAAGTCCGGCGCAGGCCCGCGACTGTAGTGTGGAAAGCCCGACGCTCTTATAGCTTACCTGATGGAAGATGACGGAAAACCCTTCGATCTCTTTGTCAAACAGCGGGCGCAGGGCTTCAACGGTAATGTCGCGGCCGGTGAGTCCGGTCCCGCCGGTGGTGATGACGACATCCACATCCGGATCGGCGATCCACGCTTCGACGCAAGCGCGAATTTGCACGGGATCGTCCTTGATGATGTTGCGGTCGGCTAGCGCATGGCCGGCGTCTTCGAGGCGTTTGGTCAGCGTATCGCCCGACGTATCGGTTTCGCGCGTGCGGGTGTCGCTGACGGTGAGAACTGCAATCCGTACAGGAACAAATTCCATCTCTTTTTTGACGCCTGGCATAGTCTATTGTTCTCCTGAATGCGGGGCTGATCGCCAGCGCCGGATGTCTTGCCGGTCGCGGTCCGTAGGTTCGATCCAGCGGGATCCGGCGTCGCTGACCTCTTGTTTCCAGAACGGCGCTTCCGATTTCAAATAGTCCATCAGGAAATCGACCGCCTCAAACGCGGCGCGCCGGTGATCGGCGGCGGCGGCGACAAATACGATAGGATCGCCCGGCGCCATCCGGCCGATCCGGTGCGCGATTGATACCGCGTGCAGGGGCCAGCGTGAAACCGCCTCGTCGACGATGGCGGCAATCGCATCTTCGGTAAAACCGGCATAGTGTTCGAGCGCGAGCGCTTTGACGGCGCCGGCCTCGGCGCGAGTCTGGCCGACAAAGGCAGCGATCGCGCCGGAGCCGGCGGTCTGTTTGCGAAAATCCGCGGCGAGGCGATCAGGATCAATCGGTCGATCCGAAATCAAAACGGTTGTTGTCGCGGTCACGGCGTCAGCCTCCGCTGAATGGCGGGAGAAATGCGATCTCGTTCGGCGCGCTGAAGGTCGCTTCGGCAAGCACGACCTTTTTGTCGATACAGAGCCGGACTGAGTCTTGGTTGAGCGCGGCGTGGAGCGCCGGGTCGTCTTTGGCCAGCCAGTCGATCAGCGCTGATCGCGTTGCGACCGACGGCGGCAAGTCGACGGCTGTTTCTGCGCGCCCCGCCGTTTCGCGCAGCTGACCGAAGAAGAGAATGCGCGTCGTCATCGTTAGCCGCCGGTCACTGACATGGCGCGATCGACCGCCGGAGCGGCGTTGCGACGGCGGATTTCGAAGTCGTGTCCGTAGGGTTTGCGCGTGATGGCCTCCACAAGCGCAGCATCGAGGTCAGCGTCGCTGGCGCCCGCGCGCAGCAGCGCGCGAAAGTCTGTTTGATCGTTTTGTCCGAGACACATGTAGAGTTTCCCGGTGCAGGTCATGCGCACCCGGTTGCAGCCGTCGCAGAAGTTATTTGTCAACGGCGAAATAAACCCGACGCGGCCGCCGGTCTGAACCACCCGGTAATAACGCGACGGTCCGCCCGTGCGGTAGTCGTCCCGCTCAAGCGTCCATTGGCGCTCCAGCGCGTCGCGCACGAATGTCAGCGGCAGATACTGATCGATGCGGTCGCCGTCGACATCGCCCATGGGCATCACCTCGATCAGCGAAACATCCATGTCGCGGTCATGGGCCCATTCGATGATCGACGGAATTTCCTCGGCATTGTCGTGTTTCAGCGCGACGGTGTTGATCTTAACCCGCAAACCGGCCGCCTGGGCCGCATCAAGACCCTTGATGACGGACTGGATTTTCTCTCGCCTCGTAATCCGATGGAACGTAGCGGGGTCGAGGGAGTCGAGCGAGACATTGACCCGCTTTACGCCGGCCGCCGCCAGCGCTTCTGCAAAGTCGGCGAGGCGCACGCCGTTGGTTGTCAGCGTCAGTTCGGAAAGCGACCGGTCGGCGACAAACGCGCCGAGGCGTTCAATGAGGGCGCCGATGTCCTTTCGCACCAGCGGCTCGCCCCCGGTGAGGCGCAGCTTTTTGACGCCGCGGCGAACAAAGAGAGCGACCATGCGCTCCAATTCTTCGAATGATAAGACATCGCGTTTTGGCAAAAACTGCATGCGTTCCGGCATGCAGTAGGCGCAGCGCAGGTCGCACCGATCGGTCACCGAAAGGCGGAGATAGGAAATCGTTCTTCCGAACGGATCAATTAGCGCGTTGTGAGAAGACGGCTTGGTCAAATCGCTCATACCCTGATTTTGGATCGGGACGCCCTCAAAACACAAGACCTCGCCACCGCAAGAGGAGGCGGATCGCTACATAAATCATAAGGACGGCGGTGAGCCTCTTGATGACGGATTCAGGCAGGTTCAACGCGCCCAGGCGCGACCCGATCTGGCCGCCGACGAGGACTGCGACAAATAGCGGCCAGTAGGCGAATAGCGCGCTTGTGAGATCGGCGTCGCCGAGCTTGGTCAGCTGACCGGCGAGGCCGCTGACGGAGTTGACCAGAATGAAGAGGCTGCAGGCGCCGGCAATTTCGCGCGGCGACCCCCAGCGCAAAAGATAGAGCGCAGGCGCGAGGAAAATGCCGCCGCCGATGCCGACCACGCCGGCGAGAAAGCCGAGGACGCCGCCGATGACCAAAGACAGCGCCAGCGGCGGATTCGCCTGAGTGTGTTCGTCAGGCCCTTCCGGTGCGGCGCGGGGGGAGGCCATCATCTGCGCGCCGGCGGCGATCAGTGCGGCGCCGAGCAGTCCCACGAACACCGCCTCCGACACGGGAAGCCGCCCGCCGATCCAGGCGAGGGGGATGGACGCGGCGGCGAAAGGGGCGATCCGCCCCAGGCGAATTTGCCCCGCCGCGCCGAAACGCCAAACGCCGCCGGTGACGACGACAATGTTGCAGACAAGGGCGATCGCAGGCAGCACGCGAAAGTCGACGTCGTTCAGGACGAGGAGGGCGTTGTAGGTTGAGCCGCCCCCGAAACCGATAGATGCATAGAGCAGGGCTGTGACGGCGAACAGCAGGACGAGAACGATCATGCGGCGGCGCTCATGTCAGCCTGACTCGCATGGCAGGTTTTCCGGCGTATCGATGTCTTCGAAAATGCCGGGATCCTTAACCGATATGAGTTGAAGCAACGCCGCATGGGCCGAAATCACGGCGCGCGCGCCTTCGTCGCCGCGCAGCGCCGTAAGCGCATCGCAACAGACCGCGGGAAAGATCACCGGATGACCACGGCGCCCGGACATCGCCGGCGCAGTGATCTTTGTTCGATCAGAAGCATCGAAAGCGTCGATCAGGGCGGCGACGGTGTCGCTCGCCAAGAACGGCATGTCGCCGAGTGCGATCATCACGCCGTGCGACTGGGGCGCATCTCGAACGCCTGCGGCGATTGACGTTCCGACCCCGGAGTCCGCGTCGGCGTTTAGCGAGATGTTGAATCCGCTTTTGCGGCCGATATCGCTGACCGGGCCGTCGCTTTCATTTACAATCAAGATCCGCGCATCAAATTGCAGCGCCGAATAGGCGTTCAGCGTTTCTTGCAGCACTGTCGAGCCTCTGAACGGAGCGACCAGTTTGTCATCGTCACCGAAACGGCGCGAAAAACCGGCGCCGAGCACGATCAGCGACAGCCCGGTCATTTTTCTTTTGCGCGCCGGCGCGCGGTAATTTCGGCGAGGATGGAGATACTGATTTCGGCAGGATTCTGCGCGCCGATATTGAGGCCCACCGGCCCGTGAATGACCGAAGGCGGCTGTTTCGTCGGCGCGAGCGCCGCCAGCGCTTCCAGTCTAGCTTGATGCGTGTTTCTGCTGCCAAGCGCGCCGATGTAATCAGCCTCTGAATTGAGCGCCGCATGGAAAATATTCTGTTCCCAGTCATGCTCATGAAACAGCGTCACGACCGCCGTATACGGATCATAAGGAATAGTCTCAAAACCATAGTCCTTGAAAACGTGCCGCGAATCGACGCCCATCGCCTGCAGATGGCCTGACGCGGCTTCATCGGGCGTGTAGGCGATAACGTCATATCCCGCCGTTTTGGCGAGGCTGGCGAAGGTCACCAAGTTCGCGCCCTCGCCGAAGACAATAATGCGATAGTCCGGATCGTATCGCCGGACAAACAGGCTGTCGTTGTCATCCGTTGTCGCCGTCGCCGTCACGGCCATGTCCAGCGTGCCGCGATCGATCGACAGCCAATACGGCGTGCGTTCATCCTGCAGCGCCGCCGCGGCGCGCACCACCCGGTCGGCGCCCGCGGCGCCGAAATGAAGATCGATGCCGGAACCGCAAGGCAGGACAACGTCGAGATAAGGCGAGCCGGCGCCGTACCGGACGGTTTTGCCGGTCTGCGCGGCGATGCATTGCCGCGCTTCTTCGATAATCGCTTGCTCCGCGCAGCCGCCGGTGATCATGCCGACGGCGTCACCCGTTTCGGATACGCCAATCTGGCTCCCAACCGGTCTCGGCGACGAGCCTTCGACGTTATAGAGCGTAACGAGCGCGATCCGCTGACCTTCTCTCAGGCGCTGAGAGAGAAACGGCATTACGTTTTCAACAAACTGCATGGGAACTCATACTAGCCGTGCGACGGCGGACCGAAAAGTCGTGATACGCGGTTTCGCCGGCCGGGTGCGGCAGTCGATCGCGTCTCAATTTTATCCCGCCGGATCAGGGCAGGGCATGCCGGCCGCGGTCCAGGTCACCATGTCGTTGAGATGATCCTGCATGGTGCCGGGCGCCGGCTCCCGACCGCCGCCGGGATTAAAGCCCCAGGTGATGAACGCCTTGATTTCCGCATCGTGGAGAATGTGTTCGACAAGACCCGCGCCGTCGCGCCCGCCATTGCGTTCCGGATCTCTCATCTGCGCACAGATCGTTTGCGTGTCTTTGCCGAACCAGACGAACTCAACCGGCGCCAGCATCCAGACGTGGCCCGTATGAGGCGGGGCGTGGGGAATCGTGTTGGGTTTGGTTGATTGCGTATGACAGGTTGTACATGGCATGGACTCGATACCGATCCGGCTCATCCCGGCATTGATGTTCATGCCATGAGGACGCGTCTTGCCGTAGGACGGACCGGACCACATGGGAACGTTGTTTTCGTCCGTATGGCAATTGGCGCATCGCGGGTGGGACGCGACGGCGAAAATTCGGTCCCAGGCGGCCAGGCCTTCTTCGCGGCTGACATCGCCTTCGGGCTGATTGACGACAAGGTCGATCGCCGCATCGTCGTCGCCCGATCCGTGAGACAAGGCGACTCCCATGGCGGCGATGACGCCGAGCCCCAACGCAGAGGCCAGACCCAGAGTTTTTTTCATGCTCGACCTCATACGAATTCGATATGCTTGTTGAAAGGCATTTCGCGAATGCGCTCGCCCGTCGCCGCAAAGATGGCGTTCGCCAGCGCCGGGGCCGCCGGCGGGACGGGCGGCTCGCCGATGCCGCGAATGCGGTCGGCGTTTTCCAGGCCTCTGACGAGAATCTCCGGACACTGATAAAGACGCATTCCCTCATGGGCGTGATAGTTCGTCTGTTGCGCCTTGCCGTCCGAGTAGGTGATTTCGCAATTCATGGCGTGGCCGAGACCCCAGACGACGGCGCCTTTGACGTGATTGTCGAAATTGATCGGATCGACGATCCGACCGACATCGGCGGCGACAAAGACTTTGTCTATTTTCACGCCCGCGTCTGTTGCGCTCACTTCAACGACCTCGGCGCAGGGAACGCCGAATGATTCAATAAAGGCGACGCCGCGGCCCCGGTTGGGCTCCATGGCCGAGCCCCATCCGGACATCTCCCCGACGGCCTCAAGCACCTTGCGCGCAACATCGTTGTTCATGAGCCTCAGGCGTTCTTCAAGCGGATCGGCGCCGGCGGCGTGAATCAACTCGTCGAGAAAGGCGTCTGCAAAGAATCCGTTGGACGAGGCGCCGACCGACCGCCACGAGCTAATCGGCGCCAAGGGCGGCGCCTTGTAGGCGCTCATTCGAAAATGCGGCAGATCGTAGGGAAGGTTCCAGGCGCCGGCGGCGATCTGGCTGTCGGGGCCCGGCGGCGGATCCAGTGGCTGGCGCGACAATTGGGAATCGGCGACTGACGGCATCGCGATCGACAAGTCGTAGGCCGCAACGCGCCCGTCCTCAACGACGCCTTTCATCTTGCCCATGGCGATCTGGCGCGGGAAATCGTGCGCGAAGTCTTCTTCGCGGCTATAGGTGAGTTTGACCGGCGTTCCCTTCATCGCTTTGGCGACTTCGGCGGCGCATTTAATCTGCTCGTCTTCGAGGCGGTGGCCGAAACTGCCGCCGACATATTGGTTGTGTAGCTGCACATCCTCCGGCTCGCAGCCGACGATCGCCGCGACATTCGTTTGCACGAAGCGCGGCATCTGCGTGCCCGCCCACAATTCCGCGCCGTTATCGTCGACGCGGACGAGGGCGGAAATCGGCTCCAGCGGCGCATGCGCGACGTAGGGTGCGCGATATTCGGCGTCGACGGCGTCGCCCGCTGCGATAGCGGCGTCGACATCGCCGTCGTCGCGCCAAACTTTGTCGAGGCGATCTTCCTTGAATGCGCCCGAAAGCGTTTCCCAATGCGCATCCATTTCGGCAGGATAGGGCGCAGGGCCCCAATCGAACTCAATGGCGTTCGCCGCCTGAAAGGCGCGCCATGTATTGTCGGCCACGACGGCGACGCCGCCGGTGACGGGAACCACTTTGATAACGCCGCGCATCGCCTCCGCAGCGCTTGCGTCATAACTGTTGAGCGCGCCGCCCTGGCGGGGATTGAGCTTCACGGCGGCATGGACCATGCCGTCGATCTCAAGGTCGACGCCATAGGGCAGCGTGCCGGTCGATTTTCCCACGATGTCGAGGCGTTGCATCGGTTTGCCAATAAGACGCCATTCGCTCGGCGCGCGAAGCTCCACATTTTTGACGGGTTTGACCTTCGCGGCTGCGGCGGCAAGATCGGTGTACGGAATAGAATCGCCGTCCGGCAGCACGACGGCGCCGGACCTGGTCTGCAAGTCCTCGATGGAAACGCCGGCCTTCGCGGCAGCGGCCTTTTTGAGGGTTTCCCGAGCAACGGCGCCGGCCAACCGGAGCTTGTCAAAAGAGTCCGGCACCGATGTCGAGCCGCCGGAGATTTGCGCGCCGAGGATCTTAAAGAGAGCGCCCATGGCGCCGCGAGTCATGTTCGCCTGCATCCCTCTGTCAGTTGAAAGAAATGGCGCGGCCTCGTCGGCGAGAGCTGTATTATAGTAGGCGGCGCTGGGCGCGCCCGGACTAACCTCAAACTGTCCAAAATCGAGGTCTAGTTCCTCAGCGATCAGCGCCGCCTGCATGGAATAAGCGCCCTGGCCAAGGTCCGTATGCGGTGTAATCAACGTAATCCCTTCGGATGATATTTTCACCCACGGGTTAAACGTCGCTTCTCCTTCGGCGAGGTCGTCAAGCAGGGGATTGGCGTGCGGCTTGCGCACCATATAGTAGCCAAAAGCGACGCCGCCTGCGATGGCGACGGATCCGACCAGAAAAGTCCTGCGCGCAATCGTTCCGATGCCGGCCATCGTCTATGCTCCCTGCAGTTTGGCTGCGGCGGACTTCACCGCCTCGCGAATACGCGGATAGGTGCCGCATCGGCAAAGATTGGCTGACAATGCGCGATCGATCTGTTCGTCGGAAGGTTCCGGATAGATCGCCAACAGCGCCGCCGCCGACATGATCTGCCCGGACTGGCAGTAGCCGCATTGCGCAACCTGATGATCGATCCAGGCCTCCTGAACGGCATGCAATGCGTCCGGCGTCCCCAGGCCTTCGATGGTGGTGACTTCGGCGCCCTCAACCTGCTTCGCCGTGATCGAGCAGGACCGAACGGGCATGCCGTCCACATGGACCGTACAAGCGCCGCATTGCGCGATGCCGCAACCGTATTTCGGCCCTTTGACATTGAGTTCGTCACGCAGAACCCAAAGAAGCGGCATGTCCTCTTCGACATCCGCATCAACGGTTTCGCCGTTCACGATAAGCTGCATGTCGCCCTCCGAATGTTATTTGCGCGCGCCGATCCATCTTACGCGTTGCACCAGGCCGCGCGATCAAAAACATAACCTTGATTCGGTTTTAGTCGGTTTGACGGGTCGATACAACGGTCCTATTGCGGTTTCGTGAATGCCGGGTCTTCGCCGGCGTCGGTTTGATGCAGCGCGGGCGCGGGAAAGCGTCGCGCGAACAGCAATGAGTTGCACGTGAACAAGTGGATCGACGATCTTGCTTGGTCTAACCCCGCCAAACAGGCGCGCGGCGAGCGGACGATTGACGCGTTGCTGGATGCGGCGGAGCGTCTGATTGCGGAAGGCGGCGTTGAAGCGGCGTCGATTGCGGAAATTGCGCGTCGGGCCGGTTGTTCGGTCGGCGCGGTCTATCATCATTTCAAAGACAAGGAAGCCCTGCAGAAAGCGCTGTTCAATCGCATGGCGGAAGCATTCGCCGCGACGACCGACGAGGCGCTCAATCCGTCGCGATGGGAAGGCGCGTCGATCGCCGACATCCTGCGCGGCTACCTTGAGTTTTCGTTTAAGGTGGCCCGGGAAAATCCGGTCGACAAGCAGGCCGCCTACGACATTGCGAAAACAAACCCCGCAATGCAGGCGCGCCTCTTTGAGCTCGAAAAGAGTGCGGGCGACAGGCTGCGCCGGTTGCTCCTCGAACGAAAAGACGATGTGCGGCGCGCCGATCCGGAGCTGGCGATCCGGGTCGTCATCGACCAGTGCTCGGCCATGATCAAACTGCGCAAAGAGGGCGCCGGCGATACCGCGCAAACCTCGCGGCGATCGGACGCGACGATCGTGGAAGAGGTGCTGAAAGGCGCCGCCGCTTATTTGAGAACCGATTGACAGTGGGTCCGTCAGCCAATCGAGCATTTCCGTCACGACGCTGAACATGGACGATTTCCAGTATGCGGCGGCGCAGCACGAGCTGAAGCGGGGGCCGCTGTTCTAGAGATTTCGTTCGCAAACGGCGTATTTGCGCCGCAATACTGAAATTTACGCGCCAGTGTCACTCTGCGCCAATTTACAATTCTCAATTCTTTGGCATACTGAGGTCAGTGGTTTCTAAGTGTCTGGACTTAAAGACGTTTCCGGGCGCTGTGTCGGGGGTATGGTTAATGAACGCGACGGGCGGCGATATGGCGGGCCGCCGCTGCGCCATTGCGGCGGGCGACGGTCGGCGCGCGCAAAGTCGGCGCACCGTTGTGTGGTTCGCATCGTCCGCCAGTCTCATTGCCATTGCAGCGTCTACAGGTTTGCACGCGCAGACCTTGCCGACAGGGTGCGTATCCGACGGCGCCGATCCGACCATGGCCGCCGACGGCGACACGGTGACCTGTCTGCCGCCGCCGACGCCCATCGACAGTATCTTCACGACGGCGTCGGATCTGACCATTAATATCGGCAGCGCCGCGACGGCTGCGGAAGTCAACGATTCCGGCATCGCCGTCAATATGAGCAGCCCGGGCGTTCAAACGCTCAATATACTGAATGCCGACTCCGTGGTCAGCGGCAGCAGCATCGGCGTGCGCATGCGGGCGGTTGGCGGCTCTCTCGATCGCATCATCAACAGCGAAGGGACTATATCTGGCGGCGCCGACGGTATCGAGGTGTTCGCCGGCGCGCAAAGCGTCGACATTGATGCGCGCGACGTCACCGGCGTGACGCGGTACGGCGTCAATCTGCTTACTATTTCTTCGTCTACTGACGTTTCAATCACGTCTTCAGGGTCGGTCCTAGGCGGTGATACGGGCATTCGGATTACGCCGGATCGCGGATCAGGCGCTCTCACTCTCGATGTCAACAACGTGACCGGAACATCGGGCGACGCCATCTTTATAGAAAAGAGCGCGGGAACCGATATTCTGATCAACGCGTCAGGAGACATCATTGGCGGTAATCACGGGATTTACGCCGCCAACACGTCGTCGGATGTCGGTGCGTTCCGCGTTGATGCGACGGACGTTACGGGCCTCCTAGGGCACGGCGTCTTCGCATCGACGGGAACCGCCGCGTCAGAGCTTTCCATCACCGCATCCGGCGCGATCATCGCCGGCCTCAATGGCGTTGACGCGCAGAACAACGGGACGGGGGCCGCAACCATCGATCTCGGGGCGGGCGGCGTCATCGCGGCCGGCGTCGGCGTTTCCGCGCAAAACATCGCAGCAACCACAACCGATCTTGTCATAACGTCCGCCGGGTCGATCTCCGCGGCGTCTGGGATTTTCGCCGAAAACGACGGGACCGGCGCTCTCTCCATTACTGTCGCAGACGTCACCGGAGCGACCGGCGACGGCGTCTTCGCCCGCGGTTCCGGGGCCGGCGTCAGCCTTATCTCAACAGGTACGATTTCCGGCGCAACCAACGGAATTTCCATAGCAAATTTTGGCACAGGTAATTTGGTTGTGAGCACGGTCGGGGCCAGCGGCGGTTCCGACGACGGAATCGTGGCGCTGAACGGCAGCGGCGGCGCCGATCTCGATATTACCGCCACGGGAACGATCAGCGGCGGGGACGACGGAGTTTCGGCGACCAACAACGGCGCCGGCGCGACGACCGTTAATGTTGCGGACGTTTCCAGCGTCGCCGGCGACGGCGTCAGGATCAGCAATACGGCGGCGGGAACCGACATCTCCCTGACTGCCATGGGCGATATCGCCAGCGGCGCCTTTGACGGCGTCGACGTCGACAATAATGGAACCGGGATGACCTCGATTTCGGTCGCTGCCGTTTCCGGCGGGACGGATGCGGGAATCGAGGCGACGAACACGAGCGTCGCCGGCGCCATGTCCATTGCGGCGACGGGCCCCGTTTCCGGCGCCAACGAGGGCGTTGTTGCAACGCATTTGGGCGCAGGCGCCTTAATCATCGACGTCGCCAGCGTCGTCGGAGCGGCGCAGGACGGCATAGTCGCGACGATGTCGTCGGTCGGAGAGACGCTTTCGATCACCGCATCGGGAACGATTGAGGGCGGCGATGAGGGCGTCGCCGCCGAACACAACGGCGCCGGCGCGCTCGTCATTGACGTCGCCGACGTTACAAGCGGCGCCGGAGACGGCGTGCGCGCCGTCAACAGTGCGCTGGGTACGGACATTATCGTTTCCGCAACCGGCGCCATTGCCGCTGGCGCATTTGACGGCCTTGATATCGATAATCTCGGTACGGGCGTTGTCGACATCACGGTCACGGACGTAGCCGGCGGTTCGGACGCAGGGATCGAAGTCACCAACACCGCCGCTGCCGGCGCTGTGTCGATTGTCGCCGCGGGCCTGGTTTCGGGCGCCAATGAAGGGATCGACGCGGTTCATTCCGGCGCCGGGATGCTGACGATCGACGCCAATGACGTTGTCGGGACGGCGGAAGACGGCGTTTTCGCCAGCGTTTCGGCGCTTAGCGACGGTCTTTCCGTTGTGGCTAGGGGCGACGTCGTCGGCGCCGACAGCGGCGTGCGCGTCGCCAACGCCGGCACGGGCACTACGACTATCAATATCGCTGGATCGGTCGCCGGGACGGCGGCGTTCGGCGTACTGGCGCAAACCGCGAACGGCGCTGTGATCGCCATTGGCGACGGCGCCAGCGTTTCCGGCGCGACAGCGGCTGTCTCAACCAGCGGTTTCACCGCCGGTGAATTCATCAACGATATCGTTTCCGTCGGCGCCGGCGCGTCTATCACCGGCGATATCTTTCTCAACAATGGCGATGACATATTTAACGACGGAGGCGGAGCATATACCGGCGTCAGCGGCGGCTCTGGTTTTGATACCGCCAATTTCAACGGGGCCGGCCGCACCATCGACGGGTCGGGCGGCGCCGGCGACGAGTTTCGCGGTTTTGAGGTCTTCAATTTCAACAGCGGCGATCATCGGCTATTGGGCGATCATCTGGGTCTTAGCGAAGTCAATTTTCTGTCGGGACAGAACAGTCTTTCCGGCGCGCTTGACGCGGCGACGGCGTCTATCGCCGCCGGTGCAACGCTTGTTGCGTCCGATGGTTCGTTCATTGACGGCTTGCTCATCAACAACGGCGTGCTCGACATTGGCGGCGCCGGCGCCGACACGCTGATTGCCGATCAATATACGCAAGCCGCCGACGCCGTTCTTCGGTTCAATGTGGTCGACGGCGTGGGCGACTCGCTGATTGTGGGCGGCGATGTCGCCTTGGCCGGCGAACTCGCCATCACCGGCGCGACGGGCCTCCTGCCGGGACGTAACAGGTTTACCGTGATCGACGGCCGCGGCGCGCTGACCGGAGCGTTTGACGTCGTATCCAACGGCACGCTGCTGCAGCAGACGATCGAATACGACCGCACATCGGCGGATGTGGATGTGATTTTCACGTTGAATTCCGCCTCAACGATCGTCGGGCTCACGCAAAACCAGAAAAATGTCGGAGACAATCTTGTCGGCCTGCTGTCAGAGCCCGATCTCGACGACTCGCTTGCCGATTTTGTGTTCGCCGTCGCCAGGCTGGACGGCGCGGCCGACGTACAGGCCGCGCTCAACGAACTGCATCCTGAAGGTCTCGATATGGGCCTGAAGTTTCTGGGCGCGTCGCAGCAGTCGTTCCTCGACACGGTGATCGACCAGGCCGGCGATACGCTGTTCCAGCAAACAGAACCGGTCCGCGTCGCGTCGTTGAACGGAACGCCGGCGACGCGACGCGATCGCGGCGGGCGAACCTATTGGGGCGTTTTCAGAGGCGGCAGCCTCAATCAGAACGAAACGGCGGAGCATATCGGCTTCGGCGGCGAGAGCTATGAGTATCTCGCAGGCATTTCCGGGTTCGGCTCCGGCGCAACGTCATTTGGATTGGCCGGAGGATTCAGCAGCTATCTTGGCTCAAGCGCCGGTTCGCTCGGCGACGAAATTGATGCGCATGCGTATCGGTTTGCCGCCACGGTGAGCACGGACCTCAGAGAAAGCGCCTTCGGAGCGTCCGCCAGGACCGATACGGTCTTAAGCGTCGCGTTCGGCGCCGGCGATATCGAGACGGTTCAGATCGACCCCATGTCCGGGGATACGACGAGCCTGTCCGGTGAGGCGGACTATTCAATGATAAGCTGGCGCACCCGCGTCAGCGTTGACGGCTTTAACGGACGCGCCTTGCCGGTGACGCCGTTCGTGCAGCTTGGGATGGATCGGTACCAGCAAGATGCGACCGCCATTGGCGACGCCGACAATCCGGCGGCGCTGGAAATCAATGAACTCGATAATTTGCGCGTCGCTGTCGGCGGCGGCGCCCGGTTCGAGCACCAATGGCGTGAAGATATGCGCGTGGCTGTCAAAGCCGCCGCTGTTCAGTATTTCGGGGATACGCAAAACACCTTCACGTCGCGATTTGCAGCGGCGCCGGTCGGCGCGGCGCACTTTGAAACGATCGGCGAAGCGGTGGAGCGGCAGATCCGCCTCGATGCGAACGTGATTTACGCGCACAAGTCCGGTTTCACGTTCACGGCGGGCGCGTTCGGCGAAACCGGGGATCTTGAGATCTACGGCGGCAAAGTCGGGATTATCGGAGGATTTTAGTCAGTATAGGCTTGCAAAAAAGACCCAATCCACGCGGCGTATTTATAGGTGGTTGATTTTGTTACGTTTACGGAACGGCGGCGAAATGACTTATCCGTTGCGCAATGGCCGCCAGTTCCTTAGGGTCTCATCGGTTTGCTGTTCCGGGGCGGTCAGGGGTATGCGTTTAGGTGTTCCGGGGGGAGAAGCAGCGTCACGCTAATGGAGGGGGGAAACCCATGCAATCTCTTAAATCTA
The DNA here is from genome assembly GCA_028289605.1 of Hyphococcus sp. Taxonomy (GTDB): domain Bacteria; phylum Pseudomonadota; class Alphaproteobacteria; order Caulobacterales; family Parvularculaceae; genus Hyphococcus. Next base: position 179,270 of record JANQON010000009.1, on the reverse strand, counting down.
CGACGTCGGCAATGGCTTTTGCGCTTGTTTTCGGCCTTGGCGGGATCGCCGCGAACGCACAATCAGGCGATCCGGGAACGGATGATCCGGCCGATCAGGTTCAAGGCGATGCAGAAGATTTCGTTGCTGACGAAATCGACGACATCACCATCGACGACATTGACGGTGAAATCGCTGAGGAGGTCGACGAAGAAGTCTTTGAGGAAGTGGACCTCGCCATCGCCGAAGAAGTAGACGGAGAAATATTCGACGAGGTCGAACTGGAAGTTGCCGAGGAAATTGAAGGCGAAATCGCCGAGGAAATTGAAGGCGAGATCGCTGCGGAAGTCGAAGGTGAAATCGCCGAAGAAATCGACGGCGAAATCGCAGAGGAAATCGACGGTGAAATCGCCGAGGAAGTCGAAGACGACCTCGCCGATGAAATCGAAGAAGAGATTGCTGACGAAATCGACGGGAACATTTCCGACGAAATAGGCGGTTCGTCTGAGGAAGGCTGATCGGGCTTATTCTTCAAGCGACGCCAATCGACGGTGATGGATCTTCCGCTCCGGCAGGGAGATCCCCACCGCAACGCTTTGTCGGTCCCGTGCGTTCTTGCGCCGCCGAAAACGGCCGCAACCGATTTGTAGAGTAAGGGAGTACCAGGGTGGGCGTAATCATAAAGGGACTGCTTGTCAGTGCGGCGATGCTGGCGCCAGTTAGCGCATTCGCGCTTCAAAACGACGAAGAGTACAGCGACGAGACAAAGTCTTACGAGACCAGCCAGGGGCGCGAACGGGAGCGCACTTTCACCATCACGTTCAGCGCCGGCGTTGAATATGACAGCAACGTCTCGGTGCTGGAAATTGACTCCTCGACGGACGAAAGTGACTTCGCCACGATTTTCGATCTGGGCGCCGCATTCAATGTCGAGTTAAGCGAGAACACCGAAGCGACGTTCGGCTATAATTTCAGTCAGGACGAACAGTTTGATTTCTCTGATTTTGATACGCAAACCCACCGTCCGTCGATCGGCGTTGACCATGATTTCGGCGATTTCGACGGCGGGCTGTCCTATCAGTACATCTATTCGCGCCTGGGCGGCGAAGGCTTTCTGAGGATGCACCGGGCGTCGCCCTATATCGCGAAATACCTCTTTGATCGAAAAGCCTACGCTCGGGCGTCTTATGTGTTTTCAGACAAGGATTTTATCGACCGCGATGACCGCGACGCACAGGCGCATAGCGGCGGCATCGACGTATTTTATTTCGTAAACGGACTAAATACCTATGTTCTGGGCGGCTACCGCTACGAAGTCAACGACGCATCCGCGGCGGAATTCGATTTCAGCAGCCATTCGGTCAAGGCGCGCTTGGTGCAGCGCTTCCCGTTTTTCGACGATCAGGCGAAATGGCGGATCGGATGGCAATATGAAACGCGCGATTATGACGCTGTCACGCCGTCCATCGGCGTTGTCCGCGACGATGATCGACATCGTTTCCGAACGTCCGTGGAATTGCCGCTAAACGATATTCTCTCCGTAGAGGCCGAATTGCGGTACGACGATTTTCGGTCAAACCTGCCGTCGGCGGATTTCGATCAGAATGTTGCTGAACTGCGCCTGCGCGGAAAGCTCTGATTGGGGCTGTCGAGAGGGCGATGAACCCGCCGTCCTGTTGCTCGTCCGGCGCGCGAATGATTGGCTAAGCGACAGCGCGGGCGAGCGCGCATTGCGACCAGATTTCTGACAGTGCGCGCACGAGATTGTCGATGTCGGCGTCCGTATGAACGGGCGACGGCGTGATCCGCAAACGTTCCGTCCCTTTCGGCACCGTCGGATAATTGATCGGCTGCACGTAGATGCCGTGATTTTCGATGAGCCAGTCGCTGATCCATTTACACTTCACAGGATCCTTCACCATGACCGGCACAATGTGGCTGGGGTTGTCCAGCGTCGGAATGCCGATCGCGGCCAGCCGCGCGCGGACGGATGCGACGCGTTCGCGTTGGGCCAGCCGTTCGGCGTTGCTCGTCTTCAAGTGGCGAATGGACGCCAGCGCGCCGGCCGCGACCGCCGGCGGCAGCGCTGTTGTGAAAATGAATCCTGCTGCGAAGCTGCGGACGAAATCGACGAGTTCAGCGGAGGCGGCGATATAGCCGCCCATGACGCCGAACGCCTTGCCCAGGGTTCCCTCAATGACGGTGAGCCGATGGGCGAGGCCTTCGCGTTCGGCGATGCCGCCGCCGCGGGGGCCGTAAAGTCCGACAGCGTGCACTTCGTCGAGATACGTCATGGCGCCGTATCGCTCCGCGATGTCGCAGAACTCGGCAATCGGCGCGATGTCGCCGTCCATGGAATAGACCGATTCAAAGGCGATGAGTTTCGGCGCCGCCGGATCGTCCTCTTTAATCAGCCGTTCGAGATCAGCCGGATCATTGTGCTTGAAAATGCGCCGCTCCGCTTTGGAGTGGCGAATGCCTTCAATCATCGATGAGTGATTGAGCGCGTCTGAATAAACGATACATCCCGGAATGCGTGAGGCGAGGGTGCCGAGCGCCGCCCAGTTTGATACGTATCCTGACGTAAACAGAAGCGCCGCCTCTTTGCCGTGAAGATCGGCGAGCTCTTCTTCAAGCAGCACATGATAATGGTTTGTGCCGGAGATGTTGCGCGTTCCGCCGGCGCCGGCGCCGCACTCGTCGATTGCGGTTTTCATTGCCTCGGTCACCACCGGGTGCTCGCCCATGCCGAGATAGTCGTTGGAGCACCACACGGTGATTTCTTCCGGTCCGGCGCCGCCGTAATTCTGTGCGCGCGGGAACGCGCCCGCTCTCCGCCCGATATGAGCGAACACGCGATAATTGCCCTCCTCCCGAAGGGTGTTCAGGCGGTCTTTGAAAAACTTGTCGTAGTCCAACGGTCTCTCCGGAGCGAAGGTGCAATGACCATCTTGTTGTATTTCGTATGGATGCAGAAGCTCATCTTGAGAAGCCCAATTTGGCGTGACTTGAAAAAAAGTCCACGCGGCGAATTGGCCGTTTGCGGATGAATTCGCAGTTGATAATCATTCGCAATTGGTGGCTTTTTTCGCTCCCGTCTTGTTGTTTTGACAACTGCAGATGCGAACGGCAACAATTTGATCGTCACCAGAGTGTTGATGTCGACAAGGTCCGCTGCGCCGCTCATGTTTCAATTATTGCAGACGCGTTCCGCGCAGTTGTTCGATCCGGTCTTGATCGCCGGCAGCGTGCTGATGCGCTCGCCGCAAACGGAGGACTACGGCGCTTGGGCGGGTTTGCGCCGCGCCAGCCGCAGCCATCTGAATCCCTGGGAAGACGACTGGTCGGAAGCGGACATCTCCTTCGCCGCCTATCGACGCCGCCTCAGGCTTTGGGAACGGCACCGCAAACAGGGCGCGGCCCTGCCGCTGTTCGTGCACGCAGCGGACCAGGACGAGACGCTCGTCGGCGGCGTGACGCTGACGAACATTCGCTACGGGGCGGCCCGATCCGCCATCCTCGGCTACTGGATCGGGGCGGATTTTGTGCGCCGCGGCTATGCCTCCAGCGCCGTCGAGGGCGTTGTGGCGCATGCGTTCGACGCTCTGGGTCTGCATCGCCTGGAAGCGGCCTGCCAGCCCGAAAACAAGCCGTCTGCGCGCCTTCTCAACAAGCTTGGATTTGTGCGGGAAGGCACCGCGCGCGGCTATCTGCGCATCAATGGCGAATGGCGCGACCACGATATCTACGCCGTCACCGCTGCGGACCGTCGGCCCGGCGCCGGCGGTTAACCGTCTGAGGCGGTCATTCTGGCCGATTTTTTGCAGTCTCCGACAATCAGACCCTTGCGGAAACAAAGCGTCCGCGTGATGATGTAACCAATAGAATTCTCGGGGCAGGCGAGACGCGCCGGGCCCTGCAATTTGCGTCATCTCGATGGGGTTTGCGTTTTTTGCGTAGTGTCGAGGCGGCGTCTTTGCGGTCGTTGGCGCGTTTCAAATTAGCGGTGGGGTAGCATGCTGGATTTGCTGGCGGTTGGGGTCGTTGAAAGCGCATTCATGCTTGGCGGGCCGATGATGGATCTCGGCCGCGGCGCCATTGCCGGCGCGATGATTGTCGGCACGGCGTTTCTCGCCGGATACGCCGCGATCAAGCGCAGCGGATTGGCGTTTTGTGGGTTTTTGATGGTCGCCATGGCGTCGTTGCTGGAGTTTTCCTGGCTCGGCCTGCTGCCGTCGCTGCCGCCGGAGGGCAGCGTGCTGCTGCTCGGCCTATTCGCAGCGTCGAGCGTCGTGTTTCTGTCTGCGACGATTAACGCCGCCAAACAGAATCCGCTTCTCGGCGGTTTCATGTTCACCGCGGCGTTGGTGCTGGGCGGGCTCGGCTTTATCAATTTTGTCGACCGCATCGACGCGGCCCCGGTGATGGCGTGGGCGGCGATTGCAGTCGGCGCATTTGCGCTTTTTCTGGCCACAACCCAGGCGGTGCGCGGCGAGGCCGGCGCCAGACTGATTTTACCCGGCATTGTGCTTGCGCTGGCGGCCCCGCTGCTTGGCCCGCTCGGCGCTTTTGAAGGCGGCGCGGCCGCCATGGCGGCGCATGGTCTGTTCGCGCTGGGAGTTTTAGCCGCAAGCATGGTGTCCCTGACCGAAGGCGTTCCCGCGCAAGCCTTGCGATCGGTCGCGCCGGCGGCTGTTGCGACGTCTTCATTCGCACAGGCGAACGCGTCGTTCGAACCGAGCAACGCCGGATCAACGTCAACCGCCGCGCGCGAGCGCGCTGAGGTCGTGATCGACAGCCAGCTTGGCCGTGTTCTCGATTACGCCGGCATCGCCATCTGGGACTGGAGCGAAGACATCATCGATCAAACTGAATCGCTGCCGTCGCTGCTGGGGGCCGATTCGGACGCGCCGTTCACACCCGACGCGATGCGGCAGTTTGTGCACAAGGACGACTTAAAGCTTCTCGAAACGGGCGTCCTCAAGGCGGAAGACGGACCGTTCGACGTGGTGCTGACGCTGTTTGACGGTCGCCGGATCCGGATGCGCGGCGCGCGCGCAGCGGCGAACGAAGCCGCGCTTGAGCGGGTCGTCGCCTTCGTCGAACCGGCGACGAATGAACCGGGCGCTGTTGGCGATGATGACAGCCGCCGGGTTCAGGACGCAACGAAAGCGGCGGTGGTCCCGGCGACGTCGGGGACGGAGTCGAAAACCAAGACTTTCAACGTTGAAGATGTCGTCGCGGCGTTCCAACCGATCGTTTGCCTGAAAGACATGAAAATCGCCGGGTACGAAGCGCTGGCGCGTCTTCACGGTAAGGAGGGCGACACCGCGAGTCTGATCCGCGCTGCGTCTCATGCCGGCAAGTCCGATGCGTTTGCGCTGTCGATGTTGCGCCAGGCGGCGGAGCATCTTGCAGAACAACGCAAAACCCTCGGCGCTGACGCGTCGCCCTTCGTCGCGATGAATGTCTCGTGGAGCCAGATGCAGCAGCCGAAATTCGCCAGCGCCGTGGAGGAGGTGTTCAAGAAATACGAATTGCCAAAAGGCGCGCTGGTTTTGGAACTGACCGAAGGCGAAGCGGTCGGCAATGAGACCGCCGCCGAGCCGGTGTTTCGGAAGCTCAAGGAGCTTGGCGCGGCGCTCGCCTTTGACGACTTTGGCGCGGGTTTTTCCTGTCTTTCAAACGTTCGCAAATATGATTTCGACTATATCAAAATCGACAAGTCGTTTGCTGACGATCTCGACGCCAACGGCGACGGCGCAAAGATCGTCGCTGCGCTTGCGGATATGGGCGCCAAGCTGGGACTCAACGTGATTGTCGAAGGCGTTGAAACGAACTCGGCGGCGAAGACGGCGTTGTCGCTCGGGTGCACCCACGCTCAAGGCTACGCGCTGGGCCGGCCTGACATCGCATCGGCGCGCGACAAATCCGATGAGAAAACGCAACAAGCGTCAAAGGCGTCAAGCAATAAGGCGAAGGCCTCTACCAACCCAGCTGACGCTGAAGACCTTGCCGTGGACCTGAAAGCGGAAGAGACCGCTCCGGCGAATGACGTGAAAACCGAAAGTCAGTGGCTGTGGCGGCGCAGCCGCGCACGGTGAGCCCGGAACGAACGCCCCGCATTGGATTAGTTGAGCGGTTGATCGCCGTCGCGCGCTGAGGCCCATTCACGCGACAACATCGCGCTGGTGACTCCTAGCTTTGCAAGCGCCTTGCTCCAGGCGTCATTTTCGGCGCCGTCGAAAATAATGTCGTTATCCGCCTCGCAGTGAATCCAGGCGTTCATCGCGATCTCTTGCTCCAGTTGACCGGCGCCCCAACCGGCGTGTCCGATCGCGAGCAGGAAATGCTGGGGCGCGGGGCGTTTGGGTTCCGCGCCGCCAATGTCCACAAGAATGTCGCGCGTGGCGGTAAGGCCCAGACCGCCGCTGAGCGCAACGGTGCGATCAAGCCTGTAATCGAGAGAGTGCAGCACCAGCCCGCGTTCCGTCTGCACCGGGCCGCCGAAGAAAACATCGGTTTGCGCAGCGGCGCCGCCGGCGGCGATTTCCAGCTGGCCGAGCAGATCGGCGAAAGACACGTCTTCGAGTCGTTTGTTGACGATGACGCCCATGGCGTGATCGGCGTCATGGGTGCAAATCAGCACAACGGAACGCTCGAAGCGCGGATCGCCCATATTCGGCATCGCGATCAGCAACTGGCCGGCGAGAAAGTCCTGCTTGTCAGCGTCAGCTTCCCTCATGCAGCCGATCTTATGACTGTCTGGTAATGGACGCAAACCGCCGCCGCCGGCTCACTGGATTTCGACCGTATCCCGCGTTAAGACCCGCCCGACATAACGGAGATACCCAAATGACGATTGCAAAAGGCGACAAAGTTCCGAACGCGACAGTGATGATGGCGTCGAGCGAAGGCCCGCAGCAGGCCCAAACGCAAGACGTGCTGGGCGCCGGCAAAGTTGCGTTATTCGCGGTGCCTGGCGCTTTTACCCCCACCTGTTCGGCTAAGCATCTTCCCGGTTTCGTTGAACAAGCCGACGCCTTTAAGGCGAAGGGCGTCGACAAGATCGTTTGCATGTCTGTGAACGATGCGTTTGTCATGGACGCCTGGGGTGCGAACCAGAATGCGTCCGGTAAAGTCGAAATGATGGCGGACGGCAACGGCGAATTCACACGAGCGCTCGGCCTCACGATGGACGGCGCCGCGTTCGGCATGGGCGAACGCTCGCAACGCTTTTCAGCCATTATCGAAAACGGCGTGGTGCAGGAACTGAATGTTGAAGCGCCCGGCGCGTTTGAAGTTTCAAGCGCCGAATACATGCTGGAGCAACTTTAAAACGCCGAAGCGCCGCGCCGGGCGAGTTCGTCGGCTTTCTCATTGCCTTCGTCGCCCGCGTGGCCTTTGACCCACCGCCAATCGATGCTGCGTCCCGTCGACAGATCGTCAAGGGCGAGCCACATATCTTTATTTTTCACCGGTTTCCTGGACGCGGTTTTCCATCCATTCCTTTTCCAACCGTGAATCCATGACGAGATGCCGTTTTTCACATACTGGCTATCCGTATAAAGAATGATAGGCGTTTCCGCGTCGATCGCCTGGAGGGCTTCGATCACGGCGCGCATTTCCATACGGTTATTTGTTGTTTCCGCTTCGCCGCCGAAGAGTTCGCGGACGCCTTCGCCGTCGACAATGTAAACGCCCCAACCGCCGGGTCCGGGATTTCCCGAACACGCGCCGTCGGTATAGACTTCAATCATGACCGCAATCCTCCGAGCAAGGCTGTTGGCCTAGCCGTTAAAAGCGGAAATAGGAAGACAAGAGACGCGTCAACCGGCCAATTTCAGCGGGCTATTGAAAGTTACGTCTTCGCGGGCGGTTTCGATGGTCTCGATCGACAGCGAGCGCGTTGACGCCAGGATTCTGAGGAAATCTTCAACAAGCTCCTCAGGCGCGGACGCTCCCGAAGAGACGCCGATCACATCGAGGTTCGCCGTCCGCGCAAAGTCGAACGCCGCTGCGTCTTCGACGAGTTCGGCTTGCTTCGCGCCGGCGCGCAACGCGGTCTCAACCAGGCGTTTGGAGTTCGAAGACGTCTGCGAGCCGAATACAAGAAAAAGGTCGACGCCCGGCGCGGTCGCCTTGACCGCATCCTGACGATTGGTCGTGGCGTAACAGATGTCCTGTTTCTGCGGCGCAAGAATGCCGGGAAACCTGTTTTTGAGCGCGTCGATGACCTGCTGCGCGTCCTCGACCGACAGGGTTGTCTGCGTGACATAGGCCTTTTCGCAGTCGCGGTCGGGCAACAGGTCGACCTCTTGCGTCGTTTCGACCAGCGTCACCGCGCCGGCCGGCGCCTGGCCCATGGTGCCGACGACTTCAGGATGACCGCGATGCCCGACCAGATAGACATGGCGACCGTTTGCAACGTGCCGTCGGGCCTGGGCGTGGACTTTGTGAACCAGCGGGCAGGTGGCGTCGATGGCCTGAAGGCCGCGCTCTTCGGCGGCCTGATGCACTGCTGTCGGCGCGCCGTGGGCCGAGATGATGACCGGACGGTCGCCGGCGGCGTCGGCAATATCCTCAACGAAAACGGCGCCCATGGCGGCGAGCCGCGCCACCACATGCCGGTTGTGGACGATCTCGTGCCGGACATAGACCGGCGCGCCGTAGGCGGCGAGAACCTCTTCCACCGTACGAATGGCGCGTTCAACGCCAGCGCAAAATCCGCGCGGCGAGGCCATTCGGACTTTCAATGGAGTGTTCTCTTCCAGCGTCATGCTCTACCCGTCCGTCGCGGGGCGTGATCTCCGTCCCCCGTTGACGTTGCGCCCTCCTGCGCAAGTCGCTACGAGAGTGGCTTGCGCTGTGAGAAAGGCGCCGCCAAGGCCCAATACCGGCCGTCATGCGGCCTTTCTGTGTTGAGATATAAGGGTTCCTTTTCATGAACAAAGCGTTATCCGGAGCGCTAATCGCCGCACTCGCCCTCGCTTCCTGCGAGAGCAGCAGGGAGGCGAGGCTGAAAAATCCCGCCCCCTGTCCGAATATTGTCGTTCTCGCCGACGCCGCCCGGTTCGTCGAATTCGACGGCGACCAGGACCTGGAAAACGTCAAATACTCCGGTGAGATCACCAGCGCGGAAATCGCCTGTCGCTATGTCGGGGACAAACCGATCGAGGCGGAAATCGATTTGGCCATGGCTTTCGGCAAGGGCCCGAAAGGGGAGAACGGCGATATGGTGTTTTCCTATTTCGTGGCTTTGGCGCGCCGCGACCTTGAGGTCATCGCCAAGGAAAAGTTTCCCGCGCCGATCGAGTTCACGGAAAAGAACCGCGTCGTCGTCTTTGAAGACGAAGTCGACAAAATCCTCATTCCGCGGGCGGGCGAGAATACCTCTGGGGTCAACTTTGAAATCATCGTCGGCTTCAATCTCACGCCGGAACAGGCAATCTTTAACCGATCCGGCAAGAGCCTGAAGTTTCCCAATCTGCAATGACGCTCCTTGACGAATTGAGCGCCCTTCTCAGCGCTGCGTTCGCACAGGCTGGGACGGACGCCGCCTATGGGCGCGTCAAGCGCGCCGACCGCCCCGACCTGGCGCAGTTCCAATGCAACGGTGCGCTCGCCGCAGCGAAAGCGACAAAGCAGAATCCGCGGGCGCTTGCCGGATCCGTGGTCGAGCATCTCGACCAGGCGGCATTTGCCGACGCGGCGATCGCCGGCCCGGGCTTTATCAATCTCACCCTTAAAGACGATTGGCTGTCGGCGCAGATCGGCGCCCGCGCATGGAAACGGCCGGCGCCGGAAAGGATCGTCATCGACTATGGCGGGCCCAATGTGGCCAAGCCGCTGCATGTTGGGCATTTGCGCGCTGCTATTATCGGCGAGAGTCTAAAACGCATAGCGCGGGCCGTGGGCGACGACGTGACGGGCGACGCGCATCTCGGCGATTGGGGCCTGCAAATGGGCCAGCTCATCTCGGAACTCGAGCTGCGCCAGCCGGACCTTATCTATTTCGATCCCTCCGCCGAGGGCCCATTCCCATCCGATCCGCCGATCTCGCTGAAGGATCTCGAAGAAATGTATCCGGCGGCGTCGGCGGCCTGCAAAGCGGACAAAGACCGCGCCGATCTTGCGCGGCGGGCGACCAAGGCGCTCCAGGACGGGCGCTCCGGCTATCGCGCGCTGTGGCGGCATTTCGTGGATCTGTCGATCGCCGCGATGAAAAAGGACTATGCCGATCTCGGCGTTGATTTCGATCTCTGGAAAGGGGAGTCGGACGCCGATCCCCTGATCCCCGAAATCGGCGACGATCTGACCTCGCGCGGACTGCTTGAGCATTCCGACGGCGCAGAGATTATTCGCGTCGCCCGCGAAGACGACAAAAAGGAAGTGCCCCCCATTATCTTCCGCAATTCGGAAGGCGCCGTCGGCTATCACGCAACCGACATCGCAACGATTGTCGATCGCATCAGGACGATGGCGCCGGACCGGATGCTCTATGTTGTGGATGCGCGCCAACGGCTTCATTTCGAACAGGTGTTTCGCGCCGTCGACCGCGCAGGACTGTTCGAAGAAAGCCGGCTGGAGCATCTCTGGTTCGGCACCATGAACGGCAAGGACGGCAAGCCGTTCAAGACCCGGGAAGGGGGCACGCTCAAGCTGCGCGATTTCATCGACATGGTGACCGACAAAGCGCGCGAGCGGCTGGTGGAGAACGGCCTGGCGGAGGGCTATGGCGACGAAGAGACGGCCAGCATTGCGCGCATGGTCGGTGTTGCGGCGTTGAAATTCGCCGACCTCTCCAATCCGCGCACCAGCGACTACGTGTTCGATATCGACCGCTTCACCTCCTTCGAGGGCAAAACCGGGCCTTATCTGTTGTATGCGCGGGCGCGCATTCGGTCGGTCCTCGCCAAGGCAGACCAAGCGGGCGCCGGCGGCGCGGGCGACATCGTCGTCGCCGCGCCGGAAGAGCGCGACCTCGCCCTGGCGCTCGCCCTTTTCGGAGACGCGGTCAGGGACGCCTATGACAAGCGGCTGCCGCACATTCTATGCGAACACGCTTTCGGGCTCGCCCAGTCATTCTCCAAGTTTTACGCGGCTTGCCGAGTTGCCGACGAAGCGGACAACGCCGTGCGCGCCTCACGCATCGGGCTCGTCGAGGCGACGGGGGAGCAGCTCGATGCAATCTTCGATATGCTCGGCATCGAGGCGCCCGACCGCATGTGAGCGGGCTAATTTTGTGGCTTGCCTGCAACACCCGTCGCGGTTCTATGAATTACGGCCTGTTCACATTGACGACCGGCGTCTTCAGAAAAGCGCGTTCTTGTGAAAATCGCGCGCTAAAGCATTTGAAAACAGCAGAAATTTTTCCCCATACTGAATTCGTAGAGGGGTTTCGGCCAATCGGCGCGATTTGTCGCGATTTGCTATTCCCGTTGAATTGTCACGAACCCGTCATCTAAGATTTCTATCGCCTGTTGCGTATGGTGCGGGTCGCGCTGGGGCGGCGCGTATTAGTTTTTCTCAAATCTTGGGGCTCTTATTAAATGACACTCATGAAATCGCTCTCCGCGGGAGCGGCCGCCGTCGCGCTCGCGACCGGCTTTGCCGCCGTCGTCTTGCCGACGCCGGCCGAAGCGCAACAAACCACAGCAGACGTGCGCGGCGTGGTTACGGACGGCGCCGGGGCGCCGATCTCCGGCGCGTCAGTGACCATTGTCGACGGCAATACGGGTTCCACCCGTCGTACGACGACAGACGGACAGGGACGCTTCAGCGCGCAGAACCTGTCGGTCACGGGCAACTATTCCATCACCGCATCGGCGACCGGATTTCAGGGCCAGTCGGTTGAAGACGTAAGATTGTCGCTCGGCGACACGACCGCGCTGAATTTTGCACTGACAAGCGGCGCCAGCGATGAAATTATCGTGGTCGCCACCCGGTCCGCGCTGACGGAAGTCGCAATCGGCCCGAACGCCACATTTGATTTCGACGACATTCAGTCGGCGCCGGCGGTCAATCGCGATATCAAGGAAATCATTCGCCAAGACCCGCGTCTTTACATCAACGAGTCCAACGACGACGGCCTGCAATGCGCCGGCGCCTCTCCGCGCTTCAACTCGCTGACGGTTGACGGCATTCGTCTCAACGACAACTTCGGCCTGAACGACAACGGCTACCCGACCGAGCGTCTGCCGTTCCCGTTCGACGCCATCAACCAGGTCGCGGTTGAGCTTGCGCCGTTCGACGTTGAATATGGCGGCTTCACCGGCTGTAACATCAACGCCGTGACCCGTTCGGGCGAGAACGACTTCCACGGCAGCGCCTGGTTCGACTGGACCTCTGATTCCCTGCGGGGCGGCTCCATCGAAGGTTCGGAGTTTGACAAAGGCGACTTCAGCGATTTCCGTTTCGGCGCCACGCTGTCGGGTCCGATTATCAAGGACAAGCTGTTCTTCTTCGCAGCGTATGAAAAAATCAACGAAACGGAAGTCTTCGGCCGCGGGCCGGCGGAACTCGGCGCCACCGGCGTCCAGGGCGTCAGCCAGGCGCAGCTCGACCGCATCTTCCAGATTGCGCGCGACGTATACGGCTACGACCCGACGCCGCTTCCCGCATCAGCCGGCGAAGACGATGAGAAAATCCTCGCCAAGCTCGACTGGAACATCAACGACAATCACCGTTTGGCGCTTACATACAACTACATCAACGGGTTCAACCAGACGGCTTCCGACGATGATCCGGATGAATTTGAGACCTTTGATCATTACTATCTGCGCAGCACGAAGCTTCGCTCTTATTCGGGGCAATTGTTCTCGGACTGGACGGACAATTTCTCCACGGAACTTCGCGTTTCCTTCACCGACAACGACACCGGTCAGGATTCAAACGACACCACGAGCTTCGGCGAAGTCCGGATCGAGACGTTCAACAACGGTCAAACCGCGGACGTGTATATCGGCGGCGACGACTCCCGTCAGGCGAACCAACTGGCGACCGAGACGTTTAACCTGAAATTCAAAGCGGACTACCGGATTAACAACCACTTCCTGACTTTTGGCTATGAGCGGGAAACGATTGACGTCTTCAACCTGTTCATCCAGCACACGCAGGGCGAATACCGCTTCGACGGCGCCAGAACGTCGGATTTCCTGATTAATCCGGATATCGAGATTGATCGTTTCGAAGCTCAGTTCGCCGACGATATTTTCTACGGCAACGCGGTCGGCACCAACAATCCCGCCGACGGCGCCGCTGAGTTCGCCTACACCACGAATTCGGTCTATGTGCAGGACGATATCGACCTTGGCGCGTTGCAAATCAACGCGGGCGTCCGGTTCGACTGGTACACGTCCGGCGATATACCGACGCTGAACTCGAACTTCCAGGCTCGAAACGGCTTTACGAACCAGACGACGTTTGACGGTGAGTCGCTCATTCAACCGCGCTTCGGCTTCAATTACGATGCGGCCGACAACCTGACCATTCGCGGCGGCGCCGGCATCTTCTCCGGCGGCAATCCGAATGTCTGGCTGTCGAACTCGTACCAAAACGACAGCCAACGGACGTTCCAGTCGCGGCGCACGGACTTTGACTTCAGCGCGGCGCCGTTCGTCGCGGGCGATCCCGGCAACGAAAACACCCCCATCTGGGGCGTGTTGCAGGAACAGTTCGATGAGGTTGCGAACGCATCGGCGGCGAATGGCGGCGTCAACGCTGTTGACCCCGATTTCGAAATTCCGTCGCAGTGGAAAGCTGCGATCGGCGCGACCTACAACTTCTGGGATGACACGACTCTGATCGTGGACTTCCTCTACACCAAGGACCGCGCGGCTGCGGGCATCATCGATGCAACGCTTACGCAAATTGCAACCGCGCCCGACGGCCGTCCGATCTACAATCGGATTGATCGCGCCGACCCGGCCTGTGTGAGCGACGTGACGTCTGCGGCGTGTATCGCCACCGATCGTCCGTTCGCTCAGGATTTCATCCTGACCAACAATGACGGCGGCAGCCAGAAAGTCATCTCGGCGGCCCTGTACAAAGACTACGACTTTGACTCCGGCGTTCGCGCCAACTGGGGTCTTGGATATGCATACACGGACGCCAAGGACCGCAATCCGATGACGTCGGCGGTTGCATTCTCGAACTTCGTCAACTTCTCCACGTCGGACCCGAACAATCCAGCGCTGGCGACGTCGAACTATGAAGTGCCGCACCGCTTCACGGTTCGGGCCGGTATCTCGTATCCGTTCTTCGGCGATTACGAGACGAGCATGCGTCTGTTCGGCCAGATTTCGCAGTCGCGTCCGTACAGCTTCGTCTTTGATGATGGCGGCGATGTCTTCGGCGACGAGCTTGACGGCCGGCACTTGCTTTACGTGCCGACCGGGCCGAACGATCCGAATGTTGTCTTCAATCCTGGCTTCGACACGACCGCGTTCTTTAACTTGGTCAATCAGCTTGGACTTGACGAGTTCAGCGGTCAGATCGCACCGCGGAACGCATTCCAGTCCGATTGGTTCTCTCAGTGGGATCTGCGCTTCGAGCAGGAACTGCCGGGGCTGTTCGACGGCCATCGCACGCAGATGTTTGTCGTCATCGACAATATCGGCAACCTCCTGAACGACGAGTGGGGCGTGATCAATCAGGCCGGTTTCCCGGGCGAGCAAGATCTTGTCGCATTGGATGAAAGCGTGACCAACGCTCAGGGCCTCATTGGCATCAACGACGCCGGTCAGTATGTCTTCGATGCGTTCAATACGGGTATCGCGAGCACGGACGACATCTTGTCGCCGGTCGTGAACGCGTCCGTTTGGGAAATCCGCTTCGGCGTCCGCTACGAATTCTAAGCGCACGCCAATTCCAAAAACGAAGAAGGGCGGCCCTCGGGCCGCCCTTTTTTCGTGCGCAAATCGCTGATCCGATTATTTCCCGATCAACCGCAAGAAGCGGTCTTCAGCTTTCGGATCATCGAGAAACTCGCCGGTCATTGCTGTCGTGACGCAGGCGACGCCGGTCTTGTGAACGCCTCTTGTAGAAATGCACTGGTGCTCGGCTTCCAGCAGAACCGCGACGCCGCGCGGTTTCAGGGCGGTCTCAACGGCGTTGGCGATCTGGTTGGTGAGCGTTTCCTGGCTTTGCAGGCGCTTGGCGAAAGCATCGACGACGCGGGCGAGCTTGGAGATCCCCACAACCCGCTCAGCCGGCAGATAAGCGACATGCGCCGTGCCGATCATGGGCTGGATATGGTGCTCGCAGTGGCTCTCGAAGCGAATGTTCCGCATCAGCACGATGTCCTGATAGCCCGCCACTTCCTCAAACGTGCGCGACAGGATCGAGACAGGGTCGTCGGCGTAGCCGGAAAGGAACTCCTCATAGGCGTCGACAAAGCGCCGCGGCGTGTCGACGAGGCCCTCGCGCGCCGGATCCTCGCCGAAATAGGTGAGGAGGGTGCGAACCGCCTGTTCGGCGTCTTCGCGGGTGGTTTTGGCTGGTTTCAATTGAATGGTTTCAGCGGTCACAGGATTACGCCTCCTCGATCGACTTGCACAGATTGATGGTTTCCAAACAGGCGAGGGCGGCTTCCGCGCCCTTGTTGCCGGCTTTCGTGCCGGCCCGTTCAATCGCCTGTTCGATGGTGTCTACGGTTAAAACGCCGAATGAGATCGGCACGCCGGTGTCATGGGCCGCCGCGGCGACGCCTTTGGCGGCTTCGCCGGCGACATAGTCGAAATGGGGCGTCGCGCCCCGGATAACGCAGCCCAGCGCGATAACGCCGTCATAGCGGCCGGTCGCCGCCAGTTTCCTGGCGACGAAGGGAACCTCATAGGCGCCGGGCGCCATGGCGATCTCGACGGCCGACGCATCCGCGCCATGCTGGGCGAGCGACGACTTGGCGCCCTCGATCAGCCGCTCGACGATGAAGTCGTTCCAGCGGGTCGCGACAATGGCGATACGCAGACCGGCGGCGTTCAGGCGTCCTTCAAATGTTTTGGTCATACGGCGGCTCGCAGTGCGTCTTCGGTTTCCGTCACGCGCCGGTAATCCTGCATGGCTTTGACGGAGATGATTTTGAGCCCGTGGCGGCTGGCGAACACTTCTAAATCCGGCAATCGCGCCATGGTGCCGTCGTCATTCATGACCTCGCAGATCATCGCCGCCGGCGTCAGGCCCGCGAGGGTCGCCAGATCGACGCCGGCTTCGGTCTGTCCGCCGCGAGCGAGCACGCCGCCCGGGTCCGCGCGCAGGGGAAAGGTGTGTCCCGGCGTAACGATATCGGCGGGCGTCGACTTCGGATCGATCAGCGTTCTGATCGTGTGGGATCGATCATGGGCGGAAATCCCTGTCGAAACGCCGCTCGCCGCCTCAACCGAGACCGTGAACGCCGTGCCGAAGCCGGAGCGGTTTTGGTCTTGCGGCACCATCAGTTGCAGCGCGAAACGGTCGATCAGCGCCGGCGCCATGGCGGTGCATATGAGGCCGCGGCCTTCCTTGGCGAAGAAATTCACCGCTTGCGGCGTTACGAAATCGGCGGCGATGGCAAGATCGCCTTCGTTTTCGCGATCTTCGTCGTCAACGATGATCACCGTTTCTCCGGTCTTGAACGCCGCAATGGCTTCACGGACAGATGCAATGGGCATCAGTTCGCTCCTTCTTTGATAAATCCGGCGGATTGAAGGGTGTCTTTGGTGATCGCAGAATCGCCGCGGACTGCGATCAGCCGCTCCAGATATTTGGCGAGAATGTCGACTTCCAAATTGACCGTGTCGCCGGGTTTCTTCCGGGGCAGAACGATCTTTTGCTGGGTGTAATCGATCAGCGTGACGTTGAACCAGTCCTCGCCGGTGTCGACGACCGTGAGCGAAGTTCCATCGATCGCGATGTAGCCCTTTGGCGCGATGTAGCGCATTAACGCCGGATCAACTGCAATCGTCGCCCACAGCGCGTCGCGGTCCGGTCGGAATGCGGTGATCGTTCCCGTTCCGTCTACATGGCCCTGAACGAAGTGGCCGCCCATGCGGGTTGAGGGCAGGAGCGAGCGTTCGAGATTGACGCCGTCGCCCGTCTTGAGCGCGCCGAGATTGGTGCGCGCGAGGGTCTCCGGGGCGAGGCCGACAGTGAACGACGTCTCGCCCAGCGCAGTGACGGTCAGGCAAACCCCATTGACGGCGATAGAGTCGCCGAGGGCGCCGCCGTCGATCGCCGTGCTCGCATTCACAGTCAGATCGAAATGATCGCCCCGTGAATCGCGATTGGCGCCGATCGCCGCGACGGTCCCGATTTCTTCAACCAGTCCGGTGAACACTTATTGGACCTCCGATTGTCTGCGGCCGATCCAGTACTGATCAGGGCCGTCATGGTCCCGCTGTCGAAATTCGAAACGCGCGGCGTCGATGAGGGCGCCGACGCCGTCGCCGCCGAACGCCGGCTTGCCGCCGCCGATCAGTTTCGGCGCAACAAAAAGATGCAGCTCGTCGAGAAGGTCGGCGTCGAAGAACGCGCCCAGAAGGGCGCCGCCGCCCTCGACCATGGCCGAATAAACGTCGCGCGCGTGGAGCGCGCCAAGCAAAGACGCTAGATCGGGCCTGCCGGCTTCGTCCGCGGGCAGAATGAGCGGTTCGACGCCCATGCGCTCAAAAGCGCAAAGGCGTTCAAAGGGGGCGGCGTTTGTGGTCGCCAGCACCGCGCCGGCGCCGCCGCGTTCAAAGACTTTCGCGCCGGGCGGCGTGCGCGCCGTGGAATCGAGTACGACCCGTAACGGACGCCGGACGTCGTCGTCCAACCTTGCGGTGAGGGCGGGATCATCGGTGATGATGGTTCCGGCTCCGACAATGATCGCGTCCGCTTCAGCGCGGATCCAATGGCCCGCCCGCCGGCTTTCCGGCGACGTGATCCACTGGCTTTCGCCCGTCGACGTTGCGATCCGGCCGTCGAGGCTCATGGCGGTCTTGCCGATCACGAAGGGCTCCTTGGCCTTGATGGCGTGGAGCCAGGCGCGGATCAGGTCACGGCCCTCCGCCGCGCATAATCCGCTTCGAACCCTTACGCCGGCCTCTTGAAGGCGCTTCGCGCCGCCGGCGGCGATCTCGTTGGGGTCGGCGACGGCGTAGACGACTTCAGCGACGCCGGCGTCGATCAGCGCCTCGGCGCAGGGGCCGGTCCGGCCTGTGTGGTTGCAAGGCTCGAGCGTGACGAAAGCTGTCGCGCCGCGCGCGGCCTCGCCGGCTTCTTTCAGGGCCATGACCTCTGCGTGATCTCGGCCCGGACCTTCATGCCAGCCATGCCCGACGATCGTTCCCGGCGTCTGCATGATCACGCAGCCGACCATGGGATTGGGGGACGTGGCGCCGGCCGCGCGGCGGGCGAGATGAATCGCGCGCTGCATGGCGTAGACCTCTTTTTGAGGTTCCAGAGCCGACAATGTCTGGGCGTCGCCCATAAAAAAGCCCCTTGGCCAAATGCTCTAAGGGGCGAAACAAGACCTACGACCCGCGACTTCACCGGCGCGCCATAACGGCGGACGGATCTCGCGCGTCTTCTGTCTCGAACCTTCTACCATCCGGACTATCACCGTCGGCCCCGGGCTCTCACCGGAGTCCTGCTTCCGCCTTTCCCGATCGGGAAAGGCTTCGGCTCGCGGGCTCGTCAAATCGGATGCAAGATCCGTTTCGCATTACCGCCGGTGGGGACTTTCACCCCGCCCCGAAGATTCTCTTTTTGCGGATTGCTCCGCAGGCATGAATATAAGCTTCAATATTCACCGCTGCAATAGGGATCGGCAGCGGCCAGGGATACGCCTAAAGCGGGCGAACGGGCGGCGAGGCGTTACTTGCCCCACACGTCTGCAACGCGGCTGTCGCGGCGGCAGCCGGTGCGGTAGAAATTATATCGCACCGGATTCTTCTTGTAGTAATCTTGGTGATAGTCCTCCGCGACCCAGAACGCTTCAAGCGCCTCCACCGGCGTGACGATCGCTTCGCCCAACTCTTCTTCGGCCGCGGCGACAGCGGCTTCCGCGTCCGCCTTTTGAGCGTCGTTCTGATAGAAAATCGCCGTCCGATAGGATTCCCCGCGGTCGCAAAACTGCCCGCCGTCGTCCAGCGGATCGATATGGCGCAAAAAGTAATCCGTCAGTTCACGGTAGGAAATGATCGACGGATCGTAGGGCGCGCGGACGACTTCCTTGTGCCCCTTATGGTTGCGGTAGGTCGGGTTTTCCGATTCTCCGCCGGCGTAACCGGACACGACGTCGCCGACGCCGTCGAGCTTTTCAAGATCGGATTCGACGCACCAGAAGCACCCGCCGGCGTAAACGGCCGTCTCATATCGGGACGTATCTTCTGTCGCCGCCTCCGGCGCCGAGGCGCTTTCCTCAGCAGCGCAGGCGGACGCTAAGAGCATGGCCGCCAGTGCGGCGGTTGAAGTCTTGGCAGGCGTCATCGTCAATGGTCCCCTGATCGGTCGAACGCATGACATGGCGCCGCTTCGCGCCGCTGGCCACCCGAAAAATCGCCCCTCGCGCTAATTTTACTGCATTTCAAGCGGTTAGATAAAATTTGAATCAATTTTGTAAGAGAGCCTTGGGTCATGTTTCCTATGTCTTGCAGCGTGGAGGCAGATACCCATGACCCGTCTGCTGTGTTTGGTTTCAGCGCTCGCTTTGCTCGTCTTCGCCCCTGGGACTGACGCGCCCGCCGCCGCGCCTGCCGAAGCGACCGATGAGGTCGGGCGGCCATAGCGACGCCGTTGCATCAATCCCAAAATCCCGCTTATCTCCGAGACGCCGCCATGTGACGCGCGGCGCCAAAAGGGGTTCTCCGCCGTCATGGTCCAGCCAGTTCGCGCTCTTATCGCCGTCGTCTCCGCCCTGTTTGTCGCGTCCTGCGGCCAGAACAGCGGGGAGACGCCTCCAGTTCAGGAACCGTCCTCCATGAATTCGACGCCCGCATTCGCCGCCGCCGCCGACATCGATCCGCCCAACGTGGAAAAACGCCCGGTTGAGATCACCCAACACGGCGTCACGCGCACCGATAACTACGCCTGGCTGCGCGACGAAGAGTGGCAGCAAGTGCTGCGCGATCCGTCGACCCTCGATGACGATATTCGCGTCGCCCTCGAGGCGGAAAACGAATATTACAAGGCCGTCACCGACGATCTCGAATCATTGCGCGAAACGCTATTTGCGGAAATGCGCGGCCGGATCAAAGAAGACGATTCGAGCGTGCCTCAGCCCGACGGACCCTGGGCGTATTGGACGCGCTTCCGTGAAGGCGGCGAGTATCCCATCTTTGTACGCAGTCCCCGCGACGGCGGCGATGAACAAGTCATCTATGACGGCGACGAGGAAAGCGAAGGATCGGAATTCTTTTCCATCGGGTCGGTCGACCACAGCCCCAACCATGAACTCGCCGCCGTCGCCGTCGATCGTCTGGGATCGGAGTATTATACGATTACGGTTCGAAACATCGAGTCCGGCGACGCGCTTTCCGATGTGATTGAAAGCGCTGACGGAGGCGGGGCGACCTGGGATGCAAATTCCGAAGGTTTTTTCTATGTTGAGCGGGACGACAATCAGCGCCCCGTCCGGGTGAAGTATCACGCGCTCGGCGCCGACCCCGCCAATGATCCCGTCATCTATGAAGAGGCGGATTCCGGGTTCTTCCTCGGCGTTTCGAAAAGCCAGAGCGGGCGCTTTGTGTTCATTTACGCCAGCAGCCAGATCACCAGCGAAGTCCGCGCCATTCCGGCGGCTGAGCCCCTGACGGCGCCGCTTCTGATCGCCGCCCGCGAGAATGGCGTGGAGTACGACGTGGATCATCACGGCGACGACTTCATTATCCGCACCAACGCCGACGGCGCCGTCGACTTTAAGCTGGTCAAAGCGCCGATTTCCTCGCCCGGGCGTGAGAACTGGACGGACTGGGTGCCCCATGAGGCGGGAACCTATATTGCAGGGTTTATTCCGTTTCAGGATTATTTCGTTCGTTATGAGCGCAGCGATGCGCTGCCGCGGATCGTGGTGAGCGACTATGAGGGCGCCTCGCACAATATCGCCTTCGATGAGGCCGCCTACAGTCTCGGTCTCAGGTCCGGATATGAGTTCGACACGACGACCATGCGGTTCAGCTATGAGTCCCCCTCAACGCCCGACCAGACATTTGACTACGACATGGCGAGCCGGGAGCGAACGCTCTTGAAGACGCTTGAAGTGCCGTCCGGTCACGATCCGGCGCGTTATGTGGTTGAACGCATCGATGCGGAGGCGGCCGACGGCGCCAAAATCCCGGTGATGGTGTTGCGCTTGAAGTCGACGCCGGTGGACGGATCGGCGCCGGCGCTTCTTTACGGCTACGGGTCATACGGCGCTACGATTCCGGACAGTTTTTCGACCAGCGTTCTGTCGCTCGTCGACCGCGGTATGATCTATGCGCTCGCCCACATCAGGGGCGGCGCGGCGAAGGGCCGGCAGTGGTATCTTGACGGCAAGCTCGACAAGAAAATGAATACGTTCACCGACTTCGCCGCCGCCGCCGAAGCGCTGATCGACCGAAAGTATACGTCGCAAAAGAAGATTGTGATCTATGGCGGCAGCGCCGGCGGGCTCTTGGTCGGCGCGACGGTGAATTTGCGTCCTGAACTCTTCGCCGGCGTTATCGCTGCGGTGCCGTTTGTCGATGTGATCACCACCATCTCCGACGCAGACCTGCCGCTGACGCCGCCTGAATGGGAAGAGTGGGGCAACCCGATCACCAGCGCCGAACAATATGGCTGGATCGCGGAATATTCCCCGTATGACAATATTCGCGGTACAGACTATCCGCCGATCATGGCCACCGCGGGCCTGACCGATTATCGCGTCACCTATTGGGAACCGGCGAAATGGATTGCGCGGCTGCGCGACGATGCTAGGGGCGGCCCGTTCGTCTTGCGCATCAACATGGATGCAGGCCACGGCGGTTCGGCGGCGCGGTTTGAGCGGCTGGAAGAGCGCGCGCATCTTTATGCGTTTGCGTTGAAGGCGGTGGGCCTGGAGGACGCCGAGCCTGAGAAGTGAAGTGGGGGGCTGGCATCTTGGTCCTCAACCTCCGCTCATCCCGGCGAAAGCCGGGACCTCCTGTAACTTGCTCCGGAACATGCCGAATGAGATCCCGGCTTTCGCCGGGATGAGCGGGGGAAATATTGCTGCCGGGAAATCGGCTACCGCTTCCTCGACCGCAACGACCGTCCCGCTCCGATCGAATCCTTCCCGAACCGCTCGCGAATGGCGTCTATTGCGTGCTCCTGGGCGGCGAGGCGCGCGGTTTCGTCTCCGAACAGATCCTGGACGGGGTGGGCGCCGTCGGGCGACAGGCCGGAAAAGCCGACGCCGATCAGACGCCAGGCGTTGCCCGGGGCGGCTTCATAGAGCATGCGCTTGGCCGCGGCGAAGGCGAGACGCGCCAGATTGGTCGGCGCCTCTAACGTGACCCGCCGGGTGACGGTGCGAAAGTCATGGGACTTGATCTTGAGAGTAATGACGCGGCCCTCAAAGCCGCTTGCTTTCATGCGCGCGGAGACCTTTTCGCAAAGCTCCCAAAGAATGTCCTCAAGCCATTGAATATCCGAGATATCGCTGTTGAATGTTGTCTCCGAGGATACGCTCTTGGTTTCCCGTTCCGGCTTGACGGCGCGGGCGTCGTCGCCGCGCGAAAGCCGCGCCAGCCTGAGGCCAAGCTCGCCGTAGCGTTTAGCAAGGTCGCCGGCGTCCATGGTCTGGAGCTGGCCGACTGTTTTCAGCCCGTCGCCTTCGAGCTTTTCGGCCATGGCGCGGCCGACGCCCCAGATCGCCGTTATCGGCAGGCTGGCGAGGAACGCCGTTGTTTCCTCGCGCCCGATGACCGAAAACCCGCGCGGCTTGTCGAGATCCGATGCGACCTTGGCGAGAAACTTGTTGTGGGAAAGGCCGACCGAAGCGGTGACGCCGATCTCGCGCTCGATCCGGCGCTGCAGCCGGACCATCATTTCCGCCGGCGACGCGCCGTGAAGGCGCTCCGTGCCGGAGAGGTCCATGAAAGCCTCGTCTATGGAGAGCGGCTCCACCAGGGGCGTGAGTTCGCGCATCATGTCGCGAATCGCCCTGCCGGCGTCGGCGTATTTGGTCATATTCGGCTTGATCACGACGGCGTCGGGACACGCTTTCAGCGCCTTGAACATCGGCATGGCGGACCGGACGCCATAGGTGCGCGCCACGTAACAGGCGGTGGATACCACGCCGCGCACGCCGCCGCCCACAATCACAGGGCGGTCGGCGAGGGAGGGATCGTCCCGTTTTTCGATGGCCGCGTAAAAGGCGTCGCAGTCTAAATGCGCGATCGACAGGTCAAAAAGCTCAGGATGGGAAACAAGCGCGCGGGCGCCGCATCGCGCGCACGGCTCTGATTCGGCCGCCGCCGGCGTTCCGCAGTCGCGGCAAATTGCGTTCAGGGCGCTGTCAGAAGCCATAGTTTAACAAAGGGTTACCAGGATCCGTCAAAAACAACGGAATCCGGCCGACAAGATAAACATTCGATTAAGACCTTTGATGCAAAACGTAACGAACGCAACGCCCGAATCAGCGGGCGCGAGAAGGCGTAAAAGAATCTATGTTGTCCGCGATGGTACAGACGGAAGCGCCGGCGGCCGCGAAAACGGTCCTGATTGTGGAAGACAACGAGCTGAACATGAAGCTGTTTCATGATTTGCTCGAAGCGCACGGCTATAACACAATTGAGGCGCGCACGGGCTCACAGGCGCTTGCGCTCGCCGCGGAACACCGTCCCGACCTGATCTTGATGGATATTCAGCTCCCGGAGGTTTCGGGCCTCGAGGTGACGCAAAAAATTAAGAATAATGAAGAACTCGTTGATATTCCGATCATCGCCGTGACGGCTTTTGCGATGAAAGGCGACGAGGAACGCATCCGCCAGGGCGGCTGCGAAGATTATATCGCCAAACCCATTTCAGTCAGCGCTTTTCTTGAGAAAGTGAAAAGGTATTTGGACTAGCCTCGCGGAAAAACTGTTGTCCACTCTAGTCTCGCGGGGGCTACATGACGGCGCGCGTATTGGTCGTCGATGATCTGGAACCTAATGTCAAACTGCTCGAAGCAAAACTTCGCGCGGAATATTTTGACGTGCTCGGCGCCTATTCCGGACAGGAAGCGGTGCACAAGGCCGCTTCGGAGCAACCGGATATCATTCTGCTCGACGTGATGATGCCGGGCATGGACGGCTTCGAAGCCTGTCGGCGCATAAAGGCCGATCCGGAGACGACGCATATCCCAATCGTCATGGTGACAGCCCTTGATCAGCAGGCGGATCGTGTCGCCGGACTGGAAGCAGGCGCGGATGACTTCCTGACCAAGCCCGTGGAGGACCTGGCGCTGTTCGCGCGCGTGCGCAGTCTAACCCGTCTGAAGATGATGACGGATGAGCTTCGCGCCCGTCATGCTACCGGCAAAGGGCTCGGCGTCGTCTCCAATATCGAGGTTGACCTCGACAGCATCGAACACCGCATCTTCGTCATCGACGATAACGAAGAACAGATCGAGCGGCTGCAGAAAGCGCTCGACGACACTTTCAATGTGGCTCATGAGACCGAACCGGAAATTGCGCTCGGCCGTGCGCGTTCCGGCGATTTCGACCTCATTGTCGTCAATATGTCGCTGGAGGCGATGGACCCTCTGCGCCTCTGCTCGTCGATCCGGTCGTTCGAGGAAACGCGCCTGACGCCCATCCTTGCGGTGGTGCGCCAGGGCGATACGCGCAAACTCGTGCGGGCCCTCGACATCGGCGTGAACGACTATTTGACGCGTCCGGTCGACAAGAACGAGCTTGCCGCGCGCGTCGCCACACAACTGCGCCGCAAGCACTATGTCGACCAGTTGCGCTCGTCGTTCCAGGCGAGCCTTGAAATGGCGGTGACCGATCAGCTCACGGGGCTTTACAACCGCCGCTATCTGGCGAGCCATCTGACGGCGATGTTCGACCGCGCCTATTGGACCGGTCGACCGTTGGCGGTGATGATCCTCGACATCGACCACTTCAAGAAGATCAACGACAGCCACGGTCACGATGTGGGCGATAAGGTCATCCAGGAATTCGCCGAGCGTATGTCGCGGTCGGTTCGCGGCATCGATCTCGCCTGTCGCTATGGCGGAGAGGAATTCCTGATCGCCATGCCGGACACGGATGCGAACTTCGCCGCGGTGGTGGCCGAGCGCCTGCGCCACGAAATCGCCAACGCGAAATTCGTGGTGAACGGCGCCCGGGACGAACTCGAGGTGACGACGTCTATCGGCATTGCGTCAACAGAGAACGGGCCGGAAGAAGACACCGCGCAGAAGCTGATCAAGCGGGCGGACGAAGCGCTTTACGAAGCCAAGACCGCCGGGCGAAACAAGGTCATCAATCGCGCCGCCTAGCCGCGAACGAATCGCCCCCAAAACGCAAAAAAGCCGCCGGAACCGGCGGCTTTCGTCTTTCCGATCGAACAGAAGAGCAGGTCTTACTTGATCTTGCCTTCCTTGAATTCGACATGTTTGCGCGCGACCGGGTCGTATTTGCGCACGACCATTTTCTCGGTCATGGTCCGGGTGTTCTTTTTCGTGACGTAGAAAAAGCCGGTGCCCGCCGTCGAATTCAGGCGGATCTTTACGGTGGTCGGCTTGGCCATGACGCGTGCTCCTTGGCGCGGCCCAAACGCGAGAGGGCCGTCGGCGAGCGGCGGAAAATACGCGCCAATCCCCCAAAGTCAAGCCGGAAAACTCCCCTTTTAAGCCGAAAATCGGTGCCGGCTGCGGGCGGCTGCGGGACGTGTTGATCACGCCGCGGGTCACAGCGTTGTGTATCATCGTCACTGGCGCGAGGGGGCCTTTAGCGCCAAATTCCGGGGCGCAGAAGAGCGCCGCTAGGGCGCAACGGGACAAGGAGCGGGCGTTATGGGTATTGTAAAATGGGTGCTGGCCTTGGCGGTCGGCGGTTTTTTGATCTTTTTCGGCGTCGCCAAGTTCACCGGCGGGGCGCACATTTTTCCCTATATCGAGTTCAAGGCGGCCGGCGCGGGGGTTCCCTTCGCCGAATACGCCTATCCCCTGGGAAACTACGCCACGGGCGCGCTGGAGCTGCTCGCCGGCGTTCTGGTCATCTTGCCGATGACGCGCAGCTTCGGCGCCAAGCTGGCGGTGCTGCCGTTTCTGGGCGCGGTGGCGTTTCACCTGTCGCCGTTTCTGGGCGTCGTGACGCCGGACGGCTACGCCGATCCGAAGCCGGTTGACGTGCTGGCTGCGGGCGGCCCCTTCGCTGCGAGCGACTTTTCCGAGGCCGCGTCAATGACGTTGTTCATGATCGCGGTCGCAGGCCTCGTCGCGGCGCTGGTTAATGCGTTTGTGCAGCGGGCGGACTAGAGCTTGTTGCATGATGGTTCCGCGGGAGGATGTTTGCATTTGACTGGAGTCGAAATTCCTCGTCCTTCGAGGCCGGCTACGCCGGCGCCTCAGGATGAGGAATTTTCATTGTTCAACAACCTCCCGTCCTCTTCCTGAGGTGCGCCGAAGGCGCCTCGAAGGATGGATGGAAGCGCTATTCGAGCCGTCGCTGCATAGATTTTCGTGGACAATCGAGCGCCGTCACTCTGAACCCTTCCTGGACCCCGGCTTTCGCCGGGGAGGTCGGGCCTTCACATTCACCCTACCCAAACACTCGGTCAAAAATCGTGTCCACATGCTTCGTGTGCCAACCATAGTCGAAGAGGGCGTCAAGGTCCTCGCCTGAAAGTCTCGCGGCGACGTCTTTGTCAGCTTTTAGTAGGTCCAGGAACGCGCCTTCCCCTCGCCAGGCGGGCATGGCGTTGCGCTGCACGTAAGAATAGGAATCCTCGCGGCTGACGCCCGCCTGCGTCAGCGCAAGCAAGACCCTCTGTGAGAAAATAAGGCCGCCCAGGCGGTCCAGGTTTTCCTGCATGCGGTCCGGGTAGACGACGAGATTTTCCACCACCCCGGCGATGCGGTGAATGGCGAAATCGAGATGCACCGTCGCATCCGGCCCGATGCCGCGTTCAACCGAGGAGTGGGAAATGTCGCGTTCATGCCACAGCGCGACGTTCTCCATCGCCGGGATCACGCACATCCGCACCAGCCGGGCGAGGCCGGTGAGGTTTTCCGTCAAGATCGGATTTCTTTTGTGGGGCATGGCCGACGATCCCTTTTGCCCCTTGGAGAAAAACTCCTCCGCTTCAAGGACCTCCGAACGCTGGAGATGACGGATTTCAACCGCGAGACGTTCAATCGATGAGGCGACCACGCCGAGCGCAGCAAAGAAGGCGGCATGGCGATCGCGCGGGATAACCTGGGTGGACACCGGCTCAACGGCGAGGCCCATTTTCTCCGCTACATAGGCCTCCACGGACGGGTCGACATTGGCGAATGTGCCGACGGCGCCCGAAATGGCGCAGACGGCGACTTCTTCGCGCGCCGTTTCGAGCCGGCGCCGCGCCCGGTCAAACTCCGCATAAAAGGTGGCGAGCTTGACGCCGAATGTGGTCGGCTCGGCGTGAATACCGTGGCTGCGGCCGACGCAAATTGTGTCCTTGTGCTCAAGAGCCCGCTTTTTGAGCGCCGCCAGCAGGCGGTCCATGCCCGCCAGCAACAGGTCGCTGGCGCGTGCAAGTTGCACGGAAAGACAGGTGTCGAGAACGTCGGAAGACGTCATGCCCTGATGAACGAAACGCGCTTCCGGGCCGACCAGTTCTGACAGATGCGTCAGAAAGGCGATCACGTCGTGTTTCACCTCGCGCTCGATTTCGTCGATGCGGTCTGCGTCGAATGAGGCGTCAGCGCCCTTGTCCCAGACCGATCGCGCCGCCTCTTTCGGAATCACGCCGAGTTCGCCCATGCGCATGGCCGCGTGCGCCTCTATTTCGAACCAGATGCGGTATTTTGTTTCCGGCGACCAGATGTCGGCCATTTCCGGTCGCGTATATCTCGGGATCATGTGAGCGTCTTTCAGCTGTCAGCGTTTTTCGGCGCGTCCATGTCGAGCGTGCCGAGGGAGGTTTCCGGGCGCGCCGGCGCTGCGGGGGCGTCGCGTCGCATCCACCAGCCGGTGGCGAGGCCGATGGCGAAAGCGGCAAGAAGCAGAAACCACATGTGAATTGCAAGCCAAAGCATCTGAATTTCTCGCTAATCGGGTTGGTTGTCGTCAAACTGGAACTCAATGCGCCGGTTTTGGGCGCGGCCGGCGATGGTCGCATTGGTCGCGACCGGCGCGCTCTCGCCGGCGCCGCTTGTGGCGAGGCGATCCTCGCCGACGCCGAGTGATCGCAAATAGGCGGCGACCGCGTCGGCGCGGTAGAGACTCAACGCTTCATTGCGACGCGCGGCGCCGCGGGAATCGGTGTGCCCGACGATTGTAACCGACAGAGACGGGCACTCAACGAGCCGCGCCGCGATCGCCGCAAGGTGCGTGCGCGACGCCGCATCCGGGTCGGTTTCTCCGAAACCGAAGCCGATGCGCTGCTCGGCGGCGACGGCGGACAATACCTCCAGACAATCGTTCACGCGCGCCGCCGGCGGATCTGCTACTTCGGCCGATGCCGGTTCTGTCGACAAGGGGGCGGCACCTGCATTGTCCAGCGCTTCGGACGCTGCGGGGTCGATTGTTGCGCGAGCGGTCAGCGCCGGCGGGGCGATGGTAATATCGGCGGCGACGACAAACGGGGCGGGCGATGAGGCGAGCAACGTTCCAATGGCGCTTTCCTGGGCCGCGTCGATCACGTCCCCTGACGCGGAAATGCGCTCGTTTCTGATTTCAACGGATCCGTTCTCCAGGCGGGCGAGCGCCTGCAATGCGATCGAGGCGCCGGAGAGCCATGTATCTTCGTCGATTTCACTCCGCCAGATGTCGAGCGATCCGGATATTTCCGTGTCGGCAAACCGCATGGCCGCAAGTTGGTAGACGGCGTCCCGCGCCTGCTGACTGGGTGTCGCGCCATTCAACGTAAGCACCCCGTTCCGCCTTCGGGCGGTCCAGATATGCGGATCGAGGACAGGCGGCGGAGACAGCACGGAAACCTTCGACACGTCGACAATTGTGACGGGTCCGGTCAACAGACCGCCGCCGAGACTGTCCCGTACGATCCGAACCGCATCAGCGTCGTCGGTTTCGCCGGTGAGGGAGATTTTTTGTCCGTCTACCTCATAGTTCGCCCATTCGGCGTCCTGACCGTCAACCACGCGGTCAACGCGCTGTTTGACTTTCGCGACGGCGGAGTCCCGCGATCCCGGGAGAACGGAGGCGTGAATGCCGAGAACGCCAAGCGCAACCGTTGCGGCCGCTCCCGCTAGAAATTTAGAAATTGCGTTCATCGTCCGCGATATTGAAAGGACCTCACCATTCCAAGATGACTTTGCCCGACTGACCCGATCGCATGATGTCGAAACCTTGCTGAAAATCGTCAATGCCGAAGCGATGGGTTAGGATCGGCGACAGATCCAGTCCGGCCTGCAGCATCGCGCCCATTTTGTACCAGGTCTCAAACATGCGGCGGCCGTAGATTCCCTTAATCTCAAGACCCTTGAAGATGACTTTGTCCCAATCAATGCCGGCGCCGTTGGGCATGATGCCGAGCATGGCGATCTTGCCGCCGTGATTCATCGTCTCCAACATCGACTGAAACGCGGACGGGACGCCCGACATTTCAAGGCCGACATCAAATCCTTCCGTCATTTTGAGCTCACTCATCACATCCTGCAGGGATTCGTTCGCAACATTGACGACGCGGCTCGCGCCCATCTTGGCGGCGAGATTGAGCCGGTATTCGTTGACGTCGGTCACGACCACATGGCGCGCGCCCACGAAGCGGGCGATCGCTGCGGCCATGACCCCGATCGGCCCGGCGCCGGTGATCAAAACGTCCTCGCCGACCAGGTCGAAGGCGAGGGCGGTGTGGGCTGCGTTGCCGAAGGGATCGAAAATCGCGCCCATATCGTCGGAAACGTCATCGGGCAGGCGATACACATTGAAAGCCGGCACCGCCACGTATTCTGCGAATGATCCGGGCCTGTTGACGCCGACGCCCATTGTGTTGCGGCAGAGGTGGCGCTTGCCCCCGCGGCAGTTGCGACAATGACCGCAGGTCACATGGCCTTCGGCGGAGACCCGGTCGCCGATTTTGAAGGTGGCGTGTTCGGGGTGAACCTCGTCGCCGATCTCAACGACTTCGCCGGCGAATTCGTGCCCTACGGTCATCGGTACGGGAATGGTTTTTTGCGCCCACTCGTCCCAATTGTAGATGTGGACATCGGTCCCGCAGATCGCCGAGCGCTTAACCTTGATGAGGACGTCGTTCGGACCAATCGACGGCTGCGCCGTGTCGGCGAGCCAGATGCCCTCTTCGGGCTTTGCTTTCATCAGAGCCTTCATGGTTCATCCCTCAATCGGCGACGACTTAGGCATATTCGCACGCGATAACGGGGTCTATAGAAATTCTCCGGAAAGTGATGGGAAATCCGTGCTATAAGGCCCAATGCCTCCGCCGTTGCCGCCCCTGAACGCCATCCGCGCCTTTGAAGCGGCGGCGCGCCGCCTCAACTTTTCCCGCGCCGCGGAAGAGCTGGGGGTGACCCAGGGCGCGATCAGCAAACAGGTGATTCAGCTCGAAGACTATATCGGGGCGAAACTGTTTGAGCGGCGCCCGGGCGGGCTGTCCCTGACGCAGGAGGGGCTGGCTGTGCGCGACGCCGTCGCCCCTGCTTTCGCAAGTCTCGATAGCGCCTTTGCGCGGTATCACCGGCGCCCGCCAAGATCCAATGTCTGCCGGATTTCGACCCTGGCCTCGTTCGCCTCGCAGTTTCTGGCGCCGCGACTTAGCGCATTTGAAAAGCAGCACCCCGATCTGCGCCTTGAAATTCTGACATCTGACAGGCTGGTCGACCTCAGCCGCGAGGAGGTGGACTTCAGTGTGCGCTACGGCCCCGGCGGGCGAAGCGACGTCATTGAAACGCCATTGACCAAAGCGTTGCTGGCGCCGGTGGCGTCGCCGCGCGTGATGGCGCAGTTTAAGGGGAAGGACACTGCGGCGCTTCTTGGCGGCGTGCGGCGTATCCAGGTCTTTTCCAACAACGAGTGGGACGTCTGGTCGAAGGCGGCGGGCGTCGAGCTCGCGGATGCGCGCGGCTCGTTCATCATGGAAGACTTTGTCGTCGCCATCGAAGCGGTTCGCGTTGATGAGGGCGTTGCCTTGCTTCCCGAAATTCTGGTTCGCCAGCATCTCGCCAATGGAGAGATGACGCTTTTCTCTCCCGTCATGGCGGAGTGGAACGCGACCTATTATACGGCCCATGTACCCGGCGCGGAGCGGCAGCCGCATATTCGGCGCGTGCTAGACTGGTTGCGCAAGGAAGTCGACGCATTGGAGCAGCCCGCATAGGCCTTTCGTCATAACTATTTCTCATGGCGTCGTCGTCGATTTCGCGATTCCGCCGGAGAGAAAGTCGGGGCACATTCCTTTCGCACGCTTTCGAAGAAAAGCAGCGAAAAGGAGAAACCCGATGAGAGAAGCAACCACCTTGTCAGCGCTTCTGGCCGCCGGCGCTCTGGTGACGCTGATGTCGATGGACGTCGCTGTCGCCGCGGATCGTGAATACCGGTATGCGAGAGCAGACCTCGCATCCGCCGGCGGCGCGGAGCACATCTACGCCGAGATCAATGAGATCGCCGAAGACGTCTGTTACGATCAGTATGGCGGCAGCCGGCTTGTGACATATCGCGCGGAACGGGAACGCTGCATCGACGAGGTCGTCGAAAACCTTGTCGCCGACATTGACGATCCGCGCCTGAGTCGCGTTCACGCGCGGTATGCGCGTCGCTGAGCCAGCGGGCGATGCCGGTGCGGTCGTTCGCCGCGTCCGGTTTAGAGCACGCCAGTCGCAGCGCCGGCCGCCGCAAACGCCGCGACAGCCCGGTCCACTTGCGCATCCGAATGCGCTGCGCACATTTGCGTTCGGATGCGCGCCTTGCCTTTCGGCACGACCGGATAAGAAAAGGCGGTGACGTAAACGCCTTCGTCCAGCAACGCCGCGGCCATCGCCCCCGCCTGCTTGGCGTCTGGAATCATGACCGGGATAATCGGGTGCTCGCCGGGGAGAAGATCAAAACCCGCCTCCGTCATTTGCGCGCGGAAGCGGTCGGCGTTGCGGAAGAGTTGCGCGCGAAGAGCGTCGCCGTCGCGGATCAGTTCAAGGGTTTTCAACGTTGCGCCCAGGAGCGCCGGCGTCAGCGCATTCGAAAAGAGGTAAGGCCGCGCCCGGTTGCGCAACAGGTGCACGACTTTCGCCGATGCGCAGATATACCCGCCCATGCCGCCGCCAAGGGCTTTGCCCAGGGTGCCGGTCAGAATATCGACGCGGTCGGCGACGCCGCAATGGGCCGGCGCGCCTTTGCCGCCCGGGCCCATGAACCCCGTGGCGTGGCAATCGTCGACCATAACCAGCGCGTCGAACTCATCCGCAAGCGAACAGATTTCGTCTAGTTTCGCGATATATCCGTCCATGGAAAACACGCCGTCGGTGACGATAAGCTTGGTGCGGGCGCCGGCGTCGCCGGCTTCCTGCAGCTGTGCGCGCAAGTCGTCCATATCGGAATTGGCGAAACGATAGCGCTTGGCCTTGCACAGGCGCACGCCGTCGATAATCGATGCGTGATTGAGCGCATCGGAGATGATCGCGTCTTCCGGGCCGAGCAGGGGTTCAAAGACGCCCCCATTGGCGTCGAAACAGGCGGCGAACAGAATAGAGTCTTCGTAGCCCAAAAAGTCGGCGATTTCTCGTTCAACCTGGCGGTGCAGATCGGTCGTGCCGCAAATGAAGCGCACCGACGCCATGCCGAATCCATACTGATCCATCGTCTTTTTGGCGGCGGCGACAATATCGGGATGATCGGCGAGACCGAGATAGTTGTTGGCGCAAAAATTGAGGACCTGCACAGATTCGCCATTGCGCTGAACGGCGACTTCCGGCCCCTGCGGCGAGGTGATCTCGCGCTCGATTTTCTCAAGGCCCTGGTCGCGTAATTCGGTCAGAGTCTCGTCAATTCGGCGATAAAATTCCTCACGCATCTTGGCCTCTCGTTGTCTTGCCGCTACCAGAATAGCCGGTCCCACGCGTTCTTTGACGGCGCTGCGAGCGTGATGTCAATGAGCCCCTAATGATGAGGCGTCGGCGCGCCCATGAGCGCTTTCGTAAAGGCATTCGACGACTGGATCCGCGGTCCGTTCGTGGCCATGAACACCGAGCTTGAAGAATTGTACTTCGCTCAAGCAGATCGCGCTGCTGTCGAAAAGACAGGCGGCGAAACGAAGCGGAAAATTCTCGAAGAAGGGCGCGCTCTGGTGATCCCGCTGGTTGAAGAGGGCAACACCGATGAAGGGTTTGACCGCGCGTATGAGCTGCTCGGCAATCTCGGGCTGTATATGGCGAGCCTGCGCCGGCATGAACTGACCAATCCGGCGCGGGAAGAACGATCGCCGCATACCGAAGCCTCGGCGCTGGGGATGCACATCGCGGCGTCGCTGGGCGTTGCGCCGCGATTCGCCACCAGTCATCTCAACATGTTCAACAAGGCCGTCGACGGCGTTGCGAAGAGCTTTACCTCGCTCGCCGACGAGCATCTTTTTCTCGACTACAACACGCTCGGCATCTTCGCGTTCAAGCGCGCTGCGGAGTCGATACGCCGAGCCCTCTCGCTGGGAGTGTCCCACAAAGTCACGAAGTCTTTGTTGGTCAATGCAGCCGACGCCCTGCGCGATGTGCTGAAATACAATGACGACCTCTACGCCAAACTGGATACGGAACGCTTTTTCTTCAGTGTACGTCCTTACTACAAACCCTACAGGGTCGGCCGTCATGAATATCGGGGCGCCAATGCGGGCGACTTTTCGGAGATCAACGAGCTTGATTTGTTGTTGGGGCTTTGCCGCGCGAATGATCCGTATTACTCGCAACTGCTCGTCGACAAGATGCTGTTCATGACGCCGCAGGACCAGGCCAACTTGCGCGACGCCATGCGCCGGCGCAGCCTTTTGGATGAGTTTCTCTCATGCGTTGACGCCCATAGCGATCGAGACTGGTTTCAGGAAAACGCCCGCGCATTTCTGGAAACGTGCAGATTGTTCGGCGAAACCGCCGCCCGGCATCACCATAACCTTGTCGCCAAGTTCATCGTCGGTCCCTCCCAAACGCTGGAGGAGCAGCGCCTGGAGCAGGTGACCGCCAGCGGACCGCCATTACCGGTGCTGCTGCGTTCGCTTGAAAAACTGAAGGATCTGCGCTGCGCGGCGCCCCGCGAGGATATGCAGACGCGAAGCAAAGACATGGCGCGCCTGGCGGCCGCGCTTCACTAGAAACACGCCGATTTCACCGCCTAAGCGCTGAGAATCCCGACATATTGGTTCATTACCATATTGTAATTTTGGCGCCGATATGATACCCACCTCTCACTACCAACCAATTGTTGCTTGGGCCGGGGCGCGCATTCGCGGTCGCGGGGGGAGTCATGTTGTCGGATTTCTGGAAAAGGGCGCGTGCAACCGTTCGTCGCTTTCTGCAGAGTCGAAGCGGCGCGTCGGTTTTTGAATATGCGCTCATCATCGGCCTGATTATCGCCGGCGTGGCCTTTTCCATTGCGGCCATGTCTTCTTAACGCTCCACGCCGGAAGCGGCCGGCGCCCGCGCGGGGCGGGCGCCTCCGTTCTTCTCTCCCGATCCTAAAAACTTGCAGACAGGCTGAGGCCGTACCAGAAACCGCTGCTTTGCGTCGTTCCGGCAATGGAATCGTCAATGAAGGCGCCGCCGGCGATGTCGGAGCCGCCGTATCGTACGCCCGCTGCGATAGACGCATCGTCCGTCAGGGCGTAGCTGAAGTCGGCGGTCGCCGCGCCGTAAAGATAGTCGCCTCCGTCGTCGTCATCGATGACGTAGCCTATCGATCCGCCGAGATCGAAACTCGTTTTTTCCGCCAGCGGGATGGAATGCGAAACGCCGCCTTCGATGGTGAAGGTGTCAAACATGAAGTCGCGATAAACATATAGCGAAGGCGAAAGCGGCGCATCAAGGGACAATCCTGCGAATACTTCCAGCGTATTGGCGCCGAGACCGTCGCCGTCTTCCTCAAAGATATCGAAGAACCCGCTCGCAAGATCCGGGAAGGTGTAATAGGTGAGCCCCACATCGAAGGACAGCGTTTCGCCAAGGGGCGCGCTGTAACCCACATAAAGGTCCAGCTCTTCGCCGCCCGGTGTCACGACCAGATCGTCGTCGCCGATCGGAAGGTTAAACCAGGCTCCCCCGTAGAAGTTTCCGTAAGACAACTCAACCGCCGGCTGGATACTTGTTTCAGCGAATTGCACGCCGCGAAAAATATACTTCGATTCATACGCCAGCGTCGTCGATACGCCGATCCCTTCCGCCGTCGCTGCGGTCGAAACCCCCGCCAAAAGTACCGCTAACAGTGCTGTCCGTTTCATGCTGTTTCTCCATCATTCCGGAGCCCCTCGCGATCCATCGCATACGGAGCAATTATGGTTTTGAGACGGAAAAGCTGCTGTAAATTGCTGCGTTGCACAAGATCAATTAGGGCACTATGCGCATAATTTCGCGTTTTTATGCGATTTACGGTGCAAAAAGCATATATCTGTTAAATTTATAGCGGATTATGCCACTTTTGGGATTTTTGGATTTGCTTACGCAGCAAAGATTATTGCAATGCAAAAATCATTGTAATACGGTTGTCACGAATCGCCATCGACAAAAGGGGCGCAAAAAGAGGCGGCTGAACCGTGAAATACATTATTGCAGTGATCAAACCGCAGAAGCTTGAAGACGTAAGAAAAGCGCTGACGGGCGTAGGGGTGGAAGGAATGACCGTGACCGAAGTCAAAGGTTTCGGCAGGCAAAAGGGTCATTCGGAAGTTTATCGGGGTGCTGAGTACCAGGTCGATTTCATGCCGAAACTCAAACTTGAAATCGCTATCGAAGAAGCCGGCGCCGCCGCGGCGGTCGACGCGATACGAACGGCGGCCAAGACCGATCGAATCGGAGACGGCAAAATTTTCGTACTCAATCTGGAAGAGGCCGTGCGCGTGCGCACCGGCGAATCTGGCGCGGCAGCGCTCTAACTCGAAAATGGGGTATAACATGACCAAAAAAACCGCCTTCGCGGCGGCCTCGTTCGCCGCTGTCCTGGTCTCGACCGCAATGGCCCAGGATGCGCCGGCGCCCGCCGCGGCGTCCGACACGGCCGTTTTCGTCTTCAACACGGTGCTGTTTCTGATTTCCGGCATGGTCGTGATGTTCATGGCGGCAGGGTTCTGCATGCTCGAGGCCGGGCTTGTGCGCTCAAAAAACGCCGCAACCATTTGCCTGAAAAATATCGCCCTGTTCTCGGTCGCGGGGCTGATGGTTTATCTCGTCGGCTACAACCTCATTTACGGCATTGAAGAAGGCGGCTTTATCGGCAGCTTCACGCCGTGGGGCGCTGATGATTCCGATCCGATCGGCGTCGGCTATGCGGCCAGTTCCGACTGGTATTTCCAGATGGTGTTCGTGGCGACCGCCGCATCCATTGTGTCGGGCACGCTGGCCGAACGCATCAAGCTGTTCCCGTTCCTGATCTTCGTCGCGTTGCTGACCGGCATTATTTATCCGATCCAGGCAGGCTGGGTCTGGGGCGGCGGCTGGCTCGACGCCACGTTCGACGACTTCGCCGGTTCGACGCTGGTGCACTCGACCGGCGGCTGGGCGGCGCTCGCCGGCGCCATCGTGCTCGGCGCCCGCAGCGGCAAGTATGAGGGCGGCAAGGTGCACCCGCTGCCGGGCTCGTCCCTGCCGCTTGCAACGCTCGGCACCTTCATCCTCTGGCTCGGCTGGTTCGGATTTAACGGCGGTTCGCAACTCGCGCTCGGCACGATTGACGACGCGGTTTCGGTCGCCAAGATTTTCGTCAACACGAATATGGCTGCGTGCGGCGGGGTTGTGACGGCGCTGGTGCTGACCCAACTCCTCTACAAGAAAGTTGACCTGACGATCGTGCTCAACGGCGCCATCGGCGGGCTGGTCTCGATCACCGCCGAGCCGCTCAACCCGGCAGTCTGGCAGGCGATCCTCATCGGCTCCGTCGGCGGCGTCATCGTCACATTTGCCGTGCCGTTTCTGGACAAAATGAAGATCGACGACGTGGTCGGCGCGATTCCGGCGCATTTGTTCTGCGGTATTTGGGGTACGTTAATCGTACCGCTCACCAATAAGAGCGACGGCATTACTTACCTGAACCAGCTTGTCGGCGTTGTCGCCATCGGCGCATTCGTGTTCGTTGTCAGCCTGGCGGCGTGGTATCTCTTGAAATTCACGCTCGGCGTGCGCGCGACGGCGGATCAGGAACGGGTCGGGCTGGACAAAACCGAGTTGGGCCTTGAAGCTTACCCGGAATTCGCCTCCGGATAGCCGGGCTTTGAAGATATGGAGAGTTTCCGATAACCGAACGGATGCTCAAATTTACAACGCGTGATCGCGAAACGCCTCACAAACGAGATCCCGGCGCCCGGCGCCGGGATTTCGACGAAATATATAAGGCGTTCGCGGAAGACCACGCCGCTGAGCAGGCGTCGCGATGCAGTCAGTGCGGCGTGCCGTTCTGCTCCAATCACTGTCCGCTCGGGAATGACATTCCCGACTGGCTGAAGCTCGTCGCGGAGGGGCGCCTTCAGGACGCCTATGTGCTGTCGTCGGCCACCAACAACATGCCGGAGGTGTGCGGGCGAATTTGTCCGCAAGACCGATTGTGCGAAGGCGCTTGCGTTATTGAACAGTCCGGCCACGGAACGGTCACGATCGGCGCTGTGGAGCAATATATCACCGAAACCGCCTGGGAAGAGGGCTGGATCAAACCGGTGGTTCCATCGCGAGAGCGGCGTCAGTCGGTGGGAATCATCGGCGCCGGCCCCGCCGGTCTCGCCGCCGCCGAAGAGCTTCGCCGTGAAGGATTTCAGGTAACCGTCTATGATCGCTACGATCGCATCGGCGGTCTCCTGGTTTACGGCATTCCCAACTTCAAACTGGAAAAAGACGTTGTCGCGCGCCGCGCTGAACATCTTGAACGCAGCGGCGTAGCGTTTGTCTCCAACTTTGAAGTCGGCCGCGATGCGTCGCTTGACGACCTGCGCGCTAAGCATGATGCGGTGCTGATCGCCACCGGCGTCTATAAGGCGCGCGATCTCGTCTGTCCCGGCGTCGGCAGCCAAGGCGTCGTCGCAGCGCTCGATTTTCTTACCGCGTCCAACCGCAAGGGCCTCGGCGATCCGGTCGCCGACTTTGACTCCGGCGCCCTTAACGCCGACGGCAAAAAAGTCATCGTGATCGGCGGCGGCGACACCGCGATGGATTGCGTGCGCACCGCTGTACGCCAAGGCGCCGCTTCGGTGACCTGTCTTTACCGACGCGACCGGGCGAATATGCCGGGCTCGGCGCGCGAGGTCGCGAACGCAGAGGAAGAAGGCGTGATTTTTGAATGGTTGTCGGCGCCGAAGGCGATCGCGGGGGATGCTGCGCGCGCATCCGGCGTGCGCGCAGCGCGGATGGAGCTCGGCGAGCCGGATGAAAGCGGACGGCGCGCCCCGGTTGAGGCGGCGGGCGCCGATTTTGATCTTGAAGCGGACCTTGTCATCAAAGCGCTCGGGTTTGAGCCGGAAGATCTGCCGGGCCTGTTCGGCGCGGCTGACTTGAAAGTCACCGCGCGCGGGACGGTAAAGGTGAACCCTTTGACTCTGGAGACGGCCATGCCCGGCGTCTACGCCGCCGGCGATATTGTGCGCGGCGCCTCCCTGGTCGTATGGGCGATCCGGGACGGGCGCGTGGCGGCTCAAGCGATCGCTGACAAACTCAATGCGGCGGATGTCCATCCGCTTGCGGCTGAATAAGAGAAACCCGTGTCATGAACGACGGCGTCAATTCCTATATTGCGCGGCGCGATGCGCTGATCACGGCGGGCGCCTATGATCCGTCCTCAGAGCATGACGCCTGCGGCGTTGGTCTTGTTGCGGCCATCGACGCCGCACCCCGCCGGGAAATCGTCGAAATGGCGATCGCGGCGCTGAAGGCGGTCTGGCATCGAGGCGCTGTGGACGCTGACGGCAAAACCGGCGACGGCGCCGGCATCCGGCTCAATGTGCCGCAGGATCTCTTCCGCGGGTTTGTAGAGCGCACCGGCCACAAAGCCCACGACCGCGACATTTGCGTCGGCATGGTGTTTCTGCCGCGCACCAATTTCGCCGCCCAGGATGCGGCGCGCACCATCGTCGAATCAGAAATCCTTCGGCGCGGGTTTTACATTTACGGCTGGCGCCAGGTGCCGGTCGACGCCAGCTGTCTCGGCGAAAAAGCGAACGCCACACGGCCGGATATCGAACAGATCCTCTTCTGCGATCCGAAAGGCCGCGAACAGGAGGAGCTTGACCGGATCCTCTATATCGTCCGCCGACGGATCGAAAAACGCGCGCGCGAACAGGGCATGCACGAGCTTTATGTCTGTTCGCTGTCGTCCCAGGACGTTGTCTATAAGGGCATGTTCCTGGCTCAGGAAATCGATAACTTTTATCCTGATCTGAAGGATCCGAAATTCGTTTCGCGCTTTGCAATTTTTCATCAGCGCTATTCGACGAACACTTTTCCCGAGTGGCGTCTCGCCCAGCCCTTTCGGATGCTGGCCCATAATGGCGAGATCAACACCCTCAAAGGCAACCGCAACTGGATGAAGAGCCATGAAATCCGCATGGCGGCTGAAGTGTTCGGCGACGACGACGCGCGCGACGTCAAACCGGTCATTCAGCCAGGCTCTTCGGATTCCGCGGCCCTTGATCAGACCTTTGAGTTGCTCGTCCGCGCCGGGCGCTCGGCGCCGGCGGCGAAAACGCTGCTGATCCCGGAAGCGTGGTCGAAGCGCGCGAGCCAGATCCCGGCTGAATGGAGCGCGCTCTACGAGTATTGCAACGCCGTGATGGAGCCCTGGGACGGCCCCGCGGCGATCGCCGCGTTCGACGGGCGGTGGGCCATCGCCGGCCTGGATCGAAACGGGTTGCGGCCGTTGCGCTACGCTGTCACCGAGGACGGTATTCTCGCGGTCGGCTCTGAAACCGGCATGTGCCCGCTTGGTGCGCGGAAGGTGAAGGTTCGCGGCGCTGTAGAGCCGGGCCGCTTGATCGCGGTCGATTTGAAAGAAGCGCGTTTCTATACCGACAGGGAAATCCTCGACCGCTTATCGCAGAAACATCCCTATACGGAGTGGATCGGCAATATTGTGGAACTGGAGCCTGAGATCGGGCCGGGTCCGGAACCGCGCCTTTTTTCAGGCGAGACGCTGGTGCGTCGACAGCTCGGCGCCGGTTATGATCTGGAAGCGCTGGATCTCATTCTGCGGCCGATGGCCGAAACCGCGAAAGAGGCGCTCGGTTCAATGGGCGACGACACGCCGATCGCCGTTCTATCGAGCCACTACCGGCCGCTGTCGCACTTTTTCCGCCAGAATTTTAGCCAGGTGACAAATCCGCCGATCGATCCCTTACGCGAAGACGGTGTGATGAGCCTGAAGACGCGTTTCAAGAATCTCGGCAATATTCTGGTGACGGATCAAAGACAGACCGATGTTTTTGTCCTTGAAAGCCCGATCCTGACAAACGGCATGTATGACCGTCTGAAGGATCGACTTGATCAAAAAACCGTAGAGATCGATTGCACATACCCGTTTTCAAATATTCGCAATGACGGCGCCGCGCTTCGGCGCGCTCTGGACCGGATCAAGGCGGAAGCGGAAGCGGCGGTTAAGTCCGGCGCCGGGCACGTTATTCTGACCGACGAACACCAAAACGCCGGCAAAATCGCCGTTCCCATGATTCTGGCGGCAGGCGGCGTGCACGCCCATCTCACCAATGTCGGGCAGCGTTCTTACTGTTCGATTGTCGTGCGGTCGGCGGAATGCGTTGATTCTCACTATTGCGCGGTGCTTGTCGGCGTCGGCGCCACTGCGGTGAACCCCTATCTCGCCTTTGACAGCATCGCTGCGGCGAAGGCCCGCGGCGCGTACGACGATTTCGCGCGCGGCCAGCTCGCTTTTAATTACAAGTCCGCGCTGGAAGCGGGCCTGATGAAGATCATCTCCAAGATGGGCATCTCGATCATTTCCGCCTATCGCGGCGGGTGCAATTTCGAGGCTCTCGGACTGTCGCGGACCCTGGTTGAAGAATTCTTCCCCGGCATGACCAGCCGCATTTCCGGGATCGGCCTTGCGGGTCTTGAAAAGAACACAGCCGAACTTCATGCGGCGGCGTGGGACGAGGCGGCGCCGCGCCTGCCCGTCGGAGGCTTTTACCGTCAGCGGCGTCGCGGCGAACACCACATCCTGGAGGCGGATCTCGTCAGCGACCTGCAACAGGCTGTGCGCAGCGACGACGCGGCGGCCTTTGCGCGGTATTCCGCAGCGCTGCAAAACCAACCCCCGGCGCAAATCAGGGACCTCTTGCGCGCCCGGCCGTTGGATAATCCCATCGCGCTCGACAGGGTTGAGACGGCGACGGACATTCGCCGGCGGTTCGTCACGCCCGGCATGTCGTTGGGCGCATTGTCGCCGGAAGCCCATGGCGCGCTCAATATCGCCATGAACCGGATCGGCGCAAAATCAGTTTCCGGCGAGGGCGGGGAAGTGCCGGAACGATATGTTCCGCATCCGAACGGCGACAATGAAAACTCGGCGATCAAGCAAGTTGCCTCCGGTCGCTTTGGCGTGACGGCGGAATATCTCAATCAGTGCCGGGAAATTGAAATCAAGGTCGCGCAAGGGGCGAAGCCGGGCGAGGGCGGGCAATTGCCCGGCTTTAAAGTCACTGAATTCATAGCGCGCATGCGTCACTCGACGCCCGGTGTGACGCTGATATCGCCGCCGCCGCATCACGACATCTATTCCATCGAGGATCTGGCGCAGCTCATTTACGATCTGAAACAGATCAATCCTGACGCCCGGGTTTGCGTGAAGCTTGTGTCTATGTCGGGCATTGGCGCCATTGCGGCGGGCGTCGCCAAAGCCAAAGCCGATACGATTCTGATTTCCGGCAATGTCGGCGGCACGGGGGCTTCGCCCCAAACATCCATTAAATTTGCGGGCGCGCCCTGGGAACTTGGTCTTGCTGAAGCGCACCAGGTGCTGACCCTGAACAATCTGCGCAAACATGTGACGTTGCGCACCGACGGGGGCATCCGCACCGGCCGCGACGTTGTTATTGCGGCCATGCTCGGCGCGGAAGAATACGGGATCGGCACAATCTCACTGGTTGCGATGGGTTGCCTGATGGTGCGCCAGTGCCATTCCAACACGTGTCCTGTCGGCGTCTGCACTCAGGACGAGGCGCTTCGCGCACGGTTTCCGGGGATGCCTGACCATGTTGTCCATCTGATGACCTTTATCGCTGAAGAAGTGCGCGAGATTCTCGCATCCCTCGGCGCGTCGTCGTTGGAAGACGTGATCGGCCGCGCTGATTTACTGGATCAGGTCAGTCGCGGCGCGGCCCATCTCGATGATCTCGATCTCAATCCCATCTTGATCCGCGTCGACGCCGGCGATCGGCCGCAGCGCTCGTCGCGAACGGGCCGGAATGAAGTGGACGATACCCTCGACGAGCGTATTGTCGGTGAGCTGAAGCCCTTCCTGGATCGCAAAGAGAAGCTGCAGCTCTCCTATCCTGTCAAAAACACCGACAGGGCCATCG
Organism: Hyphococcus sp.; assembly: GCA_028289605.1. Lineage (GTDB taxonomy): Bacteria > Pseudomonadota > Alphaproteobacteria > Caulobacterales > Parvularculaceae > Hyphococcus. The sequence continues at coordinate 136,466 of JANQON010000009.1, read as the reverse complement.
GCGCGCGGATTTCATCGCATATCGTGCGCCGCTTTACGGCGGAGGATTTGTCGGGCGATCATCTGACGCTGCGGCTCAAAGGATCGGCGGGCCAGTCGCTTGGAGCCTTCTCCGCACACGGACTGCGCATCGTGGTCGACGGCGACGCCAATGATTATGTCGGCAAGGGCCTGTCCGGCGCGTCGATTGTGGTGCGCCCGGCGGACGATCGGACCGGCGCGAATGACGCGATCATCGGCAATACCTGTCTTTACGGCGCAACCAGCGGTTCGCTGTTCGCCGCCGGCCGCGCCGGCGGACGATTCGCCGTGAGAAACTCCGGCGCCGCGACGGTTATTGAAGGCTGTGCGGCGAATGGCTGCGAATATATGACCGGCGGCGTTGCGGTGATCTTAGGGGACGTCGGATCCAACTTCGGCGCCGGCATGACCGGCGGCAAGGCCTATGTGTTTGACGACGGCGCGCGTTTCGAAGGCGTCGTCAATCCCGACAGCATCGCCTGGCGTCGTTTCGTCGACGCGGCCGATATGGCCGAATGCCGAGAGTTGATCGAGCGCCATTTGAAGGAAACGCGCTCGCCGCGCGCCAAACGCATTCTCGACGACTGGGCGCTCGCCGCGACCAAATTCTGGGTCGTCGAGCCGCTCGAAATCCTCGCCCGTCAGGGGATTGCCGAGGCCGCCAAATCAGCCTGAGGATGGTCTCCGTCATCCCCGGCGAGCGCCGGGGCCCAGAGATATCGCCGCCCACAGTTTTCTGATGCGAGACCGATCGTGCGTCCATTAAAGCGACATTTGTTGAAGGAAGTTTTCCTGGACCCCGGCTTTCTCCGGGGAGAACGGGATGTGGTTGATTGCGGTGAAAACATATTAGGACGCGATGCAAAAAATCTGTATCACTCTGCCCTTCGAGACGACCAATTCTTCGTCCTGAGGAGCAAGCCCCCTTCGAGACGCCGCCTCGCGGCGGCTCCTCAGGGTGAAGGGGCTTGCGTCTCAAAGGACGAAGAAATGGTCCCTCAGGATGAAGTGATACAGATTTTTTGCATCACGTCCCGAGTTCGGCTTCACTAAAACCTATGATAACGGCTTTGACATAATCACGCGCATAGCAAACATGCCTCAAGAAGACTTTTACCGCATCAAGCTCCTGCCCCCTTACGTGTTTGAAGAGGTCAACACGTTAAAGGCCAAGCTGCGCAATCAACGCCAGGACATTATCGATCTCGGCATGGGCAATCCCGACATGCCGACGCCGGCCCATATTGTCGAAAAGCTCTGCGAAACCGCGCACAATCCAAAGGCGCATCGCTATTCCGTGTCGCGCGGCATTATCGGGCTCCGGCGCGCCATGGCGCGCTATTATGAGCGGCGCTTCGACGTCAAGCTTGATCCGGAGACGGAGATTGTCGCGACGCTGGGGTCGAAAGAGGGTTTTGCAAACCTGGCGCAGGCGATTACGGGGCCGGGCGATGTCATTCTGTCGCCGGATCCGGCGTACCCCATCCACGCATACGGATTTATTATTGCCGGCGGGGTAATCGAACCCTTGCCGGCGTTAACCCCGGAAGAGTATCTTAAAGGGCTTCACGACGCCGTTGCGCGCTTGCCCAAGGCGCCGCGGGCGATGGTGCTGAACTATCCGTCGAACCCGACGGCGCAAATGGTTGGCCTCGACTTTTACAAAGAGTGCGTGGCGCTGGCGCGTGCGCACGACATCATCATTCTTTCCGATCTCGCCTATGGCGAGATTTATTTCGATACGCCGCCGCCGTCGATTTTCGAAGTTCCCGGCGCCAAAGACATCGCCGTCGAAGTCAATTCTCTTTCAAAGACATTTGCGATGGCGGGCTGGCGCGTCGGCATGGCGGTGGGCAACGCCCGGTTGATCGGCGCGCTCGCGCGCGTCAAATCCTACCTCGATTACGGCGCCTTTACGCCGATTCAAGTGGCCGCCGTTGCCGCGCTCGACAGTCCGCAGGACGTAATCGACGGTATACGGAATATTTATCGGGAACGCCGGGACGTGCTGATCGATCACTTCGCGAAAGCCGGGTGGGAGATGCCGACGCCGGACGCGTCAATGTTTGCATGGGCGCCGATCCCGGAAAAGTTTCGCGACTTGGGGTCGGTGGAGTTTGCGAAACTGCTCATGGAGCGCGCTGAAGTGGCGGTCGCTCCGGGCCTCGGCTTCGGCGCGGCGGGCGACGGTCATGTGCGCATCGGCCTCGTTGAGAACCAGCAGCGGATTCGCCAGGCGGCGCGCAACATTAAGCGCGTTTTGAGCGAATGAGAATTTTCCGCCACTCGATTAGTCGATAATCGCGATTTGACGATTTCAGTAAAATAATCGGTTGACGATTTCGCGGCTGCACCCTAAACACCCGTCCAACTCATCAAGACCAGCTGAGGGACAGGCCCGTTGACGCTGGGGCAACCGCTGAAAAGTCTGACCGACTTTGAGGAAAGGTGCCAATTCCTTCGGGAAGAGATTCCCGAGAGATGAGTCGAACGAGACGGCTATTTCGTTCGATCGGTCTCTAGCGAATTGCCTCTGATGAGCGACGGAAACGACGCGAGCAATGAGGCAAAACATGTCCGCCCTGTTGAAAGTTGAGGAAAGCGACTGTCGCGACGCCTGGCGCGATCACGAGATTCCCCTGCCTGCCGATTTCGTTCTGGAAAGCGGCGAGGTTTTGAGCGAACCGCGCATTGCGGTCCGGTTGCATGGCGATCCGTCGAAACCGATCGTCGCTGTCGCCGGCGGCATTTCCGCTGGGCGCATTGTCGGCGACGCCAGCGGCGGAAAGGGATGGTGGCGCGATTATGTGGGCGCCGGCCGGACGCTCGATCTCGGCGCCTATTGCGTTTTGGGTTTCGATTTTCTCCCGAACGATGGAGAGCAGGCGAACGCGATCACCACAAACGATCAGGCGCGGGCGCTGTGTGCGGCCCTCGACGCGTTGAACGTTTCCAAACTGCGCGCCTTTGTCGGTTCGTCTTATGGCGGCATGGTTGCGCTCGCCTTCGCCGCGGCGTTTCCCGAGCGGTTGCAGGATCTCGTGGTGATTTCGGCCGCCGACCGCCCGCACGCATTCGGCGCTGCATTTCGCGGCGTACAGCGGCGCATTGTGGAATTCGGCGCGGCGAACGGCAACGCAGCCGCGGGCGTGGCGTTGGCGCGGCAATTGGCGATGATCAGCTATCGCACGCCGGAGGAGTTTCAGTCCCGCTTTGGGCAAGAACCGGCGGAGGCGCGCGAGCGTCACGAGGTTTGCGGATATCTCATTTCCCGGGGCGAAGCCTTCGCCATGGACCCCAAGCGGTACCTGACCCTTTCGGAGTCGATTGACCGGCACGGTGTCGATCTTTCCGACATTTCCGCGCGCGCGCTGTTTGTCGCCGCGCACGGTGACCAGTTGGCGCCGCCCGCCGATATTCGCCGCTGCGCCGGCGCCGTTCCGCGGGCGCGCTATGTCGAGATTTTTTCCCAATACGGCCATGACGCGTTTCTCAAGGAAGCCGCGGCCATCGGCCCGTTCATTCAGCGTTTCTTCAAGGAGTCTGACCAATGACCAGCGCGCTCGCCCCGGAAACCCTCATCGCAACCGCCGGCGTCTGCGAAGACAGCGCCCATCATTCGGTGTCGCCGCCGCTGCACCTTTCTGCGAATTATTTCTGGAGCGACCCGTGCGAGAAGCCGCACTATGACTATGCGCGCTCGGGCAATCCCACGCGGACGCAGCTCGAAGAGGCCCTCGCAAAACTGGAAGGCGGGGCGCGGGGCGTCATTGTGTCCTCCGGCATGGCGGCGGTCGATCTCGTGCTCAATCTTGTGGACCCCGGTGACGTCGTGCTGGCGCCCCATGACTGTTACGGCGGCACCCACCGGCTGCTGACCGCGCGCGCCAAACGCGGACAGTTTGAGGTCGTCTACGTCAACCAGGGCGATCCCGTCGCGCTCGCCGCCGCCTTTGCGAAAACACCGAAACTCGTCTTGATCGAAACGCCGAGCAATCCGCTGCTCCGCATCACCGATATCGCAGCGGTCGTCGCGCACGCAAAAGCGGTGAATGCGATCACCGTCGCCGACAACACCTTTCTGTCGCCCGCCCTGCAGCGGCCGCTGGAGCTCGGCTGCGATGTGGTCATTCACTCAACGACAAAGTTTATCAACGGACACTCGGACGTCGTCGGCGGCGCCGTCATCGCCCGCGAAGCGGCGCTGGGCGAAGACCTCGCCTGGTGGGCGAACTGTACGGGCGTGACCGGCGCGCCGTTCGATTCCTTCATGACCCTGCGCGGCTTAAGAACCTTGTTCCCGCGGATAGAACGCCAACAGGCGACGGCGAAGGACGTGGTCGAAGCGCTGACCCAGGACGAACGCGTCGCGAACGTGTTCTATCCGGGTCTGAAAACCCATCCCGGCCACGACGTCGCCGCCCGTCAGCAGGCCGGTTTCGGCTCCATGTTCTCGGTTGAGTTTACCGCGGAGGTCGATGTTCTCCAATTACTGCGGGGTCTGAAGATCTTCACCATTGCTGAATCGCTCGGCGGGTTTGAAAGCCTCGTTTGCGTGCCGGCCGCGATGACCCATGCGGCGATGACGCCGGAGGCGCGGGCGACCGCCGGCATATCCGATCGGCTGGTCCGGTTTTCGATCGGTCTGGAACACGGCGTTGACCTGATTCGGGACGTCCTCGACGCCCTTGATGGCGCGGCTGCAGACGATAAGGTGGCGTACCTTAAACATGAGGCGGTAGGGGCATGTGCGTAGACGTTGTTGATCGCGATCAGGCTGAGCGTTCGCGCGGATCGAATGAACTGGTGCGTGTCGCCGTCGCCGGTCTCGGCACGATCGGCGAGGGCGCCGCATTGCGCCTTCTCAGCGAAAGCAATCAATACGCGCTGTGCGCGGCGCTTGTAAAAGACGCGTCCAAGCGTCGCGAGCAGTTGCCTGATGCGTTAACCGTTACCGATGACGCGGCGGCTTTGTTCGCAACAAAGCCGGACGTGATTATCGATGCATTGCCGTCGGGGGAGGCCGGCCTTGCGTTGATCAAACAAGCGCTCGCCCGCGGCGTCGGCGTTGTCTCAGCCAACAAGCAAGCCCTGGCCGGATCCCTCGACCGGCTGGTTCAATTGGGAACGAGCAACGGCGCATCCCTGCGCTATTCTGCGGCGGTGGGCGGCGGGTCCCCGATGGTCGAAACGGTTCGCGATGCGCGGGGCTCCGGCGAGGTTTCGGAGATCACGGCGATATTGAACGGCACCGTGAACTACATTTTGACGGCGCTTTCGGAAGGCGGAACGTTTGCAGATTCGGTCCGCAAGGCGCAGGAGGCGGGCTTTGCAGAACCGGACCCCACGGCTGATCTGTCCGGAGACGATGCGCGCGCGAAAATCTCTATTCTCGCCTATGAAGCGTTCGGCGAAGAAGTTGATCTCGCCGCTGTCCACACCGAAGCGCTGACGGCCGACCGCGCTGCGGCGATCGTCGCGGAAGGCGGCGCGTGGAAACAGCTCTCCCGTATCAAGAAGCATCAAGACGGCGCCGTAACGGCGAATCTAGGTTTTGAAAAAGTGGCGAGCGAGAATTTTTTCGCCGATGTCCGCGCTGAAGGGAACGCGCTTCAGGTCGTGTTGGCGTCGGGCGACGCGTTTTCCTGCGCCGGCAAAGGCGCCGGGCGGGCGCCGACCGTCGACAGTCTCTTTGCGGATCTCGCCGGTTTTGTCCCGGCGATCCCAACGTCCGAAAGCGCTTAAAACCCCATGTCTGATGAAAAGACATCAGCTGCGGGGTTGGCGCTCCGCAGCGCAAGACGCGTTGTCGTCAAAATCGGGTCTGCGATTTTGTGCGGCGAAGACGGCGTGCGCACCGAATGGCTCGCCGGTCTCGCCAGCGACATCGTCGCCCTGCGCGATCGCGGCGTTGACGTTGTCGTCGTCACATCCGGCGCAATTGCCCTTGGCCGCAACCGTCTCGGCCTCAAAAAAGGGTTGCGGCTTGAGGAAAAGCAGGCCGCTTCCGCCGCCGGGCAAGCCGCCTTGATGCAGGCGTGGCAGGCCGCGTTTTCAACCCACGGCGTCACGGTCGGACAATTGCTGATTACCCTCGACGACACCGAAAACCGGCGCCGCTATTTGAACGCCCGCGCAACGCTGCGCACGCTGCTGGATCTCGGCGCGTTGCCGATCGTGAATGAGAACGACACCGTCGCCACATCTGAGATCCGATATGGCGACAATGACCGTCTCGCCGCCCACGCTGCGCAGATTCTCGAGGCGGACGCGCTGGTCATTCTTTCCGACGTCGACGGCGTCTATGACGCAGACCCCCGCGCCAGTCCGGAGGCCAAAAGAATCGACGTTATCGACGCAGTCACCCCTGAGATCGAGGCGGCGGCGGCGGGGCCCAACGTCCATGCGGGCGTCGGCGCAGGCGGCATGGCCTCCAAAATCGCCGCGGCGAAGATCGCCTGCGGCAATGGCTGCGCCGCGATCATTGCGCCGGGGCATTACGAACAACCGCTTGCGCGGGTCGTAAATAACGGCGCCGCGACGCTCATCCGCGCCAGCGCGAGCGGCGCCGGCGCGCGGCGCCAGTGGATCGGCGGCCGCCTCAAACCCGCCGGCGAGATCCACGTAGACGACGGCGCCGCAAAGGCGCTGAAAGACGGCGCCAGCTTGTTGCCGGCCGGCGTCACGCAAGTCGCCGGCGCGTTTTCTCGCGGTGACGCGGTCACCATCGTTGACGCGGGCGGGCGCGTTTTGGGACAAGGCCTTAGCGCTTACAACAGCGTCGAAGTTGCAAAAATCGCCGGGCGGCGCTCGGAAGACATCGAGTCCCTTATCGGATACAAGCGCCGTCCCGCGGTGATTGAGAAGAATGATCTCGCGCTGCGATCGGAATGAACGGAATGTCAGTGTCGAACGACAAAGCGATGAACGAGATCGGCGCACGCGCGAAAGCGGCGGCGGCCGCGATGGCGAGGGTTTCCACCAGTCAAAAGAACGACGCGCTCTTGCGCGCTGCGGATTCTATTGAGTTGCGTCAAAGCGAAATTCTGGATGTGAATGACGCAGAAATGAAAGCGTCGAAGAAGGCCGGCCAAAAGGACGCGTTCGTTGACCGCATGCTGCTCAACCCTGATCGGCTCGTCGGCGTTGCGTCTGCGTTGCGCGATATTGCGGCGCTGGATGATCCTGTCGGCAAGGTGATCAGTGAGACCACGCGGCCCAATGGCCTTCGCATCGCAAGGGTGCGCGCGCCGATTGGCGTCGTCGCCGTGATTTATGAGAGCCGGCCGAATGTCACCGTCGATGCGGCGGCGATCGCCATGAAGGCCGGCAACGCGGTCATTCTGCGTGGTGGTTCAGAGTGCATTAGAACCAACAAAGCGCTTTTTGATTGCTTCGATAGAGCCTGCGCGGAAGCCGGGTTGCCCGCCGGCCTGGTGCAGTTCATTGACACGACGGACCGCGCCGCCGTTGGCGCGCTGCTGTCCGGTCTTGGCGGCGCCGTCGACCTTGTCATTCCGCGCGGCGGCAAATCCTTGGTGGAACGCGTACAGAACGATGCGCGCGTTCCCGTCCTTAGCCATCTTGACGGTATTTGCCACGTTTATCTTGATCGCGGGGCGGATGTTCGGAAAGCCGTTGATATTACCGTCAACGCCAAGATGCGCCGCGTCGGCGTATGCGGCGCCGCGGAGACGTTGTTGATCGACCGCGCTGTGTTATCGTCGTTGCTGCCGGCTGTCGCCGACGCCTTGCGCGCCGCCGGATGCGAACTGCGCGGCGACGATGATGTCCGGGCGGTTGATGCGCAAGTATCTGCAGCGTCTGAAGAAGATTTTTATACGGAGTACCTCGGTCCTGTTCTCAGTATCGCCGCGGTGGACGGCGTAGACGGCGCCGTTGCGCATATTGCGAAATACGGATCGGGACATACCGAGACGATCGTCACCGAGGACGAAAGCGCGGCCAATGCATTTCTGTCCCGGGTCGACAGCGCGATTGTCATGCATAACGCATCAACCCAGTTCGCCGACGGCGGAGAGTTCGGTCTCGGCGCGGAAATCGGCATCGCCACCGGCCGGCTTCACGCGCGCGGCCCGGTTGGCGTTGAGGAACTCACCACCTATAAGAACATCGTCCGCGGAACCGGCCAAATCAGGCCATGACGTCGCTTGGCAGAAACGTCTAAAATTCTGCTCATATCGCGGTCTGGACGCAGAAAATTTAATAAATCCGATATTTTATACTTGTTTATTGGCGATGGTTTGTTATGAACCGTTTTGCGTTGCAAAGACTGCGGCGCAGCAAAAGAGGTCAAGTCAGTGCAGGCATTACTGCATTTGGGAGGGAACGGCGACGCCGCGGTGAATTCCGCGGCAACGCTGCCGCTTGTCCTCAGCGTACTTCTTCTTCTCGTCGTGCTTATTCGCCCCATCCGGGGAGCGGTAACGGAGCCCGCGCGTTAGACCAGACGCAAGATGGACCTCCAAAGCCCCGCTCCCGGAAGGAAGCGGGATTTTTTTTTGATCAAACGCCAGTGAAAACAACAACCGATGACTGAACTGAACATCAAACGCTCCGACGCTATCACGAAAGGCCCCGCCAAAGCGCCGGCCCGGTCGATGCTCCGGGCCGCCGGCTACGGCGACAAGGATTTCGCCCAGCCGATGGTCGCGGTGGTGAACACCTGGACCACGGTGACGCCGTGCAACATGCATCTGGGCGCGCTCGCCGAACCGGTGCGTTCCGGCGTGCGGGCCGGCGGCGCGACCCCGGTCGATTTCAACACCATCGTCGTCTCCGACGGCATCACCATGGGCGGCGAGGGCATGCGCGCCTCGTTGATCAGCCGCGAGATCATCGCCGATTCGATTGAACTCGCCGTTCGCGGCCATTCGCTGGACGCAGCGGTCATTCTCGTCGGCTGCGACAAGACCATCCCCGCCGCGGCGATGGCGCTGGGGCGGATGGATATTCCGGGTCTCGTTCTCTACGGCGGCACCATCATGCCCGGCCATCTCGGCGACAAGGACCTGTCGATCCAGGACGTGTTCGAAGCGGTCGGCGCCCACGCGAAAGGCGACATCAGCGATGAGGAACTCGACGCCATCGAGCGGGCGGCGTGCCCGGGCGCCGGCGCCTGCGGGGGTCAGTTCACCGCGAACACCATGGCGATGGCGCTGGCGATGATGGGCATCGCGCCCATGGGCGCCGGCGACCCGCCAGCGACCGCAAGCGCCAAGGCGAAGGAGGCCGAACGCTGCGGGCGCCTCGTTTCAAAGCTCGCCCATGACGGCGTGACGGCGCGCACTTTCATTACAGAAACATCCCTGCGCAATGCGGCGACGGCGGTGGTGGCGAGCGGCGGATCGACCAACGCCGTGTTGCACCTGCCGGCGATCGGCGCCGAGGCCGGTGTCGCTTTTTCCATCGACGAGTTTGACGCCTTGTCGCGCGGAACCCCGGTGATCACCGACCTCAAACCCGGCGGACAATATCTCGCCAAGGACCTCTACGCCGCCGGGGGCGTTCCGCTGTTCGGGCGCCGGTTGATGGAGGCGGGCAAAATCGCCGACGCTCCAACCGTCACCGGCAAAACCCTATTCCAGGAACTGGAGACAGCCGAAGAAAGCCCCGGCCAGAAAGTGGTCCTGAGCGTCGACAGTCCCGCCAAGAAAACCGGCGGGCTGCTGATTCTTTATGGCGACCTAGCGCCGGAAGGCGCCGTTCTGAAAACGGCGGGCTATGACGCGGGCGCCTTCGAAGGGCGCGCGCGCGTGTTCGAAAGCGAAGACGCCGCCTTCAAAGCCGTTTCCGACGGCGACATTGTCGAAGGGGACGTCGTCGTCATTCGCTACGAAGGGCCCAAAGGCGGCCCCGGCATGCGCGAAATGCTGGCGGTGACAGCCGCCGTCGCCGGCCAAGGGCTCGCCGGGAAAGTTGCGCTCATCACCGACGGACGATTTTCCGGCGCATCCCACGGCTTTGTCATCGGGCATGTGTCGCCCGAAGCGGCCGTCGGCGGGCCGATTGGCCTCATACGGGAAGGCGACCGGATCACCATCGACGCCGACGCCCGGCGCATCGACGCCGATGTCGATTGGGCGGCGCGGCGGGCGGAAACCACCCTGCGGCCGGCGAACAAAATGGGCGGCGCTTTCGACAAATATGCGCGCCTTGTGTCTTCCGCCTCTCAAGGCGCCGTCACCATCGAACCGATTACAGAATAAAGAGGGAATCAAGATGATTAAGCTTTATACGGAAAATGACGCCGATCCGTCGGCGGTGAAGTCTTCGCCGGTCGCCGTGATCGGCTATGGCAGTCAGGGCCGCGCCCACGCCATGAACTTGCAGGCGTCTGGCTGCAGCGTCATTGTCGGCGTGCGCGAAGGCGGCGCCGGCGAGAAAAAAGCGCGCGAAGACGGTCTGGAAACGGCAAGCGTCGCCGACGCGGCGAAACAGGCGAAGCTGATCGCGATCCTGACGCCGGACATGACCCATGAAAAAGTCTTCCAAACAGAGATTGCGCCTCACCTGGACGACGGCGACGCGGTCTTGGTGGCCCATGGGTTCACGGTTCTTTACGGTCGCATCAAGCCGCCGAAGAATGTCGACGTGATCCTGGTCGCCCCGAAGGGACCGGGCGATCTCGTGCGCCGCGAATATGCCCGCGGGCGCGGCGTGCCATGCCTCTTCGCGGTCCATCAGGACGCCACCGGCGACGCGAAAGAGCGTGCGCTGGCGTATGCGAGCCTGATCGGCGGCACCGCCGCCGGCGCCATCGAAACGACCTTCAAGGAAGAAACGGAAACCGACCTCTTCGGCGAGCAGGCGGTGCTCTGCGGCGGCGCGACGGAACTCGTCCTCGCCGGCTTCGAGACGCTGACGGAAGCGGGCTACAAGCCGGAAGTCGCCTATTACGAATGCCTTCACGAATTAAAGTTAATTGTGGACCTCCTCTATGAGGGGGGGCTCGCAAAGATGCACGAGTTTATCTCTGAAACCGCGATCTACGGGGACCTGGTTTCCGGTCCGCGGGTGATTAACGACGAGACCAAGGCGCGCATGCGCGAAGTGCTGCAGGACATCCAGTCCGGCGAGTTCGCGCGCGACTGGATCCTGGAAAACCAAGCCGGCAAGCCGCGGTATCAGCAGATGCTGGACGTTGATCTCGATCACCCCATCGAAAAGACCGGCAAAGACTTGCGCGCCATGATGTCCTGGCTGCAGCCGGGCGCGAATACGAAGGACGACTAGCGATGACCGTCGCCGACGCCAAAACCGTTAAGCCCGCTGCCGCCCGCCTGAACCGGTCGGGGGCGGAGCTTGTTCTCGACGCGCTGGAAGAGCAGGGCGTCGAGGTCATTTTCGGCTATCCTGGCGGCGCGGTGCTGCCGATCTACGACGCGCTGCATCAACGCGACACGATCCGGCACGTCTTGATGCGGCACGAACAGGGCGCGGTGCACGCGGCGGAAGGCTACGCCCGATCCACGGGCAAGGTCGGCGTTGCGCTCGTCACGTCAGGACCCGGCGCCACCAATGCGGTGACGGGTCTCGCCGATGCGCTCCTCGACTCTATTCCAGTTGTCTGCATTTCGGGCCAGGTCGCGCGGCCCTTCATTGGCACCGACGCTTTCCAGGAATGCGACACCACCGGCATTACGCGGTCGTGCACGAAACACAATTACCTCGTTGAGTCCGCGCATAAACTCTCCGGGGTTGTGCACGAAGCGTTTCATATCGCCCGGCGCGGCCGGCCCGGTCCGGTGTTGATCGATATTCCCAAAGACGTTCAGTTCGAAGAAGCGCCGTACACCAATCGAGAAAATGCGCGTAACCGCAATTGCATTGTGTTGCCCGACATCAAATCGGCTGAAATCGATCAGGCCGTCGATCTGATGCGCTATGCGCGCCGGCCGATCCTTTACACCGGCGGCGGCGTCATCAACGCCGGTCCGTCCGCATGCGAAGGATTGCGCGCGTTGGCCAAAGCGACGGGCTTTCCAGTAACGTCGACCCTGATGGGGCTGGGCGCGTTTCCGGCGTCCGATCCCCAATGGCTGGGCATGCTCGGCATGCATGGCAGTCTCGAAGCCAACAATGCCATGCATGATTGCGACTTGATGATCTGCGTCGGCGCGCGCTTTGACGACCGCGTCACCGGCAGGCTTGATGCATTCTCGCCAAATTCCCGCAAGATCCACATCGATATCGACCCGTCGTCGGTCAACAAGAACGTGCCCGTCGATCTCGCCATTATCGGCGACGCCGGCGCGGTGCTGGAGGCGCTGCTCGCCGAGTGGAACGCGCGCGAGGCGAAGGAAAAACACGACAAGACCCGCATGGACGCCTGGTTGTCGCTCATCGACGGCTGGCGCGCGCGCAAGTCGTTTCGCTACGAGCCCAGCGCCACAAGCATCAAACCGCAATATGCAATCGAACGATTGTATGCGCTGACGCGCGACAAAGACGTCTATGTCACCACGGAAGTCGGCCAGCATCAGATGTGGGCGGCGCAGTATTTCCAGTTCGAAGAGCCCAATCGATGGATGACGTCGGGCGGTCTCGGCACCATGGGCTACGGCTTGCCGGCGGCGTTGGGCGTTCAGGTCGCTCATCCGGACGCGCTGGTGATCGATATTGCCGGCGACGCCTCAGTGCAGATGACCATGCAGGAAATGTCTGCCGCCGTGCAACACGACCTGCCGATCAAGATCTTTATCCTGAACAACGCTTATCTCGGCATGGTGCGCCAGTGGCAGGAGCTGCTCCATGGCGGGCGCTATTCCCACTCTTACTCCGACAGCCTGCCGGACTTCGTGAAACTGGCCGAAGCCTATGGCGGCGTCGGCCTGCGCGCGGAAAAGCCGGAGGAACTTGACGCCAAGATCGAGGAAATGATTGCGTCGAAAAAGCCGGTGCTTTTCGACTGCGTCGTCACCCACGAAGAGAACGTCTTTCCCATGATCCCGTCGGGGGCGGCCCACAACGAAATGCTGCTTGGCGGCAAGGTCACCGGCGATGAAATCAGCGACGAAGGGAAGGTGTTGGTGTGAGCGCTTCAACCGCCCAAACGACGATGCATTCGCAGTCGGTCTATCCCGTCAGCCCGGACCAGGGCGCGGCGCGGGAGTCCATTATCGCCGTCATTGTCGACAACGAGCCCGGCGTCTTGTCCCGCGTCGTCGGATTGTTTTCCGCGCGCGGCTACAACATCGAGAGCCTGACGGTCGCTGAGATCGACGCGCAGAAACACGCATCGCGCATTACCATCGTCACCAACGGCACGGTCGCGAAAATCGATCAGATCAAAGCCCAGCTCGGCCGTCTGGTGCCGGTCCGGCGCGTCATTGACGTGACCGCGGAAACCGACGCGCTCGAACGCGAGCTTGCGCTCGTAAAGGTGCTCAATGAGGGCGAGCAGCGCGTCGAGGCCTTGCGCGTTTCCGACATTTTTCGCGCCCGGGTCCTGGATACGACGCAACATTCGTTCGTATTCGAAGTCACCGGCGCCCGCGACAAGATCACGGCGTTCATCGATTTGATGAAGCCGCTCGGCCTGAAGGAAGTCTCCCGAACGGGCGTCCTCTCGATCCGGCGCGGCGCGGAGAGCGACTGATGGCTCAAAAGGCGCGCAACATAATCCGTCTTCCCGTGCGCGCCGCAGCACGCAGTGATGCGGCGCAGACACGGGACCCGTGTCAAACGGATAGCGATCCCGATTCTGCATTGCATCATCAAAGATGCTGCAATGCGCCCGGGATGACGCATCGACTTAGTCCCGCGTGAGGGCCGACCCTCGCGCATGTTGAAGGGCGACGATCAACAAAAGGGACAAGTGAGATGACCGAAGAACCGCATGTAAAGATATTTGACACCACCTTGCGCGACGGCGAACAGGCGCCGGGGTTTTCCATGTCGACCAGCGCCAAGCTGGTTGTGGCGAGAGCCCTCGCCGAAGCGAATGTCGACATTATCGAGGCCGGATTCGCCGCCGCCTCGCCGGGGGACGCCGAGGCGATCCGCACCATCGCGGCGGAAATTCAAGGTCCGCGGATTTGTTCGCTCTCGCGCCTCAACCCCGGCGATATCGACGCGTCCGCCCGGGCGATTGAACCGGCGGCGAGCAAACGCATCCACACCTTCATCGGCACGAGCCCGCTTCACCGGGACGCCAAACTGAAGATGTCGCAGGACGAAATCCTGAAGGCGATTGCGGAGACGGTTCGCTACGCCGTTGACGCCTGCGACGATGTTGAGTTTTCGCCCGAAGACGCCATTCGCACCGAACGGGACTATCTCGCTGAAGCCGTGCAGGCGGCGATCGAGGCGGGCGCCAAAACCATCAATATTCCTGACACGGTCGGATACACGACCCCGGAGGAAATTACCGATCTGTTCCGGTTCCTGATTGCAACCGTCCCCGGCGCCGACGGCGTGACATTCTCAGTCCATTGTCACGACGATCTCGGCATGGCGGTCGCCAATTCGCTCGCCGCCGTCCGCGGCGGCGCGCGCCAGATCGAATGCGCCGTCAACGGCATCGGCGAACGGGCGGGCAATTGTTCCATGGAAGAGGCGGTCATGGCGCTGGCGACGCGCCGGGACTTTTTCGGCTGCAAGACCCAAATCGATACGACCAAGCTCTATCCGGCGGCGCGCGCCTTGTCGCGGGTGACCCACAATCCGATACCGCGCAACAAGGCGATCGTCGGCAAGAACGCGTTCGCCCACGAAGCCGGCATTCACCAGCACGGCGTGCTCGCCGACAAGCGCACCTATGAAATCATGGATGCGGAAGCCGTCGGCATGCCGTCGAATACGCTGGTGCTGGGTAAGCACTCCGGAAAGCACGCCGTCTTGGCACGCGCGCAGTATCTGGGTTTCAATGTTTCCAAACAGAAGATCGAAGACATTTTTCCGGCGTTCAAACGTCTCGCCGACACATGCCGGGAGGTCACTGACGCCGATCTCGTCAAGCTGCTGACCGGCAACGCGGAGGCCGACGGCCGCATCGGTCCCTGGCGCATGCGTCAGACGGAATTGCATGTGGACATGGAAGGGCGCGAGCGTCCTTACGCCCGCGTCACCATGGAGCACGACAATGGCGAGCGGCGCACGGTGCGCCACAAGGGCGAAGGGCCGATCGATGCGGCGTTCGCCGCTGTATGCGCCATCGCCGACGTGCCGGCGCGAATCAGCGTTCTTGATCTTCATCATGTGGCGTCCGAAGGCGTCGTGCGCGCCGAGGCCGTCATCGACGTGGGCGAGGATCAGTATTTCGGCAAGGCCCAGGAAGTTGACGTCGCGGACGCAGCCGTCGCGGCGTTTGTAGCTGCGGTCAATCAGGCCGCGGCCGTGCGAGCAAGGCGCGACTGCGCCGTAGAAGAAGCATCTTGAGGAGGCCATGACTGCGAAATCGCTGTTTGACAAATTGTGGGAGAGACATGTTGTCGTGGAAGAGACCGCGGACGCGCCCGCGGTCCTGTTTATCGACCTGCATCTTGTTCATGAAGTGACGTCGCCGCAGGCGTTTTCAGTCCTGAAAGACCGTGGACTGAAGGTCCGCCGCCCGGATCTCACGATCGCGACGCTCGATCATTCAACGCCGACCCTGCCGGCGGACGAAAAAGGCGAATTGCCCTACGCCACGCCCGAAGCGAAGGCGCAAGTGGAAACGCTGATTGACAATTGCAAAGAGCACGGGATCACGCTGTTCGGTCTGGGCGATCCCCGGCGCGGCATTGTCCATGTGATCGGACCGGAGCTTGGTCTCACCCAGCCGGGCAAGACGATCGTCTGCGGGGACAGTCATACGTCGACTCACGGCGCGTTCGGCGCGCTCGCCTTCGGCATCGGCACGACGGAAGTCGGGCACGTGCTGGCGACGCAATGCGTATTGCAGCGTAAGCCGAGATCCATGCGCGTGCGCTTTGAAGGCGCGCCGGCGTTCGGCGTCACCGCCAAAGACCTCGCATTGGCGACCATCGCCCAGATCGGCGCCGACGGCGGGCAGGGATATGCGGTGGAGTTCGCCGGCCCGGCCATTGAAAATCTGTCGATGGAAGGGCGGATGACCCTTTGCAATATGTCGATCGAAGCGGGCGCCCGGTTCGGCATGATCGCGCCGGACAAAACCGCTTTTGACTGGCTCAAGGGTCGAGACTATGCGCCGACAGACGCCGCATGGGACGAGGCGGTGTCCGACTGGCGCGCGTTGCAGACCGAGGAAGGCGCGCATTTCGATAAGGACGTCGTTGTCGATGCGGCTGCGGTGAAACCAATGATCACATTCGGCGTTTCTCCGGACGCCGCCGCCGCGGTGGACGGCGTGCAACCCTCTGCGGCGGACGACGACGTCGCCGCCGACTACATGCAGTTCGAGCCTGACAAGCCGTTTTCGGAAAACGCGGTTCATCGCGTGTTCATCGGCAGCTGCACCAATTCGCGTCTGTCCGATCTTCGCCTGGCTGCGCGGGTTCTGCGCGGACGGCGCGTCAAGGACGACGTCGTGGCGCTCATTGTGCCGGGCTCGGAAGCCGTGCGCCGGGAGGCGGAGGCGGAGGGATTGCACAAGGTCTTTTTAGACGCGGGCGCAGAGTGGCGCGAACCGGGCTGCTCCATGTGCATCGCCATGAACGGGGACGCCGGCGCGCCGGGAGATCTCGTTGTTTCAACCTCGAATCGCAACTTCATGGGGCGGCAAGGCAAAGGCGTGCGCACCGTCCTCGCCAGTCCCGCAACGGCGGCGGCGAGCGCCATCGAAGGCCGCATCGCTGATCCGCGGCCCTATCTGAAAGATCCGGCGGAGCGTTTTGATGTCGTTTGAACCTTTCACCGCCTTGACGTCGCAGACGGTTGTGCTCGCCAAGGACAACATCGATACCGACCAGATTATTCCGGCGCGGTTCCTGACCACCACGTCGCGAGAGGGGCTCGGCAGGTCGGCGTTTTACGACTGGCGGTACGACGACCAGGGCCGAGCGAGAAACTCATCAACGCTCAACGGCGTCGACCCCCAAACGCACAAAGTTCTCGTCGCCGGCGCCAATTTCGGCTGCGGTTCGTCCCGGGAGCATGCGCCATGGGCGCTCTATGATTTCGGCTTCAGAGCCGTAATCAGTTCCGACATTGCAGATATCTTCACAAGTAATGCACTAAAGAACGGTCTTCTGCCCGTTGTTGTCGACGCCAAAACACATCAGAAACTTTTGCAGTCGCCCGGCGCTGCGGTCACCATTGACCTGCAAACGCAGACCGTGCGGCTGCCGGACGGATGGCAGACGGTGTTTGAAGTCGAACCCTTCGCGCGACGGTGCCTGCTCGATGGGGTTGACCCTCTGGGTCATCTCCTCAACCAGACATCGGCGATCGAAGCTTTTGAGGACGGAAGATCTTGAGTTTTCTCATTGCGTTTCTTTCCGGAGACGGCGTCGGACCGGAGGTTGCCTTTGCGGCGAAACGGGCGGCGACGGCGGCGGCGCAGCGATGCGGCATTGACGTCGACTTTGTCGAATGCGCCTTCGGCGGCGCCGCCATTGACGCGCACGGCGCGCCGTATCCCGACGAAACGAGGGCGGTTTGCGCTCGCGCGGACGCCATTTTTCTCGGCGCGGTGGGCGGACCGAAATGGGACGGCGCCGATGTAAGGCCTGAGCAGGGTTTGCTCGCCATCAGAAAAGAGCTGGAGCTCTTCGCCAATCTCCGTCCCGTCCGCATTTTTCCTGGGCACGAGACGAAATCGCCGCTGACGCCGTCTCGCGCGACGGGGGTCGACATGGTGTTCGTTCGCGAATTGACCAGCGGCATTTACTTCGGAAAGCGCGAGGAAGGCGACGACGTTGCGCGGGACGAGTGTTCCTATTCGAAAGCCGAGGTCGAACGCGTCGCGCGCGTGGCGTTCGAAACGGCGCGGTTGCGAAAGGGGCGCGTTACCTCTGTCGATAAGGCCAATGTGCTCGCCACAAGCCGTCTGTGGCGCAAAACGGTCAGCGCGCTTCAAGAGACAGACTATCAAGACGTTGCGCTCGATCACGTGCTTGTCGACGCCATGGCGATGAAGCTGATTCAGGCGCCGGCGGACTTTGACGTTATTCTCACCGAGAACATGTTCGGCGATATTCTGAGCGACGAAGCCTCCGTGATTGCGGCGTCCATCGGGCTGGCCCCGTCGGCTTCTCTGGGCGCCGGCAAGAAGGGGCTGTACGAACCGATCCATGGCAGCGCCCCGGACATCGCCGGCGAGGACAAGGCCAATCCCATCGGCGCGATCCTGTCTGCGGCGATGATGTTTCGCCTGAGCCTTGACGCGCCGGAGGCTGCGGACGTCATCGAGAAAGCGGTGGCGGACGCGCTGTCGGAGGGCAGGGGAACCGCCGATATCGGAGGGCCGGACGGCTGCGACGCCCTCGCGCGGGCGATCGCCGATCGAATTGGCCGATAGGCGCCGAACTGTCTGGATCGCCGGCGGGGATCGGGTTTAAAACCGCCCGACGAAGCTACTGCGAGCAGATATGAACTCTTCATCCATCACCCGCCGGCGCGCCTTGTCGTCCGCCGCCGCAGCGCCCTTCATACTCACAGCCTGTGCGCGAAATAGCGATGCGCCGTCGCAGGAGGCGGACCTCGCCGACATGGACGCCGTCGCCGTCGCCCAGTCGATCAAAAACGGGGACGTGACAGCGCTGGAGGTGGTGGACGCCGCCATCGCCCGCGCCGAAGTCGCTAACCCAATGATCAACTCGATCGTGTCGCCCTATTACGAATCCGCGCGGGAACAGGCGGCGCAGACGCCGGCCGGGCCGTGGTTCGGCGTTCCGACATTCGTCAAGGATTTGAACAACGTTATAGGACAGCGCACCACCTACGGCTCGCGGGTTTTTGCAAATAACATTGCAGCGACCCAATCCGATTTCATCGGCGCCTATCTGGGAACGGGGCTGATCAGCCTCGGTAAAAGCGCGACGCCTGAATTCGGACTTCACGCCACAACGGAGACGTCTCTTTCGGGGCACGCCAGAAATCCGTGGAATCTGGATCACTCCGCAGGCGGATCGTCCGGCGGCGCGGCGGCGCTGGTGGCGGCGCGCGTGGTGCCTGTCGCTCACGCGTCCGACGGCGGCGGATCCATTCGCATTCCCGCCGCCTGCTGCGGCCTTGTCGGCCTGAAGCCGTCCAGCTTTCGATTTCCCGAACCGGAGCGTCCAGCGGGGCGCCCGGTGCGTTTGAGCGAACACGGCATCGAATCGCGCACCGTCCGCGACACGGCCGCCTTTTTCGCGATGATGGAAATTGAGAGTGATCACCCGGCCGTCGGCTTTATCGAGGGACCTGCGACGACGCGTCGAAAGATCGCTTTTCATACCGTCGCGCCGACAGAGACCCCGGTCGATGAGGACGTCGCCGCAGCGGTCCGCAATACGGCGGCGCTGCTGGCGGAAGCGGGCCATGAGGTCACGGAAATCGAGCCGCCGTTCCCGGTTACGGTGGGACAGGACTTTATTCTGTATTGGGGCGCGGGCGCGTCCTCCGCTGTCGCCGGCTGGGAAGAGGCTGCCGGGCGCAAGGCGGCCTATAATGATTTCGAACCGTGGACGTTCGGCCTGATCGATTATTACGAAGCGCGGAAGGAAGGACTGGAAGACGCCGTCAACCGGCTTGCCGCGTTTGCGGGCGACTGGCGCGCGGCGTTTGACGACTATGATATCCTGTTGTCTCCGACGCTGGCGTCGACCGCGCCGCCGATCGGCCGGCTTTCGCCGACCGGCGCGTTCCCGGTCATTTTTGAGCGACTCCTTGAGTATTCTCCGTTCACCCATTTCGCCAACATCGCAGGCGCGCCTGCGATCTCGCTGCCGCTTGCGCAATCTGAGAGCGGATTGCCGATCGGCGTCATGGCGGCGGCGGCGCAAGGCGGCGATGCGATGCTGATTGAACTGGCCTATGAGCTTGAGGAGGCGGCGCCCTGGGCGCAGCGGACGCCTCAAGCGTTCGCTCAGCGCTATTAGTCGGCGTTTTTTTGCATGCTTCACTCCGGGACCAATGCAACATCGCCCTGGCGCTTTTGCGTTGCGCCCATGATGGACGGCACTGACCGGCACTGCCGATATTTCCACCGTCTGCTGACCAAACATGCGCGCCTTTACACTGAAATGATCACTGCGGAAGCGGCGATCCATGGCGACCGCGACTATCTCCTGGGATTCGATCCGAGCGAGCATCCCGTTGCGCTGCAGTTGGGCGGAAGCGATCCTGACAAGTTGCGCGACGCGGCCCGGATCGGCGAAGACGCGGGCTATGACGAAATCAATCTCAATGTCGGCTGTCCGTCCGACCGCGTGCAGTCCGGCGCCTTCGGCGCGTGCCTGATGCGGACGCCTGATCTTGTCGGCGAATGCGTCGCCGCGATGACGCAAGCGGTGCGTGTCCCGGTAACGGTCAAATGCCGTATCGGGGTTGACGATCAGGACCCGGAAGAAGCGCTGCCGGCGTTGCTGCGCGCCTGCGTCGCCGGAGGCGTTCGCGTTTTCATCGTCCACGCCCGCAAGGCCTGGCTGGAAGGCTTGTCGCCAAAGGAAAACCGAACCATACCGCCCCTCGACTATGATATCGTCCGCAGGATGAAGGCGAAGTATCCGGATCTGGAGATCATCCTTAACGGCGGCATCGATACGATTGGGCAGGCCGAGAGGCTGGTCGCTGAATTTGACGGCGTTATGCTCGGACGCGCCGCTTACGGAAATCCCTATATATTGTCGCAGGTCGACAGCGTCCTGTTTAACGATGTCGCGGACCCGGTTTCGCGCGAGCACGTTGTCGAGGCGATGTCCGCCTACTTGCAGGCGCAGTTCGAAAAGGGCGTGCGCCCCCATGCGATCACGCGGCACATGCTGGGCCTATATCATGGTGCGCCGGGCGCCCGGGCGTGGCGGCGTTTCTTGTCGGAAAGCGCGCCCCTGTTCCGGAGCGATGTCCTGGATCGCGCGCGCGACGCGCAGCAACGCACTCCGGTTCAGGCCTGATCGATGGAACTCGGCCTTCTGTCAGAATACGGATGGCTGCTCGCAGGCCTGCTGCTTGCCGGCTGCGCAACGGGCTTCGCCGCCGGCCTCTTCGGCATTGGCGGCGGCATCGTCACCGTGCCGGTTCTGTATGCGGCCTTTCGAAGCGTCGGCGCGCCCGACGAATCAAGCCTGAAAACGGCCATCGGCACATCGCTCGCCGTGATCGTTGTGACGTCCGCCAGGTCGCTTGCAGCCCACCACCGCGCAGGTCACGTCGATCGCGAAGTGTTGTTGGGATGGGGCGCCTGGATCGCTGTCGGCGCAGCGGTCGGCGGTCTTGTCGCGCGCTGGGTCCCGGTCGAGGCGCTGGCGGTCGTTTTCGTCGGCGGCGCAATCTACATCGCGCTGCGTCGCTTGCGCGGCAATAGCGGCAAGGCCGCCGGAATCGATCTCAACGCAAAACGTCTCAAAATCCCTGTCGGGTTCGGCGCCGGCGTGTTTTCCGCGCTCATGGGCCTTGGCGGCGGTGCGGTGGGGGTGATGGTGATGACGCTTGCGGGGCGTGCGATGCACCAGGCCATTGCGACGTCCGCCGGGTTCGGGCTCGCTGTCGCCGTGCCCGGCGTCGCCGGATTTGTCGTCTCCGGCCTCGGCGAAAGCGCCTTGCCGCCGATGTCTGTCGGCTTTGTAAACTTGCCGGGGTTCGCGGCGGTGGCCGTAACAGCGGCCGTCATGGCGCCCATCGGCGCGAGAGTGGCCCACCGGCTCGACAGCGGATTGCTGTCACGAATCTTTGCCGTTTATGTCCTGGCGGCTGCAATTGCGCTGGGCGCTGACATTTTTGCTTAGCAGAAAGTTATTTTGCAGGACGTTTTTTCAGTTGTTATCGCCATGAGCTGTATCCTTCAGGAGAGGATGCTGTTACCGTTTCGCAGGTGCAGTGCGGGCGATCATGAGTGAAATTGAAACAATAATATCCGGCGTAGGCAGCTACCTGCCCGAACGGATCCTGACAAATGCGGAACTGGCAAAAACCGTCGACACGTCCGACGAGTGGATCAGATCACGGAGCGGTATCGCGCAACGCCATTTGGCCGCAGACGGACAGGCGACATCCGACCTTGCGCGAGAGGCGGCGTGGGCTGCGCTCGGTCAGGCGGGGCTGAAACCAAAAGACATCGGCCTGATCATCGTAGCGACCGTGACGCCGGACAAAACCTTTCCGTCGACGGCGGTATATGTTCAGGAAAAGCTCGGAACGCCGCCTTGCATCGCGTTCGACGTCTCCGCCGCCTGCGCCGGATTTATCTATGCGCTGAATATCGCGCACGGGTTTATCGCCAGCGGACAGGTGAAGCACGCCCTCGTGATCGGCGCGGAGAAACTCTCCTGTTTCCTCGACTGGAATGACCGAGGGACCTGTGTTCTTTTCGGCGACGGCGCCGGCGCTGTCGTCTTGAGCGCGGAAACGCCCAGCGTCGCGGGACCCAAACGCGGCATGCTGGCGACTTATTTGTCAGCGGACGGAAGGCTTGCCCCGCATCTGTACGCCGACGGCGGACCGTCGACGACAGGCACCGTCGGGTTGGTCAAGATGAACGGCAAGGAAGTCTTTCGAAACGCCGTTGAAGAGATTTCCGGCGCGGTGTTTGAGGTCACTGAACGGGCGGAGGTGTCGCGCCACGAGATTGACTGGTTCGTGCCGCATCAGGCGAATATTCGGATCATCCAGTCCTGCGCCAAGAAACTTGAACTGTGCGAATCAAAGATCATCGTCACCATCGACAAGCACGCCAACACGTCGTCGGCGTCCATTCCCTTGGCGCTTGACGCCGGCATTCGCGACGGACGCATCAAGCGCGGCGAGCTATTGGTGTTCGCCGCATTGGGCGGCGGCCTCGCCTGGGGCTCCGCTCTCATTCGCTACTGATACTGACTACTCAGCAGGCAGAACTTTTGCGTTTCGCCTGTCAGTACGGCAAATCGGCCACAGCAACTGCTCCGCAACGCTGGTGCCGGGCAGGTTCTCGACTCCCATTTTTTCCGGATACCGTCTGGTAATCTTCGCCGTGCCGAACAACACGTCCCAGAAAAACAAGAGATTCCCAAAATTGCCCTTGTAGTTGGTGACGCCGTCATCGGCGTGTTTGCCGTGATGTGCGCTGTGCGTCGCCGGCGTCGAGATCGTGCGCTCGACCACCCACATTACCGGCGACAGCCATTTGATCCGATAGAGGGGTTCGTCCCAGCGCACGTCGGAATGGGCGCCGAAAATCACCGCCATTTTGACGATGATGTACCCAGCGTAGACCCATCCGAGGCCGAGATAGATGAGCGCGCCGGAGAACCACAGCCCCGGCATGAGCGCGTAGTAGAAAAGATTGTTCCGGTAAACGACGCGGATCGAAAGATATTCGGCGTTGTGGTGAGGCCGGTGCAGTTTATAGAGCCAGGGAAATGTGTGCGACGCGCGATGCCACCAATATTGGGTCATGTCGTCGAAGATCAAAAACAGCGCGATCCCTGCCGCGACCGGTAATCCGGCAAGGGCGCCGGCGGCGCCGGGGGCGACCAGCGAGGCCAGCAATCCTCCTCCGAGCAGGGTGAGGGGCTGGGTCACCGATACAAGAAAGAGCGTGCTGAAGACTTCAACGGGCGCGTCCTGGCCGGTCTCGCCGCGCTTTTTGAAAAAGCGCGTGAACGCCATCTCCAGCAGCGCAAAGGCGACGAATATCCCAAGAATAACCAGCGCTTCAGTTTTCATGACCGGCTGTCCGACCTGCTTGCCTCCCCCTTGTCTTAAGCGCCCGGATCGGCCAAGAATGCTAAAAAGTTTGCATTTGAAATGGCCGACCTTCTCAGTTCCGGCGATCCGCCCCTGATGGATCTGTTGCCCGCGCGCCTTTCCCGCCGTCTGCTGGAGGCGGGCGTTGAGCGACGGTTCGGCGCCGGCGCGCGTATTCACGGGCGGGGCGATGAAAAGCCAGGTCTTTCCATCATTCGCGAAGGAGAAGTCCGGTTCAGCAAAACCCGCCGCGACGGAAGCGAGACGACGCTGACCACGCTTTCGCCCGGGCACACCTTCGGCGAAGCAACCCTGTTCGCCGACATGGACCGCGCCTATGACGCGCACGCCGTGGGCGACACCGTGATCGTGCAGGTCGGCAAGGCGCGGTTCGACCGCATCCTCGATGATGAGCCGGCGCTGGCGCGCATCTTCCTGGCGGCGCTGACGCGGCGGCTTTATTCCGCCCTCGGATTTCTCGATGATTTACGCACCTTGCCGTTGCCGGTGCGCGCGGCGAAACTGATCGCCGGCATGCTGCATCCCGCCGGCGACGAAGCGGCCGCAGCATGCCGACAGAGCGATCTTGCTTTCACGCTCGGCGTGTCGCGCGTATCGATTGGAAAAGCCCTCGGCGCGCTGCAGGACGACGGTCTGATTGAATTGGGGTACGGATATATTACCGTTCCAAGCGTAAGCCGCTTCGGGACTTGGATCAGGGAGCGAAGCGACTAGCGCGCCGCGGCGCCGTGGTCCCGCAAAAAGCCCGCAATCTCATCAAAGGCGTGGTGCGCTTCCGGCAGCATCCGGTCGAAGACATGCCAGACATGGGGCATGTGATCCCAGATCTGGATCGTCACGGGCGAACTGGCGGCGGCGCGCTTGGCGGCGTAACGGCGCGAGTCGTCATAGAGCATCTCAGCGGCGCTGACGTGAACAAGGGTCGGCGGCAACCCGCCGAGATCAGCAAAAACCGGCGACACGACGGGATTTGCGGGGGATGTCCGGTTCGCTCGCCACAACGCCCACAAAAGCGCAGGGCGCGGGATTCGGGTCAGCGGCTCGGCCAGCGGCTGAAGCATCAAATCCGTTTTGAAGTTGTCCTGCAGACTGGGACTGGTGCAAGTGGAATCCGTCGCGGGCGAAAGGACGAAGACCGCGTCGGCGGCGCGTTTCTTTTCGTCTCGCACCCAATTGATCAAGGACAATGTCAGATTGCCGCCGGCGGAATCGCCGCCGACGCTGACCGTCGCGGCGGACGCCTCGCCGTCGGGGCCGTTGGCGCAGATCCACTCATAAGCGACGCGGCAATCGTCCACGCCGTCAAGACGGGCGTTCTCCGGCATCAAACGATAGTTCGGCGCAAAGACTGCACAGCCGGTTCTGTTGGCGATGTTTGAGATGATCGGACGGTGGCTGACCGCGCTGCCGACGGTGTTGGCGCCGCCGTGGATGTACAGAATGCGCCGCGCCGGGTCGGCGTTGTCAGGCAAAGTCCATTCGCCGGCGATGTTCCTGCCCTTGGCTCTGATCACGGCAGGTTTGAACGCACAGTCGTATTCCCGGGACCGGCCCACGTCGTCGAAGCGCTTGCGCTTAGCGGCGAGTTTTTCCTTCGGCGAGCCGGGCGCCGACGCAGGCTTGATGAAGTTTTCGATGAGATACTGGCGAACCTCTTCGGCCCCGTCTGAAGCCGGGTCGGTCTCAAACGTCACCGGAAACGCGCCGGCGTCATATTTTGACAAGTCCTCTCCGGTCAGGTGAAACCGGGTGACCGCAGCGGCCGCGGCGCCGGCGGCGGCGGCGACGGGTGCGCCGATGGCGAAGGCGGTGTACAGCATGGGAAGCGCTCCGAAGCGTCGATTCGCGCCATTCTACTGAACGGGCGAGGGCTGTGCGACCGAAAAGCGCAGCGACTAAGAGACCTTAGATTTTCTGATTATATTCACCGACTTGCGGGTGTTTCTTCAGCTCCGCGTCCAGTTCGGTGAACATCGATTTCATGTTCTCTTCTGAGGTCGGGCTCTCCACAACGACCACCAGCTCCGGCTTGTTCGACGAGGCGCGAATGAGGCCCCAGGTGCCGTCCTCGGCCGTGATGCGAACGCCGTTAACCGTGACCACGTCGCGCACCTTCTGGCCGATGATCTCTTTGCGGTCGGACAGCGCCGCGACCACTTTCTCCACCACCCCGTATTTTTCTTCATCAGCGCAATGGGGCGACATGGTCGGCGACTGATAGGTTTTCGGCAGGGACTTGCGCAGGTCGGAGAGTTTCTTGTCCGGATTGCGGTCGAGCATCTGGAGGAGGGCGATCGCCGCGACGAGCCCGTCGTCATAGCCGCGTCCCACCGGCGCGTTGAAAAAGAAGTGACCCGATTTTTCAAAACCGGCCAATGCGCCGAGCTCGTGGCTTTTACGCTTGATGTAGGAGTGACCAGTTTTCCAGTAAACGGTTTGCGCGCCGTTTTCGATCAGCACCGGATCGGTCAGGAACAGGCCCGTCGACTTCACGTCGACAACGAATTGCGCATTCTCGTGCAGCGCTGAAAGATCGCGGGCGATCATCACGCCGATCTTGTCGGCGAAAATCTCTTCGCCCTCGTTGTCAACGACGCCGCAACGGTCGCCGTCGCCGTCGAAACCGAGCGCGACGTCGGCGCCATGTTCTCGCACTGCGTCCTGCATCGCATGCAGCATCTGCATGTCTTCCGGGTTCGGATTATACCGCGGAAAAGTATGGTCCAGCTCCGCATCCATGGGCACAACGTCAAGTCCAATGCGCTCCAGGGTTTCCGGCGCATACGCTCCGGCCGTGCCGTTGCCGCACGCAGCGATAACTTTCATCTTGCGCGAGAACGAGACGCCGTCCACGAGATCGGCGATATATCGCTCGCGCAGTCCCTCGACATATTTATAGGCGCCGCCCGGATGGGATTTGATTGCGCCGCCGAGGACGATCTCCTTCAGCCGGCCCATTTCGTCAGGACCGAATGTCAGGGGCCGCGCCGCGCCCATTTTCACGCCGGTCCAGCCGTTTTCATTGTGGCTCGCCGTCACCATCGCGACGCACGGGATATCCAGGTCGAACTGCGCAAAATACGCCACCGGAGAGAGGGCGAGACCGATGTCGTTAACCTCAATTCCTGCGCTCATCAGGCCGACGGTCAACGCCTGCTTGATGGAGGAGGAATAGCCCCGGAAATCGTGCCCGACGACGATGCGCGGGTCCTTGCCCATTTCCCGGATCAGGGTGCCGAGGCCGGCGCCGAGCGCCTGGATGCCGAGGAGATTGATTTCTTTTTCAAACACCCAGCGTGCGTCGTATTCGCGAAATCCCGTCGGTTTCACGAGCGGCGTGATTTCATATTCCAGCGTGTTGGCGTTTAGGTCGGCGCGCGGCGTCGGCAGCATGTTCTCTTCCCTGATCCCTCTGATGCGCGGCGCACTTTAGGGGCGCGGATCGAAACCGCAAGGCGAGCGGCCGGATTTTCGTCGCCGCATCGTGATCGCGCGGCGCTTTGCTCCCGGCGCGAGCTCCCTATACTCCGTCGCGTTGCGCCCTGAGCAGAGAATACCTGCATCCTGATCGGGCGCGCCGCGCCGGGCGGGAAGAGCACGTGACGTCGATTACATCAGAAAAGCCGCAGTCGTTGACGGCATTGGTTCGGGACATCCGAGCCTGTCGGATCTGCGTCGATGCGCCGGACAAGACGGCGCTGCCCCACGAGCCGCGGCCCGTATTGCAGGTCTCAAAGTCGGCCCGGCTGGCGATCTTCGGCCAGGCGCCGGGGAACCTCGTGCATCAAACCGGCAAGCCGTTCAATGATCCGTCCGGGGATCGTTTGCGCGCCTGGATGGGCGTCACCCGCGATGAATTCTATGACGCCAAGAAACTCGCGATCATTCCCATGGGATTCTGTTTTCCGGGATATGACGCAAAAGGATCGGATTTGCCGCCGCGGCGAGAATGCGCCAGAACCTGGCGCGCGCGCCTGACCGAGGCGCTGCCGAATATCGAAACGGCGATCCTCGTCGGCGGCTACGCCCAGAAATGGCACCTCGGCGCGCGCAATCAAAAAAGCCTGACCAACACTGTTCTGGCCTGGCGGGACGTGTCGCCGGAATTCTTTCCCACGCCGCATCCGTCCTGGCGCAACAACGCCTGGCTGAAGAAAAATCCGTGGTTCGAAAAAGACCTGTTGCCGGTGCTGCGCCGGCGGGTGCGTCGGCTGATGCGCTAAACCCGGCGCATCCCGGCGCGGCGGTCAAAGCGGAACGCTCTGTACCCATAGAGCTCGACAAACCTGCATTAACGCTTCTGCAACGGGGCTTAACGGACTCTTTCCAGGCTTTCCCCATCTGCGGTCTTAACCCTTTTTCAGCCATGCGCGCCCTAGATTCTATTGGTCAAGCCATGGCGGCTGTAACAATGAGTTGTGATGTGATGACGGCGAACGCCGCCAAACTTCCGAGCGTCCGCGCACGACTTGCGTTCGCTGCAAGGCGCCTTCACGCGTGGTGGGAAGGGTACGCTTTTGACGAAGCGGCCGAGCTTGCCGCTTTGCAGGCGATGTTGCCTGTGGCGGGCAGCCCCAGCGGTCGCCCGATCGAGGACATTGTTGCGGAATCCATATGGGGACATGAGCGCCTTGAGCCCGGCTCGCCCGCTTGGACCATGCGCTATGCGCGCATGCTGGGATTGCCGGTGAAAGCACGAGTGGTTGTGTTCGGCGCCGGCATGGGCGGTCCCTTGACTGATTTGGCCCATGGCACGCGCTGGAAAGCGCAGGGCTTCACCCACGCCAAGGCCGCGCAAGGTCCCCATCTGCGCGGCTATGACGGCGCCATGGGGCGCATGAACAAGGCGCGTGCAAACGGCGCGTTGTCCTTTTTTCAACTAAGCCGCGATGCCAATCCCGCCGCCTTTTCGGAATTCGTCGCCGAAATGCTCGTGCCTGACGCCAGGGTTGTGTTCGCCGACTACGCCGTTGTTCGAAAGGGCGCGCGGTTGCCGCGGTGCTTTCCGGCGGTGTCGCGCGGCGCGCCGAAGACGGAAACGGAGTATCGCGATGCGTTGCGCGCCGCTGACCTTGTCGTTGACGAAGTCGGCGATGATACGGCGGCGTTTTTGCCGCTCATTGAGCATGGCTGGGCCGGCTGGCGACAGGCCTATACCGCGATGACCCATGTTGAAGACATGGCGTTGCGCGCAAAAATGCTCCACGCCTTAAGCGCCCATGCTTGTCTGTGGGCGGAACGTTACGAGGCGTTGAAGTCCGGCCAGCTTCGGGTGATGTTTCTGCGCGCCTCGCGGCGTTGATCAGCGCCGGAAATTCATCCAGTCGTCGATGCGCGCAAAGATGACGAAGGCGACCGCCAACAGAACGAGCACCAGCAGCGCAAATTGAACCTGCGCCTCGACGGCGTGCACTTCGCGCTTTGAAGGACGCTGCGGCATTTCAGAAACCACCACTTCGCCCTGTTCCATGGAGCTTTCGGCGCCTTCGCCCGAAATAACCGCCCCGTCTTCCGTTTCGGCGACGACGCCGTCGGTGTCGCCGTCAGCGTCCGGTTGATCGTCGACGTCGCTCTCGCCAGGGAGAGCATTCACCGCGCCGGACGTATCGCCCGCTGCGTCGACGTTGGCCTCGTCCTCACCCGCCGCGTCCGCGGCGGCGTCGCTATCTGTCGCGTCCGCCGCTGTTTCGTCTTCGGTTTCGTTCGTGGGTTCGGCGCCGGTCGAACTATCCACCGTTAAGCCGACGCCGGATTCGATATTGGTTTCGAGTTCGTCGAGTTCCTCGGCGCTGTCGCG
Organism: Hyphococcus sp.; assembly: GCA_028289605.1. Taxonomy (GTDB): domain Bacteria; phylum Pseudomonadota; class Alphaproteobacteria; order Caulobacterales; family Parvularculaceae; genus Hyphococcus. The sequence continues at coordinate 106,838 of JANQON010000009.1, read as the reverse complement.
TCCCATCGTGGCGGCCGCGGCGCCGGCGCCGCCGGCCACGGTCGCGCCTTGAACGCTGCGGCTTTCAAGAAGACTGCCGCGACGCGGCGAGTCCTCGATTGGCGTGATCCGCGAGTTCTCGTTGATGTTCTCCTGATCGCGGACAATGATCGGATTGACCGGCGTCAGAAAAAGCGCGCGCTCTGCGGCGCGCCGCCGCGTCAGGCCCGCCACTTCCCGCAGGACGCCCCCGACGGTGGCCTTGTTCCACCATGTTAACGCGTCTGCGGCGCCGACCCGATCGCCGCTGTTAAGGCGCCGCCGCGCGGTCGACCGGCGATAGGCGTCGATGCCGACATTGTAGACAAAGCTCACCAGCGCATCGAACTCGTTCTGATTGAGCCCGACCGACGTTAGATTGGAGACCGCGTTTTCGCGCGGGGTCAGGTCCTTGCGCAACAGGGCTTCCGCCTCGCGTTCGGATATGCGCATGCCCGGCTCCACATCGGGGCCCGTGTGGCCGTAGCCGATGGTCCAGATACCAGCAATGTCCTGGTAGGCCTCTAGTTCGAGTCCCTCGAACTGTTTGATCAGTTCGATCCCGCGAGCCGACGTTTTCACCTGCGCTACCCCACACTACGCTTTCACGTCCAATAATAGCGAAGAAATGTGGCGATGTGTAGGACGCCGGCGCGCAAATCCGCGCGAGCAGCGCGCGAGCAATCGTCATCGCTTTGCGGTTGCGGGCTTTTGCTGATAGCCTTTCGCCTGGAGTTCTCGCGTCGCAGGGGTGTCGAGTATATGGGTAAGGTCTTGAAATTGGCGACAGTCGTCGCCTCTTCGATGTGTTTTGCGGCGCAGACCGGGGTCGCGCAAGGGCAGACGGCGTCAAACAGCCAGCTCATGCTGTCGCCGGTGGTTGAGCGGCTCAGCGCATCTGACATTTCCGACATATTGGCGAAATACGAGATCACGACGCAGTTGATTCCCTATGAGGGGCAGGATGCGGCGACTCTCGCCGCCTCAACCGAAGGCGGTGGAAAATTCCTTGTTTCGCTTTTCGGCTGCGAAGACCCGACAACCGGCGCCGATTGCAGGGGCGCGGCGACCTACACCGCTTTTTCGAATGCGGGCATGGCCTATGACGATATCAATACCTTCAACACAGACGCCCAGGTTGCAAAGGCGGTGAATGTCGCTGAGCAGAACATCATCGTGTTCGGCATTCAGCGTTTTTTCAACGGCGGGGTCAGCCGCGACAATATCGAGTTTGAGATGATCCTGTTTCTCAACGATATGCAGGGCTTTCTGGAGAACAGACAAACCGGCGCGACCAGCATTTCCGATCGTGCGTCGGAGAAACCCGGCGGCAAGACCGATAACGTCATCGCGTCGGGGACGACCGGGACCGTCTCGTTGCGACGAGCCGGCGCGGTGTCGACCAGCGGCGCCATTGCCGCCGCGATTGCAAATACCGGCAACGCGTCTTTCGTTTACGACGCCGATTAGGCTTTTTCGTTGATTGAAATTGGCGGCGCTTCGGCACGGTTTTCGCCGCCGTAGGATTGCGCGCTCGATTGCGCGGCGGCTTCTTCCGCGATGGCCTTAACGACGCCTTCGCCCGCCCTGGCGGCCGCTTCCAACAATGATCGCTGATGCGCCGCGCGTTCCTCGAACCCAGCGGTGATGTCGCGCAGTTCGGCCAGAAGGGTGCTGTCGGCGTGCTGGACGGCGGCTCGGTTGCTGGCGACGTCGCGGATCGATTGCGCGTAAGCGGCGGCGAGCCTCGCCTTTTCCGCTTGCAGCGGGGCGATTTCGCGCGGTCTTCGGGTTTCGAGCAGTTCGTTCTCCCGCGCGAAAATGGCGCTCAGAGACTGCGTAATATCCATCAGCGCCCGAATACGGTCGATCGGGTCGATGATGTCGGACTTGGCGGTGTCAGTGTTCACGGCGCGATCCTTTGTTCGGTTGTCAACTGGCTTTGCATGTCGATGAGCGCGGCTTTGACCTGATCGGCGATGCCGATCCCGCCTCGAGCCGCCATCCCTTCGGCGTATTTCTCCTGCAGCATGGCACCGAACATCGACTGTTCCGGGCCGCTCCCGGCGGCGCCGCTTCCGCCGAACAGGCTGCTCGATTTGGCGGTTTCAAAAATCGGCTTCAAAAATTCGGCGAGCATGAGCGCTTCAAATTCCTCCGCCTTGCGCTCGATCGCGGCGATCTGGCGGTCCGGCAACAAAGAGGCGGGATTGGCGGGCGAGATTGCATCCATCACAACACCTCGATGTCCGCCTGCAAGGCGCCGGCCGCCTTGATGGCCTGAAGAATGGCGATCATGTCGCGCGGGGGCACGCCGAGCGCGTTGAGCCCGTCGACAAGCTCTGAAAGACGCACGCCGCCTTCGACGATTGAAATCTTCGCCGGCGGTTCGTCGACGCCCGCAGTGGTGCGCGGCACGACGACCGTTCGCCCGCGATCGGAAAAGGGCGAGGGCTGGCTCACCTGCGGCGTTTCCGATATGGAAACGGTGAGCGCGCCTTGAGCAATGGCGACGGTCGACACCCGCACGTCGTCGCCCATGACGATGACGCCTGAAGCTTCGTCGATGACGACCTTGGCGACATTATCCGGATCCACGCGCAATCCCTCGATCGCACTGATCAACGCAACCATGTCGCCGGCGAAGGCCTGCGGCCGGTTTAAGAGCACCGTACCCGGATCTTTGACGCTGGCGGCGTCGCCGCCGAGGCGGGCGTTAATGGCGGCCGCGATGCGCTGGGCGGTTGTGAAGTCCGGATTGCGCAGGGCGAGCTTGACCGAAGCGCGGTCGGCGATGTCGAAACCGATTTCGCGTTCGACGACGGCGCCGTTGGCGATACGGCCATTTGTGGGAACGCCTCGCGTGACCGATGCAGCTTCGCCGCGGGCGGCGAAACCGCTGACGGCGACGGCGCCTTGCGCGACGGCGTAAACCTCGCCGTCAGCGCCGTGCAGCGGGGTTACGAGCAGCACGCCGCCGCGTAATGATTCAGCATCGCCGAGAGCGCTGACCGAGACGTCCACATGGGTGCCTTGCGTTGCAAAGGGCGGCAAACTCGCCGTCACCATGACGGCGGCGATGTTGTCCGTATCAAGATTTTCCGACCGAATATTGACGCCCATGCGTTCGAGCATGGAAACCAGGCTCTCACGGGTGAAGGGCGTGTTTCGGATGCGGTCTCCGGTGCCGTCGAGGCCGACCACAAGGCCGTATCCGATAAGCATGTTCTCGCGAACGCCTTCAATGTCGGCGAGATCCTTGATGCGGGACTCAGCAAACGCCGCCGGCGACAGAAAGAGCCAGGAAACAAGCAAGGCGATGAGGGATCGAAGCATCATGTTTTTTCCGACGCGGGCGGGTTGGGCGAATGATTGGTCGCCACTTGCATAGCGAGGCCCGTGCCATTCAGTTCAGCGCTTCAGGAAACCAGTGTTTCTGCGGCGTCCAGCGGTTTCTGCGGCGCGCGCGTATCAGCCGAACACCGACGCTGCGGCAGCTTCTGCCCGGCGTTTTTTGCCGTCATTAACGAAACCTTTATGGCGGCGCGGCGATAAGTTCGCCTGGAGTATGAGCGGCTTCCAATGACCCGTATTTCACGACTGGGGAAATCTGGCGCGCCTGCGCCCGCGAAGAAAGCCAAGCCGGCGAGCGGTGCGTTCAAGCCGGCCGGTGCGGCCGCCGCCGGCGCCGCGGCCAAAGCTGACAGCCTGACCCCGGCGTCGACGTTGAGCGCGCTCATCGCCCTTCAGAGCGCGGGCTACGGGCAAGGCGAGGGCGCGCGCGGGCGGACGATTGCTGCGGCGCAACAAGTTCTCGGCGAACTGGATCGCCTACAATACGCGCTCCTTAACGGAGAGGGCGGACGCGACGCGATAGAAGCGCTGGAAGCGGCTTCCACATTGCGCGCCCATGCGGGCGCCGACGCGCGTCTGCTCGAAATCTATGACGAAATTTCCCTGCGCGCCCGGGTTGAGCTCGCCAAACTGGGGCGGTGACGGCGGCCAAAAAAACCAATCTTCAATAATTGATTTCTATTGAGGAAATGTGACGGCGCAAAGCGCGCAAGTAACGCTTGAGCAGGGGCGGCGCCGTCGCTATAGAGAGCCCGCAATCCGAACCGGGCCGGGGCAATAATAGCGTACCGCGCATAGGGAGTAAGGGATGTCTGTGAGCGAAATTGATGCGTATCGTCCGTCTGAGGACGAACCGTTCATGAACGACCGGCAAAAAGAATATTTCCGTCAAAAGCTGATCAGCTGGAAAGAAGAAATTCTTGAGGAAAGCCAGGGCACCATCAATAATCTGCAGGAAGACAACAATCATCTCCCTGACATCGCCGACCGCGCCTCGAGCGAAACGGAAAAGGCGCTGGAGCTTCGCACCCGCGATCGTCAGCGAAAAGTGATTTCGAAAATTGATGCGGCGCTGCGCCGAATCGAAACTGGCGAATACGGATACTGCGAAGAAACGGGCGAGCCCATTGCGTTGCGCCGCCTCGACGCCCGGCCGATTGCGACGCTATCGCTGGAAGCGCAGGAGCGCCACGAACGTTCCGAGCGCGTGCACCGGGACGACTGAACTCCTGATCCGCTCACTCCCGCGAAAGCGGGAGTCCATTTGCAAGCGTAGCTGCGCATATCGCCCTACCGTCGCATAAGTGGATCCCCGCGTACGCGGGGATGAGCGAACTGTTTGGCGCTCTGCGCTGCAGCGCGCACGGGACGACGCTATCTAACTCGCCGTCGGAATCCGCAGCGTCTGGCCCGGATAGATCTTGTCGGGATCGGACAGCATCGGCTTGTTGGCTTCAAAAATGGCCGGATACTTCATGGCGTCGCCGTAAAACTCCTTGGCGATCTTGGAGAGCGTGTCCCCCGATTTGACGGTGTAAAAGTTCGTTTGCGCCGGTTCATCCGCAATATCGATATGGGATTCGACCTCGCCGATTCCGGGTGTGTTGCCGGCGGCGACGATCGCTTTTTCGGCTTCCGCGCGGGTTTTCGCTTTACCCTTAAGGACGACACGTTCGCCGTCCTGTTCGACTTTCAGATCCTTGACCTCGGTCTTATGGCCCTTGATGCGGTCCTGGATGCCTTCTGCAATATTCGAGACGCCTTCGCGGAACTTTTCTCCGGCTTCTTTCGCGAACTTAAACAGCATGTGTGTTTTCTCCTGATTTGCGCCGCGCCGGTCACACCGACCGTATCGCTCCGTCCTTCGAGACGACAATTTTCTTCATCCTGAGGAGCAAGCTGCAAGCTTGCGTCTCGAAGGACGAAGAAAATTGTCCCTCAGGATGAAGCGATCCGGCCGGTGTGACCGTCGATCCGGTTTATTTGCGTCCAAAAAGTCCGCCGAGCAGCTTGCTGCCCGCCGCCGCGAGCATGTCGTCCTTGAAGTCGCCGTCGCCGTCCTGATCCAAAAACTGCATCAGCCCGCTAAGCTCGGTCGGCGCCTTTTGCTGCACGCGAACGCTTTCTTCCGTCACAAGGCCGGCGAGGGCGGAGGCGTCGAGGCCCCGTTCCCGTTTCGCCTGGCCGAGCGAAGCCAACACGGCGGGCGCCGCGACGGCGAGCAGCTGGCCAATCTGGCTTTGGTCAACGCCCGCGGACTTGGCGAGCGCCCGTTCGGTCTGCGCCTGCTTGCCGCCGAGAATGTGGCCGAGGATTTTCTGACCGTCGGCCAAGACGGCGTCGTCGCCGAGGTGGCCGATGTTGTTCAGCAAACTGCCGTCGTGACGGTCCAGCGCGTTGGACAAGGCTTCGGCGCCGGCGGGCTCCGATGTGTTCTTCTTCAGTCCGCCCATGAGCGCGGCCATGGCCATGGGCATCAGCTGTTGCGCCAGATCAGCGTTGAGCCCTGTTTTCTGCGCCGCTTGCTGCGACATCTGACCGACCACCACGTCGGTCAATTGGTCCATCAATGACATGAAATCTCCACCATTCCTGTGCGCGCGCCATGGGTGACAATCGCGCCCGTCGCTCTCGGCCGACGACGCGTCGCCGGACCCCCTATGGTTGTCTTACGGTTTCGACCCCGCCCCTGTAAACAGGCGCACAATTTACGCCGGTTTCGCCTCTTGCGCCCGCGGAAGACTCCGCTATGAAGGCCCATGGAGCGACGCAAATCTTCTTCCAAGGGGCCGAAACGCCCCAAGCGCGCGAGATCAACGGACATCGCGAAAACCGCGCTCGGCGTCGAACCGGAAAAACGCGAGCGGAAAAAGAACGCGCCAACCAAAGGCGAAGCGTCGAGCCGCGACTTCAACGTCCATGTGAAGACCGCCAAGCGCCGCGATTACGGCTCCACCTTGTGGCTCAAACGACAGTTGAACGACCCGTATGTGCGCAAGGCGAAGGCCGAAGGCTATCGGTCTCGGGCGGCCTACAAGCTGAAGGAGCTCGACGAGAAGTTTTCTCTGTTGAGGCGGGGATCGCGCGTCGTCGATCTCGGCTGCGCCCCCGGCGGTTGGCTGCAGGTCGCCGCGAAAGCGGTCGGCACGGAAGGACGCGTCGTCGGGATCGACTATCTGAACGTTCCGGCCGTCGCCGGCGCGGACGTTTTAGAAATGGATTTTCTGGATGAAGCCGCGCCTCAGGCCCTCAAAGATCTCCTGGGCGGCGAGGCCGACATCGTCCTGTCCGACATGGCGGCGCCGACCACAGGGCATAAGTCGACCGATCACCTGCGGATCGTGGCGCTGGCCGAAGCAGCGCTCGATTTCGCCGAAGACGTCCTGGCGCCCGGCGGGGCCTTTGTCTGCAAAGTGTTCGCCGGCGGCGCTGAAGGCGATCTCCTGGCGCGTTTGAAACGTAGTTTTGAGGTGGTGAAACACGCCAAGCCGAAGGCGAGCCGCCAGGATTCGGCAGAAAAGTATGTGGTGGCGACGGGGTTTCGGGGAAGAGTTGATGATTGAGAGTTGTTTCAACCGTTCCAGCGTCTTTACCTCCCCCTTGAGGGGAGGTCGAAATTTGCGAACGCAAATTTCGGGTGGGGGGCGCGTGTCCTTCATCATACAAGCGCGCCCCCTCGAAATTGAAGATTTCGATCCCCCCTCAAGGGGGGGATTGGAGACCGTGTCATGAAAATCTGGATATCCTCCCTCAGGGACGTATACGACGCGCATGCGAAGTCCCGCGCCTCGAAAGTCGTCAGTTTGTTGTCGCCGGGCTCAGAGTTTCCGGCGTTCGAAGGTTACGAAGACGATCGTCACCATCGCATTGAAGTGCACGATATTCTCCAGGACGCCGGCGAGCGGGCGGCGCCGGGTGAGGGCCATGTCGAAGACATTATCGGCCATCTGAAAAGCTGGCGGCCGGAGGACCCGCTCCTCGTGCACTGCTGGGCGGGCATGAGCCGGTCGACGGCGACCGCGCTGATCGCAGCCTGTCTTCATAATCCCGACACGGACGAAGCGAGAATAGGCGATGCGCTCGCAGCGGCGTCGCGCACGGCGTTTCCAAATACCCGAATTGTCGCCATTGCCGACGAAATCCTCGGCCGCAAAGGCCGCATGGCGCGCGCGGCTGAAAAAATCCGCAATGACGAGACGCGCCTGGAAGAGATTTACCGGGTGCAGGAGGCCAGCCCCTTTTTCATTCCGGCGAGATTCTAACATGCTGAAGAAGAAACAGTCCGAAACCGGGGTTTCTTCACTCGCCGTCGACCGCGCCTGGGATGAAGCCGCGGCGCATTTCAAAAACATCGCCGCAATGATCCCGAGCAGTTTCTGGGTTTCAGGCCTGTCGGAACGCACCGGCGCCAATCGGCTCGCGCTGCTGCGCGAAAAGACGCGGGCGCAGGCGCTAAAGGTCGTTCTCGACCGGTTGTCGCCGACAGAGTTGCGCCAGTTTCAGACCCTGGCGTTTGTCAACTTTGAACAGGCCTCGGCGTCGTTGCGGATCAATGTGATCAGCAGCATCTCTCTTCCGGTCGGTCTGCTGGTCTTCTTTAACCAGATATTCCCCGGAGAATTGGCGGCGCTGCTTGAAGGGGCTACTGCGGTTTCTGCATGGATCGGACTGTCTACGGCGCTCGCTGGACTGATCTTGAACATGTGGTTTTGTTACGCGGGCGTTCATCAGGCCCGCGACCTTTATCATCTCACGCTGATTGAGTCCGCCGCGCGCGGCGTGAACGCGCCGGCTGTCGGCGAGACGGAAGACGATCCGGAACCGGACGTTTCCGAACTGTATTAGGAGACTGCTATGCAAATTCGCGACGCTTTGACATTTGACGACGTGCTATTGGAGCCCGGTCCGTCGGAAGTGATGCCGAGCGAAGTCAGCGTGCAGTCGCGGCTGACCCGGAACATCACGTTGAACATACCCGTTATGTCGTCGGCCATGGACACGGTGACGGAAGCGGACATGGCGATCGCCATGGCCCAGCATGGCGGCATTGGCGTGCTCCATCGCAATCTCAGCATCGAGGAACAGGCTGAACATGTGCGCCGGGTCAAGCGGTTTGAATCTGGCATGGTCGTCGACCCGCTGACCTTGACGCCGGATGCGACGCTGGCGGAGGCGCGCGCGATTATGGACGCCCGGAAGATTTCGGGGTTTCCCGTCGTCGAGCGCCCGGACGCCGGGGGCGTCGGCAAGCTGGTCGGCATTCTCACCAATCGCGACATGCGCTTCGCGGATAATCCGAACCAGAAAGTCAGCGAACTGATGACCAAGGACGGACTGGTCACTGTCCGTCCCGGCGTGACGCGGGACGAGGTGACGCGCCTTGTCCATCAGCATCGGATCGAGCGCGTTATCGTAGTGGACGACGACTATCGCTGCGTCGGGCTGATCACTGTCAAGGACATGGAAAAGGCGAGAGAATTCCCGATGGCCGCCAAGGACGACCAAGGGCGGCTGCGCATCGCCGCCGCATCTTCGGTCGGCGACAAGGGCTACGAGCGGGTCGAAGCGCTGATCGACGCTGGCGTGGATGTCGTTGTGATCGACACGGCCCATGGCCATTCGGCGGCGGTTTCTGAACAGGTCGTCCGCATCAAACGCACATCGAACGAAACCCAGGTGATCGCCGGCAATGTCGCCACCTTTGATGCGGCCCGGTCGCTCATTGACGCTGGCGCCGACGCCATCAAGGTCGGCATCGGTCCCGGATCGATCTGCACCACGCGCATCGTCGCCGGGGTCGGCGTGCCGCAATTGACGGCGGTGACCGATGCGGCGCGCGCCGCGCGCGATGCAGGCGTTCCCGTCATCGCAGACGGCGGGGTGAAGTATTCCGGCGATATGGCCAAAGCCATCGCCGCCGGCGCCGACTGCGTCATGATCGGCTCGCTCCTCGCCGGCACGGACGAAGCGCCGGGGGAAGTGTTTTTGTATCAGGGCCGTTCGTACAAATCCTATCGCGGCATGGGGTCGATTACCGCCATGGCCCGCGGCTCCGCCGACCGCTATTTCCAGGCGGATGTCACCGAACAGATGAAACTTGTGCCGGAAGGCATTGAGGGACGCATTCCTTACAAGGGCGCGATCGGGCCGATTCTGCATCAACTTGTCGGCGGGCTTCGCGCGTCCATGGGCTATGTCGGCGCGCCGACCATTCCGGAAATGCAGGCGAAAGCGAAGTTCGTGCGTATTACCAATGCAGGCCTGAAAGAAAGCCACGTCCACGACGTTGCTATTACGCGCGAGGCGCCGAACTATCCGACGCCGAGTTAGATGCGCCTTTCCGGACGGCTCTCCGCTGCAATAGAAATTCTGTCTGACTTTGACGCGCGGCGCGTACCGCTGAAGACGGCGATCGCCGATTGGTCGCGCAGCAATCGCTACGCCGGCGCAAAAGACCGCGCCTGGATTTCGGGCTTGTGCCTTGATGTGTTGCGCCGGCGGAATTCTCTCGCGGCCGCCATGAAAGATGATCGTCCGCGGACGCTGGTGTTGGGGGCGATGCGGTTTCTGTGGTGCGTTTCGGTAGAAGAACTCGCGGAAGCTGCTGCGGAAGAGCCGCACGGTCCGGGGAAACTTACGGCGGACGAAATCCAAGCGCTCAACTCTCCTCCGCTCATTCCCGCGAAAGCGGGAATCCAGACGGACGTGGAAATGGATCCCCGCTTTTGCGGGGATGAGCGGGTAGACAAAAACGCGCCCCATATCTCAGGCGACTTTCCCGAATGGCTGACGCCGCACATTGAGCGCGTCTTCGGTGACAACGCGGCGCGCGTCATGTCCGCCTTCGCGGAACGCGCCGACGTCGACCTTCGCATGAACACCCTCAAATCGACGCCGGACAAGACGCTGGCGGCGCTCAAATCCGTAAAAGGAAAAGCCGTTCCCATACTGACGACGGCGGCGCGCATCGCCGCGCCCAATCCCTCGGAAAAAGCGCCGGCGGTCACCGTCATTCCGGCCTTCAACAAGGGTTGGGTCGAGGTGCAGGACTTGGGCTCGCAGATCGCCGCAGCCGCGGCCGGCGACATCAAGGGCGCCCAGGCGCTCGACTATTGCGCCGGCGGGGGCGGGAAAACGCTGGCGCTCGCCGCCCTGATGGAGAACACCGGGCAGCTTTACGCCTATGACCGCGATGCGCGGAGGCTCAAGCCGCTCTACGCCCGGGCCAAGCGCGCCGGCGTGCGTAACCTGCAGATTCTCAATCCGGTGACGGATACTGAAACGCTGGACGGTCTGGCGGGCAAGATGGATGTGGTGTTCGTCGATGCGCCCTGTTCCGGCGCCGGCACGTGGCGGCGCCATCCTGACACCAAGTGGCGCCTTACCGAAAAACAACTGGCGACCCGTATGCGTGAGCAGGACCGCGTGCTGCAAGAGGCCGCGCGCTTGGTTAAACCGGGCGGGCGCCTGGTTTGGGTCACCTGTTCGTTCCTGATGGAGGAGAACGAGGATCGTCTTGGCGCGTTTCTGGGCGATCATCCGGAATACGCGCGGACGCCGACGCTCGACGCGATCGCCGAATCCGGAATGTTGACGGACGAGGGACGGGCGGCGCTCGAAGCTTGCCTGACGCCGGACGGCGGCTTGCGCCTGACCCCGGACGAGATCCGCGCCGACGGGTTTTTTATAGCGACGTTGAAGAGAACGGAATAAACTGCAGCCATGACAAAAGATCCCCATACGGAAATTCACGAGCGCGCGCTGATCGTTGACTTCGGCAGTCAGGTCACGCAGCTCATCGCCCGGCGCCTGCGCGAAGCGGGCGTCTATTGCGAGATCCATCCCTTCAACCGGATCGACGATGCGTTTCTGGATGCATTCTCGCCGAAAGCAGTGATCCTCTCCGGCGGGCCGGCCAGCGTGAAAACCGAGACCAGCCCGCGGGCTCCTGAACAGGTTTTCGAGCTCGGCGTTCCGATTCTCGGGATCTGCTATGGCGAGCAAACCATCTGCGCACAGCTGGGCGGCGATGTTGAGCGCTCCGATCATCGCGAATTCGGCCGCGCCCATATCGAAGTCGTCAAAGATTGCGCGTTGTTTGACGGCGTGTGGGCGCCCGGCGAGCGCCATCAGGTGTGGATGAGCCATGGCGACCGGGTGAACGCTATTCCGGACGGCTTTGAGGTCGTCGCCAAGTCCGACGGCGCGCCCTTCGCCGCCATCGCCGACGAGGCTCGCCAAATCTATGCGGTGCAGTTCCATCCGGAAGTCGTCCATACGCCGGACGGCGCGAAACTCCTGTCAAATTTCGTCAAGTCAATCGCCGGCATGTCCGGCGACTGGACCATGGCGGCGTTCCGCGAAGAAGAGATCGCCAAGATTCGCCAACAGGTGGGCGAGGCGTGCGTCATCTGCGGGCTCTCCGGCGGCGTCGATTCTTCCGTAGCGGCGGTCCTGATCCACGAGGCCATCGGCGAACAGCTCACCTGCGTCTTCGTCGATACCGGCCTCATGCGCGCCGGCGAAGGCGAGGAGGTCGTGCGGCTCTTTCGCGACAGCTACAACATCCCGCTGATTCATGTGCAGGCGCAGGACTTGTTCCTGGGCAAGCTCGCCGGCGTCGACGATCCGGAGAGGAAGCGCAAGATTATCGGCGCCACCTTTATCGACGTTTTCGAGGAGGAAGCCGGCAAGATCGAAGGCGCGGCGTTTCTGGCGCAGGGCACGCTCTATCCCGACGTTATCGAAAGCGTGTCGTTTGACGGCGGTCCTTCGGTGACGATCAAGTCCCATCACAATGTGGGCGGCTTGCCGGAACGCATGAACCTTAAACTCGTGGAACCTCTGCGCGAGCTTTTCAAAGACGAAGTGCGCGCGCTGGGCCGCGAGCTCGGCTTGCCTGACCATTTCGTCGGTCGTCACCCATTCCCCGGACCCGGCCTCGCCATTCGCATTCCGGGCGAGGTGACGCAGGAAAAAGCGGACATTCTGCGCAAGGCGGACGCGATCTACATCGACGAAATCAGAAAGGCCGGGCTATACGATGCGATCTGGCAAGCGTTTTCGGTGCTATTGCCGGTGCGCACGGTGGGCGTGATGGGCGATGAACGCACCTATGATCACGTACTCGCCCTGCGCGCGGTGACGTCCACCGACGGCATGACGGCGGATTATTATCCGTTCCCGCACGATTTCCTGGGCGCCTGCGCCACCCGGATTATCAATGAAGTGCGGGGGGTCAATCGGGTCGTTTATGATGTGACGTCGAAGCCGCCGGGCACGATTGAGTGGGAATAATCAGCGAAGCCATCTGCGGATTTCATTCCATGGTTTTTCCGATCAGGAACTGATCGGCGCTTCGCGGCGCGAGGTCATGACGCGGTTTCCTTTTTGGGAAAGCAGACCGCTTCCACCCGATTGCCGTCGAGATCGCGGATAAATGCGCCGAAATAGGTCGTCATGAGCGCTTGGCGCGGACCTGGTTCGCCGTCATCGATTCCGCCCATTGTGAGCGCATGCTGATGAAACGCGCTGACAGCCTCATGGCTCGTCGCGCGCAGGCAGACATGGGCGCCCGTTTGCGCATGGGCTTTTGGAAGGTCCGGGCGGGCGTTAAGCCAGAATTCCGGATACTTTACGCCGAAGGCCGCCGTCCGATCGGTGGCGAAAAAAAGCTTGTAGCCTAGAGGCTCAAGAACGGTCTGATAAAAGGCGACGGAGGCGTCGATGTCCTGAACCTGGATGGACACGTGGTCGATCATCAGCCGCTTTGTTTCTTTGCGCCGGCGGCGGCGGGAAGAGCGGCCGCCAGTTGTCTGGCGACGCAATCGAGCGGTCTTGGACTCTTGAAAACCCGCGCTTGGATCAGCGCGCCGTTCAGCGCCGACAGCCAAAGGCAGGCGATGTCTTCCGCGGCCGTCGGCGCAATCCCGTCGCGTTCGAGCACGTCTTGCATAACCTGCATTCTTTGACGGTAAGCGGCGCGTCCCGCCTTGGCGATGTTTCGATCCTGAGGGGCCAGCTCAAGGAGCACCGTTGTCATGGGGCAGCCGTCGCGATAGCCGGATCGCTTCAGCCACCCGCCAAGCGTGCGCGCAAAGCCGACGAGAAACGCGCCGGCGCTGTCTGTCTCGTCGGCGATCTCGCGCATGGTCCGCGCCATGCGGCGGGCGGCTTCTTCAACGGCGGCGACGGCGATCGACGGCTTGCCCTCTGGAAAGTAGTGGTAGAGCGAGCCCTTGGGGGCGCCGCTGGAACGTACGATGTCGTTAAGCCCCGTACCCGGATAACCCTGCTGGCGAAAATGTTTTATCGCCGCATCGATGATCGGTTCACGGTGTTTTCCGATAGCCGGCATGGCGGTTCCTGGCGTTTGTGTTGTTTTATATTGACTGGTCTACATCAGCCAGAGATTCCTGTCCATGGCGATTCTGGGAGACGACCGATGGATTCAGTGAATTATGCAATTGAGGGCGGCGTGGCGACCATTTCCATGAATGACGGCCGCGCTAACATCATGAACGCCAAGCTCCTCAAGGCGCTGACGGCGGCTTTTGCGCGGGCTGAAGGGGACAAGGCGGCCGTGTTGCTGCGTTCGGACCTGCCGTCCGTCTATTCGGCCGGGTTTGATCTCAACGTCTTCGCCGAGGGCGGGCCCGAGGGCGCTCTGGAAATGGTGAAAGCCGGCGGCGAGCTCATTCATGCGATGCTTGTTTTTCCCAGGCCTATCGTCGCCGCCGCGTCGGGCCACATCTTCCCGATGGGGCTCTTTACGATTCTGGCGGCGGACTACCGCATTGGCGCCGACACGGACTATTATTGGCGTCTCAACGAAGTTGAGATCGGCATCGTACCCCCGCTTTACGCCTTCAAGCTGCTGGAAGCGCGACTGAGCCGGAGCTGGTTTCACCGCGCGCTGACGACGGGAGACAAGTTCTCGCCAAAACAGGCGCTTGAAGCGGGCGTCTTTGACGAACTCGTCCCCGAAGGCGAATGCACAGAGCGGGCCCGGGCGACGGCGGTTCGCCTGGCGGCGCACCCGGTCAAGGCCTTTGAAGGGATTAAGCGCCGGCTTAAATCGGGACTCGCCGCCGATATCAGCGCGGTAATCGCTACCGAGCAGACCCTTTCCCGCTATGAGAGTTTGTTTCAGAGCGGGTGAGCGAAAGACGCCATGAAACGTCTTGAGTCAGCCTACGGACGGAAAATGTGGTCTAAGCGCTAGGTCTTGGCGAAGCGGATCTAACCGCGCACGCCAAACGTCATCAACCTTTTACCGACGGTTTCGTCAGACACGGAGAACCCGTTGGCTTCCAAGATTCGCCGGCAGGCTTCGTGGGTGCGTTCGCCGCGGCGTTCGCGGCCGGTGTCGACGGCGACTGCGTTGATGTTCGCGAACATAGCGCCAACGCCTTGAAGCACTTCCGGTTCAGCCCCTTCCGCATCGCATTTGAGAAGGTCGATATCAGATATGCCGTGCTCGGTGCAAAAACGTTCAACGGTGGTCGCGCGTCGCTGCTGCGATGGCCCGGCGCCTTCCGCAAAAACCGAACTGTCGGCCCGTTCCGGCGCCGAATAAAAGGGAATGTCGGCTTCTTCTTTCCAGATGAGCGCGTCATGGGCCGACGCGTTGGCGAGCCCCTTGATGTTTTCCTGCAGGCAGGCGTGCACGGCCGGGTCCGGTTCGACGCAAAAGATCCGGGCGCCGTAGCGCGCGGCCACGTGGGCGAACTCCCCGGCGTTGGCGCCGATATCGAGGATGACGCTGTTTTCATCGAGCTGTGCAAGGCGCCCGACGCCGTACTCCGCCGCGAGTTGGTCGAGGCGCGCGTGCCAGCCCTTGCGGTACAGCTTCCAGCGCAAGGGCGAGGGAACGACCACGACGTCTCCCTCGACGTCGATCTGCGCGCCGAGGGGATGGGGATGAACATGCACGCGCTTGTGTCCGCGAAAACCCGTCGCGGCCAAAATGTCCTGCCGTATCAGTTTCAGGCGTTGCTTGATCGGCAAATGCACGGTCTCTAGCGGGACTTCTTCGCGTAGCGCCGGACCTGCATCTGGATCGGGCCTTCCGCGCGTCCGCGAACAAATTGTTCGACCATTGGGTTGCCCGAGTTATCGAGATCGTCAGGGCCGCCACGCCAGATGATCTGTCCCTGATAGAGCATCGCCACCTCGTCTGCGATTTTGCGCGCCGACGCCATATCGTGGGTGATGGAAATCGCCGTGGCGCCGATCGCTTTGACCCGCTCGACAATCAAATTGTTGATGACGTCGGACATGATCGGGTCGAGGCCCGTCGTCGGTTCGTCAAAAAACAGAATGTGCGGATCCGACGCGATCGCGCGGGCGAGACCGACGCGCTTTTGCATGCCGCCGGAAAGCTCTGAGGGCTTTAAATCGCCCACCTCCGGCGCAAGGCCGACCTGGGCCAGGCACTCAAGCGCCTTGTTCTTCGAGGCGCCGCGCGGGCGGCGTTCGGCGTTGAGCAGGCGGAAGGCGACGTTTTCCCAGACTTTCAAGGAGTCAAACAGGGCGCCGCCTTGAAACAACATGCCCGTTTGGCCGGCGACAAAACGCTTGTCGGCCTCGGAGTGTTTGGCGACGTTGCGCCCGTCGACGCGGATTTCGCCGCGATCGGGTTTGATCAGCCCCAAGATGCTTTTGAGCAAGACCGATTTGCCCGAACCCGAGCCGCCGATGATGACCAGGGACTTTCCTTGCGCCACATCGATATCGATGCCGCGCAGGACATGGTTCTGGCCAAAGGACTTCGTCAGTCCGCGGATTTCGATTTTGGCTTCAGGTTCGCTCATCGCTCAGAAATCCACGAACAGCGATGTGAGAACATAGTTCGACGCAAAGATGGAAACAGCCGCAGCGACAACCGCGGTGCGCGTGGCGTTGCCGACGCCGCTGGCGCCGCCGGCCGACCGGTAGCCGTAGTAGCAACCCATAACCGCGATCAGAAAGCCGAACACGGTCGCTTTTAGGAGACCGCTCGTGACGTCTTCGGCGTCAATGAACTCGATCAGATTGTTGATGTAGATCGGCGGCGCGATGTCGAGGAGATAAACCGACACGAGATAGCCGCCGTAAACGCCGATGATATCGGCAATCAGCACAAGCAGCGGCAGCGCGATCGTCGTGGCGAGAATGCGCGGGCCGACAAGATACTTGAACGGATTGACGGACAGCGTCGACATGGCGTCGATCTGTTCGGTGACGCGCATGGCGCCGATTTCCGCCGCCATGGCGGAGGAGCACCGGCCGGCGACCATCAGCGCGGCGAGCACAGGGCCCAATTCGCGGACGACCGAGACGCCCAAAATCTGCGGAATAAACGCATCCGCGTTCGGGAAGATGCTGCCTTCGTAAATGTTGAGGGCGAGGGCGCCGCCGGTAAAGATCGCGGTCAGCCCCACCACCGGCAGGGAGGCAAAGCCGATGCGCGCCAGGGATACGAAAAACGCGCGCCAAAAATAGGGCGGCGTCAGCGCCGCCACGGCGCCTTCAATGGCGAAATTGCTGATCCGGCCGATCTCGCCCAGGACGTCGAGACTGAGACGCCCGATCGCTGCAATAGGGTTCATGGAGTGACTCGTTCCGGCTTCGCGTTGCCCATCCCTACAGGTAGCGGCGATCCACCCGTCCGCCAAGCCCGGTGAGCAATTCGTATGAATTGACGCCGCAGGCCGAGGCCGCCTCGAAAATTCGAATGTCAGGACCCAGAAACGCGGCCGCGTCGCCGATTTTCGGCGGCTCGGCGAGCGATGTGATGTCGAGGCCGATGAGATCCATCGACACCCTGCCGGCGATCTGCGCGCGCTCCCCGTTCACAATCGCGCAGGCGCGGCCGGATCCGCCGACCGGGATGCCGTCGCCATAGCCGATGGAAACGGTCGCGATTCGGGCCGGCTTTGTCGCCGTGAAGGTTGCGTTGTAGCCGACGCTGTCCCCAGGGTTGATGTCGCGGATCTGAATAATGGGCGCCTTCAGCGTGATCACGCTTTTGATGCGCCGCTCGTCTTCGCTGAAAGGGCTCGCGCCGTAGAGGGCAATGCCGGGGCGGGTCACATCATAATGGTAGGATGCATCCATCAGGACGCCGGCAGACGCGGCGAGACTTTTGCGCGCGTCCGGAAAGAGCGCCGACGCTTCCGCAAACGCGTCGCGCTGGCGTGCGTTCATCTCATGGTCGGGCTCGGCGCCGCAGGCGAGGTGACTCATAAAGACCGAGACGTTCATCCCGCTAAGCGCGTTGATGTCGCCTAAAGTCTCCAGCCCTAAGCCCAGCCTGTTCATGCCGGTGTCGGCGTGCAAGGCGCATGGGATCGATGGAAACGCCTGGGCCCACCATCCCGCCTGTTCGGCGCTGTTGATCACCGGCGTCAGCCTGGCGTCGCGAAAGACACCGAGTGTTGTTGGCGACGGTCCATGGAAGACGAAAATGTCCGCATCCGGCGCATCGCCTGCGAGCGCTGCGCGCAGAATTGCGCCTTCTTCCGGATAAGCGACAAAGAACGTTTGACAGCCCGATCGCTTCGCCAGCGCTTTCGCCGCCGGTTCCATGCCGACGCCGTAGGCGTTGCACTTGACGACCCCTGCGGTTTCCGCGGCCGGCGCGGCGGCGGACAGCATGTCGTAATTCGCGCACAGCGCCGACAGGTCAATCTCCGCCCAGGGGCCGGAGGTGACGGCGTCCTTTGCGTCTTTTTTGTTCATCTTTGAAGCATTAGGGGGATTTCTCTGCGTCCGCAAAGGTTCAGAACGCGTGATTGAACGTCATCCCGTACGCGATGCAGCACAAAGTGCTGCCTCGCAGATACGGGACCGCTCTCGGCGAACGAAAAAAGATCCCGTGTCTGCGCCGCAGCGATAAATCGCAGCAGCGCGCGCGGAATGACGGAAGGTGCAGGCTAGTGCTTCGCTTTAAGGCGGAAATGCCCGGTTGTTCGGGCTATTTGCATTTGCGGTTAGTCGAAATTCCTCGTCCTTCGAGGCCGCTGCGCGGCGCCTCAGGATGAGGAATTTCATCAACGCCGCTTGCTCTCGCCTCATCCTGAGGTGCAAACACGCAGTGTTTGCCTCGAAGGATGGCCGCACGAGGAGAATCTCGCCGCGACCGCCTCAGTCTTCCCGCGAATATCGATCCGCCGCGAGGTTGGAGAATTTCGTGAATTTTTCCTCGAAGTGCAGATCGACCTTGCCGATGGGGCCGTGGCGTTGCTTGCCGATGATGACTTCGGCCGTGTCGCCGACTTCGGTCAGGCGCGCCATCCATTTGGCGTGCTCTTCGGTGCCTTCGCGCGGTTCGGCGCGGCTGAGATAGTATTTTTCCCGGAAGACAAAGAGAACGACATCGGCGTCCTGCTCGATAGAACCCGACTCCCTGAGGTCCGCCAGCTGCGGGCGCTTGTCGTCTCGCTGCTCGACCTGGCGCGAGAGCTGCGCGAGACCGATGATCGGCACGTTCAGCTCTTTCGCCAGCGCTTTGAGCCCCTGCGAGATTTCGGTGATTTCCTGAACGCGATTGTCGTTGCGCTTGCCGGACCCGGTCAGCAATTGGATGTAGTCGATGATCAGAAGATCGAGACCGTGTTGTCGTTTCAGCCGTCGCGCGCGCGCGGCGACCTGAGCGATCGACAGACCGCCCGTGTCGTCAATGAACAGCGGCAGT
The DNA here is from genome assembly GCA_028289605.1 of Hyphococcus sp. Lineage (GTDB taxonomy): Bacteria > Pseudomonadota > Alphaproteobacteria > Caulobacterales > Parvularculaceae > Hyphococcus. The sequence continues at coordinate 87,787 of JANQON010000009.1, read as the reverse complement.
TGTTCAAGCTCGCGCGAGGCGTGATAGATTTCGTCAAAATCGGATTGCTCGATTTCGCCGCGCCGGATTTTTTCCGAGGGCACCCGCGCGAAGTCGGAAATGATCCTGGTTGCAATTTGTTCGGCCGACATTTCCAGCGAAAACAGACCGACCATGCCGCCGGACATGGTCTTCATCGATCCGTCCGGTTGACGTTCGGCGGCGAAGGCTTTGGCGGCGTTAACGCCGATATTCACGCCCAGGGACGACTTACCCATGGACGGGCGCCCCGCGAGAATGATGAGGTCGGAGGGGTGCAGGCCGCCCAGCTGTCGGTCGAGATCGCGCAGGCCCGTGGAAATGCCGGCGAGGCCGCCGCCGCGCCGAAATGCGGCGTCGGCGAGTTCGATCGACTCGGCGAGAGATTGACTGAACGACTGAAAACCGCCGCCGTATTTTCCGGTTTCCGCAAGTTTGTAGAGCGCTTGTTCGGCGTCTTCGAGTTGACGCACCGGCGTGTCGTCCAGCGAGGAATGCTTGGCGCGGTCGACCATCTCACCGCCCAGCGACATCAGCCCGCGGCAGGTCGATAAATCAAAGACGATGCGCGCGTAATCAATGGCGCCTGTGGTCGACGGCACGTTGGCGGCGAGTTGTTCGAGATATTTGCGCCCGCCGGCTTCGATATAGCCGGGCGAGCTGGCGAGATAAGTATCGAGCGCGACCGGCGAGGCGAGGCGCCCGCCGTCTATCAGCGATTTCGCCGCATCATAGATCATCCCGTGCACGGGATCGAAGAAGTGCTCGCCCTTCAGAAACTGCGTGGCGCGCACCATGATCTCGTTGTCGAACAGGATCGAGCCCAGAATAGCCTGTTCCGCATCGAGGCTAATCGGAAGCTTTTCTTCCGTGTCCTGATGAAATCCGTCTGATGTGTTCGAGCCGTCAGCCATAGCGCTCGTTTAAATCAAAGAAAACGCCGGCTGGAAAGCCAGCCGGCGCCAAAACTTTTCCCCGCACTGCGTGCGCCCGTGTGTAAATTGGCGCGGTGCGATGCGGACTACTCTTTGTCTTCGTTGGCGTCTTCGCCGTCTTGTTGCGGCGCGACAGCCGTTTGCGCTTCAGGATCAAAAAACTCCGCCTGAGACTCGCCGCTTTCGCTTTCGCTTTCGGCTTCGGCTTGCTCTTCAGTGTCTGTTTCCTGAGCGAGAACGTTCTCGCCGCGCGCCTGACGTTCGGCTTCGTCTTCCGAACGAGCGATATTGACGTCGATTGTCGCGCTGACATCGGGATGCAGCGCTACGCGAACGGAAAAGATGCCGATTGTTTTCAGCGGCTTGTCGATGCGCACCTGGGCGCGTTCGATTTTGACGCCGTCTTCCGACGCTGCTTCTGCAATGTCCCGCGTTGTTACGGAACCATAGAGGGCGCCGGCTTCAGAGGCTTGGCGAATAACGACAAACGCCCGGCCGTTCAGTTTTTCTGCAGCTGATTCAGCGTCGTTTTTGCGCTCAAGACTGCGCGCCTCAAGTTCGGCGCGCTGGTTTTCAAAGATCTTTTTGTTGGCGTCGTTCGCGCGCAGGGCTTTTTGTTGCGGCAACAGATAGTTCCGCGCATATCCTGACTTGACGCTGACAACGTCGCCCATTTGACCAAGATTTTCGACCCGTTCGAGAAGAATGACTTCCATGGCGCTTACTCCGACACGTAGGGAAGAAGCGCGAGGAAACGCGCGCGTTTAATTGCGCGCGCCAATTCGCGTTGCTTCTTTTGCGAAACGGCGGAAATACGCGACGGCACAATCTTGCCGCGTTCGGAAACGTAACGCTGCAAGAGTTTAGGGTCTTTGTAGTCAATGGTCGGCGCGTCGTCCCCGGAAAACGGGCAGGTTTTGCGGCGCCGGAAAAACGGTTTGGCCATGATGTGGTTTCCTCTTTCCTAGCGGCGCTTGTCGCGGTCGCCGCGATCGCGGCGCGAAAGAACCGGCGACGGTTCGGGGTTCAGTTCCTCTACGCGGATGGTCAGGGCGCGCAACACGTCGTCATTGATTTTTTCCTGACGCTCAAGCTCCTGCACGGCGGCGGCCGGTCCGTCGATATTGAACAGGCTGTAGTGGCCCTTGCGGTTCTTGTTGATTTTGTATTGCAGATTGCGAAGGCCCCAATACTCGGACTTCTCAATCTTGCCGCCATTGTCGGTGACGATCTTGGCGAGGGTTTCGGTAAGGCCTTCAACCTGCGCCGGGGAAATGTCCTGACGCGCGATGAAGACATGCTCGTAATACGGCATGAAGCCAGCTCCTTTATGGCGACGGAGACTTGCGGAAACTCGCTGGCGTTTCCGCTGGCCTTCGGCTCGCTGACGCTAAGGGACCACCCCTTGAACCGGCCTCGCCGGCGCGCCGCGACCGTCGCTCGCGAAGGCGGGGGGATAGCGGAGCCGGGCGGGGTTTGCAAGGGCAAGGCGTGCGGCTTTGTTTCATTTCTCCCCCGCTCATCCCGGCGCAGGCCGGGATCTCTCGCGGCGTATTTCGGAGCAAGTTTCGCGAGGTCCCGGTCCGACCGCGAAGCGGTCAGTTGAAAATCAGCGCGCCTTCGCGCCTGCGCCGGGATGAGCGGGAGAAATGAGGGACGAAACATGGTCCCGCCTTGCCCTCAGACGCCGCCATAGTTAATCCACCCCCAAAAAAGGAGATGACCATGACGCGCGCATTCATATTTCCCGGCCAGGGCAGCCAGGCGGTGGGCATGGGCAAGGCGCTGGCGGAGGCTTTTCCCGCGGCAAGGGAGGTTTTCCAGGAGGTGGACGAGGCGCTCGGTCAAAAGCTTTCGGCGATGATGTGGGAGGGGCCCATGGAAGAGCTGACCCTGACCGCGAATACCCAGCCCGCCCTGATGGCGCATTCGGTGGCGGCGATGCGCGTTCTCGAAAAAGAAGCAGGCGTCAACACGGCGGACGCCATGTTTGTCGCGGGCCATTCGCTCGGCGAATATTCCGCCCTGTGCGCCGCGAAATCGATCAGTCTGGCTGACACCGCCCGGCTCTTGCGCATTCGGGGCGAGGCGATGCAGGCGGCGGTTCCGGTCGGCGAGGGTGGAATGGCCGCCTTGATCGGCGTCGATCTCGACGGCGCGCAAAAGGCGATCGACGCTGCGCCCGGGGGCGGGGTCTGCGAGATCGCCAATGATAATGCGCCGGGGCAGGTGGTGATCTCCGGCGACAAGGCGCGGGTTGAGGCGGTCTGCGCCGGCGCCAAAGACTTCGGCGCCAAGATCGCTAAATTGTTGCCGGTTTCGGCGCCGTTTCACTCCTCGCTCATGGCGCCGGCGGCTGAGCGCATGGCCGAAGCGCTCGGCGAAGCCAGCATTTCCGCGCCGGCGACGGCGCTGATCGCCAATGTGACGGCGGACAGGGTGGAAAGTCCCGATGAGATCCGGGACTTGCTCGTGAAACAGGTCACAGGCCGCGTCCGCTGGACGGAATCCGTTTCCAAGATGGCCGGCGCCGGTTGCGAGCGCTTCGTCGAAGTCGGCGCGGGGAAAGTCCTGAGCGGGCTTGTGAAACGCATATCGAAAGGCGCGCAGACCATGAATGTCGGCGAGCCCGCGGATATCGATGCGTTTGCAAACGCCTGACCGGCATGACGGCGTCCACGGCGGAGATCGCGGCGGCTTTCGAACGCCAGTCTGACTTGTGCCGAAGCCTCGGCGCGGACCTGACGTCGTCGGTTATTGACACGGCTGCGCTATGCCTGAGGGAAGCGGGCCCGCTCGCCAAGATGGTGGACGGGTTTGACGAAGATCCGGGGAAAGCCGCCTTGGCCCTAAGGGTCGCGGGCGCGGCGCAATATCTTCACATCAAAGGACGCGCCGGAGCGTTTTCGCCCCATCTGCGCGGCCTGCGGGCGTTTTCCCCGACTGAGGCGCTTGGCGCTTTCGCCGCACTGGCCGAAGCGGAGGAAGCCGTATTCCGCCTGTTCATCAGCCGTCCGCCGCAGACCAACGAAATCAACAGGATTGCGGTGTTGCTTCCGGCGTTTTCGGAAGTGAGCCGCCGGTTCGATCTGCCGATCGATCTATTCGAGCTTGGCGCAAGCGGCGGGCTGTTGCTGGCGCCGGACCGATGCCGGGTCGATTACGGGCGTTTTTCGTGGGGCGACGGGCCCGTCCGATTGTCGTCGGAATGGCGCGGCTCTCCGCCGCCGCTAGCGGAACCCCTGGACATCCGCGGTCGATTTGGATGCGACCGCAATCCGCTGGATTTTTCCGATCCTGAACAAAGAGATATGGCGCTTTCCTATATCTGGCCGGAGCACAGCGATCGCCGGGAAACGTTTCAGTCGGCCCTGGCGTCGGCGACCGCCGCCGATGCGTCCGTCGACCGGGCGGACGCTATCGACTGGCTCAGCGCGCGGGCGATCCCGCGCAGCGGCGCCGTTTGCGTCGTGTTCACCTCGGTTTTCGCCGTCTATCTCGACGGCGATAAACGCGCGGCGTTGGAAACGATCGTCGAACGGACGGGCGCGCGCGCGTGCGAGGACGCGCCTTTCGCCTTTGTCCAGTTCGAGCCTGAAGAAACGTTTGATTCCATTCAATTCAATCTGGATCTCACGACATGGCCCGGCGGGGAGCGTCGCCGCCTCGCCAAAGCCCAGTCGCACGGCCAATGGATTGAATGGATGGGTTGAACCGTCCGCGGATTGGCTGCATCAACCAGCCCAAAAGAAGGGAGCTTACATGTTTGATCTCACTGAAAAGCGCGCGCTCGTGACCGGCGCGACCGGCGGCATCGGCGCGGCCGTCGCCAAAGCCATGCACGCATCCGGCGCATCTGTCGCGATTTCCGGCACCCGCGTGGAGAAACTGGAGGCGCTTGCGGGCGAGTTGAAGGACAGGGTCCATATTACGCCCTGCAATCTCTCCGAGCTCGACGCTGTGGATAAGCTGCCCAAACAGGCCGGCGAAGCCATGGGCGGGCTCGACATTGTGGTGTCGAACGCCGGCGTCACTCGCGACACGCTGATGATGATGATGAAACCCGACATGTGGGATGACGTCATCAAGATCAATCTGACGGCGTATTTCCGGCTGGCCAAGGCGAGCCTGCGCGCGATGACCAAGCAACGCTTCGGGCGGATTATCGGCGTGACCTCGATTGTCGGCGTGACCGGCAATCCCGGGCAGGCCAATTACGCCGCCTCCAAAGCCGGCATGATCGGCATGACCAAGTCGCTCGCCGCCGAGGTCGCGAGCCGGAACGTGACGGTGAACTGCATCGCCCCCGGCTTTATCGCCACGGCCATGACCGACGCCCTCAACGACCAGCAGCGGGAGGCGATTTTGAGCAAAATCCCCGCCGGACGGATGGGAGAGCCCGCCGATATCGCCGCCGCGGCGCTTTATCTGGCGTCGGATGCGGCCAACTACGTCACCGGCCAGACTTTGCACGTGAACGGCGGTATGGCGATGATCTAGCCTAACGCCTATATTCCGGCGGGCCTCCGGCGTTGCAACATTAATCAATTTGCCGTAATGCGCCCCGAAACCCGTGTTACATCGGCGTTGACAGCAGCGCCCCCGCCACAAAAACAATGGATTAAATAAGGAGCCCTGGATGTCTGAACTTGCAGAACGCGTGAAAAAAATTGTCGTCGAGCACCTCGATGTCGACATGGCGAAGGTCGAGCCAAAAGCGAGCTTTATCGACGATCTCGGCGCGGACAGCCTGGACATCGTGGAACTCGTCATGGCGTTCGAAGAGGAGTTCGACGTAGAGATTCCTGACGATGCTGCGGAAACCATCCAGACCGTCGGCGACGCCATCAAGTTCATCGAGGAACAAAAAGCCAACTAGTCCGAAAGGTATGCGCCGGCCGACGGGTCTCGCCGCAGCAGCCGCTGCATGAGGCTGCGCCGGCGCGTTGGCGCAAAACGGAGCGCTGTATATGCGTCGCGTCGTCGTCACCGGGATGGGGATTGTTTCGCCGCTCGGCTTTGGCGTCGATGCGGTCTGGCGCCGTCTCGTCGGTTGCGAGTCCGGCGCAGGTTGGATCGAAAGATTCGACGCGTCGGCGATGGCGTGCCGGATCGCCGCCGAGGTGCCGAAAGTCGATGGTTCCGGCGGCGGCGAAGCGGCGGGCGACGCCGCCTTTGATCCGGACGCCTGGGTCGAACCCCGCGAACAAAAGCGCATGGGCGACTTTATCATCTACGGCATCGCCGCGGCGCAGATGGCGTATGACGACGCCGGCATCGAACTCAAAACTGACGAGGAGCGCGAACGGTTCGGCGTCATGACCGGCTCCGGGATCGGCGGTCTTCAGGGCATTGAGGAACAAACTCTTGTTTTGAACGAAAAAGGACCGCGCCGGGTTTCGCCGTTCTTTATTGCCGGCAATCTCATCAATCTCGTGTCGGGCCAGGTGTCGATCCGGTTGGGATTGAAAGGGCCGAACCACGCGGTCGTCACGGCCTGTTCGTCTGGGGCTCATGCGATTGGTGATGCGGCGCGCCTGATTGCGCTCGATGATGCGGACATCATGCTCGCGGGCGGCGCCGAAGCGGCCGTCTGCCCGATCGGCATCGCCGGGTTCAACGCCTGCAAAGCGTTGACGACCCACTTCAACGACACTCCGGAAAAAGCGTCGCGTCCTTACGACAAAGACCGGGACGGTTTCCTGATGGGAGAGGGCGCCGGCTTCCTCGTGTTGGAGGAATACGAACGGGCCAAAGCGCGCGGCGCGACAATCTACGGAGAAGTGGTTGGCTACGGCTTGTCAGGCGACGCCTATCACATCACGGCGCCGGCGGAAGACGGCAATGGCGGCTATCGCTCCATGCAGATGGCGCTCAAGCGTGCGGGTCTCGCGCCGAAAGACGTAGACTATGTGAACGCGCACGGGACCTCGACGCCCGTCGGCGACGAGATCGAACTGGGCGCCGTCGAACGGCTTTTTGGCGATGCGGCGGACGGGCTGTTGATGTCGTCCACGAAATCGTCCATCGGCCATCTGCTCGGGGCGGCGGGCGCGGTGGAGGCCATATTCTGCCTGCTGGCCATGCGCCACAACACAGCGCCGCCGACCTTGAATCTCGACAATCCTTCGGTTGAAAGCCCCATAAACCTCTGCGCCAATGCGCCTGTGGAGAAACCAATCGATGTGGTTCTGTCCAATTCGTTCGGATTTGGGGGCACTAACGCCTCTCTGGTTATGCGCCGCGTTGACGGCTAATATGCCGGTGAGGTGTTCTGGCGACAGAATCCAGGCGAAGGGGTTTTTCGATTGTGACGACTAGCAGCGGTCAGCGCGGCGGCGCCGTTAAGTCATTTCTTCTGTTCGTGGCGGGCCTGACGGTGTTGGCGGCCGGCGCCCTCGGCGTCGGCGGGTACCTTGGTTACAAGGAAGCCAGCCGACCGGGGCCCGCGACGGAGGATCAAACGGTCCTGTTGGCCCAGGGCAGTTCGGTCTCCGCGATCGCCCATAGCCTGCATGACGCCGGCGTTATTCGGTACGCTGAACTGTTCATCGCCGTGGTGCGCATTCGCCAGTCCGAGAACGAACTCAAGGCCGGCGAATACGCTATCCCTGCCGGCGCCAGCACGCTCGACATCATCGACATCCTCATCGAAGGCAAGAGCATCCTGCATCAGCTCACCCTGCCGGAAGGGCTGACGACGGCGCAGATCTTGAAACTCGTCGCCGCCGATGACGTCCTTGTCGGCGACATCTCTCTGGAACCGGACGAAGGCGCGCTGTTGCCGGAGACATACGCGTTCAATCGCGGACAGACCCGCGATGAAATGATCGAACGGATGATGAAAGCGCAAGCCGACCTCATTGAGGAATTGTGGGACCTGCGCGCCACCGAGCTTCCCATATCGACGCCGGAAGAGGCGATTATTCTCGCCTCCATCGTCGAGAAAGAAACCGCCGTCGCCGATGAGCGCCCGCGCGTCGCCGCGGTCTTTGTCAATCGGTTGAAAAGGGGCATGCGGCTGGAATCCGATCCCACCATCATCTACGGGCTGACCAAGGGCGAGCCGCTCGGACGGGGCCTGCGCCGAAGCGAGCTGCGCGGGGAAACGCCTTACAACACCTATATCATTCGCGGCTTGCCGCCGACGCCGATCGCCAACCCCGGCGCGGCCTCCATCGCCGCCGTTCTCAATCCAGCGGATACGGACGATCTCTTTTTTGTCGCCGACGGAACCGGCGGCCACGTTTTCGCCAAGACGAACCGCGAACACGAAAGAAACGTCGCCGCCTGGCGCCGGATCGAACGCGAACGCCGACAGCAAGGCGGATAGTGGCGAGCGCAATCTCCTCCATGACCGGTTTCGGGCGCACAGACGGCGCGCACGAAGCCTGGCGTTGGTCCTGGGAGCTTAAAAGCGTCAACAGCCGGGGGTTGGAGCCGCGATTTCGGCTGCCCTCGGCGGCGGAATCGATTGAACCGACGCTGCGGGCTGAATTGAAAAAGCGCCTTAGTCGCGGATCGGTTTTCATCAGTCTGCAACTCGCCTCCGATACGGGCCATGCGCGGGTTCGACTCAACGCCGAAGCGCTTCCGGATATTCTGGCGGCTCTCGAAAAAGTCCGGGGGCTGATCGACGCGCCGCCGCCGCGGGCGGAGGCCATACTGGGCCTGCGCGGCGTATTGGAAATGGCCGACGACGGTCTCAGCGAAGCCGAACAGGCCGCGCTCAATACGGCGATCATCAAGAGTTTCGGCGAAGCGGCGGACGCCCTCAGAGCCGCGCGGGAAAAGGAAGGCGCGGCCATGGCGCAAATCCTGCGCGCGCACCTTGCCGAGATTGAATCCTTAATCGCCGCGGCGCGCGGTCTGGCGGGCGCCTCGATCAGCGCCATCCGCGATCGCATCGCCGGTCAGCTCGCCGAACTCATCAAAGACGGCGCCGTTCCGGAAGAAAGACTGGCCCAGGAAGCCGCGCTGATGGCGGTGAAAGCCGATGTGCGCGAGGAGTTGGACCGGCTTGAAGCGCATGTTGCGGCGGCCCGGGAGCTTATGGCGCGGGGCGGCCCGGTGGGACGCGAACTTGATTTCCTGACACAGGAATTTAACCGTGAGACCAATACGCTCTGTTCCAAGGTACAGGATATTGAGCTGAAACGAACCGGCCTCAGTCTGAAAAAGGTGATCGATCAGTTCCGTGAACAGGTTCAAAACATTGAGTAGGTAAGGGATGATCGGCGGCGACCTCAAAGTGGCCCGCAGAGGCCTGATGTTTATTCTCTCCAGCCCCTCGGGCGCGGGAAAGACAACGCTGGCCGAGCGCATGCTCAAAAAGGAAGACCAGATGGTGCTGTCCGTTTCGGCGACGACACGCACGCGCCGCCCCGGTGAAGCCCATGGTCAGGACTATTTTTTTGTTTCGGAAGACGAGTTCTTCCGTATGCGCGATAATGAAGAATTTCTGGAATGGGCCAATGTCTTCGGCCACTATTACGGAACGCCCCGCTCGCTCGTGGAAGATACGCTGGCGCAGGGCAAGGACGTCTTGTTTGACATCGACTGGCAGGGCGCCCAGCAGCTTGACCAGGTTGCGGGCGACGATGTCGTCAAAGTCTTCATCCTGCCGCCGTCTCGCGAAGAGCTGGAACGGCGCCTGCGCCGCCGGGCGCAGGACTCAGAAGAGGTCGTGCAAAAGCGCATGGCCAAAGCGGACGCGGAAATCTCTCACTGGGCGGAATATGACTATGTCATCGTCAACTACGACCTTGACGAGTCCGAGCAGCTGTTGAGTTCGATCCTCTTTGCGGAACGATTGAAGCGACGCCGCCAGGTGGGGCTGGCCGCGATCGTTAAGGGGATGACGCGGGAGGAGTGAGGCCGCTTTTCGCGGTTTTCCAAAACCCCAGTCAACAACCGCTCATCCCCGCGCAAGCGGGGATCTAGCAACCGAAGGGCGCCAGTCCTCCAGCGCGTCCCATTTAGACCTCTGGATTCCCGCTTGCGCGGGAATGAGCGGAATGGGACCATTCAGGGCCGTTCTTAAACCCCCAATCAAATCGCGTGACCCGGAATAGGGCAGTCGCTGCACACATCGACGGCGCAGAGGCGGCAAATGCGGTGTTTCGCCATTTCGGTTTCCGGCAGGTTGGTCAGGACTTTGGCGAGTAACCCGCCGAGAACCCGCCGCTCGTTTACCGTAAGTCCTTCAAGGGCGGCTTCCAGCGTATCAAGACGACGATCCATTAGCTGCTTACGAAGCTTGGCGCCCTTTCGCGTTAAATGCAGCGCAACAGCGCGACCGTCTGACGCTTTGCGTCGTTCCACAAGGCCGTCCTCTTCCAGGCGGTCAACCAATCGCACCGTACCCGGATGCGAGCGAGCCAGAACCTGGCGCAGGATTTCGACGGACAGTCCGGGCGCATAGCCAAGAACAACGATCGCCGCCGCCATTTCACCGGAGCGATTGAAAGCGTGTTGCATGCCGGACTGGATCCGGTCAGTGACGGCGAGGGCGAGAGCGCCGAGCAGGTTTGTCGTACGGTCCATGGTAACGATATATGCATGACGCATAAAAATTGCAATTGCCGGATTGACTCTAAAATATGCGCTATGCATATATCGGTGTACAGAGGGTTAACTGATTCGCGCCTCATGCCTTACCTACGCATGAATGAGGCGCCGGCCGGATGGGCCGCCGCCGCCATCAGCAGCGGCTTACAGAGGAGACATCATCATGCTCGAAAGCCTGAAACTGAAAGAAGCGAACTGGGACGCGGACAGCGCGCCGGGGCTCGAGTTTCTGTTCGAAGCGCGCGTGAAGCTTCACGTCCCGGCGATGGATGTGGGCCCGACGCCCGACGGCGCCCGTGTCATTTTCTTTGTGAAAGGCGGCGCGTTCGAAGGGCCGCATCTGCGCGGACGCGTCATTCCGGACTCAGGCGCTGACTGGATCCGCATCCGCCCGGATGGAAGCGGCGTCCTGGACGTTCGCTTCTGCCTGGAAACCCATGACAACGCCTTGCTCTATCTTTACTGGCAAGGCCGGTTCTGGTCGGCCCCGCAAGACGCCGACTATGCGTTTGATGTTGAAAAGCCGGACGATCCGGCGGGGGCATGGCGTTATTACTTCCGCGCGGCGCCGCTGTTTGAAACCAGCGATCCGCGCTACGCCTGGCTCAACAACATCATCGCCGTCACCAAATCCAGAACCGGCGACGGCGGGCCGATTCATCGGGTGTTCGCTGTTACGTGACAGCGCAGACCGAAGCGCAGGGATGCGTGGGACAAAAACGCCGTCAGCGAGGGCTCCGGCCGCCGACAAAGTCAGTCGGCGGACACGCCGCCAGGACTGCGCGGGCGGCGTCTTCAGGAGACAGGGCCGGGCGGCCGGCGACCCAGCCGGCGAGAAATGCGATCAGTCCGTGGGCCCGTGTCGTGGCGATAACCTCAAGCGTGCTGCGTGCGCTTTCATTGCCGGCGGCCGACTCAGTGATAAGCTCAAACAGCGCAGCGGCGACCACGTCTCGGGTCGGCTGGCTGAGGATCACGCGCGCCAGCGCCCGCCGCTCCCAAAAATGCCGCATGGTCAAGGTCAGGCGTTCGGCGTCGCCGATTCCGATCGCCGCGTCGGCCATGGGCGCGAGCGGCGCCTTGACGCTCTGCCGCAGAACGTCGTCCTTGTCACGAAAGTGGTCGTAAAACGTGGACCGCCCCACATCGGCGGCGTCAATCAGGTCCGAAACGCGAATCTCATCATAGCGGGTCGACTGCACCAGCGCCGCGAATGCGCTGAAGATCCTCGACTGCGCCCGTGTTGCATTCGCCGGGCCGGAATAGTCGGCCGGAGCCGGGTTTCTGGGCGGGGCTGACGTCATCCAGCGAGAATACCAGAAATCGGCGATCTGCAACGCCCGGCGTAAGTGTCGCGTCGCCGGACAAAACCGCTGAAATGTCCGGAATCGGACGGATGCGCCGTCTGATCTCCTGACAATGCGGGACCGTCAGACATGATTGCGCGAAGGACGCTTGTGAGACCGAGGCGGAGATCGCGCATGACCGACACACCCCATCGACAACGCCGGACCGCGGCCGGCGCTGCGCTGCTGATCGCCGCCGGGCTCTCTCTGCTCGCCATGCTGCACCACCCCGTGATCAACGCGCCGACGGCGGCCGAAGCAATCAAAGAGGTCCGTGCGGAGGCGTTCATCAACGGCGCGGTGCACGGGGTGCTGATCTTTTTCATGACGGCGCAGCTCTGGGCGTTTCTCGTATTCGCCAGGCGGGAGCAGGGGACGCTCACGGACTTCGCCGCAATTCTGTTCGCCGCCGGCGTTTTCGGGTTCGCCGTCGCCGCCATCATGTCCGGGTTTGTCGTACCCGAACTGGCCTATCGCTTCATCGACGAGCCGGAGGCCTTTCGGTCCTTCGGACGACTTGTCTTTAGCATCAATCAGGCGTTCTCAAAATTCGCTATCGCGGCGTGGGCGGGCGCTGCGCTTTGCACGGCGATCCATTTCGTTGTTCGAAAATCTCGCGCCCTTGTTCTCGGCGGCGTTTCCGGGGCCGCGTCAGCAGCCCTTGTCGCCGCACTCGCTGAGGGCGGCACGCTCGACGTTCGACTGATGACGCTGGCGCTGATTGCTGCGCTTGCCTGGTTGGTCTGTATCGGGATCAACATGATCATGACCGGGCGATAGGCGCGGCGAAGTCTAGTCTTGTCGATCGCGCGATATCCACGGCGCATCGACCGCCAACCCGGCAATGGCGGCGAATATGGCAAGCGCGTTGCCATACCACGGCGCTGTTGCAGGGGTGAGATTGGTGACGTTCAGGGTCGCCATCAAGGTGGGACCATAGAAAACGACAATGGCGCCGGGGATGAGAAATCTGGCCCATCTCTGCTGGGACCGAAACGGGCCGATGAGGAGAACGATAATGACCAGTCCAAGCGTGATCCATCCGGCGCCGGCCACGTCCATCAGCGCAAGGATGAGAACCTGAAGCGAACCGTCCAACTCGCTCCATTGCAATTGCAGCGCTTGTCCGTGATAGGGCATGAATGAATCGCTAAAGACATAAATCGACCCCAATCCAAGGCTGATCAGGCTGACGAGCGCGTACAAGACGCCGGCGATGAGAGACCGCATTAGCTTTGTCTCCAAAAACGAAAACCCGGAGATCACAGTCTATCGACGGTATTCCAAAGTGTCTGCTCAAAACCGGCCGGCGGGCGCCGTCTTCTGAAGACGACGCTCTTTAGAGAGCCTGGATTACCCCTGTCCCATGAATGAGCGCCAAGCAAAGATCCCAGACCGGACAAATCCGCCGCTGGGTGTCCGATGGCTGCTTTTGGGATGGCGGCAGCGGGATGATATGATCGGGCGACGCCCCCAGAGAAGGATTCTCTGTCCATGGCGACGCATGAATTCATATTCCGAGTGACGATCTCCGGCGACCGGGAAGGCGACCCAAACACAATCTTGCAAATTATAAATGAGGCGTTGCCCGGCGCGGCGGTTCGCCTTGAGAACCATCGATGCGCCATATTGGCGAGCGAACTCACGGATGAAGATTTGAGCGCTATCCTCAGCGCCTCGCCAGCGCCGGAATGCCCGGAAAGCGACGACACCGGGTAGCCGTCATGCCTCGCGGCGGAGAACGCCCGAGAGCGTCAAGACGAGAATGGAAAACAAGATGAACCCCGCCGTTGAATAGCCCGTCTCAAGAAGCTCCCGCCAATTGCAGAACTCGATCGGTCCCAGTGCGGCGCATGACGGCATTATTCTGTAGGCGGACGCCTGACCAAAATCGATGATCGGCGTCGAGAGATCGAACGCGTAAACAAAGGGTTCAATGTGCGAGTTTTCCGGCTGATCTGTGCTCGCCCGCTCGTAAAGGCCGGTGACGACGCCGTGGCGAACAAAGCCCGCGCCGGCGAGAACCCAGGCGGCGAACCAGGCGAGCGCTCGGGCCGGGGAATAGCCGTAGTCGGACGTGACTTTCAGAATCGTATGGACAAACCTGGCGAAACCGCGGTCGGCGTATTTGCGTTGCAACTCTCGTTTTTCAACGGCGACGCGCGTAGCCGCATAATCCTGGCCCTGCTCGCGCAATACCCGCGCCAACTGCTCAAACGGTTGCGGGGAAAAGCGACCCTTTCGGGGTTCGCCGTGCGCGTATTGACGCTTTAGCCAGTCAAGACGGCTCTTCGCGAGCGTTTCGCCGCTGCCTGACGCCGGGCCGGTTGCAACGTATCGGTACGTCAATCCGTCCAGATTGACGAGCCCCGGCGCCGGCCAGCAAGCCGGATCATCGTCTAAAGCGCCCATTTCCGCGCCGCTTACGTCAAAACACCCGTCGCGAGCGCCGTTTATCGAATGCAACTCAAACGCGCCGCCAATCCGCGCGCGATGCAGATTCAGGCAATCATTGCCCATAGGCGACTTCGTGAACGACGCCCCCGTTAGCGCTAGGTTGCCGCCTATCCGTGCATCGCGCGCGGTGAACGCGCCGATCAGTTCCGCTCCGCTGACATACTGATCGTCGCTCGGCCCCGCGCCGAGCCGCACCTCATGGGTGATCGTCGTACTGGTGAGATCGATCGCCGGAAGTTTTCCGCCGCGGTCAAACCGCGCGCCCAAAAACGAAATCTCCGTGAATGATCCGCGTTCAGCCCTGAGACCGCCATGAACGACGGCAGCGTCGAAACTGACGAGCCGCGCTTCTGCGGCCGTCAATGATACAGCGACGCCTCTTGGATGACGGAACACCGACCCGGCCGCGACAATCGGGCCGTCGACCCGGCATTCGTCCATTAAAACCCGGCCGCGAAAACCGGACTGCGCGATCGTTACCATACCGCCTATCTTTGCGAATGACGCGTCGAAGGCTGCCTTCGTGCGTCCCGCAAATACGGTTTCATGCGCTGAAACCGATGCTTCCGTTCGCAGGTTTCGGAAATTGACAAGGCCGCGGAAACGGGCGTTGTCCAGATTAACGCCGCCCGCGATCGATGCGTTTTCCAAGTTTAAAACGGTGGCGTCGCCGTCCAGCAGACATGCGCGCTCACCCGAAAAGGCGCCGGCGATCGTTGCGCCGGAAAAGGAAACGGCCTCGCCCCTGGACCGCAACCCCTCTATCGTGACGGCGCCGTCGATCCGCGCATTCGCGAACACGATCGAATAATCAGGCCCGCCGGATCGGATGCGCGACTTTCTAAGGACAACGTCTCCGCCGACTTCTGCGCCGGAAAAATTCATCGCGATCTCGCAGTTCGCGATATAGACGTTTCCGCTCAATTCAGCGCCGTCCGCCAGAATACGGATGTTGTCGCAGCCGTAAATGAACAGGCTCTCCAGCTGAGCGCCGCTCAAGCTGAGGAACAAATCAGAAGCGCAGCCGCTGATGCTCAGAGGGCGCAAAGGACCGTCCGGACCCCGTGCGCCGCTTAAGTCTAATCGGCCGGAGACGACAACGTTTCCGCCGCCGGACAGCCGAATGCCGGCCGGCGTAATTGGCCAGTCTTCTCGAAGACCAAGGAGAAGAATGCGAATAATCGCGGCGCGAACCTCTCCTGAACGAAGAACGCACGGCGCTCCCTTGCCCGCCGCTCCGATTAAACGCGCTTCCGCCTCGTTTGGAACAAAGTCCTCAGGCGGCGTCGGATTGAGCCGTTCTTCGACTTCGGCTCTTAGTCTTTCTTCTTTTTTCTTCGCCTCGTCGTCCATGGAGCGATAGTGACGACGTGCGGCAATCGTGTCTAGATTGATTCCGCACTCGGAAGGAATAGGATCCCGCTATGGCCGACGACGACGCCTTCGCCCGCCACGAAGTCTTGCATATGAGCTTATTTCTGGCCGAAGCCGTAGAGGAACAATTGGCGTCAAGATCAATTATCAAGGCGAATCCGCAATGGTCCTCGCTCGCCGAGAAGGCGAATGAGGCGCTTCTGGACCTTTATCAGGCGATTGGAGCGGCCCGTTAAGCGTTGCTATGAGGTGTTGCGCCAGACGGCGCCGCACCAGCGCACGAATTGAAAACCATCCGCGGCGTCCGGCTTTACCGGTGTCTTATCGAAACTGTGCATTGCGATCATTTCGCGCAACGCACACGCCTACACAGCGACAATCGACTGTGGTAGCTAGCTATTCAATGGCGCTTGGTTTTCATACGGCAGCCCGACTAACGGGCATTCTGGCGATCGTCTTTCAGGCCTTCGTACCGGCCGCTTTTGCACAAAGCGAAGACAGCGCTGCAGCCGTGCGTACAGCGATCTGTGCGCCGTCTGGGGCCGTCTCAGCGGACGCCCTTTCCGAAATGCAGGCCCTCATGCAAGCCCTGGGCATAGAGGGTGAACCAACGCCGGAAGATCGCGAGCATTGCCCCCATTGCGTCTTCTCGCATGCCGGCGCCTTGCCGACGCCAGCGCTCCTGTCATTGCCGGCGAATGCCGGGGACGCAACGGGCGCTGCGCCCCTTTTCGAAATCGGGTTGACCCTTCAGACTACGGGCCCGCCGCTCGGTCAACGCGGACCGCCCAATCTCTCCTGACAAATACGCTGTTCGCCGTGCGCCGCCGCGTGCGGCGTGGTTTTTTGTAAGGTGAGAGACTTCATTCCATGGCTAAAACGATTTTGCCGGCGGCCGCCGGCGCTGCTGCGTGCGCCTGCCTGGCGACGACAGCATATGCCCAGTCTACGACAGAGCAATCCGACGAAACCACATGGCGCGGCGATCGTATTATCGTCGAAGGAATCCGGCGCGATCTTTACGGCGCCGACGACGCCGCCGTTGCGCGCATTCCTGTTCCCTTGAGCGAGATTCCGCAATCGATCCAGGTGTTGACCCCGACGCTTCTGCGCGAGCAGGAACTCAATACGCTGTCCGATGCGCTTCTGAACGTTTCGGGCGTGGTGCCGTCGCAGCCTTCCGAACTGGTGCTCGCTAATCCGGTCGTGCGCGGCTTTGAAGCGGAAATCTATGTGGACGGACTCATCGGTTATGGCGACACTGCGGTCATCGATCCGGCGAGCCTTGTCGGCGTGGAGCGGATTGAAGTTGCAAAGGGTCCGACCTCGGTGCTGTTTGGCGGCGGCACGGGGGCGCCCGTCGGCGGTCTGATCAATGTCGTCACCAAAACCCCGCAGGACGACGCTTTCGCCCGCATCGGCGTCCGCGCCGGCAGCTTTGCAACAGCAGCGCCGAATATTGACGTCAACATCCCGTTGAGCGACAGCGTCGCGATCCGACTGCCGGCGGAATATTTCCGTTCAGACGACTTCATCGACGAGGTGGAAATCGAGCGCATTACGTTGAATCCGTCTTTGGGTTTCGCGTTAAGCGATCGGTCCGACATCCTCCTGCGGTTCGGATACAACCGCGTCGAGCAACTCGAATATGTCGGCCTGCCCGCTGAAGTCGCAGACTTGCCGGGCGTTGATCCGTTTCAATTTCCAAGCGCCCCGGACGCCCCGGATACGGCGATCGAAAATATCACCGTTCATGGCATCGTGACGCACCGATTTAACGACAATATCGAAGCCACAGTGCAATTGCGGCGGTTCCAAAATTCTTTTGACGAGTTTTCAACCACGCCGTTCCTCGCATTCTTTCCCGTCAATGGAACCGCAGCGCCGCAGATTCGCGGATCGCTTCCGGTCGACACCGTCGAATGGACGGCGGACGCGAATGTCACAGCCACCTTCAAGACCGGTGCGCTCGACCACACATTGCTGGTCGGCGTCACCTATGACGATACGAACTATCAAGGCGCGACGGGCTTCGACCTCTTTAATATTCTGGGTCCGTATGATTATGTGACGCAAACACCGGCCTTGTCATTCGGCGAGGTTCCGCCGCTATCGAATTTCCTGGAAAGCGACTACAAAACGCTCGCCGGCTATGTGCAGGACCATATTCGCATCGGCGACCGATGGAGCGTGCTCGTCGGCGGCCGCGTCAGCCGCTATGAGCTTGTCGAAATTGAAGGCGGACAGGGAACCGACCAGACCTTCACGCGGTTTGACCCGCGCATCGGCGCGACCATTGAGTTGGTCGATGGGTTGTCGGCGTTCGCTGGCTGGTCCACTGGGTCCCGCCTCTCGGTTTTTTTCGCCAGCGCCGACGGATCGCCGCCGGAACTTGAAACGTCGCGCTCGCTTGAAGGCGGCTTTAAGTTCGATATTGACCGCTACGGGCTTTCCGGAACGCTCGCGGGCTTTCAGATCGTACGCGAGAATGTGCCGACGCCGGATCCGACGACCTTTGTTACGTCCATCCAAACCGGCGAGCAGCGCGCCGTCGGCGCCGAAATCGATCTCGTTTGGGAACCGACATCGCAACTCTCGCTGCTCCTGAGCGCGGCTTACACAGACTCCGAAGTGACGGAAGATACGACCATTCCGTCGGGCGACGGCATTCCGCGGGTTGCTGAATATTCCGGACGCGTTGCGGCGCGCTACCGCTTTGCCGGCATTCTTGAGGGTTTGGGCGTGGGCGCAGGCCTGACCTGGTCGTCCGAAGCGGAAATCACCTTGCCGAACAGTTTCCGATCCGACGCTTATGCGGTGCTCGACGCCCAGGCGTCTTACGCATTCGACCGCTACCGCATCGGAGTCAGCATACAGAACATTGCCGGTGCTGATTATTTCACGCCGTATCAGTATTTCGCGCAGGCCGTCCTGCGGCCCGGCGCGCCGCGATCGGCTTTCGTGACGCTTTCTGCAGAATTCTAAGGAGTGCAAATCATGACAAACACACGCAGACAATTTCTTCGCGGCGCCGCGCAACTCGGCGCCATCGCCCCATTCCTGACGGTCGGCGCCTTGGCGCAACGCGCCGCGGCCGCCGATGTCGAAAGCGCGCGGTTCGGATCGACGGCGGAAGAAGCCTATCAGATCGCCTATAAAGCGCATGAAGATCTGATGACGCTTCCGGATCTGCGCATGCATGGCGAAGAGAAAATCGCCATGGTCGTCTATCCCAAAATGACCATGCTTGACCTTGTCGGGCCGCAATTCTTTTTCTCCGCCATGATGGGGTCGAGCGTTTATCTCGTTTCAAAGGATGAAACCTTGTCCCCCGTGATGGGCGATACCGGCTTCGCGATTGTGCCGACCATCAGCATGGCGGACTGTCCGAATGATTTGGATATTCTGTTTGTCGGCGGCGGCACGTCAGGAACCGTGGATTTCATGAACGACCAGACGTCCATGGACTTCGTCGCCGATCGCGGCGCGCGGGCGAGGCACATTACGTCCGTCTGCACCGGATCGATGATCCTCGGTCAGGCCGGCCTGATCAACGGCAAGAAGGCGACGTCCCATTGGGCTGTTCGTCATCTGCTGCCGAATTTCGGAGCTGAGGCGGTTGACGCGCGCGTCGTGCGCGACGGCAACGTCATGACCGGGGCCGGCGTTTCCGCGGGGCTGGACTTTGCGTTGGCGCTGCTCGCGCAAATCCGCGGCGAAGCCTACGCCAAATCGGTGCAGCTCGCGGCCGAGTATGCGCCGGATCCGATGTTCAACGCCGGCACATTGTCGTCTGCGGACCCGAAGATGGGTGACGCCATGCATAAAATGTACGCCACAGCGATTTTCGCAATGGACGAGGCCTCCAGGCGGCAGAAGCGAGAATGATGCGGCTTGCTTTGGGCGTATCGTTGCGAAACGGACAATATGGCTTGGGAAAAGCGCAAGCCCGCTTCGACGCGGACGTTCGCACATGTGTCTGTCAAACTCGCTTCATCGACGGATTAGACCGGTTGGTCGAACGCAGAAACGCCCATCTCGTGTGACGGTATTCTCATCGTGGGGACTGTGCCAAACAGCATTGGCAGCAAAATTCCCGGGGAGCAGTTTTCATGCGCACGCTAATGTTGGCTTTTTTGTCTGGCCTCTTCAGTTTTGGTGTTTCTGTTTCGGTTCACGCGGAATCGGTGATCTCCGATGAAAGACTAAGAGAAAGCTTTCATGATTTATCGGCATCAACACTTGTTGATGGAGCCGGTTGGCAAGCATACGAAAGCGTGCTGCATCCGGCCTATTCGCGCTGGGCGATGGGCGAGGTATATGAAGGCCGCCAAAAATTCATCGACAGTCTCAAAGAGTGGTGGGAATACGGGATGCGTGTTTCGTCCCGGGATATTGAGCTCGTTGGCGTGGACATCGCGGACGACTTTGCTGTTATTCGCTTCAAGACAACAGAATCATTTGTGGGCCCCGACGGGCCGACGGAAGGCTTTTCCGGATATGTCTCAAATATCTGGATCAGAGACAACGGCGATTGGAAATTGTTTGCTGCGGAAATCTATTCGACGCAGCGCGAAGACGTTAGTCCGGTTCGGAAACCGCAATAAGTTCCGCCTTTTCGATTACGCCCAAGGCCGCATCCCGGTATTCGGCGCATAGCATCCTTAAAGTGCAATTCATGTGGCAACGACCGCAATCGGTTTGACGACGACCTTCATGACGCGCATTTGCATGTCTGAAAACTGTTTTGAAAAGTGCGCGTCCGACCACGGCTGAATGCGCACATTTCGACGGTGCGGCGTTGACCCACGTCAATTGCGCAAGAGATATTATCCCGTAACGTTGATCGCCAAAGCTAGATCACACTGCCGTTGATATGTACACGCCCAAACGAAATACCTGGTTCCTTGTCGCCGATGGCGCAAAGATGCGACTGTTTGAAAGTGTGGGCGCAAAAGAGCCTTGGGTGCTCATCGGCGAAGACGCCGCCGATGACGCCCGCAAGGCGGCGCGGGAACTGGGATCTGAACGTCCCGGACGCGGCCGCAAAGCGGGGTCGGGGGCGCGGATCGCGATGGAGGCGCCGGCTCAGGACGAGAAGCTTGAAGACGCATTTGTCCACCGGCTCGCGGGCAAGTTGAATGACGCCAACCGGGACGGGCTGTATGATCAGCTCGTGCTTGCATTGTCGCCGCGCGCGCTGGGGGAACTCAGAAAGAAGCTCGCCCCCGAAGTCACGGCCAAACTCATCGGCGTCTTTGACAAGGGGCTGACGCAAATATCCGACGCCGACCTCTTGGCGTATTTCAAAGAACGATTGACGAAATGGTGAGGCGGCGAATCAACAGGAGTCGGTCGGCGCGGAAAAGCGCTTCTACTGGCGTCTTCTCGCCGGAGCCCTGAAGACGGTTCACCCCATCGGATTGTCGATGGACGGGGTGAGGCCCGTGAACAGCGTCGGTCCCGTCTCAGTCATGTAGAGACAGTCTTCATGGCGTACGCCGAATTTTCCAGGCAGATAAATCCCCGGTTCGTTCGAAAAGCACATGCCCGGCGCGAGCGGCGTGTCCTCATTGCCGACGAAATTGATCGGCTCGTGCACCTCCATACCGATGCCGTGCCCCAGGCGATGAGACAGGCCCGGCAACTGATAGTCAGGACCAAAGCCTTCGGTTTCGTAGAATTTGCGGACAGCGGCGTCCACACTACGGGCCGGCAGTCCGACCTTCGCAGTCTTCAGTGCGACTTCCTGACCTTCACGAACGGTATTCCAGACGCGCAATTGCTCCACATCCGCCTCGCCATGCACCCATGTCCGGGAGATATCGGATTTGTAGCCATGTACGTCGCACCCGCAATCCATCAGGATGACCTGGCCTTCCTCAACCTTGTGGACTTTCTTTGAACCATGGGGATAGGCGCTTGCCTCCCCGACAAGGGCAAGCGCGAATGTCGGCTCCGCGCCATGCTTGCGGGTCGCCTCGCGCATCATCGCCGAAATATCCGAGCCCGTCATGCCCGCCTCGACCTTCGGATAAATTTCGCGATAGGCCGCCATGGTGATGGTGTTGGCCGTCTGCATGAGGTTTAGTTCGTGTTCGGACTTGATCATCCGGCAGCCATAGACAACGCCGTCCGCTGACGCCGTTTCGCGGCTGCTCATATCCTTTTTGAGGCCGTCGACGACGAAATAGCGGACGCTCGCTTCGAGCCCCAACGGTCCCGCTGCGCCGCGATCATCAAGCACGCCCTTGACCAGGGCGAAGGGGGATTCGTCTTCATGCCAGACCCGGAGTTCCGCATCGAGCTCCATCTGCTCCCGGATCGACGGCTCCTCAAAGGCCGGCGCGATGATCGCCATGTCTCCCTCTGCAGGGATGACCACCGCCACCAGCCGTTCAGATCGCCACCAGCTGAGCCCGGCGAAATAGAGCATCGAGGCGCCTGGCTCGAGCAGGACGCCCGATAGCCCTTGCCGGCCCATCAGTTCCTGCGCTTTGGCAATGCGCGCGCGTCGCTCGTCCGCCGAAATCGGACCGGGCAGATCGGGCGACGTCGTCGCGCCGGCCTGGCTCCCCGAAGCCCCAATCCCCGCGGCGGCCGTTCCGACGGCTGCTGATTTCAGAAAGTCGCGCTTGGTGATCATGAGGCCTCCTTTTTTGCCAACGAGACTAACCTATTCGGTGCGGTGTCGCCACACGGCGGCCGCCTTGCTGAAAGGGAACGCGCATGTTGGCGGTTACGCGCTTAAGAAGGCCGAAAGTCGGCCTGCGCAGGATGCGCTTGCTCATCAGCATTTTGGAAGGCGGGAACAAAAGGCGAAAAACGCCGAAAACCAAGGCTTAAACGCCGGTCATGCATGCGGGGCGTTTTTCCTCTATATTGCTCATGCGACGGATCAATTGCGCCATTGCCTTGTTGCGTTTCTTCATCGCCAACAAAAGAGGAGAGGTGCGATGCACATCTATCTTCGGTTCATTTTGGGTTTGTCGGGGCTCGCGATTGTCGCATGCGCTGATGAAGCATGGGATGCCGCAGAGGAGGAAGACACAATAGCCGCCTACGAGACCTATATTGAACAAAACCCCGACGCACGACGGGCGGCCGACGCGCGTGCGCGTATCGTTGCGATTGAATGGGATGCAGCGAAAGAAAGCGACGACCTGTCAGTCATTGCAGCATTCGTTGAGAGGCATCCGGACAATCCGTTTAGGGCGGAAGCCGATGCCGTTGTTTCCGCGTTGCATGCGGCGGAAAGTGAGGCTTTCAATGAGTCATTCGATCAAGACTTGATGGATTTTTTGAGTTTCAAGGACGGAAATTGGACGAAGGTAATGGGGGAAACGCGAGGGGACCTGCCGGTCAGTCGCGGCATCATCTCTGGCGGCTTTGACATTATCGGCGGCGTCGCGATCCCCTATCCAACGAGCGAGGTCGTTTATGAGCATACTGAAAACATGTTTAAGGTCAGCGGCATGGTCGGCAACGGCGGACGGCTGGTGACGATATCGTCAGCGGAATTTCAGTCGGGCGCGACCATAGAACTGGCGAGCGGCTCCATATTCGAATATCGCGACGGCGCTTGGGCGCGCGCTGAGGCGGCGCCAGAATAACAAAATGACGATCGTCCGCTCATCCCCGCGCAAGCGGGGATCCATTAAATGGAAGGAAACCCGCGTTCGGCGGCGACCTTTTCCAACATCTGGATTCCCGCTTGCGCGGGAATGAGCGGGTAACGAAAACTCCACTCGCCTCCACAAAAAAAGCGCCGCCAATGCCTGGCGGCGCTTTTCTGCGTTGTTTTCAATCAAACGGGCGTTTTACTTGTAGATCACCTTCGCGATCTCAAACGCGCGTGCGCCGCCGGGGGCTGAGACTTCGACAGAGTCGCCGACTTCCTTGCCGATAACGCCGCGGGCGATGGGCGAGGAGATAGAGATCTTGCGCTGTTTCACATCCGCTTCGTGGTCGCCCACGATCTGCCAGATCTTTTCTTCCTCGGTGTCTTCGTCGATCAACGTAATCGTTGCGCCGAATTTCACGGTGTCGCCGTTCAGCTTGGTCACGTCGATGACTTCGGCGCGGGTGACTTTATCTTCCAGTTCAAGAATCTGACTTTCGATCCAGCCTTGGCGTTCCTTGGCGGCGTGGTATTCGGCATTCTCCGAAAGGTCGCCATGAGCGCGCGCTTCCGCGATCGCCTGGATCACCGCCGGGCGTTCTTCGTTCTTCAATTTCTTCAGGTCCGCCTCCAATTGCTGGAAGCCATCCATCGTCATCGGGACCTTGTCCATCCTCGAGCCTTTCTCTCCTAGGTCCGCCCGCACTCCGCCGTGACCGCAGAGCAAAAAAAGAGCGCGGCCGGGACGAAATCGCCGCGGCCGTCGCATCGGGCAGGAGCGGGGATATAGACCCCGCCCCGGCGTTTTTCAACAAGAATTCTACTAAAATGCGCGTCAGGATACCTGAAAACAGATACAAATCAGCGCCTTACAGCAGGATTGTGAAGGGCCGCTCACCAGATGCGCATCCGGTCCTCCGGCGCGCCAGGAAGGCGCTTTATCGCGAAAAGTAGGACTGCAGCGACGCGACGTCGACGCCGCTGTCGCGCAGCGCCTCGATCGCCCGTACGGCGGCGCGGGCGCCGGCGGCGGTGGTGACGCACGGAATCTTCTGGGCGAGCGACGTGATCCGGATGGAGCGCGAATCCTTCACCGCCTGGGCGCCTTCGGTCGTGTTGAAGACGAGTTGCACTTCGCCGTTCTTCAGCGAGTCGACGATATGCGGGCGCCCTTCCAAGACTTTGTTGATGGTTTCAACTTCCAGGCCTTGTGATTTGAAGAAATTGGCGGTGCCGCGCGTTGCGACGATTGAAAAGCCCATCTTCAAAAGTTTCGATGCGGAAAGAAGCATTCCTTCCTTGTCAGAATCCTTGAGCGAGACGAATACGCGCCCCTCAAGCGGCATGGGAGCGCCGGCGGCGATCAGGCTCTTGGCGCGCGATTTTGCAAAGCCGTGGTCAATACCCATGACTTCGCCCGTTGAGCGCATTTCCGGTCCCAGCACAGTGTCGACGCCGGGAAACCGCGAAAACGGAAAGACGACTTCCTTTACCGACATGTGGCCCGGATCGATCGTCGGCAGCGCCATGCCTGCGATCTTTTTCCCCGCCATCACTTTGGCGGCGAATCTGGCGACGGGCAGTCCCGTTGATTTGGCGACGAACGGAACCGTGCGCGAGGCGCGCGGGTTGACTTCCAGAATGAAGATTTCCTCGCCTCTGATCGCATACTGAACATTCATCAGGCCGACGACGCCGAGGGCGTGCGCGAGCTTAACCGTCTGTTCTTTAAGTTGCACGACGATATCGTCCGACAGGGTGTAGGGCGGCAGGGAGCAGGCGCTGTCTCCTGAGTGAATGCCCGCTTCCTCGATATGTTCCATGACGCCGGCGATATAAACGGTCTCACCATCGCAGACGGCGTCCACATCCACCTCGACCGCGTTCTGCAGATACTGATCGAGGAGCAGGGGCTCGTCTTCGCTGATCTCGATCTGGGCCGTTGCCAGATAGTGGTTCAGCGCGGCCTGATCGCGCACGATTTCCATGGCGCGCCCGCCGAGCACGTAGGAGGGGCGGGTGACGAGGGGATACCCGACCTCCTGGGCGATCTCGGCGGCGGCTTCCAAAGACGGCGCCGTTGCGTTTTTCGGCTGCCGGAGGCCGAGCTCCTGTACGAGTTTTTGAAATCGTTCGCGGTCTTCTGCGAGATCGATGGCGTCATAAGGCGTGCCCAGTATCGGCACGCCTTCCGCGTCAAGGACGGCTGCGAGCTTGAGCGGCGTTTGTCCGCCATACTGGACGATAACGCCCAGAAGTTCGCCGGAGGCGCGCTCCGCGTCGACGATCGACAGGACGTCTTCCGCCGTGAGCGGTTCGAAATACAACCGATCCGACGTGTCATAGTCGGTGGAAACCGTCTCAGGATTGCAGTTCACCATGATCGACTCAACGTCGATATCAGCAAGGGCAAACGCTGCGTGACAGCAGCAATAGTCGAACTCGATCCCCTGTCCGATGCGATTGGGACCGCCGCCGAGAATAATGACTTTCTTGCGCGCCGAGGCGCGCGCCTCGCACGCCGCATCGCCGCCCGGTTCGTATGCGGAATACATATAGGGCGTCTTGGCCGCGAATTCCGCGGCGCAGGTGTCAACGCGTTTGTAAACCGGCGTGACGCCGCGTTCCCGCCGAAAGGCGCGCAGTTCCGCTTCCGTGCCGCCGCTGAGATCCGCAAGGCGCTTGTCGGAGAAGCCCATAGCCTTTAACGCGCGAAGGCGTTCCGGGTCAGACGGTACGCCGTCGCGGGCCACCTTCTTTTCAGCGACGATGATTTCTTCAATTCGGTCGAGGAACCATGGGTCGTATTGCGTAATCGATCGCACCTGCTCGATCGGCAAGCCGTGACGAATGGCCTGCGCCGTCACGCGCAGGCGGTCGGGCGTCGCCACGGCGAGCGCGGCGCGGAACGCGTTGGCGTCGTCTCCTTCGCCGAGGCCGGGCACGTCGATGGGGTCCAGCCCATGCAGGCCCGTTTCGAGAGAACGCAGCGCTTTTTGCAGCGATTCCGCGAATGTCCGGCCAATCGCCATCGCTTCACCGACCGACTTCATCGCGGTCGACAACATTGGCTCGGCGCCGGGGAATTTCTCGAAAGCGAAGCGCGGAATCTTCGTCACGACATAATCGATCGTCGGCTCGAACGACGCCGGCGTTGCGCCGGTGATGTCGTTGTCGAGTTCGTCCAGCGTGTATCCGACGGCGAGTTTGGCGGCGATCCGGGCAATCGGAAATCCAGTCGCCTTGGACGCCAGCGCGGACGAGCGCGACACGCGCGGATTCATTTCGATGACGACGAGCCGGCCGTCTTCCGGATTAACGGCGAACTGAACGTTGGAGCCTCCGGTTTCGACGCCGATTTCGCGCATGACGGCGATCGAGGCGTTGCGCATGCGCTGAAACTCTTTGTCCGTCAGCGTCAGCGCAGGGGCGACCGTTATGGAGTCTCCGGTATGAACGCCCATTGGGTCGAGGTTCTCAATGGAACACACGATAATGCAGTTGTCCGCTTTGTCGCGGACGACTTCCATCTCAAACTCTTTCCATCCCAGCAGGCTTTCATCGACCAGGACCTGGCCCACAGGCGACGCATCTATTCCGGTACGGATGAAATGTTCGAACTCTTCGCGGTTGTAGGCGACGCCGCCGCCGGTGCCGCCGAGCGTGAAGGCGGGGCGGATAATGGCGGGCAAGCCGATTTCGTCGATCAGCTGCATGGCGTCGGAGACCCCGGCCGCGCGGTCATAGCCGACGATTTTCCCGTTGTCGTCGGTAATGGCCGGCGCGGCGGCGATGGCCGAGCGCGGATTTTCAAGGCCGATCTTGGTCATCGCGGTGCGAAACTTCTCGCGGTCTTCCGCTTTTTCGATGACATCGCTTCGAGCGCCGATCATTTCCACGCCGTATTTGGCCAGGACCCCGTCTTTTTCCAGCGCGAGCGCGCAATTCAGCGCCGTCTGGCCGCCCATGGTCGGCAGGATCGCGTCGGGTTTCTCTTTGGCGATAATTTTTTCGACGAAATCGGGCGTGATCGGTTCGATGTAAGTCGCGTCCGCCAGTTCCGGGTCGGTCATGATGGTGGCGGGGTTCGAATTGACGAGAATGACCCGAAAGCCTTCTTCCTTCAGGGCTTTGACCGCCTGGACGCCGGAATAGTCGAACTCGCACGCCTGGCCGATGATAATGGGGCCGGCGCCGATAATCAGGATTGACGATAAATCTGTACGTTTCGGCATGGGTACTCGCGCGCAGCCGCGCCGAAGGCGGACCTTGCGGGCCGATCGGGCGGAATGGAATCAATTGTCGGTTAAAGCGGTGTCTTAGGCGAAGCGCCGCAAAAGGAAAAGCCCATAATTGCGCCTGTTGACATGAAACCAAAAGGTTTTATAAAAGAAAAACCAAAAGGTTTCATATTATGTTGAACAGCGAAATGGGCCAGCCGGTTTTTCGCGCGCTCTCGGACCCGACGCGGCGCGCCATCATCGAAATGCTGGCTGGCGGCGATAAGTCGATCGGCGAGATCGCCGGCGCCTTTGACATGACCCGGCCGGCGGTGGCCAAGCATCTCGCCGTCTTGAAAGAAGGCGGCGTCGTCACGGTGCAGCAAAAGGGACGTGAGCGGATCAACAGGCTGGAGCCGGCAGCGCTGAAAACGGCGGCCGACTGGCTCTCGCTGTTCGATCGTTTCTGGGACGACAACCTCGCCAGACTGAAAGAAGCAGCGGAAGCAAAGGAAAACCAATGACCGACATCAAGATCGTCAAAACCGTCTTCATCAAGGCGCCGCCTGATCATGTTTGGAAGTTTTTGACGAAGGCGGATCAGCTCGCCCTGTGGTTCCATAAGGGCGGCGCCGATTTGCGCGAAGGCGGCGACTATCTTCTGGAAACCAATTCGCACGGCAAGGAGGGCGACAGGCTGTGTTGGGGAAAAGTGCTGGAAATGAAGGCGCCCGAACGGCTGGTTCACACCTTCACCCATGAATGGCTGAAAGGCGTTGAGACAACCTGCACCTGGACACTGGAAGCGGTGAGCGGCGGGACCATTGTGACTCTCGTTCACAAAGGCTGGGAAAAAGTCGAGGAAGACGCCTTCGGCATGGCGGCCAACCACGACAAGGGCTGGGACGAACATTTCAGCCGCCTTCGCATGGTCGCGAATTAACGTTTGTTCATCAGTCAGCAGCGCCGCCGCCGGACCTCGGCGTTGGGCCGGTCAGCGCAGTCGTGCTATCCCTGCCGTCAGGGACTGGTTGGAGGCGATATGTTCAGGATACTGGGCGCAGCGGCGGCGGCGGTTTTCATGACGCCGGCGAGCGCGGATGCAAGCGAAACCGTCGATATTCGAGAATGGAAAGTGCCGTATGAGAACTCGCGCCCGCGCGATCCTTTTGCGCACGACGAGGACTCTATTTGGTTCGTGGGGCAGCGCACGGGCTACCTCGCGCATCTCAACGCCGAGACCGGCGACATTCACAAGGTCGACCTCAAAGAGGGATCGGGGCCGCACAACCTGATTGTCGGATCGGACGGCGTCGTCTGGTATGCGGGCAACAAGACCGCGTTGATCGGCCGATATGATCCGACCACGAAAGCGACCGAAGAAATCCCGATGCCGGATCCGGCGGCGCGCGATCCTCATACGCTGATTTTCGATGCAAGCGAAGACAACATCTGGTTTACGCTGCAGGGCGCCAATATGATCGGCAGGCTGAATATCGAGAGCCGCAGCGTTGATCTCATTCCATCGCAGACCGAGCGGTCGCGGCCCTATGGCGTCAAGCTGGCGCCGGACGGATCGATATGGGTGGCGTTGTTTGGAACCGCCAAGCTCGCCCATGTTTCGCCGGATACAATGGAGCTGAAGGAAATCGACCTGCCGCGCGATACAGCGCGCCCGCGTCGTCTTGAGGTGCTCGCCGACGGAAGCGTCTGGTATGTCGATTATGCCGACGGCATGCTCGGGCGGTACGATCCGAAACGCGAACGGTTTAAAGAATGGGCGTTGCCCGGCGAACGGGCTTCGCGGCCCTACGGCATGGCGTCGGACAGCAAAGGCCGCGTCTGGATGGTTGCGTCAGGGCTTGAACCGAATGTGTTCCTGGGATTTGATCCGGAGACAGAAGAATTCTTCAGCGCAACGGAAGTGCCCTCCGGCGGCGGCACGATCCGGCACATGCATTATCACGAGCCCTCCGGCGCCGTCTGGTTCGGAACCGACACCAACTATGTCGGCCGCGCCATTGTCGAGCCGCAGCCCGCGGACTAGGGAACGCGGATGAGGCGGTTTGGACCCTTGGCGGGGCTTAGCGTCGCCGCCTTCCTGGCGCCGGGTATGGCGGCCGCGAACCCCGACGGCGCTCCGTGGATTTCCGCCGATCCGGATACGGTGCATTCCTGCGCCTCCTGCCATTTCGACCACGAGCCTGTCGGGCGCTCGCAGGCGCTGGTTATGTCGGGCCTG
Source organism: Hyphococcus sp. (assembly GCA_028289605.1). Taxonomy (GTDB): domain Bacteria; phylum Pseudomonadota; class Alphaproteobacteria; order Caulobacterales; family Parvularculaceae; genus Hyphococcus. The sequence continues at coordinate 58,004 of JANQON010000009.1, read as the reverse complement.
CCCGAATACGCTTCGCCGGGCCATGTTTACGAAGTCGTCCTGCGTTTTGCGACGCCGTCTGAGGGAACTGCAGGATTCTTGCTGACGGCGACGTCAGGGGTTTTTGAATCGTCCGATACAAGTCTGGAGAGCAACGGCGCCGCGATCCGGTCGCTGACGCCTGCCGCCGCCGATGTTGCGACGTGGAGGTTTCAGTGGCGCGCGGGCGACGAGGACGACATTGTTGAATTTCGCGCCGCCGCCAACGCGGCAAATGACGACAATTCCGCCTTTGGCGATGAGATTCATTTTCGGAAACTTGTGATCCCGGTCGCGCGAAGCGAGTAGTCGAAGTCTCAGGGCCGCATCCCCGGCGAAAGCCGGGGTCCAGAGATGCGTCTGTGTGCAGACTATCAGCGGGTGATCGCCTCTGAGGCTGGCTTGCAATTCATGCGATCCTCATCCTGAGGCGCCAACGCGCAGCGTTGGCCTCGAAGGATGGCCGCAGGCGCGGATGTTTGCCGCCATCCTTCGAGGCTTTTGCTTTGCAAAAGCGCCTCAGGATGAGGTTAGTGGGAATTGTGGATCGGATTCTCTGGGCGACGAACACTTTCTTGGGACGCCCGCAACATCCCTGGATGCCGGCTTTCGCCGGCAAAGACGGGAGGAGGGTTCGCGGCGCTAAACTACGTCCAGCGTTTCGACAGTTTCTGGTCGATTTCGTTGGGCGCCTGTTTTTCCGCGCCGGCGTAGCCGGTGATGCTATCGCCCACAAAGGGATTGGACTGGCGTTCGCGGCCGAAGGTTGAAACGGGACCGTGGCCCGGGACGAACTGCATGTCTTTGCCGAGGGGCCACAGCTTTCCGGTGATGGAATTGATCAGCGTCTGATGGTCGCCGCGGGGAAAGTCGGTGCGCCCGATGGAGCCGGCGAAAATCACGTCGCCGACAAAAGCAATCCGCGCCCCGCGGTGAAAGATGACCACATGCCCCGGCGTGTGGCCCGGCGTGTAGACGACGTCGAATTTGATCCCGTCAAGCTCCAGCGTATCGCCGTCGTGAAGCCATTTATCCGGCTTACAGTCCTCGCCGGCGCCGGGGTGACCGTAGCGCGCCCAGTGGTCGGCGATTTCGTCGAGCCAGAACGTGTCCTCTTCATGGGGACCGATAATCGGCGCGCCGGTTTTGCGTTTGACCGCTTCGGCGCCGCCGGCGTGGTCGAGATGACCATGGGTCAGCCAGATCTGTTCGATGGTTGCGCCGAACGCCTCCGCCGCCTTCAAGATCTTTTCGGGCTCGCCGCCGGGATCGATGACCGCGGCTTTGCCCGACGGCGCCTTGATGATGGAACAGTTCTGTTGGAACGGCGTGACCGGCACGACCTGAACCTGAAAGGGGGGAGCGGTGTTTGATTCTGACATGACGATTTTCTAGCGGGGAACCTATCCAGCGGAAACCGCACGTAATGTCACGATCGCGGTGGCGCAATGGGTACGCTCTCCGCCGGTCTCTCCATAGACATCGGATTTGACGACGCCTACGGTGCCGCCGGCCGAGATGACTTTGGCTTCGGCCGCCAGTTTTTCCCCTTGCGCCGGTTTGAGGAAGTTGATTTTAAGTTCAATGGTCAGGCAGATGCGCCCTTCCGGCAGCGCCGACGCATAGGCGGCGCCCGCCGCGTGGTCGGCCAGTCCCGTGACAACGCCCGCATGGACGTAGCCCATGAACTGATTGAATTCGTCGCTGGGCGTCATCTCCAGCGTGACGGCGCCTTCCTCGAAATCACGCACTGAAAAGCCCGCGGACTTTGTAAAGCCGGTGTTCGTGATCTTCTCGAACATCGCTTGTAAATTCTCTTTGCTCATGGGGCTACGCTAGACCGCCGCGGCGCCGGCGAGAACAGAAAATCGCAGTTGCGTTGGCGGGGGTGGGCGTTAGGTTCGCGAACTCCATGACCCTTCGGATTTCAAATCGCGACGCGCGCCGGCTTTGGCTGGATGCGCAAGGTCTTGCAGCGCCGGCGACGGGATCGGCGCGGCCCGATGATTTGACCTCGCTGATTACAAAGATCGGCTTCGTTCAGCTCGATACGATCCGCGTGGTGGCGCGCGCCCATGATCACATCCTGTGGTCGCGCCGCCAGCGCTACCGGGAGGGCATGCTGGACAAGCTCGTAAAGGAGCGGTTCGCCTTCGAGCATTTCACCCATGACGCGTCCGTTCTGCCCATGGAATTCTTCCCCTACTGGCGCCGCCAGTTCGACCGGATGAAAAAGCATCTCGACAAGAACGGATGGCGAGACATCATGTCCTCGCCCGAAGAGTGCGAAGACATGCTGCGCCGGATATCGGAAGAAGGCCCGCTCTCTACCAAGGCGTTCGAATCGGGGCCCAAAAAATCCGCACACGCCTGGGCGCGCCCGCCCCACAAATGCGCGCTGGACTATTACTGGTATGCCGGCGTCCTGGCGACCTGCCATCGCGCGAATTTCGTCAAGCAGTACCAATTGCGCGAAAAGGTGATCCCTGAAGATGTTCTCGCAATAGAAGTCGACGACGAACGACAGATCGACTGGCTCTGCGAGAATGCGCTGCGGCGCCTCGGCTTCGGGACGGAAGGCGACATCCAGCGCTTTTGGGACGCGGCGGACCTGGATGAAGTCAAGGCGTGGTCGAAGAAACGACGCCGCAAACTGCAAGACGTGGAAATCGTATGCGCCGACAAATCCGTCGTGAAAGCGCTTGCGCCGGCGGATATCGAGGACCGCCTCGCCGACGTCCCGTCGCCCACGAGCCGGCTGCGCATTCTCAACCCCTTCGACCCGGTGATTCGCGACCGCAACCGTTTATCGCGGCTTTTCGGCTTTGACTACCGGATCGAAATCTTCACGCCCGCCGCAAAACGTCAGTATGGATATTATGTCTACCCGCTGCTGGAAGGCGATCGCTTCGTCGGGCGCATCGAGGCCCGCGCCGACCGCAAAGCGGGAACGCTGAAGCTTGAGAATGTGTGGTGGGAGCCGAAGGTGAAGGAAACAACCGCGCGGCGAGCGAAGCTGGAGGCGGAGCTGGAGCGGATGGCGCGGTTTGTGGGGGTAAAGGCGTAGCGGACGCGGCGAGCTTTACTCGCAGCCAAAATTCCAACAAAATTGAACGATCTGATGGGGGAGTCATGAAGGCGTTTGTTCACTTTTTTCTGACCGTCTTTTTGTTGAGCGGCTGCGGGGGCGGAAAAGAAGAGTCTGTTGAGGAAAAACTCAGCGGAGTCCGCGTATCCGCCTTGAATATCGGCGACAACAGCGAAAATCGCGTTGACCTCATCTTCTCGCTGGGATGCAGCCATTGCATCGACATGTTCCACAAAAATATGTCCGTGTTGCGCAAGATAGAGAAATCCGCCGAAGTGCGGCTGATCGAAATTCCCGGCATGATTCTCGGCGGCGGCAGGACCGCCGGTTCAGCGGACGCCGGTCGCCGCGCCCGGTCGGCCTCGACCGTTACCCGATGCGCGGTCACGCAAGGCCGCGCCGGATCCTATCTGGACGCCGTTGAGAGATTTGTGAGCCTTCTACAAGATACGTATACGGATGATAGTTGGAAAAACTGGCCCTTCGCGACGGAATCCGACCTGTCGGCCAGCGGCAAGAACAGTGAATTCGGCTTTGACAACGGATATGGCGTAATTCGCCGCTTCGCCGCCGCGGAAAAGGTCGATATCGATGCGTGCGCGGCCGAATTGAGCGCAGAGGCCTACCGAGGCCTTCCTGCGCCGAGCACTGTTCCCATCGCCCGATTCACCTCGTGGTCCGCGCCATATGCGTCGCGCCCCGACGGGTACTCGTCAATGGGCGAATTCTGGTTTCAGCTGCACGATGTCGGCGCCCGAAAGGACAAGGTGCCGCTCATCGATCCGAAAGGAAAAGAGCACTTCATCAAGGCGAGGCTTGAAGAAGACAAGACAGAGATTGAAACCCGCTTTGGCGCGCGTCACGTGGAAGTGCGCCCGACGGGCTCGGAGCAATGGACGGAGGTTATCGGCGACGAGGAGAGCGTGTGGTTAGCGCAATACCCTCGCGTGGTCGCTGCAATGAAGCAGCGCCAGGACGTGACAGCGTATATAGAGAAAAAGCTGAGGCGATCCCGATTGGAGCACAGCTTTACGCTCAATTCCGAATCCGGTCTCAAGATACGCCGTCGCCTTGCCGAAAAGCACCAATACAATACGAAACGCATCCTCAACACGATCGACAGCCTCTCGTCGGCGTCGGCGAAACTGGAAGCGGAGTTTTCCGAGCCGGCGCCCGAGTCGAAGCCAGGTGCGTCGGCCGTCAAACTTACCTCGTCAAAAAGCGAAAAGACGCCCGACGGCCCCGTCTGGAAGTGGAGCGCCAATCTGGAGCCTGACGATATCGGCCGAAACAGTCTCGGCAACGGCGACGGCGTGATCGAGAACCTGGCGCCGCACTGGCGCGTCGTGCGCCATTGCCGCGACCTCACGATCAAAACGCAAGAGGGGCGGTTGGTTCTTTTCGGCGCCGTGCGGGCCGACGGCGATTATGTCGATATGGCCTGCGCCATGGAGAAAGCAGGCCACAAGCTCACCCATGTCGCCTATGTGTCGGGGAGTTATTTCGAGAACGATCCGCCTAAGAGCGCCTATTTTTATCAGGTTCGGCTTGCCGACGGTCACCGGCTGATTGTCGACGGGTCGACCGGCGGCAGCAGCCGCAATGCGCAAGGCGGCAAAAAGCCGAACAAGATCTTTCTCTACACGAATTTTCAGCGGGCATTCAGCCTCGAAACGCAGCGCCTCTACAATGATTTTAGAAACAGGACCGACCTAGTCGCTGAAAATCGTCCGCTGGCGTTGCTGCTGCTGGGCGGGGCGCCTGACGCACTGCTTACCCGGATCGGCCTTGGCGGCGGCGACGCCGGCAAGCCGGGCGAGCGCGCTGCGCCGGTCGAAGCCGACATAGCCCGCGCGCTCAGAAAGCGGGTCAACGATTTCTATCCGGCGAATGGATGCCTGGGGGGCTTCAAATCGCGGCTGAAGATCGATCCCAGCATCGAGGTCTGCGTCAACTTCAACGATATTCGAAACCTGGAATGCAAACGCATCCGGCGCGGCGATGATCGCTTCAACTGTACATTTGACATGACCGTCATTCCCGGCTCGTCGACCCATCCGAACCTGAACCAGATGTTTCGCGATATGACCGGCACAACGACCATCACGTCCGCCGAGTTTTACTACGACCGCGGCGAATATGTCCTGCTGGCGGACGGGGCGAGCATCGCGGGTATTATTCCGGAAGAGTTCAGGTAGCTGGATCGGCTTAAATGAGCGCGCTCCGGGCGTTAAACCGCCTGAGTGCGCAGCCCGTCAACAAACCGCTTGAAAATATAGAAACTGTCCTCCGGCCCGGGTGAGGCCTCCGGGTGGTGCTGCACCGACATGGCGGGGGCGTCGGTGAGGGCGACGCCGCTGTTGGTGCCGTCGAACAGGGAGACATGGGTTTCAACGACATTCGCAGGCAGCGTGTCGCGGTCGACGGTGAAGCCGTGATTCATGGAGACGATTTCGACCTTTCGGGTCTTCACGTCCTGCACCGGATGGTTCGCGCCGTGATGGCCTTGGGTCATTTTTTTGGTTTTGGCGCCGGCGGCGAGGGCGAGCAGCTGGTGCCCCAGGCAAATGCCGAAAGTCGGGACCTTGTTGTCGATCAGCTTACGGATGACCGGCGCTGCATATGCCGCCGTCGCCGCCGGATCGCCGGGGCCGTTGGAAAGGACAACGCCGTCGGGGCGCTTTTCCATAATCTCCTCGTAGCTCGCCGTCGCCGAGACGACGCTGACGCGGCAGCCTTCGCTGGCGAGACGGCGCAGGATGTTGCGTTTCACGCCATAGTCGACAACCACGATGTGCGGGCCGGATCCGTCATGGGCGCCGTAGCCGTCCTTCCATCGCCATCCGGTTTCGCTCCAGGGATAGGTCTGCAACGTCGTTACGTCTTTGGCCAGGTCGCGGCCTTCAAGACCTTCCCAGTCGGCCGCGCGCTGCTGCAGTTTTTCAATGTCGAAAACACCGTCCGTGCTGTGTGCGATGACGCCGTGGGGCATGCCGTTTTCGCGGATGCTGGCGGTCAGCGCGCGCGTGTCGACCCCGGCGAGGCCGATGATGCCGCGCCGTCGCAGCCACACATTGAGATCCATATGCGAGCGATAGTTCGACGGGCTGGTCGACGGCGCCCGGAAGACGGCGCCGCGGGCCGCGCTGGCGGCGGCGGGGGAGGCGTCTTCGATGTCTTCCGGGTTGACCCCGACATTGCCGATATGAGGAAAGGTGAACGTAATGATCTGCGCCGCGTAGGACGGATCTGTGAGGATTTCCTGGTAGCCCGACATCGCCGTATTGAAACACACCTCGCCGACGGCTTCGCCGGCGGCGCCGAGACCGGTCCCGTAAAGGCATGTTCCGTCAGCCAAAACCAGGACGGCGGTGGGTTTCGGCGCGGGATCTTGACTAATGCGCATAAGAGAATATCTCTCCTGGGCTTTCGTATGATTGCGACGCGAGAGGCGGCGTCGGGCTGGTGCTGAGCCTCCGCGCAAATTGACGGGAAGCTATGCGAAGGGACCCCAATGGGTCAATGACGGATTAGCTTGAAACAATCCAAGAAATTCAGATGGTTACAAAGTTGGCGGTCGCGCGGCGCGAGATTTGCGTAAGGCCCGCGACGGTTTTTGGAGAATCAGGACCGATGCTTAGAGCAAAAATCGACGACGCCCTGAAAACGGCGATGAAGGCGAAAGACGACAAGCTTCGCGTCGCCACGCTGCGCTTGATTAACGCTGCGATCAAAGACCGCGACATTGCTGCGCGCGGCGAAGACCGCTGCGAAGGGGTGAGCGACGATGAGATTCTGGCGATCCTGACCAAAATGGTGAAGCAGCGCGAAGACAGCGCCGCAGCCTTTGAAAAGGGCTGCCGGCCCGAACTCGCCGAACAGGAACGCGCTGAGATCGACGTGATCCGCGAGTTCCTGCCGCGCCAGCTTTCTGAAGACGAAATCAAAGTCGCGGTTGACGAAGTCATCACCGAATATGAAGCCTCCGGCCTCAAAGACATGGGCCGCTGCATGGGCGCGCTCAAAGAGCGCTACAGCGGCGCCATGGATTTCGGCCGCGCCGGCAAGCTGATGAAAGAGAGTTTGAGTTAGGGCGGCGCCTTCGCGCAGCTGTTTTTCTCTACAACAAATTCCGCTCATCCCGGCGAAAGCCGGGATCTCTGTCGGCAAACTCAGCGTGTGCTGCAGGAGATCCCGACTTTCGTCGGGATGAGCGGGTGGGGGGGCGCACTGGTGTTTGCGCACTCCGAATGCTCATTTTCCCTCGCACAACCCCCTCCCGAAATTTGCAGTCGCAAATTTCGACCTCCCCTCAAGGGGGAGGTGGAAGTGCGTAAACTCTTTTGAGTCGTCAACTTGTCTCTGAACGGGAAGTCTTCGCACCATAACAAAAACCAAATTCCGCTCATCCCGGCGAAAGCCGGGACCTCGTGCAACATACTCCGAGTACGCCGCCTGAGATCCCGGCCTTCGCCGGGATGAGCGGAGGCATGGGCTCAGACCAAAAAACCTCCACAACGCCAAGGCGAAAACCCACCCGCGCCGTGCAACCAGCGGGACATAAATCGCGCTCAATCCCGCATTCGGTGCGTAGTTATCGGCGCCTTCCGGCGCGGACGTATAATGGCCTCCGCGTTGGAGTGAGGACCGTACGCATTGGGGCGCGACAGCCGACAGGCGGCGCAGAAACCAGAGAGGACCTTCCAGCGTCGGGCGCGGGGCGAAACGATCGCCGCCGCGTCGGGCTCTTTGACATTGTGAGTTTATTATCCGCCCGCATTTTGCGCGAGCGCCTTGACGACGAAGTTCAAAACTGGACTGCAACGCGTGTGGTTATGCTTTGTCCCGAGTGGCTGGCCCAAAATTGCTCTTTCCTTCATCCTGAGGTGCTTTTGCGTAGCGTCAAACGGGGTTGGGGCCCCGTTTGACCCTCGAAGGATGGCGGCAAAGCGCAACGCCCGCGGCCGTCCTTCGAGGCAAACGCTGCGCGTTTGCACCTCAGGATGAGGGCTTGGCGAATCCTGAGACATCCTCAGAGGGGGTTGATAGGCTGTCTCGAAGGATGAAGCATAAGTCAGCGAGCTCAAGCCGTCTCTTTGGCGCGGCGCTTGCGCAAATGCGGTTTCAGGGCAACCTTCCGTAACCGGACGGATTTCGGGGTGACCTCGACAAGCTCGTCTTCGTCGATATAGCTGATCGCCTGTTCCAGCGTCAGGCGGCGCGGCGGGGTTAAGCGCACCGCCTCGTCTTTGCCGGCGGCGCGGATATTGGTGAGCTGCTTGGCTTTCAACGGATTGACATCGAGATCTTCAGGCTTCGCGTTTTCGCCGATGATCATGCCTTCATAGACCGGCTCGCCCGGGGAGATGAACATGACGCCGCGCTCTTCGAGGTTCCAAAGAGCGTAAGGAACCGCGGTTCCGTCGCCGTTGGAGATAAGAACGCCGTTGCGCCGGCCTTCGATCGGACCCTTATGGGGCCCGTGCTCAAGATAGGACCGGTTCATGACCCCGGTGCCGCGCGTGTCGGTGAGGAACTCGCCGTGATAGCCGATCAGCGCCCGCGACGGCGCATGCATGACGATGCGGGTCTTGCCCGCGCCTGCCGGATTCATCTCCGCCAGCTCGGCTTTCTTTTGCGACAGCTTTTCGATGACGACGCCGGAATATTCGTCGTCCACATCGATCACGACTTCTTCGATGGGCTCCAGCAGCTTTCCGCCTTCGTCCGTGCGCGTCACAACCCGCGGACGGGAGACGGCAAGCTCAAATCCTTCGCGGCGCATGTTTTCGATCAACACGCCGAGCTGCAATTCGCCGCGGCCGGCGACGTCGAAGGCGTCTTTCGAAGCGGTTTCCGTGACCGTGATGGCGACGTCTCCTTCCGCCTGGCGCAGGAGGCGTTCGCGGATGACGCGGGACTGAACCTTATCGCCCTCGCGCCCGGCGAGCGGGGAGTCGTTGGCGGCGATGGTGATCGAGAGCGTCGGCGGATCGATCGGCTGCGCGGGCAGCGCCTTGTCGCATTCGAGCGCGCAAATCGTGTCGGACACGGACGCTTTTGTGAAACCGGCGATCGCCACGATGTCGCCGGGCAGCGCTTCGTCGACCGGTTGGCGTTTGAGGCCGCGGAAAGCGAGGACTTTCGACACGCGCGCCTGTTCCACGAGCGCGCCGTCGCGCGAGAGCGCTTTCATTGTGACGCCGGGCTTCGCCGCGCCGGCGACGATCCGGCCCGTGAGCAATCTGCCGAGATAGGGATCCGCTTCCAGCGTTGTCGCCAACATCGCGAATGGCTCTGTTTCATCGCCTGACACCTGCGGCGGCGGTACGTGCGCCACCACCGTTTCGAAAAGCGCGTTCAGATTTTCGCGCGGCTCATCGAGTGACCGCGCCGCCCAGCCGTCGCGGCCCGCGGCATAGAGCGACGGGAAATCGAGCTGTTCGTCATTGGCGCCGAGGGCGGCGAAGAGATCGAACGCGGCGTCCAGCGCCGCGTCGGGGTCTGCGTTCGGCCGGTCGACCTTGTTCAGGACGACAATCGGCTTCAGGCCGAGCGCCAGCGCCTTGGACAAAACGAACTTGGTCTGCGGCATCGGCCCCTCGGCGGCGTCGATGAGTAGGAGACAGCCGTCCACCATGGACAGGATCCTCTCCACTTCGCCGCCGAAATCGGCGTGACCGGGGGTGTCGACGATGTTGATCCTTATCTCTTCATCCTGAGGAGCCCGATCGCCTTCGCCCTTCGTGACGGCGCTGCCGCGCCCCTCAGGGTGAAGGCGATCGGGCGTCTCGAAGGATGAGGCTTGCCGTCCGCCCCAGACGACGCTTGTGCATTTCGCCAGGATCGTGATCCCGCGCTCGCGCTCGATATCGTTGGAATCCATGGCCCGCTCGGCCATGTCGGCGTGGGCCGCAACCGCCCCGGACTGGCGCAGCATCTCGTCCACCAGCGTTGTCTTGCCGTGGTCCACATGGGCGATAATCGCGATATTGCGCAGGTTGGTTGTGCGTTGCGTCATGGGCGCGGGGCGTGCCCGGTTTTTCGGCATTTGGCAAGAGATAGCCGCTTCCGCGGATGCAAGTTGAATTGCGAGGGCGGTTTGACCGCGCTATTTCCTATATGAGCCGATAACGGCGTGAATTTTTTCGCCTTTTTGGGGGAGACCGCCCGGCGATGGCGCAGGTTTTTATCAGTTACTCGCGAGATGATCGCCCGAGGATCGAAAAACTCGCTGAGGCGCTCACGGCGAGCGGGCACTCCGTCTGGTGGGATCGGCATATCCGGGGCGGCGCCGCTTTCGCGAAGGACATTGAACAACAGCTCCATAAAGCGGACGCGATTGTCGTCGCCTGGTCTTCGAGCGCCAACGAGTCCGATTGGGTCAAGGACGAGGCGGTGTTCGCCCGCGACAAAGGGGTTCTGATCCCCATAGGTCTCAATGACGCCGAAGCGCCGCTCGGTTTCCGCCAGTACCAGACGATCAATTTCGGCAAATGGAGCGGCGACAACACGGCGCCGGAGCTGCACGCGCTCTTAAACGCGATTTCCGAAATCTCCGGCGACGGCGAGCTGATGCCGCAGGACGAGCAAGCGCCCGGCGGCGTCGAGCGGTTTCTCGCCGATCGCCGCTATCAGGTCGGCGTCTTAGTCGCGCTTGCCGTTGTTGTGGTCGCGGCCGTCTGGCTTTTTGCGAGACCGAACCCGGCCGACGCCGGCGGCGCTGAAGCGTCAGGCGTCCGCGTTGCAGCCGCCGAAGACGACGCGCCGACCATCGCCGTCTTGCCGTTTGCGGACATGTCGCCGGAAGGCAATCAGGAATACTTCTCCGACGGGCTGTCCGAGGAGTTGTTGAACGTGCTCGTTCGCGTTGACGGATTGAAGGTCGCCTCGCGCACGTCTTCCTTCGCGTTGAAAAACGAAGTCCTCAGCATTGGCGATATCGCGGAGCGCCTGGACGTCGACCATGTGCTTGAAGGCAGCGTCCGCAAGATGAATAATCGCGTGCGCATTACCGCGCAGCTGATTGACGCCACGACGGATAAACACCTTTGGTCGGAAACCTACGACCGCCATTTGTCCGACATTTTCAGAATTCAGGATGAAATCGCGACAGCGGTGGTCGACGCCTTGCGCAGCGAGCTCGGGATCGAAGAGGACGCGCCTATTGAGATCAAGCCGGCGACGGAAAATCTCAACGCCTATGACGCCTATCTCAAAGCGCGCGATCTTTATCTCGCGCGCGGCAAGGCGAATGTGGCGGAATCCATGCGTTTGTTTGAGTATGCGGTGGAAATCGATCCGAATTTCGCCCGCGGTTGGGAAGGGCTTGCCGGCGTTTACGCCATCGCCACCAGCTGGGGCATTCTCGACCGGGATTATTCCGCGATGGCGCTGGTTGCGGCGAAAAAAGCGCTGGAAATCGATCCCGACCTGCCGGGGCCCTATGCGGTCATTGGCCTGACCTATCGAACGCACTACCCGACCCCGTGGGGGGAATCGATCGACAATCTGCGCAAAGCCGTGGAGCGGGATCCGAAAGCGACCGATCCGGTGTTGTGGCTCGGCATGGACTATCTCGCGGTGGGGGATTTCGACCAGGCCATCGCCGCGTTCAATCAATGCCTCGCGATCGACGATGCGTTAAAACTCTGCCGCAAATATCGATCGCTCTCTTACCTGATCAAAGGCGAAACCGAAAAAGCGATTGCGGACGCAACGATCAACGCGGAAGCCGGCTACTATTCCGACTTCGACGCGTATCTCCCGTATTTCCTCGGGAAGGGCGAGCGCCTGCTCGCCTTTACGATTTCACGGACCGTGAACTGGTGGGCGAATTTTCCGCATCGCGATCTGATCGCCGCCATTGAGGACTCGGATAATCCGTCGGCGGACCGTATCAACAAGTTCATGGAATGGGGCGACAAGCAGAACGTCAAAGTGCGCTCCCACGCGAATACGATGTTGACCCTGCGCGCCTATGAGAACCTCACCGTCGACAATTGGAACAATGACTACGAGATTCTCTGGTTGCCCCAATTTTCGCATTTCCGGTCCTCGCCGGAGTTCAAACAGCTGTCCGAGGACCTTGGGTTGGTCGCGTATTGGCGCGAATTCGGGTTTCCGCCGCAGTGCCGGGCCGTCGGCGACGCCGATTTTGAGTGCGCCTGACCCGCGCCGGCGAGGGGCGGGCGCTGCGCCGGTCGTCGTTGCAGCCTCGGACTGGGGAGAAAAACCTCCGCTTCGGCGCGCAAATCTTGATAGAAGGCGGGGTCCGCGCAGCAGTTGATGCCGGGCGGCGACACACTAGATCCACGTATATGCCCAGATTTAGTCCTGAATTCCTGGATGAACTCAAAAGCCGCCTGCGGCCGTCCGACGTCATCGGGCGCTATGTGAAGCTGCAAAAGCGCGGCAACGCCTGGTGGGGCCTGTCCCCGTTCAACAAGGAGAAAACCCCCTCTTTCACCGTCAACGATCAACGGGGCTCCTATCATTGCTTTTCGTCCCAGAACCACGGGGACATCATTACGTTCCTGATGGAGACACAAGGGTTGTCGTTCCCTGAAGCGGTGGCCAGCCTCGCCGCCGACGCCGGGCTTGAGCTGCCGGCGGAAAACCCCGAAGAGGCCGACCGCGCCCGCAAAGCGAAGGGGCTGGCGGAAGCGTGCGCGGCGGCGGCGGATTTTTTCGCCAAGACGCTGCACCGCAATCAGGGCCGCGGGGCCCTCGATTACCTTCGCGATCGCGGCGTTGACGATGCGCAGATCGAGGAGTTCGGCGTCGGCTATGCGCCGCCCGGCCGCGCCGAGTTAAAGGACTACCTGATCAATAAAGGGTATACGGAGGATGTGCTGGTCGAAGCGGGGCTGATCATCCGGCCTGACGACGGCGGCCAGACTTACGACCGTTTCCGCAGTCGTATCATGTTTCCCATCAAGGGCGCGCGCGACCGGGTGATCGCGTTCGGCGGGCGCGCGCTCGATCCCAATGCGCGGGCGAAGTATCTGAACTCGCCGGAAACGCCGATCTTTCATAAAGGCTCTGTGCTGTACCGGTTCGACGCCGCGCGCGCCGCCGCCGCCGCAGACAAGGAACCCTTGATCGTCTGCGAAGGGTATATGGATGTCATCGCCCTGTGGGGCGCCGGGGTGAAACGCGCGGTCGCCCCGCTCGGCACCGCCCTGACCGAAGACCAGCTCGGACTGCTGTGGCGCGCATCGGACGAACCGCTGTTGTGTTTCGACGGCGACAAGGCGGGCGTCGGCGCGGCCTATCGCTCGATCGATCGCGCCTTGCCGATGCTAAAGCCGGGCAAGTCGCTGAATTTCGTCTTTTTGCCCGACGGGCAGGATCCGGACGATCTCGTCCGCGCTGGCGGCGCAGCCGCGTTTGAGCGGGCGCTGGAAGCGGCGGAGCCCCTGGTCGACGTGCTCTGGGATCGCGAGCGCAAAGAGCGGCCGGTCGACACGCCCGAGCGGCGCGCGGCCCTGCGGTCCCATTTGCGCGCGCTCGTCAAATCCATCGCCGATCCGGATGTGCGCGCCGCCTATGGCGGGGAGCTGGCGCAGCGGCTGGAGGCCGAGTTTGCCCCGCCGCAGCGCAAAGGACCCGCGTCAGACAATCCCTGGCGGCCTGGCGGAACCGGGCGCGCCGGCCGGCGGCGGGGCGGGGACCGCTACGCGCCGGCGCCGCGGCCAAGCCCGGGCCTGAAGCGCCTGGGCGGTCCGCCGGCCTGGCGGCGCGAAGCGGCGCTTGTGCTGGCCGCGATCAACCATCCGGAACTCATCAATCGCCAGGAATCGGCCTTTTTGGCCCTCGATCTGGCTGATCAAAAACTGAATTCTATTCTAAGCGAGGTTTTATCCACCGTTTCGGCCGATCCCGGTCTTGACAGCGCCGGCCTGAAAAGCCATCTCACCGCTTCCGGCGCGGCAGATTCCTTGGAGCGGGTCCTGGACGACCCTGAGCTCTCGAAACACCGATTTCTCCGCCCCGAAACTGAGATTGACGAGGCGGAGCAGGGCTTTTGCAACGCTCTCGCCCATCACCTGTATGAGTCGAGTCTCAAACAGGAGGTGGCGCGTTCGGCGTCTCAGATATTCACCAGCGGCGATGAGGGATGGAAAGCGGCGACGGCGGCCCGCGAAGAGCTGGTGAACACGAACCGGGCGAGCGAGGCGGATGCGGGCGACGATGATGCGCCCGCCCGACTGGGCGACGCTCTTGAGCGGATGAAGGCAAACGTCGCGAAGAAATTCGGACGATAAGAGGTTCAAACACGATGGCGAAAAAAGCGGCGGCGAAAAAACAGCCCGAAACAACGGATCCCGCGGACGGTCCGATCCTGGATCTTACCGATGCGGACGTCAAAAAGCTGATCAAGTCGGCGAAAGCCAAGGGCTACGTCACCTATGATCAGTTGAACAAGGTGCTGCCGTCCGAAGAGGTGTCTTCTGAACAGATCGAAGACATCATGGCCCAGCTTTCCGAAATGGGCATCAACGTCGTCGAACACGAAGAAGACGACGACGGCGAAGAGGGCGAGCCCGCCGCCGAAGAGGCGTCCAAGTCAAAAGCGGTGGCCACCAAGGACGACAAGAAAAGCGGCCAGGTCGTCACCACCAATACGAGTTCGTCAGCCGACCGGACGGATGATCCGGTGCGCATGTATCTGCGCGAGATGGGCACGGTGGAACTGCTTTCCCGCGAAGGCGAGATCGCCATCGCCAAACGGATCGAAGCGGGCCGCGAGACCATGATCCGCGCGCTCTGCGAATCCTCCCTGACCTTTGAGGCCATCACGGTCTGGCGCGAAGAACTGATGGAAGGGCGCGTCTTGTTGCGCGACATCATCGACCTCGACGCGACCTATGGCGGCGGGCCGGAATCCCGTCCGGACATGACGCAACCGGAAGTCGCCGAGCGCGTGCACAAGGAAGAAGCGGAAAAGGCCGAAGCCGCGGAAGAAGACGACGACGAATTCGACGAGGGTGCGCTGTCCCTTTCCGCCATGGAGGCGGAGCTGCGCGACGGCGTCATGGACACCTTCGACGAGATTTCCTCCGACTACAAAAAGCTGCGCCGCCTGCAGGACATCATGATCGAGGAGCAGCTCCAGGGCGCGGACCTTACGGCGTCGCAGACCCGGCGCTTCAAAAAGCTGCAGAAAGACATTGTCGAGCGCGTGCGTCACGTGCGGCTGAACAACCAGCGGATCGAAGCGCTGGTCGAGCAGCTCTACGACATCAACCGCCGGCTGATGGCGCTGGAAGGCAAGCTCGTGCGCCTCGCGGACTCCTATGGCGTCAACCGCCAGGAATTCCTTGGGGAGTATATCGGGTCCGAACTCGACCCCGATTGGTTTGACCGGATTTCCAAGCAGACCGGCAAGGGCTGGCAGAACTTCGTCACCAAAGCGGAACGTCAGATTACGAACATTCGCGACGAAATCGGCAACCTCGCAACGGAAACGGGCCTTACGGTGCAGGATTTCCGCCGCATCGTTTCCACCGTGCAGAAGGGCGAGCGCGAGGCGCGGATCGCCAAGAAGGAAATGGTCGAAGCGAACCTTCGCCTCGTGATTTCCATCGCTAAGAAATACACCAATCGCGGCCTGCAGTTCCTGGATCTTATCCAGGAGGGCAATATCGGCCTTATGAAAGCGGTAGATAAGTTTGAGTATCGCCGCGGCTATAAGTTCTCCACCTACGCCACCTGGTGGATCCGCCAGGCGATCACCCGCTCGATCGCCGACCAGGCCCGCACGATCCGTATTCCGGTGCACATGATCGAGACGATCAACAAGATCGTCCGCACCAGCCGCCAGATGCTCCACGAAATCGGCCGCGAGCCGACGCCGGAAGAGCTGGCGGAGAAACTGTCGATGCCGCTGGAGAAAGTCCGCAAGGTGATGAAAATCGCCAAGGAGCCGATCTCCCTTGAAACGCCGATCGGCGACGAGGAAGACTCACATCTCGGCGACTTTATCGAGGACAAAAACACGATCCTACCGATCGACGCGGCGATCCAGTCGAACCTGCGCGAAACGACGACCCGGGTCCTGGCGTCGCTGACGCCGCGCGAAGAGCGCGTCCTCAGAATGCGTTTCGGCATCGGCATGAACACCGACCACACGCTGGAAGAAGTCGGCCAGCAGTTCTCGGTGACGCGCGAACGGATCCGCCAGATTGAGGCGAAGGCGCTGCGGAAGCTGAAGCATCCGAGCAGGTCTCGGAAGCTGCGGAGTTTCTTGGATAATTAGGACGCGTTGCGTTTTAGGCGACTCGAAATTCCTCTTCTTTCGAGGCCGGCTGCGCCGACGCCTCAGGATGAGGAATTTCCGATTCTCCGCAAACTCTTGACTTCATCCTGAGGCGCAATGCGTAGCGTCGCCTCGAAGGATGGCGGCGAATGCAGGTTTTCGAGTGCGTTGGCCTAATGGCCCTGATCTTTGAAAAGCAACGACTCCAGAGTTGTAACCAAGAGATTGTCATCATCGGACTTGTTCCGATGATCTCCGGCGGATCGGCGTGGGGCCTGCGGTCCTCGGAACAAGTCCGAGGACGACAGTTGCCCTTGCTCTCCTCGCTCATCCCGGATTCGCTAGGATCCTAACGGTTCGCAAGTCGGGTCGCTTGGGATGCGGCTTCGCGACGATTTCTTGACATCAGTTATTTTCACGCTATATAGTGTGAAAGGAACTGTGAAATGGCTAATTTTGAGACATATCTGGACGAACACGTCTTTTCCCCGGCGAAAATCGCCGAGGCCCTGCGCACCACCAAATCGGAGATTTCCGAGACCCTCGGCCTCGCCGGCGACGCGTTGACGCGCCGCCAGCGTATTGAGGCGCCGAAAACCCAGAGCCGGTTGCGCGAAATGCTCGAAATCCTGAACCGGGTCGAGCCCCATGCCGGGTCGATCCTCGCCGCTTATGCGTGGTTTCGCTCAGCGCCCCTGCCGGGCTTCGGCGGCCAGACGCCGGACGGGCTGGTCCGCGCCGGCCGGGCCCGGGACGTGCACCGGTATCTCGACCAGGTGATGGCGGGCGGATTTGCCTAAAACCGCATCGGGCGCGTCGCCGGGCTCAGAGTCTGGTCCCGGCGTTCGCTTCACCGGCCCCGTCTATCGCGCGCACAATCCGGAATGGGCGTGGGACCCGCTCTCCGGAGATGGCGCGCGCCTCCATGGCGGGCGGTTCAACCGCCAGGGCGCACTCGCGCTCTATACGTCGCTGACGGTCATCGGCGCAGTGCGCGAGGTCAGCCCGCTGGGCAAACCTTTTCACCCGATCACGCTTTGTCAGTATGCGGTGGATTGCGACAATATCCTGGATACGCGCGACCCGGCCGCGCTGGCGGAAGAGGGATTGGAATTCGCCGATCTCGAATGCCCGACCTGGCGCAGCGACATGTTCGCCGGGCGCACGCCGGCGTCCCACGACGCCGCGGAAAAACTCGGCGAGCGCGGCTACGCCGGCCTGATCGTCAAGAGCTTCGCCATCGGCGCCGGCGCCGAAGAGTTCAACCTCGTCCTATGGCGCTGGAGCAAACGCCGCCCGCACAAGGTCGTGGTCGTCGATCCGCAACGCCGACTGCCGCGGGATCGTGCGTCGTGGGAAGGGTGAGCGGAGACTTGTGATCGCGGAGGACTCGGGATTCTTCCGTCCAGTCGGCGAACGTTGAGGTGAATCTTGGATGATTAATTTTTTTTTGGCGGCTACTGCAACCGTGCCGGTAATCGTAGGCTGTCCGGATTTCGATTGAGCTCGAATAACTGACGCAAAATGCTCAACACCGTCGCAGTTCGGTCCGCCACGACGTTATTATCGCAGTCAACTCTCAACGGTGAAGCAGGGCCGGCGTAGTACCATTGTCCGCCGTATCGTACTTTCGCAGCCCAAGAGGCGTCCTCGCCGTCGGTGAAGAAAATCGTCTCCGAAAAGGCGTTGGAGACCAATTGATTGACTGCGCTTTTCCTTTGCACCTGGAATAAAGGGGCGTAACAATAATCCGAAGGATAAGTCACCGGTATTCCGGCGGTATTGTTTTTCATTGCTCTATAGGCGCCCGCGTCGGCGCTTTTAACAAACTTCGGCGGTCCAAAAACTGGCGTGTTGGTGTTTTCCTGATAGCGAATGAGTTCTCCAAGATAGTATACTGCTTGATCGAAGGAACGAAGCGTTAACAGGTATCTATTCACTTGATCTTCGACCCGGTGATGCAGGATCAGAAATTTTGTTCGTGTGTCGCCCGTCTTAAGTCTGAGTTGGTCATCAGCAATTGAGTCTGTATTTAGACCTTTGAAGCTGACAGCAAAGCCGGCTGTTTTGGCTTCGGACAACCCCTTCGCTAACCGAGCCCATTCAAAGCTATCGATTTTTGAGTCTCTGCTAACTATGTCCAAAACAAAAAGACGTTCATTTGCAGGACTGGGCTTGAGGGATTCGTACTTGAGAGTTCCTTTGTCGTCTTGGAATACGACAAGATCATAGAAGGCTCGATGGTGATCTCTGCGACATTTTTCTTCGCTAAAACTGTCTGGGCACAAAAGGCCAAAATAGGAAAGATTATCGATTTTGTTGGAAGTAATCTGGCCGCCTTTGTCGATCATTCTGCCTTTTAGGGCGCCATTCGAGCAAGTCTGATTGCCGTAACTGTCAGTAAAGGGAGGATAATAGTCATTCAAGTCTCTTGAAGCTGTACGAAACTCGTAAACATCTTTAGCTTGCGACGGCAAGAATTGCTTCGTGTTTTCTGCAACGCAGACACTATGAAGTATTTGCACATCGTTTACGAGTAGCGCCATCAAAACGCCTTCCGGCCAGCCGCCATACCATAAAGACAAAAACACATCTTCAGCTGTTGGTGAGAAGGCCGCTTTGTTCAACTCGTCGCCGACTAATGGCGAAAGGCCATAGTTCGGATTGTATGTTGTCGAACCGCTAGCGGTTATTGATCCGACTCCCCACAGCTTTCCTTCGCGATTGGGTTCCGCCGGAGTGCCGGTTAACGGGTTTCCAAGCGGAATCGAGGCTATTCCAGGCTGGATTGACACATTTTTGGATTGGGTTGTCGCGATGTCTTTGAACCCAGTGTATTGGCGCGGCAACCGGTCACGAGCATAAAGGATATTCAAAAGGATTTGTGCGTTTGACGCTTCAGCGTATGCTTTGTTGAAGGCTGTGACGTCATTGACGATCTGATTTGTTGATGGGCGGCCATAAAATGGCGTTGTGGAGCAACCAGCAATCATCAACGCTCCAATTAGACTTGCTGACAGCCATTTTGATCGAGCCTTGATTTTCGACATATGTGTGCACTGCCCCCTTCTGCCCCGTCTATATTGAAGCACTGGAGTATAGCCTATGCAAGGCATGTATTTGTGTGCACACGACGTAATGTACATACACGCAACGGCATTCCGTTTCGTTTAGGGGGATTCAAGGCATCCAATTTGACCAACTGGTTTCGGCTGTTGTCCTTAGTGTTGTTTGGTCAGGATTGCTGTTTTTGCATTTCATGTCCGTTGACTCGCTAGAAGATTTAGCGTCGTCGCATATCCCAAAGAGTCAATTAGTACGGGGCGATTCGCGTCGAGACTGGGGCGTGTTTGTTTTGTCGCGACTCAAAGTTCCTCGTCCTTCGAGGCCGACTGCGCCGGCGCCTCAGGATGAGGAATTTCCGTATCTCTTCACCCCGTTAGCTTCATCCTGAGGTGCTTTTGCAAAGCAAAAGCCTCGAAGGATGGCCGCATTCTCGAACCAGTCTTGCAAACAGGAAACCGCCCTAGCGGGTTATTTCTTCAACCACCATCACCTGTCCCCCGGGCGCGCCGGAGAACGCCAGCCCTCCCTCGGGCCGCGACGTAAACAACGTATCCGTCAATATATAGAGCCGTCCCTCCGGGCTCACGGCCACTGTCCTCGACCGTATCCGTTCGCCCACGAACAGTTCTTCGACGCTCGCGATCTCGCCGTCTTCGAAGTTGAAGCGCCAGAGGCTGCCGCGGGAGAGGCCGGCGACGAAGAGGTCGCCGCGCCATTCGGGGTGTTCATCGCCTGTGTAGAACGCAAGGCCTGTCGGCGCGACGGTTTGGAGCCAGGCCCAGACCGGCGGCGTGAAGGTCCTGTCCGGCATGTCCGGGGGCGTATAGTCGGGGTCGCGATAGCCGCCGGTTGTTTTGATCGGCCAGCCGTAATTGGCGCCGGGTTCGAGCCGGTTGATTTCGTCGCCCTGATGCGTGCCGTGTTCTGAAAACCAGATGGCGCCGGTTTCTGGATGCAGCGTGATCCCTTGCGCGGCGCGGATGCCGGCGGCGTAAAGGCCCGCGGGCGCGTCCGGTCCGAAGTCGGGATTGTCGGCCGGCGCGGTTCCGTCGTCATTGAGGCGATAAATCTTGCCGCGCTTGTCGGCGAGGTCCTGGGCGATGGGCAGGGCCGGTTGGTCGGCTTCGTTATAGAGGCGTTCGCCGACGGTCAGGTAGAGCTTCTTATCGGCGCCGAAGACCATGCCGCCGCCATAGTGGAAATACTCATCCTCCGTGAACGGATCAGCGACGAAAATGGTTTGAAACGCCGTCAGCCGGTCGCCCGTCAGCTTGCCGCGAACGACTTTCGTCGTGCGGCCTTGTTCGTTCCCGGCGGCGTAGGAAAGATAGATTAGTCCGTTATCCTCAAAGTCAGGATGCAAGACCACGTCGAACAGGCCGCCATTGTCGGCGGGCGTTTCGCTGCGGATGTCGTTCACTAAGTCGTCGGGTAGACCGCTCACCTGTTTGACGGCGCCGGTGGCGAGATCCGCGCGGACCAACCCGCCTTCTTTTTCCGTGATGAGCGCGTCGGTTTCGGAGATGAAGGCGATGCTCCAGGGACTTTTGAGGTCATCGACAACGACGGTCCGTTTCAGCGCGCCGGCCTGTGCGTGCGTCATGGCGCTGGCCAGGGCGCATGCGCTCAAAACAAGTGTGAACAGGACGGATGTTCCGCGGATTGCCTGGTTGCTCATCGCCGCACCTCGCTTTCCACCGGGTCGATAAGAACCGCTTATCGACCCGATTTCAATATCGCGCGCGGCATAACGGCTGGCGCCGCCGATGGATAGGCGCTTTCGCCGAGGCGTTTGAAAAGCGCGACAAGCGAGACGCGCCGCGTTCAGCTCATTTGAGTTCGCGATACCAGGCGGTCAGGATGTCGGCTTTCTCCCGCCACGTCGTTTCACCGCCTTCGTCGGCATAGGCCTGTTCGATCGTCTCAAACCGATCGTCGCTGTGGCCGATATTGGGCCGGACGACCAGCGTCGCCGTACCGGGGCGCAGGCGGTTGACGGTGTTGACGATGACGTCCGCGCCGTACTGCGCCTCGAACTGATCGAAGGCGTTGTAGATCACCAGCACCGGCGCGTCGATCGCCGCCCAGGCGGCGAGAAAGTTCCGCTTGGCCGCCTGTTGGTGCCAGGCGAAGGGGCGCCCGTATTGGTTGGTTTCGCCGAGGCCGCGCACATCGGCGCGGACCGCCGCCATCGCCGCGCTGTCCTTGGCGATGTCGTCAGGATGGCGGTCGTTGATCAGATATTCGTAGTGAAACCGGATGCGGTTGTTCATTTCATCATGGATCGCGGACGGGTCGACATCGTCCGGTCGGCGCTCAAGATAAAACCGGTCGAAGGTGATCATGCGTTCCAGATAGGTCTCCGCGCCGCCGCCCTGTACGGCGACGCCGGCGATGTCATAGCCGGCGTCCTGCAGCGCCATTGCGACCAGGGGCGCCGTCGTCGAGCCGAGGCTTGAACCGAAAACAAAGACTTTGCTCGCGTCGACGCGCTCGTCCTGCAGCAATTCGGTAAACGCCGCGACGTAGTGGTCGACCTCAGTGTCGTAGTCGAGTTCGTCGCAAGCCGGGCCCACGCTGTCGCCGTCCGAAGATCGCTCAACGCGGATGAGCGCCAGACCGGACGCCTGCGCCAGCGCGCGCAAGACGTTCGGGCGGCCGTTCGGGCGGATCTCAATCGAACCGCAGGAAACCCATTGAGTAAAGAGCAGCGGATGGAGCGGCGCCTCGGCGTCTTCCGGGATCGTGATAATGGTGCGCAGTCTCGCGCCGTCGCCGACATCGACCGATCCGTAGTGGGACGCAACGCCGTCAATCGTTTCCAGCGCGCGCCTGTCTTTGCGCTCAAGGCCGCCGACGCTTTCCGCGCAGGCGGTTGCAGAAATCGCGGCGGCGAAAGCCGACGCGCCGCATATGAGAAAACGGTTCATGGATAAGCTCTCCTAGGTTGATCGGGGAAGGGAAACCGGAATCAATAATTCGGTGAGATATTCGGCGGGCCACCGCGCAAGCATTTTCTGGGGGAGGGAATAGTCTTCCTGCCCGGCGCCGAAGCGGTGATAGATTTCGCGTAACGGTCCGTCTGCTGACAGACCGGCGCGCTCGAGCCACGCTGTCATCTGCCGGTAGAGATCGTTCGTCGTCGCATATCCGCCCTGATAGACCGCCGAAATGCCGTGGCCGCCCCCGGCGATGCGTTTCGCCGCCGCCAGCTGGTCGTCTGTTTCGGTGAGGGGAATGCAAACCTCGACTTTGAGGTTTCGCCGTTGCGTGGGCGGGTCGTGAAAAATGAGAAAGGGCGGCGCGTCCGCGCGCGCGTTCGCTTCGGCCGCGATGGTCTCGGCGGCTTCGAACATGGCCGTGACTTCATCACCAAGGGATGCGACGGTTTTGGTTTGCGCATAGACATGCTGGTCTTCCAGCACCGTCAGGCGCAATGCGGAGAGTCCCGACGGTTGGACGTCCGCCGTGATCGCCGCCAGGAGATCGGCAATCCTGATCTTTTCGTCCAGCGCAATCTGCGCGCGCCGCAATTCGTCCTTCTTGCGGGCGATCGCGGCGGCGACAATATCCGGTTTCGGGCCCGGCGCCTGCAACAGCTCGGCGATTTCCTGAATGGAAAAGTCAATGGCGCGCAGATTGGTGATGTCTGCCAGGGCTTCGGCCTGTTCCGCGGCGTAGTAGCGATACCCCGTTTGCGGGTCCACGTGGGCAGGGCGCAATAGTCCCTGTTCGTCGTAAAACCGCAGCGCCTTGATCGAGACACCGGCGAGCCGCGCCATATCGCCGATTCTGAGCATTCCTCGCATGGGCGAAAGTCTAGGGTCTCCCCCAACGGGAGAGTCAAACCGGTTCGCCGCAAGAACTGGGCGGTCCGCGGGAAAAGCGCCGCTCTTTAGTCATGCGGTCATTCCTGATAGCGTTTTTCAAAAAAGGGGCCAAGGGAGCGGGCGCATGGCGAATCTGCATTCAATTCTCAACAAGATCATTGTTCTCTTCGCTGCGGCGGCGCTGGCGGGCTGCGCGGCGACCGGAGGCCCGTTGGGCCTCAGTCCGCAACAGGAAACGGCCCTCGGCGATCAACAGCATCCGCAGATCCTCGCTGCGTTCGGCGGCGAGGTGGATGATCCTCAGCTCACCGCTTATGTGGACAACATCTTCAACCGCCTGATGGCGTCCGATCCCACCTTGCCGGCGATGAACATCTATGTCCTCGACAGTCCGGTGGTGAACGCCATGGCGGTGCCGGGACATATTTACGTGACGCGCGGCCTGCTCGCGCTCGCCAATTCCGAGGCGGAGCTTGCCGGCGTTATCGGCCATGAGATCGGGCACAACAAAGAACGTCATATCGCCAAGCGCGTGAGCCGATCCAATCTTGCGCAGATCGGCACCGTCCTTGGCGCCATCCTCACCGGCGACGCCGATACGGCGCAGCTGATCGGGCAAGGGGCGCAGCTCTATCTCCTGCGGTTCTCCCGCGAACAGGAGTATGAATCGGATCTTGTCGGCACGCGATTGCTCGCCGCATCCGGTTACGAGCCCATCGCTTCGGCGCGGTTCTTAAACACGCTCGGCGCCTGGACCAATCTGGAGGCGCAGATCGCCGGCGTCAGTCAGCCTCCGGAATATCTGAAAACCCATCCGAATTCGGCCAACCGCGTTCGCCGCGCCGCGCAGGAAGCGAACGTCCTCAGCCAAGGCGGCGCATCGGGAGAAACGCGGCGCGGGACGTATCTTAACGCGATCGACGGTCTGCTCTATGGCGATGATCCGGTGAAGCAGGGATTTATCCGCGGCCGCGACTTTATTCATCCGCAATTGCGCTTCGGGTTTACTGCGCCCAACGGGTTTGAGATGCGCAACTCGTCTCAGGCGGTCACGGCCCGGTCGTCGTCCGGCGCCCAGATGCAGTTCAGCGGCGCTGCGTGCCAACAGGGGCCGCGGGCGCTGATCAATCAGCAGATTTCGCAGTCGATGAAGATCGACCTCTCGCCGGCGCAGCAGATCACGGTCAGCGGACGGCCCGGCGCGGCTGGTCAGGGCCGCGCCAACACCCAGCGCGGGCCTGTCGACGTGACGGCCTACGCTGTCCAGTGGCGGGGGCAGAGCTGTTACATCTTCCTCTGGGTGACGCCGGCGAATCAAACCCGCCAGCTTCAGGCGGCGATGAACCAGACGGCGCAGTCTCTTCGCGACATCAATCCGGGCTCGGTGAACGTGCCCGACGCGCGCCGGGTCGATGTGGCGACGGCCCAGCGCGGCGACACTGTGTCGGGTCTTTCCCGTTACATGGCCTTTCCGAACTACCAGCAGGAGCGGTTCTTGATCATCAACGGCCTCGGCGCAAATGCGTCGGTGACCCGGGGCGAACGCTACAAGCTGGTGCGATAGCAGCCGCGATCTGCGCGCCGCCCTTGCGCGGCAGGGCGCAATCGCTAATGTCCGGGGCGATTAACGGCAGGCGGCCGCGAGGCGCGGCCCCAAAAGGAGATTAAGCATGGCTGTAGACGGCAAGTGGAACCTGACCATCAAAACGCCGATGGGCGAGCAAACAGGCGTTTTGACGCTGAAACAAGAGGGCGATGCGCTGACGGGCGAGATGACCGGCCCCAATGGTTCAGCCGCCGTCGAAAACGGCGTTGTGGAAGGCGACACGCTGAAATGGCATGCGAAAGTGACCTCGCCAATGCCGCTCACGCTTGAGTTCGAAGGCAAGGAAGACGGCGGCAATCTGAGCGGCAACGTCAAACTCGGCGCCTTCGGCACGTCGACCTTCTCTGGAACGCCGGCCTGATTACGCACCTGAAAATCAGCGCTGCGGGCTTGCTGCTCTTTGCGGCGGCCTGCGGCGGCGACCAACAGCCGGCTTCGGGAACGCTCGAGCCGGCTGAAGACGTTGTTGTGGATGATAGCGCAGCGCAGGCGGCGCCCGACGGCGCTGAGATGCCGGCGCTCCTCGATCAGCTCGCAGAAGACCTGGTCAAGCTCTCGCTCGCTGCGGGCGTGCACGATCCCGCTTTCGTCGACGCCTATCACGGGCCGTCGGAATGGGCCGAGGCCGCCAAACAGGAAGCAAAGCCCCTCGCCGACGTTGAAGCGGACGCAGCGGCGCTGCTGCGGCGTGCGACTGAGGCTGCGTCGGCTGAGCCCGGCGTGCGCTCCGCCATGCTTGAAAAGCTGGCGCGCGCGGCCCATGCGCGCATTCGCATGACTTCCGGCGAGTCGTTTTCGTTCGATGAAGAAACCCGTCTTTTATACGATGCGGTCGCGCCCGAATACGACGTTCGCGAATTCCATGCCGCGCTCGAGACCATCGACGCCCTGCTGCCCGGGGATGCGCCCCTGCATGAGCGCGTCAATTCATTTCGCGACAGTCTCGCGATTCCCGAAGACAAGCTGAGGGACGTTTTCGACGCGGCCATCGCGGAATGCCGCCGCCGCACGCTGGAGCGCTATGCGCTGCCGGAGACCGAGCGCTTCACGCTCGAATTCGTCACTGACAAACCATGGAGCGGTTACAACTGGTATCAGGGCGGCTTTGAAAGCCTGATCGAAGTGAATACCGATTTCCCAATCATCATCGACCGCGCCGTCGATCTTGGCTGCCACGAGGGATATCCGGGCCATCACACCTGGAACGTGCTCCTTGAACGTGACCTGGTGATGGAAAAGGGGTGGATCGAATACGCACTTTATCCTCTGTTTTCGCCGCTTTCCGTAACGGCGGAAGGGACGGCCAATTACGGCATCGAGCTGGCGTTTCCCGGAGAGGAAAAGATCGCCTTTGAGCGAGACGTCTTATTTCCCCTGGCCGGACTCGACAGCGCGCAAGCCGATACGCTGGCGCAGCTGAACGAGGCGCGCCGCAAGCTTTCTCACGCCCGCAATCACATCGCACGGCTCTATCTCGACGGCGAAATCGATCGCGACGAAGCGGTGCGTATGCTGATGGAATTCGGTCTTCAGTCCCGGGAGCGGGCCGAACAGGGCGTTGATTTCATCGAGACCTATCGCGGTTACGTCATCAACTACAATCTCGGCCTTGACCTTGTAACCGACTACATTGAACGCAAAAGCGCTGAAAGCGGCGACCATTGGGCCGCGTTCGAGACGCTGTTGAAGACGCCGCTGGCGGCGTCCGATATCAAAGACGCACGGTGACGATCGTCGACGTCGTTCGTCGGATCCATTTGTGGGCCGGCGTCCTGCTCGGGATTCAGGTCCTGCTGTGGATGCTTTCCGGCGTTGTTATGAGCTGGTTTCACATCGAGCTGGTGCGCGGGGAGCGCAGCGCGCCGGTGATCGCCGAGAAAGAGCTGGAGATTTCAGCCTACGCCTCGCCCGGCGGCGTAATCGCCCAGTCCGGCGGCGCTTACTCGGTTGAGCTGCGCACGTTTCTGGGCCGGCCCGTCTACGAAGTGCGCGGCGTCGACGGGGTCAACATCTTCGACGCGCGGACCGGCGATCAGTTGTCGCCGATTACTGAATCGACGGCGCGCCGGGTTGCAAGAAACGGCTTTGTCGGAGAGGGCGCAATCAAAGAGCTGTCGCTTGTCGACGATGCCCCGCAGGAATATCGCGGATCGGTTCCGGTTTGGCGTGCGCAATTCGACGATTCGCTGAACACGCGCCTTTATATTTCCGAGGACACGGGTGAAATCGTCTCACGGCGCAACGATATCTGGCGCTTCTACGATTTCTTCTGGATGCTGCATATCATGGACTATGAAGAGCGCCATGACTTCAACAATCCGCTCCTGCGTATCGCCTCTGCGGCGGGGCTGGTTTTCGCGATCAGCGGCCTCGTCATGATATTTTTCAAAAAGAGCCGGCGAACGCTCGTTGCAGACGTCAGGCGGGTGGCGGGCCGCAAGGGATGAAGGGCGGTGATCTGAGTTAGGGGAATGGGGATGCGATGCCTCACGTAAGCCTTCTCAGGCAAATTTTTAATTCCGCTCATTCCCGCGAAAGCGGGAATCCAGCAACGAATCAAATTGAGCGCGGAGAAAATGGATCCCCGCTTTCGCGGGGATGAGCGGGGTAAAGCAAAACCGCGTGCGAAGGCCTAAGATCGCCAAACAAAAAAGCGCCGGCAACAAATGCCGGCGCCATGGCGTCCTGGTTTTGAAAGGGCCTAAAAGCCGAAATAGATCGGTTCCGGTCCGACCGGCGCTTTCTTTTCCGGTTCTTCGACAGCCGCTTCCTCTTCAACAGCGTCTTCGGCCGTGCAGCCTTGTTGCTTGTCGGCGTATTTCAGAACGAAGTCGTCGTCCTTGATGCCGCCGGCCTTCTGGTTGAACCCGAAGGCGTTCGCGGTGGCGTTGAAAGCAATGTCGAGGAGACTGCGTGATTCCGTTTCCGCTTCGGCGCCTTTTGAGTCAGATGACGCGGTCAAGGAAAAGGGGGACGCGGCGGCGTGAGCGCTTATTGAAAGCGCGCCGACAGCCATGAAAATAGCAAACTTCCGCATGATCGTCTCTCCTGTGACCGTTATGCCCGGGCCTCGGCAAGGAAGGCAAGCTCGGTTCGTCGCAAACCTGGCTCGGTTCGCGTTACCAGAGCGTAACGAATTCGCCGTTTTTCCCCGAAAAAACGCACAAAGTGCGCTTATTCCTATTTCAGCGCGTCCAGCGGCTCCGTATACGGGACGTCCAGCGCGTCCGACACGGCTTTGTAGGTCACCTGGCCGCGGTGAATGTTGAGGCCGCCGCGCAAATGCTGATTCTCGCGCAGGGCGTCGAGGCCCTTGTTCGCCAGCATCAATCCGTATTGCAAAGTCGCGTTGTTCAGCGCGTGGGACGAGGTCAATGGCACGGCGCCCGGCATATTAGCGACGCAATAGTGAAGAACGTCGTCGACCACATAGGTCGGGTCCTCATGGGTCGTTGCTTTCGACGTCTCGAAACAGCCGCCCTGATCGATCGCCACATCGACGAGCACGGCGCCGGCTTTCATGCCTTTCAGCATGTCGCGGGTGACAAGCTTCGGCGCGCTTGCGCCCGGTATGAGAACGGCGCCGACGACCACGTCAGCGGTATCGGTTTCCTCGTCCAGCGCTTCGAAGGTTGAATACCGCGTTTTGGCGCGGGCTTCGAAAAGCTCGTCCAGCTCGGCGAGCCGGCGCTGACTGCGGTCGAGAATGGTGACGTCGGCGCCGAGACCGACCGCCATGCGCGCCGCATGAGTGCCGACGACGCCGCCGCCGATGACAAGCACTTTCGCCGGCAACACGCCCGGCACGCCGCCCATCAACAGACCGCGCCCGCCCTGATGCGCCGTCAACGCATACGCGGCGGCCTGTATCGACAAACGCCCTGCAACTTCGCTCATCGGCGCCAACAACGGCAGACCGCCAAAATCGTCGGTGACGGTTTCATAGGCGACGGCGGTAACGCCCGATTCCATCAAACCGCGCGCCTGATCGGGATCCGGGGCGAGGTGAAGATACGTATACAGAATTTGATCTTCGCGGAGCTGTTTCCACTCGACCGGTTGGGGCTCCTTGACCTTTACGATCATGTCGCTTTCGGCGAAGACGCTCGCCGCGTCCGGCGCGATCTTGGCGCCGGCCGCTTCATAGTCCGCGTCGCTCGCTTTAACGCCGGCGCCGGCGCCGGTTTCGATCAGCACGGAGTGGCCGTTGGCCACATACTCGCGCACGCTGCCGGGAACGAGACCGACCCGGAACTCCGAATTCTTTATTTCCTTAGGGACGCCCACGCGCATCGCCATTCCTCCCAAAATTTGTCGAAAAGCGCCGTAAGATCAAACCACTGTGCGGGCCCGTCTTGACCAGCCGCACCCGGCGCCATGCCCAGTCGATCCTTTAGCACGATGTGCTATAAAGCAAAGGGGCAAACCCGATGGGATCATAGGGCTCGGGAAGGAAATCATGGGCAAATCGACATTTATCGCCAGCCTCTGTCTGGCGCTCGGCGTTATTGCGGCGCCTGCGGCCGCCGTGGGTCAGGTTTTTCAGGCCGGTCCGTCTGTCGAAGTGGAGGGCGCAGACGGCCCGGTGTTCGCCATGGGCGGAGAGGTTGAGTTGACCGGCGACATGCGCGGCGGGCCGGTGTTCGCCGCCGGGGGATCGGTCGACATCGATGCGGCCATCGACGGCGGCCTGATGGCCGCCGGCGGCGAGGTGACGATCGCCGGCGCGGCGAAAACCGTGAAAGCGTCCGGCGGCGACGTCGTTTTTCAGGCGGAAACGTCAGGCGATGTTGAACTCGCCGGGGGCTCAGTTGAAATCCGCAGCGGGTCCGTGATCGACGGCGTCGTCAAAGCGGCGGGCGGCGACGTCGTCATGGACGGCGAAATCTTAAGCGACGCTTCATTCGCGGGCGGCGCTGTTCGCATTGACGGCCGCATCGCCGGCGACGTCGAAATCGCCTCTGAAGACATCGAAATCGGCCCCAACGCCGTAATCGAGGGCGCGCTCGATTACAAAAGCCCGTCAGAGGCGTCCATCGCCGAAGGCGCGGTGATCCGCGGCGAGACCACTTACAATCAGGTGAGCGCGCGGGACCTCGATCTGGACGACATGGGCGGCTGGTCCGGCGGCGGGGTTCAGGAGCGCGCGCTTGGCGCGTTGTTCTGGTTCGTGGCCTCGGCGGCCAGCGGCGCGCTGATGAACGTGCTGTTTCCGGGCTGGATGGCCGGCGTTGCGGCGGCCGGCCGCGATACGCCGATCGGCGCGCTGGTCATGGGGCTCGGCGTGTTGCTGCTGACGCCGATCCTCGCCGTCCTCTTTATGTTGATCATCATCGGCCTGCCGCTGGGCGTGTTGCTGCTTGCGGTGTACGGCGGTCTCCTGGTCGTAAGCTCGATCGGCGCCGGCTATGCGGCGGGACACCTGTTCTTTGACCGCACCAAGGACGACGAGGCCAAGCTTAGCTGGTTCCTGGCCGGCCTCGCGATCGTCCTCGTCCTCGGCGCCGCGCCCGTTGTCGGTTGGATCGTAACGTTCCTCGCCGTTGTCTTTGGTGTGGGCGCGTTATCCTTAAGCCTGCTGCGTTCATTACGAGTTCGTCAGCTTGCCGAATAAAGGCGAAAATGGGGCTGTCTGGAAAAAAGCAATTTAATTTGCGCGGCAAGGGTTAAACGAAAGGAAGATTTTGCCGGTCACACTCTCTCTTCGTAACCAACACTGGAGAGAGACATGCTGTCCACCGCCCGCGTTTCCATTCCTGTGCCGGTGGCGGCCCGATTAAAGACGTCCGCGTCGTTTAACGACAATGTAAACGACTTCGCGCGCGAAGATCTGATCGGTTTCAAACGACCGCTCGCCGCTGCATTCGCATTGATCGCGCCGATCGTCGTCGCGATCGTTTATCAGGGCGCAGGGCTCAGCGCGGCGATTCAGGTTGGGATGCTTATTCTGGCGATTGTCGGCGTCGGCGTTTACCTCGTCGGCAAACAGGAATGGCCGCAAATCGTCGATGAGTTTCAGGTGCATGCCGCGGCGAAGAAAAAAGCGGTTGCGGATCTGCGCTGCGGTTTCGGCGAATCGTCTTTTCTGAGCAACGGCCGGAGCCCGCGTTTTCTCGAGCACGAACACGGCGTCCTCGTCCTCGCCGACGCCGGCGATCTGAAAACGCTGTTTTTCGACATCTCAAACGATGGAACCGATTCGCGCTGGGAACTCTATGAGAGCGGAGAACTCAATCGCCGGATCTGGCGTTGGCTGCGCCTGCCCGTGTCGCGCGAAATCGTCAAATTCTCCGCCGAAGGCTCGAAACTGAACCAGCGTCACGCCACGCCGAGAATTGCCTCCATCGAAGCCTGGGAGGCGGTGAACGTCGCCCTGGGCGAGCCTCTGGACGGCGCGATTATTCACCGCAGCTTCGACGATCTGAAAGAATCCGTCGAACGGCTTGTAAACTAACGACGAATTTGGCCGACGCCGGACAGCTGCGGACGGGTTTGGCCTCTTACAATCCTGTCATCCGGCCGCTATATGACGGCCAATGACGACGCTGATCGACACCGCCGAAGGAAAGCTGCGGCCGCGCCATCCCGAAAAGGAGGCGCGGCCGGAAACGCCCATGTTGCGCAAGCCGGACTGGATCCGGGTGAAGGCGCCGACCTCGAAGGGGTTCGCCGAAACGCGCGCCATCGTGCGCGCCAAAAACCTGCACACCGTCTGCGAGGAAGCGGCCTGTCCGAATATCGGCGAGTGCTGGGACAAAAAGCACGCGACCATGATGATCATGGGCGACACGTGCACGCGCGCCTGCGCATTCTGCAATGTCAAAACCGGTCTGCCCGCCGCGCTCGACCCTGACGAGCCCGTGCATGTCGCAGAGGCTGTCGCGGAGATGGGGCTCTCTCATGTGGTGATCACCTCCGTCGATCGCGACGATCTTCTCGACGGCGGCGCCGATCACTTTGCACAGGTTGTTGCGGCGATCCGCCAGGCGGCGCCGCAAACCACGATCGAGATTTTGACGCCGGACTTTCTGCGCAAGGACGGCGCGGCGGAAACGGTGATCGATTCCAAGCCCGACGTGTTCAACCACAATCTGGAAACGGTTCCGCGCCTTTATCTCTCCATTCGACCGGGCGCGCGGTACTACCATTCGCTCAGATTGTTGGAGCGCGTGAAAGAGCGCGATCCGGCGATGTTCACAAAGTCCGGGATCATGGTCGGCCTTGGCGAGACCCGGGAAGAAGTCATGCAGGTGATGGACGACATGCGCGCCGCCGGCGTCGACTTCATCACGATCGGCCAATATTTGCAGCCGACCCGCAAACACGCCGCCGTCGACCGGTTCGTCACTCCCGACGAATTCAAGGCCTACGAAACCCTGGCGCGCGCCAAGGGCTTTTTGATGGTTTCGTCGTCGCCGCTGACGCGATCGTCGCATCATGCGGGCGAAGATTTTGCGAAACTGAAACGCGCCCGCGAGGCGCGCGGCGGTTAAGGTCGGAACGTCGGATGAAACTCTACGATCTAGCGCTCGCTGACGCCGAAGTTCGTCCCAGCCCGTTCTGCTGGCTGGCGAAGTTTGCGCTTCTGCATAAGGGTGTGTCGTTCGAAACCGCGCCGCTGCGCTTCGCCGAGAAGGAGAACTATCCGGATCCGGAACACGGCAAACTGCCGATCCTCGAAGTGGGCGATGAAACGATTTGCGACAGCGCCGCCATCATCGCCTGGCTGGAAAAGAACGTCCAAGAGTCGCCTTTCCTGGAAACGGACGCCGAGCGCGCGGCCGCCGATTTCTATCAGGCCTGGACGTTTGC
The DNA here is from genome assembly GCA_028289605.1 of Hyphococcus sp. Classification (GTDB taxonomy): domain Bacteria; phylum Pseudomonadota; class Alphaproteobacteria; order Caulobacterales; family Parvularculaceae; genus Hyphococcus. Next base: position 25,320 of record JANQON010000009.1, on the reverse strand, counting down.
AAATGTCTTTCCCCATCTCGGTCGTCTCATCATGTTGCGCATCTGGGTTGCGGCGCATGACGACGACAAAGAATATTTCCGCGCCTCGCGCGAACAGCGCTTCGGCATGACGCTGGAGGAATTCGCCAATGCGCCCGGCGCGCGCGGCGACCTCGAAAAGGCGCTGCAGACCCTGGCCGCGCCCCTGGCGAGACGAAAGTTCCTGGGCGGCGAAACCCCGAACCTGTCCGATTATATGGTGTTCAGTCCGTTCATGTGGCAGCGATCGGTTGTGCTCGAGGAGCTCTATGATGCGCCGCAGGCGGTGGATGCGTGGCGCGAGCGCATGCTCGACCTGTTCGACGGCTACGCACGCAAGGCCAAGTCCGCCGGATGACGTCGCGACGATCGCTGACAGAAGTGCCTTTCGCCGCGCGGCAGATGTTCGATCTTGTCGCCGACGTTGAAACCTATCCGGATTTCATTCCCTGGTGCGTCGCCCTTCGGGTGGTCCAGCGCGATATCGACGACGGCGCCGGGACGCTGCATGCTGATATGGTGGTCGCCTACAAAGTGTTTCGCGAACGATTTCGCAGCAAGGTGACGATCGACCCGGAGAGCCACGCCATCGATGCGCATTATACGGAAGGTCCGTTTGACGCGCTGCACACGCGGTGGCGGTTCGCCGATCTGCCGGCCGGCGGGTGCGAGATCGATTTCTTTATTGAGTTCCAGTTCAAAAGCCTGCTTTTGCAGTCCACGGCGCGGATGGTGTTTGAACGGGCTTTTTTGAGAATGACGGACGCCTTTGTCGGCCGTGCGCATGCGCTTTACACGTCGCCGGCGTCAGTGGGAGAGGCCGCTCAGCAAAAGCTGTAGGGCGGTTTCCACAGACTTCGTGCGGACATAGTCGCGCGAGCCGACGCCGAAAATCCGCCGCTCCACCCGGATCAGCCCGTCCTTGCGCGCCAGCCCGAACCAGACGAGCCCCACCGGTTTATCCGCCGTCCCGCCGGTCGGCCCGGCGATGCCGGTGACGGAGACGGCGACATCGGCGCGGGAATTCAAGACCGCCCCTTGCGCCATGGCGCGCGCCACTTCGCCGCTGACAGCGCCGAACCAGGCGATCATTTCGGGAGGGACTGCCAGCATTTCGGTTTTGGCTTCGTTCGTATAGGTCACAAAACCGCGGTCGACGACCGCCGAGGACCCCGGCACGTCGGTCAACGCCGCCGCGATCATGCCGCCGGTGCAGGACTCCGCGGTCGCAACCATGGCGCCTTCCGCGCCGGCCTTGTCGATTACCGCCTGCGCCAGCGACCAGATGCGATGGGTTTGGGTCATGGGGCGGGGCCTCCTGTTGGAAAACACAGCCTATCCGCATTTTTTCCGTCCGCGTTGAGAGGAGTAGTTGGAGTCAATGGATAACACCCTACACCGCTCATCCCGGCGCAGGCCGGGATCTCGTTACGCTTGCTCCGAACCCAGCCGCGGGAGGTCCCGGCCTGCGCCGGGATGAGCGGGGAAAGTTGGGACCACGTCAATCGCAACGCAGACATTGCTCGCCCTCCTACAACGCCACCATCGCCGTCGCCAGCGCGGCGATCCCTTCGCGGCGCCCCGTAAAGCCGAGCTGTTCCGTGGTCGTTGCTTTCACCGAAATGCGCGCGGGCTCGACCTCCAGTATCTCCGCCAGCGCATTCCGCATTTTGTCTCGGTGCGGACCGATTTTCGGCGCTTCGCAGATGATCGTGATGTCGCAATTGACGATGCGGCCGCCGTGGTCGCTGATGACGTCGCGCGCTTTCTCAAGGAAAATGCGGCTGGGCGCGCCTTTCCACTGTGGATCGGACGGCGGGAAATGATCGCCGATGTCGCCTTCGCCGACAGCGCCGAACAATGCGTCGGTCAGCGCATGCATGCCCACGTCGGCGTCGGAATGACCTTTCAGTTTTTTGTCGTGGGGGATGTCGACGCCGCAGATGACGACGGCGTCGCCATCCTCGAATGCGTGGACGTCGAAGCCCTGTCCGGATCTGAATTCCATGTCGTTCGCCTTTCGGGCCAAAAGGGTTTCCGCCATGCCGAAGTCGTCGGCCTGGGTGATCTTCATATTGTCCGGCGAGCCGGGGACGAGCGCGACCGTCAAACCGTCGGCTTCGGCCACGGCTGCGTCATCGGTCAAGGTGTTTCCCGCTGCCGCGCGATGGGCGCCGAGAATTTTCTCGAAGCGAAACCCTTGGGGCGTCTGCGCCCGCCATAGCGCGTCGCGCGGAACCGTCGCGGCGATGGCGCCGGCGTCATCGGCGCGCTTGATCGTATCGTGCACGGGCAGGGCGGCGATGGCGCCGTCGTTTTTGTCGAGCGCGTCGATGACCCGCGAAATCGTATCGGCGTCTATAAACGGGCGGGCCGCGTCGTGGATGAGCACCCGGGACGGTTCTTCTTCAACAATGCTCTCCAGGCCCAAGCGAACTGAGTCCTGGCGCTCCTTGCCGCCATGCACCGGGGGCAACAGCTTATCGTTGGCGCGCAGGTCGCCTATGGCGGCGTCGTATTCCGCGCCGTCGTCGCGGTGGATGATGACCCGGACGGCGTCGACGGAGTCGTGGCTCAGAAAAGCGTCAACCGTATGGGCGATCACCGCGCGCCCCGCGAGCGGGCGGTATTGTTTGGGCCCGCCCGGTCCGGCGCGGCTGCCGCGGCCGGCGGCGACGATGATGGCGATCGTTTTCTGGTTAACCATTAGGCATTGATCATGCCGCCATCCTTCGAGGCTCGCCCGCCTGGCGAGCGCCTCAGGATGAGGATTGTTCGTGTGGAAAGGATAGGCGGCGGCTGCATGCTCTCACCTCATCCTGAGGCGCGAGCGAAGCGAGCCTCGAAGGATGGCGTTTGATAAGGTATTTAGATTTCGATCATTTACGGGTAAAGGCGGGAAACGCCAAGTCAACAAAGCGCTTATGCTCAAGATCGCCGACATCGAGCTAAAGAACAATGTCGCCCTGGCGCCGATGTCCGGCGTCAGCGACCTGCCGTTTCGCCGGGCGGCGGCAGCGGCGGGGGCGGGGCTTGTCGTATCCGAAATGACGGCGAGCGAGGAACTGGTCCGCGGGCGACCGGACGTGGTGCGCCGCGCGGCGGGCGGCGGCGACGTCATTCCCTTTGTGGTTCAACTCGCCGGTCGCGAGGCAAGGTGGATGGCTGAGGGCGCGCGCTGCGCTGAAGCCGCCGGCGCCGATGTGATCGACATCAACATGGGCTGCCCGTCGCGACAGGTGACCGGCCAGCTGTCCGGTTCGGCGCTGATGCGCGATCTCGATCACGCGCTGACGCTGATCGACGCGGCGATTGGCGCGACATCGAAGCCGGTGACCCTGAAAATGCGCCTGGGCTGGGACTGGACTAGTCTCAATGCCCCGGAACTGGCGATGCGCGCCGAACAGGCCGGCGTCGCGCTGGTCACCGTGCACGGCCGCACACGGAACGACTTTTACGACGGCGTCGCCGACTGGAAAGCGGTTCGCGCCGTGAAGGACGCGGTTTCCGTTCCACTCATCGTTAACGGCGATATCGACAGCGCGGCGACGGCGCGCGAGGCGCTGGACCAGTCCGGCGCAGACGGCGTCATGATCGGTCGGGCGTCCCTGGGGCGTCCGTGGCTGGCGGGCGCGGTGGCCGCGGCGCTGGCGGAAGGCGGCGCCGAACGGGCGCCGAGCACGGCGCGCCAGCGCGAGATCGCGCTGTCCCACTACGCGGAGACCATTCGCCATTACGGGGCCCCGCTCGGCGTGCGCATGGCGCGCAAGCATCTCGCCGCCTATGTGGAACACGCTCCGGTTGAAATCGCCGATGCGGACCGCCGCGCGTTCAGGGCATCGATCTGCAGGCTGGCCTCGCCGGCGGCGGTGGAGCGGGCGCTCGCCGACTTCCTCGACGGCGATGTCGACAGGGCGTTCGCCAGCGCGGCGTGAGCGACTCACACCGTGTTTCCCACTGTTTCATTTCGGCAACATTATTGTTGATTTTCTGCAACAACGCCGTCATGGTGCAGCCTTGCGCAGCTGAAACTCCAATGGTTTAGCGATTGCAGACGGAAGTGTTGCTCTCGGACCACGCGGGGAAATCGTTTCAGATTGACGCATTGGGGGCGAAGTGTGGTGTTGTTTTCGATCCCGCTGGACGGCGCAAATTGGGTAACGAACGAGAAGACGGCGATAATTCGAGAGGCGTGACCGCCGGTCCGAACCCTGTGCGTCGGTTCCTGCCGCAATGGGCTCTCTCGAACACGACAGCGGCGGCCGCGCTGGTGGGCGCCGGCGCCGTTGCCTTTTTCACTACATGGTTCCTGATGTCGCCGCTGGTGGAGCGGGTCGACCGCACCTTCCTCATGGGCATGATCGTCGGCAACATCGCCATCGCCGCGGGTTTTGCGGTGCTGATCGGCGTGCGTCTGTGGCATGTGCTGGCTGAGCGGCGTCGACAGCTCGCGGGCGCGCGCACGCACCTTCAGCTCGTCGGCCTGTTTTCGCTTTTGGCGGTAGTCCCGGCGGTGATCGCGTTTTTGTTCGCCTTCACTATTCTCCGGGGCAGCCTCAACGACGTCTTCAGTGAGCGGATCGACAACTACGTCAATATCTCCCGAGATTTCGCGAATACGTATTTTCAGGACGAGGCCAATAACGCCGGCATCAATCTGAACCAGATTGAACTTGACCTAGCGCGCGGCGCCGCGTTGGGGGTCAATGCGGAGAATGCGCCGATCGCGTTTCGACGCAGTTTGCTTCAGCAAGCGCTTGTTCGCGATCTCGCTGCGCTCGTCATTCTTGACAGCGAACGCAATATTGTCGGCCGCGTCCAACGCGTCAACGCAGCGTTTGTTTTGCCCCCGGCGGAAGTGTTCGACCGTATTGATAGCGCAGCGGCGGAAGGGCGTCCGCGTCAGGAGTGGGGCAATTTCGATCTTAACGACGAAGGCGCCATCGACCTGTTCCGCGGCGTTCTGAAGATCAACGCCTATGACGGCGGCTACATTGTAACTTACAAGGTCATTCCGCCGGCAATGTCGACCCGCCTTCTCGCTGTTCGCGGCATGCGCGACGACTGGGCGGAAGCGACCGCCAGCCGCGCCCGACTGGAGCGGGTGTTCCTCGCCGGGTACATCGTGCTTGCGGTGATTATCCTGTTCGGCGCCATCTGGCTGGCGATCTGGGCCGCGACGCGCCTGGTGCAGCCGATCGGGCGCCTTGTGACCATGGCGGAAAACGTCTCCAGCGGCGATCTCGCCTCGCGGGTGGAAGTCCACAAGGAAGACGGCGAGCTCGGCGCGCTTGCGCGTTCCATGAACCGCATGACCGCGCAGCTGCAGACCCAGCGCGACGATCTCATCGACACCAACCGGCAGTTTGACGAGCGCCGCCGCTTCACCGAGGCGGTTCTGTCCGGCGTCTCGTCGAGCGTCATCGGTCTTTCCGAAGACGGCCGCATCACCATCGCGAACCGTTCCGCCGCCGACGTGCTGGGAGACGACGCGGCGCAGCTCACCGGCCGGCGCATCAGCGACGTCATGCCGGAGTTGACCTTTGCGCTCGAGCGATCTGCGGCGGCGACGGATGCGGAAACCGGCGAGCAGATCGAAATCGTGCGGGACGGCCGCGTTCAGACCTTGAATGTGCGTATCGTGAAGGACGAAGTGAACGGCGAAAAGAGATTTGTTGCGACGTTTGACGATATCACGCAGCTCATCTCCGCTCAGCGCAACGCCGCCTGGGGCGACGTGGCGCGGCGCATCGCTCATGAGATCAAGAACCCGCTGACGCCGATTCAGCTTTCTGCTGAAAGGCTGCGCCGGAAATATCTCGGGGAGGTGTCGTCCACGCCGGAAGTCTTCGACAAATGCACCGAGACCATCATTCGCCAGGTGAACGATATCGGTCGCATGGTCGATGAATTCTCGTCATTCGCCCGCATGCCCAAACCGGTCATCGCCCGCGAAGACTTGCGCGAATTGGTGCGCGCCGCCGTATTCCCGCAGAAAGTGACGTTTCCGGATATCGATTTCGAAGTCGAAACGCCCGATGAACCGAGTTTTGTCGATTGCGACGGGCGCCTCATCGTTCAGGCATTGTCGAACTTGATCAAAAACGCCGGCGAGTCGATTTCCGCCCGCGCCGCTGAGCCGGGGCGCGGCTATCCGGGGAGAATTCGCATCGAAATCGAACAGGCGCAGGACGCGGTTCAGCTCAGCATCACGGATAATGGCGTGGGCCTTCCGTCTACGGAGCGCCATCGCCTGACCGAACCCTATATGACAACGCGGGCGAAGGGCACAGGCCTCGGCCTCGCAATCGTGAAGAAAATCGCCGAAGAACACGGCGGCGCGTTGAGCTTTACCGACGACGGCAGTCTCGGACCGAGCGGCGCCCGCATGACAATGATTCTGCCTCGCAGCGAGGTCGAAGAACCGCCGCAACGCCACGCGGCTGCCGCTGAGTAACCGGACATGTGTAAAGAGGACTGATCTTAATATGAGCATCGATATTCTGGTTGTCGACGATGAGGAAGACATTCGGGAGCTTGTCTCCGGCATCCTTGAGGACGAAGGCTTTAGTCCGAGGACGGCGCATGACGCTGCATCGGCGCTCGCCGCAGTGCGCGAGCGCGTGCCGGCCTTAGTGATCCTCGATGTCTGGCTGCAGAATTCCGAAATGGACGGCATCGAGATCCTGGCGGAATTGAAAAAAACCAATCCCGATCTGCCGGTGGTGATCATATCCGGACACGGCAATATCGAAACGGCGGTCGCCGCGATCAAAAAGGGCGCCTACGATTTCGTTGAGAAGCCGTTTAACGCCGACCGGCTGGTGCTCGTTGTCAGCAGGGCGCTGGAGGCGACGCGCCTGCGCCGGGAAAACTCCGAGCTGCGCCAACGGGCGCCCGATTGGGGGCTGATGGGGTCTTCCGCGGCCGTCTCGTCCCTGCGCAGCGTGATTGAGCGGGTCGCCGACGCGCGCTCGCGCGTCCTGATTTCCGGCCCGCCGGGATCCGGCAAAGAAGTCATTGCGCGGATGATCCACTCTTCATCGACGCGCGCCGCGCAGCCTTTTGTGGTGGTGAGCGCGGCGTCAATCGCGCCCGACCGCATGGAAGAGGAATTGTTCGGCATTGAAGGGCCGGACGGCCGTCCGCGCGCCATCGGATTGATGGAAAAGGCCCATGGCGGCACGCTGATGTTCGACGAAATCGGCGATATGCCGCTGGAGACGCAAAGCAAAATCTTGCGTGTGCTGATCGATCAGCGCTTCAAAAGAGTCGGCGGTCAGAACGCCGTGTCGGTCGATGTCCGCATTATTTCGTCGACATCGCGGGACCTGCTTGCATCGTCGGAAGCGGGCGAGTTTCGCGAAGACCTGTTCCACCGGCTGAACGTCGTTTCCATCGCGGCGCCCGGCCTGGACGAACGACGCGAAGACATTCCGGCGCTCTCGGCGTATTTCGTCGACCGCATTGCACGCTCGCACGGTCTGTTGAAGCGACCTTTTTCGCCCGAAGCGATGGCGGCGCTGCAGACCTATCACTGGCCGGGCAATGTCCGTCAGCTGCGCAACGTGATTGAACGCACGCTGATCCTGATGCACCGCGACCCAGATATTGAAATCACCTGCGATCGCCTGCCGTCGGAGATCATGGACGCAGGTCTTTCCATCCCGGCGGGCGAGGGACTGGAACTCGTGATTTCCCTACCGCTGCGCGAGGCGCGGGAGCGGTTTGAGCGAGAATATCTGATTGCGCAAATTAACCGTTTCGGCGGCAATATCTCGCGAACCGCCGCCTTTATCGGGATGGAGCGCTCGGCGCTTCACCGCAAACTCAAGGCCCTCGGCGTTAACGGACAGGCGCGCGCCGAAAGCGCGTGACCGCCATTCCTTATTTGCTTGAATCAGTCGCGGATTCGTGAGACCCGGGCTTGATATGAAAGCGTTTGCCTTATGAGAGTTGTCGTTTCGGGCGCTGGCCGCGTGGGCGTCGGCATTGCCCGTCGGCTGTCGCGGGAAAACAACGACGTGACGGTGATTGATCAGTCGAAAGAGCTGATCCGGGCTGTTGCGGAGCGGCTCGACGTGCGCGGCGTCGTCGGCAACGGCGCCTATCCGGAAACGCTGGAAGAAGCGGGCGCGCGGGAAGCCGACATGCTGGTCGCGGTAACGTATTCCGACGAGGTCAACATGACCTCGTGTCAGATCGCGCATTCGCTTTTCAAGGTTCCCACGAAAATCGCCCGCATTCGCGCGCAAGGCTATCTCGATCCGCGCTATTCGGACCTTTTTTCTCGAAACCATCTGCCGATCGATGTGGTGATTTCGCCTGAGCGGGAAGTTTCCGAAGCCATCATGCAGCGCATGTCGACGCCCGGCGCATTTGAGGTGAAATCATTCGCGGACGGACAGGTCTGGGCCCTTGGCGTGAAGCTTGGCGATGATTGTCCCATCATTAACACGCCGCTGCGCCAGGTAGCGGAATTGTTCCCGGACCTTAAGATTACCATCGTCGCGATCAAACGCGGCGACCGGTTGTGGCGGGCCCACTCCAACGATCAATTGGAGACGGGCGACCAGATCTATTTCATCGCCGACCGGCACGATGTGCAAAGAGCGCTGGAAATCATGGGCGAGGCCGCCCGCCAGGCGCGCCGGGTCATCCTCATCGGCGGCGGCAATATCGGGCTTTTCGTCGCTAAGGGGCTTGAAAAACTCGGATCCATGAAAATTCGCATAATCGAGCGGGACCGCGCCAGGGCGGAGACCGCCGCTGAAGAGCTTGAGCGCACCATCGTGCTGCAGGGCGACGGTCTCGACCGGGCGATCTTGCGCGAAGCCGGCGTGAGCGAGGCGGAATCGGTTGTTGCGGTGACCGACAATGACCAGGTCAACATTCTCGCATCGGTGGTTGCAAAGCGAGAGGGCGCCAGGCGCACCATGGCGCTGGTCAATGACCAGGACTACGGGCCGATTTCGGAATCGGTGGGCGTTGATCGTTTTGTCGATCCGCGCGCAACCACGATTTCAACAATCCTGCAGCATGTGCGCCGCGGTCGCATCAAGGGTGTGTATTCTCTGTCCGACGGCGCTGCGGAGCTGGTCGACGCGATTGCGCTGGAAACTTCGCCGCTGGTGAACAAACCCTTGCGCGACGCGCAATTGCCGGAAGGCGTGATGATCGGCGCAGTCGTTCACGAGGGAAAGGTGCTGATGCCGACCGGACAAACGGTGATTGAACCGGGCGACCGGGTCGTTCTCATGTCAATGCGCGAGAATGTGAAAGATGTGGAACAAATGTTCCGTGTCAGTATTGAATATTTCTGAGCTGATGCAACGGCGACGCGCGCAATGGGACTGAGCAGCATACTGCGCGCATTTTCCGCGATCCTCTTTTGTGTCGGCGCGGCGATGCTTGCGCCTTTTCTTTTGGCGGTTGCGCATAACGAACCCTCGGCGGGCCGCTTCGTTTTCGGCTCTGTTGCAACACTGCTTGCCGCGGGCGGCGCATTTGCGGCGAGCATGGGCCGCGCGCCGCCGACGGACTTTCGCGGCGTGTTGATCGTTATCTTGTTGGGCTGGGCCGTGGCGCCCGCATTCGCCGCCATTCCCATGGCGCTCGGGCCGATGAGCTTCGGGGACGCTTATTTCGAGGCGATCGCCGCGGTCACCACGACCGGAGGCTGGTTGTCCCGCGAGGCCGCGGTCGCCAGTCCCTCGATGATGTTGTGGCGGGCGATCCTGCAATGGATCGGCGGGCTTGGGTCTATCGCCATCGCCGCGGCGATTTTCATTCGTCCTGCTTTTATCGGAATTGACACGCTGTTGCCGCCGTTTTCCCGCGGCGACAAGAACAACTTCATGCGCCCGTTGCGAAACGCAGTGTTTACCTTCTCCGGCATTTACGCAGGGCTGACATTGATTGCGTTCCTGGCGTTCGCCGTCACCGGCGTTTCAACGCTCGACGCTTGCGTGCTAGCGCTTTCAGGGGTTGCGTCGGGCGGGTTTCTGGGCGGCGCCGACAATCCGTCGGCGCTTTCCACGGCGACGATTGTCGTTCTGTTCGTCGTCATGGCGCTCGCCGGGTCGAATTTTGTGGTCATCGCCAGAGTTGTCCGCGGCGCCAAGGAACGGGTGCGCGATGTCGAGAACGGAGCCTATGTCGCGATCATCCTTTTCGCCGCGTTCTTCTTCTGGTTGCTCGCCGGCGCCGGCGATGTCGATCTGATTATTCCTCAGCTGTTCAACGCGGCGTCGATCCTGTCCACCAATGGATTCATCCTCGGCGAGGTTCCGCCGCTTTCCGTTGTTCTGGTGACGGCGATTATCGGCGGCGCAGCGGTGTCGACGGCCGGCGGCTTTAAGATCCTTCGGTGGCTCGTGATCATGCGTCGCGCCATCGAAGAGCTCGGCCGGTTGATTGAGCCAAGCGCCGTGTTCGGGCGCCGCCGGGTATCGAACGAACTCGGCGTCTGGATCCATTTCCTGGTGTTCACCATGACGCTGGCGACGCTGGTCGTCATTCTTTCGGTCGGCGGCCATTCCTTCGAGCTGGCCGCCGCCGCCGCCATATCGGCGCTGTCAAACGCCGGACCGATCATCTATCTTGTGAACGGCGGCGCGGACGGGTACGCCGGCGTCGCCGAACCGTGGCGGTGGGCGCTTGCGGCGGCGATGGTGCTGGGACGACTGGAAGCGGCCGTGGCGCTCGCCTTGTTCAATCGATGGTTCTGGAGGGCCTGACCGGCGATGGCGCAGATTGCTTATGTCAATGGGAGATATGTCCCGTTGCGCGATGCAAACGTTCATATCGAAGATCGCGGATATCAGTTTGCAGACGGAATATATGAGGTCTGTCTCGTCATTGACGGCGCGTTCTGGGATCTTGAAGGCCACCTGGCGCGCATGGAGCGGTCGCTGGGCGAGCTCGACATGCCGGCGCCGATGTCGCGGGCGGCGCTGCTGCAGACGATGAAGGAGCTCATTCGCCGCAACCGGCTGCGCGACGCGCTCGTCTACATCCAAGCGACGCGCGGCGTCGCGGCCCGGAACCATGTGTTTCCACCCGAGGGGACGCCCGGCGGTCTGGTCATGACCGCCAAGCGCTTTGATCTCGATGGGTCGGACGCCATCGCCGAAACCGGCGTTCGCGTCATTTCGCATCCCGATATCCGGTGGGGCCGCGTCGACATCAAATCCGTGTCGCTGCTGCCAAACGTCCTGGCGAAACAGGCGGCCAAAGAGGCCGGGGCCGCAGAGGCGTGGCTCACCTGCGACGACGTTGTGACGGAAGGATCGTCGTCCAACGCCTGGATCGTCGATTCGGACGGAACACTGATTACGCATCCGAAAGGAAACCATATCCTCGGCGGAATCACGCGGGAAACCGCCCTGGCGTGCGCCGCCGAGTTGCAGATGCGGGTCGAGGAGCGCCCCTTTACCCTGGTCGAAGCGCGCGCCGCCGCCGAAGCGTTTATCACCTCTGCGACCAACCTCGTGACGCCCGTCATTGCGGTTGACGACGCCGCCATCGGCGACGGCAAGCCCGGTCCTGTGTCGCGGCGCCTGCGCGAAGCGTACAAATTGCGCGCGCGAGGCCTGCGCGCCTGAAACAACCCGGTCAGAAATGTCGCGGAGGCCTTTTCTTCCGATTTCGGTTGCCTATCTCTATTCGTGCGGCCAAAATGATGTTGCACTGCAATAACAAAATAATGAGGCGGAGACGCGGCGCTGATGACCGAAAAAAAGCAGAACCTGCAGGACACTTTTCTCAATCAGGTTCGCAAGACAAAAACCCCCGTCACCATTTTTCTCGTCAATGGCGTCAAACTTCAGGGCGTCGTGAGCTGGTTTGACAATTTCTGCGTGTTGCTGCGGCGCGACGGTCAGTCGCAACTGGTCTACAAGCACGCTATTTCTACGGTGATGCCCCAGGCGCCGGTGACCCTGTGGGAAAACGACCACGGATCAGACGACGAGTAGCCAAGACAAAAAGGCGCGCGGATTGCCGCAAAACTTGACCGAGCCGGAACGAGCGATCGTCGTGCACCCGGACCTGCAAGGGGAGGGGTTTGCGCGCGCGCCCGAAGACCGTCTGGAAGAGGCGGTCGGGCTGGCGGCGGCGATCAATCTTGATGTCGTGCACCGCGAAATTGCAGCGGTGGGGCGTCCGCGGGCGGCAACCCTGCTCGGCGGCGGCAAGATCGATGAAATCCGCGAGCGCCTCGACCAGTTTGATCCGCGGCCGGGTCTTGTGATTATCGACGGGCCGCTGTCGCCCGTGCAGCATCGCAATCTGGAAAAGGCCTGGGACGCCAAAGTCCTCGATCGCACCGCGCTGATCCTTGAGATCTTCGGCGACCGGGCGCAAACCGCTGAGGGCCGCCTTCAGGTCGATCTCGCCCATCTGGAGTACCAGCGCTCGCGACTCGTTCGGTCGTGGACGCACCTGGAGCGCCAGCGCGGCGGCGCCGGGTTTCTCGGCGGTCCGGGCGAACGCCAGATCGAATCCGATCGGCGCGCGTTGGACGACAAGATCGTGCGTCTCCGCAAAAAGCTGGAAGACGTCCGCCGGACCCGCACGCTGCAACGGGCCAAGCGCAAGCGCGCGCCCCATCCCGTGGTCGCGCTGGTCGGTTATACGAATGCGGGCAAGTCGACGCTTTTCAACCGCATCACGGAAGCGTCGGTCAAAGCCGAAGACATGCTGTTCGCCACGCTGGACCCGACCATGCGGTCGCTCGATTTGCCCAGCGGCCTGCGCGTCATTTTGTCCGATACGGTCGGCTTCATATCCGACCTGCCGACCCAGCTGGTCGCCGCCTTTCGCGCGACGCTTGAGGAAGTGTTGGAAGCGGACATCATCGTTCACGTCCGCGACATCGCCCATCACAGCTCCATCGCTCAGCGCAGCGACGTGATCGCCGTGCTGGCCGAGCTTGGCGTCGACGAAGACGACGAACGGCCCGTGATTGAGGCGCTCAACAAAATCGACCTGCTCGACGCGGCGGATCGGGAAAGCGTTGAAGACGCCGTTCGCGCAAGCCGGGCGAACGATGCGGGAACGATAGCCGCGCCGGTGAAAACGCCGTTGTCGGCGCAGACCGGCGAAGGCGTCGACGCATTGCTGTCGTTGATTGAAAACACGCTCACTGCATCCCATGCAACCCGCGAGATCATGATCGCCGCGAGCGACGGCGCCGCGCGGGCCTGGCTGCATCAACGCGCCGACATTATCGCCGAGGTTGAGAGCGGCGATCGGCTGAAAGTCACCGCGCGGCTTTCCGAAAAGACGGAAGGGCAGTTCTTCAAGCAGTTTCCGGACGCCCGCATCATGACGGCGGATAGGTCGCAACCGGCGGACCGTCAGCGCGCATGATCGTCGACGTCGAAAAAGTTGCGTCCGTCATCGCCGAAATCGCCGCAGAAGAGATCGCTCCGCGATTCGGCAAGCTCAAAGACAGCGAAATCGGCACCAAGTCGGGCCCGAACGACTTTGTCACCCAAGCCGATGAAAGAGCGGAAGCGGCGCTGGCGAAAGCGCTTTGCGGCATTGATCCCGGCGCCGCCTTTGTCGGCGAAGAGAGCGTCGCCGGCGACCCTGCGATTTTGGAGACGTTAAAGGGCGACGGCCCCTTCTGGATTGTCGATCCGTTGGACGGAACGCGCAACTTCGTTCAGGGCAGGGATGAATTTGCAACCATCGTGGCCTATGTCGCCGGCGGCGAGATCCGCGCCGGTTGGATTTACGCTATTCCGCAACAAACATGCGCCGTCGCCGAAGCGGGGGAGGGCGCTGCCTTCGCCGGAAAACGCCTCGGCCCGCTGGCGCGAAACGACGGCGCGCTGTCCGGCTATCGCGCGATCGGCAACCTGAAAGAGCCATACAAGTCAGCCATGGTTCCGCGCCTTCGCGCCAAATTTCACACTGATCTCGCGCGGTGCTCCGCTTATGTCTACCTGCACCTGCTGACCGGCGACTGTGATTTTGCCCTCTATTCGCGCTGCAGTCCGTGGGATCACGCCGCCGGCGTGTTGATGCTGCGCGAGATTAAGGGGCGTGCGGAATATCTCGACACCGGCCGCGCCTACGCCCCGATCGCCACCCAGGGACGGCCCTTGCTGGTCGTGGGCGAAACCTCGGCATTTGACCGCGTTTCGGCGGCGCTGACCGGCGCCTAGGGCGATTGGTTGTAAAGGGTGCTTGACAGTCCTGCCGCCGGTATGTAAAGGTACCTTTACTCGCGCAACCGGCGCGGAAAGGGAGGTGTCCATGAGCAGCCGATGGTCCTTTTTGCTTTTGGGCGGCGACATGAAAGATCCCGCCGTCCGCAGGATGTTCTGGAGAATTGGCGGCGTCGCCTTCGTGGCGGGCTTCTTTTTCGGCTTCCTGGAGCCGGACGCCGGGGAATCCTATTCAAACGGCGAACGCTATTTTCTCAGCGCGCTCGTCACGATCAGTTTCGCCGTACTCGGATATGAGGGATGGCGTTTCTATCGCGTTTCAGACGAACTTGTGCGCCGCGTCCTGATCGTCAGCCAGGCGATGTCGTTCTGCATCGTATTGGTGTTGATGTCGCTATACGGCGTCGCCGAACTCCTGTTTGGCGCGCCGCGGCCGCCCGTATTGGTCGTTGCGCTTTCGGCATGGGTGGTTAGCGCCTGCTGTTGGCTCTACGCGGCCTGGAAATCGACGTGAAGAACAGCGTCGCCGAATTGCGGGCCGAAAAGAAATGGAGTCAGGAAGAACTCGCAAAACGATTGTCCGTATCAAGACAGACGGTGATATCGATCGAAAAGGGACGGTACGATCCGTCATTACCGCTGGCGTTTAAGTTGGCGCGCGTATTCGGGCGCCGCATCGAAGATATTTTTTCGGAGGAGAACCAATGATGGAAAACAGGAAAGACGCCTCGCTGGCGCAAAAGGTTGCCGCCGGCTTCATCATCTTCGCCGCCGGAATCGTCGCAGGCCGTATTCTGTATCGTGTGCTCGACTGTTTTGGAGCTGCAATTTAGCGGGCGGCGGCAGCAATTGTAAGTGTCTCATGGAAAGGAAAAACGACATGCGTAAATGCGTTGGCTTGATGAAGACTGTTCTGGCGGCGGGAGTGGCGGCGGTCGCCATGGCGGGCGTCGCTGTCGCCGAGAAAGCGGCAACTGGCCCGGCGATGTGGAAGCTCGCCGACGACGATTCCACGATTTACCTGTTCGGCACGTTTCACATCCTGCCGCCGGACGTGGAATGGGAAACCGCCGCTTATGATGCGGCGATGAAAGACGCCGAAACGACAATCACCGAAGCCGACACCGAGAGTCCTGAAGCGCAGGCTGCTGTTCTTGCGGGCGTGCAACAGTACGGTCTCAATCCGCCAGGCGTCACGTTGAGTTCCATTCTGGGCGAAGACCGCGCAGCGTCGTTCAGCGACATTGCCGCTGAATACGGCGTTTCAATGCAGATGCTCGAACCCTACCGTCCCTGGCTTGCGTCGCTGACCTTGTCCGTCGTCGCCATGCAGAAGGCGGGTTTTGATCCCAACTCGGGCGTCGAAAAAGTCCTGTTGGCGCAGGCCGCCCAGGAAGGCGACGCCGTTGAGCATTTTGAGACGGCGACGGAACAGCTTGAAATGCTCGCCAGTCTGGATGATGAGGAAATGCTCGCGAACTTCGATGCAACGACGGTGCAGTTCAACGAATTTGACGAGATCATGGACCGCATGCTGACGGCATGGCGAACAGGCGACACAGAGACGCTTGAAAAGGACATCATCGGTCTCGTGCGAGAAGACGCGCCGGATGCATTTCAAAAGCTTTTTGTGGATCGAAATAAAAAATGGACTGTGCTCATTCAGGACATTCTCGCCGACGAGGGCGACACTTTTATCGCCGTTGGCGCGGGGCACCTTGTCGGCGAAGACAGCGTCATTGACCTCCTGGAAGAAGAGGGCTTGAAGATCGAGCGGGTTCAGTAACGAGGATCGCAGCGGATTGAAAAGCGGTCCCGCGCTTTGGGTGCGGGGCCGTTTGTTTTGGGCGCGGCGGTAAGAAAGGGCAGCTTCCCGAAAAAGTCTGCGCACATTGCAACCGACCGTTTGCGTGGCTCAAGAAATGGGTGCGGGACTGGGAATTCGTAAAATACTGTTTCGAACGATGCCGTTGCGAAGCGAAACGCGCCAAGGCGAACGTGACCTGAGGCCCTGACTGGACGGCTTACTGGATTCCGGGAGAGGTGATGCTCAGACGTCCGCGGCTGAATCCGATGCGGCGCGGGCTCTTGCACCAACGGCCCTGATGCATGAGTCATGCAGGATTCTGGTAGGTGTCTGGGATACGCGAGCAGGGTAATCGCGTTTGTCGTCCTCGGGCTTGTCCCGAGGACCTCAGGCCGCGCGCTCGTCTTCCAGGGATCATCGGAACAAGTCCGATGATGACTGTCTTACAACGACGGCGCCGGAGTAAAGACGTGTCAAACTTCAGAGTGTGTGCGCCTTACCCGTCCAGATACCCTTTGGCGTGAAGATACTCGACAATTCGGTCGGCGGCGTCGGCCGCGGGCACGTCTGACGTGTCGACATCCACTTCCGCCAGCTGCGGCGGCTCGTAGGCGGAATCAATGCCGGTGAAATTCTTGATCTCGCCGCGACGCGCCTTTGCATAAAGGCCTTTGACATCGCGTTTTTCGCAGACTTCCAGCGGGGTTGAAATATAGACCTCGATAAACTCCCCGTCGGCCAACAATTCGCGCGCCATGCGCCGTTCGGACTGGAACGGCGAAATAAACGATACGCACACGATGAGGCCGGCGTCCGCCATGAGCTTTGCCGTTTCGGCCACGCGGCGAATGTTCTCGACCCGATCGGCGTCCGTAAAGCCGAGGTCTTTGTTCAGACCGTGGCGAACGTTGTCGCCGTCGAGAATATAGGTGTGGCGGCCCATATCGTGCAGGCGCTTTTCTACCAGATTGGCGACCGTCGATTTGCCGGACCCGGAAAGCCCGGTGAACCAGAGGACGCAAGGGCGCTGATGTTTCGCGCCCGCCCGCGCCGACTTGTCGACGTCCAGGTCCTGCCAGTGGACGTTTTGCGCGCGGCGCAGGGAGAAGTCGATCATGCCCGCGCCGATTGTCGCGTTGGTGCGCTTGTCGATGAGAACAAACGATCCGGTGCGGCGGTTATCTTTGTACGCATCAAATGCGATAGGCGCCGACAGAGAAAAGTTACAGAACGCCACCTCGTTGAGCTCCAGCGTCTTGCCCGACATATGCTCCAGCGTATTGACGTTGATCTTGTGCTTCAGCTCGGTAACCGTGGCGGAAACGACGCGGTTTGCAGTCTTGAGGAAGTACTGACGGCCCGGATAAAGCTTGTCTTCGGACATCCACAAAAGATGGGCGGCGAACTGGTCGGTTTGCTCCGCGGGCGCCTGGCCGGCGCAGATGACGTCGCCCCGCGAGACGTCGATCTCATCTTCAAGGGTCAGCGTGACCGCCATATCGGGGCCGGCCTCGTCGAGATCGCCGTCCATGGAGACGATCGAGCTCACTTTCGAGCGTTTCGCCGAGGGCAGGACGACAATCTCATCGCCGGGTTGGACAGATCCGGACGCGACGGTGCCGGAAAAGCCGCGAAAATCGAGATTGGGTCTGTTGACCCACTGCACCGGCATGCGAAACGGCGTTTCGGAAAGATTGGCCCGCACCTGGATGGTTTCGAGATAGGGCAACAGTGCAGCGCCGTCATACCACGGCGTTTTCCGGCTCTTGGTGAGGATATTGTCGCCGTCGAGCGCGGAGAGCGGAATGACGGTGATCGATTCAAAGTCCAGCTGCTCAGCGAATTCGAGATAATCCGCTTCGATTTCGCGAAACACCTTTTCTGAGAAATCGACGAGATCCATTTTGTTGACCGCCACAACGATGTGGCGAATGCCGAGGAGCGAAGCGATATAGCTGTGGCGACGGGTCTGCGTGAGGACGCCGCGGCGCGCGTCGATCATGACGACGGCGAGTTCTGCGGTTGAGGCGCCGGTCGCCATATTGCGCGTGTATTGTTCATGGCCCGGCGTATCGGCCACGATGAATTTGCGCTTTTCAGTTGAGAAAAAGCGATAGGCCACATCGATGGTGATGCCTTGTTCGCGCTCCGCGGCGAGGCCGTCGACCAGCAGCGCGAAATCGATTTTGTCGCCCTGGGTGCCGTGTTTTTTGGTGTCGCTCTCGAGGGCGGCAAGCTGGTCGTCGTAGATTAACTTCGAGTCGTAGAGGAGACGGCCGATGAGAGTCGATTTGCCGTCGTCAACAGAGCCGCAGGTGATGAACCGCAACAGCCCTTTGTGTTCGTGAGCAGCGAGGTACTCGATCACGTCGTCTTTTTCGGTGAGGGCGACATTGGACATCAGAAATATCCTTCCTGCTTTTTCTTCTCCATCGACGCCGACTGGTCATGATCGATGACACGGCCCTCGCGTTCCGATGAGCGCGAGATCAGCATTTCCTGGATGATGCCGGGCAGGGTCGTCGCATTGGATTCGACCGCGCCGGTGAGCGGGTAACAGCCAAGCGTGCGGAAGCGCACCATTCTTTCCGTCGGCGTCTCGCCGTTAAGGGGCATGCGGTCGTCGTCCACCATGATCAGCGTGCCGTCGCGCTCAACGACCGGACGCTTAGCAGCGAAATAGAGGGGAACGATCTCGATGTTTTCCCGGTAGATATATTGCCAGATGTCGAGTTCGGTCCAATTCGACAACGGGAAGACGCGGATCGATTCGCCGGGCCGGATTTTGGTGTTGAAAATGTTCCAAAGCTCCGGACGCTGATTTTTCGGATCCCAGCGGTGGCCGGCGGAGCGGAACGAGAAAATGCGCTCTTTGGCCCGCGACTTTTCCTCGTCCCGGCGCGCGCCGCCGAATGCGGCGTCAAACTGGTGCAGATCAAGCGCCTGCTTCAGCGCCTGGGTTTTCATGATGTCGGTATGAAGCTGGCTGCCGTGGGTGAAGGGGCCGATTCCCTGGGCGACGCCTTCCTGGTTGGTGTGGACGATGAGGTCGAGCCCCAGCCGCTTCGCCAGATCGTCCCGGAATTTGATCATTTCACGGAACTTCCAGGTCGTATCGACATGCATGAGCGGGAAGGGCGGCTTGGATGGATAAAACGCTTTGAGGGCGAGGTGCAGCATGACCGCGGAGTCTTTGCCGACGGAATACAGCATCACCGGCTTTTCGGCCTCGGCGGCGACCTCGCGCATGACGTGCATCGCTTCGGCTTCCAGCCGGTCCAGATGGGTCATCTGCGTTTTCGAGATCAAACCGTCGGGGCGCGGCGCCTCGGTCGCGCCGGGCGCCGTTTCCCGCTCCAGAACGGCGAGGCGTTCCTGCGCGGTTTCGAGGGTCTTCAACGTGCACTGACCGCCGGCCTCAAGCCGCGCGATCGCCTTGCCGTCGTTGAATAATTTGCGCGAGACGGTCGATATGGACAGATCAGATTTGTCCGCCGCCGTTTTCGCTCGCTCAATTAGGGTCTGCAAATCACTCATTTGGGATCCTTCCCACGATAGTTTCGAACCAGGCGGCAAAATTTCGTGGGTTTTGCCGTATCCCACAGCAAGAATCAAGAAAAATTCGAAATATCATGGTAAATGTCCCACGATCGTGATGGATTGACACGCCTCCAGTCATTCCATATATTTCTGTTATGACAGAAATTACTGGAAAAACGGTTGATCTCAGCCCAGCGATCCGGCGTTTCATCCTGCATTGGGGCGATTTGGGCGGCCAATGGGGGGTCAATCGATCGGTCGCGCAGATCCACGCCTTGTTGCTGGTGAGCGAGCGGCCGATGAACGCCGAAGACATCGCCGACGCGCTCGGGCTCGCCCGGTCCAATGTCTCCAACTCGCTGAAGGACCTTCTGGGTTGGAACCTGGTCTTTCGCGAACCGGTGCTTGGCGACCGGCGCGACCACTTCGTGGCGGAGAGCGATATGTGGGAGATGGTGTCCCGCATTGTCGAGATGCGCAAAGCGCGCGAGCTCGACCCGGCGAAATCGGTGCTGAAATCCTGCCTCGCAGACGCCCGCGCCGATGAGACGGCGAGTCCGGCCGCTGTTCAGCGCCTGACCGATATCGACAATCTCATCAACCTGCTCGACGGCTGGTACGGGCAGGTGAAAGACACGCCTAAGGAAACGCTTATTCCGCTGATCCGCATGGGATCTAAAGCGGTCGATCTGTTGAAGCCGTTTACCAGAAAGAAAACGGAAAAACCGACGGAGCAGCGCTGACGAACAGGACCCAGCGCGCCGTCGATTTTGCCGTCTGCTCGTTTTCAGAACTCAAGGGAGAGTTCCATGCTTGAGTTGACGCCGCAAAAAAAACTGCATCACGCGGAAACCCAGTCCAACCTTGTTCCAGACGACCGATTCCGGCGACTGTTGAACAAAGCGGACTGGAAAGCACTGCCCGAGCGAGTGCGCCGGCGGTTTTCGGTAAAGGCGCGAAATGGGCAAAGCATCCTCTTCCGCGGCGAGACGACGGAGCTGAAAATCAGCCTTGTCGGCGCACTCCTGGCGCAACTTGCAAGAGTGATCGGCGCCCCGCTGCCGCTTGATAAGAAATCAGAAGAGCGCCCGGCGATGGTCGCCGTCACAGATGATCCCGATGCGGACGGGCAAATCTGGACGCGAATCTATGCGCGCGGCGCCGGCTTCCCCCAGGCGGTGAACAGCGCCAAGCGGTTCTCCGGACCGACGGGCCTTGAAGAGCATGTGGGCGGCGGCGTTTCCATGTCGCTGAAGCTGTATGTGCGGGACGGCGCGCTCTTTTTTCAAAGCGTCGACTACTTTCTGACCGTTCTGGGGTTCCGATTCAGATTGCCGCCGGCGGCGACGCCTGGGCGGATGGTGATCGGCCACCATGATCTGGGGGAGGGCGTGTTCGCCTTCACGCTGACGTTAACCCATGCCTGGTTCGGCGTCCTGATCGCGCAAACGACGATATTTCACGACATGAAGGAGGCGTAAGCCATGACGGATCCCCTTCTTTGGACACTAATCACGATACAGATTATATTCGGCGCCAGCGATACGCTGTTTCACCACGAGATGACCGAGCGCCTTGCCTGGCGGCAATCGCAAAAGTCCGAACTGCGCTTGCATGGCGTGCGCAACCTCTTTTACGCCGCGATTTTCCTGGTGATCGGCTGGACGGCGCCCCAGGGCGCCGCCGCTGCGGTTTTGTTGTTTGTCCTGGCGGCGGAAATTGTGATCACGCTTTGGGATTTCGTTGAAGAAGATCGGTCTCGCCGCCTGCCGCCGTCGGAACGCGTCCTGCACACATTGTTGGCGCTCAATTACGGCGCAATCCTTGCCCTGGCCGCGCCCATATTGTGGGCGTGGGCGCAGCAGCCGACGGGACTGCCCTTCGCTTACTACGGCGTTTACAGCTGGCTCTGCATTGCGGCGGCGGCGGGAACGGTCGCCTTTGGCCTGCGCGATCTCGCAGCCGCTGAACGTCTGGAAAGAATCGCGCCGCCGCCGCCGGCGGCGCTCGTCGATGCTGTCGAGGGGCGCAAACATGTGCTCGTCACCGGCGCAACGGGGCTTGTCGGCGCGCGACTGGTTGCGGCGCTGATCGCCGCCGGCCATGACGTTACTGCGCTCACCCGTCGTCCAGAGCGCGCCCTCGACAGACTGTTTGCGCCGGTGCGTCTTGTCTCGGCGCTCGATCAGATTGCTGACGATGCGCGCATAGACGCCGTCATACACCTCGCCGGGGAACCCCTTGCAAACGGCTTATGGACCGCGGCGAAACGGCGACGGATCGTGGAAAGCCGCGTGCGTCTGACCGAAGAGCTCGTCCGACTGGCGGAGCGTCTTCACCGCAAGCCCGACAGTTTCATCGCCGCCTCGGCTATCGGCTGGTACGGCATGCGCGGGGCTGATCCGCTGATGGAAACCAACGCCGCTGAAAAGGGAAGCTTCTCCCACGAGGTCTGCGACGCGGTAGAGACCGCGGCGCGGGCCATGGAAATTCACGGCGTCAGAACCGTTCGCCTGCGGATCGGTCTTGTTCTTGATCCTGACGGGGGCCTGCTCGCCCGCATGTTGACGCCGTTTGAATTCGGCCTCGGCGGACCGTTCGGCGATGGTCGGCAAATGATGTCCTGGATCACCCGCGACGATCTGGTGCGCTTGATTGCGCATATCATCGCAACGCCGGGCCTAGCCGGCGCCGTCAACGCGGTTGCGCCGGGCGCGGTCACGAATGAAACATTCACCCACGAGTTGGCGCGGGCGCTGGATCGCCCGGCGGTCTTTCGCGTTCCCGCAGCGCCCTTGCGTTTCGCGCTCGGCCAGTTTGCGGATGAATTGCTGCTCGGCGGGCAAAACGTCAAACCCGACAAGGCGCAGGCCGCGGGATTTGTCTTTGCCGATCCAACGCTTGCGCCCGCGCTCGGCCGTATGCTCGGCGCGAGGACAAAGCCGCATCGCCAGCCATGGCGGTTTTACGCCCGTCCGCTGAGCGGCAAGACAGGGTGATCGGACGGCGCAAAACCCGCGTTGCAACGGATCGACGGATGAGTACGATGACACAAACAGCTATCGCCCCCTTCAGCTATCGCGCCGACCCGGACGTGCCGGCGTTCGATGATGCAACGCCGTTGATCATTTTTGACGGCGAGTGCGGTTTATGCACCGGCGGCGTTCGCTGGATGATGCTCAGAGACAAAAAGCGCAAGATACGCTTTGAGTCGATTCAACAGCCCGTTCCGCAAGCGCTATACCGCCATTTTGGTCTGGACGCCGAACAATTTGATACGTTCATGGTGTTGGCGGACGGCCGCGCCTTCTTGCGCTGGCGGGGGGTGTGCGAAGCGGCGAACCTATTGCCGCCGCCGTGGCGCTGGCTTGGGCGCCTCGGCCGTCTCGTCCCGCTCTTCATCGGAGACAGAATCTACGATTGGGTGCAACGCAATCGGTTCCGGTGGTTTGGCGCGGCCAAAGAGAAACCGCCGGTCTGTCCGATTTGACGGCGCAAGCGTCGGTGACAGCGGTCTGCCTTGACCGTATAAAGAATGCAGAGAGTTCCATTGGGGTTGTGTAAGGGGGGCGTGCGGTCTTTTGGCGTCGGCACCTTTTGCACTTAACGACATCTTGAATCACAGGAAAATCGGCCTTGTCGCCATTATCGTTGACGATCCGTCCCCGCACCATTGCGGCTGCGCTTTTGTCTGTTATCGCCGTTCTGTCGGTTTTGAATGCGCTGACCCTTGTCGCTGAATTCGGGTTTGGCCACGATTACGTCAAAGGCCTGTCGCCGATGTTCCGGCTGAATGCGGAAGGAAATATTCCGACATTCTTTTCCGCGCTGCTGTTGTTAAGCGCTGCAGCGATATGCGCCGCGGTCGCCATTGCAGCGCGCCGGACCGGCGGACGCGACTGGACCGGCTGGGCGGGGCTGGCGGCGATCGCGCTGTTCCTGACCCTTGATGAGGCGGCGCAGATTCATGAACTGCTCGATCGCAATCGCGGATGGGCGGAGAGTTTCGTTAGGACTGAAGGCGTTTTTCTCGGGCCCTGGGTCATCGCGTACAGCGCGCTCGTGTTGATTGTCGCCGTCGTTTACCTGCCGATGTTTCTGAGATTCGCGTCTCGCTATCGGCGCTTGTTTGCAACAGCGGCGGCGCTCTATGTGGGCGGGGCGATCGGGGTTGAGATGATCGGCGCAACGCAGTGGTCGCTGGACGGAGACCTCCTGGCGTTCGAGGTCATTAATTCCATTGAAGAAATGATGGAGATGACGGCGCTTACGATTGCCATTTACGCGTTAGTTTCCTATGCGCAGGAGACATTCGGCTGGCGGCGATTGACGCTTTCCGGCGACGATGGACCGTGAGCGGAATTCATGACCGATCCCATTATGGCGGCGATCCTGTTCGCCGCAGGCGTGGCGTCAGGATGGATCAATGTGCTCGCCGGCGGGGGGTCGATCCTGACCGTGCCGGTGATGGTGTTCATGGGCATGCCCGGCCCGGTCGCGAACGGCACCAACCGCATCGGCATCATCGCCCAGAATATTTTTGCGGTATGGGGTTTTTTCCGTAAAGGCTTTTCCGATTTTCGCCTTAGCGCCTCACTGGCGGCCTGCGCCTGTGTCGGCGCTTTTTTCGGCGCCAATGTCGGGGTCCAGCTCGACGGCGTCTGGTTCGAACGCACCCTGGCGCTGATCATGCTCGGTATTTTGATCACCATGATGACCGGAATCGGTCAGAAAACGGTTGAGACGGGCGGCGCGGCGAAGAACCTGGTCCTCGGCCACATTCTCTTTATCGGCGCCGGCTTCTGGGGCGGCTTTATCCAGATCGGGGTGGGGCTTATTCAACTGCCGATCCTCAATCGCGTCATGGGCCTCGATCTCGTTCGGGCCAATATGCACAAGGTGTTTGTGGCGCTGATGTTCTCTTTCGTGGCGCTCGGCGTTTTCGCTTTTCGTTCTGATATCGAGTGGGTTTTGGGCATCGCGCTGGCGGCGGGATACGCCGTCGGCGGTTGGCTCGGCGCGAACTCGTCGATCTCCGGCGGGGAGACGCTGATCAAACGGGTGTTCTATGTGGCGCTTGTGGGCATGGCGGTGAAGTTGTTGTTTTTCTAGAGCGCCTTGTCACCGACCCGCCTCGTGATCCGGACCGAATGCGTTTTCCTTGCGCTGACCAGGTTGGCTGGCCCACCAGATTAGAGGAATTATCCCGATAATTGTGAAAGTGATCAGCACCCACCAACCGCTGCGACCAATATCGTGGAGACGGCGAACAGACACTGAAAGGGACGGGACAAGCGTAACCAGGGAGAGAACTAAACCCAGCGGACCGGTACCAAACTCGTCATACATCGTCGCAAAAAATATCACGTCGCCAAATGACATCCCTATAGTGAAAATAAGGAGCCAAAGCGTCGCCCACCAATACGCGCCACGTGATGATCGGCTGTTAAAAGCAAAGTAATTCCTAAAAAATAAGTCGAGCGATTCGCCGAAATTGACAATTCTACTTTGTGGAATCGCCAGAGCACTCCCCGATACGTTATTCGACATAAGAGCCCCTTTATTTCATTAGAACTATTCTTTATTTTTGTTCTAAAACACAATGCGAAGATTTTGTCCACGTTCGCTTCTTTGAAAACGATCGACCGTTATCGGAAATCGTCGGAACAAGTCCGGCGATGACATGAGGGGTATTGTTGATTGCGTTATTTCTCTCGACTTTCTCGATGTCGTCCTCGCACTTGTTGCGAGGACCTCGGGCGACGAGTTCGATGG
>JANQON010000001.1 GCA_028289605.1 Hyphococcus sp. | reverse complement strand
ACTAATGAGGAGTATACGACGGGTTCAAAGGGGGGAGCATAACTACGCACCGAATGCGGGATTCAGGGAAGATTATTCGGTTGTGGTTGTGGGGGGATGAGGGGATTCAACTTTGTGGTTGGGGTGAATTCTCATTGTTCAACATAACTCCGCTCATCCCGACGCAAGTCGGGATCTCGGGAGGCAAGCTCGGAGCAAATTGCACGAGATCCCGACTTTCGTCGGAATGAGCGGATTAGAGACAGGCGCCGCGAATGTGATCCGCCTTGATTTTGCCGTCAGTTATTCGGCGCGATAGAACCCGGCGCACCAACGGAGGGCGACATGAAACCAATTTTGATGCTGGCGCTGCGCGTCACGACCGGACTTCTTTTGATCATCTGGGGATCGCTGCGCGCGTTTTCGCCGGAGCGCGGCGTCGGTCTCGCCGACAAATATTACGGCGGCGCCGTGAATACCGAGACCATTCAGGCGGCGTTCGGATGGAGTGAAATCGCACTCGGCGCGCTCGTCATTCTTGGGCTGTTCCGGGTCATTACCTATCCCTTACAGGCCTTGATCCTGGTCGGCGGCGCGCTTGCGATCTGGAAGCATATTCTCGACCCGCTGAGCCTTTATCTGTTCACCGGCGACGACCGCGCGAACATCCTGTTCTTTCCGTCGACGACGGTGGCGGTCGCCAGCCTGATCCTGTTGGCGTTCCGGGAGTACGACACGCTCTCCCTCGATCGGCTTTTCCGCCGATAGTCTGCGCCGAGCCGACGCGGCTGGTCGGTAAAACGAAGCTGAAAAAACGACGTGGGCGCCTATATTTCTTCCTAGAAGGAGGACGCCCATGTATCCCGATCACCCGCTCGCCGATGAACGTGGGCTTTCGCCCATCGCATTTATCCTGAACGTGCTCTGGCTCGTTCTGGGCGGCGCTTTGGCGGCGGTCGGATGGTTCATCGCCGCGCTGGTCATGGTGATCACGATCATCGGCATTCCCTGGGCGCGCGCCGCCTTTGACAACGGCGTCTACACGCTCTGGCCGTTCGGCGCGAAGCCAATGGCCCGCGACCGCCTCTATGGAGAAGACATCGGCACCGGTCCGCTCGGGTTTCTCGGCAACGTGATCTGGTTCGTGCTCGCCGGCTGGTGGCTGGCCCTGGGTCATGTCTTCGCCGCCATCGGCCTGGCGATTACGATTATCGGGCTGCCCTTCGCCTGGGCGCATTTAAAGCTCGCCGGTTTCGCGCTGTGGCCGATCGGGCGCACGCTCGTGTCGAGCGACATCCGGCCTGGCTACCGCAGGGTTTATTAGAGCATCGGGCGGACAATGCGCATCGCTTCACCCTGAGGGATCATTCCTTCGTCCTTCGAGACGCAAGCCTAACGGCTTGCTCCTCAGGATGAAGGAATGATCGTCACGAAGGGCGGAGTGATGCGCATTTCTCGCCCGGCGCGCTCGCCTCTCTATTCCATCGTCAGCACTGCGGCGTACGCGTCAACGCCGTAAAACAAATTGCCGAGGCGGAGGTTCTCATCCGCCGCATGCTGATTATTATCGAAATTGGCGATCGGCAGAATGACGATCGGAGCTTCTGAAACATCCTCAAAGATGTAAAGGGGCAAGGATCCGCCAAGGCTGGGCGCCAGAATGAGATCATCGCCGGCCGCGGTTTTCAACGCGGCGATGAGCCCTTCCACCAAGTCGCCCTCCATGGAGCTGCGCACCGCACGATACCCGCCTTCGCGCGTGACCTTGGCGATGAGCGGGTGCTTTAGACGCGTTCTGCGATCGGGTTCTTCGCGAACGATGTGGTAGCCTTGCCTGGCGATATGCGCTTCCACCAGATCCTTCATCGCTTCGGGATCGTTGCCCTTGACGAGACGAATGCCAATCGACGCTGTCGCCGACGGCGGGATCACGTTGCGGGCGGCCTCGCCGACTTCCGCGCTCTTCAACCCTTTGAGGTTGAGCGCCGGCAACAAGATCCGTTCGGCGAGCGGCGCGTTGTCGGCTTCCGACGCTGCAAGTCCGAAGCGCCGGCGCAAGTCCCGATCGACGCCAGGCGTCGCGGCGAGCGCCGCCTCATCGGCGTCCGACAGCGGCGCCGTCGACGCATAAAAGTCGTCAACCAAAACCTGCCCTTGATCGTCTTTCATCGACGCGAGCAGTCGCGCCAGGCGCCATCCGGGGCCCGGCGCCCAGTTGCCGTAGTGGCCCGAATGCAAGCCTCGGTCGGGCCCGTAAACGGTCACTTCCAGGCCCGTCACGCCGCGCACGCCGAACACCAGTTGCGGGCGCCCGGACTGATGGGTCGGCCCGTCGCAAAACAGCCATAGATCGACATCGGCGAACCTGTCGCCGAACGCCGCCAGATAGGCGTCTAGATTCGGCGAGCCGCGCTCTTCCTCGCCGTCAAAAACCAGAACGATGTTCGACGTCAGGGCCATATCGGCCGCCTCAAGCGCATCGAGCGCGGCGGCGAGGGAGGCCAGCGGCGCCTTGTCGTCAGCCGCAGAACGCGCATAAAGCCGCCAATCGTCGTTTACGCTGTCGCCGTCTTCCGGGAACGGAATTTGTTTTCCCCCGTCAGGAATGGCGCGGGAGTAAAGCGTCGGTTCGAACGGCGGATGAGTCCAGTTCGCATCCTCCGTCGGCTGACCGTCATAGTGGACATAAATCGCAATGGTGCGCGTCGCTCCCTCGACGCTGCGCCGCCCGTATATCAGGGCTGGCGCGTCCTCGTAGCGCAGCAGTTCCATGGCGAATCCGCGCTTATTGAAGATCGCTTCGATGGCTTCTGCGTTGGCGTCGATGGCGCGCGCATCTGCGGCGTCATTCGGCAGGCTGAGCAGATCGGCGAATTCGCGGAGAATGCGCGGCGCATGGTCTTGTCGATACTCTTTCGCAGCCGCCACCGCATCCGCCGGGGCCGCGTTGGCGGCGCCGACCAAAATCGCCGACGCCGTCCCGCATACGCTCAATAGTTTTCGCATGACGCCCTCCTTGGCCAAAAGAAAACCGGGCGTTCTGACGAACGCCCGGCAAGGCCTTAAACGGATTCGGGCGAAAGATCAGGACTCGCCGTTTTCTTCCATATATGCGTCAAGATCATCTTTGACGGAAGCGACCGCTTGTTTGTCGGCTTCGGGCGCGTTTTTCACCGTTTCCATCATGGCGAACGCCGCTTCCATCTGGGCTTTCAGCTCCGGGGGCATCATGTCCAACATGGACTTGTCCATACCCTCCATCATTTGCAGGGTGCGCGGATCTTCCTCCTGCATCTTCAGGGCCATCCACGCGATCATGACCCGATCGCCGACATCGCCCCATTCGCCGGCGGAAAATCCGTGCGGTTTAACCAGATTGGCGAGGCGCTTGTGATCGGCCGGGTGGCGCTTTTCGAGCACTGCGACCGCTGTTGAATAGGGTTTGAACTCCTCGCCCGCTTTCGGCTGGGTGTCGATGCTCATCTGTTCGGTCTTGCCTTCGGCCTCCAGGTCTTTGCCGAACTGGTCGAGCGCGGGCAGCGTTTCAACGAACCGTTTCGCCTGGTCTTCTGTAAGCGGATTGTCGCCGGCGGCGGCGATCCCGCTCGCGGCGAATCCCAACGCAATAATGGCGATGATTTTTTTCCACATGATGCAACTCCCCTGTTGTCCAAATTGATTCTCTTACGGACCATATCATGGAACACTGCTCGCGGGACCGCGGCTCCATTGAAAATCGGAAAGGAGAAGTCACCCTACTCGCTTGTCGGCGTACGGCGCATCTTCTTGATTTCGCTGCGGCGTTTCTTGTTTTCCACGCGTTTGCGCTTTTCGCGGTGCGGCACGGGCGTCTTGCGTCTCGGCTTCGGCGGCCGGGCGGCCTGTTCAATGAGCGCCGCGAGACGGGCCCGCGCATCCTCGCGATTGCGTTCGCGCTCGCGAAACCGCTTCGCCTCGATGATGATCTCGCCGTCCGCGGTCATGCGCCGCCCGGCGAGCGTCTTCAGCCGCGCCTTCACCGCCGGCGAAAGCGAGGGCGAAGAAAGCGCATGAAACCTGAGCTGCACCGCCGTCTCGGTCTTGTTGACATGCTGACCGCCGGGACCGGACGCGCGGATATAGGTTTCGGTGAGCTCCCAGTCGGGGATGGCGATGGCGGGAGTGATGGAAAGGGGCATTGAACTATCCGCTCACTCCCGCGAAAGCGGGAGTTTATTTGCAAAACATGAAGAGTATTTTTCGCGCGACAACAATCATATCTGGATTCCCGCTTCCGCGGGAATGAGCGGAGACGTTTTTCTTGTTAAGGGCTGTAAGCAGATTTCTGCTTACAGCCCTTAATAAGCAGCATTTTCCGACGGCGAGACGGCGTCAAGGGTGGAACCGCTTCGCGGCGCAGAGCGCCCCTGACGCCGTCTCGCCTTCGGAACACTCCGCGCAAATAAAGACTAAGCCCCCGCAGCCTCCCGCCTCGCCTCGCTCGCGCGTTTCTTCACGCTGTCGGACTTCAACTGTCCGCACGCGGCGGCGATGTCGCGGCCTCGGGGCGTTCTGATCGGCGAGGCGTAGCCGGCGCGGTTGACGATGTCGGCGAAGGCCTCGATCCGTTCCCATGAAGAGCATTCGTAGGGCGCGCCGGGCCACGGATTCCACGGGATCAGGTTGATTTTCGCCGGCACGCCTTTGAGCAGGCGCACGAGTTCGCGCGCTTCGGCGTCGGAGTCGTTGACGCCTTTCAGCATCACATATTCGAATGTGATCCGCCGAGCGTTGCCGACGCCGGGATAGTTTCGGCATGCGTTCAATAGCTCCGCAATCGGATATTTCCGATTGATGGGCACCAGTTCATCCCTGAGCGGATCATTCGTCGCATGCAGCGATATCGCGAGCATGGCCGACGTCGCCTCGCCGAGCGCCTGCATTTGCGGCACAACGCCGGACGTCGACACGGTGGTGCGTCGCCGCGAGATCGAGATGCCGTCGCCGTCGGAAATAACGTCGATGGCCTTCGCGACATTTTCCAGGTTATAGAGCGGCTCGCCCATGCCCATGAAGACGATGTTGGAAAGGCGCCGGTCGTCGCCGCCGGACGGCCATTCGCCAAGATCGTCTTTGACCGCCATCACCTGGCCGACGATTTCCGCCGCGGTGAGATTGCGCACCAAGGCTTGCGTGCCGGTATGACAGAACGTGCAGTTGAGCGTGCAGCCGACCTGGCTGGAAACGCACAAGGCGCCGGCGCGGCCCACATCGGGGATGAACACGCACTCGATCTCCACGCCGGGCGATAACGCCATCAGATATTTACGGGTGCCGTCGTTCGAGACTTGCCGTTCAACGAGGGCGAGACGCCTAATCTCAAAATTCTCCGCCAGCGCGGCGCGCATGTCCTTGGCGATGTCGGTCATGCCGGCGAAGTCGGTGACCCCGTAATGATAGATCCACCGCCAGAGCTGGGTCGCGCGCATGCGCGCTTTTTTTTCATCCAGGCCGAAGGTCTCCGCGAGGACGGCGCGCAGCTCGCCCCGCGTCATCCCGGCGAGATTGACGCGCGTCGCGGCGGCGGGCTGTTTCAGATCGAGTTCGGCCATGGCGGCGATATAGGGCTTTCAAGGCGAAAGTGGAAATCGGATTGGGAAACGGCGCCGGCGCGACGTGCAGTCCAGGCTTTTTTCTGGTTATGGGCTGTAAGCAGACTTCTGCTTACAGCCCATAACAAGCAGCCTTTTTCGAACGGGCAGGCGCCGTCAAGGGCGCTTGCAGCGCCGCGCAGCGGTTTCACCCTTGACGGCGCCCACCCGTTCGAAACACCTGAAGCCCTCCGCCCCTCATACATAATCGAGCGGCAGCTCAGTCGTGTCCTTGAGCCGTTCCATGGAAAACGTGGTCGATACGTCGGAAAATTCCGCCCCCGAAATGAGCTTTTTGTAGATACGGTCATAGCTCGCCATGTCGGGACAAACGACCTTCATCAGGTAGTCGACGTCGCCGCTCATGCGGTGCAGCTCGACCACCTCCGGTATGGCCCGGACATGGGCCGCAAACGTCTCCAGCCAGCGCTCGTCATGGCGGGCGGCCTTGACGGCGACGAAGGCGACCAGCTTCAACCCCGCCGCCTCAGGATCGATCAGGGCGACCCGGGCGGCCAAAACGCCGTCGTCCTCCAGTTTTTTGATGCGCCGCCAGCAGGGGGTCTGCGAAAGGCCCACTGATTCGGCGATTTCACTCACCGGCGTCGATGCGTCGCGCTGTAGTTGCGCTAATATGCGTTTATCTGTCTCATCCATTCTAAAAAATTAGCACTTTGTAGAAAATTTTTCCATAAATAGTTTTTCTAATGGGTCGAATAGAGAAAATTTTCTAACCGGCCTGACGTATCCTGGCGACGCGAGCGGAATTGGGACCAAAAGAGGCGACAGCACCATGATCAAGCGGGCGTTTACAGAACATCCGGCCAGCGTCGGCGAAACCTATACCCAGCATATGGGTATGGCGTTCGGCTTTGGCGCGCGCATGGTGGTCGCCGGCTTCGCTTGCCTGTTGCACGGGATCTTTCCGTTCCTGTTCAAATGCACCGGCAAAAACTGCATCGCGCTGTTGCATGATCGCATGGTGGTGCACCGCGACCGGCGCACCTGCGCCGAGGCCGACGCCGCCATGCCGTCCATGGGCGTCGACAAACCGGTTCTCGACGCGGCGGAATGAGCAATTCCTGAAGGCGAAAGGGCAAGAGCGCCGCTTTCGCTTACCGCCATTTTAACCTCCCCGGCCGATAAGAAAGCAGATCATCTGCATCGCCAGGGAGCCCCGCCCCATGTCACAATTCGACAGCCACGCCCAACCGGTCGAAGCCCGTCTTGCACAAGTCGGCGTCGACGGCCGCGTCGCCGCGGAGGAAGTGTTGTTTCTGCGTCGGCAAGTGTTCGCCGACGGCGTCGTATCCGAACGCGAGCTTGACGCGCTGTTCGCACTCGGCAAGCGCGCGCCGGACGGCGATCCGGAATGGGCGCAGTTCTTTGCCGAAGCTGTCGCTGATTTCTATCTTCGCGAAGAAGAACCGCAAGGTTATCTGACTGCGGATGAATTCGACGAATTGCAGGCGCGCATCATCGGCGAGGCGCACGCCAATCCGCTCGAGATTGCGCTGCTGGTCAAGTTGATGGAAACGGCCGTTCAAACCCCGCCCGAGATGAGCGCGTTTGTCGGATCGGAAATTAAGGCGTCGATCATGGCGAAGGATCGCCCGTCGGTCAGCAAGGAAGAGGCCTTGTTGATCCGGCGCTGGCTGTTCGCCGCCGGCGGGGACGGCTATGTCGGCGTGACGCAGCGCGAAGCGGAAGTGCTCTTCGACATTAACGACGCCTTGCGAACCGGGGAATCAAACGCCGCCTGGACTGAGCTTTTCATTCAGGGCGTGGTCAACCATTTGATGGCGAGCCTCGGCTATTCAGCCGCCAGCCGGGACGAGGCGATGCGCCGCCATGCCTTCATCAGCGATCACTCGTCCGATGTCGGCGGCTTTTTCCAGAAAATGCTGTCCGGCGTCGCCAGCGCCTTTTCATCCGCCGACGAAAAAACCGCCTACGCAGACAAAGCGCAACAACGGGAAACCGCCGTCGCTCAAGCGGCGACCGTTACGCCTGAAGAAGCGGAATGGCTTGCGGGCCGGATTGGCCGCGACGGCGCCTTTGACGCCAATGAGCGTCAACTCATCGAGCGCATGAAAGACCTCGAAGAGAATTTGCCCGACAGTTTGAAAGCCCTGTTGGAGAGAGCCGCATAAACCGTTCCAGCCTTGGGGAGAGGACGTTATGGGAAAAGCACTCGTCATCGCCGTTTCTTTAATTGTCGGCGTATTTGCGTTCATTTCGGCGGCGTCTATTTCGTCGGGCGGCAGCGTCGCCTATGCAGAGCGGACCGAAGAAGCCCAGCAACAGTATCTCGACAACATGGCGAAGGGCTTTACGACCGGTTTCAAGTTTACCGCCGGCAAGCGCGCTGAGGTCACGGACATCTTCACCGACGCCGAATACGACATGATCAGTATCTCGGTGAAGTATCTTGGCGAGGACGCGGAAAATGCGTCACAGATTCAAATCGAGAAAATGCGTCGCTACATGGAAAAGAGCGTCTGCAAGATGGCCGACAAGCAAAAAATGCTGGCCAACGGCATTACATTTCGTGTGCGGATGTTTAGGCCGTCGGGAACGAAAATGGGAACCGTTCAGGTCGACCAGGAAAACTGCGTGCAATACATCGCCTAAGGCTGGTTGCAATTTGCCAGGGTCATTCGAGGTTGCGGCCATCCTTCGAGGGGCCTTCGGCCCGCCTCAGGATGAGGCTAGAGCATCGGGCGAAAAATACGCATCACTCCGCCCTTCGTGACGATCATTCCTTCATCCTGAGGAGCAAGCCTTTAGGCTTGCGTCTCGAAGGACGAAGGAATGATCCCTCAGAGTGAAGCGATGCGTATTTTTCGCCCGATGCTCTAGGCGTGTGCGGAGAAATGGAAATTCCTGATCCTGAGGCGCAAGGCGCTTCAGTCAACGCCGTCATCAAGCGGCAACGGTTCGACCACCGCCCTGATATCGCCCCACTGAATCGGCGTCGCCCAATCCGGGCGCGCCTCTGTTAGTGCAGCGCCTTCAGGGCCAAGCCCGAAGCGCACCGCAAACATGGTCACGTCCGGCGCCGCGGCGGCCGCATCAAGCCGCAAGGTTAGGGACAACGCGCGACAGGCCCGTCCATGGCAGGCGAACGACAATCCCCTCTTTGTCCGGAACGCCATTTTCTGGTCATTGACCATGACGCCCCTAATAGCGCTCGCATCGCCAATCGGCGCCCAAATGATGTCCGAATCCGGTGCGGTGATATCAAAAGACAGCGTGCGTTCACCGTCTCGCGTTTCGTCGCCCGTCAGCGCGACCGTCACGCCCGCTGTCTCGAACGGCGGCGCCGGCGCGACATATCGTTCGCCGGGCAGGCCCTCGATCCGACCGAGCGCGAAGTCGGCGACTTGCCCCATATCCCGAGGCGGCGGCGCGTCCGCGCGCAAACTCCATCGGGCGCCGTCGTCGCCCGGCGTTTGAATGTGGGCGATCGTAACGTGACGCGGCGCAAGCGCGGAATAGGCGGGCGCGAGCAATGCAATCACGAGCGCGATGGCGAAGGCTATGGCGGCCGCGCCCGTCAGACCCCAACGCGCCGGCGGCGTGCGATCGTCCGTATCCGTCACAAGCGGCGCAACAAAGGTGAAGAGAAAGATAGGCACGATGATGAACGGAGCGGCGCTTTCAACGAAAAGGCCGGCTTCTCCATGGGCAGCGAGGCGAAGCGTCAGCACCAGAAAGAAAACCGCGCCGACGACAGCCAATGGACGCAACAACGATCCATAGCCGAACAGCGCCGCGGCGGCGCCGACGGCGAACACGGCAAGGGGCGGCGCAAAAAGGATCATGGCGCCTGGCGCGATGAAGGCCCCGGCGGTCCCGAACGCTGCAAACCAAAACCATGCGGCGGCGAGCAATCGGGACGCGCCCTTGGCTGACAACCCCAACGCATACGCCAAACCGGCGCCGAGAACCCCCGCCGTTAGCTGAACCGCGCGGACCGCCCAAGGGTTCGCCGCGCCGAAATTGGGCTCGCTTCGAAGCGCGCCGAGCAAAAACATGGCGGCGACCGCAAATCCAACGCCGAGGACAACCGCCAGCAGCGGCGCCGACGCGGACCGAACAGGCGCCCCCGTTCCCGTCCTGACGAAAAACAGCGCCGCAATAATTGCGCCGAGGACAAGCGCCGGCATGCCCCAGCTCTGCGGAAAGGACAGCACATACTGGCCAAGAACCTCAGCGTAGATCCGCTGGTGTTCCGGCTTGTCGCTGTCCTGGCCGAGAAACGCTTCGGTCGCCGCGAGACCGCTTGCG
Source organism: Hyphococcus sp. (assembly GCA_028289605.1). Taxonomy (GTDB): domain Bacteria; phylum Pseudomonadota; class Alphaproteobacteria; order Caulobacterales; family Parvularculaceae; genus Hyphococcus. Next base: position 316,102 of record JANQON010000001.1, on the reverse strand, counting down.
CCAAGGTGAAAGACCGCGCTCGGATGGAGGTTTTCAAGATTGTCTCCCGGCGTATGGTACAGCCGGGCGCCATGAGCGAATGCGAGATTGGCGGCGTCAATGTCGAGCGACAAGAACTCGGTCATGTCCGTGCCGTTGGGCAATAGCTCGTATATGTCCGTATTCAAAGAACTCGCCGCCGGCAGGCGTACGGGGCTGGCAAGGGCTCTAAGATCGCGTCCGTTCGGCCGGCTGGTCTCGATAAGCGCGGCGGCGCCTCTGACGCCGCGCGCCTCCATGTTGACAACGGCGCCGATCTGATCCGCCAGCGGATCGGTCTTCACGAACGAAGACGCGCCGATAAGGCCCGCCTCCTCTCCGTCGGTGACGAGCACAAGCGCAGGGCGGTCGAAAGATCGCTCTTTCACGATGGCGGCGATCTCAAGACTTGCGGCGACGCCGGCGCCGTCGTCCGCCGCGCCCGGGCCCGCCGGCACTGAATCATAGTGCGACGCGATCATAACAGCGTTTGGTCCCGGCGCCGTCACCCAGAACAAGACATTGCGAACGCGGGCGCAGGTCGCAAAGGCGCGGCCGAACTCCCCGACGGCGCAGTGAAAGTCGTCGCGCACGATCGGCTCGAACCCCAGCGCCCTGATCTCTTCCAGCAACCGCGCGCGGACGGCGTCGTTGGCCTCCGTGTCGACCGAATGCGGCCGCTCGTCTCCAAGGATTCGGGAAAGCCGCTCGATGGCGCGATCAACATTGAACGCGCTGGCCTCGCTTGGCGCCGGCGGCGCAGCGATCCGTTGCTGCATCATGAAGATTGCGACAATTGCAGCCGCGGCGATGACCGGTCCCAACGCTGATCGAATGCCCGCCATCGCCGCGCCGTGCCGTTGCCTTAAGAGCCTTGGTGGCCCGCTCTGAATTGATCCACGAAAGCGCCGATAACATCCGCCCAACGCGAGACGTTTTGGGAAAGGTGGTCCTCCGAAACGCCGCCGCCGAGCTCAATCACGTAGTCGACGCCGACCTGGTTCTTGTCCTCCAGGACATAGGCGCGGCCGAACACCTGCCCGTCGTTGAAATCATTCACGATACGGAAGTCTTGCGCCGTCGCCGTGCGGCCGAGGTCAAAATTGGCGAAGAAAACCAGGTTTTCGCAGGCGGCGGGCTTGCCGGAGCATTCCAGCGCGCGCACGAAGAACGAAAACTCGCCCGCCCGGCCGTTGGCGACCGGCGCGCCGGTCGAGGCGTCCTCTAGCATGGTCGGCCCCAAGCCGGCGTCTGAGAGGGCCGCTTCGAGCTGTTCCGCCGTCACCGCGCCGATGGTCTCAGCCGCCGCCGCGCCGAATAGGAACGCAGCGCCCGCGGCGCAACCGATAAATCTCTTCATCATCCCCGTCATCGTCCATCCCCGTCGGCGCTTGTCTCGGTCCGGAATGGTTCGGCCCCGACCCCGCGCCATGCAAACAGCCCCGTCGCCATCATGACCGATGATCACGTCTGTTGGCAATGGCGTCGCAGCCGCGCGCTCTTGCGTTGACTTGGCGCCGGCGCAGCCTATCCTCCCGAGCAAAACCAACCACCGCCTTCATTTCACGGGGATTTCATGGCCGGCACTCCTTCGTCCGCGCGACCGCTCTCGCCGCATCTTCAGATCTGGCGCTTCACCGTCACCATGGCCGCCTCGATCACGCAGCGGGGCACCGGGGTTGCGAATTTCGCCGGGGTGGCGCTCATCGCCGCCTGGCTCTTCGCGGTCGCACAAGGACCTGCGTTCTTTGCGCCTGTCGGCGCGTTGCTGACCTCGCCGATCGGCGGCGTCGTCCTCGCCGGGTTCATCTGGTCGCTGTGTTTCCACATGCTGAACGGTCTGCGCTACCTCTACTGGGACTCAGGCCGGGGCTTTAAGCCGGCGACGGCGCGGGCGACCGGATGGGCGGTCTATGTCGGGTCCGTCGCCCTGGCGGCGCTTATCGTGTTCGCCGGCCTGGCGGCCAGGGGGGGCGCATAAATGTCCAAAAAAGGCACGTCCACTTTTGTCCTGCAGCGCGCCAGCGCGGTCGTTCTGATCCCGCTCGCCGTCTGGTTCCTGATCAGCCTTGTCGCCCATGCCGGAGACAGCTTCGCCGAAATGCAGGCCTGGCTTTCCAAACCGACCACAAGCATTCCCTTCGCCGCGCTTGTCGTCATCGGCGCCTATCACGGGCGCATCGGGCTGGAGGAAGTGATCGTCGACTACATCCATTCCTGGATGAAAACCGTATTCCTGACATTGAGCTGGATCGCGGCGCTGGGCGTCATGGGCCTTGCGGCGTGGTCCGTTTATCAACTTTCATTCGCAGGCTGATTATTCATGTCGCAAAGTTACGAGATCGTCGATCACCAATATGACGTAGTGGTTGTCGGCGCCGGCGGCGCCGGGCTGCGGGCGACGCTGGGGGCCGCGCAGGCCGGGCTGAAAACCGCTTGCGTGACCAAGGTGTTTCCAACCCGCTCGCACACCGTCGCCGCGCAAGGCGGGATTTCCGCAGCCCTCGGCAACATGTCGGAAGACGACTGGCGCTGGCACATGTACGACACCGTCAAGGGATCGGACTGGCTCGGCGACCAGGACGCGATCGAGTATCTTTGCAAGCATGCCCCGGCGGCCGTCTATGAGCTGGAGCATTGGGGCGTTCCGTTTTCCCGCACCGAAGAAGGCAAGATCTATCAGCGCGCCTTCGGCGGCATGACCAAGAACTACGGACAGGGCCAGGTGCAGCGCACCTGCGCCGCGGCGGACCGCACCGGGCACGCGATCCTGCACACGCTCTACGGCCAGTCCGTGAAACAGAACGCCAAGTTTTTCATCGAGCATTTCGCCCTCGACCTGATCATGGGCGAAGACGGCGCCTGTCGCGGCGTCATCTCGTGGGAACTCGACACCGGCGTCATTCACCGTTTCGCCGCCAAAATGGTGGTGCTGGCGACCGGCGGATACGGCCGCACCTATTTCTCCTGCACCTCGGCGCACACCTGCACCGGCGACGGCAACGCCATGGTGCTGCGCGCAGGCCTTCCGCTGCAGGACATGGAGTTCGTCCAGTTCCATCCCACCGGCATCTACGGGGCCGGCGTCCTGATCACCGAGGGCTCGCGCGGCGAGGGCGGCTATCTGACGAATTCCGAAGGCGAGCGCTTCATGGAGCGTTATGCGCCGTCAGCGAAGGATCTCGCCTCACGCGACGTCGTGTCCCGGTCCATGACCATCGAAATCCGCGAAGGCCGCGGCGTCGGTGAGAACAAGGATCACATCCACCTGCATCTTGATCATCTCGATCCGAAAATTCTCGCCAGCCGTCTGCCGGGCATTTCGGAGTCGGCAAAGATTTTCGCCGGCGTCGACGTGACCAAGGAGCCGATCCCGGTCCTGCCGACGGTGCACTACAATATGGGCGGCATCCCGACCAATTATCACGGCGAGGTCGTCACCAAACGCGGTGATGATTCCGACGCTGTCGTGCCCGGCCTGATGGCGATCGGCGAAGCGGCCTGCGTGTCGGTCCACGGCGCCAACCGGCTCGGTTCCAATTCGCTGATCGATCTCGTTGTGTTCGGACGCGCGGCCGGATTGCGTTGCGGCGATGTTGTTTCACCGGACGGCGCGGCGCCGGACTTGCCGAAACAAGCGACCGAGGAAGCGCTCGCCCGCCTTGATCGCTTCCGTCACGCGCAAGGGGCGACGCCCACCGCCGAGCTGCGCCTCGCTATGCAGAAGACGATGCAGGAAAATTGCGCCGTCTTCCGCACCGGCGAGGTGTTGGCTGAAGGCCAGGAGCGCATTCGCAACGTGTGGGAAGGCATGCCCGATATTGACGTTAAGGACCGGACGATGGTCTGGAACACCGATCTCGTGGAAACGCTGGAATTCGACAATATGATCGGGCAGGCGATCGTCACGGTGGAATCAGCGGCGAACCGCAAGGAAAGCCGCGGCGCCCACGCCCGCGAAGACTTCCCGGACCGCAACGACGCCGACTGGATGAAGCACACCGCCGCCTGGTTCGCCAACGGCAAGGCGACGATCGATTACCGCCCCGTGCATGAATATACGCTTACGGACGAAATTGATTATATCGAGCCAAAGGCGCGGGTTTACTGACGCGCACTCATTCTATCGACGAACGACGCAATCGCATCAACCGCTTCGGGCGCAATCGGCAGGCTCGGATCGCCATAGGTTCGAAGGTTGCCGGGCCGATCCGCCGGGGCTTCCTTCAAAATGTGATTGACGCCTTGGAGTATGACAAGCTCGCCGCCGCTGGCGTCTGACAGTAATTGCGCGTCCTCTACGGATATCTGTATGTCGCGATCGCCCTGCAGAATGAGAGTCGGCAAACCGGCGGCAGCAGCGACGGCGGCGGGATCGACAGCCATCATTGAAATCAGAAATCCCTGAACATCGTCGCGAAAGAGCGGCGCAAGGGCCGGATGCATCCCGTCCGTGGAGACTGTCTCACCCGCTTCGAGACTGTCGATGGCGGCGAAAGCGTCTTCAAGCAGGAGCGCATTCGCCGGATTGGCCCTTAGCTGCTCGCGCAGGATATCGCCGAAAGGCCTGCCCGCGCCCGCTACGAGAATGAGACCGCAGATGTTGTCCTGGACGCGCGCCGCCGCCGACACCATCAACGCGCCCTCTGAATGACCAAGCAGATAAATGCAGTTTCCACGCGCCTCAGGCGAAAGAGCGGCCGCCCATTCTCGGTAATCCTGCGCGTAGAGCTCGACGGTGACGGCGTTGGGATCGCCGGCGCCGACGCTGGAAAACATTCCTCGTTTGTCGACGCGAACCGTTGATACGCCGCGCCGGGCGAGTTCCGTCGCCAGCATCTTGTAGGTGTTGGAGTTGATTCCCGCCGGGTTATTTCCATCCCGGTCGGTCGGCCCGGATCCGGGAACGATCAGCGCCAGCGGCGCGTCGTCGCCTGCATGTATCCGCGCGCCGAAGAGCGACCCAACACGCGTCTCCGATTCCAAGAGCGCGGACGGCGCCTGCGCCAGCGCTGCGCCGCTAGCGGTTATCGAAACAACGGCCAGCGCCGGCCAAAGATAACGTTGTAATCGCATGGCTGACCTGCCGCTCCGTTTCAAACCGTATCGGTGATGCTATGTCCGGATCCGCTCGGAATCAACGGAGCGGCGCCGTGGGCGACCATACGCGCACGGACGAAACGGACCACGCCGAAATAAGTGCGCGCATTCGATTCTTTCTTCGCAGTCACGCCCCTCACCATTGCCAAAGCCGCTAAAATCGGCGACGTAACGCGCGCCCTCACCCTCGGTTCGTTACCTCATGCAGGCCATCCAAGATTTCTTCGCGCAATTTCCCGTCGTCGCCGATTACGCAACCCTGCTGGCTGTCGCGACGGCGGTGATCGGCATCGCCGTCCTGGCGTTTCTCGCCAACGCCGTCACGCGCCGCGTGATCGTCGTGTCGCTCAAGCGCATTGTCGCGCAGACGCCGTCGACACGAGACGATATTCTGGTTGAACGCGGCGTTTTTCAACGGCTCTCGCAGTTTGCGCCGGCGCTGGTCATCTACGCGCTGGCGCCAATCGCGCTTGAGGCTTACCCGGCGCTGGCGGGATTCATCACGCGGCTTTGCCTTGTCTACATGATCGCCGTCGGGGTTTTGTTCGCCGACGGCCTGATCAATGCGGGCCTTTCGATCTATCGAACGTTTTCAATATCCCGCCAGTTCCCGATTACGAGTTTCGCCCAGGTCGCCAAACTCATTCTCTATTTTCTGGCGTTTATTTCTGCGATTTCGGTGCTGCTCGACCGCTCGCCCATGACCTTCATCGCAGGACTGAGCGCGCTGGCCGCAGTCTTGATGTTCGTTTTCAAGGATCTGATTCTCGGCCTCGTCTCCGGCATCCAGCTTTCCGCCAACCGCATGGTCGCGGTCGGGGACTGGATTGAACTCCCGAGCTACGGCGTCGACGGCGACGTAATGGAAATCGCGCTGACGACGGTAAAGGTGCGCAACTTCGATAAAACCATCACCACCCTGCCGACCCAGGCGCTGATCAATGAAAGCTTTAAAAACTGGCGCGGGATGACCGAAACCGGCGGGCGGCGGATCAAGCGATCGATTTTCATTGACGTGTCGTCGATCCGGTTTCTCGATGATGCGCTGCTGAATCGCGTATCGAAGATTCAATATATTTCCGACTACCTGGAAGAAAAACAGCGCGAGCTCGGCGAATACAATGAAACCAAAGGGATTGACCGGTCTTCTCTCGTAAACGGTCGACATCTGACAAATGTCGGCACCTTCCGCGCCTATATCGAAGCCTATTTGAAAAACCACCCGAAAATATCGAAGTCGCTGACGCTTCTCGTTCGGCAACTGCAGTCTACCGAACACGGGTTGCCGATTGAGCTTTACGTCTTCACGAACGACACCAACTGGATCAACTACGAAGGCATACAGGCGGACATCTTTGATCATATCTTCGCCGCGGCGCCGGAATTCGACCTGCGCGTCTTCCAGGACCCGACGGGCGCGGATTTTCGCGCGCTGACGTCGCAATAGGCTGGCGTTCGAGAGCGGACGCGCTCGCCCCGACCCCGGTTTATTGACGATTCAGTAACAATGCTCGGGAATGCTGGCGGCCGGAATCCAAAAAAGGACGGCTCCTCGTGATCCTCACCGCCATTCGTCGCACCGCCAGCGTTCTTTATCCGCTGTTTCCGGACAAGCTCTATCTGCGCGCCTACACCCTGGGGTCGAACGTGCACGCCGCCATCGACCGAAGCGCCGCCGTCGGCGGGCGCTGGGATGAAGTCGGCGCGCTCCTGTTCTCTGCGTTGCGCGCGCAGGGCCTGCAGCCTGGACACGCCTTTCTCGATTTTGGTTGCGGATCGCTGCGTGTCGGCCGCCACGTCATCGCCTATCTCGACGACGGCCGCTATGTCGGCGCGGACATGGCGGGCAATCTCCTCAATGCAGCGCGGGATGTTGTCGCTGAAGACGGGCTTGAATCCAAGCGTCCCCGGCTGATCAAGACGAAAGGGGAGCTTGACTTTTCGTTTGTAGACGGACGGTTTGACTATATTTTCGCCGGTTCGGTGTTTTCACACCTGCGCCGGGAAATGATCGCGGAGTGCATGTCGCACTTGAAGGACGCGCTTTCTCCCGAAGGCGTTTTCCTGTTCACCTTTCTCGAGGGCGAAGGCGAGTTTAACGGCACGGCGTTTCGTCAGCCCTGGTCTTTTTATGAAACACAGGCGCAAGAGCTGGGCCTGATCGCCGAACGCCATGGCGACGAGATCGACGGCGAACGGCTTGGGCAAACACTCGCCGCCATTCGCCTCAGGACGAGCGCAAACTAAATCTTATTGCCTGAAATTCAATGTCGCCTCGACACCGGGTTGCGGCCGCGGCGCGCCGTCGACCGTGCGCGGATCGAAACGCCATTTTGCGATCGCTGCGACAGCCGCATCTTCGAAGCATGAATTCGTCGACGAGGTGACGCGCGCATTGGCGGGGCGACCGTTGGCGTTGACATCGAATATGACAGAAACGGTCTCGAGAGGCTCGGCGCCGCGTACGCAGCGCCCGGGATATTCCGGACCGATCGACCGGACAAGTCGCGCATCGACGATCACCGGATCGGGTTCGGCCGGCGCCGGCTGACGTTGAAAAGGCGTCGCCGGCGCGGGCGAAGAGACCGCAGGCTGCGTCACCGTTTCCGGCTCCACCGGCGCGACGACAGGGGCCAACACCGGCGCAGGGTCGGCGGACGCCGGCGCGACGCTCGGCGCAGCATTCTCGTCCTGTGCGGGTTGTTCCGACGCCGCAACGGCGTTTTCATCCTGGGCGGTTACCTGCTCTTCAGGCGCGCCGCCCACAGGCGGGATCGGCGTCACTTCATACTCCGCCGGCGAAAAGCGCCGCGGGCGCGGCGCTTCTGCGCGGCGGTCGGCGACCGTGACTCTCGGCGCTGCGTCATCCGCCGACGTTGTGCGTTCGGATTTTCCGGCGATCTGAACCCCGATCCAGATGGCGAAAATGGCGACCATCAAAATACCGAGAAGCGAAACGAGCTTCACGCTGTCGCCAACGTCGCGCACCGGCATCGCCGCGGGCGACGGCTCTTCGGCCGGCGGACGCGCGGCGATAAGTTCTTTTTTGAAGTCAGCGGCGACCGCATCGCCGTCAAGGCCCAGGTAGGCGGCGTAGACCTTCACGAACCCCACTGCATAAGGCGTCGCCGGCAGCGCGGCGGCGTCGCCCACCTCAATCGCCTCGATATGGGCCGCCTTGATCTTCGTCGCCTCGGCGACTTCCACGACATGCAGGCCGGCGGCGTGCCGCGCCTGGGCCAGAAACGCCCCCGCCCCGTCGCTCGCCGCGGCCGCCCGCGACGCGCTTAAATCAATGATTTCCGCTGTTTTTTCCTGCGACATGCCGTCATAACCCTACCCTTACGCCACATGCGAAGCACAAACGGCGCCAGAGCTTTTCGCCCCGGTTAACTGTCCTACAACCGTTCGCGACGCGTTTGCCTATGCTAGCATGAATTATTCTTCATCGCCGACCCCCGATTTTTGAAAAACTGGAGCCCTGTTCATGACTTACGCGTCCTTTACGCTCGACATCGCCGAAGGGGTCGCGCATGTGCGCTTTTCGCGGCCTGAGAAAGCCAATTCCATGAATGCGGATTTCTGGCGCGAACTGCCGGAAGCGGTGAACGACATCTCCGACAACGCCAGGGCGCGCGTAATTGTTCTGTCTGCGGAGGGAAAGCACTTCACCTCCGGCATGGACATTTCTGTTTTCATGGAGGGCGGCCTCGACGCCGACAGCGATAACCGCGAGATCCAGGCCGAGTGGTTTCGCCACCATGTGAAATCGCTTCAGGACGCCTTTTCAGCGCTGGAGAATGCGCGCCAGCCGGTGCTCGCCGCATGTCAGGGTGGCGTCATCGGCGGCGGGGTCGATCTGGTTACCGCCTGCGACTGCCGATACGCCTCTGAGGACGCGTTTTTTTGCGTGCAAGAGACCGCGATCGGGATGACCGCCGACGTCGGAACGTTTCCCAGGCTGGTCAAATTGATCCCGGAGGGCTGGGCCCGCCAAATCGCCTATACGGCTGAGCGTCTGCCGGCGGCGAAGGCCAGAGACATCGGCCTCGTCAACGAGGTGTTCCCGGACCACAAGGCGTTGCTCGGCGGCGTATTGGACATCGCCGCAAAAATCGCCGCTCATTCCCCGCTCGCCGTCGCCGGCGCCAAGCGCATGGCGAACTACGCCCGCGACCATTCGACCGCTGACGCCCTCGACTATATCGGCGTCTGGAACGCCGCCATGCTGCGCGGCGAGGACATTCAGCAGAGCTATATGGCCAAAATGGAAAAGCGCGCGCCCGTCTTCGACGATCTGCTGCCGGTGAAGAAGGGGCTGTGACTGCCGGTTTTCGGCCGCGACAGTGTTTCACAGCAAATTGTGACAGCGGCGCGCCGGGATCACCTTTTCAGCCCTCCGACGCCTGATATATTTGCACAGAGGGTCGGAGGGTTATACGACGTGAGCCGTCATCCGCTCGGCGGCGGCGCACGTAAAATCTTCAGGGATCTAAAGCCAAGGAAAGACCGCATTCGATGGTTCAATTGACGCTGCCGAAGAACTCGAAAGTCGCAAAATCGGGGAAGACTTTTCCCGCCCCGAAAGGCGCGAAGAAAGTTCGCACGTTTAAGGTCTATCGCTATGATCCTGCGACTGACGAAAACCCGCGCATCGACACTTACAAGGTCGATGTGTCGGACGTCTCGATGGTGCTCGACGGCCTCATCAAAATCAAAAACGAAATGGATCCGACGCTGGCCTTTCGCCGGTCCTGCCGCGAGGGCGTGTGCGGGTCATGCGCGTTCAATATCAACGGCGCCAATACGCTGGCCTGCACCAAGTCCATGGACGAGTTGGGCGGCGGCGCGGTGACCGTCTATCCGCTGCCGCACCAGCCGGTCGTGCGAGATCTGATCACGGACCTTACGAACTTCTACAAACAGCACGCCTATATCGAGCCTTTCCTGCAGGCGAAAGAAAACGAGCCCGAAAAGGAATGGCGCCAGAGCCAGGACCAGCGCGCCCAGTTGGACGGCCTTTATGAGTGCATTCTTTGCGCGTGCTGTTCGACGTCCTGTCCGTCTTATTGGTGGAACGGCGAAAAAGAAGGCGGCGAAGAAGAATATCTCGGTCCGGCGGCGCTGCTTCAGGCCTATCGTTGGCTCGCCGACAGCCGCGACACCCTGACCAATGAACGCCTCGACAAGCTTGAGGACGAATTCAAGCTTTATCGCTGCCATACGATCATGAATTGCGCGCAGGTCTGTCCGAAGCACCTCAATCCGGCAAAGGCGATCGCCGAAATCAAGAAGATGATGGTCAACCGCCCGGAAAAAGCGGCGCCGACGAAAGTCGCGGCTGAGTAGTTGATACAATTTTTTGCTGCGCCGCACACAAACTAAATCGCCGTAAAACCGTCTGCATACGATTCGATTGCATTAACTGAATTAACGTTTGCACGCCCATTGCGTGGTATCATTTGCGCCCTCTGAGATAGGAGGCGCCGATGCGATATGTGTTGGACCTCGCGCTGTTTGCAGCCGTTTTCGGCCTTGCGCTGGCGTTGTTTCAGAGCGCTCTGCACGCAGCGCTCGCCGGCTTTATCATCGCCGGCGCCGGAGACACGCTGATCTGGGTCGAAAAGAAAAACCGCTGACTAAAGACGGTTCTCGCTCGCCTGCTCGTAGCGCGAAAACGCCATGATCTTTTGCCAGATTTTTCGCGACATCGCTGTTGCAAGGTGTTCGACGTCGCTGGCGCCGGCCGACACTTCCGCATCGCGGCAGGACTGAGAGAACAACGCCGCAAGCTTTCCCGTCAGCGACAGCATTTCCGAACAGTAATCGAGATAGCGTTCCAGCAAGGGTCCCGTGAGGGTTTCGCCCGGCGAAGACGCCGTGCGCGGCAGCGCGCTGCGATAGGGGTCTTTGGTCAGCTGATGCATGTCGACCACATGGGCGATGGAGCGCAGCTCATGGAGATAGTCGAGCGCTTTGCGCCGTTTCCAGTGCTCTTCCAGGCGCCCGAGGGTCAAAACGCCGATGCCGACCAGGACCGCAAGGTTCATGGCCGGCTCCAGGACCTGCACCAGGCTCGCGGCTTCAAACTCCACCGCATCGTAGTGAAGGGTTCCAGCGATCCATAGAAACGCCGCCGTGCCGGACGCCCAGATGGTGTAGACGGTAATGCGGATCGGCGCGATCGGCTGGCGCAGACGATCGGATTCCGCCGCGCAGCGCCGCGCCGTCGCCGCCAGTTCCCGGGCCACCTGGCTAAGCCCGCTTGACGGAAACCGCTCGTCGACGCGCAGCACGAGCTTGTCGATCGTTGCGATCACCTTTTCAGCGTTCAGCGTTTTGTGCGGCATGTGAACCGGCGAACCTGCGGACGTGAAAGACTAGCCGCCGGTTAGCGTCGTTCGCGGTTTAAGCAAAGGCGGGCGCGACCTCGCAAGAGCGCCGGGCCGGCGCCCAGCCGGACGCGCGCAAGGCCTTCATTCGCCATGCAAGGCCGATAAACGCCAGGATCATGAGCGCCCAGGTCGACGGCTCCGGGTTGACGCCGAGAATACGGACACTGTCGATATCAAAGGTCGTACCGGTCCACGCCTGTACGACAAACGTGTCGCAACCGCCGAGGCCGACGCAATAAGACGTCAACGCCGCCGAGGACAGGTTGTTGAAGCCGTTGGTGACCGTGAAGAAGGTGCTGCTCAGGGCTGTAAAGCCCGTGCCGCCGTTGGTCTGGCCAACATACAAACGCAACGTCCCGGCGCCGGTGACGCCGAGAAACTCGATATCAATATTGACGTCGGTAAATGTCGGATTGACCAGATAGGCGATGAAACCGCCGAGCGGCACAAAAGCGGAAATCCCGTTCGGCGCGCCGAGCGAGGAATTCGAATTCACCGCCGACGGGAAGCCGGCATAGGCGGGATCGGACGAGTCCACATAGACCGACGTCGCCGCTTTCGCAGGCGAAACGGCCATGAACGCCAAGATCACTAACGCAACAACAACGCGCATTCCCTCACCCCTTTTGGGTCGTACTCCTCAAATAAGGATACGGGAGCAAGTGCTAACGAGCCGGAAACAAAGCCGGTTAATTTTGAGCAAAAAGCGGATTTTCGGACGAAAAGAAAAATTGCGCTCTTGACATCGCTTTTATATTTTTATAATTATCAAAATATGGAAATTAACGCCGCATGCGCCGCTTTCGCCGCCCTCTCGCAACCCTCGCGCCTTGGCGTCCTGAAAGAGCTGATTGTCGCCGGCCCGGGCGGAAAACCCGCAGGGGCGCTGGCCCAAGCCCTTGGCGCGCCGGCGCCGACCATGTCGTTTCACCTCAAGGAATTAGAGCGCGCAGGCCTCATTCAGTCCCGGCGCGAAGGAAGACGGATCATCTACGCCGCCGATTATGGCGGCGTCCGAGAAGTCATCGATTTTCTGTTGGCCGACTGCTGCCAGGGCGACCGGCGTCTGTGCGGCCCCTATGTCGTAAAGGAGAGCGCGTAATGAAACGCCTGCATTTGCACCTAAAAACCAACGATCTCGACCACTCCATCGCCTTTTATTCCGCATTGTTCGGCGAAGAGCCGACCCGGCGGGAAAAGGACTACGCCAAATGGCTGCTTGAGGATCCCCGCGCCCATATATCCCTGTCGACTCATGGCAGCGAGCCGGGCGTTGATCACGCAGGCGTTTCGCTGGAAACGCGTGATGATCTGGAGGCGATTGCGGATCGCCTGAGATCGACCAATGCGGCGCTGTTCGCCGAAGAGGCCACCACCTGCTGTTACGCACAATCCAACAAATACTGGGTGCAGGACCCTCAAGGCGCAAAATGGGAGCTTTTCCAAACTTTTGGCGACAGCACCGAATACGGCGCCGAGCCGGACCGCGAGATCGCGCCCGCCGCCGAGGCGTGCTGCGAGCCGGCGGCATGCGGCGACGCCTGCTGATCCGGTGCGCAACATTCTGTTCTTGTGCACGGGCAATTCCGCCCGCTCGATTATGGCGGAATCCTACATGAACCATGCCGGCGCCGGCGCATGGCGCGCCTATTCCGCCGGCTCAAAACCCGCCGGAACGCCTAATCCTTTCGCCCTCAAAACACTGACAGCGCATAGCATCGCCGTCGGCGCCGACGACACCGCGCCGCGCTCGAAAAGCTGGGATGAATTCGCGGGCGACGACGCCCCGATCATGGATGTAGTGGTCACGGTTTGCGACAACGCCGCCAGCGAGACCTGTCCGGTATGGCCGACGCAAGGCGCGCGGCCGCCGAAGACCATGCATTGGGGTTTTCCCGATCCCGCGGCCGCCGAAGGGAGCGACGAGGACAAGCGCGCCGCGTTCGAAACCGTCTTCGCCGACATCCGACAATCGATCGACGCGTTCCTCGAAAACGAGAAGTAGGGCCGGCGGTATGACCTATACCCCCTTGCAAAAACTGGCCGCGGAAGCTCTTGGGACCGCGCTTCTGCTCGCCGTCGTGGTCGGCTCAGGGATCATGGGCGATACCCTCGCCGGCGGTCATACGGCTGTCGCGCTCCTCGGTAATACCATCGCCACCGGCGCCGGTCTTTATGTTCTGATCCTCATCTTCGGGCCGGTTTCCGGCGCCCACTTCAACCCGGCCGTCACCCTCGCTTTCGCATTGCGCAGGGACATCGGCCTCGGTATGGCGGCGGCCTATGTCGCCGTGCAGGCGACCGGCGCCGTCCTCGGCGTTTTTCTCGCCCACGCCATGTTCGACCTCGACATCCTGCAACAGAGCGTCAACGCGCGGGCGGGCGCAGGACAGATTCTGAGCGAAGGCGTGGCGACCTTCGGGCTTGTACTGACAATCCTGGGCGCCGTTCGTTTTCGCCCCGAAAGCGTTGCGCCGGCGGTTGGCCTATACATCACCGCCGGTTACTGGTTCACGGCGTCCACGTCCTTCGCGAACCCGGCGGTCACCGTCGCCCGTACGCTGACCGACACCTTCGCCGGCATACGTCCCGAAGACGCGGCGGGATTTGTCGCGGCCGAGTTTCTCGCCGCCGCGCTGGCGACCGGGATCGCGTTCCTGGTGTTTGCGCCCCGTGACGGCGCCCGCGCGCCGCGCTATAGGCGATCTCATGACGAGGGGCCCGAAGCCGCGCTATGAGGCGCTGATCCGCGCCGGCGCGCTTGACGCCGATCCAGCGCAGGAAGACGCCGTCGAGCGGCTTCAGGATCTTCACCGCCGGGTCCGCGCCTATTGCCGGTCAATGAAGCGCTGGTTCGGCCGGAAGAAACCGGCGCCGCAAGGTCTCTATCTCTGGGGCGGCGTTGGGCGGGGCAAAACCCTGCTCATGGACCTGCTCTACAACAATGCGGATATCGGCGCGAAACGACGGGTCCACTTCCACGAATTCATGGCGGAAGTCCATGAACGCATCGCCGCCTGGCGAACCGCCAGCGACAGAGCGCGCCGGCGCCACAAGGCGTTCAACAAAAAAGCGCCGGACGACCCGATGCCGCCGGTCGCCTTGGATATCGCTCAGGACGCGCTGCTGCTTTGCTTTGACGAGTTTCAGGTCACCGATATCGCAGACGCGATGATCCTGGGACGTCTTTTTGAAGCGTTGTTCGCCCAAGGGGTGATCGTCGTCGCGACCTCCAACCGTCACCCCGACGATCTTTACAAGGACGGCCTTAATCGTCAGCTTTTCGAGCCGTTTATTGCGCTATTGAAAAGCAAGACCGACGTCTTTGAATTGCGATCGGCGAAAGATTATCGCCTGGAAAAACTGACGGGCGCGCCTGTCTATTATTATCCGCTTAATGACGAAAACCGCCGAGCGATGGACGCAGCGTGGGGCCGCATGCTCAGCGGCGCCCGGGAAAAGCGAGAAACCGTTTGCGTTAAAGGACGTACACTGATCGTACCGCGAGCCGGGCGCGGGGCGGCGCGGTTTACATTCTCCGATCTCTGCGAAAAGCCGTTGGGCGCCGGCGACTATCTAACGCTTGTGCAGCATTACGGCTCGCTCTTCCTGGACAATATCCCGGCGATGGGACCGGAGAAACGCGACGCGGCCCGCCGCTTTATCAACCTCATTGACGCCATCTACGACACACGCACCAAGCTGATCTGTTCGGCCGCGGTCGAGCCGGCGGGTCTCTATACCGCCGGCGACGGCGCCCTCGATTTTGAAAGAACGGTCTCTCGCCTCATGGAAATGGGCTCTGAGGGGTATCTCGCGGCGGAACAGCGCCTGCCGCAACAGGAAAAACAGGACTGAGCGACCGCAGCGTCCGGCGGATCGAGGAAATGCTACTCGACAAATCGGGGCGGCCTCGCCGATAATCGAGGCGAGAGCAGAGGACTTGGGCCATTAATTCACTGCGGACATTGATGTTCCTAACCGGAGCGGCTGTGGCGGCGGCGATTACGTTCGCCGTCGTTTTCGACGACAACGACAGCAGTTTCGGCGCGGACGACGGGGCCGGCGTGCGCCAGACCATACGCGGCGACTCCAGCGAGTTTTCGCTTCGTGAGGCCGGTCTGACGATCAAGGCCAGTTGGCGCGGCGATTTCGACCTCGACAAGTCGGGCAACAAAATCGCCGCCGTCGATGAATATCTGAACATTGAAATCGACGAGGACGGCGAAAGCGAAGGCGTCCGATTTGAAAAGGACGGGCGCGAGCTGAAAACGACCTATTGGCGCGACGGAGAGGAGCCGTCGGAGGGCGAGGCGAGCGACGAGGACGTCGAGAATCTGGTGCTGCGGTTTCTGCGCGCCAGCGCGTTTGACGCCGAAGACCGTGTCGATGCGCTGCTGACCGCCGGCGGGTCGGACACGGTGCTGGAAGAAATCAAAGAACTGAAAAGCGACTACGCCGTCAGACGCTACACCGCCGCGCTCAGCGAGAAAGCGGAGCTTTCCGACCAAGCCGTCGCCGAGCTGATCAACAGGCTGATGGAGCTGAAAGGCAATCATGATCTGGCGCGTTCTCTTGAGTCGGTGATTCGCAGTCAAAGCCTCGACGGCGCCACCTACAAATCGATTTTGATCGCCGCGGAACGAATCGAAGGCGACTACGACAAGCGACGCATCATCACCGCGATCGCCGCCAAGGACCTGGACAGCGAAGGCTTCGATGCATGGTCGGCGCTGTTTGAAGATATTGAGAGCGATCACGATTTGCGCGTCGCCGCCGAAGCATTGCTGGAAAACAGCGATGTCAACGCCGAGCATGCCGATCGGCTGCTTTTGTTGTCAGCGGACCTGATCGGCAGCGATCACGACAAGCGCCTCGTATTGACGAAGGCGTCCTCCCTGCTCGCCGACAACAATGATGTCGCCGACGCCTGGCTCTCCGCATTTGAAGAGATCGGCTCCGACTACGACAAGCGGATTGCGATCGAGGCCGCATCCAAATACGCAACAGACGACGCCGACCTGCAGACCCGGTTGCGCGCCGCTGCGGCCACAATTGATTCCGACCACGAGCGCAATAAGGCGCTGAAAGCGCTCGACTGACCGCCCTTCCTTCCTGCTTGAGACGGCGCATGGCGCGGTGTCGCGATGTCGCCGGTTCTCATCTCATCGCGGCGCGCATGCGGAAAGCATCAGTCCGACAGTTTGCGCAATTGCTAATTCGGTTCAGGACGCGTAACGGGTCGAACCATGGAAACGCCTGTCAAATCGTCGGCGCAGAACACGCTGCCCTTTCCCGAACTCGTCGCGATCATCGCAGCGGTAATGGCGCTGAACGCTCTGGCGATCGATATGATGTTGCCGGCGCTGGGGACTATCGGCGATGAACTCGACGCGGCGCGGGATAATGATCGCCAACTGATTATTGTCGTCTATGTGGTCGGCAACGGAATCGCTCAGCTGTTCTTCGGGCCGTTGGTAGACCGTTTCGGACGCAAGCGCGTGCTGATGTGGTCGCTGGCCGGCTATGTCGTCGGATCGCTCTTAAGCGTGGTGGCGTCCTCTTTTTCTCTATTGCTGGCGGCGCGCGCCTTTCAAGGCGTCACGACGGCGGCTGCGCGGGTCGCGGCGATCGCCGTGGTGCGCGACCAGTGCTCGGGCCGAAAAATGGCGCAGGTGATGTCGCTCGCCATCACCATTTTTATGGCGGCGCCGATCCTTGCGCCCGGCTTCGGTCAATTGATCCTGTTCGCCGGTCCCTGGCGCGCCATTTTCTTTGCACTGCTCATGTATGGAGTCGTCCTCGCCCTGTGGCTCGGCTGGCGCCTGCCTGAAACATTGACGCCGGAGAACCGGAAACCATTGCGCGCAGACCGGATTTTCAACACCTATCTCGAATTCGTCAGCCACCGAACAGCGATCGGATACACCATCGCGTCCGCGTTGTGCTTCGGCGCGTTGTTCGGTTACATCAGCGCATCGGAGCAGATCTTTCTCGAGACGTTTGAAATCGGCAGCAATTTCGCATTTGCATTCGCCGCGATCGCCGCTTCGCTTGGCGCCGCCACGCTGTTGAACGCCCGGTTGGTTGAACGATTTGGGATGCGGCGTCTGACCCATGGCGCGCTGTTGGTGTTCATCATTGTCAATATCATTCACCTGGCGATTGCGACCACCGCCGGAGAGACTTTTGTCCTGTTCATGGGATTCATGAGCGTTTCGTTTTTCTGTCTCGGTCTGATCGGCCCGAATTCGACCGCGATCGCCATGGAGCCCATGGGCCACATCGCCGGGTCGGCCGCCGCTGCAAACGGATTTGCCGGCACCACCATCGCTGGCTTTCTCGGCGGCGTTGTGGCGCGGTTTTACGATGGGACGACCACGCCGATCATCCAGGGTTTCGCGGTGCTCGGCCTCGCCGCCTTCGCGGTCGTGATTTGGACCGAACGGGGCGCGCTTTTTCAATTCACGCAAACGGACGATTCCCCATGAACCGCGACAGCGCGCGTGTATGCCTCGGCGCCTTCGCCGGCGCTCATGGCGTAAAAGGCGAAGCCGTCGTCAAAACATTTACGGCGGCGGCGGAAAACATTGCCGCCTACGGACCGGTTCGGACCGAGGACGGAAGCCGGACGTTTACCCTGAAGTTTATTCGCGAGACCAAGCCTGGACTGGCGCTGGTGCGCGCGCCGGAGATCGCGTCCCGCGAAGACGCGCAGAGCCTCAAAGGCGCCCGCCTCTATATTGACCGCACGGCTCTTCCCGATACGGATGAAGATGAGTTCTATGTGGAGGACCTCGTCGGCGTCGCGGCGGTCGATGAGGCGGGCGCGCCGGCGGGACAGGTTGCGGCGGTCCATAATTTCGGCGCCGGCGATATTCTGGAGTTGACGGACATCCCCGGCGTCAAAGGAGCGCGCATGGTGCCGTTTCTAAAAGCCGCGGTTCCCGATGTGGACCTCGCGCTCGCCCGGATCACTGTTGTTCGCAGCGCGCTTGAAATCGAAAGCGAGCTGATCGTGAGCGACGAGACGGGCGAAATCGTCAGCAACGATATCGCTCTCGGCCTCGCGGCCATGCGCGAAGAAGACGCCTAAAATCCTATCAACGACACGACATGTTTGGAGACATCACGCTCATGGCTTATGCGCTTGCGGCCTGCGCCGGCCTTATCATCACTGCCGCCGTTTATTCTCATGTAGGATGGCGGCGCATCGCAGACTGCATGCGCATGTGGCTGAAACGCGATTACTGGACGAGCTACAACACGGTTGAATTCGCCGCCTGGTTCACCAAAGCCGTCGTCATTGTGCCGGGCCTCGTCTTTGGCCAGGAGATCTGGCAGCTGCACGTGCTGACGCTCGGCACGTCGGCGGCGTTGATTTGGGCGTCGATGAAAAAACTGCTCCCGACCCTTATCGCGTTCAACACACTTTGGATTTTTCTGTCCTCGATCATCATTATTCGGCACTTCACCGGCGCGACCTGAACAACGCAAAACGCTGCGCTTGACAATCCGTAAACAAATATATAACCATATGGCTATGAATACTGAAGAGCTTGATCGCGTGTTTGGGGCGCTGTCCGATGCGACGCGCCGGGGCATGCTGGCGCAGCTTGCGCAAGGCGAGACCAACGTTTCCGCCCTCGCCGCGCCCTACGCCATCTCGCAGCCGGCGGCGTCGAAACATCTGCGGGTGCTGGAGCGGGCGGGGCTGATCGAAAAGACAAGGCGGGGCCGCGAGCAATATGTCCGCGTCGTGCCCGGCCCGCTCGATGAGGCCGGCGGCTGGATTGCGCACTACGCTGCATTCTGGCGCCATCAGTTCGACGCGGTCGAGGCCTATCTTGCAACGGCAAAGGAGCAAAAACGGTGAGCACGAAAACGAGTTATGCGAACGGCGTCCTGACCGTGACCCGTCATTACGACGCGCCGCGCGCCGCGGTGTTCGACGCCTGGATCAATGCAAGCAAGGTGCGGCTCTGGTGGGGCTGCGGCGACACCACCGACTGCCAGTCGACGGTCGTTGCGAAAGTTGGCGGCGACTATCATCACGACATGACGCTGCATGGAAAATTCGAGCATCAAATGCACGGGCGCATCACCGAATATGATCCGCCGGCGCGGCTCGCTTATGAAGTCGCGGACGAACGGATGGACCGGCCAATGACGGTGGCGGTTGATTTCACCGAAGCGTCCGGCGGCACGGACGTGACACTCACCCATGCCGGCGTTCCCGATGATTTCAGCGATATCATTTCCGGCGGCTGGACGGCGGCGTTTGAAAAACTGGGCCGGTTCCTCGTCGCCGATGCGGCGTGACGGGAATGCAGAAGAAAAAACCGTTTGAGGACGACACCGATCCAAAAGTCCTCGCCGCCTATCGCAAGATGCTGGACGCGGCCCCGGACGTTGAATGGAAAGGGGCCGCGCGCCCCTATACGTCGATCAACGGCAATATGTATTCGGCGATCTCCCGCGACGACATCATTGGGCTCAGACTGTCCAGGGCCGATCTCAAGGCGTTCATGGAGACCTAC
Organism: Hyphococcus sp.; assembly: GCA_028289605.1. Classification (GTDB taxonomy): domain Bacteria; phylum Pseudomonadota; class Alphaproteobacteria; order Caulobacterales; family Parvularculaceae; genus Hyphococcus. The sequence goes on along the minus strand of JANQON010000001.1, from coordinate 296,049 downwards.
GAAACGACCCATTTCGAAGGCTATCCCGGGTTCTTTCAGAAAGAATACGTTGCTGTCCCCCAGACCCTGTTGGCGAACACGCGCGCGCTCAGACGGTGGTTCCGCAAGAGTTACGACCACGCCGCCGGCCTGAAACCCAAGCCGACGACCAGGAAAAAGAAGTAGCCCCGCCCTGCTTGCGCGCCGGCGGGCCGGCGTGCCATCTGGTGGCCCATGTTCAGCGCCACCGTTCTCACTCTCTTCCCGGAGCTGTTTCCAGGGCCTCTCGGCGCCTCGATCCTCGGCCGCGGGCTGGCGGAGGGGCGCTGGACCCTCGACACGGTCAACATCCGCGATTTCTCGGACAACAAATACGGATCTGTCGACGATACGCCCGCCGGCGGCGGTCCCGGCCTGGTCATGCGGGCCGACATTCTCGCCGCCGCCATTGATTCCGTGTCCCGAAACGACCGGCCCGTACTCTGCCTCTCGCCGCGGGGAACGCCCTTCACCCAGGCCCGGGCGCAGGCCTTGGCGGACGGTCCGGGCGTGATCGCTCTGTGCGGGCGGTTTGAAGGCGTCGACGAGCGGATTTTCGCCGCCCGGCAGGTCGAAGAAGTCTCCATCGGGGACTTTGTCCTCGCCGGCGGAGAAATCGGTGCGATGGCCCTGATCGAGGCTTGCGTGCGCCTGATCCCTGCGGTATTGGGCTCCGCTTCCTCGCTTGGGGAAGAAAGCTTTGAGGGCGGCCTGCTGGAGTATCCCCAGTACACCCGTCCCCGGGAATTTGACGGCCGGGCGATCCCGGAGGTGCTGTTGTCCGGCGATCACCAGAAGATCGCGCAATGGCGACGCAAGAAGGCGGAAGACATAACGCGGGCGCGACGACCGGATCTCTGGGACGCATACCAGAAAAGCGGTCCTATCCGTTCGGACAAGAACAAGGACGAAACGTCATGAACATCATTGAGCAGCTCGAAAAAGAGCATATGGAAGAGCTTGGCAAAGATGTGCCGGAATTCGCGCCAGGCGATACGGTGAAAGTCAATGTCAAAGTGCGCGAAGGCGAGCGCGAGCGGATTCAGGCCTTTGAAGGCGTCTGCATCGCACGCTCCGGCGGCGGCCTCCATGAAAGCTTCACGGTGCGCAAGATTTCATTCGGCGAAGGCGTGGAGCGCGTATTCCCGATCTATTCGCCGCTTGTTGATTCCATTCACGTCGTGCGCCGCGGCAAGGTGCGCCGCGCTAAGCTCTATTACTTGCGTGAGCGCCGGGGCAAGTCGGCCCGGATCGCAGAAAAGGTCGATCGCCGACAGAAGAAAGACGCAGAGTAAGGATCACTCCAAGGTTTCCATCAAAACGGCCCTGTCGCCCCAGTTGGCGCCGGGGCCGTTTTGTTTTTGACCCCATTGAGGCATATTCCGTGAACGAATGTCTCACTGACAGGATAAACAACAATCAGGGAGCGGATGCATCATGATCGAATTTCTCATCGGCATTATTGCACTCATCGCCGTCATCGTTGTGTTAGGATTCATACTGCCCGATAGGGTTCAAATCGAACGCGAAACCGTTATCGACGCGGCGCGCGACAAGGTCTTCGGGCATATCAGCAATTTCGAAAAGTGGGACGCCTGGTCCCCTTGGGCGAAGCTCGATCCCGATGCGAAAATGACCATCACGGGCGAAGGCGTCGGCCACAAAATGGCCTGGGAAAGCGAAAAACGCGACGTCGGGAAAGGAACCCAGGAAATCGTCACACTCGAACCCCCGCAGAAAGTGGTCACCAAGCTGGCGTTCGAGGGGATGGGAGTCGCACAGGCGACGTTCAGCCTGTCAGACGCCGGCGCCGACAAAACGAAAGTCGTTTGGGGCTTTGAAACCAACATGCGCGAAGACATGGCGCCGCACATGAAGCCGATGGCGACGTACATGGGCATGTTCATGATGGACCGCATGCTGGGCAAGCAATACGAAGAGGGCCTCGACAATCTAAAACAGGTGGTGGAAAAGAGCTAAACCAGCCTGACGCCCAGCGCTTCGAACAGCGCCCTGTCTTTGACCTGACCCGGATTGTTCGTCGTCAGTAGCTCATCGCCGACGAATATTGAATTGGCGCCGGCGAGGAAGCAAAGCGCCTGCGCCTCGTCGCTCATGTGTTCCCGTCCCGCCGATAGACGGACATAAGATTGCGGCATCAGGATACGCGCAACGGCGACCATGCGCACGAAATCGATAGCGTCGATAGGCGCGCTGTCCCCGAGCGGGGTTCCCGCTATCGGCATCAACGCGTTAATCGGCACGCTTTCAGGCGGCGGCGTCATATTGGCCAGCGCCAGCAAGAATCCGACGCGGTCTTCCGGCGCCTCACCCATCCCGACAATACCGCCGCAACAGACTTTCATGCCGGCGGCGCGCACTTTGTCGAGCGTATCGATGCGATCCTCAAACGTCCGGGTGGAGATGACTTTGTCGTAGTATTCCGGCGACGTATCGATATTGTGGTTGTAGTAGTCGAGCCCGGCGTCACTTAGCTGCGCCGCCTGATCCGACGACAACATGCCGAGCGTCATGCAGGTCTCAAGACCCAGCGCCTTGACGTCGGCGACCATGCCGCACAGCGCATCCATGTCGCGATCCTTGGGCGAACGCCATGCTGCGCCCATGCAAAAGCGCGAGGCGCCTTCCGCCTTCGCCCGTTCCGCCTGCGCGAGAACGGCGTCGCGGTCCATCAGCTTGGACGCCGCCAGCCCCGTGTCGAACTTCGCAGATTGACTGCAATAGCCGCAGTCCTCCGGACAACCGCCGGTCTTTATCGACAGCAGCCGCGAGGCCTGAACCTCGTTCGGATTGAAATTCTCGCGGTGCAGTTCGGCCGCCCTGAACACAAGCTCGGCAAACGGCGCCGCCATCAAGGCTTCAACGTCCTCGCGCAGCCACGTCTTGACCGATAGGGATTTGTCTTCGCCGTCCATGCCGCCTCCACACTGAGACGGCAAGCGTTAGCGCAGGCTCGACAACTCCACAACCTCGCTGGCGATCTCCGCCCCGTCATCGCCCCGAATGGAGACGTCGACGACGCCGGCCTCCCAGTCGATCTCGAGAAGACCGTAATTGGCGTCATAGATCATATCCGAGATGCGATTGGGCCCCGGCTCAATGTAGGTTTCCCCGGACTCGGCGCGCCAGCGGGCGCCGGGAAGATTGAGCGATGAAGACGTCGCCTCAAACAACGGGTAGTCGTTCACGCCGTCCTTGCGATAAAGCGCCGCCGCGTGCCGGTCGCCGGTCAATATCACGACGCCGTTGGCGTCCGTTTCATCGATCAGCGCGTAGAGCCTGTCGCGCTCGGCGGGAAGCATCTTCCATGCTTCCCAGCCATGACCGTCGGCGATCACCTGGACGGACGACACGAGAAGCCGCAGGTCCGCCGGTTTTTTCAATTCCGCAGCAAGCCAGGACCATTGCGCCTCGCCCAGCATGGTTTTTGACGGATCGGGATCAGGCAGATAGCGCTCCTTGCCGCGCGCTCCTCTTTCGTCGGTGGCCTTCAGCTCGGAGCGGAAATAACGCGTGTCGAGCATGATGAGCTGCACGCGCCTGCCCTCTTCGGCGCCCAGCATCCAGCTGTTGTAAACCCCGGGGCGCGTCCGGCGCGGATCGCCTTCCGGCACCGCCCATACATAATTGAACAACGCCTGGGAGTCGTCTTTATACTGATATTCGCCGCCGGCGTCGTTCAGGCCGTAGTCGTGATCGTCCCACATGGTCAGCATCGGCGCCGCCGCGCGCGCGCGGGAAAACGGTTCGGACTGAGCCAGGCGCATATAAGCGGCCTTCAACTCCGGCAAGGCGGCGTCTCTCGAATAAACGTCGCCATAAACGTTATCGCCGATAAAAAGCGTCAGGTCCGGATTTTCGGCGGCGATCACGTCCCAGATTGACTGGTCTTCGTTCTGTTGGGCGCATGAGGCAAAAACAATGCGGGTCAGGGTCGCCGTCTCGTCCAGCGGCGCCGACGGCATGGGGACCGCCTGGATGGCGCCGTCGGGCGCTTCAGCTGACGTGATCAACGGATCATGCGGCGTGATGACGACGGCGTCGTTTGTCGCCGCGCAAGCGGCAAGCATGGCGCATGAAAGAAAAGTGACCGTCAGTTTTTTCATGATAGTTTCCCCAACAGACAACCTCGGTATCATGCGCCGCCTCCGTGACAATTATCTCACAAAAATGCGCGTTGGTTTTCTTATTAAGGGCTGTAAGCCGGAAACCGGCTTACAGCCCTTAATAAGCATTGTCTTCAGACGGGTGGCGCCGCGTCAAGGGTGAAACCGCTTCGCGGCGCCGCCCTTCTGAACCGCCACTCAACGACGTCAGCGATAATCCCCTTCAAGTTCCGAGGCGATATAGACCGTCGCGGCCCAGGCGGCGACGTTCTGGCGGAGCGCTTCCGGATTTACCTTGTCGAGCGTGTCGTCCATGGTGTGATGCAGGTCAAAATAGTCGGTTCCGTCCTGGTACAGGCGGAACGCAGGCACGCCCGCTTGCACCAGCGGAATCACGTCCGGTCCGCCGTTCGCCTGGTTGTTTCCAGGACCGACCCCCAATCGGCGAAGCGCTTTTTGATAGACCTTGGCCTTCGGGAGCGCGCCTTCGCTGAATCGCGTCCGGAACTGCCAGACTTTGCCGGCGCCGAAATCGGATTCGGACGCCAAGACGTGGCGGTCGAGTTCATCGGCATGCGCCGCCGCATAGGCGCGGGCGCCGATCAGGCCGACCTCTTCCGCGCCCCACATGATGACGCGAATGGTGCGGGTGGGCCGTCCCGGCAGGTCATCGATCAGCTTCGCCGCCGCCGCGGTAATGGCGACGCCAGCCCCGTCATCAACTGCGCCGGTGCCCAGGTCCCAACTGTCCAGGTGACCGCCGATCAGAATAATTTCATCGGTCTTTCCGGGAATCTCGCCGATGACATTGCCGGACTGCACCGACGCCTTCGTTCTAACGGATATGTCGAGCGTCACGCTGACTGAACCGTCCGCCAATTCGACCGCACTGCCCAAAAGGTCCGCATCTGGATTGGAGAGGGCTGCGATGGGAACAGGCGTGACGTTGTCGGCGTAGTTCATATTGCCGGTATGGGGCGTGCGCACGCGACTGGTGCCGGCGGAACGGATCAACGCCGCCGCGGCGCCGCGCTTGGCGGCCTCATTGGCGGCGCCCGATCGCTTCGCAACGGCCCAGCCATAGCCGGATCCGTCCTGCGTGCGCGTCATCACCTCGTCGACAAAGACGATTTTGCCTTCAAGCCCTTGCATCGGCGCATCCTGAAGATCGAGCAGCGTCGCAAAGCGCGCGATCTCCGCCGTCAGCCCGCCTTCCGGCGTCGCCACCGAGTTGCCAAGCGCAGTGATTTTCAATTCCTGCGGAAAGGGCGCCGCGATGCGCGCGGATTCTCTCACGCGTTCCCAGAACGCCATCTCAAACGTCTCTATACGAACGTTTTTGAAGCCAAGACTTTCGAGCGTCTCAACGCCCCAGTCCCGGGCGCGCGCTTCGTCCTCCGAGCCGCCGAGCCGCGGGCCAATCTTTGTCGTCAGGCTTTCAAGAATGTCGTAAGCGCGGTCATCGTTCAGCCCCTTTTCGATAAGGCGGTCGACCGTTTGCGCCTGCTTTGGCGTCAGCGCCGGGACTTCGTCTTCCTGCGCATGAACCGCCGTCGCTGCCAGCAAAATTGCGCCGCAGACTGAAAATAGCTTTGTCCCCATCATTGTCCCTTTCTTGGCAAGGACCCGCTTTGTTGTCTAACGCCCAAATTGCTGAAGCCACGGTTCCCGGTCCGCGGCCCAGATGTCAAGCTTGTACCCCCAGAACTCAAAAATCTCGCCGGTTTTTGTCTCGCCTATTTTTTTCGCCACCGCCTGACTGTTCGTATTTTCCGGATCAATAACGGAAATGATTCGGTCCAGGTCGGGAAACCGTTCAAATATCCAGTTGACGGCGCCGATGGCGGCTTCCGGGGCGTATCCTTTGCCCCAGCGGCTCGCATCAATCGACCACCCGCATTCAAGGGCGGGCCAGCCGTCCGGCATCCAGGGGCCGACCCGTCCGACCCAGTCGCCCGTTTCTTTTTCCAGGACCGAAAAGAAACCGAATCCGCGGATCTGCCAGTGACCAAGATAGCTGGCGGCCGCGCGCCATTCGTCGGCCCTGTCGCGCGGTTCGCCGCCGGGCGCCAGGTATCGCGCCGTGGCCGGGTTGCGCATCATTGCAATATGGGGTTCGACGTCCGCCGGCTCCATCGGCCTCAGAACGAGTCTTTCTGTCTCTATACGGATGGTCATGTCAAATCCCCGTCAACTTCGCGGCAATCGCTTCCACATAGGCGGCGTTGGCGGACCATGTGCGATCATCCCGAACAAGTCGGTCGCGCGCGGCCAATCCAATACGACGCCGTAACTCCTCATCATCGACAAATCGCTGGAGAGCGGCGTTAAACGCCTCATCTTCGCTCATGTCAAACAATAGCGCTTCCTCGCCGCCGGCGACGACCTCATCGATATTGGCGCTCTTCGGCGCGACGATCGCTTTGCCGAGCGCCATATACTCAAACAGTTTCAACGGCGAGGCGTAAGGCGTGACCGCCGGCTGTACGGCGATGTCGAATGCCGCGATATGGGCCGCCATGTCTGCGCGCTGAACGGCGCCGGTCACCGTCATCCGATCGGCGAGCCCCTGGCGACGCGCAAGCGATTCCAGATCAGCGCGCGCCGGCCCGTCGCCGACAAGCAAAAAGTGAAGATTGGGCGCCTCCGCGCCGGCCATATAATGCAATACCCGATCGACGCGGTGCCAGTCGCGCACGAAACCGGCGAACCCGATAATTGTTTGGCTTTCCAGGCCGTAACGGGCGCGAATGGGTCCGGGATCATGGTCACGCAGAAACGCCTCTTCGACCCCGTTCTGGATCACGGCGATACGGTCTTCTGAGACGCCCGCCGCTCGCACGTTCTCGGCCAGCGCATTGGTGACGGGTAACACGACATCGGCGGCGCGCCAGATGGCGTTTTCGCTCTTTTGCGCAAAGGCGGGCAGCGCCAGGCCGCCATAGCGCGCACGCTCCTCAGCCAGCGGCGCGTTGACTTCCAGGATCAGCGGCAGGCCCAAACGCCGCGCCGCCCAGACGCCGGCGTGATAAAAGAGGTTGTATCGTTCATAGATCAGGTCCGGCGCGTGCGGGCGCGCCCTGGCGACCAGGCGCGCCATCGCAGGAAGGGAATATCCGTACTCAGCATATTCATAGAACGCCCCCGGGAGCATTCGTTTCAGCGCCAGGCCGCCGGTTTCTGCGCTTAAGCGTTTCGGCGCGTCCTTGTCAGGTCCCGCCATGATCACATCATGTCCACGGGCCGACAGCGCATCCGTCAGTGCGCGGATATGAACATATTGTCCATCCGCCGACCGGGTCCGGTGGGAATAAAGAAAGCGCATGGCGAACGTCTTACTGCGATGCGCGCGCGGCGGGAATACGCGTTTAGAGCGAGGGCGCTTTTTAACGCTCCCGCTTAGCGGGCGGACCATGCGGAAATCTGCTTTAGCGCCCATGGAAGACCTTGTTTGACGTCATAGCGCGGCGCAAAGTGCTCAGGACGGCGTAGGGAGTATTGAATATGGGACATCATGCCATCATGACGGTCGGCGCAGCAGCGTCGTTGGCAATCGCGTCGACCGGCGCGAACGCCCATTCGGCGCCAAGCATCATCACCACATTCGGCGACGACGCGCGCGCAAGCATCGCAGGCGCCTCAACCGTCGACATGATCGGCTCTGTCCACCTGGTGCGCGGACCTGGGGCGGCGGATGCGGCGCTGGACGGCGCGGCGCCCGCATGGAGCCCGGCGCCGGCGCATATCAATGTGACGCTTCACTATACGCCGCGATCGTTCAGAACCTTGCGCACGCAAGGCTTCTATTCGGGGCTGGGACCGAAAAGCCGCCGCTTCACGCAAGGCTTTTATTCAGGCCCATAGGCGTATGAAAAAGCCGGCGCTGTGCGCGCCGGCTTCCATAAAGTCAACGCGCAGCCGGTTTAGCCGAGGGAACTGTCAAGCTTGATGCAGGCGTCCATCAGCTCTTTCACCGCGCCCACGGAATGGTCGAACATCGCTTTTTCATCGGCGTTCAGTTTTACTTCAACGATACGCTCGCAGCCGTCAGCGCCGAGGACGATCGGCACGCCGACATAGAGCCCGTCCTGCCCATACTGACCGTTGAGCAGCGCCGCGCAGGGCACCACGACCTTTTTGTCCTTAAGATAGCTTTCCGCCATCTGGATCGCAGAGGCCGCGGGCGCGTAATAAGCCGACCCGGTTTTCAGGAGCGCGACGATCTCGCCGCCGCCTTTGCGCGTGCGGTCGACAATCGCGTCGATCTTGTCCTGCGTCGTCCATCCCATCTCAACAAGATCCGGCAGCGGGATACCGGCGACGGTCGAATACCGGGTCAGCGGCACCATGGTGTCGCCGTGACCGCCGAGGACGAAGGCGGTGACGCTTTCCACCGAGACATTGAATTCTTCCGCGAGGAAATAGCGAAACCGCGACGAGTCGAGAATGCCCGCCATGCCGATGACTTTATTGTGCGGTAGGCCGGAGAATTTCTGCAGCGCCCAGACCATGGCGTCGAGGGGATTGGTGATACAGATGACGAGAGCGTTCGGGGCGTATTGTTTGATCCCTTCACCGACCGCTTTCATGACCTTCAGGTTGATGCCGAGAAGGTCGTCGCGGCTCATGCCCGGCTTTCGCGGCACGCCGGCGGTGACGATGCACACATCCGCGCCTTCAATATCCTTGTAGTCCTGGGTGCCCTTGAGCGCGGAGTCGTAGCCGTCCACCGGCGAGCTTTCCGCGATGTCGAGCGCCTTGCCCTCAGGAATGCCTTCGGCGATGTCGAACAGGACGACGTCGCCCAGCTCTTTCTGGGCCGCGATATGGGCGAGCGTGCCCCCGATCATGCCGGAACCGATCATCGCGAGTTTTTTGCGGGCCATGGGGTGAAATCTCCTTGCGTTCGAGGCGCGCTTTTCGCGCCGCATCAATTCTTCGCCGGCGTGTCTAGCGAAAAGGATGGGCTCGGGAAAGGCCCTCACGGCACATGTCGGCCAAGGGGTTGACGCAGACGGCTTTTACAGCGCTGCTAAGGGCATGAGTCGCTGCCGAATCCAGATGTCGTCGGAGGGCGCGTGAAAACCGCGCGGACGCCTCTCGAGAAAGCCGTCGCCCTTGACCCGTCCTGGTACGCGCGCCCGGACGTCTACGAGGCGGAACTGAAACACATCATCGCCCCGCACTGGCAGGTCATCGGCCCGGCCGGCGCCGTGAGCGACGCCGGCGACGTGATCGCCCGCGACATTGGCGGGATTCCGGTTGTCGTCGTTCGCTCTCCGGAGGGGGCGCTGAACGGCTTTTATAATATATGCCCCCATCGGGCGGGCCCGATCGCGACCTGCGACAGGAAAGGGCTCAAACGCCTGCGCTGCGCGTATCACGGATGGTCCTATGATTTTGACGGCCGACTGCGCGCGGCGCCTGAAATGCAGGATGCGGAAGGTTTTGAACCGGCAAGGATACGCCTGACGCCCATCGACGTGATCGAATGGAACGGGCTCATCATGGCGCGCGCAGGCGACGGGCCGGCCTTTGACGAGCTTTATGACGGCGTTATGGACATCGCCGGATCGGCGGCGATGTCGAAACTCGTCTTTCACCAAGGGCGGCGCTATGCCGTCGCCTCCAATTGGAAGGTCTATGTCGACAATTTCCTCGAAGGCTATCATTTGCCGTTCGTTCACCCGGGCCTGACGCAGCTTGTCGACTACGCCGACTACAAAACCGAACTCGGACGCTGGTGGTCGCTGCAGCGGTCGCCCGTTGAAGGGTCGGGACCTTACGCGGCGGGCGAAGGGCTCTACTTCTTCATCTATCCGAATGTGATGCTGAACATCATGCCGGGACGCTTGCAGACAAACCGGGTTGTGCCGACCGGCATCGACGCCTGCGTCGTCGAGTTTGATTTCTATTACGCCCCGGGTGCGGAGACCCGAGCGCTGGAAGACCTGGAGTTTTCCGAACAGGTGCAGGAGGAAGACCGACTTATCTGCGAACATGTTCAAAAAGGGCTGGTCTCCGGCGCCTATCGGCCGGGGCGGCTGTCGCCGGCCCGCGAGGCCGGCGTCTGGCATTGGCACAACCTGTTGCGCGACGCCTACGCCGCGAACGGCCTACCTGAGTCCGCCGTTTGACGCCGACGCAGTCTCAATCCAAGCCGCTCGGCTTTTGGGGCTGCTGGTCCCTGACGGTCGGCGTCATGATCGGGTCGGGGATTTTTCTCCTGCCCGCGGTGCTGGCGCCTTATGGCGGGATCAGTTTCGCCGGATGGCTTGTCACCACCTGCGGCTCAATTCTCCTTGCGCTGACGGTCGGCCGACTCGCGGCGCGCACGTCCAGATCCGGAGGCGTTTACGTCTACGCCCGAGATGCTTTCGGCGACCTGGCCGGTTTTCTGATCGCCTGGGGGTACTGGTCGTCTTACTGGATCGCGCTGCCGGCGATGGCGATCGCCTTTGTCGGTTATCTCGCCGTGTTCGCGCCTGCCTTAAACGACAATCCGCCCCTGCAGGCGGGCGCAGCCCTCGGGCTGATCTGGACCGTTGCATTGATCAACATGCGCGGCATGCGCGAAGCAGGCTTCGTCCAGCTTCTGATGACGATATTGAAACTCATTCCGCTGGCGCTGGTGATGGCGTTGGCGGTCGTGGCCGGCGATGTCGACAATTTGCCTGAAGCGCACCCGCAAGGGGGCTCCATTCTCGGCGCCGTCGCGGCCACGAGCCTCATCACTATGTGGGCGTTCTCCGGACTGGAAGCCGGCGCCATGCCAGCCGGCGACGTCAAAAATCCCGAACGCGTCATTCCGCGCGCCGTGATCATCGGCACCCTGACGGTCGCGATCGTTTATATCGGATCGACCTTCGCGGTGATGCTGTTGGCGCCGGCTGATCAATTGGCTGCCTCCGCCAGCCCGTTCGCCGACGTTGCGGCGGGCCTCGGGGCCTGGGGCCCAGGCGTGATCGCGATCGGCGCCATGATTGCGACGGCGGGCGCCATCAACGGCGTCATGCTGGTCGCCGGTCAAACGCCGATGGCGGTCGCGCTAGACGGACTCGCGCCCCGATGGCTCGCCCGCCGCGGGCGCGACGGTTCGCCGACCCTATCGCTATTGCTGTCTGCCGGATTGGGCTCCGTCCTGCTGCTTGCCAATTACGCAAAAGCCCTTGTGGACGTCTTCGCCTTTCTGATCATGATGAGTACGCTGACATTCCTGGCGCCGCTGCTCGTCAGCGCGCTCGCCGAGTTTCGGTATTCATGGCGCTCACAGACAGCCTGGGCCGGCGTCGCGGCGGCGGCTGCACTTTACGCCGTCTTCGCGATCATCGGATCGGGCCTCGAAGTCCTCGCCTGGGGCGCCGTTCTCGTCGCGGTCGGCATACCGGTTTATTTTGTGGGCAAGCAGCGCGAAAGCCAAAACGACTAGGCCTTGCGGACCGCCGCGAGTGCGCCCGCCGCCCCCAACAACACGCCGCCGGTGATGCGATGACGCCACCGGCCGATGCGGTGCATGAAGGGCTGCAGCCGCGCGGCGAAGATCGCCCAGCACCCGTCGAGCACAGCGGCGACGACGATGAATGTGACGGCCAACAAAACAAGCTGCGGCGTCGCCGGCGCAGATGGCGACACAAAGAGCGGCAAGAAGGCGCCGTGAAACAACAGCGCCTTGGGATTCGTGAGGTTCACAATAAACGCCTCGGTAATCGTGCGCCGATCCGAGCGATGGGTGAGCGCCGGCGCAAGCTCCTCCGTCGGCTCGCGCAACGCTTTCACGCCGAGATAGACAAGATAAGCGACGCCAATCCACTTCAGCCAGAAGAACGCTTCGCTCGCCGCACTTAAGATCAACGACAGCCCGGCAACGACAATGGCGAGCTGGATCGCCGAAGCGGCGGCCGATCCGATCAGCGCCATCAGACCGTGGCGAAGCCCATGGGACAGAGTTGTCGCCACCAGATAGGCGACCATCGGCCCGGGCGTCAGGACGAGAAGCGCAGAAGCGGCGACAAAGGCGAGATAGAGTTCGACAGACATGGTCAGAACTGTTTGCGAAGCGACACCATAATCGACGAAGACTGGTAGTTGTCGCCGTCGACAGCCGGTTCAAACGGACCGCTCGGCGTGAAGTCTTCCGGATCGGGACCGTAGCGTAGCGTATTGGTGCGCACATAGAGATATTCAAGGTCGACCGAGAAATCGTGCCGCATGGCGACGGAAAGACCAGCGCGGCCCTGATAAGCGAGCGCGGCGTCCTGCTCTCCCGAGCCGACGCCGATAAAAGCGCCGCCGACGCCCGCGCCGATGAACGGCGTGACCGGACTGTCGTTGATCCAGTCGAAATAAAAATTCCCGAATACAAAGTGACCCTTCAGATTCTCTGTTGAGTCAAACGGCGCAAACGCGTCAGGGTCTGTCGGATCGAACCCGCCGATAGGCGTGACGGTCCCGATCGCCGATGTCGCATACCGGTATTCAAGTTCGGTGCGTACGCCGTCCGTGTAATCAAAACCGAGCGCGGCGGCGGCGACAAACCCCGTATCGCTCTCCACGGTCTGTCCGGTGGGCGGCGTTACGACGAAAGCGGCGTTGGGGTTGTAGGCGAAGGATTGTTCAAGGTCGCCGGCGAAGCCGACGCCGGCGCCGGCGCGAAGATAGAACCCGTCCTGCGCGACCGATTCCTGCGCATTTGCGCCGCTCGCACACACGACCAACGCAGCCCCCAAAACGACAACACGGTTCAACACGGGAACGCTCCTTCTCGATACGCGCGCGACTGTACCTCGCGCCTCCAAGGCCCGGCAACAGCAGGGACGATCAACTTCCCTTGCAGATTGCTGAGACGGTTTAGAGCCGGCCCTTTTCGCGCGCCATGGCGATCACCACCGGCGACAACAGGAGAATGGCGATGAGGTTCGGGAACGCCATCGATGCGTTGGCGAGATCGCCGAATTTCCAGATGAAATCAATCGGCTGAATAGCGCCCAGCGCCACCATGCCGACCCAGATAAAGCGCATGGGCCGGGCGATCCAGTCGCCGAACAGATAGGTCGCCGACTGCTCCATGTAATAGGACCAGCCGAGAATGGTCGTGAAGGCGAAGAGCGCAAGCGCCACGGCGATAAAGAGCCCGCCAAAGGGCATGCCTTGACTGAACACGGCGGTGGTGACCTGCGCGCCCTGCAGAGTCGACTGCCATGCGTATTCCACCGTCGTGCCGTCGGGCCCCGGAAAAGAGCCTTGAACCGACAGGATCACCAGCGCCGTCATGGTGCAGATCAGGATCGTATCGATGAAGGCGCCGAGCATGGCGATTTCCCCCTGAAAGACGGGGTCGTCAGTCTTGGCTGCGGCGTGGGCGATAGCGGTCGAGCCCTGACCGGCCTCGTTGGAAAACAATCCGCGCGCCACCCCGAAACGGATCGCCGCCAGCACCGAGTATCCGGCGATGCCGCCAGCCGCCTGTTCCAGTCCAAATGCATAGGAGAAGATCATGCGGAACGATTCCGGGACATGCTCCGCATTCAGAACAAGCATGATAATCGCGACGAGAATGTAGCCGAGCGCCATCGCCGGCACGACGCGCCCCGCAACGGAGCCGATCGACTTAATACCGCCGATGATCACGATAAAGGCGAGGATGGCGATCACGACGCCGGAAATCCAAGTTGGAACTTCCGTTGAGGCTTCAACGGCGGTCGCGATTGAATTTGCCTGCGTCATGTTGCCGGTCACGACCGAGGAGAACATCGTGCCGAGCGCAAAGAAAATTGCGAGCCAGTGCCATTTTTTTGTCAGGCCGTTCTTGATGTACATCATGGGCCCGCCGTGAATGCGGCCGTCATGGTGTTTTTCGCGGTACTTCACGGCGAGGCTGGACTCAGCGAAGGCGGCCGCCATGCCGAACAACGCCGTCACCCACATCCAGAAAATCGCGCCGGGACCGCCAAGGGTCAGCGCCGTCGCCACGCCTGCGAGGTTACCCGTGCCGACCTGCCCGGAGAGCGCCGTGGAAAGCGCGTTCCAGGGAGAGATGTCGCCGCCCGCCGACTGGTCGACGCCCTTGCCGCGGCCGCGAAACAAATTGCCGAATGCTGGAATGAGCCGCCGGATCGGCAGGAATTTCAACCGGATCATGAAAAACAGGCCGGTCCCCAACAGGATGACCACCATCGGCGCCAGCGGCAGCACGACCGCGCCGTTCCAGGTGCCGCCCCAGATGAAGCCGCTGACATTGTCGACCCCGGCGTAAAAGTCTTCCATGATCCGTAACCCCTTGTCGGATGAGCTTTTTCACGCCCATTGTTAGAAAAAATTTGACCGAGATTAGGCGGGCTCGGGTCCGCGGGGCAAGGTCAAGGGCGCGCAAAGCCGCTGCAATTGCGTAATCGGGACCGAAACGACACAATCAGCGGATTGACGGACGCATTCTCCATACGCCGGGCGACGCCCGAAGACGCCGGCGCGCTGGGCGTCATCGCGCCGGCGGCCTACGCCGCCGCCTATGCGTATCTTTGGGACGATGTCGCTGCATTTGTCGATCAACTGAAGAGCTTCAACGTCGACGTATTCGCCGATCAGATCGCCGATCCGCAATTCGCTGTTTGGCTCGTTGAGGCGGAGGGCGCGCCTGTGGGTTTTCTTACGTTGAAATTCGATAGCCCGGAGCCGGTGGGCGGACGGCCCGGCGGCGCGGAAATTCCGAGAATCTACTTCCTGCCTCAAGCAAGCGGGCGCGGCTTGGCGCGCCGGCTAGCGCAGGAAGCCGAGAAAGCGGCGAGCGCCTATGGCGCCCGATATCTCTGGCTCGATGCGATGGCGTCGGCGGATTGGGCGCAACGAACCTATGAGAAATGGGGTTTTTCAATGATCGGCCGCGACCGCTTTCCCAAAAACGTCAGGGACGGGGAAGCAGACATGATCGTCATGATCAAGACGCTTGAATAACGTTTTGACTATTTATCAGTGTAAGGATTAGTCTTCGTCGATGATAGGAGTCGTCGAATCGTCGCCGTCATAAGCCTCTTCCAGCGGATCGAACTTGCCGTCGCCTTCAACGATCTCGTCCGCCGCAACGGCGCCGGCGCCGATAAGCGCGGCGACGCAGCCGGTTCCAGACAGCGCCATCGTCAGAAGCGCCAGTGCGGCAATCGCTTTTCCGATCATTTCAGGTTCCCTCAATGGTTTGTCAGCCTTGTGTCTTGAACGCCATCATACAAGGAAATGCGACGAATTTCCGGCGGAAAAGATACGGATTGGTCATGGGCGCGGCGCGACCGGCCCGCCGCCGCCTCACAGCAACACAACCGGAACACGAAGCGCCGAATACCGTCATGATCCGCCCCGCTTCGCGCCGCGCAAACCGGATTTTTGGTAAATTTGCAGTTGTCGCATGCAAAGAGCGATTACTGGCCTTCATTGCAAAAGGCATATAAGGTTGCGCGGCGAGACCTAGGACATAACCGCAAAAGGGTAGATGAACATGAGAGTAGTAATTGTGACCGCAGGCTTGGGCGCCCTGCTATTGAGCGCCTGCGTGACGCCTGTTGAGCAGCAAGCAAGCGCAACCAAAGCCGCCGACGCGCCGGCGCAGGCCGTTCAGACCGGCGAAATCGATATGAACGAGGTCGTGTGCCGTAAGCAGCAGGCGACCGGCACGCGCTTCGGCAAGGAAGTCTGCAAAACGCGGCAGGAATGGGAAGACGCGGCAAAGGCCGGCGGCGATCCGCTCTCCGGATCCCAGCGGCGCGCGCTGCAATTCAGCCCGCCGGGCGGTTGACGCGTCCCTGACGGCGCGGCGCTCGCAACGAGCCCATGCGCGCCGGTCATCAGCGCATTTTAGCAAAAAAGGGCGCGCCTTACGGTGCGCCCTTTTTCTATGCCCGTACGCCAGAGACCAGTCCTTAGCTGGACTGCTCCTCCTCGGCGGGAGCGGCGTCCTCCGCCGGCGCCTCGGCGGCGTCCTCCGCCGGCGCGGCCGCAGCGTCTTCGGCGGCGTCCTCCGCCGGCGCGGCCGCAGCGTCTTCGGCGGCGGCTTTGGCCGCCTCTTCCTTCTCGCGCTTTTCTTCGATGCGCTCTTTCGCTTTTTCGCCGGGCTCGCCCTTTTGCGGGTTGTTGCCGGCTTTCCAGTCGACAAGCCCGTTCACGGACAGGAAGCGGGCGACGCGGTCAGTCGGTCGCGCGCCGACGCCAAGCCAGTGCTTTGCGCGTTCTTCATTGTACTGAACGCGCTTTTCATCATCCTTTTTCAGAAGCGGGTTATAGGTCCCGATCTTCTCGATAAAGCGGCCGTCGCGCGGCATGCGGCTGTCGGCGATGACAATTGAATAGAACGGGCGTTTTTTCGACCCGCCCCGGGCCAGTCTGATTTTCAATGACATTGGTTTTCCTTCTTTCGTCAGTTCTCATCAGTGGAATATTTGTCCGCACCCAGAAAATGGAGCGAGACGTAGGGTTCGTTCCCGACCACCCAACTGTCATGCGGGTGAGACGGAACGTAAAACACATCGCCGGCGCGCATCTCTTTGACGTCGCCGTCTTTCATGGCCGCCGTGGCGCAGCCGGAAACGACCATGCCCACATGTTCGACCGTGCAGAATTCTTCGCCCATGGCGGCGCCAACGTCGTCGGACCATTTCCAGCCCGGCTCATAGGTAGCGCGCCCTATGGTCATCGGCCCGAGATGGACAAGTTCGAACTTGCCCTTTGGAAATTTGCGGATTTCATCGGGCGTCTCGAAGCGTTTAAGGATGGTTTGGGTTGCGTCACTCATCGCCCGTCTCGGATTCATCGATTTCGGCGAGAATATCGCCGGCCAGGCTGCACGCGCCCAGGTCCGCCTCTATTGCGCATGTCTTTTCAGCAAATGCGCGCGCTCTTTCGCCGTCCTGGCTCACGCCCTCAGCTTGCCAAACCACCACGCTCGCCATGGCGCAGCCCCACGGGTCTTCGCGTTCGCACGTCTCGAAAAAGGTATTAGCGATGCACGCTTCATCGCCTGAGCCGATGGACCGCATGCGAGCGGCGAAGTTCGTGCAGGCATTGGTCGCGCCCAGCCTGCACGCCTGCTGGTAAAGGCCGTCTGCGTGCGCTTCATTACCGAGCGCCTCATGCGTGGAAGCGGATGTATAACATCGCTCGGCGTCACGGGTCCGGCAGGCGTCTACGCACTCAGCCAGATGGTCTTCGCAAGACCGGCGATCGATGTCGAACGTCACGCTTTGTTCGGGGATCAAGTCAGCGGGACAGCTCTCAACCGGCAACAGCCAATCCAGCCCTTCGTCCCTGAGGATCTGATACGACCCGTCCTCGTCCTGGGCGAGCGCGCCCGTCGTTGAAACAACTACGGCAAGCGCCAGCCCTGCGAGCCTGTTCAATAACGACATCATTTCTTTTTCCCTCCCGCTCCTGGCAGACCGCCGCCCATCATGCCCGGACCGCCCAAGCCCGGCGGCAGCGCGCCCTTGCCCGATAGCGCTTGTTCGATGGCGTCGAAGTCGATGTCGTCCTCACCGCCGCCCTTCGCCTTTTTGCCGGCCGCCGCTTCAAGCGTGGCGGGGTCCGGCGCGCCGCCCATGAGGCCGCCCAGACCGGCGCCGCCGCCCATGCCGGCCATTTGGGCGGCCATTTTCTTCATGCCGCCCTTGCCCATTTTCTTCATGAGGTCCGCCATCTGACGGTGCGCTTTGATGAGTTTGTTGATCTCCTGCACTGAGGTGCCGGAGCCTGCGGCGATGCGTTTTTTGCGCGAGGCGTTCAAAAGCTTCGGGCTTTTCCGCTCCTTTTTCGTCATGGAGCTGATGATCGCTTCCTGGCGAACGATTTCCTTGTTCTCCAGCCCGCCGGCCTGATCGACCATCTTTTTCATTTTGCCCATGCCGGGCAGCAATCCCATGATCGCGCCCATGCCGCCCATCTTGCGCATCTGGCGAAACTGTTCGGCGAGATCGTCCATATCGAAATCGCCCTTGGCCATGCGCTTGGCTTGTTTCTTGGCGCGTTCGACATCGATCTCTTCGGACGCTTTTTCGACCAGTGAGACAATGTCGCCCATGCCGAGTATGCGGCCCGCCATGCGCTCAGGTTCGAACGTATCGAGGGCGTCAAGTTTCTCGCCGACGCCGACAAACTTGATCGGCGCGCCGGTGACCGCACGCATGGAGAGCGCCGCCCCGCCGCGAGCATCCCCGTCGATCCGTGTCATGACGACTCCGGTCACCGGCGTGCGTTCTTTGAACCGTGTCGCGGTTTCGACGGCGTCCTGACCGGTTAGCGCATCGACAACGAGAAGCGTTTCGATCGGGTTCGTGGTCTGTGCGATATCCGCGATTTCAGCCATCAACTGTTCGTCAATGGATAGCCGGCCCGCCGTGTCGAGCATGACGACGTCGTAACCGCCGAGCTTGCCCGCCTCGAGGGCGCGCGCCGCGATATCGCGCGGCGACTGCCCGGCGATGATGGGAAGGGTTTTCACCTCCGACTGTTCGCCAAGGATTTGCAGTTGCTCTTGCGCGGCCGGGCGCCGGGTATCGAGAGACGCCATCAACACGCGCTTCTTGTCGCGCTTTTGAAGGCGCATCGCGATCTTGGCGGTCGACGTGGTTTTACCGGAGCCCTGAAGGCCGACCATCATGATGACCGCCGGCGGGGTCGTCGCAAAGGACAGCGCCGTATCGGCGCCCTCGCCGCCCAACATGTCGACCAGTGCGTCATGGACGATTTTGACAACCTGCTGTCCAGGCGTCACCGACCGCAGGACTTCATGGCCGACGGCTCGCTCTTTTACCTTTGCGATGAACTCTTTCGCGACCGGCAGCGCAACGTCAGCCTCCAGCAACGCGACGCGCACTTCGCGAAGCGCAGCGCTGACGTCTTTCTCCTCGAGCGCGCCCCGTCCACGCAACTTTTCGAAGACGCCGCTTAGCCGATCGCTCAGACTTTCAAACATTCGCCGTTTCCTTTTTCCCTCGAGGGGGAGGTAAACACCGCACAAACCAAAACAACCACCGCGAGGGCGTTACCCCGGCGGCGGTCCGTCCCCGGCCCCAGCCCTTGATTTTCAAGGGTTTCGCGCCGGCAGACAGGAAAAGACGCGCTTTTCCCGAAAGATGCGGGGTCTTAAGGCGTCGGCGGCGGCCGGTCAAGGCCCGTAACACGCCATAGATTGCGCAACAGAGCGAGTTCGGGCAGCACAGGGATTCGCCAAATCAATGCGCAACCGAAGCCGAGCCAGACCCTGATGCCATCCGCCCTCGACGCCTGCCGCAACGTCGCCGATCTGCGCGCGCTCGCCAAACGGCGGCTGCCGGCGCCGGTGTTCCACTATATCGACGGGGCCGCCGAGGACGAGACCACCTATCGGCGCAACACCGATAGCTTCGATGAGTGCGATCTCGTGCCCAATGTGCTCGCGGGCGTCGACGAGATCGATCTCTCCGTCGAGGTCATGGGCCAAAAGCTCGACATGCCGCTTTTCTGCTCGCCGACGGCGCTGCAGCGACTTTTCCATCATGACGGCGAACGCGCCGTCGGCCAGGCGGCGCAAGAATTCGGCACGATGTTCGGCGTCTCGTCCCTGGCCTCGGTGCCGCTCGCCGAAATCGCCGAGCTCGTCAGCACGCCAAAGATGTTTCAGTTCTATTTTTTCAAAGACCGCGCGCTCAATGCGCATTTGCTGGAGCAGGCGAAGGCCGCGAAGTTCGACGTGCTGGCGCTGACCGTCGACACCATCACCGGCGGCAACCGCGAACGCGATCTCGTCACCGGTTTCACCGCCCCGCCGCAATGGACCCTTCGCAGCCTGTTGAGTTTTGCGCTCCATCCGGGCTGGACCTTGAGCTACCTCGCCCACGAGAAATTCGAGCTTTCGGAGATGAAAGACTACGCCCCGGAAGGATCGGATGAGCCGATGTCTGTGGGCGGCATCTTCTCCACGCTCCTCGACCAATCCATGAACTGGGACGATGCGGCGGACCTCAAAGCGCAATGGGGCGGAAAATTCTGTCTCAAAGGCGTCATGAGCGTCGAAGATGCGAAACGCGCCGCCGATATGGGCGCGGATGGGATCATGGTGTCCAACCATGGCGGGCGCCAGCTCGACGGCGCCCGTGCGCCTTTCGACCAGCTTGCGGAGATCGTCGACGCGGTCGGCGGTCAGCTTGACGTGGTCCTCGACGGCGGCGTGCGTCGCGGCTCGCACGTTCTGAAGGCCCTTGCGACGGGCGCAAAAGCAGTCTCCGGGGGGCGCATGTACCTTTACGCGCTCGCCGCAGCCGGTCGTCCCGGCGTCGCCCGCGCGCTTGACCTGATGCGCAGCGAAATCGTGCGCGACATGAAGCTGATGGGCGTGACTAAAATCGCCGATCTCGATCGATCGATGTTACGCTGGCGCTAGGCCCTCTGCTGACGCTTCACGCCGGAAAGGCGATCGGTTAGCGTGGGCTCGGGGTTTAGGGGACCATTTTGATGATTGGGTTTTTGTTCCGGCTATTGGTCATCGCCGCCATCGGCGTTTTCATCTTTTATGCAGCTTACGACAAACCGAAGGAAAAGGCGCAGGAACTTATTGAGGACGTTCAGTGCCGATTTCTGGACCGGTGTTTCACCGTCACGTTCCGGACGCTGCCCGGCGTGCGCGTTTTTTTCGTCGACAAAGCGCTCGCCGATCGCGAAGGCCGCCAGGTTGCGATTCTTTCCTACGACTGGCCCTACTGCAACGATTTCACCGGCGATATCTACGAGGTGCCGAGATTCTTCGAGACCGATTTCGCATCAATTCCCGGATGGGCGCAGTTCTATGTCAATCCGCAGGATCCGGGGATTATCGGCGCGGCGATCATTCACGACTGGCTCTACGCTTATGGCGGGTCGCCGGAGGATGCGGCGAAGGCGCAGGCGGACAACCTTTTCCGCAAGGAACTGAAAAACGCCGGGGTCAATATCGTCCGCCGCAATATTATGTATCTGGCGGTCGCCAATTTCGGCGGCGAATTTTTCGGCGACGATATCGAGATGCGGTTCCGCAATCCGGAGACCGGCGCGCCGTTCACGAAAGCGCGTCCCGCGACCCTCGCCATCGACCAATTGGCGCCGGGCTGCGCCGGGTTTCTCGACGCTTATTGGGACATGTCGGCCATGACCTCGCCGACCGCCTATGATCTGAACCCGGCTTTTATCGATGACTGGGTGGACCTACCGGGGTAATGGGTCGGCAATTGGTCAGGCGGCGCCGTTGCGAAACCGCCTTGCGATCTCCGGCAAACGCGCAATCAGCCACAGCGCCATCCAGACATTGCCGAGAAAGAAAATCGGCGCCGCCCAGAAAAGACGTGCGACCCAGCTCCGTTCGAATAGGAAGACGACAACGGCGCCAAGAATAAAGCCGAGATAGAGATCGATCAGGGTGACGACCGTCCAGGGCTCGGACGTCATCTCCATCAGCACAACGCCGAGCCCTCTGCCGTCGGCGCCCATGGCCCAGTAAATCGCAGCGACGAAGAGGCCCGCTCCGATAAACAGAAAAATCCGTAAAGCGATCATATTTCAGTTACGCAGAAAGGACCGGAACAGATCGCCCGCCTATTGCGCCGCTTTCGACCGGAAGACCTCTTCGTCGATTTCGCCTTCCCATTTGGCGACGGTGGTCGCCACCGCCGCGTCGCCGGTGACATTGACCACGGTCCGCATCATGTCGAGCAGGCGATCGAACGGGAAAATGAACCCGACCACCAGCGCCGTGTGTTCCGGCGTTACGTCGAACACTTCAAGCACCGTTGCGAGCAGGAACAGGGACGCCGAGGGAATGCCGGCGGCGCCGATGGAGACAAGCGCCGCTGTCACGGCGATGAGAGCGAAATGATAGGGCTCGAGCTGATACCCGAACGCCTGGGCGGTAAACAGCGCGACAATGCCGAGATAGAGCGCGGTCCCGTCCATGTTGATCGTGGCGCCCAGCGGCAGCACCGAGCCCGCGACGGATTTTGAGACGCCGAGGTTTTTCGAAACGTTGGAAATGGTCACGGGCAGGGTCGCCGACGACGACGACGTCGAATAGGCGACCATCTGAGCGTCCAGGATCCCTCGGAAAAAGTTGATGAACGGCAGGCGCAGGCCGAATTTGACAATGCCGCCATAGATCAATCCCATATGGAGGAAACAGCCGAGATAAACAGCAACCGCGAGCCAGAAAACCGCGGTGAAAGTCTCAAGCCCTTTGGTGCCGGCGACCCAGGCGATCAGCGCGAATACGCCGAACGGCGCCAATTCCATAATCCATTGCGTCACGCCCAGCACTTTGTCGGAGGCGTAGGAGAAAAATCGCGACACCGGCGCGCCCGTTGCGCCGAGAAACAAGACGACAACGCCGAAGACGATGGACGAGAAGATCACCACGAGAATATCGCCGGAAGCCGCAGCGACGCCGAGCGCAAACAGCGACACGAACAGAACGCCCGATGCCGGCTTTTTCTCGCCGGCGCGGGTGGAGCGGACCGCGACGATGATCGCGATAGCGACCAGCACCGCCGTCAGCGCCAGCGTCATGGGATTGCCGGCGAAGAATTGCTCAAACGGGTTTTTGGTCGCCATGGCGACAATCCGATCCCAGAACCCGGCGGCCTCCGCCGTGACAAGCCGCGGCTCGGCGTCGCCGAGATCGACATTGGCGCCGGGCCGAAACAACACGCCCATCGACAACCCGATGATGTTCGCAAAGAACGTGGTTGCGAGATACAGAAAGATCGTCTTCAGGCCGATGGTGCCCAGCTTTGCCGGGTCGCCAAGCGCCAAAACGCCGGCGACCAGGGTCATAAAGATCAGCGGAATGATCACGAGGCGGATCATTGCGATAAAGACGTCGCCGACGATTTTGACGCGATCGAGAAGCGCAGCGGCCGCCTCCGGCGCCATGGTTTGCGACACCGCAAACCCAAAGGCGACGCCCAGGGCGAGGCCTAAAAAGACCCGCTTCCAGAGTTTGATTTCAAACCACCACGCCATTGGCCCCGCTCCGTTGACTGATTCAATGGAGGGTCAACGCTACCGGGTTTGGTCAGTTCATGAAAGGCCGACGGCTTCGATTGCCCGATCAAAGAGTTTTTTGAACGGTTCAGTCCGGTCGGGGCCCAGGGATCCGATCGCGACCAAGGCGTTGTCGGCGGTTTCAAGCCGGACGCCGCGCGGTCGCCCCGACCCTGTCCAGTCGGTCCAGTCCGATTCCGGATCGATCGACAGCAACAGGCGCATCGCCTCGCCGCTCGGCGCTTTCACTTCCATGCCGAACAACGCTTCTCGGCCAAACAGGCCGGCGGACGTCGCCACGCGGCGGTCGTCGAACAGGACCTCGTCGATGAACCACCGTCGCCGCCAGCGCAAAAGGTGCATGTCGCCGCTGATGTTCATCTTGATGTCCACGCGCCGCCATGCGCGCGAAATGAGATGCGCCGTGATGTCCGCCATGAGCCCTTCCCCTAGTCAGCCGTCCCCATGAGGTGGCGAGCGAAATAGACATATTCAAGGGCCGTGCGCCATGCCAGCTGATCCTGGTTCGCGGTGCCGCCGTGGCCGCCCTCGATATTCTCGTAATAGTAGACGTCGTACCCCAGATCGGCGAGCTTCGCCGCCGCTTTTCGCGCGTGGCCCGGGTGGACGCGGTCGTCCTTCGTTGAAGTGTAGAAAAGGACATCCGGATATGGCTGGTCGGGCTCCAGGCGCTGGTAGGGAGAGTACTCGGAAATGAAGGCCCAGTCTTCGTCCTTGTCTGGATCGCCATACTCGCCCATCCACGACGCGCCGGCGAGCAGCTTGTTGTAACGCTTCATGTCGAGCAGCGGCACGCCGATATCGATGGCCGCGTAAAGCTCCGGCCGTTGCGTCAGCATCGCGCCCATCAACAAACCGCCATTTGACCGTCCCACAATACCAAGCTGTTCAGACGTGGTGACGCCTGTTGCAACAAGGTCTTCGGAAATCGCAATGAAATCGTCGAACGAGCGCTGGCGGTTTTCCCGAAGCGCCGCCTCATGCCAGGCCGGTCCGTACTCCGAACCGCCGCGAATATTGGAGAGCACCATCACGCCGCCGCGCGCCACCCAGATTTTGCCGGCGAGCGCCCCGTGCTGGGGCCGTCCGGGGTCGGAATAATAGACCGGCAAAACCGGGATCAAAAACCCGCCATAGCCGTACTGAATGGTCGGCGCAGCGCCCGCTTGCAGGACGTCCTCTTTCGCCATGATAAAATAGGGGACCTCAGTTCCATCTTTCGACGTCGCAAAACGTTGTTCCACGATCACGTCAGACGCATCGAAAAACGCCGGCGCCTGAGCAATCTGCGCAACCTTGTTCTTGGCGCTCACATAAAAGAGCGTGTCCGGCGTCGTCATGCTTTCGAACGAAAAGAGCGCGTCGTCCGTGCCGCCGCCGGCGGAGACGACCGATACGACGCCGTTCCTGGGCAGCTTGATCTCTTTCGCCTTCCAGCGCCCGTTTCGATTCCGCGAAACGCGCGCGGCCTTGCCGGCGACATCGTCAAGATACTGAATGATGATATTGGATTTGCCGATTTCGACGTCTTCGACAGACTGTTTGGCAGACGCTTCGAACACTGTTTCAACGCCGCCGCCCTCTAACGCATAAGCAACAACAGACCCTTGCGAATATGTCGATCCGTCGTGGACCCATTCTTCCCGCAAGAAAAAGATCGCAGCGCCGTCAAGCACCCCTTGCATGTCGGCGTTAAGCGGCAACGGCAGCGGCGTCAAAGAGGCGTCCTCGCCGACGGGATAGTATTCCCGTTCAAAAAAGGACGGCCCGCGCAACACAAACTGATAGGTTTCATCACCATCTTGCGCGACAACGGGAAAGGCCCAAACGTCTTTTGCGTCGACGGTCATGACGGATTCCGCTTCGCCTGCCTGCCCGCCGCGCGTCCAGCGCCGGATTTCGCGCGGGTAGCCGGACGTCGTCAGCGATCCCTCGCCCCAGTCCGTGCCGACGAGCAACGTATCCTTGTCGATCCAGGCGATGTAGGACTTCGCCTCGTCAAGCGCAAAGCCGCCGTCGACAAATGCTTTGTCGACCGTGTCGAACTCGCGCCAATAGGCTGCGTCCTTTCCGCCGTCGGAAAGCTCAATCATGCAATGTCTATATTCAGGGGACAGACAAACAATGTAGCCGCTGATCCAGTTTCGATCTTCGTCTGAGGCAAGTTTATCGAAGTCGATTAACACGTCCCATTCCGGGTCAGCGTTTCGATAGCTTTCCACATCCGATCGCCGCCACAGACCGCGTTTATGCGTGTCGTCCTGCCAGAAATTGTAAACGGCGCCGTTGTGGATTTCGCCGAGCGCCAGGCGCTCCTGCGATGTCAGAATAGACAGCGCATCTTGATACATCGCATCGAAACGCGGATCGGTCTCCAGTACGGCCCGGCTGCGGGCGTTTTGCGCCCGCGCCCAGTCCAATGCGGCGTCTCCCTCCACCTCTTCCAACCATAAATACGGGTCCTCGCTCTCCGCCGCCGCGGTCGCCAGACTTGCGCCAAATGTGACCAACGCGATCAGCTGAATGCAATAACTCATAAAAGACTCCCCGCCTTCCCCGATTCCGGGAAGATCAAGATTAAGGTTCTGCGCTACGATTGCGTTCACCATACAAATCATTCAAGCGAGGGCAAGATTGCCCGCGCCCAGGCGAACGCCGTCAAGGTTAACAACTACAATTGGCGCCTGTCCGTTAGAGAAGGTTTGAGCTCTGGCCGATAGCTTGCAACCGTCTGGGTTAGAGCAATTACTTTGGGACTCTTTACAATGGTGAAGACAGACGCCCGGCGATATCGGCGAATTAGCCTCAACCTGCCGACCCAGATCACGGTTAACACGGTCGACGAGTATGACGGTCGACTTTTAAACATATCTCCAGGAGACCTTGCGGTCGTATCTGATGCGACGGTGGTGCCGGGCGACGCAGTCGTTTTGCGGATCAAGGGCCTCGACGTCCTTGAAGGCACGGTGGCCCGCCTGCTGCCTGACGGGTTCGCGGTTTCTTTCCTGTTATCAAAACGACGCCGGGCCCAACTGACTGAACAACTCATGCTGCGTGCAAATGAGCAGTATAATGAAGGTCTCGGGGATCGCCGCAATGCAGTGCGCCATCGCGGCGCGCCGTCGCGCACCGTGTGCCGCCTCGCCGACGGCGCATCCCTTTACGTGAAGATTATCGACAGTTCCGTGGACGGCGTAGCCGTCGACGCGCCGCGTCGACCGGCGATCGGATCAACCATCCACGTTGGACGCCGGCGCGGCGTTGTCATCCGACATACGCCGCGTGGGTTCGTCGTTGTCTATGACGCTGACGAACAAACGGCGAAACCCGCCCTTCGCGCCGTTTAAGCGATACCTTGAACGCGCCCTAGCTCGCCAATTCGTCACCGAGCACGACGGGCCCAAGATTCGCCAGCACTTCACGGGCGTCAAAGGCGCGGGGGTTGTCGCCCGGCTTGGCGCCCTCATGCATCGTCACAAAAGCGATCGCCGAATACCGCGTGATCTCGCGCGTGTAGCTGTCATAGGGCACGCCCCATCCCCAGCCATATGCGTAGTACGGGAACGCGTAGTAGGGTCGGTAGAACGGATGCCCGAAACCGTAGCGGCCGTAAAAAGCCGGACTGGTGGTCGTCGAGAAGGTCGTGCGCGCTTCTGTGTCTCTTTCTTCGACAATGAAATGATCGAAACCCTGCTGCACGGTCAGTTCCGCAGCGCGATAGAGCAGCGAGTTCTCAACAATTTCGCGAGACGTCGACGAATTGCCGCGGAACGTGATGCGGAAACGGTCGCGTTCGATGCGCTGTTCTGAAAAACCGTATCCGCCGGAACTTGAGGCGGGAGCGTAAGGCGTTGCGGTTGCGCAGGCCGCCAAGACAAGCAGCGCGCCGCCAATCATTGTCGTTCGAAACATATCTAACTCCAAGTTTCCTCGTCCATCGCCGTCGCTGCGGAGTATAGCGGCTGGAGAGCCCTCGGCAAAGCGCGCACGGGACCTGGGGTCAGGTTTCTTCGCTCGCCTCGCGGCGTTGTGAAATGACCGCGCCGTCCCTTGTTTCCAGGGCCATAGCAAGCCCGTCCGGCGCCGATTTGATATGCACGTCGCGCTGCGGGAACGGCACCTCCACGCCCATTTCCTGGAGCATGTCCCAGATTGCCATCATCACGTCGGAGCGTACATTGTTGGTGCCGTTGGCCGGGTCGTTGATCCAGAAACGCAAATCAAAGTTGATGGAATTATCGCCGAACTCCATAAGGTTGCAGCGGGGCGCCGGGGATTTCAGGACCCGGTCGACCTCCAGCGCCGTTTCCTCCGTTCGGCGCGCCAGGCCACGCAGATCGCGCGTCGCATAGCTGACGCCGAAAGGCGCATGCAGGCGCACAACCCGGTCCGAATGAGACCAGTTGGTGACGCCCTCATTGATGAACATATCGTTCGGCACCAGATGCGCCGTTCCGTCCCGGGTGCGGATGGAGACATAACGTGCGCTCATATTCGTCACCCAACCATAGGTCTCGCCGACCTCGATCACGTCGCCCGGCTTGATCGACTTGTCGGCGATGAGCGTGAAACCGGCGAAAAAATTCGACACCGTGCGCTGCATCCCGAGGCCGATGCCGAGACCGACGGCGCCGCCGAAAATCGCCAGCGTACCGAACGGAAAACCGACGATCTGAAGCGCGGCCACAAGCGCGACGATGGGCAACAACACGTCGAGGATTTTCGACAATAGCGCTTTGAACGAGACGGTCAGTTCGTCGATGGCGCCGATGCGGCCCTTGATGAAGTTGTTGGCGAGACTCGCCGCCCAAAACAAAACGCCGAAAATAAACAGTGTACGGATGAATTCCAGCGCGCTGAACCGTTCCGGATTGCCGTTCTCGTCTTCGCCGATGGGGACGGAGAACGCGTCGAGCTGACGGACCACGTCGTCGAGCACGCCGAAAGCGTCCAACGCCGCAATGGGCCACGCCACATAAAACGCCACCTTTGACCAGAAGGGCGAGCGGATCACCAGCGTCACCAGCCGTATGACAATCCACGCGGTCAGAAGACTGATGCCCGCTTCCGCGAGGCCTGTTCCCGCATTGAATGTGCGCAACACGCCGACGGCGATCTGCAGAATGATAAACAGCGCAATCGGGGTCGCCAGATGACCGAACGCATTCGCGGCGCGGCGCAACACGCCGTAGGGCGCCCGGGGCGCCACCTGGCTTTGAATGAACTTTCTGAGCTGCGGCCCGAAAACGGCCGCCGGAGCGATCGCCGCAATCAGCAGTCCCGCCTGAACTGCGACATCGGTGGTAAGCATCTGGCTTTGCAGCCAGTTCGGAACGTCGCCCAGACTGTCCCGGATGGAATCGAAGCCCACAAGCTGCTCGATCGCCGAGCTTTCGTCGGCTGCGCCGTTTGCCGGCGCGGCGGTGGTCTCCGCCGGCGCGTCGCCGGCCGCGTCCGTCGCATTGGATTCAGTGGCTGGCGGCGTTGGTTCAGGCGTATTGGCGTCGTCCCCGCCCGTTCCGCTTTCGTCCTGTGTCATAGCGCTCGCATATCTTGATTGCGCCACAGGTTACAAGCGCCATGCGAAATCGCAAACGCATCAGCAGTTTTATCTATTGGGGGACGGATGAATTTTTCGTAGGCGGGGAAAACGCCCAGGCGCCCCTGATGACCGCCCGTGACTGAGGCCAGTCTCCGCGAATAACGCGCCTTACGGCCTGCGCCAGACTCAACGCTGCGATCCATGGGACGAGCGCCGGGCGCCATTTCACGGCGTACGCCATGCGTGAACGCGCCATATAGTAGTCGGAAAGCGGCGCGCGCCGCCCCGGGCGCTCGCGGCTGCCGGCGGCGGCGCCATGACGGTGATAGACCACCGCTTCCGGCGCCCAGACCGGCGGCCGGGACCGGCCGCCCCGTCGCGCCCAGTCGGCTTCTTCAAAATAGAGAAAGTACCGTTCGTCGAGGTCCCCCGCATGATCGCGATAGTCGCGCCGAAACGCCATCGCCGCGCCAAGCGGATAGTCCATGGCGCGCTCGGCCTCTTCTCTTTGCGGCGCCGCTGAGAGAAGGCGCCCGGCGCCGATATTCTTGCCTTGCAGCGAAAACCGACCGAGGCGCGCGCCGCCAAACGCCTGCGCTTCATGCGGCGCCTCAAAGCGAAGGACGCAAGCGCCGCAAAGGCCCGACCGGTCATCAGCCAGCCGCGCGCGAAAGGCGCTCAGGGCCCCCGTCGCGACCAGCGCGTCAGGATTAAGCAGCAACACCCAGTCCGGTGAAAAGGCCGACTCAAGGAAGCGCATTCCGATATTACACCCGGCGGCGAAACCGCGATTGCGCCGCGCCAGCAATACGGTGATGGAGGCGTCACTCGACGTCGACGCGCCATCGTTGACGATGGTCGTTGAAATCTGGCTGATCTCTGAAAAGGCTACGGGTTTGGGCGCGTCGACAGGATATTGAGGCGCATGCGGCATTCGCCCGCAAAAAACGGATTCAAAATAGGCCGCGGAATTATCCGTTGACGCATTATCGACGATCACGATTCTCGCCGCCGCATTGTCGCCGAGAACGCTGAGGGCGGCGTCAAGCGCAAGCGCCGCGCAGTTGTAGTTCACAATCACCACGCCGACGCGCTCCGCCGGGCCGCTCATGACGCGTCCGCCAGAAACACTGCGCGGCCCTCGGGCGAAAGCGCATTGACAAAGTCAGTGAGAAAAATCCGATGGAGTTCGTGAGCGCTTGCGCCTTCGCCGGCGGAAGACACGCGGACCAATGCAGCGTCTGTCGGCGCCGCCAGGCCGCGGCGAAAGAACAACATCTCATGCCCACGCGCGTTTCGCACATAGGCGTCGCCGTCACGCATCCAATAGGTGACCGCTTCACGGCGCAGCGCTTTATTCGCATCAAGATGAACAAGCGCGATGTCGTCTCCGTCAGTCGACAGGGAACCCTCCCTGCGCTCCTGAATGACGTAGCCTTGCGCGCGATAACACGCCTCGGGCCGGTGCAGCCTGACGGAATCGCCCAGGGGCGGCCCATAAGCGATCACCAGGGTCACCACGCGGCCCGCGGCGTCGCGCCAGGCGCGATAGGTCACCGCTTCGCCTGGCCCGAGATCCGTTTCCGGCGGCAGAACGACCGCGGCGACGTCAAGGCGCGACCATCCGGCGATGCGCTCAGGCGTCAGCGTCTCAAGGTCAGGCGTCCTGACCGCCGCGCTGTTCGTGTTCGGGACAATCGCGGCCGTCGCCAACGCCGCCGCCGCCATCATGAGACTGATGAATGCCGCGCGCGCAATCATGGTTTTCGACCCCAGAACAGTCCCGCCGCCGAATCGATGGCGAACACCAACCCCAGCGCAATAGCGAACATCAAAAGGCCCGCTGTCTCATGGAGAAAACTCTGCCCTGCGTCGTAACCGAAATAGTGCGTGACGAGCACGAGCAATCCAACCCGGACAACATTCGCCATAATGGCGATCGGCACGAGAGAGGCGACGACAACGGCGTTGGCGACAATGGACGTACGCTTCAGGGCGTAGAGATAAACGGCGCCGACGGCCGTCAGCGCAATGAGCGAGTTCAGGCCGGAACATGCATCCGCGACCAGCAGTTCATATTGGCCAACCGCGATGATCGCGCCGGAATGGGCGACAGGCCACCCCATCGCATAAAGACTGGTGCTGACTGTTGAGGATACAAACAGTTTCAGCGGCGCCGTCGCTTCGTCTATCAGCCAGCCGGGCCAGATGATGAGGTAGAGCGATAAAAACAACGGGAACCAGAGACGCGCGGCGCCGCGAACGCCGAACAATGCGATGGCGACGCCGGCGGCGACAACGGTCTGCGAGGAAGACGACAGAATATCAATCTCGCCGGCGCGTCCCACCGCGTAAAAGCCGAGCCCGCAGCACAAAACGGCGAGACCGCCGGACAGAGCGCCGGCGGAACCCATGCTGAAGCCGCCCGATCTCAGACGCGACCAGGCAATCGCGATCGCGATCGCCATCATAAACGGGATGTGACCGTTTTCTTCGCGCCGCCATGCGTGCTGTGAAAACTCTACATAGAGGGGCCCGTAGAGCGCGAGCCACCCGACGCCGATCAACCCCGCTGTCAATGCGGCCGTGTTTCGTTGAAGCGCGGCTGGGAGGGAAGGAGCGATAGCCATTGAGCGAATTGCTCAGGAAACGACGACGGCGCCGGCGATGGGCGATCCGATCCGCCTGATGCTGCGCCTTGCCGCTTCCAGCTCCTTCTGCCGGGTGACGTTGTTGTGTGCGACGATGACGATACTTGACGACGACGCCCACACAAACTCGCATTCCGCAGCGACGCCAAACGGCGTCGTCAGCATCATGACGATATCGTATTCCTTTTCCGCGCGGTTGATCAGCGTTAAGAAACCGCGATCGCCAAGCGTACGCTGAGAGTCCGGCGTCGGGCTGCCCGCTGGAAAAAGGTCGAGCCCGCGGATGATCGTACCAATGCGCGCGCCCTCATAGGATGAGGCCCCCGCGACAACGTCGGTGATGCCGGGCGTTGTCGGCATGTTGAAGATGCGCGCCAGCGACGGGCGGCGCAGATCCGCATCCACAAGCAGCGTTTCTTTGCCGAGCTGCGCCAGGGACGCGGCCAGATTGACGGCGGCGTATTGCGCGTCGCCGCCGACGCCGGTAACGGCGACGCGTTTGAGATTGTCCGCGTCTTCTCCCGTTGTCAGGCGCGTTCGAAGCGTTCGGAACTCATCGGCTTCGGGCGAGAACGGATTGCGCGCGACCATGATCTGTTCGGGTATCGGCGCCGGATTCGCGACCTCATGCAAAAAGCCGATATGCACGCCCAGGGCATACTCCAACTGGTCCTGCGTGACAAAGCCGAGCTTCATGGCGGTTCGGCCGAACACGCCGCCGGCGTCCTGGCGTTCGCGTTCGATAGCCTCTGCGTCCTCCGGCTTGATGAAGCCGAGCCGGACCATCGTCTGACCGATTGCGGAAGCCGGCGGGCGACCGCCCATGCGTTCCTCGATCCGTTCGCGCGCGCGTCCGGGCGACATCTGGGGCTGCGCATTCATACGGCAATGCCTTTCGGCGGCGCCGGCGCAGTGACGGTGGCGACGATTCCCGTTCGCATCAGTCTGGCGACGGTGTCGGGACTGCGCACGCGACCCTCGACTAACTCCAGCGCCACAGCGGCGCCGGCCCCGAGGAAGAACCCAACGACCATGCCGATCGCCACGATAACGGCCAAGGGCGGCGTCATGGGCCTGTCGGCGGGGACTGCGCGCGCCAGCATCAGCACTTCCACCACATCGACGCGGGACTGGAGTTCTTCCTGGATCGACCGGTTGGAGACCAGGTCATAGTTCTGTCGACTGGCCTCTACGCGCCGAGAAAGAACGTCATAGGTCTGCTTTGCTTCCTGAAGATCAACGACCGCGTCTTTTTTCTGTTTCGCCGCCGCTTCCAACGCGCCGACCCGGCGCGCGGTGAATTCCGCATGATCCTCGACCGCTTGAAGGATCGTGCGCTCCAGCGCGCGCTTTTCGTTGAGCGCCTCAACATAAGGCGGATAGTCGTCTCCGTATCGTTCGGACAGGCGCTGAACCTGAACCTGCACCGCGCCGAGCCGGGACTGAGCCTGGCGGCCCGCCTGCGCGCCCTCCGGCAACGGCAAGGTCAAAAGGTCGTTCTCCCTGGCCTCGCGCGCCTGGCGCAATATGGAGCGCGCTTCTGAATCGTCCGTGCGCGCCTCGGCGAGGCGCATGGTCAACGCGGCGAGCTCCACTTCAATGTCTTCAAGGCGCTGCGCGCCCAAACCCACAATTCCTGTTTCTTCACGGTACTGAGTGAGATCGCGTTGCGCCGCCGATATGCCCTCTCGCAGCGCTTCTGTTTCCTCTTCGAAATTCGCCGCGTTTCTCGCCGCGCGACGCTGGCGTTGCGTGAGAATGGCGTCCATGTAAGAGCCTGCAAACGCATTCGCGATCCGCGACGCCTGCGCTGGATCGCCGCTGCGAAACGAAATCGACAGCGTACTTTCCAGTGAGTCGACAGAGATATTGAGTTTCTTCAGTAACTGGTCGGCGGCCCACAGGCGCGCATCGTTTCCGGGAACAGCTTCGCCCCCTGTTTGCTCCCGCCAATCGCTTTCGAATGTTTCCGGTGCGAAGAACCCCTCTGCAACCAGGTTATCGTAGACCTTGAGCGCCACGGCGCGGCTGCCGGCGACGGCCGCCTGCTGACCCAGGAATTCCGAAACGCGCACCCGCGGCTCGAAAAAGCCCGTCAGCAGGTTTTCCTTGAGGGAATCGACCTGCACCCTCGCCGTCGACTGATACTGTTTCGGCAGCAGCGCGCCGAGCGCAAATGCCGTGAAGCTTGCGACCAGCACCGACATCAGCAGCGTCAGCTTGCGCGCCTGCAATACCGAGAGAAGCGAAAGGAGGCCCATCGGCGCGCCTTATCTGTCCTGACCGTCAACGCGCGCCGGCGCCGCAGATCGACGATAATAGGCGAGCGAAGACTCTTTCTTCAGGCGCTCAAGCAGATTGGCCGCGCGGCGCTGGGCGCCTTCAGCCATGATCAGCCGGCGCGCGACAATCGGCGCATCGGCGCTCTTCACAGCGGCCCCTTTGACCGATGCGATCTTCATAATCTGCGTGGTTTTGTCCCCGCGAATGACGATGTTGTCGCGCGGACCGTATTCACCGAGCTGTTTGCGGATCGCCGGCGGAAAAGCGTCTGAGGGCTGCACGGCGGGCGTTACGGAATATTCAACGCCGGCCTCGTCAAGCGCTGATTTTAAGTCGGTGAAGTCTTTCGATTCGTCGAACAGCGGCGCGCGGTCCTCGGCGTCAAACGCATCTGTTGAGAGCGTCAGCACCGAAAACGTGTACATGCGACGGCGGCTGAAAAGCTCTGGATTATCCGCAACAAAATCTTCGATTTCCGTTCTGGTCGGCTCAGGCGGCTGCGATGCGCTGGCGAGGTAAAGATCAGCGAGCGCCTGTTCCCGCGCGGTCGCCATGTGACGAAGCGCCGTGGGCTGACGATGAAGGTTCGCCTCGCGAGCGGCGTCGGCCAGCAGCGCGCGGTTGATGATCGACTCCATGGCGGCCCGCTCCGCGGCCGGATCGCCCGGCGCCAGGCCGAGCCGCGCCATTTCGCTGCGCAGATCCGTGATGGTGATCTCGCGAGTATTGAGCTTTGCCACCACCTGCGTCTTTCCGCTGGCGGCCTGCGGGCGGTCTTTTGCAACACCGACAGACGGCGTCGCCGCCGCAAGGGCCGCCACAGCAAAAGCTCCATAAAGTCTGCGCATATGCGACTCCAACTTCTTCAACTCCGGAGGGGCGCCGATCAGGCGGACCGCAGCAGCGCCAGCATGCGCCGGGCGCGCCACCATCTAATCCGCGCAAGCACGCCCGCCGCTGCGGTTTTCGCCTTCAAACCGCGCACGCGGTCCGACACAACGATCGAGGCCAAATGCGGCGCGGCGGAAAACGCCGTCGCAGCCGCCAAGGCCGCCCACAGCAGACGGCGCGAAGCCGTACGCCCTCCGAAACCATTCCACCGCTCACGAATGGTTCGATCCCACTTGTCGGTGAGTTCGCTCCACGTTCGGCGCGCCGGATGGCTTATGATTGATGTATCGTTAAAAGCTAAAGGAAACCCTAGCGCGACGCCCCGGCGACACCAGTCAACATCTTCCGAAACGCCTTTGCGAAACGGGCCGATGGCGTCTGCGGCGGTCCTGGTCGCGAAGAGGTTCGCGGTGACGGAGAAGTGTTTACGCGCGATATACATTCGTTGCCGAAATGCAAATATGCGCTCAAAGGCCTCGACCGGCGTCGGCTCCGGCCGCGCCTGCGTGACGATGATGTCTCCGCCGACAAGATCGGCGCCGGACAACGCGTCCAGGCCGTTTTCAAGCCAGGCGGGATCGGCGACGCAGTCCGCATCGATGAACGCAAAAGCATCGCCTTGCGCCGCGGCCATCCCGCGGTTGCGCGCGCAGGCCGCGCCTCGGTCGGATTCGCTCAGAAAACGAAATGACGGATGCGCGCGCTGCACCGCGCTTAAGTCGACCCCAGAATCGTTATCAACGACAATGACTTCGAAGCGCGGGCGCGCAAGCGTCTGGCGCTCGAGGCTCACAAGGCAAAGCCGCAACGCGTCTGCTTGGCGAAAATGGGGAACAATAACGCTAACCGCAGGAGACGGTTCTGCGAAAGAGGCGCTCATCGCGGCGCCTTGGCGCCGGCGGCGTCCAGCCGCGCCGGCGTTTTCGGCGCAGCCCTTTCAGCACTCCTTTTCCGCGCGCCCTTCGCCAGCGCGCGTTCATAGGCCGCGAGCAGCGGCGGAATAGAGTGTTCCCAGGACAAAGTCTCGACAATGCGCCGGCGGCCGATGGCGCCCATCCGGCGACGGTCGTCAGGATGTTCAATAAGATGAGCGATCTTCGAGGCGAAATCTTCCGGGTCGTCAGGGCGCGCGTACAGTGACGCATCCCCGGCGGAACGGCGCCCTTCATGCAGATCGAATTGAACGATGGGCTTGCCGAGCGCCATGTATTCCATGATCTTGTTCATGGTGGATTTGTCGTTCATTTCGCTCCAGCGATCTGAGTTTACGCAAACATCCGCCGTGTTTAGAATATCGAGCAACATGTCGTCGCTCGCTCGCCCGGTGAACGTAAACATGTCTTCAAGCCCCTTTTTCCGCGCCAGGGACTTGACGCTTTCAAGGGCGGGCCCGTCGCCGACCACGGCGACATGCGCCTTTAGCGGCGCATAACGGCGGTTTAAAATTTCCGCAGCCTCAACGAGCAGATCCAGGCCTTCCTGCTCGCCGATCACCCCAACATAGCCGATCAGGAAATCGGCGCCGTTTCTTAATTCCTCACGCGGCGGACGCAACTCAAGCCGATCAAGCTTGGGGCCGGACCGAACCACAAAAACATCTTCCTTCGCCATACCGCCGCGTCCTATGGCGATTTCGCGATAGGACTCATTCGTTGCAATCGACACATCGGCGGCGGCGAACGTCAATCGCTCCGCCAGGCGCAAGAACCTCCAGAAAAGCCCCCGCTTGCCGAATTTGACTTCAAAGAGCTCCGGGCACAGATCATGATGATCAAAGATGAACTTTTTGCCGAATAGCTTGAAAAGACTTGCGACGAGAAAGATGAGATCCGGCGGATTGCAGGCGTGCACAATGTCGACGCCGCGCTCGCGCCACACCCGCAAGGCGAGGCGCAACTGCCAGTACAGCGCGCCCGCATATTCCCGGAAATAACCGGCGGACGTGTCCCCCGCTTCGACGATGGGGTGACGATAAATGGATACGCCGTCGATACACTCATATCGGCGCATAAAGCCCTTGGCCGCAGGACAGATGACGGATACCTGATAGCCCGCGCTGGCGAGCGTCGTCGCCTCCGCCCAGACACGCCGGTCGAAAGGCACCGGGAGATTCTCAACGATGATGAGGACGCTTTTTGCGTTACCAGTTGACGCCGTCATACCTGCACGAGAAGTTTTCCGGAAGCGGAATGCGAACAAGATCGACAAGCCGCTGGGTCGGGCGCATCATGGCCGGCACGGTTCGAAACTCCGCCGCCCGGTTGCCGATCACGACCACCTCCGCGCCCGCAACCGTTTCTTCGAGGTCGTCGCCGAGAATATCGGCGATGTGCGGAATGTGGTCGTTAACATAATCGCGATTGGCGCCGGTCAAGCGCGCCAGATGCACGCTGCGATCGTAGATGCGGACCTGATATCCTTTGCCGAGCAATTTCTCGACAAGGGCGACCTGCGGACTTTCGCGCAAGTCATCCGTATCCGCCTTAAATGAGATGCCCAAGAACGCAATGGATTTTCGCCCGGTTGCAGTAATGATCTCGAAAGCCCGATCGATTTGGCGCTTATTCGACAGGACCGCGCCGGTGAGCAGCGGCGTTTCAACGTCAAGGGTCTTGCCGCGATAGATCAGGGCGCGCAGGTCCTTGGGCAGACAAGAGCCGCCGAATGCAAAGCCCGGGCGAAGGTAGGCCGGCGAGATGTTGAGCTTCTTATCCGCGCAGAAAATGTCCATCACGTCATGGCTGTCGACGTCCACTGCTTTGGACAGCGAACCAATCTCATTGGCGAAAGCGACTTTGACCGCGTGCCAGGCGTTATCGGCGTATTTAACGAGCTCGGCGGTTTCAACGCCGGTCAGAAACAAGGGTGCGTCGATGCCGGCGTAAAGCGCGGCCACGCGGCCGGCAGTTTCCTCATCAACGGCGCCGATCACTGTTTTCGGCGGATGGTCATAGTCTTCGACAGCCGTCGATTCGCGCAGGAACTCCGGATTGTTCGCGATATAGAGACCGCTCTCCGCATTGCGCTCGGACGCCGCTTCAAGCGCCGGGATGACAAGCGACCGCATCGTTCCCGGCAGCACGGTCGACCGCAAGACAACCGTATGCGGATCGCTGCGTCCTTTGAGGGCCGCGCCGATTTCCTTGCAGACATGCTCAACCGCGGCGGTGTCCAGACTGCCGTTGCCCCGGCTCGGCGTGCCGACGCAGATCAGCGAAAGTTCTGACTGGGCGACCGCATCCGCGGCGTTCTGGGTCGCGCGCAGTCTGCCGCTTTCGGCGCCCTCGGCGATCATCTCGCCCACATATTTTTCAACGATCGGCGATTTGCCGTCGTTAATCATAGAGACCTTTGAGGCCTTTAGATCAACGCCGATAACGCTGTGGCCGTCCCGCGCCAGGCAAGCGGCGGAAACGGCGCCGACATAACCAAGGCCGAACACGGCGATGCGCATCTGCGCGCCCGGGGCGCGGCGCACGCGAACAGTCTCGGAAAATTTTGAAGGCGCGAGTGTATCATCACGAGAATCTTTGCTTTTAATCAAAGTTTTAATCATGGATTAACGCAGCCCTCACACAATCTACAGCATTCGAACAGAAGAAAATTTCGAAGTGCTAAACGGTCGATCACATTCATTTGGGCGGCGAACGCGTCTTCCGGGAATGCTGGCCGCGTCAGTTGTCGCATTCTCATGGATGACGGGCGCCGCGCACGCTGTCACGGCCACCTTCACCGATCCGGCCGCGATGACCGATGACGACCGGGTCGCGCTGTCGACGTCAGGCGACGGAGAAGGGTTCTTAATCGGCCTTAACCAAACGCTGGGGCTGTTGTTCGACGCGCCCATTCTGACCAACGCCGGCGACTCCCTCACGGTGTTCACCTTGCCGCCCGCCTCTGGCGTCGCCAGAGCGCGCATCCTCATCGGCGCCTATAACAACGGCGCGCCGATTTTCGTGCGCGGCCGGAACGTGATCGCCGGCGGATCTCGAACGATTAACGCCAACGCCAGCCTGCGCAACGGATGCCGGTTGTTGGGCGGATGCGATTACATCGCCATCATTACGACGCGCACGCGGCGCGGCGCAGCAGGTGTTGAAGTCGATTACGTGGTCGTCGACGGCGAGGTGGTTGAGGTGGCGTCGCCGACGCCGGAGCCAACCACATGGGCGCTGATGATCGTTGCGTTCGCCGGCGTCGCCGCACGGATGAAAACGCTGCGCCGCAAGAACGCTGCTACGGAGAAACGCGCATCTGCTCGCGCGACAGCGATGCGCATCCCTCTTTTGCAAGCGACAGCAACGCGGCGAACTGTTCATCCGTAAACGGATCGGCTTCAGCGGTCGCTTGAATCTCAACCAGGCCGCCGGCGGCGGTAATCACGAAATTGGCGTCGGCCTGCGCGGTTGAATCTTCATCATAGTCGAGATCGAGCGCAGGAGCGCCGGCGACGAGCCCGCAGGAAATTGCAGCGACCGGCTCGCGGACCGGGTTGGATTTTATGATCCCCTGCGAGAGCGCCCATTTGCACGCCTCGTTCATGGCTACCCAGGCGCCGGTTATGGCGGCGGTTCGGGTTCCGCCGTCAGCCTGGATCACATCGCAGTCGATCAGGATCTGGCGCTCTCCCAACGTTTTCAGATCGACGACGGCCCGGAGCGATCGTCCGATCAGGCGCTGAATTTCCTGCGTCCGTCCCGACTGACCGCCCTTCGCCTCGCGCTTCATGCGTCCGCCGGTGGACCGCGGCAGCATGCCGTATTCAGCCGTCACCCAGCCGCGCCCGCCGCCCCGCAACCACGGAGGCGTGGTTTCATCCCAACTTGCCGTGCAGAGCACATGGGTGTCGCCGCATTTCACCAGACAGGACCCTTCGGCATGCTTGGAATAGCAGGGCTCGAGGGTGATCGGGCGTAACTCGTTAAAGGCGCGGCCGGACGGTCTCATCAATTTCTCCTAAACAAACGCGGCTCCTTAGGCGCTCGTCCCCGCCTTGTCGACCCACCGGCGGATTCGCCGCCAAACACGCCTTTTACTGGGGCTCGATTGCTCGTATTTTCGAGACATGACTTCGAATCCTTTCGACGACATCGACGTTCGATCCCGCGATATCTTCCGGCGGCTTGTCGAGACTTATCTTGAGTCCGGCGAGCCGGTGGGCTCGCGCACCTTGAGCCAGGATCGCTCAATCGGCGTCTCGGCGGCGACCATCCGCAATGTCATGGCGGACCTGACCGATCTGGGGCTTCTTCATGCGCCGCATATCTCTGCGGGGCGATTGCCGACGGAGCGGGGGTTGCGCCTGTTTGTCGACAGCCTGATGCAGGTGGGCGACCTGACGGACGACGAACGCCGCGCGATTGAAGCGGAAGTGCGCAACGACGATATCGAAAACGTCCTGGAAGACGCCGCCGCCCGCCTTTCCGGCCTGACGCAGGCGGCGAGCCTGGTCATGACGCAAAAGGCGGACGCGCCCCTGCGCCAGATTGAATTTGTCGCTTTGGGGCCGGGCAAAGCGCTCGCCATTCTCGTTTTCGAGGACGGCCGGGTGGAAAACCGCGTGATCGAGACGTCCGAAACTCTTCCCGGCTCAACGCTGGTGCAGGCGGGAAACTATCTTAATGCGCGCCTGCATGGGCGCTCTCTGAACGAGGCGCGCGCCGATATTCTTGCGGAAATTGACGCCAATCGCGCTGAACTAGACGAAATCACGTCAAAGCTGGTGCGCGACGGGGTCGCCGAACTCGCCGGCGGGGCGGAGTTCTCATTGATTGTGCGCGGCCGCGGCAAGCTCATCGACGAGTCGGCGTTTCAGGACATCGAGCGCGTCCGGATGCTGTTCGACGACCTGGAGCGCAAGCGCGACGTCGTCGAATTGATGAGCGCGGCGCGGGAGGGCTCGGGCGTGAAAATCTTCATCGGCTCGGAGAGCAACCTGTTTTCCCTCTCCGGTTCCTCGGTCATCACCGCCCCCTACCGCGACGAGTCCCGGAAAATCGTCGGCGTCCTGGGCGTCATCGGGCCGACGCGCCTTAACTACGCCAAAGTCATTCCGATTGTCGATTACACGGCCGAAGTGGTCTCTCGTCTGTTGAAATAAGCGCCCAAGGCCCGTAAATGGCCTGCCGGACAATGCATAATGATTTATCACCCATGAGCGACAGCGATTACCCGGCCAATGATGGCCAGAACACCGAAAACGACGATACGGCGGACGCTGATCCGCAGCAGCCGGACCAGGCCGAAACCGCCGCCGACGCCGCGGCGGCGAATGCGCCGGCCGAGGAAATCGCCAAAATGAACGATCAGCTGCTCCGCCTCGCCGCTGAGCTGGAGAACACGCGCCGGCGGAGCGAACGCGAAAAGGCGGACGCCGGCAAATACGCCATCGCCAATTTTGCGCGGGATCTCATCGGCGTCGCCGACAACTTTGAGCGCGCCTTGCGCGCCGCAGGCGTTTCCGGCGACCAGATCCCGGAAGGGCACTCGGATGCGTTTAACGGCCTCGTCGCCGGCATTCAGATGACGGAAAAAGAGCTGCTGACCACGCTGCAGCGACACGGCGTGCAAAAGATTGAGCCTGCGGGCGACCGGTTCGACCCCAACCTGCATCAGGCCGTCGCCAATGTGCCGAGCGGCGAGATCCCCAAGGGACACGTCGTCGATGTCGCTCAGCCGGGCTTCACCATCGGGGAACGCGTCCTGCGCGCTGCGATGGTGACGGTTTCATCCGGCGGGGCTTCCGGAGACGCCGCCGCCCCCGGCGCAGAGGTCGACGAAGAAGTCTGACAAAACGACGAAAATACGCCGCCGTTTTGTCAGCGCCCGTCCTTACCCGGACGA
Organism: Hyphococcus sp.; assembly: GCA_028289605.1. GTDB lineage: Bacteria > Pseudomonadota > Alphaproteobacteria > Caulobacterales > Parvularculaceae > Hyphococcus. Next base: position 254,656 of record JANQON010000001.1, on the reverse strand, counting down.
AGCAAGCACGCTAACCCGGAACGTCTATCGGATCCGCGGTCGGATCGATATCGACAATGTCGCCGGGCGCCGGATCGACGGGATCTGAATTTCGCACGCGCACGAACGCGGCTTGAAACCCCGCGCCGAACTGCGTCTGCACAGGCGGCGGCGCAGGCGGCGGCTGCCCGCCGCCGGCTGGGGGCGGCGGCGGCGGCGCGACCACGGCGTCTTCAGAACAACCGGCGAGCGCCGCCAGTCCGATGGCGGATGCGAGGGCGATGCGGGCAATTGGCGTTGCTGCAAAATGTAACTTCATGGAGCGCCTCCCTATTCGACAATCGATCCGGGGATCGGGTTGTTGAGATAAGGGAATTCGTTCTGCAGCTCTGCGGCGCTGATCGGCGCTCCGTCTGTAAACGGAACATTTCCGACAGGCGCGTCGCTTTCGTCGCATAATCCGAGATCGGTCGGCGTTCCGTTGATCGGGACGTCGTAACACAGAGCGCCCATCACAACACGAAGCGCGATATCGACCGTGTCGTCGCCGGGTCGACGACCGTTCGGAAACCCGGCGAGGTCGTCGCCGGCAACGCCGAACGTGCTCTGCATGTCGCGCGGCGTCGGATCGATGCCCGTATTCAGACGCATCATCTCCGACGCCGTCACGGTAGCCTGCTGGTTCAGCGTTTCGATGCCTGTCAGAAATGCGGCGACAAGATCGTTGCGCGGGAAATTGGACGGCGCGATGTTGTCGGTCGCGCCGACCGCATCTCGAAACAGAAGGTCGAGGATCGCCGGCAATGTCGGGTTGGTCACGAAATCCGCAAGCGCTGCGTCCTGAGTGGGCTCGGCGGCATTGAAGAGGTCCTTGAACGGCAGGCCGATCACGAGTTCGTTCACCAGAGGCGCCGACAGTCTCGACTGTTGCACATAGGCGCCGCCGAAAAGCGACGGCTGCTCATAGGTCGGAGAGGGATCCTCGATTTCCGCCTGCGGCAGACTGGCCGTCGTCCATGCGCCGATGACGCCGTTGCCGACGCCGATCAGACAGTTGATCGGAACCTCAATAGCGAGCGAGGTCACGTTCGCTTCGCCGACAAGATCGTCGTTGGCGCGGTCCTGCGTGATCCCGCCCGGGAACCCGCCGCCGTCGCCGGCGCCGGGCGCGCTGTCGCCTTCGATGGGCACGAGATTCACCAAATCGAACACTTCGCCCAGATTGACCGCGAACGCTTCCGCGCGCTGCCCGGCGAACACCCGGCCCGGCGCGGCGCAATTGGGGATGTCGATGTCGTAGATGAACTGATCTGCATACGCTGCATAATCAGGAATTGTCTTCTCGCCGATATTGTCCAGAGGCTTCATGAATGTCGTCCCCCCCGACGACAGGTTGCCGACAGGGTCGCGCGTTCCCGTGCGGCGGTCGCCGGTGACAAGGGTCAGGGTGTAGCTTTCCGTCTCGCCGAGATCCGCATCGCCGGGCGCCGTCACCGGACCGGCGGCGCGCAGGGCGATGGGCAAGGTAACGCCGTTGATGTCGAGCGTAATCCCGTCGCCGCCGGCAAGGTCATTGTCGAAGTCGAACTGGAAAGTGAGGTCTTCGACGGCGTCGCCGTCGCTGTCGATGTGAATCTCGTAGATGGCGTCCTGGTCCATCGTGAAATAGTTGGGACCGCCGTATGGATCCTGCAGTGGTTGGTAGTTGGCGATGAACGTCACGTAGTTCTCCCGCCCCGGCTCATAGCTTCGGAACATGTAAAAATCCGTGCCGTCGACTTTGGGCTGTTCTGTCGCCCCCGGCGCCTCGCGGTGGCTCGACGCCGCCGCCGGCGACAAGCCCGCGGCGCAAAGCGCAGCAGCGCTCGCCGCCGCAACAAGATTAGATCTGGTCATAACATCTCCTCGCTGCGCCCGCTTATGGATAATCGCAGCCTAAATTCGGTTTCACTCACGCAACGCGGAGATGTACGCGGCGTCCGCCGACGCAGTTGCAGACCTGGACGGAAAAAACAAAAAAAGTGCGTTCACGAATTTTGTGAACGCACTCTCAGAAAAAATTGGATTCCTGCGCAACCTTTTGCGCAGCGACGACGTAACTAACGGTCGCCGGGTCCTATTTCGCCACCGGGCCCGCGGCGCGAACGCCGCCCGAAACATAGGCGTTGAAGATCTTGAAATTCTCAACAAACATCGCCGCCAGTTTCGACGCCTGCGCGTCATATGCATCAGGGTCGGACCACGTGTTGCGCGGATTTAAAATCGCGTCGTCAACGCCTGGAACGGCGGTCGGCACGTCGAAGTCGAAAAACGGGTCTTTCGTCATCGGCGCGGCGTTGAGAGAGCCGTCAAGCGCGGCGGACAGAAGCGCCCGGGTCTCCTTGATCGGCATGCGGGAACCGACGCCGTAGGGGCCGCCGGTCCATCCGGTGTTGACCAGCCAGCAAGACACACCGTGGTCGTCGATCAGCGCACCGAGGAGCTCGCCGTATTCTGAGGGGTGGCGCGGCATGAACGGCGCCCCGAAACAGGTGGAGAACGTCGCCTGCGGTTCGTTGCCGAGGCCCTTCTCGGTGCCGGCGACCTTCGCGGTATAGCCGGACAGGAACATGTACATCGCCTGGTCCCGCGTCAAACGCGCAATCGGCGGCATCACGCCGAACGCGTCGCATGTCAGCATGATGATGTTATTGGGGTGGCCGGTGCGGCCGTCCGGATCGGCATTGGGTATATAGTGGATCGGATAGGCGCCGCGGGAGTTTTCCGCCAGGGTCGCATCGTCGAGATCGAGTTCGCGGGTCAGCGGATCCATCACCACATTTTCGAGAACCGTGCCGAACCGCTTCGTCGTTGCGTAAATTTCCGGTTCGGCGTACTCAGACAGGCGGATCATCTTCGCATAACACCCGCCCTCGAAATTGAAGAGGCCGTTGGGCCCCCATCCGTGTTCGTCGTCGCCGATCAACGTGCGGTTCGGGTCAGCGGAAAGCGTCGTCTTACCGGTGCCGGAGAGGCCGAAAAAAATGGCCGCATCGTCTTGCCGGCCAACATTGACCGAACAGTGCATGGGCATGATGCGCTGCTCCGGCAACAGGAAATTGAGGATGGTGAAAACGGACTTCTTCATTTCGCCCGCGTAGGACGTGCCGGCGATGAGGATTAATCTGCGCGCGAAATCAACGGCGATGACCGTTTTCGTTCTACATCCGTGAACGGACGGGTCAGCTTCAAATCCGGGCAAGTCCACGATCGTGAAATCCGGCTCGACGCTGCGCTCATCCATCGGCGGACGTACAAGCAGATGCTGAATGAAAAGGCTATGCCAAGCGTATTCAGTGAACACGCGCACATTGATCGCATAGTCGCGATCGGCGCCGCCGCGCAGGTTCTGGCTGAGCAGTTCGCGCTCGCTCGCATAGGCGAGCATATCGGCATGCAGGCGATCAAACGCTTCAGCGCTCATCGACTGGTTCGCGTCCCACCAGATCTTGTCTTCAACTTCCGGCGAACGGACGATGAATTTGTCCTTGGCCGATCGGCCGGTATGTTCGCCTGTCTTGACGACCAAAGGGCCGCCGCGCGCGATTTCGCCTTCCCCGCGGGAAACCGCCAATTGATAAAGGGCTTCCGCTGATAAGTTGGAAAGCGCCGACGGCGCGCAATCGGCAAAGCTTTCGACCACGCGGGGCGCGGCCGTTACAGATACGCTCATAATGTCTCCTCCCGACGCCGGTGCGGCCTCGCCGCCCCGGCTGCAAGCGGCATAGTCGAAAAAATCCCTCATGGCCACCGCCGCCATAGGGACAATTCGGCGCAAAACTTGTCTCCCCCGCCCCCCCATGCGAGACCGGGGCCAACCATGAAACCATGGAGGGTATCCGATGAGGTGGGTTCAACTTTCCGTGGCGGGAGCGGCGCTTGCCTTGTTAGCCGGATGCGGCGGTGAAAACGCCGCCGACCCTGCGGCGGCGACCGACGGGGCTGACGCAGCCGCGCCTTCTCAAGACGCGCCCGAAGAGGGGTTTATCCCCGATATCACCGCCGAGGATCTGAAAACGCATATCCGCATCCTCGCCTCCGACGAATTCGAGGGCCGGGCGCCCGGCACGCCCGGCGGCGAAAAAACGCGCGCCTACATCGCGGCGGAATACGCCCGCATCGGCGTTGAACCAGTCGGCGACAGCTATGAGCAGGCCGTGCCGATCGTGGAATCGACCCTCGATCCGGCGACCTCCTCCTTTTCGGTTTCCGTTAACGGCGAAACGCGCGATCTCGCCTATCGCGAAGACGTCGTCTTCTGGACCAAACGGGTTGAAGAGAGCGTTTCATTTCAGGACAGCCACGTTGTGTTCGTCGGCTACGGGATCGTGGCGCCGGAATATGACTGGAATGACTATGACGGGCTCGACGTCGACGGCAAGACAGTCGTCATGCTCGTCAATGATCCGGGCTTCGCCACGCAAAATCCTGAGCTCTTCAACGGCAACGCCATGACCTATTACGGTCGCTGGACTTACAAGTATGAAGAGGCGGCGCGGCAGGGGGCGACCGCCGCCATCGTCATTCACGATACTGAGCCCGCCGCCTATGGCTGGAGTGTCGTTGAAGGATCCTGGTCCGGCCCGCAACTCGATCTGCAACGGGACGACAACGGCGCGTCACGCGTCCTTGCCGAAGGCTGGTTGTCCATCGAGACGGCGCGCGCCTTGTTCGCCGACGCAGGCCTTGATCTTGACGCACTGATGCGGACGGCCGCGACGCCCGAATTCGCCGCTGCGCCCCTGACCGGCGTGACCGCCTCGGCGACCTTAAAAAATGCGATCGTGCGAAATGAAGACGCCAATGTCGTCGGCGTCATTCGCGGCGCGACGGCGCCGGATGAGTATGTCCTCTATATGGGCCACTGGGATCATCTGGGCGTCGATACCGAAACTGACGGCGACGACAAGATCTATAACGGCGCCGTCGACAATGCGACCGGGATCGCCGCCATTCTTGAGATCGCCGAACGGTTTGCCGGCAATGAAACGCCGCCCGAGCGCTCTATTCTGCTGGTTGCGGCGACAGCCGAGGAATCAGGACTTTTGGGGTCGGCTTACTTCGCCGACTATCCGCCGCTGCCGCTCAAACAGATCGTGGGCGGGTTTAATATCGACGGCATGCTGCCGACGCCGCCGACCAGGGACATGATGGTCGTCGGCTACGGCGCGTCGGAACTGGAAGATATCCTCCAGGAGGCGGCTGCGCCGTTTAAGCGGCGGCTCACGCCGGATCCGGAAGCGGAAAAGGGGTATTTCTACCGATCCGATCACATCTCTCTGGCCAAAAAAGGCGTTCCGATGCTCTACGCCGGCGGCGGCCTCAACCTCGTTGAAGGCGGGCCGGAGGCCGGCCAGGCGATCGGCGAACGCTATCGCGCAAACCGTTATCATCAGGTTACGGACGAATTCAGCGAAGACTGGCCAATGGAAGCGATGGTTGATTCCACAAAAATCTTCTACGCAACCGGGGCGTTGATCGCCAATTCGGACGCTTGGCCGAACTGGTATGAGGGCAACGAGTTTCGCGCGCTGCGAGACGCGCAACGGGCAGAGTAAGGCGGCCTGGATGCAGCCGCCGCGGTTTCCAGCACGTGCAATCAGAGGGTTAACCACAACAACCGTCATTCTCTGAAATCGTTTCTTAACCGCAATCGCCGAGACTGGTTTACGGAGGCCCGGTCCATTGGAAACCATTTTCGACATTCTTGCGGTGACGCTATTCATCGCGGCGGCAGGTCTCTTTTTCCTCCGTTTTCGGCACGAAAACCCGCCGCTCGGCCCCTATCTGTTGGTGAGCCTGGTCGCGGCCACGGGCAACTGGCTCGGCAACAACGGCGGCGGACTTGCCGCAGTTGCTTTTTTGATGGCGGGCGCGTTTTTTACGCTGCATCTCGCCAGCGAGCCCTATCGCGAAGAACCCGGCGAAAACAGCCAGTAACGGATCAGGGCGCGCGTCTTGCAAAATCTGTTATAGTGACGGACCGCCCTTCGCGGGCGCAACATGATTCGGAGCCATGACCGCCGCCTTGGACGCAAAAGCGCACACCGATCCGCGCACGCGCGAAGAAGCAAAGCACATCGTCGATGAGCTCATCGAAGAGCGCGCCACAAAGCTCATGCGCTCCCGCTTCTGGCCGTTATACAAGACCATCCTCTATCCCATCCTGCTTTACGGGCCCGCCGTGAAAATGGCGGACGACATCGCCGGTCTCGACGCCCATGGGGTGTTCGGTTATCTCTGCGATCTGCTGGACCTCGATATGACGGTGACCGGCATTGAGCATGTACCGAAAGAGGGCCGCGTGCTGATCGCGCCGACCCATCCCACCGGCATTCCGGACGGCGTCGCCATGTATGAGGCGTTAAAGCACGTCCGGCCTGACATGACCTTCTTCGCCAACCGGGATGCGATCCGCGCCGCCCCGGGCATCAAAGACATGATCATCCCGGTGGTCTGGCGACCGGAGGAACGCACGCGCCTGGCGTCCCGCGAAACGCTTGCGGAAGCGCGCGCAGCATTTCAGGCGGACCGGTGTGTTGTGCTTTTTCCGTCAGGGCGTCTCGCCTTCATGGATGAAAACAAAAAACTCACCGAACAGGAATGGCTCGGGTCGGTCGCCTCATTCGTGCGTAAATATGATTGCCCGGTGGTGCCAGCCCATATCGAGATGCGCAATTCCTGGCTTTACTATTGGTTCTGGCGCGTCAACACCGAATTGCGCGACATCACGCTGTTCCATGAGTTGCTGAACAAGAAGAGAAAGCCCTACAAAGTAACGTTCGGCCCGGCGATCAATGCGAGCGATCTTGAGGGCACGCCGGGAGAGGTCGCCGAGCGCCTCCGGCTGACGGCGATGGCGCTCAATCCCGACGGCGCGTCCTACATGGGCAAACCTACTCCGTGGCGGGAACCACAGTAATAGGCGCGCGCGCAAGAACCTTCTTGTTGCCGTGAATAAACCGCAGCTCGTACGCGCCGGGCTCTTTCGGGATGCGTAGGTTCGCAGGACTGCCCGCCTTCGTATACGCATAGCTTTCGTATTTGAGGTCGTCCGAGCCCATTTTCGCGATCGCGACATAATCGCCGCTGCCCGGCGGCGGCCCCGTAAAAGCAATGGGCGTGACCGTTCCAGCCACCGCGCTTGCAGGGCCGTCCAACGTCGCCGTCGCTTCGGTCACGGTAATAGTCTTGCGCGCCAAGACTTTCTTGTTGCTCTGAACAAAACGGATCTCGTACTCGCCGGCGTCGAGCGGCATGCGGATCTCCGCAGGACTTCCCGACCTTGTATAGGCATAATCTGTATACTTATTATCTGCAGCGGACGGCGTTGTGACGGTAATCCAGTCGCCCGACGCCGGCTTTGGACCCGTGAAGTCGACGCTGACGGTTTCCCCCGCAATCGCCGTATCCTTCGCGTCCAGCGTCGCCGTCGCCGCGGTCACCGTAATTGGCTGGCGCGCGATGACCTTTTTGTTGCCCTGAACGAAACGCAACTCATAGTCGCCCGCCTCAAGCGGCATGCGAATGGTCGCGGGACTGCCTTGCCGGGTATAGTGATAGTCGTTGTACTTGTTTTCGGCGGCGTTCGGCGCCGTTACCGTAATCCAGTCCCCGGAGGCCGCTTCAGGACCCTCAAAAACGACCTCGATTTCTTCGCCGGCGATCGCTGTTTCAGGGCCCGACACGCTCGCCGCCGCGGCGACGATGGTGATGGGTTTGCGCGCCAATACGCGCTTGTTGCCCTGCACGAAGCGCAGTTCATAGTCGCCGGCTTCAAGCGGCATGCGCAACGTCGCCGGGCTCCCATTCCTGGAGTAATGGTAGTTTGTGTATTTATTATCGTCCGCATCGGGAGAGACCACCGTAATCCAATCGCCGGACCCCGCGGGCGGACCCGTAAAGGCGATCGAAATCTCCTCGCCCGCGCCCGCCTGATCAGGCGCGTCCAATGTCGCCGTCGCCGGGGTTGCTGAAATATCCTCGCTCGCCAGGGTGCGGATCGGTCTTCCCAGCATGTATCGCGCCTCATATGCGCCGGGCTCCACCGGCACGCGCAATTCCGCCGGATTGCCGACGCTGACATACTGATAGGTCTCGTACTGACCGGGGGCGTCCCCTTTTCTGGCGAGGGCGATGTAATCTCCTTTGCGCTCCGGACCGGTCCAATGAACGAGGATCGTCGTTCCGGCCACGACGTCGCCGCCGGGGTCGGCGAGCACCGTGGCCTCGACGGGAAATGTCAGCGCGATAGTGACTGTCTTCGCCGCGTTTTCGCGCACGACAACGCGTTCAAGCGAGCCCTTCAATCCGTCTTCCGATCGCTCGACGGCGATGTCGTAGGCGCCCGGCTCAACGTCGACGTCGAGCACGCCGGCGTTTGACTGGGCGACAACAGGCTCCCCGCCGAGGCGCGGCGTGACGGTCCAGGTCAGGCCCTCTTCGATGACGACGCCGCCCTCCAGTTCGGTAGCGCGCAATTGCAGCCTCGTGCTGGAAGCCGGCTCCGGCGCGGCGGCCACTGTTTCCTGAAGCGCGGCGCCTAATTCTCCGGCGTTCGACGCCGACACATATTTGCCGCCCGTGTTTTCAGCGAGGCACCGAAGCTGGGCTTGCGCGTTTTCTTCAACGACGTCGAAGCCGACGACATGCACCGTAAAATCGACGCCCGATTGTTCAAGCGCTGCGGCGACGCCGCACGGATCCGGCTCGCATGTTTCAACGCCGTCGCTGACAAGAATAACGGTCGCTTTCTCCTCGGTCGCCTTCAGCTTTTCCGCTGCGAGCTTTACCGACGCCGCCATCGGCGTTTTCCCCTTCGGGCTCAGCGCGTTCACCGCCGAGCGAATGTCGTCGCGGGCGGCGCCGACGCTGGCGATCTCTTCGATATCCGTACAATCGCCTTTTTTGCGGTGTCCATACGCAATGAGACCGAGGCGGCGTTCCGTGGGCAGATCTTGCAGCAAATCGCCAAGTACGGTCTTGGCGATGGCAATCTTCGCCTCACCGTCAATCTGCCCCCACATGGAACCCGACGCGTCGAGTACGATAATCGCGTCGCCGTCCTCGGCGGCGGCTGACGTTGCGGCGATCAGCACAGCGACGCCGGATAGAATTGCACGAATCATGAAGCTCCCCCTTCCTGAGCCAAGCCGGGGGACCGTAGAGGCTTTCGCGCTGGATGAAAACAAGCAGGAAAACGCGCCGCCGCGCAAAGGGTTAGGCGGACCGGCGATAAGTCAGTTCAAGAAAGACGTCTTCAAGATCGGATTCTACGGTTGATAAATCCTTCACGCCGACGCCGGCTGTTGAAAGGCGTTCCAATATGGTCGCCACCTGCGCTTTGGACGGCTCGTAGGGAACCGCAAGGCGCCCGTCCGGTTTCAATTCCGCACTGAACTCGCCCAGATTGGGCGCGACGTTTAGCGGAACAAGCGGCGTGATCATCAGCGTTTTGGAATCAAGCGAAGCGATCAGCGTTTCTGTTGGCTCGCAAGCGACCACGCTTCCTTCGTGAATAATCGCGATTGTTTCACAGAGCTCCTGGGCCTCTTCAAGATAATGCGTGGTCAGAACAATCGTCACGCCCTGAGCGTGAAGCTCTCTGACATAGTCCCAAAGCTCTTTGCGCAGCTCGATGTCGACGCCGGCGGTCGGCTCGTCAAGGATCAATATCGGCGGCGCATGAACCATTGCTTTCGCAATCAAAAGCCGGCGCTTCATGCCGCCGGACAGTTGGCGAACATAGGCGTCAGCCTTGTCGTCGAGACGGAGCGCTTTGAGAATGTCCATCGTCCGGCGTTTCGCCTTCGGCACGCCGTAAAGCCCCGCCTGGATTTCCAGCGCCTCTTGCGGCGTGAAAAACACGTCCATGTTGATTTCCTGCGGAACGACCCCGAGCGACGCGCGCGCCTGACGCGAATTCTTGTCGATGTCGAAGCCCCACACGGAAACGGAACCTTCGGTCTTCGTCACCAAGCCGGCCAGAATATTGATGAATGTCGACTTCCCGGCGCCGTTCGGTCCAAGCAGCCCAAAAATGGACCCGGTCGGGATCGTTAAATCGATCCCTTTCAGCGCCTGCTTCTCGGGCGCCTTGCCGCTCGCCGCATAGACTTTCTTGAGGCCTCGCGCCGAAATCGCGATATCGGTATTGACGGTGGTTGCGTCCATAACGCGGGATATTGGCGACCATCACCCTTTCGTCAACCGGCTTGAGCGGCGCGGCGCGAAAGGCCAAAGTCGCGACATGGATCAGGAACAGCGCGAACGCTACGCAAGACACATTTTGCTCAAGGAAGTCGGCGGCCAGGGCCAGCAGAAACTGCTCTCCGCGCGCGTATTGCTGGTCGGCGCCGGCGGTCTGGGCGCGCCGATTCTGGAATATCTCGCCGCCGCCGGCGTCGGAACCATCGGCGTCTGCGACGACGATACGGTTTCGTTGTCTAATCTTCAGCGGCAGGTCATTTTCCATACGGAAGACGTCGGTCGGGCGAAAGCATCCGCAGCGGCGGATTTCGCTGCGCGGCTTAATCCCGGCGTGGAGGTATTTCCCCTTCAGACCCGCGTTACCCATGAAAACGCGCTCGCGCTCGTATCCGGCTACGACCTCGTTGTCGAAGGCGTCGATAATTTCGAAACGCGCTACGCGCTCAATGCAGCCTGCATCGCCAGCCGGAAGACGATGATCTCCGCTGCGATCGGCCGATTTGAAGGACAGGTTTCGACCTTCAAGCCGTTTATGCAGCCAGGCGTTTTGCCTTGCTATCGCTGCCTTGTGCCCGAAGAGCCGCCGCGTGAAGCGCAAGTGAACTGCGCCGAAGAAGGCGTCCTCGGCGCCGTCGCCGGCGTTATCGGCGCGCTCGCAGCGATGGAAGTCATCAAGGAAGTGCTCGACCTCGGCGAGGGATTGAGCGGGCGTCTTCTAATCTACGACGGGCTCGCCGCAACCATTCGCACGGTTGCATTGCCGGCTGATCCGGCTTGCCCCGATTGCGGAGACCTAAAGGAGCAAGCAAGCGCATGATTTCACGAAGTCGAGTCTTTAAAGTGTTGAGCGGAATGGTTTTGGCGGCTCTCGCGGGCGCATGCTCCTCATTGGTGGCGCCGCTCGTGAAACCCGACGTGGGCACGCAAAGCGCCGCATTGCGGGCCGGGCAATACGCACTGGATCCCGCCCATGCGGCGCTGATTTTCAAAATCGACCATCTCGGCTTTTCCGACTATGTCGGCCGATTTGAATCCTTCGACGCAACGCTCGACTTCGATGCGGATGACCCGACCGCGGCGCGCATCGAAGCGGTGGTGGACATCTCAAGCCTTGACGTCGGCGATGACGACTTCGCAGCAACGCTGATTGGCGGAAACTGGCTGGACGCCGAACGCTTTCCTCAGGCGCGCTTTACGTCGACCGATATTACAGTCACAGGCGAAAACAGCGGCGTCATGATCGGCGAGTTGACCCTTCATGGAGAAACGGCGCCGGTTACTTTGGACGTCACGTTTAACGGCGGCGCCAATGACCGACTGCGCGGCGGCGACTATATAGTGGGTTTTTCCGCATCCGGAAAGTTTGACCGTACGGTCTTCGGCGTCGACCGATTTTCAGGCATCATTACTGAAACCGTTGTTATCGAAATCGAGGCGGAGTTCATCCGCAATGACGACTAGTCGTCGAGCGTGATGACGACGACGCTGTCTTCGTAGACGGAAACTTTGGTGTCCTCAAAACTCGGCTTGCTGAGTTTCGGCTTGACGCCGTTGGAAAACGCAACGGGCTCTTTGGGAAACCCAAGGAACTTGCCCCGGTTGAGCTTGCCGTCGCCATTTTCATCGAGATACGCCGCGAGCGAGTATTCGCCCGGCGCAAGGTCATCCAACGGGACGATCGCCAGGCCGCGGGAATCGATACGCCCTTCTTTTTTGGCGTGCGGCTCCTCGAGAAACCGTTCTTCGCTGTCGTAGATCGTGACCCGCACCGCTTTGCCCGGTTCGGCGTCAAAAGTCGTCTGCACGGCGGCGATCGGGCCGTCGGCCTTAATCGAATAAAGGTTGATCGGAACCATGGGTTCTGCAACCGCAGCCCCCGCCAGCGCCAAAACGCTTCCTATGACAAACAACCGTCGCACTGTATTGATCCGCCTGGATCCCCAAAACCGCGGACTCTCTCTCCGCCTTGCGGTAACTTGCGCCTTGAATTCTTCGATTCAACTAAAATTTCGGAATTGTCGCGCAGTCGTGAGCCAGTGTTACCCGAATGCGACGGCGTCGATGACGATGGGCGCCATATGCACCCCTTTCCGACGGCGGACGGCCCTGGTCTTGTCTATTCGGTAATGGTTGTTGCCCGTCGGTAAACGCCGCCTGGACCCGTTTACCGGGCCAGCGCCGCCGGCGACGTCCCGCCTTTTCAAAGGCCGCTAAAAATCGACGTCCAGACCGGATATCACCCGATCGGGCGGCCGGTGGCCGTCGGCGAACATCTTGATGTTGATGATGACGCGCTCGCCCATTTCAATCCGGCTTTCCACGGTCGCCGACGCCATATGCGGCAGCAACACCACATTGGGCAGGCTGAGCAGCTTTTCGTTCGGACCGCCGCGCTCATAGACATCAAGGCCGGCCCCGGCGAGGCGACCGGACTCGATAAGATCGGCGAGCGCCGTTTCGTCGACGATCTCTCCGCGCGACACGTTCACGAGATAGGCGTGCGGCGGCATCAACTCGAGCCGGCGCCGCGACAGCAAGTGAAAGGTCGCTGGCGTATGCGGACAATTCACCGATACGATGTCGACGTGGGCCAGCATCTGATCGAGGCTCTCCCAATAGGTCGCCTCCAGCGCTTCCTCGATATGCGGATTGATCGGCTGGCGATTGTGATAATGGATCGAAAGGCCGAAGGCGCGCGCGCGCCGGGCGATCGCCTCGCCGACCCGGCCCAGCCCGATGATGCCGAGTTTCTTGCCGCGCACACGACGACCCAGCATCCAAGTGGGCGACCAGCCTTCAAAACGGCCCTCGATCAGCGCGTTCACGCCCTCGACCAGCCGGCGCGGCACCGCAAGGATCAACGCCATGGCCATGTCGGCGGCGTCTTCAGCGAGTACGGACGGCGTATTGGTGACGGTCACGCCGTGGGCGTCGGCCGCGGCGATGTCGATGTGATCGACCCCGGCGCCGAAATTGGCCACGAGCTTCAATCGATCGCCAACGGCATCAAAAAATGCAGCGTCGAGTCTGTCGCCGAGGGTCGCGGCGAGCACGTCGGCGCCGCGGGCGCGTTCAATCAGGGCCTCGCGCGACAAGGGCTTTTCCGACTCGTGGAGCGTTGTCTCGAACAGCGCGGACATGCGTTGTTCGACCGTCGCCGGCAGTCGGCGCGTTACAGCGACCTTGATGCCGTCCGCACTCATTGAGCGCCCCGCCGGACAAGCCCCCGGAATAAGGTTAACCGAGCGTTAACGGCTTTTTGCTGTTTTAAGAGTTTGTTCATTCCGTAGCGGTTTTCGTTCCAACAATGTCGCAACGCGCAATTTTCTCCGTTTTTTCCCGTATATCCAGATATGCGATCATTTCGTTGCTCGCCGCGATTGCGACCACTATGGCCGCGGGGGCGGCCGATCCGCAAGCGCCGAGACACTCTGAACCGGCGTTCCGCACGGATACGCCGTCCGGGCTGCCGGTTCCGCGCTACGTCTCGTTGAAATCGGAAAAGACGTTTTGCCGGGCCGGACCGACATTCGATCATCCGGTGCGCATCACCTATCAGCGTAAAGGCTTGCCGGTATTGGTCATTGCCGAGACGCGCGATCACTGGCGCAAAATTCGCGACTCAGAAGGCGACGAATGCTGGATCCATCGCGCCAAGCTGTCCGGCGCGCAAACCGCGTTAGTGGTCCAGGACGGCCTGGCCCTGCGCGCCCGTCCCAGCGATGACGCAATGCAAAAAGCTCGTCTTGGCAAGGGCCTGGTCGCTCGTGTGGAAAACCAGAAAAGCGGTTGGGTCCAGGTGTCCGCCGGTCGCCTTAAGGGCTGGGCGCCGCAGCATGGGCTTTGGGGCGCTACGGGCAAAAGCCGATGAGCCGGCGCACCGGCTTCTGACTCACGCAATTGACCGAGCGGGCCGCGCTCGTTACCAAGCCTTCCAAAGACAGTCATGACGCGGCGGCATGCTTGAAAAGAAGAACGCTTACAATCGCGAAGAATTGCTGGAATGCGGGTATCACGGGTTCGGCGGACCGGGGACAGCTCAATTGCCGGTCCCGCAAATGCTCATGTTCGACCGGGTCACCCACATTTCCGAAGAGGGCGGGGAATACGGCAAGGGACGGATCGAAGCTGAGCTCGATATCAACCCGGACCTCTGGTTTTTTGATTGCCACTTTCCGGGCGATCCGGTCATGCCGGGATGCCTCGGTCTTGACGCCTTGTGGCAATTGATCGGCTTCTTTCTGACATGGTCGGGCAATCCTGGTCACGGCCGGGCCCTCGGCGCGAAAGATGTCAGATTCGGCGGCATGGTTGTTCCAACGGCTAAGCGGGTTACATATGAGATCGACATTCGCCGCATGATGCGCCGCCCGCTTATACTCGGGATCGCCGACGGCGTGATGAAAGTTGACGGTCGCCCTATTTATCAGGCGAAAGACTTGCGCGTCGGTCTGTTCTCGCGAGATCAGCTTGACGCCGGCCTTGATATTTAAGCGTCAGCACCGTTCACCGGAGAGGCCTTTATGCGACGAGTAGTCATAACCGGCATGGGCGTGGTGTCCTCCATCGGCGACAATGTCGATGAAGTTGCGGACGCCCTGAAGAACCTGAAATCCGGCGTGACGCGTTCGGAGGAATTCGCCGAACTCGGCTTCAAATGCCAGGTATGGGCGCGGCCGACGCTTAACGTCGAAGAGGCGCTCGACCGACGCACGCGGCGGTTCATGGGCGAAGGCGCGGCCTGGAACTATATTGCCATGCAAGAGGCGATCGCCGGCGCCGGCCTTTCGGAGGACGAGATCAGCCATCCGATGACGGGAATCGTCATGGGGTCCGGCGGGCCGTCGACGCGGGTCATCGTCGAGGCTGCGGACATCAACCGCCAACAGAAAAGCCCGAAACGCATCGGCCCGACGGCGGTTCCCAAGGCCATGTCTTCGACGAATTCGGCGACCCTCGCGGTCCCGTTCAAGATTTTAGGGCTGAACTATTCGATTTCCTCTGCCTGCGCCACGTCGGTTCACTGCGTCGGCGCGGCCGCCGAACAGATCATGATGGGCAAGCAGGATATCGTCTTCGCCGGCGGCGGCGAGGAATGCGACTGGACGCTCGCCAATCTCTTTGACGCAATGGGCGCGATGTCGACAAAGCATAATGACGCGCCGTCCACCGCCAGTCGCGCCTATGACAGGGATCGCGACGGATTTGTCATCGCCGGCGGCGCGGGCGTCGTCGTCCTCGAGGAGTACGAACGGGCGAAAAAGCGCGGCGCCAATATCCTCGGCGAGATTGTCGGATATTTCGCGAACTCCGACGGGTACGACATGGTGCAGTTGTCCGGCGAAGGCGCCGTGCGATGCATGAAAGGCGCGCTTCAGACCGTCGATCAGCCAATCGATTATTTGAACCCGCACGGAACATCGACGCCGGTGGGCGATGAAAAAGAGACCGGCGCCATACGCGAAGTGTTCGGCGCCGACATCCCGCCTTTCTCGTCAACGAAATCTTTGACGGGCCACTCCCTCGGCGCCGTCGGCGCCCAGGAACTGATTTACGGGCTCATCATGATGCGCGACCAATTCCTCGCTGCGTCGGCCCATATCGAAAACATCGACCCGGCCTTCGAAGACCTTCCGATCATTCGCGAGCGGGTGGACAACGCCAAAATCGACTGTTTTCTCACCAACAGTTTCGGATTCGGCGGCACCAACGGCAGTCTTGCCGTTGCACGGGTCTGACGCGTGAGCGAAGACCAGATCGGCGCCGCTGTGGCGGCCGCGGTCGTAGCGTCGCTCGGGCTCTGGTGGTTTCGCCTGATCATGAAAAATGTTCGCGAAATGGAAAAGCCCACCCGCTATGGGATTTACGCCCTGATCTGGCTCGCCTATTTCGTTGCCGTCATGCTGGTCATCGCGCGCGGCGGCGCTGCGAGCTGAAAAAAGGAATTTACTATGGGCGGAGAAGTCCCCTTCCCGACAGGCGATCTGATGAAAGGCAAACGCGGGCTCGTTATGGGCGTCGCGAACAAGAATTCCATCGCCTGGCACATCGCGCAGCAACTGCATGCTCAAGGCGCAGAAATGGCGTTCACCTATGCCGGCGAAGCGCTTGAGCGCCGCGTCCGACCGCTCGCCGAGAGCCTCGGCGCCGATCTCATTATCGAATGCGACGTCACCGATGACGCGTCCATGGACGCGGCTTTTGCGGCCGTCAAAGAATCATGGGGAAGCCTCGATTTTCTGGTTCACGCCATCGCCTTCACCGACAAGACCGCGCTTGAAGGTTCTTTTGTCGAGAATACGACGCGCCAGATATTCAAAGACACCATGGATGTTTCCGCGTTTTCCTTTGTCGACGCCGCCAACCGCGCCTCGGTATTGATGAAGCCCGGCGCATCCATGATTACCCTGACCTATTTAGGCAGTGAACGGACAATCCCGAATTACAATGTGATGGGCGTCGCCAAGGCGGCGCTTGAGGCCTCCACCCGATACATCGCCAGGGACCTCGGCCCGAAAGGCATTCGCGTCAACGCAATCTCCGCCGGTCCAATCAAAACGCTGGCGGCCGCCGGCATCTCTTCCGGCAAACACATGTTTTCCTTCAACCGGAAAGCCTCGCCCTTGCGCGACGATACCGAACCGCGCGGCGTCGCCGGCGCGGCCCTCTATCTGCTTTCCGATCTTGGTCTTTCCTGCACAGGCGAGACCCACCATGTGGACGCCGGCTTTCATATTGTCGGCATGCCGGAAGAGTCGGCGCTAAAAGAGTGACGACCGGAGCGCAAGAGATTGTCCAAAGTCTCCGCATGGAGCCGCACCCGGAAGGCGGCTGGTATGTTGAGACCTGGCGCGCGGATGCGCGCGAAAACGACAGGGCGTGCGGCACCGCGATCTACTATCTGCTTGAGGCGGGGCAACGCTCCCATTGGCACCGCATCGACGCGGCGGAGATATGGCATTACTACGCCGGCGCGCCTCTGACCTTGTCCATTTCCCCCGACGGCGAGACGTCGGAGGACCGAACGCTCGGTCCCGACATCGCCGCCGGCGCCAGGCCGCAAATCATTGTGCCGCCGAACGCATGGCAGGCGGCGGAAAGTTGCGGCGCGTGGACTCTGGTGGGTTGCACTGTGTCGCCGGGATTTTTGTTTAAAACCTTCGAGATGGCGCCTGAGGAATGGGCGCCGGGCGCTTAAGCGCGCGCCGACGCCAGTCGCAATACCGTGTCCGCCGTCGCCTCTCCGGTTGATTGCGTCACAGTTCTCTCGGCGCGACTGCGATCAATCGGCATGGTCATGGTGATCACCGGCACGTTGAAACCGTCGCCCGAAGCATCTTCAACGCGGGAGACCTCGCGAAAACCGTAGGCTTCATAAAGCGGCATGCCGGCGAGGGTCGAACCGAGCGTAAGCATTGAAAACCCCTCCTCCGACGCCGCCAGTTCGCCGAGCGCCAGCAACAGCTTGCCTACGCCGCGACGCGCGAAGTCAGGACTCGCATACATGGCGCGAATACGGGCGGGATCTTGATCCGGGTCGAGGAAGGCGTCGGAGCGCCCGGCGGAGTGGCTGCCGCCGAACAGCGTTGCGCGCCGCCCCCACCCGCCGCATCCGGCGAGACGGCCGCCTCCTTCGATCATGAAATATGTCCGATCACTGATGAGTTGACGGTCAAGGCCCATTGTTTTCTTTGAGGACTCTATTTGGTCCGGCGTCAGGAAGGCTTTTTGCAGCTCTTCGATGGAACGCATCTGCAAGTCGGATATCGCCGGAATGTCCGCCTCATCGGCGATGCGCCAGGAAAGCCCGGCCATCTATTCGGCGGCCTTGACCAGTGACGGCCCGCGCAGCGCATCGGCAATGCGCGATGCAAGATGGCGGGCGACTTCATCTTTCGGCATCTCCGGCCACGCTTCATCGCCGTCGTCGGTGATCAGAAACACGGTGTTGCTCTCCCCGCCCATGGCGCAGTTTTCTCCGGGAGAAACGTCGTTGGCGACAATCCAGTCGCAACCCTTTCGCTTACGTTTCACTTCCGCATAGGTGACAACGTCGTCGGTCTCCGCAGCGAAACCAACCACAAGACGGGGCCGGCCGTCTTTCATCTGCGAGATGGTTTTCAAAATGTCGGGGTTTTCTTCGACGGGAATTGACGTCAGTCCGCCGCGTTCTTTTTTGATCTTGTGTTCGGACTCGATGGCAGGTCGGTAATCGGCGACAGCCGCGCAGCATACGGCGCAGTCGACCGGAAGCGACCCTTCGCTCGCTTCCATCATCTCGCGCGCCGTCTCGACGCGGACGATACCCACCCCCTTCGGCATCGGAATATTGGTGGGCCCGGTCACGAGTACGACGTCGGCGCCGAGATTTCTCAGCGCCGCCGCAATCGCGTAGCCCTGCTTGCCGGAGGATCGATTGGCGATATAGCGGACCGGATCGAGCGATTCATGCGTGGGGCCCGCAGTGACGAGGATACGCTTGTTGGTCAGCGGACCGGCGGCGTTTTTTGCAAAATACGCCTCGACCGCATCGGCGATCTCAAGAGGCTCCGCCATTCGCCCCGGACCATACTCGCCGCAGGCCATGTCGCCTTCGACCGGGCCGGCGAACATCGCGCCGTCGCGCTTCAGCAAATCTATGTTTCGCTGCGTCGCCGGATTCGTCCACATCCGGACATTCATCGCCGGCGCATAGAGCACCTGTTTGTCCGTCGCCATCAGCGCCGTCGAAGCGAGATCGTTGGCGTGACCGTTCGCCGCTTTGGCCAGCAGATCCGCTGTCGCGGGCGCAACGACGACCAGGTCAGCGGACCTTGAAAGCTCGATATGGCCCATCTCGGCCTCGTCCGTGAGGTCGAAAAGTTCCGTGTAACACTTATCGCCGGTCAGACTGGCGACGGACAGAGGCGTTACGAACTCCCCGCCGGCGCGCGTCAAAACGCCCCGCGATTGAATGCCCCGGCGCGCCAGCTCGCGCGCAAGCTCAAGGCTTTTGTAGGCGGCGACGCCGCCGCCAATGATCAACAAGATGCGTTTCGGTTCGCTAGTCATGGGCCCTAAATAAGCCCGGCGCGCGGCAAAGTCACCTCACGGGAGAGCACGTTCGGCGGCGCGCCCTAGGCAATCTGCTCAACGATTGCGTTTTGGCATAAAGGGTAGGACGACAGGAGAGGCGCAATTGCGTCCTTCATCGCATCGAATGAGGCTCCATAACAGTAAAGCCCGGTCTTGGCCGAACCCTGCCAATATCCGCGGAACGCGCCCTTCTCGCCCATGAGACGATCAAGCTCGGCGATGACGTGGTTGACGTCGCATTCCGCGTAAACATTATCGGGCAAATTCTGGCCGTCGAGAAAAACGGCCAATCCCTCATGCGCGCCGAACGCGATCTCGCGTCCGTCAGCATCGATGATCAGTTTAGAGCCTTTAGGCGCGCCCAAAGCTTCGAGGCGCTGCGCGATCGCCGTCAGGGTCTGTTCGCCTAGGTCGTTGACCCGAATTTCAACGTCGCAAAAAGCGATTCCAGCCGGTTCGTCAGCGAGCTGCGTGCCGCCGCCCGTCACCTCGCCGAGATCGCCCGCTTGCAGCGTCTCCTGCAACGGGTCTTCAAAGTACTCGCCGCGGTCAATGGGCTGAACCCGCGCGTTCAGCCTGGCAATCACGTAATCGCCTTCCGGAGCGGTTTCTTCCTCTTGTTTGCGGCCAAACTTGAATCCGAACATGACGCTCTCCCTCGCAGTGTCGAGGCCAGCCTAGGCGCGTCTCAACCAACAAATCATGAACGCCGACCCGCGGATTAACGCAAGATCATCAACGCTGTTGCTGCGGCGGCGAAGGCAATGACGAAAATCCAGACGAGACGGACGCCGGATTTGCGCTCGTCGCGCATGTCAGGACGGTATCCGTCGGCGGCGATGACCCGCGCCGCCCGGCCGACATCCTCCACAAACTGCGGCAGGTCAGGCGCCACGTCGAGCGCTTTTTGCGTCGTTTCCCGCAGCTTCTGGATTTGCGCGCCCGGCCCGATGGCGTTCTCGACATAGCCTTTCACCACCGGACTGGCGGCGTCCCACATATCGATCTCCGGGTCGAGCACCCGGGCGACGCCTTCAACCGTGACCATGGTTCGCTGCAGCAATACGAGTTCGGGACGCAAATGCATGTCGAACATGGCGGTGACGTCAAAAAGCTGCTGAAGGACGCGAGACATGTCGACCTGCGCCGCATTGCGGCCTTGCAGCGGCTCGCCCACCGACCGCAGCGCCTGGGCGAACGCTTCGCGCGAGTGGCCCTCCGGCACATATCCTGCGCGAAAATGAACGTCCGCCGTGCGTTTATAGTCGCGCGTGATAAACCCGTAGATGATCTCCGCAAACGTCCGCCGCGCCAGCTCATCCAGGCGGCCCATGATCCCGAAATCGATCAGCGCCAGGCGCCCTTCCGGATCGATAATCATATTTCCCTGATGCATGTCGGCGTGAAAGAAGCCGGTATGAAGCGCTTGCGTCAAAAAACTGCGTATCACGAGCTTGGCCAGCGCCTGACGATCGACGCCGCGCGCGTCGAGGGCGGCGACGTCCGCCATCTTGTCGCCGTCAATCCACTCAACGGTGAGAACCCGCCGCGCCGACAACGCCCAGACAACTTCCGGCACGCGCACCTGCGGCTCGCTTCTTAGGTTTTCCGCCAGCTCAGACGCCGCGCCGGCCTCCATCCGTAAATCCAGTTCGATCGCGGCGGACGCTTTGAGCGTTTCTATAAAACGAACAGGCTCCATGCGCCGCAGCGCCGGCGACACCGCCTCGACATGCCGGGCGGCCCGCGAGAACGCTCTGAATTCCAGAAACGCCTTTCGTTCAATCTGTGGACGGAGAATTTTCACGGCGACCTTGCGGCCGTCCTTCAGCACCGCTTGGTGCGCCTGGGCGATTGACGCCGCCGCCAGCGGTTCTGAAAACGTCTCGAACAAGTCTTCGACGCTCTTGCCGAAGGCCCGCTCGATCTCGGCGCGGGCCTGGGCCTGGCTGAAGGGGGGCATCTTGTCTTGCAGCCGCGCCAGGTCGTCGGCGAGTTCAAAGCCGATAATGTCAGGACGCGTCGCCATGAATTGGCCAAGCTTGACGTAAGCGGGCCCGAGCTTTTCGAAAGCGGCGGCCAATCGCTCGCCCGGCCGTTTTCCCCAGCCGCGCGCGCCGATCCGCATCACTGCGCCAAGACCGCGCAGCGCGCCGGGAGCGAGATGGGCGTATTCCCGCGGGATCAATGCGTCGTGGCGCATAAGCGTCCAGCCGGCGCGGGCGAGACGGGCGTAATCGGCGATGGCGGCGAACATGGCTTTCGCGTCCTAAATCTTCCAAGCCATATGCAGCGCAGCGACGCCGGCGGTAAGGTTTTCGTAGGTCACGCGCGACAAACCCGCTTTTTCAATGCGCGCAGCAAAGGCTGCCTGCGCGGGGAACTTGCGAATTGATTCCACAAGATATTGATAGGAGTCGCGATCGTTCGCCACCTTTTCTCCAAGCCACGGAATGACGCGAAAGGAATAGGCGTCATAGGCTTTCTGCAGATACTCCGTAACCGGATGAGAGAACTCCAGGCAAATAAAGCGGCCGCCCGGCCTGAGAACGCGGCGCGCTTCCGCCAGCGCCGCATCCATATCGGTGACATTACGAATGCCGAACGCGATCGTGTAGGCGTCGGCGCCGGCGTCCGCGAAGGGCAGGCGTTCCGCATCGCCGCACACCCGCGCCATCTGCCCGGCGAGGCTCGACGTTTCGTCGCGCGCGGCGCCGGCGCGGAGCATTTCCGCGTTGATGTCGCAGATAACGGCCGCCGCCGGCGCCGACGCCGCCGAACGCGGCCGCGCATTGGCGCGTTTGACGAACCCCCGCGCAATATCGCCCGTACCGCCCGCCACATCGATCAGAAACTGACCCGGCTGGGGATTGAGCCGGTCGAGCAGGGTCGATTTCCAGAGGCGATGGACGCCCGCCGACATCAGATCGTTCATGATGTCGTATCGCGTCGCTACGCTGTCAAAGACATCGCGCACCAGGCCGGCCTTTTCGCCGCTCTTTACGGTGCGAAATCCAAAGCTTGTTTCGGTTTCCGGCTCTCTAGACATTTCTTTGTCTTAAAGGGCGCGCGCCGAGGCGAGAAGCGCCTTGACGCCGCACGGCTCGTTTGCGACTGTAAGGTCTTCAAAAATAGAGATTTTTTCGGTATTTGCGTACTCAAGGGGTTGCGAATACGCAACATATCGCAACGGACAGCGGCCGTCGGCCGGTCCGACGACACAAAACGGGGGCGCGAGAGCCATCATGATCAAGTCCGAACTGGTCCAGAAACTCGCCGACGAGAATCCCAATTTGTTCCACCGGGACATCGAACGGATCGTTTCCATCATATTTGACGAAATTACCGATTCCCTGGCCCGCGGCGACCGCGTGGAATTACGCGGATTCGGCGCTTTCTCGGTAAAGCACCGACCGGCTCGGGTCGGCCGCAATCCGCGATCCGGCGAAGCGGTGAACATCGAAGAAAAATGGACGCCGTTTTTCAAGGCGGGCAAGGAATTGCGCGACCGCATGAATCGCGACGGACGATTTTCTCCCGAGGCCGAAAGCGCGCTGAAGAGTACGCCGCAGGCCTGATTTGGCCGCTCGGCGCGTGACCTGGCGCGGATTGATCAACCCTGTCGATCTGTGAGAAGGTCGCCGCCATGAAGAAATGGCTTTTTCGGCTATTCTGGATTCCGGTGTTCATTGTCGCCGTGCTGTTCATGGTGGCGAACCGGCAACCTGTTCCGATCAGTCTCGACCCGTTCAACGTCCAGGATCCCGCCTTGGCGACACCTGAAATCTGGCTCTGGGTCTGGCTGATGCTGATGCTGTTCGTCGGATTTGGCGCCGGCGCTTTCGGTATGTGGGTTTCCGGACGGTCGAAGCGCGCGGACGCAAGAGCGAATCGCAAATTGGTCAAGACGCTGCGCAAGGACGTCACGCGCCTTGAAACCCGGCTGCGCGAGCTTGAGACGCCGGCCCCTTCCGCGACCGGCCCGTCGCCGTCCGAACCGCCCCTGCTGGAAAGTCAAAATGCCTGAATGTGCTGTGACATGGGCGTGACGCGATGACCGATGTGGCCGTCAAGATTTGCGGCATACGCGATCTCGCCGCGGCGACCGCCGCCGCCAAAGCAGGCGCTGACTATCTGGGCTTTGTCTTTTTCAGAAAATCCCCGCGCTTTTTGTCGTCCGAAGCGGCCGAAGACATCATCGTCGCCCTGAAGCAGGCGAGCTTTGACGACGGTTTCGCCCTGCCGAAACTTGTTGGGCTGTTTGTCGACGCCGGCGAAAAGGAGCTTTCTGAGGTCGCGCCCTTTCTTACGCATTTTCAGTTTCACGGCCATGAAAGCCCGGAACGCTGCGAGGAAATGGGGATCGAGTTCGCCGTCGACGTCATCAAAGCCGTGCCTGTGAGCGGCCCAGACGACGTCGCCGGCAGCGCTGAATTCCTGGACGCTGCAGATATCGTCCTGTTCGACGCCAAGCCGCCGCCGGGGGCGGGAAGACCGGGGGGACACGGCGTCGCCTTCGACTGGACGGCCCTGGCGTCATATACAGGGGAAACGCCGTATCTCGTTGCTGGCGGACTGACGCCGGACAATGTGGCGGCGGCGGTCGCCGCCCAAAGAAACACCGCGGCGTTTATCGGCGTCGACGTGTCGTCCGGCGTTGAATCGGCGCCGGGACAAAAGGACGCCGCGCTGATCGAAGCTTTTGTCAAACATGCGAAAGCGCGAGCATGACAAGGCTATTGCTGCGGTGTTTGTGGGCGATTTCAGCCGCGGTTTTTTTGAGCGCCGGCCACGGAAACAACGCGCCTAAGGATGAGCGCGACAATTCCGGCGACGTATTCAAGACGCTTCGCTCCGGGGGCTTCGTTCTCGTCATGCGTCACGCTCATTCTCCAAGCGATCAGGACAATTCCAAGGGCTACTCCGAGGGATGCGTGTTGGCGCCGGGGCGCGGTCTCGACGAAACCGGTTTGCTTCAAGGACAGCTCTGGTCGGCGCTGATCGAGAAAGAACAAATACCGATCCTAAAAGCCTACACCAGCCACTATTGCCGAGCGTGGGATACGGCTGCGGCGCTCTCCGGCAACGCAGAAGTCGCGCCCCATCCCTCGCAGGTCACCACCGATCCGGATAAGATCGCGCTTTTCAAAGTTCAGGTCGAACACGATCTTGACGCTAATCCCGGATCAAACGTTTTGCTTGTCAGTCACTCAAATATCGCCCCGCTTTACGGCGCGGCCGTGAAGGCGGGCGAAGATGAGCTGCCGGAAGGCGTGATGAGCATCGTCGATCCCGAAACCTGGGGGACAATTGCCAGGGTCTCCGTCATGGACGACAATGGAAACCCAAGCGTCATCGTGAATTGATCGCTTGAGCCCCACTCTAACGTATTTCAACTGCCGCCAAGAAAGCTGTGTCCGTGAATCCCTCAGAAACTCGTCCCCGAAACACCTACCGGGAAGGCCCCGACAAAGACGGCCGTTTCGGCAAGTTCGGCGGACGCTTTGTCGCCGAAACACTGATGCCGCTCGTGCTCGCCTTGGAAAACGAGTACCACGCGGCGAAACAAGATCCCGACTTTCAACGGGAACTGGAATACTATTTAAAACACTATGTCGGACGCCCGTCGCCGCTCTACTTCGCCGAACGCCTCACCGAGTACTGTCGCGAGGGCGCGCCCGCGGGCAAGGGCGCGAAACTATATTTCAAGCGCGACGAGCTGAACCACACCGGCGCCCACAAGATCAATAATTGCATCGGCCAGATTCTGCTGGCCAAGCGAATGGGCAAATCACGGATCATCGCAGAAACCGGCGCCGGCCAGCACGGCGTCGCCACAGCGACAGTATGCGCTCGCTTCGGGCTGCCTTGCGTTGTCTATATGGGCGCAACGGATGTGGAGCGGCAAAAACCCAATGTATTTCGGATGAAGCTTCTCGGGGCGGAGGTCGTGGCCGTCACATCCGGCCGGGCGACGCTGAAAGACGCCATGAATGAGGCGCTGCGCGATTGGGTCACCAATGTTGCGGATACGTTTTACATCATCGGCACGGCGGCCGGCCCGCATCCCTATCCGGAACTCGTTCGCGACTTTCAGTCCGTCATCGGCCGCGAAGCCAAGGATCAAATGATCGAGGCGGAAGGCCGTCTGCCGGATGCGATCATGGCGTGCATCGGCGGAGGGTCAAACGCAATCGGGCTCTTTCATCCGTTTCTTGACGACAAAGACGTTCAAATCTTCGGGGTCGAAGCCGGCGGCCTCGGTCTTGATACGCCCGATCACGCAGCGTCGCTGTCGGGCGGCAGGCCGGGCGTTCTTCACGGCAACCGCACCTATCTCTTGCAGGATGACGACGGACAGATCATCGAAGGCCATTCCATTTCCGCCGGTCTCGACTATCCGGGCATCGGGCCGGAGCACGCCTGGCTCCACGAAACGGGCAGGGTGGAGTATTTATCGGCTACGGACGCAGAAGCCCTTGCGGCGTTTCAACTGTGCTCGCAGTTGGAAGGCATTATCCCGGCGCTTGAACCGTCCCACGCGCTCGCCCGCGCCGTCGACAAGGCGAAGGATATGGACCGCGACCAAATCCTGCTCCTCAACATGTGCGGGCGCGGCGACAAAGACATCTTCTCGGTGATGGACGCGCTGGAGAAACCGTAAGCGCGTTTACGCCGCCGGTTTTTGCGGTCCGACCAGCCCTTCGATCGCCGATTTCCACGCCGCCATCATCGCGTCAAAGCGCGCCGTTGTGTGCTCATCGACAACCTTCCGTCCACGGATCGTAAGCGCCGTATGCTCATAGGAGACATTCACCGCGGCGCCCGACGGGCGCGCGTGAACGTCGATGTCGAGACGGGTAACGCATTCGCCCGGCGTAAATTTTATCATCACCAGTCGACGGGCTTTGGGGTCATGCAGCGGCGCCGCCCACACGGCTTCGGCGCTGTCATGGTCGCTGCCCTCGGACGCGCCGGCGGGCGTTGTGAACACGCAGTCTTGCTCGACAAGGCCCGACGTTGAGAGAATGAGATTAGTCCTCCAGTCCGGCTCCCACTCATATTCGCGCACCGGACACATCAACGCAAAAACGTCGTCAGGGTCAGCCAGCACCTCAATCGCGCCGGACTGGCGTTGACGGTAGGGCTTTTCAATCAACATCTGCATTTAGCGCCGATCTTTGAGGCGATGGCTGTCCGCCGCTGTCAGGTCGAGGGCGTAGAGAGTCTTGAATTCTGCAATCAGCTCTCGGGTTTTGGGGCTAAAGGGCTGTTTTCCCTCAAACGCATGCAGGCAAACCCCTTCCAGCAAATCGCCAAGGCTCATTTCCTTTTCCGCGGCGAGCGCCTTCAGCACTTTCAAGAGCCGCTTTTCAATGCGCACGCCCGTCTGGACGCGCTCAATGGATTTACGTCGCGGCTTTTCTCGCGTATGTACCATGGTACCAGCGTAGATCAAACTAGGCGGCGTTGCAAGCCGCACAGAGATTGCCGGGCCGGCGCCGCGGCGGCGAAGGGATCGCGCTACTTGTCTGAGGAAGGCGGCCCGTCCGCCAATTGGCTCACGCGGGACAGGATACGCCAGGTTCCCTCGTCGCCCTTGATCCACACATCCGTCAACGTGAAATGCGGCGGAAGCGCGCCGACGCCTTCCTGGGCCCAGTCGAGCGACCAGGTAACGGAGGCGACGGCGACACGGCCTGAGATGTCGACGCGCCCGGATGTCACCTCGACGGCGCTGGCGCTCATTCCCTCCATGCCGAGATAGGACGCCTTGTCGATCGGCGGCTGGTCGGAATAGGCGCGAATGAGACGAAAATCCGGATGCATAAGCGCATCCACCGCCGCCATGTCGTTGTCGAGCAAGGCCTCCGCCCAGGCCTCCTCCTGCGCCATGACGGCGTCGGCGGCTGCGTCGCCCGCCATAGCATGGGCACACCCAAGCGACACAGTCGCCGCCGCAATAATCAGGAATGTCTTCACCGATGGTCTCCCCAAAAACTTAGGGGGCGACCCTAGCGATTTCTCGCCGAAGAATCACCCGGCGGGGGGGCCTCAGCCGGCCTTGCGCTCGACCTCCTGTTTGTCGGTGCGCCAGGCCTCCATCGACTGCGAAATCGCGAATGTCTCCCGATATTTGGGGGAATCCGATGGACGCGGCGGCCGTTCGGCCGTGAGCGCCATGATCTCCGCGAGCTTGTTGTGCGCCGCGCCGGACTGTCCCGCGCCGATATAAGCGTGAAGTTCCACGAGGGAATCGGAAAGCGGGTCGTCGGCGCGGATGACGAAGTATGGCTCGTCCGGCGCAAGGTCGGGATAGCAGTCGAATGGTGACGGGTTTTGTTTCGATCCTAGGTCTTTTGCAGTCATCGGACGCCTCTTTTCCGCTGAATAGTCTTTGATGTGATTCGCCCGTGATCTGCGAAAGGGGGCTTGCGCCGCGGCCGGCCCATGGGGAGTATTCGCGCGTTTCGCCAGATTCGGGGTCCTCTATGCGCAGACTAACACCATTCGTCTTTGTTCTCGCCCTGCTTTCGGCCTGCGGCAAGCCGCCGGCGCCGCCGGCGCCGGTCGCCGACGAGGCCACGCTGCGGTCAACGGCGGGCGGCGACGTTGTCGGATTTGTCACCCCTGACGGCGCTCATGGGTGGCTTAATATCCCGTTCGCGGCCCCGCCGGTGGGGGATCTGCGCTGGCGCGCGCCCCGCCCGGCCGCCACATGGGACGGGGTGCGCGACGCGACGGCGTTCTCGCCGCGCTGCGCGCAAATCTCAAACCGGCTCAATGAAAGCGAAGGCGTCAAGCCGGGCGTTATTCTGGGCTCGGAGGATTGCCTCTATCTCAATGTCTATGCGCCGCCTGATGCAGAAGGCAAAACCCTCCCGGTCATGGTCTGGATCCACGGCGGCGCCAATGTCTGGGGCCGCGCCTCAAGTTACGAAGGCTCGCGGCTCGCCCTCAATGAAGATGTCATCATCGTCACGGCCCAATATCGCGTCGGCCCGTTTGGTTTCTTTGCTCATCCCTCGCTGCGTGACGACGCTGAGACGGACCGCGATCTGGCGGCGAATTTCGCCTTGCTCGACTTGGCCGCTTCCCTTGAATGGGTGCGCGACAATATCGCCGCCTTTGGCGGCGATCCGTCCCGCGTCACCATCTTTGGCGAAAGCGCCGGCGGCGCCAACGTCGCCGCCCTGCTCGCTTCTCCGTTTGCGGAAGGACTGTTTCATCGCGCAATTATTCAGTCGGGCAGTTTCGACAGCGCCACCGCTGATCTCGCAGAGCGCGAACACAAAAACAGCGCGACCGAAATTGCAAACCGCCTGGGCGCTGCGTCGGCGGATGACCTGCGCGGCGTTTCGGTTGATGCGTTGTTTGACGCCTATCGCGACGGCGCGTTTGAGTTTCTCGACATGCCAACCATGATCCAGGACGGCGTCAGCCTGCCGGGATTTCCGCTTCGCGACGCTTTTGTTTCGACACAGCTCTTCCATGCGGTCCCGATCATGACGGGCACCAATCGCGACGAAATGAAATTCTTCAATTCGTCGCGGCCTGATCTCATTAAGCGCAGGTTTTTTCTTTTTCCGGCGCCGCGGGACCCGGAGTACTACGATGCGATGAATGACTATTTGTCGCGCATCTGGCGCATTCGGTCTGTGGACGAACCCGCCGCCATGATGGCGGAAGCAGACCACAGCGATGTTTACGGCTATCGATTCGATTGGGACGAGAGCGGTAAGTTTTTATTGTCCGACTTCAGCAAACTCATCGGCGCCGGTCATGCTGTTGAAATTCCCTTTGTGTTTAATCGCTTCGAGTTTTTTGGACCGCGCTATGACAAAATATTCTTTCATAAGAAGACTGCAGAAAGTCGTGAGGCGCTGAGCCGGACCATGGGCGCCTATTGGGCGAGTTTCGCCCGCGACGGCGCGCCGACCGCGACCAGCGGACCGGGTTGGCCGCAGTGGTCCAGGAACGGCGGCTCGTTGATTGTTTTCGACAGCGCCGAAGACGGCGGCGTCGCGATTTCAAATGCGGTCGCGACAATGGAAGACCTCATCGCCGAGCTTAAATCCGATCCGCGACTCAGCGCCGCGCAACGCTGCTCCGTTGCTGCGGAAATCACCGTGTGGCTCAATGGGCTCGGCACGCAAATCGAGCGGGATTTGGACTGCCCCGGACAAGAATCCTAAAGGAGACCGGTTCCATGATTAGATGCATCATCACCGCGGCGGCGCTGTTGGCAGCGTGCCCCGCCCTTGCGCAATCAGACCTCCGCAGCGCCATCAAAGCCGACTATGAGGAAAACCTGAAGGCGCTGTTCGAGCATTTTCATCAGAACCCGGAATTGTCCCATCGCGAGTTCAAGACCGCAGAGCGGCTGGCGGCGGAAATCCGCGCGCTTGATTACGACGTAACGGAAGGCGTCGGCGGCACCGGCGTCGTCGCTGTCTTGGAAAACGGCGACGGCCCAACGGTGATGATCCGCGCAGACATGGACGGCCTGCCCATCAAGGAAGTCACAGGGCTTCCCTATATGTCCACCGCCAGACAGGAGGACATCGACGGCATCGAAAAGCCGGTTATGCATGCGTGCGGGCACGACACGCACATCACGTCGCTGGTGGGAACGGCCAAACAGATGGCGGCGCGTCGGGACCAGTGGTCCGGGACGCTTGTCCTTATCGGTCAGCCTGCGGAGGAGCGGATTTCAGGCGCCCGCGAAATGCTGAAGGACGGGCTTTACAAGCGATTCCCAAAACCTGACTACGCGCTCGCCTTTCACGTTTCGGCGAACCAGCCCACGGGAACCGTTCAAGTTCCCCTCGGCATCCGCGCCTCCAGTTCCGACAGCGTCGACATTATCGTTCACGGTGTCGGCGCCCATGGCGCATCGCCTCACAAAGGTATCGACCCAGTGCTGGTGGCGTCGCAGATTGTGGTGTCGCTGCAGTCCATCGTCTCGCGCACCATTGCGCCGCAGGAAGCGGGCGTTATTACGGTCGGCGCGATCCATGGCGGCTCAAAACACAACATCATCGGCAACCGCGTCGAAATGCAGCTTACTGTTCGCTCAAATAATCCCGACGTGCGCGCCAAACTCCTCGACTCCATTGACCGCGTCGCGGAAGGCGTCGCGATTTCCCTTGGCGTTCCCGAGGACAAGTTGCCGGAAGTCATCCGCTCCAAGACGGAAACGACGCCGCCAACCATCAACGACCGCGAGACCGCCGAACGCGTGCGTGCGGCGATCGCCGTCGCGCTGGGCGAGGATATCTTCCATGACAAGCCTCGCGAAGGCATGGGGGCGGAGGATTTCTCCTATTTTGTGACACCGGAGAGAGGCGTGAAAGGCGTTTACTTCAATGTCGGCGGCACTCCGGCGAAAGACGTCGACAATGCGCCGTCGCATCACTCGCCGTTTTTCAGAATCGAGCCGGAGCCGTCCATCACGCTGGCGACAGAATCGATGGTGCTGGCCGCGACGGCCTTGTTCAACGGCGAATAACGGGGCTCAATCGTCCTCACTATAGTCGACGCCGCTGATGCGGATGTCGCCGCGACCGCGCGCGCGCACCGGACCGTCATGATCCTTGATCATGATCGAGCCGCTGCCGTTGGCGACGACGTCGGGATTGGTCGCGACGCCCCGCATCTCAAAATCGCCTGACCCATTGACCTGGGCTTTCAGGTCTTCGGCGCGCCCGTTGCTGATCGCGATATCGCCCGAGCCGTAGATCTTCACCGAGGTTTTGCCGCTCACGCTTGCGAGCGACATGTCGCCGGACCCCATGGTCGACAGCGAGGCGCCGCCCGCGACGTCAGCAGCCGAGACATCGCCGGAGCCGTGACAGCTCAAGGAAATGTCGCCGCCGATATTTCCCATTTCAATGTCTCCGGATCCGTGCAGCGAAGCTGTGACAGCGCCGGCGATATCGCCGATGTCGATATCGCCTGAACCGTGAAGTGAGGCGTCAAGCTCGGCGGCGCCGGCGGCGAAAAAGTCGCCGGAGCCGTGAATGGCGATGTTCAGCATCCCCGCCACATCGCCGACGTCGAGATCGCCGGATCCGTCGATCTGGATATCGCCCTCGGCGATATCGCCGACAGCCCCGTCCACGTGCCCGTCGCGCAGTTTCAACGCACCGCGGGTGTCGTCGGCGGCGAGCCGCGTCACCACGCTGTCGAAAGCGAGTGCGGTTCCCTGCGGGACAGTGATTTCGACCGCCGGATACTGTTTCAGGAACTCGTCAAACGCCTTCGCGCCGTCGGTGCGCCATTTCACTTGCTTGTACCAGCGAATATCGTCCGGATCCTTGTCGCTGCGCAGCGTCAGAACGCCGTTCCTCGTTTCCGCAAAGAAGGGATAGTCTGCATTGGTTCCATCGGTCTTCTGGAACGCGACCCCGTCTCCGCCGGTGCGTATGGTCACCGCCCCGATGAAATCCTGAATGCGAACCTCTTTGATATCGTCGTAGGCCTCAGACTGCTGCGCCGATGCGGTTGCAGAAAGCGCCGCTAAGGCAGCAACGCCGGCCAAAAAATGTGATTGCGCGCCCATAATTGAATATCCCGTCCCATTGATCTTCACCGCCGAGACTAAGCCACCGGGGCGACGAGCGGCAAACCGCTTCGTCGCATATCAGCGCCGCATAGGCGCGTTCCGGGCCGTTTCACTCTTCGGCGGCGCAAAAAATCCATGGACGACGCGTCGCTTCTACGCCAGAAACCGGTCAACGCCCCGCTAGCTACAAATGGGAACACGCCCATGTCGAACTCCAAAGCCGTCAACAAAGTCGTTCTCGCCTATTCCGGCGGGCTGGACACGTCGGTCATTCTGAAATGGCTGCAGGTTGAATATGACTGCGAGGTGGTGACGTTCACCGCCGATCTCGGCCAGGGCGAAGAACTTGAGCCCGCGCGGCGCAAGGCCGAGCGCGCCGGCGTTGAGGAAATCTACATCGAGGATCTGCGGGAGGAATTCGTCCGCGACTTCGTCTTTCCGATGTTCCGCGCAAACGCCGTCTATGAGGGACTGTATCTGCTCGGCACGTCTATCGCCCGGCCGCTTATCGCCAAGCGCCTTGTCGAAATCGCCGAGGCGACGGGCGCCGACGCTGTCGCCCACGGCGCCACCGGCAAGGGTAACGACCAGGTCCGGTTCGAACTCAACGCCTATGCGCTCAATCCCGATATCCGGGTGATTGCGCCCTGGCGCGAATGGGATCTCAGTTCGCGCGAAAAACTGATCGCCTTCGCCGAACAATATCAAATCGAAATTCCGAAGGACAAACGCGGCGAGGCGCCGTTTTCTGTAGACGCCAATCTTTTGCACACGTCTTCGGAAGGCAAAGTGCTGGAAGATCCGGGCGCGCCGGCGCCCGATTATGTGTATCAGCGGACCGTCGACCCAGAAGCGGCCCCTGATGCGCCCGAAACCATCCGCATCGGCTTCGAGCGCGGCGACGCTGTTTCCATCAACGACGAGCATCTCTCCCCCGCCGAGCTGCTCACAAAGCTTAACGACTATGGACGCACGCACGGGATCGGCCGGCTCGATCTTGTCGAGAACAGATTTGTCGGGATGAAATCCCGCGGGATCTACGAAACGCCGGGCGGGACCATTCTTCTCGCCGCCCATCGCGGGATCGAACAGATAACGCTGGACCGCGGCGCAGCGCATCTCAAAGACGAGCTCATGCCCCGCTATGCGGAACTCATCTATAACGGTTTCTGGTATGCGCCGGAGCGGGACATGCTGCAGGCGGCGATCGACAAAAGCCAGGAACACGTATCGGGCGAAGTCGACGTCAAACTTTTTAAAGGGTCGGCGAATGTGGTCGCCCGGCGTTCCGAGCACACTATCTATTCCGAAGCGCATGTGACTTTCGAGGAAGACGCGGTGTACGATCAGAAGGACGCAGAAGGCTTCATCAAGCTCAACGCGCTGCGGCTGAAATTGCTGGCCCGGCGCAATCAGTCGGCGGGGTAGTTCATGGATCTTTCCAAGATTGAAATCGGCGTCAATCCGCCCACCGACGTGAATGTCGTTATCGAAGTCCCGCTCGGCGGCGAGCCCATCAAATATGAAATCGACAAGGCGTCGAGCGCGATGTTCGTTGATCGATTTCTGTACACGGCGACCCGCTATCCATGCAATTACGGCTTTATTCCCGGCACCCTCGCGGACGACGGCGATCCGGTCGATGTCATGGTCTACGGCAACCGGCCGCTCGTGCCTGGCGCGGTGGTCGGCGCTCGGCCCGTCGGCGTTCTGCTCATGGAAGACGAGGCCGGCCTGGACGAGAAAATTCTCGCCGTTCCGTCGGCGCGCCTGACGCGGTATTATTCCAAGATTCAGGAATACACCGACCTCCCGGAAATCCTGATCGAGCGGATCAGTCACTTTTTCGAACACTACAAAGACCTCGAGCCGGACAAATGGGTGAAGATCGTCGGGTGGCGAGGACGCGAAGACGCCGAACGATTGATTATGGAAGGCGTTAAGGCCGCAGCGCCAACGTCTGCGTGAGGTCGAAATGGGGGGAAGCATAGGGCTTCGAGCGGCGGCGGCCGGGCTCACCGTTGCAATTGCAAGCGCGACGGCAGTCGCCGCAGAAGAACACCCCTTTCTTGCGCCCTTCGACAATAGCGGGACATTCACTTTCGTTTGGGAAAACGACTACTTCGCCAATACGGACCGAAACTACACGAACGGTCTGCGGTTTTCCTATCTTTCCGGTTTCAAACAACCAAACGGCGTCACCCGGTGGGTCGCCGACAACATATTGGGCGCGGCGCCTGAGGCCGGCGTTCGCCGCGGATTCGCCGTCGGCCATTCGATCTTTACCCCGCAAGACACTGAAGCAACGGCGCCCTTGCCGGATGAGCACCCCTACGCCGGTTGGCTCTATGGCGAGTATTCCGTCGTTGTCGAACAGCGCAATGTTGTCGACCAATTCGCGATACAGGCCGGCGTGGTCGGTCCGGCGGCGCAAGGGGAGTTCGTTCAGAACAACTGGCACGACCTGATTGGCGGCGATCCGGTCAACGGCTGGGACAACCAGATCGGCAATGAACCGGGCTTTGTCGTTTCCTATGAGCGCAAGATGCGCAGGCTCTTTGCGCTTGGCGACGGGGCCCTCAGCGCCGATATCACGCCCAGCTACGGCGCGTCGGCCGGCAATGTGCGCATTAACGCCCGCGTTGGGCTGATGATGCGGCTCGGCGCCGATCTCACCAATGACTACGGGCCGCCGCGTGTTCGCCCTTCCCTCGCCGGCGGCGGGTATTTCTCGCCGCGCGATAAATTCAGCTGGTATGTTTTCGCCGGCGCCGAGGGCCGCGCCGTCGCCCATAACATCTTTCTTGACGGCAGCCTGTTCCGCGAGAACGACCCGAGCGTGGACAGCAACGCGCTGGTTGGGGACTTTCAGGTCGGTGTCGTGCTGCAGGTGCGCCGTGTACAGATTGCTTATACGAACGTCTTCAGGACCAAAGAATTCACTACTCAAGAAGGCGCACAGCAATTTGGCGCAGTCAGCCTTTCCTGGAAATTCTGAGCGCTGGTTTTCTGCGGGCGCTTCACGGTGATGTGACCGCGGCGGTTGTGGGAGCCATTGAAGTTCGCTGTCGCGTTTGCGATGTCATCCGCGATTGCCACCCCCACCTTCGGAGAGAAACCCCATGGTCGATTTCACAATCCACACCGTCGAAACAGCGCCGGACGCCGCCAAGCCTCTGCTCGAAAAATCTCAGAAAGCCTACGGCATGATCCCTAATCTTCACGGCGTTTTCGCTGAATCGCCGGAGGTTCTGGAAGCGTATCAGGTCGTCGGCGACCTGTTCGGCAAGTCGAGTCTTTCCGCCGTTGAGCGCAACGTTGTCTGGCTCGCGATCAACGTGGAGCACAAATGTCACTATTGCGTTCCCGCTCACACGGTGATCGCAAAACAGCAAGGGGTTGATGACGAAACGATCGAAGCGCTGCGAAACGCTGCGCCGCTGAAAGATCCGAAGCTTCAAGCGTTGCGCGCTTTCACGCTGAACGTCGTGCGCCAGCGCGGCGAAGTCTCGGACGGCGACGTCGCAGCGTTCCTTGATGCGGGCTTCACCAAGCGCAATATCCTCGATGTGATTCTTGGCGTCGCTCATAAGACCATGTCGAACTACGCCAACCACCTGGCGGACACGCCGGTCGACGCGCCGTTCAAAGCTGCGGACTGGACGCCGCCGCAAACTGACGCCGCGGCCTGAACGTCGGCCTAAGCGTCCGCCGCCTCGGCCATTTGGCCGAGGCGTTCCTTGCCGAAGAACATCTCCTCGCCGACAAAAAAGACGGGCAAACCGAACACCCCGCGCTCAACCGCGGCGGCGGTCAGGTCCGCAAGCTTTTGCTTTATGGCGGGGTCCTGGGTTTTCTCCAACAACGCCGCCGCGTCAAACCCGGCGGCGCCCAAGACTTCGGCGACGACGGCGGGGTCATTCATGTTCTTTTCGTTCTCCCACATCGCGGCTAACACGGTGTTGATGTAATCATCGCGTTGTTCATCACCGACAGCGACCAGCCCGCGCATCAGCACCAGCGTGTTGATGGGAAAGTTCGGGTTCATTTTGAAACCGCCAAGTCCGTGGCGATCAATGAACCGCTGCATTTCCAGCATTTCGTAGGCGAGTTTTCCTTTGACCCCGCCGAAAGCGACCATCGGCGCCTGATTGCCGGTGGCTTTGAACACGCCGCCCAGAAGGCATGGAATGATGTTGACGTCTTCCGCCCCCGCAAAAGACGGCATGGCCTTATAGGCGAGATAACAATTCGGGCTCGCAAAATCGAAGTAGAAATCAATGCTCGTCATAATTCACCATTTTTCCGACCACGGACGAAGATCAAGTTCATGGGTCCAGGCGCTGCGTCCCTGTTTCCACAACCAGACATAGTTCCGCGCGATTTCATCGGGCTTTAAGATCTCGTCGCGCGCCAGGCGCGCTTCGAAATTCGGAAGATTTTCCCGGGCGAAGGCGCCGTCGATAGCGCCGTCGACAATCACATGGGCGACGTGAACGCCTTTCGGGCCCAGTTCGCGCGCCATCGATTGCGCCAGCGCACGCAACGCATGCTTGGCGCCGGCGAAGGCGGAGAACCCCTCGCCGCCCCGCTGGCTCGCCGTGGCGCCGGTGAACAGGATTGTTCCCTCGCCGCGCGGCGTCATCACTTTCGCGGCTTCGCGGCCCGCCAGGAAACCGGCGAAGGCCGCCATTTCCCATACTTTGGCGTAAACGCGGGCGGTCGTATCCGCGATGGGGAAGAAAACATTCGCGCCAATGTTGAACACCACGACGTCCAGCGGGCCGATATCGCGCTCAATCACCGCGAAGAGGTTTTCCATCTCTTCTTCATTGCGCGCATCCACGCCGAAGGCCCGGGCTGCGCCCCCGTTCGCCTCGATGTCGCGGGCGAGACTTTCAAGGGTTTCTAAATGGCGCGGCCGCCGGGTCAGACAGACGGTAAGCCCCTCAGCGGCGAACGCCCGGGCGATGCTCGCCCCGAGACCGTCTCCAGCCCCCACGATCAAACAGCTTCTGGTTGATTTTTCCATAGAGGTGCGCCTTTTCGGCGACAATCATCCCGCCCAGCGCCCTGCGGTCAAGCGCTCGGCGCAGTCGGCCGGCCGGGGAATTAACTCTTTTTTAAGGCTGCGGTTCGGTCTAGGGTATGAGGAGGCGTGCGTGTTGCGCATTGCCGGACGCTGTCGTTGTATCAGGGGAATCGACCATGCGTAATCTGCAGATCGAAGCGCTCTTCGGAGGGGTTCTGGCGCTTGTCGTCATCGCCGTGGCCGTCTTCGCCGTCGCCAACACCGGCGCCGTTACGTCAGGGGCGCAGCGCACCGCGCCGGAGGCTGTTCCTGTTTCCGCGCATGCAGATTTACGGCCTGTGGCGATCGCGTCCAGCAATGACGCAGATCTTGTGTGCGAATGCTACGACAAAGCGTTTTCGCTTGCGGGCAAGATCAATGTCCTGTCCTCGGACTACCGCACTGGGTTCGAGCAGTGTCGCGCCCGCGCAGGCGTCGACGGCGGCGACGCTTGGACTGCAGGATGGGAAGCGCGGCTTGCCTCCCGGCCTTATGAAGCCAGCTGCAAGGCCTATAAACGGCGCCGCTCATAACGGTTTCAGCGAGGCGCGTCGCAACGGGGCGCTTTCGATCATGGCGCGCGCAGAGAGGCAAACGCCAGGAGCGCCGGGCGTTATTTCGATTCCGATGTGAACGGACGCGCAAGCAGTTCCTCGATCAGCGCATCCACTGACTTTTCGCCCGCCAACAGCTCGGCGACGGCGGCGCAGATCGGCGTTTCGACGCCGGTCTTCTGAGCCAGCGACACAATTGCGGGGGCGGTGGCGACGCCTTCCGCAACGCTGTTGCGGCTGTTCAAAATAGTCGACAGACGTTCGCCGTTTCCCAGAGCGATTCCGAGCGACATGTTGCGCGACTGCTCCGAGGACGCCGTCAGGATCAGGTCTCCCAGCCCCGAAAGCCCTACCATGGTCTCAGACCTGGCGCCGATCGCCAGTCCCAGTCGGCGAAACTCGCCAAATCCGCGAGCGATCAGCGCCGCGCGGGCGCTGTCTCCGAGGCCGCGTCCGACGACGACGCCGGCGGCGATGGCGAGGACATTTTTCATCGCGCCGCCAAGCGCGGCGCCGGTAAGGTCGTCGCTGAGGTAGGGCCGGAAATGTGCGCCGCCGATACTGGTCATCCAGCGCGCGCCGAGCGCTTCATCCGCACACGCCAGGGTGACGGCGGTCGGCAGTCCCGAGGCGACGTCTCGGGCGAAGCTGGGCCCCGACAAAACCGCCGCCGGCGCTTCCGGCCATACCTCCGCCAACACTTCGGTCATGAGGAGGCCGGTCGTCGTCTCGATGCCTTTGGCGCAAATCGCAATGGGAGTCTCCCGCGCGATCAGATGGATCAGTTCGCTGAGGGTCGCGCGCAAATGCTGCGCCGGCGCGACCAGGAGTATGGCCTCCATGTCGCCCATCTCCGCGAGATCGTTCGTCGCCTGCAGTCGCCGGTCCAACCGGACACCCGGTAAAAAGACGGTGTTTTCACCCTTGCTGGAAATCGCCTTGGCAACTTCCGCCTCCCGCGCCCAGAGCCGGGTAGCAACCCCCTTCGCGGCGACAAGACCGGCGAGCGCCGTGCCCCAAGCGCCGGCGCCGACAACGCCGACGGCGTCAAAAGGCTTAGCGTCTTCGATCTTGACGGGGTCGCTCATGTCTGCGTCGGCCATACCGGAACGTCGCGCGAAACGCGACGGATGTACAATGACGATTTAACGATCTATATATTATTCAGCGAGACTATGGACGCCTATGCCGCTGTCACATCTTGACGAAACCGCGAAACAAATACTCGACGCGGCGAGCCGCCGATTTCTTCATTACGGCTTCAAAAAAACGACCATGTCTGAGATTGCCGAGGACTGCAACATGTCCACTGGCAATCTCTATCGTTATTTTCCATCGAAAATGGACATTGCCGAGACTTTTGTCCGGCTTTTGCGCAATGAGGTTTTTGACTCCCTGCGGGCGATTTCGGACGATCCAAGCCTGAAACCTGCAGAAAAGCTCCGGAAGTTCTTTCAGCGAAAAGTCCGTTTCGCATATGACCGCTTTCACAACAGGCCCAAAGCGTTCGAGCTCTCGCAAGAGCTGATCGCCGAACGCCCCAAAGTGGCGCTTGAATGGGAGGCGAACGAAGGACGGATTCTGGCGCGCATTCTCACCGAAGGAGAACAGACCGGGGTGTTCGCCATTGAGGAAGAGCCGCTCAGAATGGCGCGCATTCTTCAGGACACCGTTTTCCGGTTCACCGGGCCGGGCGTCATTTTCGAAGGGGAATTTGAGACGATTTCCCGGGAGTTGGAGGGCGTTCTCAACCTCATTCTTGATGCGTTCGCGTGCCGAGCAGAGCGCAAACAGCCAATCACCTAGAGCTTTCCATCAAAAAATTGGTTACTTACGCTATATACGTGGTGCTGAAGTGCTAATGTTGATTGCGCCTGATTGCGATTAACCCATTGTTTTTAATAGGTTTAGGTTTTTTCACAGGATCTCGAGAATTTCTCAGGCTAAAAAATGAACGTTTAGCGATTTGTTCATTGACAAGTGTTTATCCCTTACCTATCTAGCGTCTTGCATGATGAGAGAGACCCGTCTCCCGCTGAGTGCAACAAAAACAACAACGTTATCAGAATGAGGACTTTGCCATGTTTACGTCTTTCAAAGACGCCGCCGTTCAGCTGATCGCGACCCTGTCGCTCACGGCTATCCTCGGCGCCGTCCTTTACATCGCAGCGGATTTAGCCACCCGCGGCGTTATCGCTTAACGCGAATATCACCGAACCCCTAGCTGCGGCGGCGTCTAGTCCTAGTGCCCCCCTTACAGGACTAACCTCCCTAACGCCGCTGCAGCGCCCCTGAAGCGCGGAAGCACCACCCTGGCTTCCGCGCTTTGTTTTTTGGCCATACTGCAACGCCCGCTGCAATTATCAGTGTCAAATCAGGGAGTTATGTAAAACTGGGGGGATTCGCCCTCAGGCTTTCGGCCCTTTGCGGCCGCCGCCGATTTCGCCGCCCGCCGGCGGCGGGGCCAGCGGCCATCGCGCCCGCGGCGCAAAGGCGAGGGCGTCGGCCATACCGGGGACCAATCCGGCCGCCAGGCGTTCCGCCCCGGCCCACGCGATCATCGCGCCATTGTCCGTACAGTACTTCGCCGGCGGCGCGACGAGACGCCATGATCTGCGTTCGCATAATGCACTCAATTTCGTTCTAATTGCGCAGTTCGCGGCGACGCCGCCGGCGACTACCAGCCTGCCGCCGCCCTCCGGCGCCTCTACCATATCCATCGCCCGCTCCGTCCGACGGGCCAGATGGCGAGCAACAGCCAGCTGGAATGATGCAGCGAGATCTGAAACATCCTGGCCGTCAAACCGGCCGTCGGCGCCGGCCATACCCGTCGCGATCTCGCGCACTGCTGTTTTGAGGCCGGAAAAGGAAAAGTCGCATCCCCCCCTTTTTTCAAGCGGATTGGGAAGGTCATACCGATCTGCGCGGCCGCCGGTCGCCGCGGATTCGATCCGGGGACCGCCGGGCTGACCAAGACCGAGCAATTTCGCCGTCTTATCGAACGCCTCGCCGGCGGCGTCGTCGATGGTGGCGCCGAGGCGGTGGTATTGGCCCAGGTTTTCAACCCAAATCAGCTGGGTATGACCGCCGGAAATGAGGAGCAGCAAATACGGAAACTCTGCTGAGTTCGTCATACGAACGGAGAGTGCGTGCCCCTCAAGGTGGTTGATGGGGATCAACGGTATGCCCCGTCCCAAGGCGATCGCCTTTCCAGCAGTCAGGCCGACCATGACGCCTCCCACGAGTCCGGGCCCCGCGGTCGCCGCCACCGCGTCGACGTTATCGATGGTCATACCCGCCTCGTCGAGCGAGCGCGCAATGACGCGGTCAAGGCGCTCGACATGACTCCTGGCTGCGATTTCGGGAACAATGCCGCCATACGCGGCATGGTCGTCATGCTCGGTCCACACCACGTTTGAGAGGATCCGCCGCGATCCATCGGCCCGCCAACGCACGATCGCCGCGGCGGTGTCGTCGCAACTCGTCTCCAGGCCCAGAATGAGCGTTTCTCCGCCGGATGCGGCGCCCTCCGCCTTGCGCTTTCCTTGATCTGCCATTACGGGGCTTTGACATCGAAACCACCCTTCGATGCAAGGGCGGCGATTGGCCAACCATGTCGGAAGCACTTGTTTCTTGTTCGAAACCAGTAAGGGAAAAAGCAATGCTTGACCTGACAAGCGCGGCGACCCGCCGATGACCGTGGTGGTCACGCGTCCGGAACCGGACGCCGGCGTTTTTGCCGACGCCTGTCGCGATAAAGGCCTCGACGCGGTGGTCTCGCCGCTGATGCGTGTGCGATTTCGGAACAGGGTTTCGCTTCCCACGTCCCTTCACGGGCTTGCGTTCACGTCAGCCAACGGCGTGCGCGCCTTTGCAGCGGCCAGCACCCTCCGAGACGTTCCGGTTTTCTGCGTTGGGGAGGCGAGCGCGGCGGTCGCCGAGGAACACGGATTCGCGGACGTGACCGGGTCCGGCGGCGACGTCGGCGCGCTGGCCGCGACCATAGCGTCGGCGGCCGGCCTTACCGGTCCCGTCATTCACATCGCCGGATCAGAAAGGGCGGGCGATCTCCTCTCACTGCTCCAGGAACGCGGCGTCGCCGCGGAACGCATTGTCGCTTATGACGCCGACGCTGTTGATGCGTTGCCGCCGCTCGCCGTTGAAGCGTTGCGCCGCGGCGCGGCCGATGTCGCGCTCTTCTCGCCGCGCACCGCGCGTCTGTTTGTGCAATTGGTCGATCGCGCAGGATTAACGCCGGCGTTGCGCCGTTGCCGGGCGGTATGTTTGAGCCAAGCCGTCGCGGACCATGCTGCAAACGCGCGCTGGGGCGCGGTCGCTGTTGCGCAGGCGAGAAACGCCGGCGCCATGATAGACCTCCTAATGCGCCGCGCTTGAGCCGGGCGGGCAGGGGGCTTAACTAACCGATAGCGACGATGCGTCGAGGACCGTCATGGCCGATGAAAAAAAACCTCCTAACGCGGACCCTGAGACCAATCCGGACTCAGCATCCGATGACGCAATTCCGGAGGTCGAGGCGGAAATCGTTGACGATTTGGAGGCTCCCAAGGACGGCCCGTTTGCAGACGACGTCATCAAGACGCCGGAAGCGGAACCTGAAAACAAAGCCGACGGCGCTGCGCGGTCATTTGTCAGTCCCGGCGTTCTGTTCTTTGTCGGCTTGACGCTCGCCGCCATCGCCGCAGGCGCGTTTTGGTATCTCACCGATCGCGATGAGAATCCCGCGGCTTCGCCGGCCGCAACATCCAATCCGGACCCTGGCGTTGTTCAAAGCGACGAAACAAACGCCCAGGACAAGCTGGTCAATACGCAAGTGGAGACGGCGAAAGACGCAGCCGCCAACGCGACGCCGCGTGAACACGCCGACGCGCAACTCCCGGCGGCGGAGGATTTCGACAACGAAACCCTGGCCCAAAGCGCGAAAGACGCCGTCGCCGATGCGATCGCGGCGGATGCCGACGCGGTTATCGAAACCCAGAGCGAGGCGCCCGTTCCTCTGACGCTCGAGGTGGAAAGCGACACCGAAAGCCAGAACGATACGCAA
Organism: Hyphococcus sp.; assembly: GCA_028289605.1. Classification (GTDB taxonomy): domain Bacteria; phylum Pseudomonadota; class Alphaproteobacteria; order Caulobacterales; family Parvularculaceae; genus Hyphococcus. Next base: position 212,099 of record JANQON010000001.1, on the reverse strand, counting down.
GCGGAGGACGGCGCAGCGCCGGCCGACGCCCCGACAGTTTCAGAGTCGGACGATGGCGCCGGCTCTCCGGGCGCTCCGAGCAACGGCGCAGACGGCAGCGACGCCCCAGAAGACATCGCCTCGCCGCCGAATGCATTCGAGGACGTTGAGGCGGCGCCCGCGAGTGAAACGCCGGAAGTCGACATGAGCAATGCTCCTAGTACGGAGCATCAGTCTATTGAGGACGGCGACGCCTTACCGAATCCAACACGCTTGGCGTCGCTCGAGGACGCGCTTGCAGAGGCGCGCGAACGCGAGGCCGCGCTGGAGGCCAGCCTGGCCGATACCCGCCGTGAACGCGATGAAAGCGTCCTGGCGTTGGCGACAGCGCGCGACCGCGCCGCCGCGGCGGAAGCGGAGATTGCGGCGCTGCGCCAAGAGAACGCCGCCCTGGAACGGGCCGCGCAAAACGCACCGGTCGCCGCGGCCGCCGTCGCGCTGAGCGCTGTTGCGCGCGCGGTCAACGACGGCGCGCCTTTTTCAGGCGACTTGTCGGCGCTCGCACGGCTTGCGCCGAACACGAATGCAATCGAGACGCTGCACGCTTACGCCGACGCCGGCGCCCCAACCATGGCCGAAATCCATGACGCGTTTCGCGGCGCCGCCCGAGAGGGGCTCGCGGTGGCGAGGCGCGAAAACGCCAACGGCGTCTGGGAACGGTACGCCGCGCGCGCCGCCAGCGTCGTCAGTGTTCGCCCTGCCGCGCCGCAACCTGGAGACGAGCCGAGCGCAGTGATCTCACGCGCGGAATTTGCGGTAAAGAACGGCGACCTGGAAACAGCGCTATCGGAACTGAAGCGTCTCCCCCAACCGGCCCAGATCGCGATGCAGGATTGGGTGGAACTGGCGCAATCGCGAACGGCGATAGACGAGGCGGTCGCCAAGCTGACGGCGATTGTCGCCGGACAGGCGAACGGATAAACACCGCATATGACTCGTATACTGATCTTTCTACTTTGGCTTGTCCTGCTGGCCGGCACGATCACCGTGCTGATGACTTTCGACAGCCGCATCAGCGGCGAGGCGTTCGGACAAGCCTTTGACAGCCCGTCCTGGTTTGTGCTGGGCGCCCTTGCGGCGCTATTTTTCGCGACCATTTACGCGACGCACAAAATCAAGGACATCCTTCAATTGCCGGCGAAAATTCGCGCGAAGGACGCCGAGGCAAAACGAGAGCGCGGCGTCGCGGCGCTGACGCGCGGCCTGGAAGCCGTCGCCGTCGGCGACGCCGCCGACGCATCTCATCACGCCAGGGTGGCGCAGAAACACCTCCATGATCTGTCGCTGACGCGTTTGCTGACAGCGCAGGCCGCGCAGCTGTCCGGCGATGAAGACGCGGCGCGATCCAGTTTTTCCGCCATGCTGGAAGCGCCGGAGACTGAGTTTCTCGGCCTAAAGGGGCTCTACGCGCAGGCGATCAAACGCGGCGACCAAAAAAAGGCGCAGGAATACGCAGAACGCGCTTTCGCCTTGCGCGCCAATGCGGGCTGGGCGTTTCATTCCGTTGTCGATCTTGGCCTGGAGCGGGGCGCTTGGGGCGAAACGCGCGACGCCGTCGCCAAGGGCAAACGCAACAACCTTATTGATCCGGAAAAAGCCGACCGCGCCGCCGCCGCATTGTTCACGGCCGACGCGTATGCGGCTCGCGCCTCAGACGATCCGGAGACGGCGCTTTCAGAGGCTGAGGCGGCGCTGAAACTGGCGCCGGCGTTAGCGCCTGCCGCATCGTTGGCGGCGGAGTTGTATGCGGACAAGGGAAAAACCGGGAAAGCGGCCGCGGTGATCGAAACGGCTTTTTCAAAGGAAGCGCACCCGGCGCTCATCCGCGCATTCGATCAAATCTACCGGAACGAAACGCCGGAAAAACGCGCTGAAAAGCTGAACAAACTGGCTGCGAAAAATCCCGACGCTGCAGAGGCGGCATTGCTTCGGGCGCGGGCCGCAAATCTCGCAGGAGAACACGCAACAGCGATGACCGCGCTGGAGCCGCTGATAAAGACCGGCCCGGACGCGCATGTCTATACGTTGATGTCGGTCGCCGCCGCCGGTCTGCACGGCGAAAAGGCCGGCAAGGGGTGGCTTGAACGCGCCGCGTCGGCGCCGCGCGATCCGCGGCCGGGCGCAGACGGCGCTTTCCATTTCACGCGGGCGGGTTGGGCCAGGCTGGTGCGCGAATTCATGGATCACGGACGTCTCGCGCCGCCGCCCCTTGAAGACGTCGGCCAGCCAATTACCGAAGACGAGTTGCGTTTGTTGACAGCGCCGCCCGTTGCAGATGCGGAACCGCCGCCGCCGGCGAACGAGGAACCGCAACCTGCCGATGAAGCGGCGGTAACGGAGACGTCAGCGACCGGTGACGACAACGCCGATACCGGCGAAGTCGTCGATGAAGCAGCGTCGGACGAAGAACCGCCGACAACGGATGAGGAGGTCGAGCGCGCCGCCGCCGCAGCGCGGCTGACGCCGTAGCGCGTTACTCCGCAGCGTCTTTCACATCCCTGTTGTCATTGGATGCGCCTGGCGGCGCCTCTGCAATCTGTTCGTTTTCTTTGGCGGCTTTTTCGGCCGCTTTCGCTTCTTTTTCCAGGCGTTTCTTTTCAGCGCGTTCTTCGGCGGCTTTTTGCTTCAGCTCTTTTTTGCTGGGTTCCGGCGCAGGCGACGCAGCCGCTTCCTCGGCGCGGGCGAAGAGCGCTTCTTCCGCGATCGTTTTGACCTTGAGGTAATCGATCTTGCCGGTGCCCAGAACCGGCAATTCTTCGACTTCCACAATCTTCTTCGGCACCGCCAGCTCGGCGACGCCGTGCGATTGCGCCCAGGCGAGCAACAATCCGCGCGGCGCGTCTATGCGATCCGTGACCAGAATAATCTGCTCGCCCTTTTTGGGGTCAGGCAGGATTGCGGCCGCATGCAGGTTGTCCGGCCAGACCGCCGACGCGCAGTTTTCGACAACCGCCAATGACACCATCTCGCCGCCGATTTTCGCAAAGCGTTTGAGCCGGCCGCGGATCGATACATAACCGCGCTCGTCAATGGCGACGACATCGCCGGTGTCATGCCAGCCTTCTTTCGGCGGCTTGACGACGCCGGGCTCGTCGGCGGTCAAGTATCCTTTCATGATGTTTGGCCCGCGCACATGCAGGCGGCCCGCATTTTCAAGCCCCTCCACGGGCTCAAGGCGCGTCTCCACCGCCGGCAACATTTTTCCGACCGTGCCGGAACGGATATCGCCGGGTTGGTTCGCGGCAAGCACCGGCGACGCTTCGGTGACGCCGTAGCCTTCCAGCACCTCAAAACCGAACCGCTTCTCCGCCGCTTGACGCGTTTCGTCGCGCACGCGCTCCGCGCCGCATACCGCAATGCGCAGCGACGACATGGCGCCGTCTTCACTGGCGCGCATATATTGCGACAAAAACGTATCCGTGGCGAAGAGAACGGTCGACCCGGTCTCAAAGATCCGCTTCGGGATGATTTTCACCTGCAGGGGGGAGGGGTGCAAAACAACCGGATGGCCGTTGAGGATGGGCCAAAGGGCGCCGGCGGTAAGCCCATAACAGTGAAACGTAGGTAGCGGATTGAAAAAGATATCGGTCGGCAACAGCGTGACGTGTTCGGAGATTTGTTCTGTATTGGCAATGATGTTTCGGTGCGACAGTGCAACGCCCTTGGGCGCCCCTTCCGTGCCGGACGTAAACAGCACAACGCCCGTATCGTCGAACTTCGGATGCGCGGTCGTCAGGCTCGGAACAACCGGCCCCAATAGCGCCAACGCCTTGTCGCGCCAGGTGAGCGTTTCGCGCACGTCTTCGAGATAGATGAGCTCAGCGCCGGCCCCCAGCTCGCTCATCAGTTTTTCAAGCCCGGCGATGTCGACAAACTTTTTAGCGGTGATGATTTTCGTCACTTCTGCCGCCTGACACGCGGCCAGGATATTTTTCGGGCCGGACGTAAAATTCAGCATCGCAGGGACGCGCCCGCGCGACAACAACGCAAAAAAGGCGATCATCGCGCCGGCGCCGGTCGGTAACAGCACGCCAACCCGTTCCTTAGGCGTCGTCATGCGCGCAATCGCGCCGCCAAGCGCAAAGGCGGCGCGGGTCAGGTCTTTGAACGTGAACTTTTTGCCGTCGCCATCCGTCAGCGCGACAGTGGATGCGCCGTTCTTTCGCGCGCTCGTGAGATACGCGCTGAAAATAGTGCGTTTTGATCGGCGCTCCACGCGCTTGACCGGATCGGCCATTCCCATTCCATCCCTGTGCTTAAGGGGGGCTTTGCCGCCCCCTCTCAATTCCTGTTCATAACGTATCGCATCGCGCCGGGCGGCGCAAAACGGCCTAGACTACGTCCGCGATTTCCTGCGCAATCGCGGATGCTGCTGCGTGCGGATGATCTGCGGCGACGATCGGCCGGCCAACCACCAGATAATCCGCGCCCGCCCGAACCGCATCGCCAGGCGTGACAACCCGTTTTTGGTCATGGACGGCGGAGCCCGCGGGACGTATGCCCGGCGTCACGATTTTCAAGGCGTCGCCGAACCGCGCCTTGATGGCGGCCGCTTCCCTGGCGGATGCGACGACGCCGTCCGCGCCGGCTTCAGCCGCGAATTCGGCTCTCTTCAAAACAAGTTGATCGACCGGCATGTCGATCCCTGCGCGCTGCAGCGCCGCCTGATCGAGGCTGGTCAGGACGGTGACGCCCAAAATCTTCAGGCGCTTGTCATCGCCGCGCCCGGCCACGGCGCCTTTCAGGACATCCGGCTCGGCATGGACGGTCAGAAAGTCGCCGCCCAATTTCACAACGCTCGCCACGCCGCGCTCCACTGTTGCGCCGATGTCGTGAAACTTGAAATCCAAAAACACTTTCTTTTCAGCGGCGGACAGTTTCGCCGCCAGGTCGAGCCCTCCGACCGGCATCAGCTGGTAACCGATCTTGTAAAACCTCCCGGCCTCGCCGACGGCCTCGACGACAGCGGAAGCCCGCGCCGCGTCAGCGACATCAAGCGCGATGATGATTCTGTCATGCGGGTTCATGCTCGTTTCTTGCTCCTGGCCGTTTTCTTTTTCTTTGGCGCCGCCGCCTTTAGTTTACCGATTGGCTTGGCCGGGCTTTTTGCTTTCGACCTGGCGGTCTTCGGCTCTTTCACTTTGTCCTTGAACTGACAAAGATCATCGATGGCGCATCGCCAGCATTCGGGGGTTCGCGCCTTACAAACATAGCGCCCATGCAGAATGAGCCAATGATGGGCGTGCTGCAGAAATGGCTCGGGCGTCGATTTTTCAAGGGCCAGCTCGACTTCCAGCGGATTCTTCCCGGGCGCGAGCCCGGTTCTGTTCGAGACGCGAAAGATGTGCGTGTCGACGGCGATGGTCGGCTGACCGAAGGCGACGTTCAACACCACATTCGCGGTCTTTCGACCAACGCCCGGCAGACGTTCCAGCGCCTCGCGCTCCTGAGGCACCTCGCCGTCGAAATCCTCAATCAGCATTTTCGACAGGGCAATGACGTTCTTCGCTTTGTTGCGCCAGAGCCCGATCGTCTTGATGTAACCGCCGAGGGCTTCTTCGCCGAGCGCCGCCATTTTTTGCGGCGTGTCGGCGATTTCAAACAAGGGGCCGGTCGCCCGATTGACGCCTTCGTCTGTCGCCTGCGCGGACAACGCCACCGCGACGACCAGCGTGTAGGGATTTTTGTAATGCAGTTCCGTTTCCGGCGTCGGCGTCGCCGCCGACAGTCGCTCAAACAGGACGGCTGCGTTGGCGCGTGTCATCTTGCGGGGCATATGGCGGCGATTATCCTTAATGAGGAACGGCCCGCGACCATAACGCGCGGCGTTCACAGGTAAAGACGCCGATCCCGACATTGCCGCTGCGCGCGTCGGCGCTTAGAGTTGGCGGCGATGAAACGCGCTCGCGATATTGAAACCATGGCGCCGGTGATGAAGGGGCGCGCCCGCGAACTCGATCCCCCCGATCATGGACGCGGCGATCACATTTTTGACGCGGTGCTCTATCCCAATCGATCGCTGCCTGCGGCGGGGTTTCTGGCGGTGATGGCCGTCGTGATCGCGGCGAACTTCTTTTTCGGCCTCTATTTCTTCGCCATCGGGGCCTGGCCGGTGATCGGGTTTTGCGGTCTCGACGTCTTTCTCGTGTGGCTCGCCTTCAAGCTGTCTTACCGCCAGGGGCGCTTGCGCGAACGCGTTCGGGTCACCGAAGACGATCTGTGGATCTCACGCGTGCTGCCCTCCGGACACGAAACCCGTTGGCGCCTTCAGCCCGCCTGGACCCGCGTTTCCATCGACCGACCGGCCCAACACGAGAGCCAGGTTCGCGTCACGTCCAAGGGCGAAACGCTGATCCTGGGGAGCTTTCTGGCGCCGGAGGAGCGCGAGCGATTTGCGGACGCCCTTGAAGGCGCCTTGGGCAAGGCGCGCGTCTAGGGTAATGAGGACCCTCTTGGAGGGGTCGGCGAGAAGTCTTCATGGTCGTCTTTTTTACGGTTGTTGTTTTGGGCCTCGCCGCGGCAGGCGTGCTCTACCAGCGCTGGCGCAAGCGAATCGACGATGAACTGCGCGAGGGCGCGGCCGTCGAGTGGGCGCATTACCAACAACATGAGCCCGAATTCGTCAGTCACCTCAACGAGTCGCAGTTCAACGCGCTCTACAAGCGGGTCAACGAACCGCGCTTTCCCGGTTACGCCCTCGCGGCGGCCGCGACGTTTTTTCTATCGCTGCCCGTCATTTTCATATTGCTTGCCGCCATTTTGATGGGCGCGGAAGCCGCCGGCGTCATTCCGGCGCCGGTGGACACAGCAGAGCGCCTGTTCCTTGAAGACGGCAAGATGATCTTTTTCCGGGAAACGCCGCCGGAAGCGGCGCTGTACTATGTTCGCGATCTCGGCGGATTTTACTACTTTTTCGGCGTGCTGTTTTCCTGGCTCGCCATCGTCGCCTTCTTTATGCGGCGTTATCATCGAAACCGACCCGGATATCTGCGCGACGAGATCATTCGCGCTCGCGAATAAACGCAATCGAAAAGGAGCCCCCCCCATGCAATACCTGCACACCATGGTGCGCGTGAAAGATCTGGACGCGTCGTTAAATTTTTACTGTGATCAACTCGGGCTTGTTGAAGTCTCCCGAATGGAGAACGAGAAAGGGCGCTTCACTCTGGTCTTCCTCGCCGCACCGGATGATGTTGAGCAAGCCAGGGAAAAGAAAGCGCCGCTGGTGGAACTCACCTATAATTGGGATACGGAGGACTATGACGGCGGACGAAATTTTGGTCATCTCGCGTTCCGGGTTGAGAATATCTACGACGCCTGCGCCCGGCTCAGGGAGGCCGGCGTGACCATCAACCGGCCGCCCCGGGACGGTCATATGGCGTTTGTGCGATCCCCGGACGGGATTTCGATTGAGCTTCTTCAGAAGGGGGCCAGCCTGGCGCCGGCCGAGCCCTGGGTCAGCATGGACAACACCGGCAGCTGGTAGAAAGCTTATTGCTTCTTTAACGGGCGTTCTGGCATAAGCCGTCATTCCGGCACGGGGTAGGCGGGCAAGAGGAATTTAATGTCGCAACCGGTTGTTCTCCTTGAGAATGTGGTGAAACGGTACGGCGCCTTCACCGCCGTCAACGACCTGTCCTTTCAGGTCGAACAAGGGGAAATCTACGGTTTCCTGGGCCCCAACGGCGCCGGCAAGACGACAACGCTTCGCATGATGCTCGACATCATACAGCCGTCGGCCGGACGCATTCTGATGTTGGGGTCAAAATCCGCGATTCCGGTGAGAGCCCGGATCGGCTATTTGCCGGAAGAGCGGGGCCTGTACAAAAAAATGAAGGCCGTCGACGCGATTTCATACTTTGCGCAGCTGCGCGGCATGTCGCGGCGCGACGCGAATCGAAAGGCCATGGCGCTGCTGGAGGAGTTCGGCCTTGCAGAGTTTGCACGCTCCAAGAACGAAGCGCTTTCAAAAGGCATGGCGCAAAAGGTGCAGCTTCTCGCCACCATCGCACATGATCCTGAACTGCTCATCCTCGACGAACCTTTTTCCGGCCTCGATCCGATTAATCAGCAGACGCTGGAAGACCTGATACGCAATCAACGCGAGGCCGGGCGAACCATCATCTTTTCAACTCATGTCATGCAGCATGCGGAGCGCTTGTGTGATCGATTTTTGATTATCGCTCACGGTGAAAAACGATTCGAGGGCACGATGTCGGAAGCGCGCGAAGCGTTCGCCCAACGTCTGCATGTGCGAACCACAGCGCAAATGGAAGACCTGATGGCTCTGGGCGACGTCGCCGCTATCCGCGTTGAAGACGTCTCCGGCGCGGAAACGACCTTCGAGATTGAGCTCGAGGAGCACGCCAACCCGCAGGACTTTCTCGCCCGCGCCGTTGCGCAAGGCATTTCGATCAGCCGTTTTGAACAGGCCGGCGCCACGCTGCATGACATATTCGTAGCGCTCGCCGGCGACGAGGAAGACGAAAGTCAAAGCGCCGGCGCCATGAAGGAGGCCGCAGAGTGAAACAGATCCTCCTGATCGCCTGGCGCGAATACAAGCAATATGTTTTCTCGCGCGGCTTTTTGCTGTTCCTTGTGATGTTTCCCTTGGGCTTCGTCGCTGTCAGCGCCGCGATCGGGATCGCCGAACGCACGAAACCGGTGCGCCACTACGTCGTTTATGATGAGACAGGCGTTTACACCCAGGCGATTGTCGATGAGATCGAGCGCAGGCGCATGCGCGCCCTTCTGGAAGCCTGGGATCTCTACGCCGGCGCGGGCATGGCGCCCGACGCCGACCCCTTGCCGGCGCCGTTCGCGCCGGACCGCATCGACGACCAGCGCATCGCCGCTTTCAAGGAGGCCGGCGGCCTCGACGCCGCCCGCGCCGCGGCGACAGATAGGCTGCGCGCCGGCGTTCCCCCGTTTCCCGAACCCGCCGCCTCTTTCCGGCTGGTTGATTTGCCGCCGGAGGCGGCGAACGCTGAAAGTCTCAAAGAGGCTGAAGACGCATTGCGTCCTTACTTGCTCGAGGAGAAGACCGTCTCGACGCCCGAGGGACGTAAGACGGTGTTCGCGGCGATTTTGATTCCGCGCGATTTCAGCGCCGAAGACGACGCGCCGCCGGCGCAATATTGGAGCCGAAACCTCACCGACACGCTGTTGGAGGCGAGGGTTTCCCGGGCGCTGAACGACGCCTTGAAGCGGGAACGCTATGAAACGCTCGGCGTGTCGCCGGAGGACATCGCAGACGTTGAAGCCGTTAGCGCTGCGGTGAAATCTTTCCGGCCGGACCGCGCGCCGGATGAAGCCGAACTCGGCCTTCAGGATAGAATCGAAACCGGCCTGCCGGCCGCCATGACCTACATGCTGCTGGTGATTATCTTCGGCGTCGGCAACCTTCTGCTGACGAACACGATTGAAGAGCGCTCCAACAAGATCGTCGAGATCCTGTTGTCGTCGGTGACCGCCAATCAGCTGATGATGGGCAAACTGCTTGGTATCGGCGCCGTCGGCCTGACCATGCCGACCATTTTCATCGCCGGCGGCATCGGCATGAGCGCAACGATCGACACCGGCGGGGAGGAGAGCGTTGCGACGACCATCATGAACACACTGTTTTCGTCAAACCTGCTCGCGGTCTATCTGTTTTACTTCCTTTGCGCCTATGTCATTTTCGCGATGCTGTTTCTCGCCATCGGGGCCGTTTCCAACTCCCTGCAGGACGCGCAATCCTATATGGGGCCGGTGATGCTGCTCGTTTTTGCGCCGCTGCCGTTCATGATTATGGTCTTTCAGGAACCGAACGGCGTCGTGGCGTCAATCCTGACCTGGATCCCCATTTACACCCCTTACGCGGTTATGATGCGCGCCGCAGCGGACCCGCCCATGTGGGAAATCCTGGGCGCAACGGCGCTGATGCTCGCTTTCGGGATCTTCCTGATGCGGATCATGGGGCGCATCTTCCGCAACGCAATTCTGCAGGCCTCGCCCCCGAAAATGCGCGAAGTGTGGCGACTGACGAAAAAGGAAGCGGCGTAAATCTACGCCGGCGCGGCAAACTCACCAAAAGCTAGACGCCAATTCGTCTATAACTTGTTGATTGTCCGCTAACTGATCTTTATTGACTTGAACTCTCTGCGTTGCAACGCTCAGCGTCCCCGACTTCATTGTTGAGAAGGGTGTGCCTCTAGCAAATGCAACAACACCAGCTGTTTGGAAATCACGAATTTCAAACATTCCGTCTGATGGTTTTTCAAAAGTGAAATACTCCGGATTAGACTTATGAACTGATCGTAAGTCACCTTGAATGCCGTCAAGGACCGCGGAGTAACCCTTTGCTGTGCGAACGTACTGAGTAAGTCTGTTTTTTGCGATCATGTGAATCTTTGGCGGCGCAATACCCGCAACTTCCATACGCGTATGAAAATTGTGTTTTGCATAAATTTCCGAAGGCAGCTTCATTCCAAAAATCAAGCTAAGAGCATTTTGGATTCCGCGACGTGATGAATCATCGGCTGTTACCGGTAGAATTAGCCTTTCACACGCAGCAAGAGCGATTTGCGTATACATCGAGAAACTAGGATTCATATCAACGAAGCAGTACTCGAATTGATCCTCACACGCTCTTGTAAAATCGAGAAGCCAGCTCGCGACGGCTGACCAACTATCTGTCCCAGGTATTTGTGTGTTTGCCAGAGTTGAGATTGCGTTTGATTGCAACTCCAACAAAGGGTCCCCTGCAACAAGGTTTATGTTGTTTGGAATTTTCGAGTTGAACTCGCTAGGTTTGGATATAAACCCGCTGGGATCGATAGAACTTGAGTCAAATGGCTTGGGCAATCGATCCTGAAAGTACCCCCCAATCGAGCGTCGAAAAGACTCGCCATGCAGGCTTAGCAAGTTGCGCCCGCCATCATTCTCTTGCCCGCCCAAAAACAACTCGCTCAAGTTAGCTTGAGGGCATACATCGAAAACAAGAATTGGTTCCTCTGGGTTTTGCGCTGCAAATGCACAAATTCCTTGGAAAGCAAGGCTTGTTTTGCCCGTGCCTCCCTTATTGTTCCAAAAGCCAAGAGTCTTCATATTAACGCCCTAACGATATCAATCTACAATTGATATGTAGACTATCTACATTAGAGAGTCAACATCCTTCTTTTAAGCCGCATCTTCTTCGCTGTCGCCGTCATAGCCGATCAGCAAATCCTTATCGCCGCGAATCTCGCGCAGGGAGTTTTCAACCGGCGCCAGTTCATTGATGTCGGCGTCTATTCCCGGCAATTCATACTCTGCAAATTTGCGCGCCCTCGGCATCACCCGGGACTCCACATTGCCGACGAGGTCGTTATAGCGCTTCACCGATGTCTCCAGCGACTTGCCGAGCCCGGCGAGATTGTCGCCCATGCGCCGCAGGCTGTCGTAAAGATCTTTCGCCATCGCCGCGACCTTGTGGGCGTGATCCGTCATGCGCTCCTGGCGCCAGTTGAGCGCGGCGGATTTCAGGACCGCAATCAGGATTGTCGGCGTGGCGATGAGGATCTTCTGGTCGAACGCCTTTTGATAGAGCTCCGGACGCGCATCGAGCGCGGCTGAAAAGAAGTTTTCGCCCGGCAGGAACAAAACAACATAGTCGAGGGAATCGCGCAGCGACGCCGCATATTCCTTCGCGGCGAGGCCTTTGACATGGGCCCACAAATCATCCGCATGCCGATTGAGCGCAGCGGTGCGCGCCTCGTCCGTATCCGCATCAACCGCGTCGAGATACGCGCCCAGGGACACTTTGGAATCCACCGCAATGACGCGCTCGCCCGGCAGCCGCACGACCATGTCCGGAATTTTTCGTTTGTCTTCTGACGCATGCGCGGTTTGCTCGGTGAAATCCACATGGGCGGCCATGCCGGCGATTTCGACGACGTTTTTAAGTTGCTCCTCGCCCCAGCGCCCGCGGGTTTTGGGCCCGGCGCGCAAGGCGGTCGACAGTTTCTGCGCTTCCGCGCGCACGTCATGGGTTTGTTTGGCCAACTCGCCGATCTGGTTCGTCAGCGCGCCGCGTGATTTCGCCTGCTCCTCGCGCATTTCCGCAAGGCCCTTTTCATAGCGCACAAGCGTGTCGCTTACCGGCTTCAAAAGGTCGTCGAGGGCCTTGCGGCGTTTCTCGCCTTCGGCGTTCGCTGACGACTTGTAGAGATCGAACGTCTCCTTGGCCCGCTCAAGGAATGACTCATGCGCGCCCTTGAGGAGATCCGCCGTCGTCGCCTTGAACTCCGCATCGAGGCGGGTTTTGAGTTCCGCAAGCGCGCGTTCGCGTTCGGCAAGCCGCACTTCGTTTTCAGCGACCGCTTTTTCCGCCGTCTCCGCGCGCGCGCGTTCCGCTTCCAACGCGGCGCGTAACGGATCGACCTCGCCGGACCGCTGCTCGGCGCCGGCGAGCCGGATGCGTGTCTTCTCAAGCATCTTCCCGAGCCGTCCCGCCCGCCGCGCGGCAAGCGTCCAGCAGACGGCGGAAACCACGAGCGCCGCGAACAAAGCGAGCGCAATCCAGAACGGCGGCGCACCGGGAGCAAGCCCGGCTTCGGTGAGAGCAGATGAGATCATAACAGGAACATTTATCCGATTCGGGGGCCCTGAGTCTCGCGTTATTTTTCCGCGCCCTGTTGAAACTTTTGGGCAATACCGGCCCGGTACAACGACCCCATGGAAGGCGTTAACGCATCCTCGCAGGCGTTTCTCTGGAAGCGCTATGCGCCCACCCGCAGGCGGCTTTGGCTGATCTTCGGGTTCTGGGCGGGCATGTCGGCGCTCACCGGCGCCGTCATGTATGCAGCGGCCTTGGCCGGCGCGAGCGAGATCATGATCGGCGGCGACTTCTCCGCGTTCCACATTGCGGCCGCCGCCGCGGCCGAGGGCGCCGCAGCCGACATTTATGACGTCGAGGCGTTTCAGGCGCGCCTCAACGCGGCGTTTCCCGGACGCGAAGACCTGACACTCTCCTGGCAGTATCCGCCGACCTATCTTCTCGCCATCGCGCTCTTCGCCGGGCTGCCTTATCTCGCCGGCTTTTCCCTCTTTTCCGGCGCCACATTCGGCGCCTACGCGCTCTTGCTCCGTAAGCGGATTAGCGACAATCTCCTGTTCTTCGCCATTGTCGCATCGCCGTCGGCGTTCATTGCGCTGACCAGCGGACAGAACGGCTTCCTCACGGCCGCGCTGTTAATCCTCGCCGCGTCCGATCCGAAACGCCGGCCTATTGTCGCCGGCATCGCCGCCGGGCTGCTGACCGTGAAGCCGCATCTCGGCCTGCTCATTCCCATCGCCTATCTCGCCGCCGGGTGCTGGCGCGCTGTCGCCGTCGCCGCGATCACGGCGCTGGCGCTCGCGGGCTTAAGTCTTCTCGCTTACGGCGCGGAGGTCTGGACGGCTTTTTTCGCCGCCGTCGCCGACGTCTCGGGCCGGGTGAGTGAGCAAGTCATGCCGCTCTCCAAAATGGCGACGCCTTATTCGGCGGCGCTCTATGTCGGACTGGCGGAATGGCCGGCGCGGATCCTTCATCTCGCTTTCGCGGTTCTCGCCGGCGCTGCGGTGTGGCGCGTCTGGCGTCACGTCGATGACACGGCAATGCGGGCGGCCGCATTGATCGCCGGCGTATTCCTCGCTGCGCCTTACGGGTTTTACTACGAACTAATCATCCTCGGCTTTCCGGTCGCGGTGGTGGTCGCCCGCGCCATGAAAACCGGCTGGCTCAAATATGAAGCGTGGATGATCGCGGCCGTTTGGGTCTTGTCTGTCACAACGCCAATGTTTGCGGAGACGCGCAACGGGATCTCAACCGGATTTCTGATTGCGCTTTTCGTCTTTGCTCTGACGATGCGACGAGCGTGGATCGGAAACCCTGCGCTTTTTCCGAAAGCGCTGGTGAGATTTGCTCCCTAGGAATTTTTCTAGTTATGGGTTCAATGAACAAAATTGTTCATTGAACCCATAACAAGCAGCCTTCAAAATGGCGTTGCGTTGTCAAGGGTCGCCGCCGGCGACCGCAAAGCGGCTGCGCCCTTGACAACGCAACGCCATTTTGGACTCGCAGAATTTCTTAAAAACTTCGCCGCGCCTTCATCGCCGCCGCAAGCGTTCCCTCATCAAGATAGTCCAGCTCGCCGCCCACCGGCACGCCCTGGCTGAGCCGCGTGACGGAAACCTGCGCGCGCTCTAGATGTTCGGTGAGGTAATGCGCCGTGGTCTGACCATCAACCGTTGAGGGCAGGGCGACGATGATTTCATTAACGCCGGGGCCTTGCGCCCGTTCGATCAGCGCGCCGATCTTCAATTCGTCCGGACCGACGCCGTCGAGCGGCGACAACAGCCCGCCAAGGACGTGATAGCGGCCTTTATGAACGCCCGCCCGCTCCAACGCCCATAGGTCGCCCACATCCTGGACGACGCAGAGCACCGACGGATCGCGCGTTTCGTCCCTGCATATGGCGCAGGGGTCGATCGAATCCCAGTTGCCGCAGATCGCGCAGGTTTTCACGTTCTTCGCCGCATCATCAAGCGCGAAGGCGAGCGGCTCCATCACTTGTTCGCGCTTTTTCAACAGGTAGAGCGCCGCACGCTTGGCCGAGCGCGGCCCCAACCCCGGCATCTTGGCGAGGAGGTCGATGAGGCGTTGCAGTTCAGGACCGATGGAGGCGGGCACGATAACGCTTTCAGACTAAAACGGCAGCTTCATCCCCGGCGGCAACGGTAAACCGGCGGTCATCTCTTTCATTTGCTCCTGGGACTGAGTATCGAGCTTCGCCTTGGCGTCGTTCACCGCCGCAGCGATGAGGTCCTCCAACACTTCCCGGTCATCGCCGTTGAAAAGCTGCGGGTCGATCGCGACGGCCTTGGCGTAGCCCTTGCCGTTCATGACGATCTTCACCATGCCGGCGCCGGCCTCACCGGTGATTTCAAGCTCGGCGAGCTTTTCCTGCATTTCCTGCATCTTGGCCTGCATCTCGCCGGCCTGTTTCATGATTTTGCCGATATCCATGGCTTACAGTTTCCTTTTTTCGTGCGAATGCTCCCGGCGCAGCGCAATCTCGTTCTCGCTCAGCGCATCGTCGTCGGGATCGATAGGCGGATCTTCCTCCAGCTCGTCCGGCGCCGGCTCAATCGGCGCCTCGGCCTCGCTCACGCGCGTGACCTCCGCGCCCGGGAAAATTTCCAGCGCCTTTTTTACCAAAGGATCGGCCATGACTTCGGCGAAGCGCTGATCCCGGATCGACGCGGCGCCCCCCGGCGCTTCGCTCACCGACACCAGCCATTGCCGCCCGGTCCACTGTTTGAGGCGCTGGGTCAAACGTCCCGGCAGGGTGTCCGGCGCGCCGTCGCCGAGGCGCATGTCGATGCGCCCCTCCTCGAAAGACAGAACATGGACGTAAGCTTCGAGTTCGGTTCTCAGTTTCGCATCGCGCATCCGGCCGGCGAGCCGGACAACATCTTCAAACGTGCTCAGCGATGCGCGCTCCGCCGGCGGCGACTGGCGCAAGGGCGGTTCGATATTGATGACGGTCGGCGCTTCCGCAGAGGCGTCGACCGGCGCGGGCGCCGCAGGCGCGGCGGGGGCGTTCACGGCGCGCTGGACGTTGTCACTGCTGTTTTTTTTTAAGGCTTTGAGCGCTTCATCCGGCGTCGGAAGGTCGGCGGCGAAGCACAGCCGGATGAGCGCCATTTCGCCCGAAGCCGCGGCGTCCGGGGCGGCGTTGGTCTCTGCAAGCCCTTTCATCAGGAGCGACCAGGCCCGGGTCAGCGCATTCAGTTCCAGCCCGTCGGCCATCGCTTTGGCCCGCTCCGCATCGGCCTCCCCGGCGGGGCCGTGCGCGGCGGCGGAAGGGCCGGCCGCCTTCACCCGGGTCAACAGATGAATAATGTCGAGCATGTCGCGCAGAATGACCGCAGGCTCCGCGCCGGCGTCGTACTGATCAGCGAATGTTTCGAGCGCCTCTTTGGCGTCGCCCTTGAGGCAAGCGCCTGTCAAATCCCAGACACGGGTCCGGTCGGCGAGGCCGAGCATATCGCGCACCGCATCGGGACCGATCTCGCCTTCTCCGTCTACGGATTTATGTTGTACGATCGCCTGATCGAGAATGGAGAGCGCATCGCGAACCGAGCCTTCCGCGGCGCGCGCGATCATCCGCAGCCCGTCTTGGTTGATGGCGACATTTTCCTTCGCCGCAATGGCGCGGAGGTGATCCGTCAGCGTTTCCGGATCGATGCGCCGCAAGTCAAACCGTTGGCAGCGCGACAGCACCGTGACGGGCACCTTGCGGATTTCCGTCGTGGCGAAAATGAACTTCACATGGGGCGGCGGTTCTTCCAGCGTTTTGAGAAGCGCATTGAACGCCGCGGTCGACAACATGTGCACTTCGTCGATGATGTAAACTTTGTAGCGCGCTTCCACGGGCGCATAGCGCACGCCCTCGATCAACTCGCGAATGTCGCCCACGCCGGTGCGGGACGCCGCGTCCATTTCCAGGACGTCCGGGTGGCGGCTTTCCGCGATCGCCTTACAGTGCAGACCCTCCTCGGGCATCTCCATCTGCGGGCCGGTGTCGGCGCCGTCCGGGCCGACATAATTGAGGGCCCGGGCGAGAATGCGCGCCGTCGTGGTTTTCCCCACGCCGCGTACGCCGGTCAGAATATAGGCGTGCGCGATACGGTCGGCGGCGAACGCGTTTGTGAGCGTTCGCACCATGGCTTCGTGGCCAATCAGATCGTCAAAGTTCTGCGGACGATATTTCCGCGCCAGCACCTGATAGGGCGCGGGGGTAGTCGCCTCCGGATTGCCGGGATCGTTGCTCATACGCCCATTCGATTAGCGCGCGGAATGCGCCCGCCGCAAGGGCGCATTTTCGTTTTCCCCGCACTGCTTAGGGCGCGTGCTTCTGGAAGACCCGGTCCAGCGCCGGATCGTACTGAAAAACTTCCCCAATCGGGGCGTCAAAAACCGCAGCAATACGAAAAGCGACTTCAAGAGACGGCGCGTATTTCCCCTTTTCGATGGAGATGATCGTTTGCCGGGTCACGCCGACGCGCTCGGCGAGCTGACTTTGCGTCATCTCGCCGGCGTTGAATCTCAGGGTCCGGATCGTGTTGGCGATCGATTTCGACGCCATCAGGCGTCACGCCGATAGAGCGCCAACTGCCATGCCGCCTTCACGATTTCCGACCACACGAGCCCAAGGAAGAAAATGTTGGCGAACAGGCGGTTGTCGGTGATCAGCGCCACCGCGAGCCCGAACAGCACAACGGCCCCCAAAGCGTAAGCGCCCGCGCGTTCTCCATAGAGTTCGATGCGATGGTCGCGTTCGTCTTCGGCGGCGTTGGCCGCCTTCGGCGCCGCTATCGCGATGACGATATGGGCGATCGTAAAAAGCACGACGAAGGCGATGACGAATCCGAGGATTTGCTCTCCGCCGGCGGACGCAAAACTGCGGGTCTCAATCATTGGCGATACGTACGCGAACCCCAGCGCGGCGAACAACGCCAGCATGATCCAGGTCGAAATCTCTTTGAAACTCATGTCTTCGGCTTCTCCATCTTCTGCAGCCGGCATGTAAGGTATTTTTTACATGATGTCAAGAAAAATAGACACTAAGTACAGCTGACCGCCACGCGTAGGGCAGTCAAGCTTATGTTTTTGCTGAATAATTTTTGGGGTGGAAGGCTGAAACGACCCGCAGCGAAAACTCGTTACGGCTGCTTCCTTCCGGACCTGACCGGGTTGGCGAGAGCTGCGTCCGCCAGCCTTCCGAGGCTGTATATCCGCGCTCGTCCCGGCGATTGCAAGGGGCGAATTGACGACCCCGTGATGGCGCGCGCGCGAGAGTTGATCGCCGGCCCGCGGCGTTCCGCGCTATAGACCTATCAACGGAACAGGCGGGCGCTCGGGACTCGCATGGACAAAAATGGGGCGACCATCATGAACCTTTTTTCGCGGCTGATCGTTTGGGGCGGCGGGGTCTTCATCTCCGCAATTTTTTTGGACTCGTTGCGTTTTAAGTTCACCGGACATCCGACGCCGGAGCACATTTTCACAACGCTCCGGGACTGGTCGGGCATCGGTCTCTTCTTTCCCGCGGGACCCTGGATCATCGGCCTCGGCGAGCTTCTCGCCGCAATCCTCTTGATCGGCGTTCCAGCGGTCCTTTTGTTAATGAAGCAAAACGCCGGGCTGATCGGCAAGTCGCAGTTCCTGGGCGCATTGATCGCCTTCGGCATTATGTCGGGCGCGATCGTATTCCACTTGTTTACCCCGCTCGGAATCGAAACGCCGGTAGAGTGGGCCAATGGCGAACCAGCGAAATTCTCCGGCGCGTTGTTTTATTCCGCCTGCGTAAGCTGGGCGCTTGCGGTGTCGATTATGATCCTGCGCCGCGGCGATCTGAAAAGCGCCTAGCCTCATCGCGCGGGCGCAGCTACAAGCCACGCCCATGAATCCCGGCGACAACCCCAACTGGTTTGCAGAAAGCCCGCTGTCCCGACTGAACGTGGAAGTCGACCAGGACGAAGCGGTGCGGTCTCTGCTGGCTGCGCCAAACAGTCTTTTGCTCCCTTTGTGGCGCGGTGATCCTTTGGTGGTTTCAGGCGAGGCGGCGTTTCTATCGATCGCTGCGCGGTCTGAGTTTCCAAACACTTCCCCGTTGATTGCGCTCGGCGCGCGAGATGGTGTTGCTTACTTCGCCGTCGATGTTTCAGACGCCAGCGAGTCGCCGGAGGCTGCGCCGTTTGCCGACATTGGGGAGTACATGAACCTGCGCGCGGCGGCGAGCGTGCTGCCGCGCGGCGATCTCGCCATCATCGGTCAGGCGCGCTGGCTGTTTGAATGGCGCCGCAAGCACCGCTTCTGCGCTAATTGCGGCGCCCCTGTTGACTTCTCGATGAGCGGCGCAAAGTCAGTGTGCGGATCTTGTGGGGCGGAACATTTCCCGCGCGTGTCGCCGGTCGCCATCGTCCTCGCCGTTCACGGCGGCGCTTGCCTGATGGGCCGCTCGCCGCATTTTCCGCCGGGCTTTCTCTCTGCGCTCGCCGGGTTTGTCGAAGCGGGCGAAACGCCGGAAGAAGCTGCGGCGCGCGAGCTCTTTGAGGAGGCCGGCGTCATCCTCACCAACGTCCGGTATCAGTTCTCGCAACCCTGGCCGTTCCCAAATTCCCTGATGATGGGCTTCATCGCCGACGCGGCGTCACGCGATCTAAGACTGGACGAACGCGAAATTGTTGAAGCGCGCTGGATCGCCAAAGAGGACATCCGTGCAATCATCGGCGGCGAAGAGAAGGACTTTTTCCTGCCGCCAACATTTACGATTGCGCGGCAATTGCTGGAAAGATGGTCGGGGGACTAGCGTTCCCGCGCGGATTTATAGACGCCCAGAATTTTCAGCGAGCTTGAAAAAAACCCGAGTTCTTCCAGCGCCAATCTGACCGGCTCATGGCTCGGATGCCCTTCAATGTCGGCGTAGAACATGGTCGCGGTGAAGGCGCCGCCCTGCTGATAGCTTTCCAGTTTAGTCATGTTGACGCCGTTGGTGGCGAACCCGCCCATCGCCTTGTAAAGCGCCGCGGGAATGTTGCGGACTTCGAATACAAAACTCGTCACCACAGGCCCGTCTTCAGGATCGGCGTCGTCGGGCTCGCTCGCCATCTCAAGAAAACGCGTGGTGTTGTGGCCCGCGTCCTCGATATTCCGGACAAGGATCTCGAGACCATAATTCTCGGCGGCGAATTCTGAGGCGACTACCGCTTCGTTTTGTCCGCCCGTCTGCGAAAGCCGCCTTGCGGCGCCCGCCGTATCTCCGGCCATTTCCGCTTTGAGACTGTTTTTGTGCAGAAACCCGCGCACCTGGCCCAGCGCCATCGCATGGCTGCGCACAATCGCGACGTCTTCGAATTTGACGCCGGGCCGGACCATCAAATGGTGTTCGACCGGCAAGAAGTGCTCGGCGACGATGTGGAGATCCGACGCCGGCAACAGATGGTGGATGTCGGCGACCCGGCCGGCGAGCGAGTTTTCGACCGGCAGCATCGCGCGAAGCGCGGATCCGGACTTTACGGCGTCGAACGCATCCTCGAACGTCGGGCAAGCGAGCGGCTCCAGGTCGGGCGCGTAGCGACGACAGGCGACTTCTGAAAATGCGCCGGGCTCGCCTTGAAAGGCGATTTTGGCGGCGGCGTTGTCTCCACTCATGGCGCTCGACACTTTCCTGCTGTGGGCCGCGGGTTATGCCCAATCGATGGCGCAGAGACAACATGGGCGCGGCGATTGGGAAGATGCGCTCCCGCGCGAAAAGGCCGCGCCCGCCGCGTCGTCTCGCCAGATTGCTCTTCCCCGCCAAGCCCGCTAGAAGTCGCGCGGAAAAAACGCCGCCCGCACGCCGTCGGGCCGATAACCAACATCTTGAGGCGCGAGACATGTCTGACAACAAGCCGGGCGACAACCAGCAAGACCCGCTTCTTTCCAACAAGATCGCCGCCGCTGCGCTCGCTGCGCTGCTTCTGATTTTTGGGCTGCCGCAGCTGGCGAAAGCGATTTTCGGCGGCGGTCATCATGGCGGCGATGACGAATTGCACCTCGCCTATTGCTGCGTCGAGCTTGAGACAACGACGGCCGCCGGCGGCGGCGAAGAAGCGCCCTACGATCTCGGGACCATGATGGCGGAAGCCAACGTGACCGCCGGCGAACGCGGCGCGGCGCTGTGCATATCCTGCCACACCCTGGTGCGCGGCGGCGCCAACGGCACCGGGCCGAACCTTTGGGGCGTCATCGGGCGCGACGTCGCAAGCGTTCCCGGCTTCAATTATACCGGCGCCTTGGCGGCCCTCGAAGGCGAGTGGACCTATGAGCGCATGGACGCATATCTCGCCAATTCTCAGGAATATGTGCCGGGCGGCGCCATGGTCCAGCGCATCGGCCGCGACAACAAGCGCGCCGAATTGCTCGCCTTTCTCGGCAGCCTGTCTGATAACCCCGTGCCGTTTCCGGCGCCGCTCGTGATTGAAGCGGCGACAGAGGGCGAAGCGCTGATTGAGTCTGCTGCGGAAACGCTTGACGAGGGCGTCCAGGCCATTGAGGCGGTTGTTGACGATGCGGTGGAAACCGCAACCGACGGCGACAACTAAGGCGCTAGAGTTTCACCGCCGTGCCGTTGCATGACACCAAAAGCATAGCGCCTTTCTGGGTGTCGACAGCCTCGTAATCGATATCGACGCCGACGACGGCGTCAGCGCCCAGCGCGGCCGCCTCGGCCTCCATGTCCGCCATGGCGTGCTCGCGCGCTTCGCGCAGCGCCTTTTGATATCCGCCTGACCGTCCGCCGATGATGTCCCGTATGCCGGCGAAGAGATCACGAAAAATATTCACGCCGAGAATGGCCTCGCCGGCCACAACCCCGAGGCTTTCGCGCGGCGTTTGCCCTGGGGGCGCGTCTGTGGTGGTCACGATCATGGGCGGGTCTCCGGGCTGCTCCCGTTCTATCTGACCCGCAACCGGCGAATTGCAAGCGCGCGACGATGCTTGACAGGCTTTCGACAATACTATAACCATATAGTTATGGAACCTGCTGGTTATAATCGGCCTGATCCGCATCTCGATGCGGTCTTCGCCGCGCTCGCCGATCCAACCCGGCGCGCCATTCTCTCGCGGCTTTGCCATGGAGAGGCTTGCGTCAACGAGATTGCAGCGCCGTTTGCAATGAGCCAGCCGGCTGTTTCCAAGCATCTCAAAGTGCTCGAACGGGCGGGGCTGGTGGAGCGCGGCGTCGATCGTTCGCGCCGGCCCGCCCGGCTGAAAGCAGCCCCGATGGCGGAAGCGGCCCGATGGCTGGAAGAGTTTCGCGAATTCTGGTCGTCGAGTCTCGATCAGCTCGACGATCTTCTGGAGAATCTTAAACAGACGCAACAACAGGATGCAAAGCAATGACGGATCTGCCGGTTTACGAGCTCGAAAGAACATTCGATGCGCCGCGCTCTTTGGTTTGGCGGACATGGACGGAACCCAAGCTATTGGCGACGTGGTACGGCCCCAATGTGGAAACCATCATACACAAGCTCGATGTCAAACCCGGCGGGCTGTGGCTTAACGAAATGAAATGGGGAGAGAATTCCCATTATCAGCGTGCGGAGTATGTGGAGGTTGACGAACCCGAAAAACTGGTTTGCCTGATGTCGAACACCGACGCGGACTGGAACACCATTCCCAATCCGATGATGGCCGACTGGCCGCTGAAGCTTTTGACAACGGTGACGTTCACAGAAGCCTCCGGCGGAACCGACATGCGGCTCACCTGGGTTCCTCACGAAGCCAGCGACGCCGAAATCCAGTGTTTCGCCGCCGCCATGGCCGGCGCCGACAAGGGCTGGGCCGCTGGCATGGAGTTGTTGGAAAAACTGCTTGGCGAACTGCAGACGTAAGCCGCCGCGTTTGCCCGACGGGCGCCGTCTAGAAAATGCCGAAGCGTTTTTTCTTTGTCCGCTTCAACGCTTTCTTGCCGGCGTCCGACGCCATGAACCGGGCGTAATCAATCTCGGAGCGCTCAACGCGCATCGCCGTTCCCCAGAGCCCGAGATTGAGATCGTCCGTTCCCCACTTTTGTTCGTCCGCGCCAGCCTCGCCCGCAGGCTGCGATCCTGACGCCAAATCAGCGCTTTTCTTCGACTTGCGGGCGAATTTTTTTTCTTTGGCTTTCAGGTCTGCGCGCAGCGCGGAAAACGCGCGCTCCGCAGGGCTCTCGTAGCCTTCGGGCAAGAATCGCGCATCCATCGCCTCTTCGTCGGCCCTGTGCGGCACCGGAATGTTATCGACGCCCTTGCCGGTTAGCTTGCGTTCGGTTGCGCCGGAAAAACCCGACCATATTTCCTTCAGGCGATCGGTCATCTCTTACAACTCCGGCTTTTCCGTTGACAGCTCCAGCCCGCCATTGCGCGTGATCACGGCGACATCGATCGGCCCGCCAACCGTTTCAATAGAATTCATGACCTTTTGCTGGAAAGAATTAAGCTTGATCAGCGACGCAGCTGTCTCGCCCAGCTCTTTTTTCGGCAAGGAGTTCACCGCCCGCAGGATCGGGCGTGTATGCACTGCATACTGATAATTGTCGACAGAGCGGAAAAACTCGTGCAACGCATGCTGCAGATTGTTCTGGCTGTAATCCTTAAAAATCTTGTCGCGCTGCGCATCGGAAAGGTTCGGCGTCCGGCCGACCACATCGGTCACCAGCCCCATAGAAAGCTTCAGCGTCTCGGAAAAAATAAACATGCGCAGATGCTGGTCCATCCCCGTCAGAAAGGTCCGGATCATGCGGTCCTGGGCAAAGGGCTGAAACACCGGCCCGGAATCCGCATTGATGTCGGCGATCCGGTCCCGCTTGCGCTTTAAAATGCCCAAAATCACACTGGACGTCAGATAGGAGCGCATGGACGGGAACTTCTCACGGGCTCCGAAACCGGCGAAGACAACGCCGGTATAGTGCTCGAAAAACGCGTCCTTTGTGACGGCGTAAACCGCGATCTCGCGCAATCGCGCTTTTGTCTGCTCGCCGATGGACAGGCCCGGAAACTCGTTCCGCAACGAGGCCAGCAAACTTTCCATCAACTGGTCGATCTCTCCGCCATAGCGACGACGCACCTGTTCGCCCATGCCGCCTGGAAAGCACGGAAGATCGGCGCGGGGACTGTCGTCGGGATAACGCTGATAGTCCGCGTGCATTTGTCCGACCACATATTCGAACATGGCGCTGATATGGTCTGAGAGCCGGCCTGCGTTCGACTGTTTGAATTGTTCGACCTGAAAATCGAATTCTTCCGCGATGACGGTGAACACCACCGCAACAACCTTGAAAAACTCAGTGTCTTGATGATCGGCGGGAAAGAGGTCTGGATTGCCCGACAGAAACTCCATGAAGTCTTCCGCATAAGCCGCCACGGTATCCAGCGTGCGGCCCCGCGATTGTTCGCGATAAAGCGAAATCACCGTTTCCCACGGCGTCGACATGATTTCGGCGTTGTTGTAAATCATCACCGCAACCGGCTGGCCGTCGACCAGCGGGAACAGTTTGTCCACAGATTGATAGGTTTTGAGATAGCGGTCGCCGGAAATGGTGACGGCGCTGTCCGCTGCCATCGCCACCGCCTGGCGGTTCATCAACACGACTTCGGATGTCATCGACCCCTCACGACTTCCCCGACCAAAATCCCCCCAAACCGGGAAGGACGATTAACGATGTTAGCCGCAAACCGCCCAATTGGGAACAAGCGGATATTCCGCTGGAGCCGCCCATTCGCCGTGGAAAAACCAGTCCTTAGGGACCCGGAGCGCAAGGGGTGCGGGCATTTTGTCTCGTTTTTGGCCTTAACGGGCGCGCATCGGCGCTTGAGGCATTTTTAAGCCTTATGGCGGAAAATTTGCTCGGGATGAGGTGTCGAGGGCTGTCGCGGAGGCGTTCCCGATGACGTATCACGAGTTTATTCAGTCCGCTGGATTGGTGGAATATGTGATCTTCGGATTCATGACCGCCAATCTTCTTCTGGCCGCATCGTGCTTGATCGCGCGCGGCGTCAGGCGCTCTCGCTCGCCGCGGACGAAGTAGGCGCCGCCGCACGATCGTAAAGCGATGCGTTGAATCCGTAAGCGCCTCTCATTTCAGCAACTTTGTCGATTTTCGTCGCAAAGGCGGACCAGTCGTCGCGCTCTGCGACGCCTGACCAGATCGCTTCGACGTCTTCAATGAGCATGGTCTGAGGCGCGGATCGGCGGAAATAGTCGTGTTCAAGGCGCTCAGGCTTTTCCGGAGCGTGGGCCAATAGCCGTTCGCGCACGGGCGCAAAATCATCCGTCAGATAAAACGATTTCGCCGAACTCGTCTCCGCCCGCGCCTGGGACGGCTCGCCGCAGAACCAGTCAAAGAAAACCTGTTCATAAGGCGCGCCGGACGCCGTCATCCACCGAAGAAACTCCGTCACGGTCGCATAGTCGTCATCGCCGCCGCGGGCGAGGCCAAGCCGGCGAAAATAGGCGTCCGCCATCGCGGCTTCGTAATCGTCTCCGAACCCGCGCAACGCTTCGCTGAGGGCGTCAGCGTCGGCGATGCGCGACAGCGCGCCGCCAAACTGGGCGAGGTTCCAGGCCCCCGCCTCCGCCTGCCGTCCAAATGCGTAAAGACCGGTCTGGTCGAAATAAGCGGCCGTAAAATTCGGGTCGGCGACTGGAGCGAAACGCCACGGCCCATAGTCGAAACTCTCACCCGTGACATTCATATTGTCAGTATTCAGAACACCGTGAACGAATCCGGCGGCCATCCAGTCCGCGACAAGTTTCGCCGTTCTTTTCGCAACCGCCCCGAAAAATTCAACGATGCGCGTTTCCCCTTCCGCCGCCTCAAGCGAGGGATAGAAATGGCGGATGCAATAGTCGACAAGATCGCCGATAGCCTGATCGTTTTTCTCAAATGCGAGACGCTGAAAGACACCGAACCGAACATGCGAATGGGACAATCGAACGAGTACGGATGACCGCGTTGGCGACGGCTCATCATTGCGCTCCAACGCCTCCCCTGTCTCGATCAGGCTGAAGCTCTTGGACGTATAAACGCCAAGCGCCTCGAGCATTTCGGTGGCCAGCACTTCGCGAACGCCGCCTTTTAGCGTCAGCCGTCCGTCGCCAAAGCGCGAATACGGCGTCTGTCCCGACCCTTTCGTTCCGAGGTCCAGCAACCGGTCCTGGCCGTCGCACAGTTGGGCGAACAAAAATCCGCGTCCGTCGCCGATTTCCGGATTGTAGGAACGAAACTGGTGCCCGTGATAGCGGATCGCCAAGGCGCGGGGCAGGTTTTCCGGCAAGGGCTCAAAACGGCCGAAATGGTCGATCCACTGCGCGTCCGACAAATCGCCGAGACCCACATCTTCCGCCCATCGCTGATTGCGATAGCGCAGGACGTGATCTGGAAAGGCCGCCGCCTCAACCTCGTCAAAGAACGGCGCGCCCGGCTGTTGCTCATCTGCGCCTGAGCCCAGTCGGTCAAAAACCGGACTGGGGCGATAATTTTCGGCCATTTTTGTGGACCTTTTTACGAAATGGCGCCAAAAGCGGCGCTTGCTGCAAGCGCGAAGGCCGCGCGAAAACGATTGGTAGCCTGTTATGAAGGCCGACGCCATCACTGCCGACGCCCCGCCGACGGCGCAAGACGTCGCTGACGCCGCCGCGCGCCTCGCCGGCCGCGTCGTGCGCACGCCGCTCGTGCGGGCGGAAAAACTGTCGGCGATCACCGGCGCGCAGATCTGGCTGAAGCTTGAAAACCTGCAATATACGGGCGCGTTCAAAGAGCGCGGCGCCCTCAACAAACTGATGCTGCTAAGCGCCGACGAAAAACGCCGCGGCGTCATCGCCGCCTCCGCCGGCAATCACGCGCAAGGGGTCGCCTACAACGCCCGCGCGCTCGGCATCGCCGCGGTGATCGTGATGCCGACGACGACGCCGGACGTCAAAGTCCGCCAGACGCGCGAGCTCGGCGCCGAAGTCATTCTCGCCGGAGAAGATTTTGACGAAGCGAGCGCACACGCTCGCGCATTGCGCGATCAGCGCGGCCTTGTTTTCGTCCACCCCTTTGACGACGCGGCGGTCATCGCCGGACAAGGGGCCGTCGCCCTTGAAATGCTGGAAGACAAAGAGGCGGCCGACGGCGGCGGATTTGATGCTATGCTCATTCCCATCGGCGGCGGCGGGCTGATCTCAGGCGTCGCGCTTGCGGTGAAGGATGCGGCGCCGGCGACGTCAATCATCGGTGTACAGACAGAGCTCTTCCCCTCTATGGCGAACGCGCTCGACGGCGGCGGCCGCGACATCGGCGGCAGCACGCTCGCCGAAGGGATTGCGGTCAAGGAAGCCGGAGCGCTTACGCGGGAAATCGTCCGCACCCATGTTGACGATATCGTCCTCGTCAATGAGCGGATTCTGGAAAAGGCGCTAAGCCTTCTCATGAACGAACAAAAGCTCTTGGTGGAGGGCGCCGGCGCGGCCGGTCTCGCCGCGATTCTCGCCGACCCCGAGCGGTTCGCCGGCAAGACGGTCGGACTCGTTCTGTGCGGCGGCAATATCGACGCGCGACTGCTGTCCATGATCCTCATGCGCGATCTCGCCCGCGCGGGCCGCCTGGCGCGGCTGCGCATCCAGCTGCTCGACAAGCCGGGCCAGCTGGTTCGGGTCTCAAGCATCATCGCGGAAAACGACGGCAACGTTATCGATGTCGGACACCACCGCACCTACTCCGACCTGCCCGCCAAGATGACATGCATGGACGTCACCCTGGACACCCAGGGTCAGGACCACCTTGACCGGATCATCCAGTCCCTCCGCGACAATGGGTACCCGGTTGAAATCGCCGCCTATTAGGGCGACCCTCATTGCGGTCGATATCAAGCCCGCCGCAGGCTTTGTCACAGCAAACTGATTGATTTGCGCCGACGCGCCCCTATTTTAAGGGCTCAACGAAGGAGGGGCGTTGATGAGGAATTATGGACGCATAGGCTTTTGGGCCGCCGCACTCATGATCGGCGCCGTTCTGTTCGGATACTCCGCGACGGCGCAGGAAGACGCCGCCCCCGGGTCGGGCCAAGGCGTGATTCTCACTATTGACGGCGCAGTGTCGCCGCCGGTGGCGGATTATCTCGATCGGGAAATCGGCGCCGCGTCGGACGCCGGCAAGGATCTCGTCATCATCGAAATCGATACGCCCGGCGGGCTGGTCGACTCCATGAAGACGATCATCAAAGCGATCCTGGCGTCGGACACGCCGGTCGTCACCTATGTTTCCCCGCAGGGCGCCCGATCTGCTTCGGCCGGACTTTACATCATGTACGCCGCCCATGTTTCCGCCATGGCGCCGGCGACAAATACGGGTGCGGCGACGCCGGTGGAAGTCGGCGGAAGCCCGTCGGATGACAATCCGTTTGAAGACAATCCGCTTGGCGAGGATGCGACGGAAGACGAAGCGGGCTCCGAAGACGCCGCCAATGACGACAGCGAGCCTGTTGCGGACGCCCCGCAGGAGGATGCGCCGGCCTCAGCGGACGACACGGGCGATATCACGGACGCCGACGCTTCGGAAACAGCTGACGACGCACAGCCCGCCACGCAAGACGATCCGCTCTCGTCTGGCGACGCGATGCGCGCAAAGACGATCAATGACTCTGTCGCTTACATTCGCGCGCTTGCAGAAGAACGAGGCCGCAACGCCGACTGGGCCGAGAAAGCCGTGCGCGATGCAGCCTCCGTCACTGCGAACGAGGCGCTTGAACTCGGCGTGATCGACCTGGTGGCGGATGATATCGATGATCTCCTCAGCCAGATCGATGGAACTGTCGTCACGGTGGCGTCCGGCGAAAAAACGATCTCTACGGAGAATCTCCGGCTCGAACGCGTGGATCCGACCTTCATCGAACAGATCTTGAGCTTTATCGCCAATCCGAATGTGGCCGTCATCCTGATGTCGCTCGCCACCACCGGCATCATCATTGAAATGTGGAATCCGGGATCGATTTTCCCCGGCGCCGTCGGGATTTTGTGCCTTCTCCTCGGCTTTTACGCGTTCCAGGTTTTGCCGTTTAACTGGCTCGGCGTCGCCCTGATGATTGCCGGCGCCGTTTTCATTCTGCTGGAAGCGTTCTCACCGACTCTCGGACTCGTCGGGCTCGCCGGCATCATTACCTTCGGATTCGGCCTCTTCATCGTCTTTCCCGAAGGCTATCGCGTCTCGCCGAGCCTGATCGCCGCCATCCTGGCCGTCGCCGGCGGGTTCCTCGCGCTCATCCTGTTTGCGGTCATTGGTTCGCGCAGCCACGGCCCCATGATTGGCGCAGAAGCCATCAGGCGGCGCGAAGGCGTCGTGGACGAATGGAACGGCGACGAAGGCTGGGTCATCGTCGAGGGCGAGCGCTGGCGGGCGCGCGCCGACAAGCCGCTGTCGCCCGGCGACAAGGTGCGCGTCGTCGAAGTCGACGGTCTTGTTCTCGTGGTCAAACAGGCCAAGGCTGGAAGCCTCCTTGGCGCGCTGAAGACCAGAGAGGCCTAAAGGGATATGGAGAGCGATGCAGGTTTCCTTTCCAGCCCGGTGGGGTGGGGCGTTGCGGCTGTACTTGCCGGCTTCGCCCTCGTCGCGGCGGCGAAACTCTACGGCCTCTTGTTCATGCGCTGGAAGACGCCGTTTCGGGTCGGCGAAGCCATGCATGTGAACCGCGCTGAAGTCGTCGAATGGAGCAATGGCGAAGGCCTGGTCAGCGCCGGCGGCGAATTGTGGCGGGCGACGTCCGCCGATAATCTTGCGCCCGGCGACGACGTCAGCATTTCGGAAGTTGCAGGACTGCAGCTAAAAGTCAGAAAGAAACGGAATTGAGCGCGCAGCGAAAGCGCTCAGCGCGATTTTACAGGAGCTAAGCATGGGCGGCATCGGATTTTACATTCCATTCATCGTGGCGTTGCTCGCCCTTGTGGTGAACATCATCAAAATCCTGCGCGAGTACGAGCGCGGGGTTATCTTCACCCTTGGCCGGGTTGGCAAAAAAGCGGCCGGCCCGGGGCTCGTGATCCTCATTCCGCTGGTCCAGCAGATGCGCAAAGTGGACATGCGCACGCTGGTCCACGATGTTCCGACCCAGGACGTTATTTCCCAGGACAACGTTTCGGTGAAAGTGAACGCGGTGATCTACTACCGCGTCGTCGACGCCGTGCGCGCCGTCGTCCAGGTCGAGAACTATATGGCGGCGACCAGCCAGCTCGCACAGACGACCTTGCGCTCCGTGCTCGGCAAGCACGATCTCGACGAAATGCTGCAGGAACGCGACAAGCTCAATAAAGACATCCAGGAAATCCTGGATCACCAGACCGAGGCGTGGGGCATCAAGGTGTCCAACGTTGAGATCAAACATGTCGACGTCGATCCGTCCATGATCCGCGCGATCGCGAAACAGGCGGAAGCCGAACGCGAACGGCGCGCGAAAGTCATTCTGGCCGAAGGCGAACAGCAGGCGGCCGCGAAATTGTCGGAAGCGGCGGAAATCCTCGCGACGTCTCCGGGCTCTATGGAGCTGCGCTACCTGAACTCGCTGCAGGAAATCGCGGGCGACCGAAGCAACACCATCGTCTTCCCGTTCTCGCTGCAGCAAATCGCAAAGGCTGTTCGCGGCGACATCAGCTAATCTTGACGCTTGGGCTTTGTCGTTAACGCGCCGTTAACGCTTTTTGCGTTGCACAACGCTCTTTGTTGAGTTTGTGCAACAGCATCGCGCAAACACTGCGATTAGACGAACGCCGTCGTGCTGTAGTCGCGAACAAGCATTGGAGCCAGCGCGAATTTCAGGCACACTCCTTAGTGCAAAATGCAGATAATCAAGCGCCGGCTCTCGAATTCGCGGGCGCATCAGGGAGGTTTTATGCGTAAAGGATTGGCCCTTGGGGCCTCTGTCGCTGCGCTCGCGTGCGCCGTTTCCGTTCCAACAGCCGCTGTTGCGCAAGGAGACGACGTCATCGTCGTCACCGGCTCATTCATCAAGAAACAGAACCAGGCGGATCTGCCCTCGCCGCTTCAGACGGTCGGCTCTGAGGACATCGGCGATATCGGCGCGGTCAACATCGCCGACATCACGCAGACGCTCACCATCAACACCGGCGCGGAAAACAACCCGGACGCGTTTACGCAGAACGCCACGACCGGCACCTCGAACATCAACCTGCGCGGCCTCGGGGTCGGTTCGACCCTCGTCCTGCTCAACGGCAAGCGTCAGGTGCTGTCAGGCTCGCCGAACAACGACGGCATCAACTTCGTCGACACGTCCTCGCTGGTGCCGATGATCGCGATTGACCGGGTTGAGATCCTCAAGGACGGGGCCTCGGCGCTGTACGGCTCCGACGCCGTCGCCGGCGTGGTCAACTTCATCACCCGCGAAAACTACGACGGTCTTCTCCTGTCCGGCAATTACACCTCCCATCAGAGCCAGGGCGACTATAACGAGTTTGTCGCACAGGGTCTGGCCGGCAAGGACTTCGGCAGCGCCTCAGTCATGATCGCCGCGAGCTACACGGAGCGCACCGCGCTGACGACGGCCGAGCGCCGCCTGTCGCGTCCGCAGGACGACACGTCGGTCCTCGGCAATCCCGGCGCATTCTTCACCACCGCGGATAACGTTCCCGCGCCGGGTCTTCCGGCCGGCACGCCGCTGATCGATCCGGGCTGCGCCGCGGCGGGCGGATTCCCATCACCCGCCAGCGCAGCGACCGCGGCTTTGGTGCCGCTCGGCGTCGGCTTCTGCGGCTTCGACTTCGGCGACTTCTTCAACCTCGTGCCTGAGGAAAGCCGGTTTGTCGGCATGGCCCGCGGTGAAATCGAACTCAGCGATTCCATCTACTGGAATGCGGAATTCAGCTACGCGGACAATGAAGCGGTGCGCGGCAATTCGCCGACCTTCCCGTTCCTGCAGCTGGGAAGCTCTGTCATCCCAAGTTCTGCGTTCGGACCCGCGGCGAACCCATTCAATATTTTCGGCGATACGACTCTGGTGTTCTTCGGCCGGGCGAGCGGCAACGGCGGCACGGTGTCGCCGAATATGGTGACCACCGAAACCTGGCGCGTTTCAACGTCGCTGGGCGGAGACATCGGCACCGGATCGTGGGAGATTTCCTTCACAAAGGGCGACAACGAATTTGTCGTGGCGACGGAAGACACCGTGACGGACCGTTTTCAGTGCGGACTGACCGGCTTCAATTCGCTTCCCGCGGTTCCCGGCCTGACCGGCGGCACCGATTGTACGTCGGCCAATCCGGACCTCACGACTGGAGGCATTTCAGTCCCCGCGGTCGGCACGTTTTTCAATCCGTTCTCAACGTCATTCAATGTTGCACCGAACGATCCGGCGTTGCTCGACTACATCATCGGCACCCAGGTTCGGACCTATAACTCTGACCTGACGGTTGTTGAGGGATATGTCTCGCAGGAGCTGTTCCAGTTGCCGGCGGGGCCGCTGTCAGTGGCCGTGGGCGGTCAGTACCGGGATAACGACCTCTCGCAAACGGTTGACGAACTCTCCGCCAACGACGCGTTCGCCTTCCTTGTGGGCGGCCGGCCGTTTGACGGATCGCAAGACGTCTTCGGGTTCTTCGGCGAGCTTTCCATTCCGGTGACGGAATGGATTGACCTCCAGGCCGCCGTGCGTCACGAGCGTTACGGCGACGACGAGGGCGGCTCGACCACCGACCCGAAAATCGCGGTCCTCATCCGACCCAATGACTCATTCTCTTTGCGCGGATCGTTCTCCACGTCGTTCCGCGCGCCTTCCGTATTCCAGCAGTTCGGCGAGGCGACCACACTGGAGCAGGTCTCCGACAACGGCGCGACCGCGTTCGTGGCCGTGCGAACCCTTGCGCCCGCAGGTTCGGCGCGGCCGATCCTGCCGGAAGAGTCAGAAGCCTTTAACGTCGGCGCAAGCTGGGAGCCGCTGGACGGATTGCAGTTCGATGTCGATTACTTCAACTTCGACTTTTCGAATGTGATCATCGCCACCAACCCGCAGGCAATCTTGAATGCGGCGAACGCCGGCGATCCTGACGCCATCGCCGCCGTCGTCCGCTCGCCGGCGGGCACGGTTCTGCAGATCAACAATGATTTCGCAAACGCGTCTTCGGTTGAAACTGCCGGCCTCGACTTCTCCGCCCGCTGGGACATCGATATGGGCGATACGGGCACGCTGACGCCAAGCGTCACGGGCACCTATTTGCTCAACTATGACGTCATCGACCCGCAGGCCGGCGCGGTGGACGGCGAAGGCAATCGCAACTTTGAAAACTTTGCGACTTCAGCGCCGCAACTCCGCCTTAACGCAGGGTTGCAGTGGACCAAAGGCGCCCATTCCTTCAACGCCTTTGTCCGGCATATCGATAGCTATACGGACGACCAGAACGGCGGCATTGTGATCGATTCCGACACCCGGATCGACCTCCAATACGCGCTGGCGATCCACGAATATCTGGACCGCGACAAGCTCGCCCAGATCACGATCGGCGGCCGCAACATCACCGGCGAGGAACCGCCGCAGGTGTTCACCAATGGCGGCTTCGACTCCAAGGTGCACGACCCGCGCGGCGCGCTCCTCTATTTCGGCCTTGACGTCGAATTCTGATCCTAGGCGCACAAATTACGCCTTAGGCGAATCTGATCCCGCCCGTCCGTCGCGACGGGCGGGATTTTTTGTCGCCTTTACCGGCCGCCCGCCGCGCGTAGAAAACCCGCTATGAGTGCGCCCGAAAACGTATTGGACCTGACCGGTTACCGCTGTCCGATGCCGGTAATCCGCCTTGAGGCGGCGCTGCGACGCCTGCCCGAAGGCGCACAACTTACTGTTTTTGCGGACGATCCGGTTGCGGCTGTGGATATTCCGCACGCCTGCCGGGAGGGCGGCCACGCCTGTCGACCAGCCCCGGCGCACGATCACGGCGCGGGCGTTTGCGTCTTTCAGGTCACGCGCGGGGCAAATGCCCCCTAGATCGGCGTTTTCGCGGGTCAGCCTTTTGCCTTCCCGCAGCGGCATGGTTAATATAGGGTCGTGTTATGGAAGCTGCCATGCGGCGGGCCTGAGATGCTGGCTGCAGTGGGTTGGGGGCGACTGCTTGAGGGGTGTTGGGAATGACGAGAAATCCAATGACGTTTGCACGAAAAGCCCGAAAGGCGCTTGGCGGCATCGCCGCTGCATCGGTTCTGGCGTTTGGCGTTGCCGGGCCGGCGCACGCGACTTACGAGGCCGGCGTCCAGGCCTATATGAACGGCCAGTACGCTCAGGCGCTGGATATCTGGCAACGCTTCGCGGTGGCCGGGGACGTGCGCTCAAAGAAAATTCTCGGCGATGTTTATTCGGGCAAAGCCATTGAAGGCGCGAAATCGGCCGCCTCCCCATTGGAGGAAATCCCGATCGACAACGTGCAGGCGCTGGTCTGGTATACGCTTGCCGCCTATCATGACTTTACGGCCTATCAGACACCTTCTGCACACGAAGTAAACGCCCGGATCCTCGCCGAGCGCCGGTTGCCGGAGATTCGCGCGCGCATGTCGACAGCGGATGTCACGAAAGCCGAAAAGTTTGTCGCTCAAACATTTGAGTCAGGCAGCGCGTATGATCTCTATCGGCTTGGCGACATGTACCAGAAAGGCGCAGGGCTCGACAAAGACAACTCCAGGGCGCTTCAGATGTTTGCGCTGGCGAAGGCGCGCGGCGTCGGAGAAGCGTCGGCGGCTTACGAATTTCTCGAGCCGCTCATGAACAAAAAAGAAATCGAACTCGCGCTCAACACCGTCGAAGGATGGCAACCGCCATTGCCGCCGGAATACACCGGCAAGACGCCGCAGCAGGAAGAAATGGAACGCCTGCGCCGCGAGCTTGAAGAAATCCGGATGGCGGAAGCGCGCAAGGCGGTTTCCGATATCGACGTGGAGTTGATCCAGCGCTCATTGGCGGCGTTGGGCTTCCGTCCCGGCAGCATCGACAACAAGCTTGGACCGTCGACGCGCGAAGCGATCCGTCGCTTTCAGTATTCGACCGTGGCCAGGGACCTGACCCTCAGCGAACCGGAAAAGCAATCCGTGGTGACCGGCGTCCTCACGCCGAAGCAAACGGTAACGTTGTTTAAAGACGCGGCCGAAGTCGAACACCCGATGTCGGAATACGTTTACGGCATCATGCATGTGCGCGGCATCGGCGTGGCGCAGGACGGCAAAGCGGCCGTGGATTGGCTGGAAAAAGCCGCTGACCACAACCTCGCCATTGCCCACTACGCACTGGGCGTTGTTTTCCGCGACGGCACCACCGGCCTCAACGAAGTGTCGCCGGACGAACGCAAGTCCGCCTATCACTTCGCGCAGGCGGCGGCGCTCGGCTACAAGCCGGCGAATGATGCGCTGCGTCGTCTGAGCTTCGAATATACGCGCGACATTGACTAGTCAGAGGGGATGAAGATGAAACAGTTTGTATCAGGAAAATTCGTCTCCGGCCGAGCAAAGGCTGCTGCTGCGCTCGCTGCGGGCGCGCTGATCGCGGCTGACGCCGCAAACGCTCAATCGTTGGGCGGGTTCCCCATTCGCGAGCCGGGGGCCAGTTCGTCCTCGGGTTCCAGCGGCGGCGCCAAGACAAGCAAAAACGGCCCGATGCAGATCATCGTCGACGCCAACGGCCCGGGCCCATACAAGACCATTTCCAAGGCCATCAAAGACGTCGGCGAAGGCGGCGTTGTCTACGTGATGCACGGCACCTATTCGGAGTCGCTGGATCTTACGAAATCGGTCTTCATTCAGGGAGACCGCGGCCCCGGCTCCGGCGTTGAGATCTCAGCGCCGATGAATGAACCCTGCCTCACCTTCAAGCCGAAGCATGCGACCGCCCACGCGGTCGTCGCCAATGTTCAGTTTGCGTCGAAAATCAATTCCGGCGCGGACGCCTGCGTTGATGTCCATCAGGGCGTGTTCACGCTGAAGGAGAGCGATGTCTTAGGCTCCGGCGTCAGACCGGCGGTGAAAATTTCCGGCGGCACCGTCATGCTTGAGAAGAACCGGATCTCCGCCGGCTCTGAAGGCGTCTTTGTCGAACAGGCGCACTCCCTGTCGCAGAGCTTTATCATCGACAACAAGATTCTGCAGAACAAAGTCGGCGTCGATATCGCAAACGGCAGCCGCGCTGATGTGGTCGTCGCGGGCAATGAGATTTTTGACAATCTCGACAGCGGCGTAAAATCGTCGGGCTTTGGATCCGCTAAGCTTATCGGCAACAAGATCCGCAACAACAAGGGCTCAGGCGTCATTCTCGACAAATACGCCAAGCTCTCGCTCGTGCGGTACAACGAAATCGTGCAAAATTCCGGCGACGGCGTCGCCATTCCGTTCGGCGTCAACGGCGTCATCGAAGACAATGACATTGTCGGCAATGACGGGCTGTCTATCTTCGTGCGCGACGGACTGGAGCCGAAGATCACCAACAACACGGTCAAGAACAACGCCGGCGACAACTGCTCCAGGCGTGATCGGCGGAAAGGCCGCTGCTAGCCGGCGATGCCTCAATCAAATTAAAAAAAACCCCGCTGCGGCGGGGTTTTTTGATCAGCGGCGCCGTCGTTAGGTGGCGGCGATGTAATGCGTTGCGCCATGGCTTGAACACATTCCGGGTCGATGTCTCAAACATCAGCCTCGCCGAACAAAACAATCGGGAGGGGAGCAGCAGAACGGCGACGGCTCTACAGAAAGGTAAGAGTTGTCATGTCACGCGTGCCCACCCTCCGACCGGTTCCCTACTACGCCGCCATTCATTCCTCGCGCCTGGTTGAAACGCCATGGCCTCGCATGCTCCGAACGGTGCGAAAATTTACGCATGGCGCCGGCTCGGCGCTTTTGGTGTTCGCCGGCGCGGATTCGCTGACAGCCGCAACAAGCGCGGCGCAAATCGATGATGCGTCGCGGATCAACCTCACAACGATCGACGGCGTTGCGCAGTCGCTGTTGTCCGGCGCGTTGGCCGGACCGTTACAGGTCGCCGGCGCGGCGTTTTTGTTTCTCGCCGCCGGAAAATGCACGGCGCGATTACTCGGACTGCTCGCCGCCGGCGCCGCGATCTTTCTCTATTTGCAAGGCGTGGCCCTTTCGGACGTCGTTGCGTATGTCGAGCGCTTCGCCGCTCGGTTGTCAGCGGCGCAAACTGCATTCATGACGACAGACGTCCTCCACGCGAAAGACTGAGGGCCTCAAGACGTCTTGAGGCCTTCAACCATCAGCGCCCGCAGGCGGACTGTCGGCTCCTTACAAGAATTGAATTCGCGCCCGGCGCGAACAGTTGCGGTTGGCCGCCCGCTCAAGCCGTCGATGCGGCACGTAATAGGCCTCTGGGCCGCGCACGAGGACAGAACACACGCGCTGCACGCGACCGGACCGCGTCCAATAGTTCTCCTCAACGATCGTGATATAGGCGTCGTAGCGACGGGTATTGATGTGACGTCGAAATACGACCTCGCTTCGCGGGCGATAATAACCGCGACCGTAGCGGCTGCGGTGTCGGTCCCGATAACGATCGCGCCGATAGTCCCCTCGTCGGTAATGCCGGTCTCGTTCGTAGTAATCGTCGTGGCTGGCGTCGTAACTGCTGTGGTCATGACGGCTCTGGTCGGACGCCGCCGCATGTTGCGATACGGCGAGAACGGCGGCCGCGGCGATCGCGCCGGCGCATATTTTGATGACGGCTTTCATCGATTTCTCCGTGGCCCCCCGGCCATTTCGCGCGCCCGCCCAGCCGCATCGATGGTTAATGGAGCTTGGCGGCGAATTGCGGCGAGAATGGCGCTGCGGCGCCGCGAGATCGTCATAGTTTGGAAAGGTTGGCGGCAAAGATCCGTGTGAAGAGGGATGGCTCCTGCAGAACCAGACGGCTTGTCAGCCAGACCCCAGCGCCAGCCGTATAGCACGCCGGCGTAACTGAGCGCTGCATAGCGAACCGCTCTTGCCTAATAGTCGCGCGCTCGGCCGACGTCGGTCGCTTCGAAAAACCACGGGTTCGTGGTGCCCCCCGCCGGAATCGAACCGGCACTTCCAAAGGAAACTGGATTTTGAATCCAGCGCGTCTACCAGTTCCGCCAGAGGGGCCCGCCAGGAAGAGCGCGGCATGATAGGCGCGAACGCTTTTACGTCAAGCAAGCTTTTCGCAGATCCGGCTTGATACGCCGCCCTCGGGCGCGGAAATCTTTCTTCAATCCTTCGGCGCGATAGTCT
The DNA here is from genome assembly GCA_028289605.1 of Hyphococcus sp. GTDB lineage: Bacteria > Pseudomonadota > Alphaproteobacteria > Caulobacterales > Parvularculaceae > Hyphococcus. Next base: position 174,255 of record JANQON010000001.1, on the reverse strand, counting down.
TTGCGATAATGTCTTGGATCGCTGTCGAAAGGCGGGCTAAGACCAGTCTATCTGAAGCCACCGGGCCGCGCGCCATGACTGCTCCCATGTCGGAAGACGCATATTCTCAACGTGGCTCCGCCGACCACGAGCCGGCCATGCGGGGCGCAACGCAAGTTCTCGCCGGCGTGCTGGCGGATCTGCGCACCAACTATGACGTTAATCCGGAACTGGCGCAGAGCGAAAAGGACCAGGACGGGCCGAAAGGACGCCTGGGCGACATCATCGACCGGCTCGATGAGCGCGCTTACGGATTTCTCATTCTCCTGCTGGCCCTGCCCTGCTGCCTGCCTTTCGTTTATCTCTTGCCGCAGATCGTAGCGCTGCCGATGCTTGCGCTCGCGGGCCAGATGGCGGCGGGACGTCCGCATCCCTGGCTGCCCAAGGCGCTGCATGACAGGCGGTTTTCCATTCCCGCTTTTGAAAAGGTGCTTGGCCGCGCATCCAAATATGTGGGGTTCATCGAACGGTTCGCAACGCCGCGCCTGAAACCGGTGACCGGCCACGCCGGCGCACGCATTGTCGGCGCGCTTTTGCTTGTGCCGACGGCGTCGATCCTCCTGCCGTTGCCTTCCACAAACACCATTCCGGGAATCGGGGTCGCGGTCGCCGCGCTGGGGCTGATTGAACGGGACGGCGTTTTGGTAATCCTGGGCCTGTTGATCGGTTTCGCCTGGGTCGCCCTGCTCGGTTTTCTCGGCCTGGAAGCGGCCAGTCTCATAAAGGCTTGGCTGACGGGTTTGGTGTAGCGAACACCACCAATTCGCCGCATGTGACGAAACGCGTCGGGCGCGGCTCCGATATATCCATTATGTTGCAGATATGAAGATTGACTTGGCCGGTTTCTCGTTTTCAGAGCGCGTCCTAGCGGTGTCGTTTGTCGCTTCGGCCGCGCTGCTGGCCGGGGCGCACCTGTTTGAACGGGTCGGCGGGCTGGTCCCTTGCATTCTCTGCCTCGACCAGCGCGAGGCGCACTGGGCGGCGCTGGGCGTCGCCGCCGCCGGCCTCATCGCCGCGCGGGCTTTTAAATCGAAGCTCGGAGCCGCAGCAGCGGTCGGGGCCGCTGCGCTTGTATACGCCGTCAGCGCCGGCCTTGCCTTCTATCACACCGGCGTGGAGTACAAGTTTTGGCCGGGCCCGGCGTTGTGCGCCGCTGGCGGACCGACGGGACCGATCGATCTGAACGCCATCGGGGCCGCCCTTGACGGGCCCGTTGACGCGCCCTCATGCGACGACGTTCAATGGGCGTTTCTCGGCGTTTCGATGGCCGGTTACAATTTGTTGGCGTCTGCGGGACTCTTCGCCTTTACGCTTGCCGCCGCGTTCGCCGAAACGCAGCGCGTGCGCCGCGTTCGATTTGGAGGCGCTTCATGACCGGCGACGCCCGCCCGCCGAAACCCGGTCCTCGCGGCAACAGAATCGCGGAGATGCTGCGCGTTGATCACGCGGGCGAATACGGCGCCGTTGCCATTTATCGGGGTCAGCAGGCGGTTTTCAGCGGCCTCGCCCACAAGGCGGAAACCGCGGACAAGATCGCCGAGATGGCGGCGGGCGAAGACGAACATCTGCGGACGTTCGACAAGCTGCTTGCGGAACGAAAGGTTCGACCGACGCTGCTGGCGCCGTTTTGGAACGCCGCTGGATTCGGCCTTGGCGCCGCCACGGCGCTGATGGGCGAAAAAGCAGCGATGGCGTGCACCGCCGCCGTCGAAGACGTCATTGAAAAACACTATGCGGAACAGGCCGAAGAACTGGCGGCGGACGAACCGGCGCTTGCCGAAACCGTTGCAAAGTTTCGCGAGGACGAGCTTGAGCACAAGCATGAAGCCGAGGCGTCCGGCGCCCAGGAAGCGCCGGGGTATCAGCTCATGTCCGCCCTTATCCGCGCCGGTTGCCGTGCGGCGATTAAGGTTGCGGAGAAAGTCTAACCCGCCTTTTCTCCGGCTGAGCCGCCTACGATTTTCGTAAAATACGCCGATAGTCCTTCACGGAAGGTTTGCGCGGACGCGTTAGCCGGAGAGGGCCTCTTGAGGACCCTATGCCCCTCCGCGTCGATATTGATGAAAGCGACCTCAAGTCCGTAACGCGTGAGACGCAGCCGCGTCTCAGCGCCGCAACGGTCAGCTTTTTCGCGGTACTGACGTTTCTGTGCTTTACATGTCTGGGCGCCGGCTATGCGGCCTTTGTCGGCGTCGGCGGCTTCATCGAGTCGGGCGCCGCCTTTACGCCGCGAGGACTGTTGACTCCCGCTACACTCACCCTCCTCGCCCTCACCGGCGCCGGCGGCTTTGTCGCCGTCATCCAAGAACGAAAGCGCTTGCGCGAGGGCGAAGCAAAAGACAGGGTAAAGCACGGGCTGACCACGGGGCGGTTCGAGTTTCATTTCACGGACGCGTTTCTCATTGTGAAGGGGCCGCTCGCCACGCGCAAAGTGCGCTGGGGAACGCTTAATCGCATAGAAGAAACGAAGAACAACATCGTTTTTTGGCGGCGAGGACGCCCGTACGCCTTTATTCCGACGAATTCGCTGAAGGACAAGGGTTTCTACGAACGATTGCAGCGCGTCCACGGACCGGCGATCGAAAACAAGCTGTCCTTCGATAAGGATCAGGAAGCCAATCCGCACGCCGTCACCTTTGAATGGCGCAAAAACGATCTTCAGGAATACAGCGCCATTTATGAGGCCCGGTTCGACGGACGCCTCTCTTTCCTGCGGGCTATTGGCGAGTGGCGGCCTTGGCGGCCCATTCTGTTTGCGCTCGCCATCCAGCTCAGCATCGGCGCCGGCGTCATTGGCGTATTGTCCGCGTCAGTTGCCGCCATGGCGATTGCATTTGGGGCGGCGGCGCTCGCCATCTCAATATTCTTTCTGGATGCGGACTACTTTCGCGGGCCGGCCCATCCGTTGAAGCGGGATAAGGAGTGGCCGTTCGCGCAATCGGAAATCATCACGGTTACGCTCGCCGACGCCGGCGTATTCATTCACAGGGCGGGCGGCGATGAAATCTATGCTTGGCCGCTCGTTTCCAGCCTCGTCGAACGTCCGCTCGGCGCCTATCTGGTCTTGAGCCCTCGCGTCGTGTTCCCGCTGCCTCGGCGCAGTTTTTCAAACCGCGTGCACTACACGTCATTCGTGAACTTCGCCCGGTCCAACATTGACGGCGCGAAGAATGCGGTTGCGGCGAAGTCAGGCGACCGTGTCGCGCGCACGCTTGGCGCGGTCCGTAAGAAGAAGGCAGCAAAGACGCCGGCGGCCCCGCAACAGACGCCGGCGCCGACAAATGCGCCATCGCCGGCCGCATTGCGCGCCGCGCTCAATGGAACGAAAGGACGCCGCCGCCGCGCAGCGCGTTAGCCGTTGCAAATTGATGCGGATAGCCCGCGATTTAATCCGGAAGCGTCATATCCCGGTTCGTCTCGAAGACATCGCCCCGGACTGCCGGCGCGGCCGCGGTTTGACTCGCTTTCGCACTGGGCGCGGCGCTCACTTTCGGTGATACCGGCGGCGTCGGACATGTTCCCGTTTCTCTGAACTGAAGCGCGGCGGCCAAAAGCGCTTCCGATGTGTCGCCAAGGGCGTTGTCGAGATCATCATTGACGCGGCATCCGGGATTTCTGACGCCGAATGCAGCGCTGGCGTTATCGGGCACGAAGCCGTCGGCGTAATCGCCGAAACCCTTGTCGTTGATCCCCTGGAACTGGATCGTGAAATAGGTCTCGCCGCAATTGTCCTGCGGATAAAACCCGAAAGGCTTACCGCAGGTCGTGTCGCCGATCAGGATCACCTCTACGTCAATGCCGCGCATCGCGTTGATGACCGACTCGCTCGCGCTGCAGGTTGACGCTGTTGAAAGAACGAAGACGCGCGGCAGATTCAATGTGTCCAGGGGCGAGCCGTTCGGCAGCGTAAACCCAAGACCGGTATTATAAAACGGGATCGCATTGTCGGTGGCCCCAGTGACGGGATTGCGGCCGCCGGCGTCGGCATTGAACCGCAAGTCCTCAAAAACTCTGCCGCTGGTGCGCGCATCGCCCGCGATCATGTAGCCGAGCTGCGCCGCCACCGCCAAAAGCCCGCCGCCGTTGTAGCGAAGATCGAGCACCAAGTCGGAGACGCCCTGCCCCTGAAGCGACGTGATCGCGTTGGCGAGCTGCTGCTCCGTCGAAAACGGGCTGAATGTCGTCAACAGAATATAACCGACTTTGCCCGTCGGCGTGTCGATGACGGCGGTTCGGTTCACGGGGCTCCGGGCGAGATCGACCGACGTTACAGTGACCGTCCGCGGCGCCGCGCCCGGGTCCTGCATCACGAATGTATGGGTTTCCCCGGCGACGGCGGGAAAGAGGCCGTTATTGAGGATGTCGACTTCGGCGGCGGAATTCGCGTTGATAAAGTCGACGCCGTCGATTTCCAAAATCCGCGATCCCCTGACAAAATTCGGCAATCCCATGACGACGTCCGCGGCAGGAGAGCCCGGCTCGGTGTATCGAACCCGAAAATCTCGCGGCGGGGTCGTCGAGAAAGCAGCAAAGTTGACGCCGTAGGTCGCCGTCGGCGCTGAATTGCGCTGTTCCAGAAATTCATCTGTCGGCTGACTGAAATGGAAGTCGTCTTTCGGCTTGCCGGACGGTGTAATCTCGTCCGTTTTCAGCAGGTCGAAATACTCAAGTCGTCCCGCAACACTTGCAGGATCTCTATCCGTGACTTCGTCGTTCCACAAATAGGTCTCATTAGTCCAAGACCGGAGCCAAAACTTCTCCTCGAGCGTCGATCCGGCGATGTCGGGAAACGTATTGCCTTCGATGTCGACGCCTGTGCGGACGACTTGGCAGCGATCTTTGAAGTTGCTTGCCGGTTCGAACACCCCGGGACTGAAGGACGGGCCGGAAGGCGGCGGCGGAGGAGGAGGCGGCGGAGGCGGCGGAGACGACCCCTGCGGCGCCGGGGCGCCGCCGCTGTCGCTGCAGCCTACAGGAAAGAGCAAGCTCAATAAAACGAGGGGTAGGAGCGCCTTGGCGCCCGAAAAACGCTTAATCATACCGTACTCGCGGGTCGCGCCAACTGATGGTGTCCGTAGCGTTGAATCCGAACGCTTTTGACGTAGGGAGTCAAGGCGAAGCACGAAAAACTTAGATAACCTACCGCAAAATTGAGCGTGATCGCTACGAAGAACGGCGCGAGGCCTTTTCCTCCAGCCCTGAAGTCCCTTCGCGAGCGAAAAGAGCCGCCGCCACATCGCGGGTCGGAACACCCGCGGCCGCAAGCATGGTTAACAAGTGATACAGGACGTCAGCCGCTTCCGCGGTGATCGACGCCTTGTCGCCGTCCATTGCCGCAATGATCGCTTCCACCGACTCTTCGCCGAATTTGCGCGCGCATAGGGGCGTTCCGCCGGCGACAAGCCGAGCTGTGTACGAACTGACGGCGTCGGCGTCTTTTCGGGACGCGATCGTTTCGGCCAGCCGGTCGAGCACTGTTCCGAGGGAGTCTTCGGTCATCTGGATGGCTTACGGAAAGGAATTCAGTTCGGCAAGGGCCGGGCCGGCGCCCCTGCGGCGGCCAGCGCGTCGCGCACCGCATCAATCGAAACCTCGCCAAAATGGAATATCGAGGCGGCGAGAACGGCGCTGGCGCCGCCGTCTGTCACTGCGGCCGCCATATGCTTAGCGTTGCCCGCGCCCCCGGAAGCGATGACGGGCACCCGCACAGCGTTCGCGACCGCCCGCGTCAGGGCGATGTCGAAACCCGACTTGGTGCCGTCGCGGTCCATGGACGTCAGTAAAATCTCACCGGCCCCGCGATCCGCCATGTCTTTGGCGAAGGCGACGGCGTCAATGCCGGTCGGGGTGCGTCCGCCATGGGTGAAAATCTCCCAGCGACCGTCGCCAACCGATTTCGCGTCAATGGCGACGACGACGCACTGGGCGCCGAAACGCGCAGCCGCTTCGCCGATAAGGTCCGGCGTGTTCACAGCCGCGGTGTTGACCGCCGCCTTGTCGGCGCCAGCCAGCAAAAGACGGCGAATGTCGTCGATCGATCTCACGCCGCCGCCCACCGTCAGCGGCATGAAACACCGCTCGGCCACCGCGCTGACGGCGTCGAGCAAAACGCCCCTGCCCTCATGGCTGGCCGAAATGTCGAGAAAACACAGCTCATCAGCGTGGGCGCGATCATAGGCCTGCGCCGCCGCTACCGGATCGCCGGCGTCGCGCAGATTGACGAAATTAACGCCCTTGACGACGCGGCCGTCTTTGACGTCCAGGCAGGGAATAATACGGGTACTGAGCATTGTTGTCGGTGCTTAATAAGTTACGTCGGCGGCATCGGGCGGCGGATCGCGCCAGAAGGGATGGGTTTCCATAAACGCATCCCACGCGTCGTCAATCTCGGCGGCCGCCGCTTTCGCCTCCGCCGCCTTATAGCCGGAGAGAAACCCGGCAGCGCGCATGGCGGCGTCGCCGCCGCCGGCGCTGATCGTGTCCGCGAGGGCCTGCGCAACGACGGCGTCGTTGACAACGCCCAGCGCTTCCTGAAGCCGCGACAGCGCCGCCATATAGGAGCGCCGGCGCTCTTTGTCGTAAATTGGGCCCAGCATCTGCGCCGCATAGCGCTGCTTTTTCAACGCAATCCGCAACGGATGTCGGGCGGCGAGCACTGTTCTGTCCATCGCCGCCTCGGCGCGGCGCGCGCGGCGCAAAGCCCGGTCAAGCGCTTTTGGCGCAAAGGCCCTAAGCGGGGCTCGACCGAGATCGTTCAGACCCGCCCGCCACGGCGCAACCACGCCCGCCTCTAAGAGGTCGATGGCGAAATGGGTAAACGATTTGTCGGCGACCACGCGATGGGCCTCCGCCCACGCCTCGGCCCGCATCTCTTCTCCCTTTGCACGCAGGGCGACAGCGCCCTCCGGCGCGTTTTCGCGCGCAAACACGGCGGGGGCCGTTTCCTCAAGAAAAACGTCCAGGTCGCGCGCCGGCCCGAGAGCATGAGCGATCGACCGCGCACGGCGGGTTAGCAAATAGAGAGCGTCGGTATCCAGCGCTTTGCGAAAAGTGCGCTCTACGGCGCGGAAACGGCGCAGGGCGACCCGCATTTGATGCACGCCCTCAACGGCGCGCAGGTCGATAAGGGGCGCCTGGACGTCAATTACGCGAATGGCAACAGCAGCCAGCATCGCCTGTAACGCGTCCGCCGCCGGCGCTTCGGGGTCGACGGACGGCTTTCTCATTTTCTGCAGCGCGTAGATCCCGTCGCGGGACAGACTTTGGGCGATTTCAACTTTCGACTTCGCGGTCAATCGCAATGCGGCATTGTCGGCGACCAGTCGGGCGAAATCAAAAAGATGCGCCATTTCGCCGTTCTGGAACTCGATTTCGAGCTGGGCGATCGGCGTCGGCGGCCCCCCTTCGCCGGCCCGGGCGCTGCCGAGATCGACGGCCAGCGTGAAACCGGAGCCCCCGTGCCGGGCCCGCTGGGTCCATCGGTCCACTGATATCTGGGCGACCTGGACCAGCTCGCCCTGCGCCCGGCGCAGCAGGTCGTCGATAAAGGGGTCGCCTGTGGGCGCTGGAAAGCCCGCGCCGGCAATATCGGCTTCAAACTCCTCGCGGACGACGGCGCCGGCGGCGGTGGTCTGCTTGACCGTCTGGACGCGGCGGAGCCCCTCTTGCCGCAGCCTCAGAGAAATCCCGTTATCGCCGAGGAGACCTGTGGGCGTGTCGAAATAGACCGATTTGAGCCGCGCCCAGGCGCCCGGGCCGTCGGCGAGCGCGCGCAAGAGACGCGATTGCGGCAGCGCCGCCACATCCGCGGGCGCGCCGGTAAACTTCAGTTCAAGTTCAAAACCGTCCCGCGCCATCGCCGCGATGTTACTCCGCCATACCAGATCCTGACCTTATCGGACCGCACTATTCTTTCCCACAACGGCACGTTGCAGAGAGAGGCTGCGAACCGGCCCTACCGCCGCGCTGCGCGCAGCGCGGCTTCTGAGTCGATGCGTCCGTCATACAAGGCGCGTCCAATGATGACGCCCTCGATCCGCCCGCCAGCGCGCGCGAGCAATCGGATATCGTCTATTGAGGCGACGCCGCCTGACCCAATCACGGGTATGGCGACCGCCTCCGATAGCGCGGCTGTGGCCTCCGCGTTGACGCCGCCGAGCGCGCCGTCGCGACTGATGTCGGTATAAACGATACCTGCAACACCTTGATCTTCATACCGTTTCGCGATTTCCAAGGCGGTATGGCCGCTGTCCCCGTCCCAACCGTCTGTCTTGACCAGGCCGTCCCGGACGTCGATGCCGACAACAATCCGGTTTGGAAACCGTGTCGCCGCGCTGCGTACAAAATCCGGATCCCGCACCGCGGCGGTGCCGAGTATGACCCGTGCGGCGCCAAGATTCAGCCACCGCTCAACAGTGTTCATGTCGCGAACGCCGCCCCCGATCTGCGCCTTCGCCCCGGTCGCCTTGAGGATGGCCTCGACCGCCGTTTCGTTTTTGGACTCGCCGGCGAACGCCCCGTCCAAATCGACGATGTGGATCCAGTCATACCCGGAGGCCGCAAACGCCGCCGCCTGGGCTGCGGGATCGTCATTGTAGACGGTCGCCTGATCCATGCGCCCATGCAAAAGCCGCACGCACTGACCGTCCTTGAGGTCAATCGCCGGATAAATGGTCAGGTCGGGCGAACTCACGGCCCCCACCTCAGAAAGTCGCCGATCAGCTGCAGGCCGGCCGACTGGCTTTTCTCCGGATGGAATTGAACACCCAGAATATTGTCCCTGCCGACCGCCGCCGCCATGGCGCCTCCGTGATGGGTAACGCCAATAAGATGCGCATCATTTTCGGGGGCGAAATGAAACGAATGAGCGAAGTAGAAGGCGCCGCCGTCAGTCGCTGCGAGGGGCCCGACATCAATGCGCGCAGCCACCGTGTTCCAGCCCATATGGGGGGTGGTCAGATCGCCGGACACCTCGATGGCGCGAACCTCGCCGGGTATCCAGCCGAGCCCCTGCCGGGTTCCAAACTCCCGGCCATACTCGGCGAGCAGCTGCATGCCGACGCAGATTCCCAGAAACGGACGGGTGTTGACCAGAACCGCATGTTCTAAGGCCTCCATCACGCCGGAACGGGCCGAAAGTCCGTCCATACAGGCGCCGAAAGCGCCGACCCCGGGCAGGACAATGCGATCGGCGGCGGCGATGCGCTCAGGATCATCGGAAACGCTGACCGCGCGCGAAAGACCGCTTTCGCGGGAGGCGCGCTCAAACGCCTTTTCCACCGACCGGAGATTGCCCGATCCGTAATCGATAATAACGACTGTTTCCGTCATGAGAGGGGCGTCTTAGCCGGCCGCGCAGGCGAATAGAAGCGAATTAACCGCCGAGCACGCCTTTTGTCGACGGCGCTTCGCCGCCCGCCCGCGGGTCAATCTCACAAGCGGTGCGAAAAGACCGGGCGAGCGCTTTGAAACAGCTCTCGATGATGTGGTGGCTGTTGTCGCCGTAAAGGTTCTCGACATGAAGGCAGACGCCGGCGTTGGTCGCAAAGGCGTGGAACCACTCTTTGAACAGCTCGGTATCCATATCGCCGATCTTGTGGCGCGCGAAAGCGACCTTCCAGATCAGGTAGGGTCGCTTGGAAACGTCGATCACGGCCCGCGACAGCGTCTCGTCCATGGCGATATAAGCATGGGCGAAACGACGAATGCCGGCGCAGTCGCCCAGCGCCTTGGCGACCGCCTGGCCCATGACAATGCCCACATCCTCAACGGTGTGATGCATGTCGATATGGAGGTCGCCTTCAGCCCGGACTTTGAGGTCGATCATGGCGTGGCGGGCGAACGCTTCGAGCATATGGTCGAAAAAGCCGATACCGGTGTCGATGTCATAATCCCCGGCGCCGTCAAGCTCGAGGGCGACGAATATGTCCGTTTCGCGGGTTTTCCGCTCGATGGTGGCCGCACGCATGGGGCCGCTCCTTGTAAACAACGTCGACGTTGCAATATGAAACGCCGGAATTCGTTGACACTTATTGAAAAATGACGCCCCAGTCCATCGCAAGGCCTTGGGCGGCAATAGGCGGGAAAGGGCGGCCATGGACCCGGCAGCCATGCACGGAACCACGATTTTGACGGTGCGCCGAGGAAACACGGTTTCCATCGGCGGCGACGGGCAGGTGAGCCTGGGCCAGACGGTGGTCAAGGGCGACGCGCGCAAGGTGCGCCGCCTGGCGGGCGACCGCGTGATCTGCGGTTTCGCCGGGGCCACAGCTGACGCCTTCACGCTGCTTGAGCGTCTGGAAGGCAAACTGGAGCAATACCCGGCCCAGCTCACCCGCGCCTGCGTGGAGCTCGCCAAGGAGTGGCGCACAGACCGGTATCTGCGCCGTCTTGAAGCCATGATGATCGTCGCCGACAAGGATGTCACGCTGACCCTTTCCGGCGTCGGCGACGTGATCGAGCCTGAACACGGCGTGGCCGCCATAGGGTCGGGCGGCGACTTCGCGCGCGCCGCGGCGAGGGCGCTTTGTGAAGAGACTGAATTCGACGCGGAAACCATCGTCCGCAAGGCGATGGCGATCGCCGCATCGATCTGCGTCTATACAAATGACGCGCTAACCGTTGAAACCATCGGCGCCGCCTAACGGCTGATAAGCGCTTTTAATCCGATTACTGATTATGACAGAATTTTCTCCGCGAGAAATCGTTTCCGAACTCGATCGTTTTATTGTCGGCCAGAACGCCGCCAAACGCGCCGTCGCCATCGCGCTGCGCAACCGGTGGCGTCGGCGCCGCGTGGAGGGCGCTCTTCAGGACGAAATTACGCCCAAGAACATTCTGATGATCGGGCCGACCGGGGTCGGCAAAACGGAAATCTCACGGCGCCTTGCGCGTCTCGCCGGCGCGCCGTTTCTCAAAGTGGAGGCGACGAAATTTACCGAAGTCGGTTATGTTGGCAGGGACGTTGAATCGATCGTTCGCGATCTGGTCGAGATCGCCGTTTCCCTGGTGCGCGACAAGAAACGCGAAGAAGTGAAAGTCTCAGCCCAGGCCGCCGCCGAAGAGCGCGTGCTTGAAGCAGTGATCGGCGGGGAGGGGAGTGAGGCGACCCGCGAACGTTTCAGAAAAATGCTCCGGGACGGCGACCTCGACGACCGTGAAGTCGAGCTCGAACTCCGCGACACGCCGGGCGGCGGCGCCAATTTTGAGATCCCGGGGCTTCCCGGCTCACAGATGAGCATGATCAATCTGTCAGATATGCTCGGCAAGGCTTTTCAGGGGCCAAGATCGACAAAGCGCCTGAAGGTAAAAGACGCATACGAACCATTACTGGCTGAAGAGTCCGACAATCTTGTTGATGACGACGCGCTGGCGCGCGACGCCGTCGATCTGGCGCAAAATGACGGCATCGTATTCCTCGACGAAATCGACAAAATCGCGCGCAACGCAGAACGCGGCTCCGCCGATGTTTCCCGGGAAGGCGTGCAGCGCGATCTGTTGCCGTTGATCGAAGGCGCGACTGTCGCGACGAAATACGGCGCGGTGAAAACCGACCACATTCTCTTTATCGCGTCCGGGGCGTTTCATTTGTCCAAGCCCTCTGACCTGCTGCCGGAACTGCAGGGGCGACTGCCGATCCGGGTTGAGCTTGACGCCTTGTCCCGGGACGACTTGCGCCGAATTTTGGTTGAGCCGGAGGCGAGCCTGATCAAGCAATATTGCGCGCTGCTCGAAACCGAAGGCGTGACGATCTCATTCACCGACGACGCCGCGGACGCGCTCGCCGACGCCGCCGCCGCCGTCAATGCGGGTGTTGAAAACATCGGGGCCCGGCGTTTGGCGACCACTATGGAAACCGTCCTCGACGACATTTCCTTCACCGCGGCGGACCGCGCCGGCGAGACCATTTCCATCGACGCCGCCTATGTGGAAGAGCGCCTCGGCGCGATCAGCCGGAACGCGGATCTGTCCAAATACATTCTCTGACCCCGGCTTCGCGCCTTCCGGTGCTGAAAAACGACGCAATTTCAGGGCTTTACGCAGGATGTCCGGCGCTGTGGCATGGAGCGCGCACCCGGCGGAGAACGACCCCGCCGCGCCAAGAGTGGGCTTCCGCTAGGGTTAATAGCAGGTTAATCTTAAGCCCTTGAGGGAGTTTCAGTGGGGCCTTTGCAATGGCTGACGGCGCGCCGCGATTTTTCAAACGTCGATCCATGATGGCATACGCCGATGACGCAGATCCGCGCTTTGCGGATGCGCCGGCGGAAGAGCGGGCCGACCGCAGCGGAAAGCCGAGTCCGCGCATCGCCTTCACCGGGGAGGAGTGGGGCTTCGGGTACCAGGCGACCGGCAAATTCCTGCAGCGGGCAAGAAAAACGGGAACGGTTCCGGACGCCGGCTACGCCGCCATGTTCGCCCGGCTCGAACGGGAATTCGACGAAGCCAGCAAGAACAACAAGTTCGATTACGGCAACGCGATAACGCAGCCCCTCCGGACTAAAGAACAATCGCTCATGGCGGTCAAACAGCAGACCGCCGATTTCGCGGTTGTGCCGTTTTATAATCCCTATTCCGGGTACGACTTTGAGGCGTTGCGGGCCGTCGCCAGCCTCGTGACCGTGCGCGCCGTTGAACAGGTTGAGGCGACCGACGATCTGTGTCTGGCGGTGCATGAATCGCAGCTTTACGACATCATCCAGTCTTCGCATCCGGGAACCGGTTTTTCGGCGCTTCAAAGGCGTTTGCGCAAGTCCTGGGGCGCGGTGGACTCCACCAGCAGCGGCAACGAACCGCATGCCGGCGCCGACGCAGAAATGCCGCGCGCCGGCCTGCCGATCGACATGGCGGACCAGAAGTTAATCCGTGACCGGATCGATATGGTTTTCGCAGGACCGGAAGCGGCGCGACGGTCGAAATCGAAACTGGACGGACTGCGCGCAATTGGCGTCGAAGTGCAGGAAATCGCACAGATGGTCGAGCCCCATCGCGAACTTGCGCGGCTTGCCCGCTCCGCCACAAACTCAAATCGGACAACGAATACGACCTATGACCCGATCAGCGGAGAGACCCGCTTTTTCTCCAGCATCGGCTCAGAAGCGCAGCAATCCAAGCTGTTCGCGATGGTGCTGCCTTACGAGGTCGCGATGCGGTCTTCCGACTACGTTATCATCGAGCACAATTTCGATGATACGCCGCCCGCAAAGACGCGCTTCATGGTCGTCGAGAACAATCCCGACCACTCTTTATTCGAAGACAAGTACCGCACCACTGACGCGCGCACGAACTACTGGGCGAAACGCCTTCATGCGGTTGCGGCGCCGGGCGGCTCCATCGGCGCCGGGTTCATGCAGATGATGGGATACGCCTCAGGCGCGCTGGCGGCCTTGTTGATCATTTTCGGCGTCTACGGGATCAGCGGAACGTCAACGTCTGTTGTTGAACTGCCGGCCTCGTTGACGTGGATGTCGTCCCTGACGGCGGCGGGCGCCATGGCGCTCGGCGGCGCGGCGGCCCTGGCCGCGTGGGTGCTGCTGTCAGTGCGCAGCGAAGGGCGGCGCGGCGTGCGCGTGATAATGGCTTTCCGGCGCGATTCATCGGCGGCCGCCATCGGCGATGTTGAAAACTTCCTGCGTAATTACGGCGTGCGTCACGCCGTGGTGCGCATGGACGAGGATTCCAATACCGGCGCGCCGGCGGACATCGCCCTCGATATCGAATTCGATCCTGCTGACTTCAGCTACGGTCCGTTCGCGATGCTGACGCGCCGACTGCGCGGATCGGTCGTCAACGGCGCGATGAAAAAAGCATTCCAGCGCTGGAAGAACCGCGGCGTGCGGGTGCTCGCGGCGATGCCGTACGACATGAGCGCCAAGCGCGCTTCGGACGCGCGCATGCCGTCGGCGCAGTTGCCGAAGCACAAGCCGCGCCGGTGGTGGAGCGAAGCGGTGGGCGCATGGGCCTCGGATTTCACCGAAACCATGTTTATCCGCATCTCGCGCCTGGTTTTCTTTTATCTGGCGCCGGCTTTCGCCGTAGCGTTCATACTCTGGAAAACCGTACTCGGCGGCTAATGCGCGCCGCGTTTCAAGAATACGTAGTATGCGCCGTCTCCGCCGTGGCGTTGGTGCGCGGCAGCGGCGCGGGCGATCCGCGCCCGTAGGTCTTCTTCTTCAATCCAGTCGCGGAACCGGGCGCGCAGCACGCCGCGATCAGGCGCGGCCGGATTTCCTTTCCCGGTGATGACGAGGACGCAACGGTCGCCGCGCCCATGGGCGGCGATAATAAACCGGCGCAGCGCGACATGCGCGCTCGCCTGGGTATGACCGTGAAGATCAAGCGTCGCATCAATTGTCATGCGCCCGCGGGCGACTTTTTTGTCAGCTTTTGGATCGCCCGAGGAAAAGACGTTTTCATGGGCGGGCCTCGGGGCGGGGCGGCGTCCCGCCCGCGGCATCGCCGCATCCCCATGTCGAGACCCGGCGCGCTGCGCCACGCCGGTCGGCGACTCGCTTTTCGGCGCCGAAACAGCGTGCGGACGCATCGGAGAAACGTCCTTGGTGACGCGTCGCCAAAGACCCAGTTCGCGCCGTGTCAGATCGCGGCCGCGGGTCACGGCGCCTGCCGCGCGGCGAGCGCATCAGCCCGCGCTCTTGGCAGCAGCAGATAGAGGCGCCCCTTGGCGTTCATAGCGCCGGCCCTGTCGCCGGCGTCGGGGCCTGAGCCCCAGTAAACATCGCCCCGCACCGGCCCGCGTATGGCGCCTCCCGTGTCCTGCGCGACCATCAACATTCTGATCGGCCGCGGGCCAACGGCCTCAACCGGTTCAATATCGACATAGACCGGCGCGCCAAGGGGGTGATAACGAAGATCCACCGCGAGACTGCGCTCTGACGTCAAGGCGACGCCTTGGGCGCCCAACGGCCCTTCGTCATCGGACAACCCCTCTGCGTCACCCGGCCCGTCCAGTCGCCTGAAAAAGACATAGGACGGGTTGGCTTCTCGCAGGGCCTGCGCCTCTTCCGGCGACGCGTTGTCCAACCAAGCGCGAATTGACTGCATGGATGCTTCAGCAAGGCTCATGGCCCCGCGGTCAACAAGCACTTTTCCGATCGCCGTATACGGACGGCCGTTGGCGCCGTGATATCCGACCCGTTCTACCTCGCCATTGCTGAAAACGAGACGCCCGGAACCCTGGATTTGCAGAAAAAAGAGGTCATTGGGATCCAGATACGCCAGGACATCGGCGTCGCCCTGAAGCGCCCCGCCGTTGATCTCTTTCCTATCCGCATACGGAACGAGACGCGAGCCCTCCAGCCGCCCGGCGACGCGCGCGCCGGCCAGGTCCTGTCTGAAGGACCCCAGGTTGACGTCAACCAAGTCATCTGGCCGCGAATAAAGCGGCGCTGTAAAGCGGCCGATGGGCGCGCGGCGCGCTTCGTAAACCGGCTCAAAATAACCGGTGAACACGCCCAGGTTCTCTGTCATCGGCGCCCGGCCGCGAGCGGGCCCGTCGTCACGAGGAACATACTTGCCGGCGACCTCTACGGGGCGAAAGTGCGTTTCAAAAAACAACCGGACAACACCGCGCCAAGCGTCCCCATCGCTGTAATTGGAGCGGTCAAGCTCTTGCCCCGCGCGACACGCCGGCTTCCAGTCGGCCGCGGGCCCTGCGATTGAGAAGCTCCCATAGTCAGCGCCCAAATTTTCCTGGGTGCTTGCAGGCGCGTCATCCGGCTTCGCAATCAGCTTTTCGCAGGACAACAAAAAGGCGGGGAACGCGGCGTCGACGCTGTCGAGGCGCCAATCGGGAAGGGCGGAGAAGTCAGTGACCCGGAATACCGGGGTTGGCTGAGCGTAAGCGTCGAGATCGAAGGTCCGTTTAAACGCCGGCGTAAGGCCGCCGCCAAACACTATGACCGCCGCCGCAACAGCGGCGGCGAGGCCAAGTGCGAATACAATCAGGCTCTGGCGCTGTGTCAGCGTTCTCACCAGCCTTCAGGTTCCCTAGAAAATACTCCCCGACAGGCGGGCAAATACTACGCGGCGCCGGTGGCGACAAGCATCCAATTCGGATCCCGGCTATCGCGCTTGCGCGCGAAAGTCCAACGATCCTTGACGAGGTCAATCCGATTCGGATCGCCGTCGACGACATTGCCGTCGCTGTCGCGCGTGACCCGCACCTGGTTGGAGGTGAATTCCGTCACCGCCGTCATCCAGTCCTCATCCACATTGGCGTCCACCACAGCGGCATGCTCAATGCCGACGAACTTGACGTCGGCGGCGTGACCTGCGTTGTCCCGCGCCACCACCGCCTGCTTGAAGGCGTCATAAACGCTGTCGCCGAGAAAGGGCCGAATGGAGCGCAAATCGCCGGACGCGAACGCTTCAACAATCATTTCGTACGCGCCGCGGGCGCCGCTGAGATAGCCGCTTTCATCAAATTCCGGATCCGCTTCGCGCAAGACGCGGGCGTTGGTGGAGACCGGCCGAACGGCGGCCGCCGGCTCGTCCTCCGCATCTTCAGGCCGATCGTGGTTGGAGGATCGGTCCGCATGAGAGGACGGGGCCGGATCAAAATCCGGGCGCGCTTCATGGCCTGTCCGCGTGCCGAGCACGGAAAACAGGCGAAACAGCACGAAACCGGCGACACCGATAAAAAACAGAAGTACTGGATCCATAGTCAGTTATGAGGCCACGAAAACCTTAATTTTGCGCTCTCGGGCATTATATAGGGTCGAAACCGCGGAAAACACCAGACACTCATGCTTTTCCTTCTCGTCATCCTGTTTGTGATCGGCCCAATTGCTGAAATTTACGTGCTTTTGACAGCCGGCAGCCTCTTTGGCGTGCTGCCTGTTGTCGCTGCATGCCTGATTACGGCGCTGTTGGGCGGCTGGATTATTCGCCTTCAGGGCGTTGCTGCAATCAACGCCGCTCGCCGGGATATGAACGAGGGCAAACCCCCTGTGGCCTCCGCTGTCAACGGGGCGCTTCTCGTTGTTGCAGCGCCGTTTCTGATGACGCCTGGCTTCATCACCGATGCCGTCGGCTTTTCACTGTTGATCCCGCCCGTGCGCCTGTGGCTGGGGCGATTGGCGCTCGCGGAAATCAAGAAACGCATCGAACGCGGCGACGCCACCGTGACGATTATCAAGGGCTGAGAATCCCTCGCGCGGGTTGCAGGGAACCAGCCCCGCGTGTAAGGAGCCGCGTTCCGATCTCGCCCTAAGCGCGGTCGCCACTGAGACCAAATGGAAGTCTGCCCATGTCCGATACGCCCAGCACGCCGAATACCGGCGGTCCTGAGACCGTAAATCCGTCTACGGCCAATGCGGCCTCGTTCACGGTGCTCGCCCAGTATTTGAAGGACCTTTCGTTCGAAAGCCCGCGCGCGCCGGAAATCTTCCAGCAGCTCAAAACCCCGCAAATGGAAGTCAATGTCGATGTGAACGGCCGAGCGTTCGGCCCGGACCAGTATGAGGTCGAGCTGTCCGTCACGGCCAAGGCCATGCACAACGGGGATTCGGTGTTTATCGTTGAGGCGACCTACGCCGGCGCATTCGAAATCAAGAATTTGCCCCGCGAACAGTTGGAAGCGGTCATGTTGGTGGAGTGTCCGCGCCTGCTCTTTCCCTTCATGCGCCAGGTCATCTCCGATGCGACGCGCAACGGCAACTTCCCGCCGCTCATGCTTGAACCCATCGACTTTATGAGCATTTTCCTGGCCAACCGCCAGCAGCAGGCCGCACAACAGGGCCAACAGGCGCAACCGGCGACGGCAAGCGAAAACGCCTGAGGTTATTGCGGGGATTGCCGCCGCGCCTTACGCGCGCCACAAGCACGCTTCACCCAGCTCATCCAGAAACGCTTCATGGGCGGCGCGCTCTTCTTCGGTGATCCGCGGCGGCAAGGGGTTGGGCCGCACCGATTGGGCCTTGCGTCTTGTCTCGGCTCTCCCGGCGCTGTCGCCGCCAGCTTCATCGCGCGCAAAATCCAGCCCGGCCTGCGCCCCGCCGGTCAGCTCAATGTAGACTTCAGCGAGAAGTCGCGAGTCGAGCAGGGCGCCGTGCCCGTCTCGCTCGCGTTCCTTCGTGTCGATGCCGAAGCGCGAGCAGAGCGCATCAAGGCTGGCCGGCGCGCCGGGGAATTTGCGGCGCGCCATCAACAATGTGTCCGTCAGAGCGTTCTGCAGCCGCGGCAGCCCCGCCGCTTCCAGTTCCGCCTGTAAAAACGGCAAATCAAAGCCGACCCCGTTGTGGGCAATCAACTCCGCATCGGCGACAAATTTGAGAAAGCGCGGGGCGACGTCATCGGACGCAAAGACCGGCTTATCGCTCAAAAAAGCGCCCGAAAGCCCGTGCACGCGAAACGCATCTTCCGGCATGTCACGTTCGGGATTGACGTATGCGTGGTAGTTTCGACCGGTGATTGCGCCGTTCACCAGCTCAATGGCGCCGATCTCGACAATCCGGTGACCCTGGGCGAATTTGAACCCGGTCGTTTCAAGGTCGAATACTATTTGGCGCATCGCCGTTCAGATCTTTGGCTAGTCGTCAGTATCAGGATAAAGCGTCTGTTTCACAAGCCCGGCTAACCCCTTAACCGTGAAGGGTTTCTGGATATACCCTGCGCCTTCTATTGAGTCGAGCTGGTCGCGCACCGCTGCTTCGGCGTAAGCAGACATGAAAATCACTTTCGACTTTAGCGCGAACTGATCGCGGGCCTTGGCGATAAAGGTCGGTCCGTCGAGCACATTCATCATCACGTCGGAGATCACCAGATCGAAGTCCGGGCCGTCGTCTTCCATGATCTCAAGCGCGTCTTCTCCGTCTTCGGCGGCGGTGATTTCGTAACCGCAATCCTGAAGCGTCGCGATAACGAACGTCCGGACCGAATCCTCATCTTCAACGACAAGGATGCGCCCCGCGCCGGTCAGATCCGCAGGCTCGCGTTCGGTCGGCCGGGCCGATACAGCGTCGTCTTCCGGCTCAAGCGCCTCGTCATGAGCCGGCAAATAGATTCGGAACGCCGCCCCTTGGCCGGGCTCGCTATGCAGGACGATGGCGCCGCCCATCTGTCGGATGACCCCGTAAACGGTCGAAAGCCCGAGCCCGGTTCCTTTGCCGGAATCCTTAGTCGTGAAAAAGGGATCAAAAATTTTCGCTGCGATATCTTCCGGTACGCCTGGACCCGTGTCGGCGACCTCGATCAGGACATGATCAACATCGTCGAGCGCAGCCAGTTTAAGGTCGGGGATCTCTTCGGCCGGAATCCGTTGTGTACGGATTGTTAGCTTGCCGCCCGCGGGCGCCATTGCGTCCCGCGCATTGACGGCAAGGTTCATGATCGCCGTTTCGAGTTGGTATTTGTCGACCTTGATCGGCGGGAGCGCGCGCCCGTTAACAAGGTCGAGTCGCACTTTCTCACCGATGGCGCGGGTCAGGAAACGCGAAAAGTCCCGCAACACTTCCGTGATCGACAAAACTTCGCGTTTCAATGTCTGTTTGCGCGAAAAAGCCAGCAACTGTTTTGTCGTATTCGCCGCGCGCTGGGCGTTTTCGCGAATCTGGACAAGCTCCTGATACGCCGGATCGCCGGCGGGATGCTTTAGCATCAAGCGCTCGCAATGACCGAGCACGACTTGCAGATAGTTGTTAAAGTCATGGGCGACTTTCGAAGCCAACTCGCCGATCCCGCGCAGTTTCTGGTCCTGCGCATAATCTTCTTCCATGCGCTTGCGGTCCGAAATGTCGACCGAGTACAGCAATGTCTTGCGCTGCCCGTAGGACCCGCGTCGCCGCTTAACCGGACGCGGGAAAAGGGCGAAGGTGCGCGCCTCAGCCCCGTCTCCCACGCGCGCTTCGACGCCGATGGGCGCCGCGCCGCTGCGCGGCTTCTTCCGGGCTTCCGCCGCGAGTTCTTCCAGCGTCGAAGCGGCGAACACCTTCGCCAGCGGCGCGTTCTTTTTCTTGGCGTCGAATACGTCGGTGAACGCTTTGTTGGCTTCCACGACGCGTCCGTCGCGATTGATGTCGCCGTCTATGATCGCGATCCCGAACGGCGACTCCGAAATATCGCCGGAGAGCGAAACTTCTTCGCCTTCCACTTCTTTTTCCATGCGCAGTTCAACGCAGACAAACCCTTCTCCTACGCCGCCGCGCCGGAATGCGATCAAAGAGGCCTCTACGGGGTCTGCGCCGCGACGGCGGACCGTTACCGGGTTTTCAGCGCGATCGACCGACCACAGCGCGCGCACAAGATCGCCGGTTTCGCCCAACACGACATCGTCTACGTGCCGCAAGGCGCCGCGATCCGCGCCCAGCATTTCGCGCGCGGCGGCGTTCGCCCAGGCGATCTGTCCCGATTTTTCAACCGCGAGCACCGGCGAGGGAAAGTCCGCATACGCCGACGCCAGCGCATCGTGTTTGTCTTCTTCGACCGGCTGTTCCGCGAGGCGCCAGGCGACATGCTCATCGGAACCGCGGATCGGCGAAACCGTGACGGCGAAACGGCGGCGCTTGCCGCCGCCGGCGAGACCCATGACCTGATAAATTGTTTCTTCCGCCTCTTCGCCGCTTTTGGCGGCGCGGCAAAGCCGAAACACTTTGGTCGCTTCCGCGCCTTGCTGAGCGAACAATCGGTCGATGCGCGGCGGCAAACCTGCAGGCCCCATGACGCCGGCCTCTTTTGCAAGCGTGAAGTAGGCGCGATTGGCGTATGTGACGACCCCGTCTCGCCGGGTCACAAGGCGCGCGTCGGGGTCAGCATCCAGCACCCGATCCGCCAGGCCCAGCGCGCCGAGAATTTCCGCGCCGGCGAGCTCCGCGGCCTCTGACGCGCCCTTGCCGCTCGCCCTTTGCAGCATCGCTCCGGCGAGCAAAACCGGCGAAAACATTCGCGCCGCGGCGGCGGCGACAAAGAGCGCCACCAACAGGGCGACGCCGCCGGCGATCAAAAGGCCGGGCCCGCCGGTTTCGCGCGCCGCCAGAATGACATACCCGACAGCGCCGAGGCCGGCGAAAATGAACCCCCACAGAAGCCAGAAAGAAGCCACGTTTGACGACGGAGAATCGCGTCGAACCGTGGTGTCTTCGGTTTTCCGACCGCGCTTGGCCGCTTCTTCGTCCATCATGCGCACGATTTCATCGGGCGTGGGGGGGCGCGGGGCTTCCTGCCCGGCGGAGTCTGAGGCCTGCATGGCCGCACTGGCGATTTCTTCGGCGGCCTTTTCCGCGTGTCGGTCGTTATGGGGTGCACTCACAGCGCAGGACGCTTTCCTATTGGAGCCGGTGATTCGAATCGCAAAATATGCAGCGACTCGCCGCCCGAAACCACTGTGGAAAAGCGCGTCGGGCGGTTAGTTTTCCGCAAGGCGCCGTTAGGCTGGAATTCCTGATGCGCGAGGCGTCGCCGGCGCCTTCACCGCTCGGCGCAACACGTCGCGATAGCCGTGCGCGATACAGGCGCGGCCGTCGTAAAACCCCCGCGCCTTCAGCACCCGATGCAGCCGGGCGAGCCGATAGGGCGGGACAGCGGCGAACATATGATGCTCTAAATGGTAGTTCACATTCGCCGGCGCGATGAAGAGACGCTCCCACCATGACACCAAGGTCGTCGAGGTGTTGTCGCGAGGATCAAGGCTTGCCCGGTCAATAGCGACGCCGTGCTCGGAAATCTGGCGTAGTCTGAAAATGAGCGGGTATACGAACAGTTTCGCCGCCCACCACAGTAGATACGCCCATGGCGCGCCTGCGATCGTTAAGGCCGTGAAAAGCGCGGCGTTAAACACAATCCATGGCAGGTTCTGGAACAGCTTGAATGTCTTAAATTCCCGCATCAAGTCGCGAACGCCCGTTTGGCCTGTGACGTCGCGAATCATCTTGCGGCGCAATGAATCGCGCGCAACGGGGTAGTTTCGCACCATCCACAGGTCCGGATCGTTTTCCGTGCCTGCGTCGCGATGATGGCGAAGATGATACTCACGATAGAGGGCCAGCGGCGCGTTGATCGCCGCCCCGGCGAGCCAGTGGCCGGCGAATTCGTTCAAGGACTTCGTCTTAAAGAAAGCTCCATGGGCGCAGTCATGCATGATGACGCCCGACGCCTGCTGGCGCCCGGCGAGCAAGAGGATGCTGAGCACGATGGTCACCGGATTAGGCCACAGGATCGCCAGCGCAAACGCCCCGGCGAGAATGAGAAAATGCGCCGACAGCTCAACGGCGGCTCGACCGTCGGACGCCTGGCTCAACGCGCGCAGCTCATCTTTGCTGATCGCATCGGATAATTTCATCGCTGCCGACATGATGGATCCTTTTCAGGCGCTGGCGATGTGTAGTATGTTACACTCTTTGCCGCATTTGGTCAATTGATGTTACAAACGATTCTCTCCCAGCAGCCCACCGCCAAACGGCTGTTTCTCTCGCTTGGCAGCGCCCGGGCGGTGGACATTCTGACGATCTCCCAACTGATCAAGGTGGGCGCCTTGTTCGGCATTGGCGACGGCGCGGTCCGCGTCGCCGCCGCAAGGCTCGTCAAACAAGGCTTCCTGGAAATCAGGTCGCGGGGCGTTTACGCCATCGGACCAAGGGGGCGGGCGCTGAGCGAAACGGCGCGCGCCTGGACCGGCGTGGAAGACCGTCTCGGCGCGTGGACAGGCGGCTGGCTCGCGGCGCATGTGAGCCATCTCAGCCGCGCCGACAAGACGGCGCTTCGTACGCGGGAACGAGCGTTCCGTCTCAACGGCTTCAAAGAACTGTCATCCGGTTTGTGGATTCGACCAGACAACTTCGCCGAAACGGCCTGCGAAACAAAGCGCCAGCTTGTTCAACTCGGCTTGGAGGACACCGCGATACTCATCGCGGCGCATCGGATGGTGATCCCGAACCAGATCCGACTTGAAGCGCTATGGCGGCCACGCCGTCTCGAAACTCAGTACAGTGAATGTATTGCGCTGATGGAGGAAAGCGACGATCGCCTAAGCAAAATGGAGCCGCCAGCCGCGACGCGCGAGGCGTTTCTCATCGGCGAGCATGTCATTCGACAGATCATTGCAGATCCGTTGCTGCCGGAAGGAATGATCGACGCGGCGCGCCGCAAATCGATGAT
This sequence comes from Hyphococcus sp., assembly GCA_028289605.1. Taxonomy (GTDB): domain Bacteria; phylum Pseudomonadota; class Alphaproteobacteria; order Caulobacterales; family Parvularculaceae; genus Hyphococcus. Next base: position 151,113 of record JANQON010000001.1, on the reverse strand, counting down.
CGACGCCATGATTGCCTATAACAAGCTGGGCGCGGAAATCACGATGAACTACCTGGAAACGCCTTAGCGGCGACCGTCGCGGCGCCCGGCGTCATTCGCCTTTTTCAGAATAAACCCAATGACTTGCGCGACGGCTTCATAGTGTTCGAGCGGGATTTCTTCGTCAATGTCCACTGAAGCATAGAGCGCGCGAGCGAGGGGCGGGTTCTCGACGACCGGCACGCCATGCTCTTGAGCCGCGTCGCGCATGCGCAGCGCTAAGTCGTCAACGCCTTTGGCGAGACATGTTGGCGCGGCTTCGTCGCCCATTTCATAGTCAAGCGCCACCGCATAGTGAGTCGGGTTCATGATCAGCACGGTTGCGTCTTTTACAGCGGCGACCATTCGCTTGCGCATGCGGCTTTCGCGGAGCTGCCGCAGGCGCGCCTTGATCTGCGGGTCGCCTTCAGTTTCCTTCAGCTCACGACGGATTTCGTCTTTGGTCATCCGTAGCCGCTTTTTCCAGGAGTATCGCTGGAACGCGTAGTCGAGACCGGCGATGACGATCATGGCGACAACCGTCAGTCCGACAAGCTTCAATGTCAGTGTCTTGATCATATCGAGAAGCGCGCCGGGGTCCGCCGTCAAAGATGTCGCCAGCAGCGCCCGGTCTGGCCACAACGCAAAAAACAAAAGCGCGCTGACAATAACGATCTTGCCGACGCCCTTGGCGAAATTGAAAAGACCCGAGGGACCGAATACGCGCTGGAAACCGGCGATCGGCGAGATTTTGGACAACTGCGGTTTCATCCGCTCGGTGGTGAACACAGGGCGCGCCTGACCGGCGTTGGCGAGCACCGCTGCGGCCACCATGACAACCCCGATCAACCCCAGCGCAGCAGCCAGCTTCACCGAAACGCTCATCCACAAGCGTTGCAGCGCCGGCCCGTCGACGGCGATCTGGTGCGGACGGTCGATAAAAACGGCGCCCAACTCCGTCACGGCGGCGGCGGCCGCGCCCGCCAGCATCCACAGCGCCAGCGCCCCGGCGGCGAGCATCACCGCGGCGATCGCCTCCTGGCTCTTGGGCGCATCGCCTTTCTTGCGGGCGTCGGCGAGGCGCTTCGGCGTCGGCTCTTCGGTGCGCTGGGACTTGTCCGGTTGGTCAGCCATCGCCCTCTAGCTCAGAAATTGCGCCAGAAACGCTTCGAAGCGCTCAAGGAAAAGCGTCATCATAAGGCCTGTCGTCAGCATCAGGAGTAACACGCCCAGCAGAATATTCGCGGGCATCAGCATGAAAAACACCTGCGCCTGCGGCATCAGGCGATTAAGCACGCCGGCGCCCACATAAAAGACGAGGCCGAAGAGCACGAACGGCGCCGCCAGACGAAGGCCCAAAGAGAACGAGTTCGACAGGGCGTCAATCATGAGAGCGGACATGTCGCCGAACCGCGGCAAGGCGCCGGGCGACATGAGCACATATGAATCCGCGAGGGCCGCCAACATCATGTGGTGCAGGTCCGTGGCGAAGATCATGGTTGTCGCCAGCACCGCCAGAAATCCGCCAATGATTGCGCCTTGAAGTTCTTGGGTCGGATCAAATATCTGGGCTAGCGAGAGGCCCATCTGAAACGCAATGATCTGACCGGCGACGTTCAGCGCAGCCATCACAACCCTCGCTGCGAGGCCCAAAAAGACGCCTACCAGAACTTCGCCGAGCAATACCGCCGTCATGACGCCGAGCGTCGCGTTGCGCGTCCAGTCGGGAAACATCGGCGCCGCCACGGGAGCGAGCGCGGCGGTCACCGCCAGCGCCGCAGCGAGCCGAACCCGCGGCGACAAGGTGAAATCGCCCAGCGCCGGCGCCGTCATGAACAGCGCGCCGACACGGGCAAACACGGCTATCAGCAAAAATGCGTCTACCGGCAGGGCGCTCAGACTGAACGTCATCACAATCTCGGCCCCCGGTTTTCACCGACGCATGCAAACTGTTCGCGCGCGCGCATCCGCGTCTATCCCGCGCCAAGGCCGCCGGCCGCAATGCGCCCGTAAAGCTCAATCGCAAACCGTCCGAGCGCGCCGCCCATGAACGGCAGACAAATCGCGATAACGATAAACATCACGATGATGCGCGGCACGAACACAAGGGTGAGTTCCTGCACCTGCGTCAGCGCTTGCAGCAACGCAATTGCAAGACCGACCACGAGCCCCGCCAGCATGGCCGGGCCGGCGACGACCATCGTCACCCAAAAAGCGTCGCGCGCGATTTCGAGAATCTCTGCGCCCATGGCGTATCGCTCCAGAAAACTGGGCAGATATTGCCGGGCCCATAGTTAAAACGCGGTGTCGATTGAATTAACAGCGCGTTAATCGGTCACGTAACCCGATTACTGGGCGACCGGAACGTCGTCGATTTCAGCGAGCGTGTCATCGCCGCAGTGAACGACAATCTTGCGATATTCCGGATAGGCGGCGTCGCCCTCGTACCGAACGCTCATGGGCGTGATCACTTGCGCCACCATGCCATCGGGGGCGGTGAAATCGAGATGCATGTGCTGGCCCGGCGGGTTCATCCGGTCGGCGGCGCCGACGCGCCAGCTGTATGCGTATCCGGGCGTCGGCATTTCGGCAGCGCCGGTGATGTAGAGTTTGGGACCGTCCCCGCCGGGTTCGGCGTCAATCCAGGCGCGCCAGTCGCTGCTGGAGATGACAGGGCAGGGCGAAGCGCCTCCGGCCGCTTGATCTTGTTCCGCGACGGCGTTGTCTCCGGCGCAAGCAGAAAGTCCGATGGAAGCGGCGGCGGCGAGCAAAAGTCTCATGACGGGCCTCCCGAGGCAAAACGGCGCGATCCGTGCGCCGTTTCGAACACTAGCACTTCGCAGAAAGCCCGTCAGGGGCCTCTAGATCGGCATCCTCAGGATTTCCTGATAGGCTTCGATAACCCGGTTGCGCACTGCGATCGCAGTCTCAAGCGTGACCTCCGCCGCGCTCACCGCGGTGACGACGTCAACGAGGCTGGCCTCGCCCGTGGCGACGTCGGTCGCCGCGGCCTCGCCCGCCTGAAGGCTCTGGGTCGTTGTCTCAACCGCCGTCTGCACCATCTCAGCGAAGTTCGGCGGCTGCGCGGCGCTTGCGTTTTCCGCCCGCGGCGCCTCTGCGGCGGCTTTGGCGATCTGGGCGTAGATTTCAGCGGCGCGAACGGAATCAACGCTCATAACGCTACTCCAGAATTCTCAGCGTCGACGCCGCCATGGAACGCATCGTATCCATGGCGCCGAGATTGGCCTCGTAGCTGCGCTGCGCTTCGCGCAAGTCCATCATCTCAACCAGCGGATTGACATTTGGCAGCGTAATGTACCCGCTTTCATCTGCAGACGGATGGCTTGGATCAAACCGGAGCGTAAACGCCGAAGGGTCAAGAGTGACGCGAGACAGCCGCACCAGGTTGGCGCCGCTGTCCTGATCAAGATAGCTTGAAAAGACAGGGACCTGACGGCGATAGGGATCGAGCCCCGGCGCGTCGGCGGTCGAGTTGGCGTTGGCAATGTTTTCAGCTGTTACGCGAATGCGCGCCGACTGCGCCCGCAATCCCGCGGCGGCGATTTCCATGGCGGTGTTGATATCGCTCACGGCTCAGCTCCTATTGCCCTCTAGCGGCAAGACGCAGCATGGAGAGCCCCTTGCGGTAAAGCGTGGCGGCGAGCGCATAGTCCTGGCGCGTTTCCGACAGCTTCATCGCCTGGGTCTCGAGAGACACCTGGTTTCCCGTCAGCGACGCTTCGCCATCCGGCGCTGCAACGGCGCGATAGCCGCCGGCATCGGCCGAGCCCGCCGGCGCCGCGATGTGTTTTGGGTCGGAAACCCGCAACGCCGCGCGCTCCGTCATGGCGCCGAAATGGGGCTTTTCGATATCTCGGGCGGCGTAGTCCGGCGTGTCGGCGTTGGCGATGTTTTCCGCGATCACGCCGGTTCGGGCGGCAAGAAAATCGAGCCGCTTCGCCAAACCAGACAACAGGGGGATGCCCGTTAAATCCATGTCATGACCCTTTCAACGCCAACCATCGCCGCTTATGGTTAAGCGGTCGTTGACGACCCCGAATGCGGGTTAACAAATCCTTACACGGAGCAGGATCTTGGCGAGAAAGCTTGGCTTGGCGTTGAGTTCCGGCGCCGCAAGAGGATGGGCCCATGTGGGCGTTCTGCGCGGCTTGAAAGAAATCGGCGTGGAGGCGGACGTCATTGCCGGTTGCTCAGTCGGCGCTCTTGTCGGCGGCGCGCATCTGATCGGCGCCCTCGACGATCTGGAGAGCTGGGCGCGGTCGTTGACCCCCTTGTCCGCGCTGGAGCAGTTTTCCCTGAAAATTCACCGCGGCGGCTTTATCGACGTTGCGCCCGCCTTTGACGCGTTCTCCAAATATGACCGCGATATTGAAGACCTGACCGTCAAATACGGGGCGGTGGCGACGGACCTCGCCACCGGCGAAGAGGTGACGATGACGTCCGGATCGGTGGTTGAGGCGGCGCGCGCGTCGAGCGCGATCCCGGTCGTCTTTCACGCCGTGCGCCGCAATCACCGCTGGCTGGTCGACGGCGCGCTGTGCAATCCGACGCCTGTTACGCTCGCCCGAGGCCTCGGCGCGGACATCGTCATCAGCGTCGACGTCAACGCCGTGCCGCGCACCCTCGACCGGTTCAGCGAAAAAACAGGGCTGCCCGCTGTCATCGAGCCGTCGCCGCCGGCGCAGCCAGGCGTGACCGGCGCCGTCGCCAAGCTTATCGACGACACGCAGAATGCAATCAAACGCCAGTTCGATCTCGCCAAAGCGCGCGCCAGCGCCAGTCCGCACCTTTTTGAGACGGCGTTCGCCGCTGCTGATATTTTTCAGATGCAGTTGGCGCGGGCGCGCACAGAGCTAGACGGACCCGATATCATCCTGCGGCCGAACATGCGCGATGCACTGCCCAACGCTTTTGATCGCGCTGACGAGTTCGTGGAAGAGGGCCGTCGCACGATCCTGGGCGCGGCGCCCCAGATCGAAGCGCTGATATCTGACGACGGCGCGTAATCCGCATGCGCGACCCGTCCGTAATCAAAGGCAAGCAACCGGCGGCGCAGAATTGATTTCAGACCAACCCTATAACGCCATTGTCTTCGGCGCGTCCGGCGGGATCGGTGCGGCAATCGCTGATCGTCTGCGTCAGGACGATCGCTGCCGCACGCTCATCGCGCTCAGCCGCAGCGAAGACGGGATCGACCTCACCCGAGAGGACTCAGTGGCCGCAGCGGCGCAGCGGACGACGGAGAAAGGCGCCTCTTTTGACCTTATCTTCAATGCGGCGGGCGCGCTCGAAATCGACGGCGTGGGCCCCGAAAAGGCGATGCGTGAAATCGATCCGGACGTCATGGCCCGCGCATTTGCGACAAATGCGGTTGGGGGCGCCGTCTTCCTGAAGCATTTTCTCCCGCTGCTCGCCCGCGATCGCCGCGCCGTCTTTGCGACCCTGTCCGCCCGTGTCGGATCGATCGGGGACAACGCCCTTGGCGGCTGGATGAGCTACCGCGCGTCAAAAGCCGCGCTCAATCAAATCGTCCGCTGCGCCTCTATCGAAGCGGGCCGGGCCAACAAACAGAGCGTCGTGATCGCCCTGCATCCGGGCACGATCGAAACGCGCCTGACCCGGAAATACGCCAAAGGCCGCTACACGGCGTCGCCGCAGGACGCGGCGAAGAACCTCTTGTCGGTCTGCGCCAGCCGAACGCCCGCTGATACGGGCGGTTTTTTCGACTATGCGGGAAAAGAAATATCATGGTGACGCGCCGCCGTCAGGCCAATCGTCGCCAACCTCACAGTACAGACAAGACATTCTTCGGCGGCCTGCCAATCGCCGCCTTGTCGCCGTTCACAACGATCGGGCGCTCTATCAGAACCGGGTGCGCGACCATGGCCTCGATCAACGCCGCCTCTGACGCGTCTTTGAGTAAAAGTTCTTTGTACGGTGTTTCTTTCGTGCGCATCATCTCACGCGCCGAAGACAATCCCAGCTGTTTCACAAGCCTGGCGAGCGCCGCTTGCGACGGCGGGTTGTCAAGATAGCGGATAACGGTCGGCGCGATCCCGCGCTCTTCAAGCAGCGCCAGGGTCCGGCGTGACTTTGAACAGCGCGGATTGTGATAGATGGTGACGGTCATACTGGCTCCGGCGTCTCTAAAGCGCCAGACGATAGCCGCCGCCCTCCGTCAGCAAAAGGGAAGCGTTGGAAGGATCCGGTTCAATCTTCTGGCGCAGCCGGTAAACATGCGTTTCCAGCGTGTGGGTAGTGACGCCGGAATTGTATCCCCAGACCTCGTCCAACAAGACGTCCCGCGTGACCGGCTTGCCGCCGGCGCGATAGAGAAACTTCAGAATCGATGTTTCTTTCTCGGTCAGGCGGATTTTCTTGTCTTCTTCCGTCACCAGCATTTTCACCGCAGGTCGGAATTCATAAAAACCGAGTTTGAAAACCGCGTCTTCACTTTGTTCGTGACTGCGCAGATGCGCCCGCACCCGCGCCATCAGGACCCCAAATTTAAAAGGCTTGACCACGTAGTCATTGGCGCCGGCCTCAAGGCCGAGAATGGTGTCGGCGTCGGAGTCCGCGCCCGTGAGCATGATAATCGGGGACTTGAAACCGTTTTTGCGCATGACCCGGCAGGCTTCGCGCCCGTCCATGTCGGGAAGCCCGACATCCAGGAGCATCAGATCAATATGCGCCTCTTCCTTGACCCTCTCGATGGCGTCATTGGCCGTCGCAGCCGGTTCGAGGCTGAATTCGTCATGGAGATTAAACTGATCGATCAACGTGTCGCGCAGCAACTCATCGTCGTCGACCAAAAGTATCCGCTTCGCCCGCGTCATCGTTTTGGTGTCCTTTTTTCTCTCTCTTATCCTTGGCGCTCCATTAGCGCTAACCGCGGTAAAGGCGGAATCACAAGATCGATAGGCGCTCGTGAGCCCTGTAGGCAAGCCATTCCGGGCCTGCTTATTGTCAGATACGCGCGCAGCGACCTATCCGGATGAGCGGGCGCCGAAAATGGCCGATCCGACCCGAACATGGGTCGCCCCCAGCTGCGCGGCGACGACGTAGTCGCCGCTCATCCCCATGGACAACGTCTTCAGGCCGTTCCTGGCCGCAATCTTCGCCAGAAGGGCGAAATGGGGCGCCGGATCCTCGCCGGCCGGCGGAATACACATAAGTCCGGTCACGTCGAGCCCGAACTCTTCCCGGCACTGGCGTACAAAGGCGTCGGCCTCATCCGGCGAAACGCCGGCTTTTTGCGCCTCCTCGCCGGTGTTGACCTGCACGAGAAGACCGGGACGCCGACCCTGTTTTTGGATTTCCGAGGCGATCGCTTTGGCGATCTTGGGCCGGTCGACTGTTTCAATGACGTCAAATAGCGACACGGCTTCTTTCGCCTTGTTAGATTGAAGCGGGCCGATGAGGTGCAGCTCCACTTCGGAATACTGCGCTTTCAGCGCGGGCCACTTGGCCGTCGCTTCCTGGACGCGGTTTTCACCGAATATCCGATGTCCGGCGTCGAGCAATGTTGTGATGTGTTCTGCGGGGAAGGTCTTGGAAACAGCGATGATTTCGACCCGCTCAGACGGTCTGCCGGCCTCTTTCACGGCGGCCTTGAGTTCGGTCCGCAGCGCGTCGAGATTGGCGGCTGGGTCGTTCGAGATCTGAGACGGGGTCATGAATGCGCGTTGAAAGCTATCTGACGAGAGCGGCGAAACTAGCAAGCGCCGCCGCCGCGCTCAAACGGCAATCGGGGCGGCCGGCGCCGTTTTCGCTGGCATTTTTGACCGATGCCGATCGAAGCGCAAACCCGGAACTTGTCGCCCGGGCGCTGCCGCGCGGGTCAGCCATAATATTCAGGGACTATGGCGCGCCCGGCCGGGAGACGGCGGCGCGCCGGCTTTTATCGATCTGCCGCCGCCGTGGCGTTTTGCTGATCATCGGCGCCGACGCTGATCTTGCGGTGCGCATCGGCGCCCATGGGGTTCATTATCCGTCGTGGTCTCGCGCAAGGCCGGATCCCGGCATGATCATCTCAGCTGCGTGTCACGACGCGGCCGAATTGACGCGGGCGGGCAGCGCGGGCGCGGATGCGGCGCTGTTGTCGCCGGTCTTTCCGACCCGAAGCCATCCTGGTGCGCCGACGCTTGGCCCGGATCGCTTCAAGAGGCTCGCTGCGGCGGCTCGGCTGCCCGTTATCGCGCTTGGCGGGGTCGACGAAACAAACGCAATGCGCCTGGCGGGGCGAGGCGTCGCGGGGCTTGCCGCCGTCAGCGCATTTTCACCCCGATCCATATGAAACCGAGCGTCGGCGTTGACTAAAGAAAAGCGGCGCTGTTTCCAGCGCCGCTTTCTCGTCATGGATCCCCTCTAAGCTTAGGCGCTTAGAATTAGAATTTGATCGAGCTTTCGATCACAACCGTGGCGGCTTCTTCCTGTCCGCCGGCGGCTAACGGTTTGGCGGACTCAACATATTGCGCCGCCGCCCCGATGGTGATGCCCCGACCGATGACATAGGTCACGCCGGCCTGGGCTGTCTGAGTGTCTCTGAACAAAGTCGGGTCGAGTGGATTGGGGCCGTAGGCGTTCGCCTCAGACTGGCCGTAGCCGAGCATGAAGCCCCAGTCGCCGGACTCATCGCCCGTCTTGAAAGTAATGCCTGCGTCGAAGGCGAGATAGCCGTCTTCGTCTGCAATATTCAGCCCGGCGTTCGACGTCTTCAGCGAGCCGCCGATGGTGACGCCGCGATAGGCGAGATTGAGCCCGACCGAATAGGATTCATAGTCTTCGTAGATCGGCAATGCGATGCGCGCGGCTTCGTCGGCCGTGACATAGCTCGCGCCAACGCCGAGCAACAGCCGGTCGCCGCCGATGCTAATTGGTTTTTGATAGTAAAGAGCCGCTTCGATGGCGTCTTCCCATGTCGACGCTTCCGTCAACAGCTCGCCGTTAGGCGCCAGGATCAGTCCGTCTTCCGGCGCGCAGAGACGGTCGCCGCAGTTTCTCAGCGTCGGCGAATAGGAAACGCCAAGTTGAAGACCGCCGAAGGCGCCGCCAAGGAAATTGGCGGGCGGCATGTAGGTGAACTTGTTGGAATAGCCGGAGAAGTCGTTGACGGTGTGAACGTCATTGAGACCGGAAAGATCCGTCTGCCAATCATTGACATTGACCGAGCGGAAAATCGTCGGCGACGTCACTGCAAGGGTGCGCGCAATGCCGTGGTCGCGACCAATGATAACTTGACCGAAAACGCCGCGCGCATACGCGTAAGCGCTCTGCAGGTAGGCGTCGCTGTCGAGGGGCGCGATGCCGCGCGGTCCGCCGATTTGCAGTCCGGAGTAACGCCCGCCCGCAACGCCCTGCGCCGGCTGGTCGGCGTCCAGGCGCGCGGAAATGACCGCGCCGATTTCCAAACCGCTGTCCAGGAACGTCGAGCCTTTGACGTCCACTTCGGCATTTCCGTCGGCGATCGCATCGCCGTCGGAAACGCCGGCGGCGAGGGTCGCCTCGCCCTCAATTTCGATTTCCACCGGATCGGCGGCGAACGCCGCGCTGACGGCGAATGCCGCTGCGCTCACGCCAGCCGTTATGTTCCGAAATCCGGTCATACGAACAACTCGTTCGCGGCGCACCCGCCGCATGGGTTAACGTTGTCGAAACGCCCCAACGCACCCCATGCGTTTGGATTGTTTCGTTACTCAACAAAACCGGTCACCCGGTCGGCCCCACGCAACGCCCCCAGCCGTAAGCCGGAACGATGCGCGAATGCCGAGGCCCCTTTAAAGGCGCAAAGTTAACAGCTTTATGACCATTGCAGATAATGGCGCCGCAAATGCGTCCGTTCAACCGGACCTCGGCCCCGGCGTTGTCTAAATGGGGAAATGTGGTAGGAATGCCACGAAAACGGGTCGGGGGGCTCGCGCGTCCCTTGGACAAGACTGGATCATCACACCCATGAGTTTACTAAAGTCAAGCTTTTTCAAAGCTCTAGCTATCTTTGTCGCTTCTGCAACGTTGGCCGCATGCGGCGGCAACGACGCCGCCAATGCGCGCAACGCCGGCTTGCCGTCCTACGTGACCGGCGACGGGGCGACCGCGACCACGGTTAACAGATATTTATGGGCGGCCTCGCTGGAAACCCTCGATTTTCTGCCCGTTAACTCAGCCGATCCCATCGCCGGGCTTATTATTTCGGATTGGTATATTAATCCGGAAGCGCCGGGCGAACGCTTCAAAACCACCGTTTACATTCTGGACAACGCCTTGCGCGCCGACGCCCTGCGCGTTTCCGTGTTCAAGCAGCAGCGGGATGAAGCAGGGGGCTGGGTCGACGCTTCCGTGAATCCGGCGACTTCGCGGGAGATTGAAAACGCTATTCTCACCCGCGCCCGTCAGCTGCGACTTAACGTCATCGACAACTAGAATATCGCGCCGTATTGGTGGAAAAACGGCGCTTTAGAGCGCCGTTTTTTTGTTGCCGGAAAAAAGAGCAATGTCCCGCTACAATCCAAAAGAATCAGAACCGAAATGGCAGGCGCGCTGGGCCGCGGCGGACGCCTTCGCCGCGTCAAAAGCGAAGACCGACCGGCGTTATTACGTTCTCGAAATGTTTCCCTATCCGTCGGGGAAAATTCATATCGGGCATGTGCGCAACTACGCTATGGGCGACGTCATCGCACGATACAAAAAAGCATGCGGATACAATGTCCTGCACCCGATGGGCTGGGACGCCTTCGGGATGCCGGCGGAAAATGCGGCGATGCAGACCGGCGCGCATCCGGGCGAATGGACCTTTTCCAACATTGAAGCCATGCGCGCCCAATTGAAGCGGATGGGGCTTTCCATCGACTGGAGCCGGGAGTTCGCCACCTGCGAGCCTGATTACTATCGATGGCAACAGGCGATGTTCCTGAAATTCTGGGAGAAAGATTTCGCCTATCGAAAGGAGAGCCTCGTTAATTGGGATCCCGTCGACCAGACGGTGCTCGCCAACGAGCAGGTCATCGACGGCAAGGGCTGGCGTTCCGGCGCCGTGGTGGAGCGGCGCACGCTGTCGCAGTGGTTTTTCCGGATCACCGACAAGGCGGACGACCTGTTGGCCGCCCTGGACGACGGTCGCCTTTCCGGCTGGCCGGAAAACGTCAAGCTGATGCAGCGCAACTGGATCGGCAAGTCCAAGGGCCTGCAAATGAAATTCGCCTTCGCCGACGGCGGAACGGCGCCGCGCGGCTTTGAAGGCGGGATCGAGATTTTCACGACGCGGCCGGACACGCTCTACGGCGCCAGCTTCATTGCGATTTCTCCGGACCATCCGCTGGCGCAATCGATGGCGGATGACGATCCGGCGTTGAAGGACTTTATCGCTGAGTGCCAAAAAGCGGGGACATCGGAAGAGGCGATCGAAAAGGCCGAGAAAAAGGGCTACCGCCTCGCGATAGAGTGCGGGCATCCGTTCGACGACCGCAAGCTGCCGGTTTATGTGGCGAACTTCGTGCTCATTCAGTACGGCACCGGCGCAATCTTCGGCTGTCCGGCGGGGGATCAGCGCGACTTTGAATTTGCAAAGAAATACGGCCTGCCGATCCCGCTGATCGTTCTGCCGCCGGGCGAAGATCCGCAGTCATTCGCGCTTGACGACGAGGCCTATGTCGGGCCGGGCACGCTTTACAATTCTGACTTTCTTGACGGCCTGACCATTGAAGACGGGATCGCCGCGGCGATCGCTAAGATCGAGGACATGGGCCTTGGCGAGGGCAAGACCCAGTATCGCCTGCGCGATTGGGGCGTTTCGCGCCAACGGTTCTGGGGCTGCCCGATCCCCGCAATTCATTGCGAAACCTGCGGCGTCGTCCCCGTACCGGAAAAGGATCTGCCGGTCTTGTTGCCTGAGATTGCGGCGGACGAGTTCAAAAACCCCGGCAACCCGCTCGACCGGTCTTGCGCCGATGATTGGCGAAACGTTCCGTGTCCTGAGTGTGGGCGACCGGCGCGACGTGAAACCGACACCATGGATACGTTTGTTGATTCTTCGTGGTATTTCGCCCGCTTCGCCTCTCAGCCGGACGACAAGCCCGTGGACAAGGCTGACGCCGATGCGTGGCTGCCGGTTAACCAGTATATTGGCGGGATCGAACACGCGATCCTGCACCTTTTATATGCCCGCTGGTTTTCCCGCGCCATGAAGGTATGCGGATATTTGTCCGTAGAGGAACCGTTTGAGAATCTCTTCACGCAAGGGATGGTCGTTCATGAGACCTATTTGGATCCGGATGAGACCAAGTCCTTAAAGGAGCGGTGGATTTTCCCGGAGGAGATCTCAATGCAAAACGGGCGGCCGATCTGGGAAAAGACAGGCGCTCCCGTCATTGTCGGCCCGATCGAGAAAATGTCGAAGTCAAAAAAGAACGTCGTGTCTCCGGACGATATCGCCGACACCTACGGCGCCGACGCGGCGCGCTGGTTCATGCTGTCGGACTCCCCGCCGGAACGCGATGTTGAATGGACCGACGCCGGCGTTGAAGGGGCGTGGAAACTCGTCAACCGGATCTGGGATGCGGTCGCGCCGGCGACGGATGCGCTGAAGCCGCACGATTTTTCAAAACCGCCGGCGGCGATGGACGAGGCCGGCGTTGCGCTTCGGCGCGCGACTCACGCCGCGATCGCCGGCGTGACCGACGATATTGAGCACTTTCGCTTCAACAAGGCGATTGCGCGGATATACGAATTCTTGAACGCCCTTAAAAAGACGCCGCCCATGACAAAGGAGGACGGCGCCCCGTCGAACAGCGTCAAGGCCGAAGCGTTTGCGCAGGCTGAAGCGCTTTCGGCGCTGGTGCGGCTGGCCGCTCCGTTCGTCCCGCATCTGGCCGAAGAATGCTGGGAAACGCTGGGCGGCGACGGGCTTGTCTGCGATGCGCCATGGCCCGAAGCCGACGCCGCGCTGTTGCGACGCGACACCATCACGCTGCCGATCCAGGTCAACGGTAAACGGCGCGATGAGGTCGAAGTGGCCGCCGACGCCGACAACGCGTCGGTGGAAAAGGCGGCCTTGTCCCTGGACGCCGTTCAGCGCCATATTGAAGGCAAGACCGTGCGCAAAGTCGTCGTCGTGCCCGGCCGCATCGTCAATATTGTGGCGAACTGACGCGTTTGTTCGCCGCCAGGGCATGCGCAGGAGAATGCAAGCGATGAGAATACCGGTGAGAGCTTCCGTCACGCTGATTTGTATGCTGATATTATCGTCGTGCGGTTTTAAACCAATTTACGCAACGCCCGACGGCGCGGACGCAGCAGTTAATCGCGAGATCGCGATAGCCCGCGTTTCCGCTCCGGAAGAGGTCCATCTCTTCGTCGTCGATGCATTGCATGATCGCATCGTGCTGAAAGAAGGCCAGGCGCCCAAATACAATCTTCACGTCGTGGCGACCGAGGACGCCCAGCGTCTTGCGGTGCAAATTGATGCGACGGTTACGCGTTATAATTACCGCCTTAACGGTCGATACCAGCTAGTGAATTTGGAAAACGGCGAGAGACTGAGCGGCAGCGTGAGAGCGGTGACGTCCTACAACATCGTCAGTTCGCAATATTCTACGCTTTACGCGGAAAACAACGCGCGGGAAAAAGCCGCCAAGCTGCTGGCGGAAAATATCGAACGGGACATCTTGTTGCGCCTTGACGACCCGACGGCGGCGGCGGATTCGGACCTCGAAGAAACGCCGGAAGATCCCGCCGTGATCCAAGAAGTCGGCGATCCGCGCGACCCCTTTGACGGGGAGTCCCAGCCCTTTGTGATCCAGGGAGACGATCCGGAAGAATGACCGCGCTTAAGGGTCGCGCCATCAAGGCTTTTCTGGCGGCGCCGGATCCGCAGATCGCCGCGATTCTTGTCTATGGGCCCGATCTGGGCCTCGTTCGCGAGCGGGCCGAGACGTTGGCGCGGCGGGTCGTCGAGGACTTGAAAGATCCCTTTAACGCCATCGAGCTCACCGACGCGGACCTGAAAGACGAGCCTGGTCGGCTGGCCGACGAGATCGCCGCTCTGTCTTTCGCGGGCGGCGAACGCGTCGTCCGTGTGCGGACTGCTGGCGAAGCCGGCGCCAAGGCGGTGGCGGCGCTGATCGATGGGCTGGACGCCGGTCATGTGAAAGCGAACGGTCTTGTTGTCGTCGAAGGCGGCGACTTGTCGCCGCGCTCCGGCGTTCGCAAAGCCTTTGAAAAAGCAAAACGGGCGGCGGCCTTGCCCTGCTACGCGGACGCGCCGGCGGACATACGCAGCATGGCGACGGAATCTGCGCATGCGGAAAATCTGCGGTTTGAAGAGGATGCGCTGGATCTCCTCGTGTCGGTGCTTGGCGACGACCACGGGCTATCGCGGGCGGAGATTGAAAAACTGATCCTCTATAAGGGGCTGGCGTCGGCGCGCACCGGTTCAGACAGGATATCCGTCGCTGACGTCAACGCCACATTGGTGGACGGGCGGGGAGCGGCGCTGGATGACGCCGCCGAAGCCGCCGCCGACGGATCGGCGAAAACGCTGTCACTGGCTCTCTATCGAGCGCAGTCAGCCGGCGCCAGTCCCATCAGCCTGTTGCGCACGTTGCAGCGGCACATCACGCGCTTGAAGGCTGCCAAATCGTATATGGACGGCGGCGACACCGCCGCAGCGGCGATGAAAAAACTGCGTCCGCCGGTATTCTTTGCAGCCCAGCGATCATTTGAACGACGATTGCACAAATGGCCGATGAGAAAGTTGGAAGCTGCGGAACGCATGCTTGTGGAAGCCGAACTCCAGGCTAAAACCACCGGCGCGCCGCAACGAGAGATCGTCGAGCGCGCCGCCATGCGGTTGTCAATGATGGCCTCTTAAGGCCGGCTCACGCCGGCGACGCCGCCATCGGCGCGGCGCGCAATAACATCACTGCGCCGACGACAGAAACCAGAGCCGCTGTCCAGAGCGCCAGCGAAAAACCGCCGGCATAACCAGCCAGCCCCGCCGCCAGGGCGACGCCGACAAGCTGGGCGATGCGACTTGCGCCGTTGGAAACCCCGGAGGCGAGCCCCTCGTCTTTCTCGTCCACGCTCGACATGACAGACGCCGTCAACGGACCAATCATGGCCGCAAAAGCGACGCCAAGCACCGCCATCGGCGCCAGAATACCGAATAGAAAACTTGCGTCTCGCAGGAGAACGAAGAGCGCATAGGCCGCGCCTGCAGCGGCCGATCCGAATACCAACATCGCCTTCGCGCCGACGCGATCGGCGAGGGCGCCCACTGGCGATGCAAGAAAGCCGACGCAAAGTGTGAACGGCAAAAACGCGGCGCCGGCGGCCGTCGGGGAAAGGCCGCGGCGGTCAATCAGTTCGAATGGCATCAAGAAAAAGATCACCGACAAGGCAACGTATATGCAAAATGTCGCCAGGTTGAGATCGGTGAACACCCTGTTGGAAAACAGCCGGGGCGGCGTCATCGGGTGATCGGTTTTCAACTCCCAAAAGACATAGCCGCCCAACAGCGCGGCCCCCGCCGCAAGCGACATCAGGGCGGCGGGGGTGACGGCGACGCCGGCGTTTTCCGCCCCGCCGGCCTCTGACGGGCCGATGGCGCTGAGGCCCCATGCGGCGAGCCCGAGCGCCGCCGCCATCAATGCGGCGCCGACAAGGTCGAAGGCGCGCGTCTGGCGTTCGTCCGCCGGCTTGGCGACGAGAAGGAGCGCAATGGCGGCGGCCGCGAGCGGCGGATTAAGCCAGAAGATGGCGGGCCAGCCGAACGATTCCGTGAGCCAGCCGCCAAGAATCGGGCCGCCGGCGGTGGTCAGCGCCGACGCCGACGCCCAGACCCCGATGGCTTTGTTGCGGTCCTTTTTCGAGTAGGTCGCGCCGATCAGGGCCAGGCTGGCCGGGGCGACCACCGCCGCCGCGAGACCTTGGGCGAACCGGGCGGCGATCAGCATCCCCGGCGAGCCGGCCAGCGCGCACCACGCCGACGCCAGGCCAAACGCGACGCAGCCAAATATCAACACCCGCGCCTTGCCATAGACGTCCGCCATGGAGCCGCCGATCAGAACAAACGCTGCGAAGGACAGCGTATAGGCGTTGATGACCCACTGAACGGTCGACAGGCTGGCGTCGAGGTCGTCGCGCAAGGCGGGCAGGGCCACGGTCAGCGCGGACCCGTCGATGAACGCCATGGATGACGCCAGAATGCACGCCGCAAGCACCATGCGCCTTTGCGACGCCGGGCCGAGCCGGCCGGCTTCTTCAGGACACGCCTGCGCCTCGATAACGCTCTGCGGACAAGGCTCGCGAATGACTGCTGGCATGGCGTCGACCTTTCGGCGCGGCGCATGTCAGTCAATGCGGCCGAGCAATATTATTCCGTATGCGAACAACTACCCATAGCGCGCGGGGCCGCCCGCCGCGTTGAAGGGCGCGAACGGCAGGATCATATTACGCGCTCGACCCCATGAGTCGACGGCAGATATCGTCAAGCTGATCGAGGGTGAGATACTCAACGGTAACGGAGCCGGAGCCCTTCTTGGAATGGGCGATCGCCACATCCAGGCCGAGAATGGATGACAGATCCCGCTCCAGAGCGCGCGTGTCGGCATCCTTAGAAGACGCAGAACCCTTTGATTTTGTTTTTGTTTTTGTCGCCTCTACGGTCCCGCCGTTGAGCTTGGCGGGCGCGTCGCCGCGGGCGAGCGCCTCGGTGTCGCGCACGGAAAGATGCCGCGACAGCACTTTTCGACAGGCGTCCTCGGGGTCTTTGGCGCCCAGCAGCGCGCGCGCGTGCCCCATGCTGATCGCGCCGGAAGACAAGGCGTCCATGGCGTTCTGCGGTAATCCTGTAAGACGCATGATATTGGCCACATGGCTGCGCGACTTGCCGACCGCTTTGGCGATCTGGTCTTGCGAACGGCCGTACTGGTCTGCGAGGCGGTGATAGGCGGCGGCCTCCTCGAGCGGATTGAGGTCGACGCGCTGAACATTCTCGATAAGCGCAATTTCCGCCGCCTCTTCATCCGTCAGCTTACGGATGATGACGGGAACATCGTGCAGCTTTGCTTTCTGCGCCGCCCGCCAGCGGCGCTCGCCGGCGACAATCTCATATTCGTCTTTGCCCGCCGGCCGAACCAGGATCGGCTGCAACAGCCCCCGCGCCGAAATAGAGCGCGCGAGTTCGTCGATGGCGTCCTTGTCAAAAACCCGGCGCGGTTGGTCCGCGTTGGGTTTCAGGAACGCAATGGGCAGTTCGCGCTTAGGGCCGGCGCCCGCCTCAGCCCGGCCGTCGACGGCGGCGGGGCGCGCATCCCCCAAAAGCGCGTCGAGACCCCGGCCGAGACCCTTGCTTTGTTTTTTCTTCGCGGCGGCGGCCATGGCCGTCTCTCCTTTCAGGCGGCGCGCGAGCGGGTTCGCTCACGCTGGATGACCTCGGACGCAAGCTGGATATAGGCTTGACTGCCGGGGCATTTGAGGTCGTAGAGAAGCGCCGGCTTGCCGTGGCTCGGCGCTTCGGAAATACGCACATTGCGCGGAATCACGGTCCGGTAGACCTTGTCTTTCAAATGCTCTCGAACGTCCGCCTCGACATGGTTAGTCAGATTGTTGCGCCGGTCATGCATGGTCAAAACGACGCCCTGCAGCTCCAATCGGCTATTGATCCGCTCACGGACCGTATCAATGGTGCGTAGAATCTGGCTAAGGCCCTCCAATGCAAAGAACTCGCATTGTAGGGGAATCATGACGGCGTCAGCGGCGGCGAGGGCGTTTATCGTCAGTAAGCTGAGCGACGGCGGGCAATCGATCAAGATGTAGGTGACTGGCGTTTTGCCCGCCTTTTCGAACGCCGCAATCGCATCGGCAAGGCGGTAGTGGCGCCGATCCGCTTCGATAAGCTCCACTTCCGCACCGGCGAGATCGACCCCGGCCGGCGCCAGGAGCAAGCCGGGTATGCCCGTGTCTGTCACCGCCGCCTCAAGGCGATACTCATCGGTCAGGACGTCATAGGTGGTGACGGTGCGGTCAGCCGACGAAACCCCCAGACCCGTGGACGCATTACCCTGGGGGTCGAGATCAATCAGCAGCACCGTCTCGCCCACAGCGGCGAGCGCCGTCGCAAGATTGATGGCCGTCGTTGTTTTCCCAACCCCGCCCTTTTGATTGGCCACCGCCAATACGCGCGGCGGTCCTGCAGGCGAGGGGGTTTGCGGTTCAGACACGCGTGAGATTTCCGATCTCAAGAATGGTCCCGTCCGGGCTCGTTACGCTTTTATGCCGTTTCACGGTCATTTGCCAAGATATAGCGGCTTCGGTGAGTTCTACCTCTACATCTTGTCCCTTTGGGAAGAAATACTTCGTGTTTTTCGCTCCAATTCCATGGGCGTATCCAAGCAACTTATCAAGCCGGGCGAGGGCTCGTGCGCTGACGACGTCCGGAGGTGGGGAAAGTTTTACCGTCTCGATGCGCGCCGGTATGACTTTAACGTTACCAAGGCCCATCGCGTTCACCGCCGCGTTCAGAAAGGCCGCTTTTTTGCCGGTCGATTCAACAAGGGTCGCCTCGGCTCCTTCCTCAGCGAGCATCGCCGCGAGCACGAGTCCCGGAAAGCCGGCGCCGGAGCCAAGATCCGCCAAATGGGCGATTTTGTCCGGCATAAGCCGGCGCAACTGCGCCGAGTCGAGAAAGTGCCGCGACCATCGCTCATCGAATGTCGATTTGGCGATCAGATTGTGACGCTGTCCCCAATCCGTCAGCACACGATCCAATTCCTGGAGTCGCGCCAGTGTTTCACGTGAAACACTGGCGCGCTCCGCAAATTCGTCAGGCGTCATGGCTTGCTTCGTTGCTTGCTGAAGAGGGCGCTGGGACAAGTCAGGCTAACCGGCTGCGCGTTTCTTGATCCAGGCCAGCAGCAACGCCAAGGCGGCCGGCGTCACCCCCTCGATACGGCCGGCCTGACCCAGGGTCGCCGGCCGCGCGTCGATGAGCTTTGATCGCACTTCGTTGGAGAGGCCGGGTATGGCCGCGTAATCGATGTCGCCCGGCAGGCGCAGCGACTCATCCTTCTTGAATGCAATAATGTCCGCCTGCTGACGATCAAGATACCCGGCGTATAGCGCATCAAATTCGATCTGCTCCGCGACGGCGTCCGCCATCTCGGCGAGCTCGGGCCAGATCCGCGACAGCGCCGCTCGATCGACGCCAGGCAGGGAAAGAAGGTTAACGACCGACCTGCGCCGACCGTCCCGGTTAACCCTAATGCCGAATTTTTCGGCTTCGTTGGGCGTGATCGACGTATCCGACGCCCAGGCCCGCGCAGATTCCAGCGCCGATTGTTTCCGGTGGAACGCAGCCGCTCTTTCGGGGCCGACGATCCCAGCCGCCAATCCGACCGGGGTCAGGCGTTGGTCCGCATTGTCGGCGCGCAGGGTGAGCCGGTATTCGGCCCGACTGGTGAACATGCGATAGGGTTCGCTGACCCCGTGAGTCACCAGATCGTCGATGAGCACGCCGATATAGGCCTCGCTGCGGTCGAGGGTAAAAGGCTCGCCGCCGAGCGCCCGTCGCGCGGCGTTCACGCCTGCCATCAGCCCTTGCGCCGCCGCTTCCTCATACCCGGTGGTGCCGTTGATCTGACCGGCGAGGAAAAGCCCGGGGAGGGCGGTGGTTTCCAGCCCGTGGCTCAATCCGCGTGGATCGACGTAGTCATATTCGATCGCATAGCCGTACCGGACGACCTTGGCGGTCTCCAAAGCAGGAATGGTTTTCAGGAACGCCGCCTGCACATCCTCCGGCAAAGAGGTCGAAATCCCGTTCGGATACACCGTGTGGTCATCGAGGCCTTCAGGTTCGAGAAAGATCTGATGGTTCTCGCGCTCGGCGAAGCGGACGACCTTGTCCTCGATGGACGGACAATATCTGGGGCCCCGGCCGGCGATGGCGCCACCGTAGACGGCGGATTTGCCAATATTGTCCTCAATGATCCGGTGCGTGGCTGCGTTGGTATGGGTGATTCCGCAGGCGACTTGGGGAACCTCTATGCGCTCCGTCAGGAACGAAAACGGGACGGGCTTGTCGTCCGCCGGCTGCATTTCCAGGCGATCCCAGGCGATCGTCCGTCCATCCAGCCGCGCCGGCGTACCGGTTTTCAGGCGGCCCATTTTCAGCCCCAAGGCGTACAGCCGATCTGACAGATTGAGGGCCGGGGCTTCGATTCCGCCCCAGGTCTTATCGGCGGCTCTTGAATTGGCGCGGCCTGCCGGGATGCGCTTGTCGCCGATATGGATCATGCCCTTGAGGAAAGTTCCCGTGGTCAGCACCACCGCCGCCGCAGAGATCTCCGACCCGTCGGCGAGCAAAACGCCGGAGATTGTTCCACGTGAAACAACGACGTCTTCCACGCCGCCTTCCAGGATTTCCAACCCGTCACAGGCGCGAAGCAATCGCTGCATGCCCTCGCGGTAGAGCGCCCGGTCCGCCTGGGCCCGCGGCCCCCGCACGGCGGGGCCTTTGGAGCGGTTCAGCATCCTGAACTGAATGCCGGCCTGGTCGATGACCCGACCCATCAGCCCGTCCAGGGCGTCGATCTCACGGACCAGATGGCCCTTGCCGAGACCGCCGATCGCAGGATTGCAGGACATCTCTCCAATCGTATCGACGCGATGCGTGACGAGCGCCGTGCGCGCGCCGGCCCGTGCGGCCGCCGCCGCCGCTTCGCAGCCGGCGTGCCCGCCGCCGATAACAATCACATCATATGTGTTTTGAGCGCTCATGCCGCGCGGGATATAGGCTTCGCGGCGGCGTCTGGCTAGGGAACAATCCCGCAAGAACGGACCGCCAGATACCCGATGAACAGCCAGAGCCCATTGACGAAGAGGGCGGGCCCCTGTTCCTGCATCAGCGTCGTCCAGGCGTTTGCGTCATTGGCGGCGCGGGCGCCCTCCACAAATCGCCAAACCGCAAAGGCGACGGACAGGAACAGCGCCGTTGCGACCGCAATCGCCGGCAGGAGGACGCCGCTGTCGGGACCAATACACATCGCCGCAGTATGAGACGCCAGGCTTTCAAAACCGTTTCATATGGAACCCGGAAACGGACGACAGGCCGTCGTCGTCAGGTCCATGGCCTCGCCCGGAAATTTACAATTCGGAAAGAAACCATAAGCGCTCGTCCCAGCGGCATGGCGGCTGCAATTCACCCGGAACTTCCGTGAATGGGGGAACATTCTGAGAAGGGGCAAGCAATGGCTGTTTCAATAAAAACCAATGCAGCACAGGCAAGGGCGTTCGGACGTAACTTCACAGCTTCGGAGTCGCTGGAGCAATTAAGGGTGCGGCGCGCCCTGATGGACCGGCTCCAGAACAAGGCCGCCAACTATGATCGGGCCGCTGCCCGGCTCGAGCTCCGCGGCGAAATGGATGCGGCGAAAGTGCTGGTCAAAGCGTCCAGGCAATTGCGCGGCATCATGGCGAATGCGCCGCCCGCCGAGGACTAGGCGGCCTACTTGCCAATACAAAAGCTGGAAAAGATCTCACCAAGCACATCTTCGACCCCGACAGCGCCGGTGATGGCGCCGAGCGCTCTGGCCGCGAGGCGGACGTCTTCAGCGGCGAGTTCGGGCGCGATCTCCACATGCGCCTCTGCGCGCTCCAAAGCCGCGAGCGCGTCCTCCACGGCGCGCACGTGACGCGCCCGGGTGAGGGCGGGCTCCCCGGCGGCTGTTTCACGTGAAACGCCGGCGGTAAGACCGGCGATCAGCGCATTGAGCCCGTCTTTGCGCCGGGATGAAACAGCCATCCCGGTCACCCCGTCCGGAACTGGCACATCCTGCGGGGTCACGCCGAGATCAGCCTTCGACCAGATGAGGAAATCGCCTTTGCGTAGGGCCGACAGTGTTTCACGTGAAACATCCGCAGACGGATCAAGCACCAGAATGCGAATATCCGCCGACGCGGCCCTGGCGCGCGCCCTGGCCATACCTTCCGCCTCAATCGCGTCGCCGGCGGCCTCTCTCAGGCCAGCGGTGTCGGCCACCGTCGCGACCACCCCGCCAAGGTCGAGGCGCACCTCAACGATGTCCCTCGTCGTTCCGGGCTGATCGGAGACGATGGCGACGTCGGCGCCGGCGAGGGCGTTGACCAGAGATGACTTCCCGGCGTTGGGTGGCCCTACCACGGCGATCGAAACGCCCTCGCGGATCCTCCGTGCACGTCCTGAATCGAGAAGAAACGCAGTTAACGCCGCTTTAAGCTTTTCGATTTCCGGACCCGCCCGGGCGGCGACGGCGGCCGGCACGCCGCCCTCATCGGGGAAGTCGATATCGGCTTCCAGCGGCGCCAAGATCGCCAAGAGCTGATGTCGCCAGCCTTCGGCCGCCGCCGACAGCCGACCGTCGAGCTGACCCAAAGCCTGCATTCTCTGCTGGTTCGTTTCGGCATCGATAAGATCGGCCAGCGCCTCGACCTGGGCCAGATCCAGCTTGCCGTTCTTCAACGCCCGCAAGGTGAACTCTCCGGCCTCGGCGGGGCGGGCGCCGAGGCTGCCGAGCGTCTCATAAAGGGACGCCTCAACGGCGCGGCTGCCATGGAGATGGAGCTCAGCGACGTCTTCGCCTGTGAAGCTGGCGGGACCTTCAAAAAGTATGGCCAGGCCGCGATCGATCAGCGACGCCGTCGCAGGGTCTCGAACCGCAGCAAAAACCGCTTCTCTTGCTTTAATCCGTTTACCAATTAAATCTCGGATGATGCTGTGCGAATCGGGGCCCGACAGCCGGAATACGGCGACGCCCGCCTTTCCGGCGCCGCTGGCCCGGGCGAAAATCGTGTCTCCATGACGCGGAGAATCCGACATTGGCGCACATCTGCGGTCGTCGGGCGCGGGCGCAGCCCGAAAGCGCCGCTATTCCTTTTTCTTGCCCATGGCGCCGGACATCGCCGCGCCGACAAGACTTTGAAACTGTTCGATGCCCTTACCGCCCATATTGACCCATGCCGCGACAAGCCGTTCAGGGTCAGCCAGCGTATCCATGTTTTCTTTCGCCCGGCGGGTCATTTCATCGACGACCATTTTGTTCAGGGGCTCGACATCTGGCATGCCGAAAAAGGCGCGCGCCTCCTGGGGCGTCACGTCGATATTGATGGTGAGCTTCATGAGGATTTCTCCGTTAATTCTCAGTAGAATACCCGATCCCCGAGGGAAGCGACAGCGCTGAAGCGCGGCTAGGGCGTCGCCTCGCATCTGATGGCGTCGACGCCGGCGCTGTCATCAAAAAACGCCTCAAAAAAGCCCGCCGGGCGCCGCGTCGGGCGCCCTCGATCGTTGTGCGGATGGTAATCGTAAACGTGCCGTGCGCCGACAAAAGTCTCGCCGTCGAATCGCTCCGAGCGCGCCACAAAACGCGCCTCTCCCGGGCCGGCGGCGCACAGCACGCCCTTGGTGGAGGAAATAATAGCCCCCTGTTCGACAAGACAGGTCGGCGCGCCCTCCCGCTCCTGATCAGAACAGTATTCGATTCCCGGGACCGCCCTTGCGAGCGCATTCGCTTCCAGATTTGCATCGAAGAGCGCGTAAAATTCCGGGCTTTCCCGCCATGCGGCGTCTGTATCCAGCGCGGCGTCGAGAAAAGCCTCCGCGCGGCCGAGATCATAGATCGCGCGATCCACCCTCTCCTCCGCATACTGACGATTGCGCGGTGCATTGTCCAATACCCGTCGCGCTCGTTTGATCGCCTTTTCCTTGGCGTCGGGATCCTTCAGCGTCCGCCGCGCTGAACGGATTTCGGCCCGGGTGGAATCGAGGGCGCTGACCGCGTTGTTGTACTCCCGGCGCGCCGCCTCAAACGCCCGTTCGGCGGCCCCGATCCGGCGGCCCGGCAAAAAACCGGCCAGGAACGCCGCGTCCGTCTCCGCCGTGCAAACGCCGAAATACGCCTCTCCCCGCCGCCCAAAGGGATAACCGGCCTTGGCGGTGCAGAGAGCCGCGAGCCCCTCGCCGCGGCCCGCCGCATACGCCGACGCGTCCGGCGCAACGCCGACGGGCTCGCACAGGGCGGTGCGTTCATCCAGCGCATTGGCGAGCCGACCCAGACGCCCGTCGGAAAAGCCGGCGGCGCGCCAGTCGCCGCGAAGGCACTCTTCTTCAGTCATCAGTGGGCTGGCGCACCCAACGCCCGCAAACAGCGCTGCAACGCTTAGTAGTCTCCGCAACATGGCCCCGCCTTCAACAGTACAGCGCCGTCAGCCTGCATCGCGCCCGCCGGCCCGTCAATCGCACCCGATAGCGCCGGCGGTGGATTTCAAGCGCCGGCGGCGCTATGGCGGGACAAGGCCAACGCGAGACCGACGTCATGGATAAAGCTGTCGTCATTGACCGAACCGGCGGACCGGAGGTTTTCACCGTCGTCGACCGCGATCCGGGCCAGCCAGGCCCTGGCGATATCCGCGTGCGCAACGCCGCCGTCGGCCTGAACTTCATCGACATCTACCAGCGCAGCGGCCTTTATCCCGTGTCCTTTCCCGCGGTGCTGGGCCAGGAAGGGGCCGGCATCGTCGACGCCGTCGGCGAGGACGTCGACGCGCTGAAAGTCGGCGACCGCGTGGCCTATCTGGCCGGCGCCGGCGCCTACGCAACGTCGACGATTTGCGCCGCCGGGATGGCCGCCAAAACGCCTGACGGCATTGCCGATGACATTGCCGCAGGCGTATTCCTGAAAGGCCTCACCGCCGAAATGCTGCTGCGCCAGGTGTTTCCGCTAAAGGCGGAGCAAAGCTGTCTGATCACCGCTGCGGCCGGGGGCGTCGGTTCCGTCCTTACGCAGTGGGCGGCCCATCTGGGCGCCCGGGTGATCGCCGTTGTCGGCTCACATGAAAAAGCTGAGGCGGCGAAATCGGCGGGCGCTCACGATACTATAATCCGCACAAAGACTGAATCAATCGCCGCCGACGTGAGAGACCTCACCGACGGTCGCGGTGTCGACGTTGTCTATGATTCCGTCGGCGCTGCGACATTTGACGCCTCGCTGAACGCACTCGCGGTCCGCGGTCATCTCGTCACCTATGGCAACGCGTCGGGACCGCCGCCTGCGATTGCGCCGCTCGAGCTGTCGCGTCTCGGGTCCCTGACCCTGACGCGGCCGACGCTCTATCACTACGCGACGCCCGATCGCCTGCCCGGCATGGCCCGTGCGCTTTTTGACGTTATCGAGCAAGGCGCCGTCAGGCCTCGGGTCGGGCGAGAGTTCCGGCTTGATGAGATTGCGGACGCGCACCGCTTTCTGGAAAGCGGCGAGAGTTCCGGCGCAATCATACTTAAACCGTAGACGGAAGATTCAACCCTTTTTCGCAATTCGGAGGTAGGATGGAGCTGAGATTCCTCGTGGCCCTGGCGCCGGCGGCGCTGACGATGGCGGCCTGCGCGCCGGATGCGCAGACCGCTCATAATGCGCCCGCGCCATCGACCGAGCGGTGGCGTATTGCGCCGGAGGGCGACCTCAACGCGTTTTTCAACTGCCTCGACGCTGCGGGCCTGGCGCTGATTTCGGCGCATCGGGGCGGGCCCGCGCCCGGCTTTCCGGAAAACGGACTGGAGACGCTTCAGGCGACCATGGCGGCGGTCCCGGCGATCATGGAAATCGATGTCGCCTCATCTTCGGACGGCGTTCTGTTTCTGATGCACGACATCGACCTCGACCGCACGACAACGGGCAACGGTCCGGCGCAAAGCGCCGCATGGGCGTCGGTGAAAACGCTGCGTCTTGAAGACGCGACCGGCCAGGTCACAGACTTTGCGCCGCCGAAATTGAGCGACGTCCTCGCCTGGGCGAAGTCACGCACCATCGTGCAGATCGATTTTAAGCGCTCCGCCCGTTATGAAGACGTCATCGACGAGATCTACCGCCAAGGCGTTGAAGACCGCGTGATCCTGATCGCTTATTCAATGGCGTCCGCCCGAAAACTGCACCGCCTCGCGCCGGACATCATGATCTCTCTCTCCGTCGACAGCCAGACCGACCTCAACCGCGCGGTCGCTGCGGGCATTCCCGCTGACCGCCTTCTCGCCTTTACCGGCACTGAGGCGCCGAAGCCTCGGCTTCTCGATATTCTCGACGACCGCCAGGTGGAAGCGATATTCGGAACATTGGGCGGTCGCGATTCAATCGACAACGACATCGAGCGAACCGGAAACGCGTCACGGTATGCCGAGATCGCCGGCCTCGGCGTCGATATCATTGCAACCGACCGGCCCCGCGCGGCCTATGCGGCGCTCGTCGACGCGAACCGCGCCCCGACCGCCGGCGACTGCGGCGTGATGGAAAACTGATGCGAACGATTGTCGCCTATTCCGCGGCGCTCGGGATCGGCGCCATCCTCCTGGCGTGGCTGGAATACAAATACGTGACCCGGGTTTTCGCCGGTGAAATCTACATCCTGCTGATTGCGGCGACATTCACCGCGCTGGGCGTCTGGGCGGGCTGGCGGCTGACCCGTCGCCGGGAGCCGGGACCGTTCGAGAAAAACGAGGCCGCGCTGAAATCGCTTGGGATCTCGGCGCGGGAGTATGAGACCCTCGAGCTCCTCGCGCACGGCCTCTCCAACAAGGAGATCGCGAGAGCGCTCGGGGTCTCTCCAAACACCGTGAAAACGCACCTGGCCCGGCTGTACGAGAAACTCAATGCGTCGCGGCGAGGGGAGGCCGTCAAAAAGGCCCGAGAGCTTTCGCTGGTCCCATAAAGGCCGAAAAATGGGTTATTTCCACGAAATCACCCGTTCGAATGATGGTTTTTCGCTGAGATTTGGTCCTCAATTTGAAGCCAAACAGGCGAAGGAGCATCAAGATGGGCGATCCCGTGGTTCGGTTTGAAATTGGTTGCAGGAATCGACCGACGACCAGTTCGTTTTACGAAACGTGTTTCGGCTGGACAATCGAAGACGACGGACTGTCGGGGGATATCCGGACCGGCGGCGGCCAAGGCGGCGGAACAGGCATCGACGGCGCGCTGACCGCGCTCGGCCACGACCCCCATCAGTACGTCATGGTCTATATTCAAATCGCCGATATCGACGCGGCGTGTAAAACGCTGTCGTCGCAGGGGGGAGCGGTCAAAATCGGTCCCATCGACATCCCCGGGGGGAAAGGCCGCTTCGCATGGTTCGATGATCCCGAAGGCAACACGCTCGGCCTCTTCGAACCGCCGCAATAACGAAATCAAACGAGGGAGACAACAATGCTGCGTATTGCGCTAATTTACGGGTCCATCGCCGGCCTGATCGTAATCGGCACCATGACGCTCGGTCTGGTCATGAGCGGCGGCGAGGGCATGGGTTCCGGCCAGGCCTTCGGTTACCTGATCATGCTGATCGCACTAACGCTGATATTCGTCGGCGTGAAACAACACCGGGACCGCAACCATGGCGGCGCCATCCGTTTTTTTCCGGCGTTTCTGGCGGGACTCGCCATCGCCGCCGTCGCCGGCGTTTTTTACGTCATCGGCTGGGAGGGATTCCTTGCCGCGACAAACTACGCCTTCATCGAGGAATACACGGCAGCCGTGATCGAAAAGAAAAAGGCCGCCGGCGTTACCGGCGCAGAACTCGATAAGCTGATCGCCGACATGGAAGCGATGGTGAAAAACTACGCCAACCCACTCTTCCGTATCCCAATTACGTTTATGGAGATATTTCCGGTTGGGTTGCTCATCGCCCTCGTGTCAGCAGCGGTTCTGCGTAATCCGAAGGTGTTGCCGGCGCGCGCCTAGTTTCATCAACAAGCGCGCGCTCGGATCCGGGCCAACGCTAGGCGTCGCCGTTCATGCCTTTGATCATCTCGCGGAACTCCCGTGAGACGCCCTGGCGGCGCGCGATTGAGTCCCAGCATTCTTCGAACCTGTCATTGGCGTTGATGGCGCGCGACAACTGTTTTGCAGATTTCATCGCCGCTTCATCGTTGCCCGCATCGAGGCCGGCGCCGATCGAATTGTACGCATCGACAAGCACATCAACACGCAACTTTCGGTTTTTTCCGTATCTAGAACATTCGTCGATGCGATTGGCGGTTAAACGCCGCCAATTTGCATCTGCATCCTCAAACGCGCTTTCGGAATAGGCGTTCTTCAGCTCTTCAATATCGGCGGCTTGGGCTGTTCCAAACATCATCGCGGCGGCGATGAAACAAAGAGACGTTTTCATGGCTTGCTTCCCTAGTTGCAGCTTTAAAAAGCATGTAAGCGCCCACCCAACCGAAAAACTGCTTCGGAAGCGTCTGTACACAGATAATATGGTAATGATACCGCTGCAGATTGAGCGATCAACGCCTATGCGGCGAAGCGTGGCTGGTCCGCGACTAACGCCGCGTCAACCGCGCGGACTGGAGAAAGGCGGGGCCGGGCGCGGGCGCATAAGGGGAAATTTCCAGCCCTTTTCCGGGTCGGCGCGGCCGCTTTCATAGGCCGAGACGAGACGATAACTCAACCAGACGCCGATCCCGGCAAACGCGACGCCGCCCAGCGCTTGTCCGATTATGACGCCGGCGGCGCCGCCGATTTCCGCGCCAACCCAGACAAACGGGGCGATTCCGAGCGTATTTCGACCCCAATTCAGGAAGGTCGACCAAACCGGCCTATTCAAGTTGTTGAACGCCGCATTGGTGACGAACAACGCCCCGTTAAAGAAAAACAGCGGGGCCACGATCAAAGCGAACCAGAACAACAGCCCCCCGCCGACGTCGTCGAGATTGAATGCGGCGGCGATGACGCCGTTGAGCGCAAACAGGGCGCCCCACGCAAGAACCGTGTAGGCTATCGTAAAGCGCAGCGATTTCGACAACGTTTCGCGCACGCGATCATATTGGCGCGCTCCGAAGTTTTGCCCGACGATAGGTCCCACAGCGCCGGAAAGCGCGAAAATAACGCAGAAAAACAACGGCGTGAGACGCCCGATCACCGCATAGCCGGCGACGGCGCTGTCCCCAAACGGGGCGATCGCCCGGGTGACGATCGCGGTTCCGATCGGCGTGGCGACATTGGTGAGAACGGCTGGTCCCGCGATTGCGAATATCGTCGCCAGATGACGTCTAAGGCGGCCGGCGCTAAATGGCGCAAAGCCTCCATAATGCTTCAACACCGGATAGATGGCCGTCGCGAACATCGCGAGGCGAGCGGCCGCAGAAGCGATCGCCGCGCCATCAAGACCCAGGCCCGCCCAAAAAATCAAAATCGGGTCAAGGATGGCGTTGACCGCCCCGGCCGACAGCGTCGCCGTCATGGCGCGGCGCGCGTCGCCATGGGCGCGCAACAAACCCGATGCAATCATGGCCAGCACGGAGAACGGCATGCTGGGCGCGATGATGCGAATATACCGCGCCGCAAGGTCCCTCGTCTCTCCGGCGGCGCCGAGGAATTCAGCCATTTGCGGGGCGAAGGCGAAATAGACGACGGCGATGAAAACGCCGAAGCCGCCGCCGATCGCGCAAATGCTTGTCGCAATTTTTCGGGCTTCATCATCCTCGCCGCGCCCAATGCGCTGCGACGCAAGCGCGCTCATGGCGATCATGAGACCGATATTGATCGACATGGCGATGAAAAGCAGCGTGCCGGCGAATCCAACCGCAGCAGCCAGTTCTTTTTGACCCAACAGCGAGATGAAATAGAGATCGACGAAATCGACTAGAAAAATCGAGAGCAGCCCGACGCTGGCCGACAGCGACATCACCACGATGTGCCGCATAAGGTCGCCGCTCAAAAACTTCGGGGGCTTATTCGCCGGCGCGTCGATTTTGGAACTGGTCAAGGTCCGACTCTCTATAGGCCATGTGAGTGCTGAGCATGCCGCGCAATGGGGCCCTGCGCCATCGAAAATTGTTGCGCGACTAATGAGCGCCGCTCACAACTCGGTGTGCGCTAGGCCGACGAAGTCAAGGGTTTTCGGCGCGTCTTTTCCCGCACCCTACGGATCAGACGTGGACCTTGGATTACGTGATAAGGGTCGCCTCGTTGATCGCCCCAGCGCTTCGGTGGAACGCCCCAACTGTTTTTTCGTCCGTACCCGGTTTTTAAGGTCGGCTTCAGCGAAGCGAGATCGTGACCTGACGGACGTCTCCTGATCCTGTTTTTGCTAAGCAAACACACCCTTACGTATTCATCGAATCGAAAAAGTCCTGATTGGTCTTGGTCTGCTTGAGTTTGTCCAGCAAAAATTCGATCGCGTCATTAACGCCCATCGGCGCCAAAATACGCCGCAGCACGAAGATCTTCTGCATGGCGGCGGCGTCGGTGATCAGGTCTTCTTTCCGGGTGCCGGATTTGGCGATATCGATCGCCGGGTAGACGCGTTTGTCGGCAACCTTCCGGTCGAGAATAATCTCCGCATTGCCCGTGCCTTTGAACTCCTCGAAAATGACTTCGTCCATCTTCGAACCCGTTTCAATGAGCGCCGTGGCGATAATGGTGAGCGAACCCCCCTCTTCAATATTCCGCGCCGCACCGAAAAAGCGTTTCGGCCGCTGCAGGGCGTTCGCGTCGACGCCGCCGGTCAACACCTTGCCGGAAGACGGCACAACCGTGTTGTAGGCCCGCCCCAGACGCGTAATTGAGTCGAGCAGAATAACGACATCGCGGCCGTGTTCGACCAGACGCTTGGCTTTCTCGATGACCATCTCAGCGACCTGAACGTGCCGTGTCGCCGGTTCGTCAAAAGTCGAAGACACGACCTCGCCTTTCACGGATCGCTGCATGTCTGTGACTTCTTCAGGTCGTTCGTCAATCAGCAATACAATGAGATACGCTTCCGGATGGTTCGCCGCGATCGAATGGGCGATATTCTGTAGAATGACGGTTTTACCCGTGCGCGGCGGGGCCGTAATGAGCGCACGTTGGCCCTTTCCAAGCGGGGCGACAAGATCGATCACCCGCGCCGTCATGTCCTTCGTTTTTTCGTCGGCGATTTCCATATTGAGCCGCTCATCCGGATAGAGCGGCGTCAGGTTGTCGAAATGGACTTTGTGGCGGGCTTTTTCCGGCTCTTCGAAAT
The DNA here is from genome assembly GCA_028289605.1 of Hyphococcus sp. GTDB lineage: Bacteria > Pseudomonadota > Alphaproteobacteria > Caulobacterales > Parvularculaceae > Hyphococcus. The sequence goes on along the minus strand of JANQON010000001.1, from coordinate 120,057 downwards.
TGATCGTACCGACTTTGAGGAGCGCGAAATACCGCTCGCCTTCTTTGGGGCTACGGATTTCGCCGATGACTGTGTCGCCGGTCCTTAGCGCGAAACGGCGTATCTGGCTGGGGGAAACATAAATGTCGTCGGGGCCGGCCAGATAATTCGCTTCAGGCGATCTTAAAAACCCAAATCCGTCCGGCAGCACCTCCAACACGCCGCCGCCCGATATCTCCACCTCATGATCCGCCAGCTCTTTCAGGATGGCGAACATCATGTCCTGCTTGCGCATGGTGGATGCGTTTTCCACCTCCAGGCTCTCGGCGAATTCGAGGAGAGCGGCGGGCGTTTTTTCCTTGAGCTCGTCAAGGGACATTTGCTTGGGCAGCATGGGGATGTTTCCCGGATATGAGTTTTTGCGCTTAGCGGGAAGCTAAGCTGTTGAAAGTAGCGATGAAAACGGGCGCGCGCCGCCTTTTGGGCGCTGCAGCGAAGGTGGGTTTTTCCCAGATATAGCTCTGAATGGCCCGTCGTCAATGGGCGCAGCGCCGCTGGGATTATCGAACGGCGGCGCCGCAAACCGCGCCGATTGCGCCCGTCGCAGTCAAATCCGGGCGGCGAACGCCGTCGACGAAGATCTGATCTTCATCTCAGAACGGCTTCACAATCACCATGATGACAACGACGATGAGCCCCAAAAACGGCGCTTCGTTGATAATCCGCCAGAATTTCTCGCTGCGGGGGCGCTCTCCAGCTTCAAATTTCCGTCGCGCGCTCGAATAAAAGCCGTGAACTCCTGAAATCGCGAACACGAAGAGGAGTTTGACGTGAAACCATCCGGCCGAGAGGATTGAAGGATTCGCCGCCAGCATCACGATGCCAAGGATCCATACCGCAGCGATTGACGGATTCATGATGCCTTTCATGAGCCGTCGTTCCATCGTGACGAAGTGTTTTTCCGCTTCGCCGCCTTTCTCCGCCTGATGGTGATAAATGAACAGACGCGGCAAATACATCATGCCCGCCATCCATGCGATCACTGCCAGCAAGTGAACAGCTTTAAGCCAAAGATAAATGCTAAGAAGAAAATCCGTCATCGTTCTTTTCGCCTTACAAACTCAACGAGCGCAGCCACATGTTCAGGCGGCGTCTCGGGCGTGAATCCGTGTCCCAGATTGAAAATATAGGGAACGTCGTGAAACAGATTCAGATACGCATCGGCGGCTCGCGTCATTTCATCGCCGCCGGCGACGACGCGCAGCGGATCAAGACCGCCCTGGATCACCGCATGAGATGAGAGATGGGCCCGGGCCCACCCGGGATCCATCGCATAATCAATACCGAACGCGTCGCATTCGCCAAGCAGCACATACTCGATCGCTTTCTCCCCGACGCCTTTCGGAAACATAAGGATGGGCGTCTCCGGGCGTTGCGATCGCACGCCCTGCGCAATTTTCCGCATGGGCTGCACCGAGACGGCGTCCAGAACCGGCCAAGGCAGTCCGCCGGCCCATGTATCAAAGAGCTGCACCGCATCCGCGCCGGCGTCGATTTGCGCGAGAAGATACTCAATCGTCTTTTCCACGAGCAACGCCAGCAACGACTCAACAAACGGGCGATCCTGATAAAACATCGCGCGGAGAGAGGACGGGTCGCGGGTTGAACGCCCGTTGAGCATATAGGTCGCCACCGTCCACGGGGCGCCGGCGAATCCGATCAGCGCCTTGTCGGCGGCAAGACCCGACCGGGTCAAACGCACTGTTTCGTAAATCGGACCGAGGCGGTCGTGAATATCTCGACCCCGAAAGGCGTCAAGGTTTTTCGCAGTGATGACCGGATCCAGCATGGGTCCTTCGCCCTCGGCAAAGGTTAATTTTTGTCCTAATGCATCGGGGATCAAAAGAATGTCGGCGAACAATATCGCCGCATCAAGATCAAAACGCTGAATTGGCTGCAGCGTGACCTCAGACGCCATGTCCGGATTGAAGCAGAGGTTAAGGAACGATCCAGCCTCCGCGCGTAGTCGGCGATATTCAGGAAGATACCGTCCCGCCTGACGCATAAACCACATGGGCGGTATGGCCGAGGGTTGACCGTCCAGAACACTCAAGAATTTTGACGTCGCTGCCATTGGCGGTCCGCACCCTGTTAATCCTTTATAAAGGAATCTTAAGAAAGGGTTAATAAATAGAATAGCCTAGGGATGTTGGGGGAATCCAAACCATCGCTTTGATTAAACACATGACGCTAAGTGTTCCCCCGGCTTCACCCCCGTGGATGTCGGGCTTGTGGAGACTGTTCATAACCCCGGTAATACCTTCACTGAACAAACAAATCGACGCAGGCTGGAATCCTCACACGGTCTTTTTCCATAAATGGGTGGAACCTGAACGGGGTTATCTTCCCATCTTCTTGTTTTCCATTCCCCATGGGCGCCGGGTCGGTATGGCCGGACGGTTTTCCAACGCGTGAAAATTTTGGTCGCAAGAGTTCCGTCCTTTCCCGTATAGTTCCACAGATATGCAGAACCTGGATGTGAAAACCGATCGGGACGATAGCGAGCGCCCGCCGCTCGCCACGTACTTTCATGTTCATCTGGTCTCTGACTCCACAGGCGAGACCCTGAACGCCATGCTGAAAGCAACCACGGCGCAGTTCGCCGCGGCGAAACCGCTTGAGCACATCTACGCTCTTATTCGGTCGCGGCGCCAAATGGAGCAAACGCTGGCCGCGATTGAAGCCGCGCCGGGTATCGTTCTTTACACCATCATCAATCCTCAACTGCGACGCCTGCTGGAAATCCGCTGCAGTGAGTTGCAGACCCCCGCGGTCTCGGTTTTGGATCCAATGCTGAACGCTTTTACGGACTATCTGGGTCTAGAACAAACCCAGAAAGCCGGCGCGCAGCATGAAATGGATGATAAGTACTTCACTCGGATTGCGGCGCTTGACTATACGCTTTCTCACGATGACGGACAGATGGTCTGGGATCTGGAGCCAGCCGATGTGGTGCTGGTTGGCGTCAGCCGTACGTCAAAAACGCCGACCTGCATGTATCTGGCGAACCGAGGGATAAAGGCGGCGAATGTTCCGCTTGTGCCTACGTCCGATCCCCCGCCGGAACTGTTTGAATTGCGTAAACCGATGGTGGTGGGACTGGTCGCGAGCCCGGAACGGCTGGCGCAAATCCGAAGGAGTCGTCTCGGCGGTCTCAATGCGGCGAATGACGCCGATGAGTATTCCGATCTGGACAACATCCGGGCGGAGGTGCTGCGGGCGAAACGGCTCTGCGCTAAAAACGGTTGGCCGGTGATCGATGTAACCCGTAAATCGGTGGAAGAAACGGCTGCGGCCATACTGACGAAGCTATCCGCCAGGCAGAACCGGTGAACGACAATCCAGCTGTCATACTTGCCTCGGGAAGCAAAATTCGCGCTTCGATCCTAAATGCGCACGGCGTTCGCTTTCAGGTCGTCAAGCCGGGCGTAGATGAATCCGTAATCAAGATCCAAGCCCAACAGGATGGCGCAGGCCTTGAAGATATCGCCTTACGTCTCGCGGAAGCGAAGTGTATGGCCGTGGCCGCTCATCATGGCGGTCTGGTCATCGGCGCTGATCAGATCCTGGAGTTCGACGGCAAGCCATATGACAAACCGACAAGTATGGCTGAGGCGCGCACGCGCTTGATGGAGATGCAGGGTCGGTCCCACACGCTGATCAATGGCGCTGTAGTCGCCCGGGACGGGCAAGTCATCTGGCGCCATGTGGAGCGACCGCGGCTGGTCATGCGCGGTATGACCGCCGGTGAAATCGACGCGTATTTGTCGGCGGCGGGCGATGACATCCTCTCGAGCGTCGGCGCCTATCAGGTTGAAGCGTTGGGCGCCCGTTTATTCGACCGGATCGAAGGGGACTACTTCGCCGTCCTGGGTCTTGCGGTGTTTCCCCTGTTTGCGTTGCTTCGGGAGGAAGGAGCCCTGGCTTTCTGATGTCGGACCAAGCGCCAATTCGCGCTGGCGTCGCCGGGTTTCCGATCCAGCATTCGCTTTCGCCGCTCATTCATCGCGAATGGCTGAAGCGCGCCGGCGTTGACGGTCGATACGATCGAATCGAAATACCGCCTGGTTATGAGAGTTTCCAGCAAGCGGCCGACGACCTTCGCCGAAAAGGGTACGCTGGCCTGAATGTCACGCTGCCCCACAAGGAGAATGCGCTGCGATACGCCGATGAGGCGGATTCGACGACGAGCCGGGCCGGCGCCGCCAACACGTTGGTTTTTTCCGCCGCCGGCGTGAAGGCCTACAATACCGATGTCTCCGGATTCGCATTGTCCCTAAAAGCGGCGGGGGCGGTGGTGTCGGAACAAAGCCGTGCGCTTGTCCTGGGTGCCGGCGGCGCCGCGCGCGGCGTCGCAGCGGCCCTGTCTGATCTCGGTTGCGGGTCGATCATGCTCGCCAACCGGACCCTCGAAAAGGCGGAGGCGATTGCGGCGAGCATACCGTCGGCGACGACGCTGGCATGGGACCGCCGGGACGCCGCGCTTGGCGACATTGATATTCTTGTCAACGCGACCAGCCTAGGGATGTCGGGAGAACGGCCGCTCGAGATCAGCCTGTCCGCGCTGCCGAAGTCCGCCGTTGTCGCTGATATCGTTTATACTCCCCTAAAGACTGCGCTGTTGGCTGATGCGGAACAGCACGGCCTGCAGACCATGGACGGTTTGTCCATGCTGATGCACCAGGCCGCGCCGGGATTTGAGATGTGGTTCGGCGAGCAGCCTGTTGTCGACGACGCCCTGCGCGAGTTGCTCGTGACGGCCCTGAACCACCGGGGCCCGGCATGATACGCATTGGGCTGACCGGGTCGATCGGCATGGGCAAGTCAACCGTCGCCGCCATGTTCGAAAAACTGGGAGCGGCGGTCTGGGACGCCGATGCCGCCGTGCACCGGATGTATGCCTCAGGCGGCGCCGCGGTCGATGCGGTTGCGGCGGCGTTTCCCGGCGCCGTTGCCGACAACGCTGTCGATCGGGCTGCGCTCGCGAGGATCGTTTTATCGGACGCGGCGAAGCTGGCGCAGCTGGAAGCGATCATCCATCCCCTGGTGGCCCAGGATCGAACGGCGTTCATGGCGGCGGCGGCCGGAGAGGGTGCGCCGGCTGTTGTTCTGGATATTCCGCTCCTGTTTGAAAACGGATCTGAAGTTTTGTTCGACGCCGTTGTCGTAGTGAGCGCGCCGGCGGACGTCCAACGCGAGCGCGTGTTGGCGCGGCCCGGCATGACCGAGGAAAAGCTCAACGCCATTCTCATCCAACAAACGCCCGATGCGGAAAAACGCGGCAAGGCCGATTATGTGATCTCTTCAAATCAGCCGATTGAAGCGATGTTTGAAGATGTCCGCGCCGTATATGCGGAGATACTGGGCGGTTCGGCAGCGCGCAGCGATTAGTCCTTCATCCCAGTCAGGAACGCACGAACTTTCTTCTCTGCGTCCCGATGTGCGTCTTCACTATACCAATGGATCCAGTCCGGTTCGAGGAATGGATCATCAAACACATGATTGGCGTGGGGATAAACCGTAAGCTGAATATCGTAGCCTTCGCTCTGGCGCTTTTCCAGCACCTTCACGCATTGAGGTCCGTCGACGATTTCATCCGACCCGGCGATTAATGCAAGCGTCGGCGGTCGTTTGTCCCACCCGCGCAGGCGCGTATGCGTTCCCACCCCGCAATAGGGATAAAACAGGACGACGCCGTCAACATCAGCGACGGGCGCAAGGACGCCGTCCATGCCGGCCGGACGCCGGTTTTTCATATCCATGGTGAGAAAGTCCATGATGGTCCAAGCGCCGTGCGACCATCCCGCCAGCACCAAACGGGACGCATCAAGGCGAGGATCGGCGGCGGCGATTTCATAAGCGGCGAGCACGTCGCCGGCTCGTTCCTGGCCGAGCAGGGCGTCGCCCTGACAGACGACGTCTAACGCATCCTGGCGCGAGTACCCTCGGGGTCCGGTGCTGTCGACGATGAGTGCGGCGAACCCCTCGTCATTCATAACTTGCGCCCACTGCCGCTGAAACTCCATGCGCGGTCCAGCGCAGCCGTGAAACATCAGGACGACGGGAACAGGCGTATCCGCATCAGTCGGCAGAAGAACCTCTATGCCGTCTTTTAACAGGGATTGGCGCGCCTCAAGCGTTTGCCCTTCGGTCCTGCCAGCCAGCCAGGACAGGTACGTGGCTTCGGCGCGCCATGCCGCCAACACAACCGCGCCAATCAGAACGCTCGCGCCAATGACCCACTTGTTCATGAGTTCGTCCTCAAACTAGCCCTGCTTCACGCGCTAAATCTTCAAGAGACTGCGCCGGTCGGGCGCCAAAGTGCGATATGACTTCGCTCGCCGCAAGAGCGCCAAGCGCCCCGGCGCGGCCAAGCTCGTAACCGCGCGCCAGGCCCAACAGCAAACCGGCCGCATAGGCGTCGCCGGCGCCGGTCGTGTCTTCCAGCGCTTCGGGCGCCTGGGCCGGCACGTCGACGGGACTTCCCTCGCCTGGGATCAACACCGATCCGCGCGCTGATCTCGTGATCGCGGTCAGGGACGCCAAGTCGCGCGCCTTCGGCGCGATCTCGGCGAGATCGTCCGACCCGAAGATCGCTGCGGCTTCGGCGGCGTTGCATAACAGGATGTCGATATGGTTGCGCACAAACGGGACGATTTCCTCGAACTGACGTTCGACGCATCCGGCGTCCGAAAGGGTCAGCGCCGTGCGTTTCCCGTGCTTTCGCGCCAGCTCGCATGCGCGCACAAACGCCGCCCGCGCGTCGGGCTGCTCAAAGAGATAGCCTTCGAAGAACGAGATTTCGCCGCGGGCGATCTGGTTTTCATCAACGTCGGCGTTGGTGACGTAGCCGGCGGCGCCGAGGAACGTCGCCATCGACCGCTCGGCGTCCGGCGTCACATTGATGAGGCACCGGCCGGTTTCCGGGCCGTCCGTGAGCGGCGCCGTTTCGTACTCGACGCCCATGGCGCGCAGGTCATGGCGGAAGATGTCTCCCAGAGCGTCTGACGCGACTTTGCCGACAAATCCGCCGCGTCCGCCAAGGGAAGCGATACAGGCGATCGCGTTGGCGTTGGATCCGCCGGACACTTCGACCCCCGGGGCCATCCTGTCGTAAATCTCCTTCGCCTGGGCCTCGTCGATCAGGATCATGCCGCCTTTGGGAATACCGAATTGGTCAAGAAAGGCGGCGTCGCATTTCGCGAGCACGTCGACAATCGCATTGCCGAAACCGATTACGTCTAGAGCTTGATCAGCCATGGGTCCCCTTCTCAAAAAAGCGCAAAACGCCCGCGCTTATAGGGAGCGCGCGGCGACATCGCAACAAATGGCGAAGGAAAAGCGGCGTCCGTCGGCTTGAAGCGCGGCTCGAGCGAACCTAAAACCCGTCATCCGCTTCGTTTCGGCAAAGGCGCTATGACCCATTGGAACAGACTTTTCGGCGCGAGCGCGCTGGCGACCCTCATCACCGCCTGCGCTTCGACGGGACAGGACGACCCGCCCGCGCAGGAAATCGCCGCGGTTGAGCCACCTGCTCCGGTCTATTTGGCGGACCAGGTTCTCGGCGCCGCGCCAGCGGACCTGGACGCCCTATTCGGTGCGCCGGCGCTAACCCGAAAAGAAGGTCAAGGCGAATTCAGGCGCTATGCGCTGGAAACCTGTTCACTGATCGTTATTTTGTACCCTGATGAATCAGATGAGGTGCGCGCGGCTCATATTGAAGCAACGGCGCTGACGTCGGGAAAGGACAAACCTGATCTCGACGCCTGCCTGGCGGCGGGTTAGTCGGCGGCCTCAAGTTCCGCGGACGCGGCCTTTCGATCGATAGTGAAACGGTTTTCCGACTGTTTCAGATAGAAGACCAGCACGGCGGCAGGGATGCCGATGATGGCCGTAATCGCAAAAAACCACGGAAACCCCGCCGCTTCGACCATGAAGCCTGAAAACCCGCCGACAAACTTTCCGGGCAAAGCATAGAATGAAGAAAACAGCGCGTACTGCGTCGCTGTGAACGCCGTGTTGGTCAGGCTCGACATGTAGGCGATGAGGATCGTTCCTGCAGCGCCATAGGCGATGTTTTCCAGTACGATCGTAAACGCCAGGTTGAAAGCAGTGGCGTCCGACAGCGCAAGCCATGTGTAAATGAGGTTGGTAAGCGATTGGGCGACGACCCCGATAAACAGGCTCCATTTGAACGACACCCGCGACACCAGAACGCCGCCGAGGAAGACGCCGAAAAGAATGGCGAACAGCCCAAGGCCCGACCGGATCGCGCCGATTGTGGTCTTGTCGTATCCGAGTTCGATGTAGAGGGGCCCGACCATGTAGCCCATCAGGAAATCCGGGACGCGGAAAAGCGCAATGAACAAAAGGATGACCAACGCGTGAACGCCGAAACGTTCGAAGAAGTCGCGAAACGGTCCGATCACGGAACTTGAAAACATTTGCGGCAAGGACGCCTTGGGCGGCGGCTCGTATTCGCGCACTTCTACTTTCGGCGCGAAGAGCGCCGTCAGTAATCCGACGCCCATCAACAGCGCCATGAACTGATAGGCCGCCGGCCAATTTACGTTGTCGGCGACGATCAGGGCGCCGGCGCCCGCGACCATAATCGCAACGCGATATCCATATTGATACATCGCCGCCATAACGCCCTGTTCAGAGTCGGTCGCGGCCTCAATGCGCCAGGCGTCAATCGCGATGTCCTGCGTCGCCGCCATGAACGCCATCACCACCGCGATCAGCGCCACCACAAGCAGGCTGGACGAGGGGTCGGCGGCTGACATGGCCAGCAGGGTCAAGGCGACGCCGATCTGCGCCGCCGCCATCCAGGCGCGCCTGCGTCCGACCCATTTTTCAAGCAATGGAATGGGCAAGCGATCGACGGCAGGGGCCCAGAGAAACTTGAAAGTGAAGGCGAAGCCCGTCCAGGCGAACAATCCGATTTCGCCCTTGCTCACGCCCGCTTCCGTCAGCCAGAGCGACAGGTTCTGATAGATCATGTAAAACGGCAGGCCGGACGAAAACCCCAACGCCAGCATCACGACCGCGCGGGGGCGAAGATAATCCCGTAAGGACTGCAGCGTTGTCTTGGGCGATTCCGCCGCGCTCTTATCGATTACCATGGACGAACGGTAGGGGTGTTTTCTGACGGAATAAAGGCGAGGCTAAGACGCGATCGCAAAGGGGCTTTCGCGGCCGGCCCATTTGTCGAGCATGGCGATCAGGTCGGCAGGTTCAAATGGCTTGGACAGGAAATCGTCCATGCCGGCGTTAAGGCATTTGCGCTCTTCTGAACCCATGGCGTTAGCGGTAAGCGCGACAATCGGGATGCGGGATTTCGGCCCGGACAGCGCCCTGATTTTCCGCGTCGCTTCCAGCCCGTCCACTTCCGGCATATGCATGTCCATGAAGATGAGATCGTACTCGTTGCGGCGCAACGCGTCGATCGCCTCGACACCGTTTATGGCGACGTCAACAACGTGGCCGGCGCGTTTTACGATCGTCGTCGCCAATACCGCATTGATCTGATTGTCTTCGGCAAGGAGAACCCGCCGCCGCTCACCGGCTTCGGGCCGGGCGTCTTCCGCGGCGCTTTGCTCAGCGCCGCCTTGCGCCGGCGACTGTTCGTCGGGCGCCTTCCGGTCGGGCGCCCCGCCGACAAATTGGTCGTAAAGGGTCGTCTGCCGGATCGGCTTGATCAGGAAGTTCTGGAATCCGGCCTTCTTTAAGTCGTCCAGCCGGTCGCGAGCCAGCGGCGACAGCATGACGGACGCGCGGCTTGCGTCTTCAAGGCCAAGCGCCGCCGTTTCCGCAGCCAAATAGATGTCGCACAACACAACAGCGCCTGGATGGCGATGAAGCGCCGCCTTCACCGCAAGGGCGCTGTCGGCCACCACGGCTGTTTCAGCGCCCAGCGTTTTCAGCTGCATTTCCAGCGCCCGCGCCAAGATCGCGGAGCGCGTCGCTACAATCGCAGGCGTTTTAATTGGTGTACGGATTTCCCGCACGCCGCGGCCGGGAAGGGTGACTTCGAAAAAGAAATTGCTGCCTTCGTCGACTTCACTTTCAAGACCTATGTCGCCGCCCATAACCGCAACAAGTTTGCGTGCAATGGAAAGACCGAGTCCGGTGCCCTCGTTGCGCTGGTCGACGCTGGAGGCCGCCTGGCTGAACTCTTCAAATATGCGCGCCTGCATGTCATGCGGCACGCCTATGCCGGTATCCTTCACGTCAAAGCGCACCGTCGCCGCGCCCGCATCCGTTTTCTCAAGGTGCGCTTCAATCAACACGCCGCCCGCGTCCGTGAACTTTACGGCGTTGCCGGCGAGGTTGATAAGCACCTGTCTCAGCCGCCCCTCATCGCCGACGAGTTCCGGAGGAATGCGATCGTCGATGTAGACGGCGATTTCAATCCCCTTTTCCGCTGCGCGCGGGGACAATAGCTCGGCGACGCCCTGCAACAGGACGCGCGGGCAAAACGGCGCTTCGTCCAGCTCCATCCGGCCGGCGTCAATTTTTGCATAGTCCAGGAGGTCGTTGATCAGCGCCAGAAGCGCGGCGCTCGATTCGCGAACGGATTCGGCATAGGCGCGTTGGTTCGGCTCCAGCGCCGTATCGAGCAGGAGCGCGTTCATACCGATAATGCCGTTGAGCGGCGTGCGCATCTCGTGACTCATGGTCGCAAGAAATTTCAGATTCTCCGTATGCCGATAAACCGGTTCCTCGCCAGGCCCATCGCCGGCGCCGGGATCGCCGATATAGAGGCGCTCCCCGCCGTCAAGCACGGTTTCAACCCATGCGATGACGACGGTCTCGCCCTTCGCTTGCGCGCGCGTGCGATACGCAGCCGGACGGCTGGGTTTCGCCGCGCTTGAGCCGGGCGCGAACTCTCGGCCGAGCCAACTCTCCGGCGGCGCGCCGAAGAAGTCCGCGAAACTCTTTGAAACGAAACGCAATACGTTGTCGGCGTCGCACACGGCGATCAATTCGCTTACCGATTTATGCTTACCGTTGCCGGCGACTGGCATATCGTGTCCTAAACATTCCCCACCTATGTGACCGCCAATTCTTGCGCCGTCTGTTTGAAATTTCGTTGAAACGCTTGGTTAACGCGTAGGGTTAACGCCGGCGTTCGCCGGTGCGCCAAACGCCGCTGGGCGGACGCCGTCGGAGTCGCGGCGACGATAACTCACCGCTTCGGCCACATGCCTGCGTCTTACCGCGTCTTCGCCGTCGAGATCGGCAAGGGTGCGGGCGACCCGAAGGATCCTCGTATAGGCGCGTGCGGAGAGGGTCATGGCGTCCGCCGCGCGCGCCAAAAGCGCGGCGCCCTCGGCGTCCGGGGCGGCGACCGTGGTCAGCGTTGCATCTTCCAGCGCGGCGTTTGTGCGCCCGGACCGGTCGATCTGCGCTGCTCTTGCAGCAGCGACGCGCGCTGCGACCGTTTCGGAAGCCTCGCCGTCAGGCGGCGCCGCAAGCTCCGCCGCAGTGACCGCCGGCAGGTCGATGGCGATGTCCATCCGGTCCAGCAGCGGGCCCGAAATGCGCGACTGGTAGACCGCCTCGCAATTGGGCCCCCGGCCGCAGGCGCGCCCGCTCGCCCTGCCGAAACCGCACTTGCAGGGATTCATGGCCGCGACCACCTGAAACCTGGCCGGGTATCGGACATGAAAGTTGGCCCGGGCGATTAAAACGTCTCCGGTCTCGAGCGGCTGGCGCAAGCTGTCGAGCACCGGCGCGGAAAACTCCGGCAATTCATCCAGAAACAGAACGCCGTGATGGGCGAGCGAGGCCTCTCCCGGTTTCGCCCGCGCGCCGCCGCCGATCATCGCGGCCATGGATGCGGAGTGATGGGGCGCCCTGAACGGCCGTGAGCGTGACAGCCTGCCTCCCTCCAGCAAGCCCGCCAGCGACTGAATCATGGAAATTTCGAGCATTTCGGGTGCGGACAGAGGCGGCATCAGTCCGGGCAGGCGCGCCGCCAGCATGGATTTGCCCGCTCCCGGCGGACCCACCATCAACAGATTGTGGCCGCCGGCGGCGGCGATTTCGAGCGCACGCTTGGCGGTTTCCTGCCCTTTGACGTCGGCGAGATCGCGCTCATTTTTTTCGCGGGCCAGCGCGCCCGGCGTCGGCGCCGACAGCGCCTGGGTTCCTTTAAAGTGATTGACGAGTTGAATAAGCGACCTGGGCGCAAGAATGTCCGCGTCGCCCCCGGCCCATGCCGCTTCCTTTCCGCTCGCCTCCGGACAAATCAGGCCAAGACCCATGGCGTTGGCGGCGACTGCGGCGGGAAGCGCGCCCGCCACCGGGGCGATGCAGCCGTCGAGGCCGAGCTCGCCCATGACCGCAAACCCGGCGCCGGCGTCATGGGGCGCAGCGCCCATTTCGATCAGCACGGCGAGGGCGATCGCCAGATCGTAATGGCTTCCTTCTTTCGGCAGGTCCGCGGGCGCGAGGTTGACGGTGATGCGTTTCGCCGGGAGCCCCAGGCCCACCGCGCACAGGGCGCCGCGAACGCGTTCCTTGGCTTCTGAAACCGCCTTGTCAGGCAGGCCGACAATCATGAAGGCCGGCTGGCCGCCGGTAAGCTGGACCTGGACCGCAACCGGACGCGCCTCGACGCCTTGAAACGCGAAGGTCGAGATTTCAGCGACCATGCAAGCATTCCTCACTGCGCGCCGTTCTGGCGGCCGCGTTAAGCGCGCTTGAGTCTGGCGCGCGCGCAGGAACGTTACAAGAACGCCAACCTGCAGATTCTCTGCAAAGGTTTGTTTTTGCCGCTTGACGGCGAGCGCCGTGTGGCGCGACACCTCGGTCGTGACGTCAATGCAGAGAATTCGCAATACAGGGGAACAAGCGCCAGGTGAGTTACGAAGAAGCGCCGCCGAAACCGATCATGGCGTTGCGGGTGGGGGTTACCGGTCACCGATCGTCGCGCCTGTCGGCCGACCAGATCGCGCGTATTGACCGGCAGATCCAGTCGACCCTTGCGGCCATCGCCGAATGCGTCGGCCGGGCTCTCGATCGCTATCGGCTGCAATACGCCGACGCCGAGCCCATCCTCTATTTCGTCAGCGCGCTGGCGGACGGCGCCGACACCCTGGCGGCGAAGCGCGCTGTTGAAAGCGGCTGGCGCCTTCTCGCCCCGCTGCCGTTTTCCACCGACACTTACGCAAGCGACTTCTCCGAGGAAGACCGCAAAGAGTTCGACGCCTTGCTGGCGCGCGCTGACGCTGTCGCTGAGCTAGACGGATTCCGCGATAGTCCGGTTGCGGAGGAGCGCGCTTATCTGCAGGCCGGCCTTGTCACGGTCGATCAGTCCGATCTCGTCATCGCCGTTTGGGACGGTCAGGAAGCGCGCGGCATCGGCGGCACTGCGATGATTAAGGAAGAAGCGGTAACCGCCGGCAAGGCCGTCATTTGGCTCAACGCCGCCGCAGACAAAAGCCCAATTCTGGTCCGTCCGGACAGTTCGGAAGTCGAGATCGACCAGGCGATTCTGAAGGCGGAAATCGACAGCGTAGTCGCCCCGCCCGGAACGGATGAGGTAGAGCATTCGTTTGCAGGACAATCCACCCATGCATTGCACGCATACGAGACATTTTCCGATGAGAGTTCGCATCGACTAAACTACGGATCCTTTTTTCAATTTTGGGAAAAGGTGTTCGCCGGACGGTGGCCGTCGGTAAACCTGCGAAATGCGCTTCCGCAAGAACAAATGGAACTGGAGCGGAAATCAACCCTGGCGCAAAAACTTCAATCGTCACCGCACGACCAGGCCGTTCTGAACGATCTCATCATACCGCGCTTCGCCTGGGCCGATCATCTCGCCGTTCACTACGGCAATCTTTATCGGTCATCGTATTTTTTCAACTACCTGTTTGCGGCGATGGCGGTGTTCCTCGCTTTATTCGATTTGGTTGCGGGGGAATTCGGGTTTGGTTCAAAAACAGTCTGGATTTCAATTGAGGTCACGCTGATCGTGTTGATTCTCTCGGTCACGATAGCCGGCAAGCGCGGGCGCTGGCATGAAAAATGGATAGACTATCGTCAGCTTGCAGAAGAATTACGTCAGTACAGGCTCTATTTCCTGACCCTGGGGCGCGGCGTTTCTGAAGAATTGACAAAAGGCGAAGGCGGTGAAGCAGCGGGATGGGTTGACTGGTACTTTGACGCCACGCGGCGCGAGGCCGGCATGACGTCCGGGTCTTTTGACCCTGGCGAAATCAGGCTGATCGCCGAGACCATCCTGGATGAAGAAATCAGGCCGCAGATCGCATACCATAACCGTAAGGCAAAGACCCTTCACGCGATGGAACACCGCCTTCATCACCTGGGAGAATATGCTTTCGGGGCGACGCTTCTTGTGTGCCTCGTTTATCTCACCCTGGCCTTTAACGCCGGCAAGACCACCGAATTTCAGAAGTGGGCGTATACAGCCAAAAACGACATAAAGGGCCTCGTCACCATGCTCACCGGCTTTCTGCCGGCTCTGGGGGCGGCCTTTTTCGGCATCCGGGTCCAGGGCGAATTCGGCTCCACCGCGGAGCGATCCCATGCGACAGCGGCGCAGCTCTCTGCGATCGAGACAAAATTCCAGGCGCTGGCGTCAAGCGACAAGCCGCGGCTGGACGTGCTGCGCTTACGCGTGGAGGAGGCGGCGCGCGCTATGCTTATGGAAAACCTCGACTGGCGTTTGCTCTATATTTCCAAGCCGCTCAATCTGCCGGGCTGACTTTTCCCCACTTTTCTTGCCAAAGCTTAAGTCAGCGACGGGTCGCAAGCCTTCCGATTCGCCCTAATATCGCCCGCTGCCCGGACGGGGGTTGCGCCGGGCGGTTGACGATCGGGAGAGCGTGAAAATGTCCGCCGTATCTGTGTTGCTGGCGCCGCGCGATGAAGCGCTTGGTGAACGCATTGCCGACGCGTTGTCGCGCGGCGGGCACAAAGCGCGCGTGTTGACGAGCGATCATGGCGACCTCGATCTTGAAGAAGACCTCGGCGATGACGCGGCGATCGTGATTTGGTCCAAAGC
The DNA here is from genome assembly GCA_028289605.1 of Hyphococcus sp. Classification (GTDB taxonomy): domain Bacteria; phylum Pseudomonadota; class Alphaproteobacteria; order Caulobacterales; family Parvularculaceae; genus Hyphococcus. The sequence goes on along the minus strand of JANQON010000001.1, from coordinate 104,978 downwards.
GGCCTTGAAGCTCGCGCGTCTGCGTGACCAGGCCAGAGATGCGCTAACCCGCGGCTCGCTTATTCCAGTGGCTATTGGCGGCGCACCGGCCCCAGACGGGTTTGAGGAACTGCAGCCCGTTGATCTGTCCGGCTGGCAGGGCGACGACCGTGATCCCCGATGGCGTTTTGTGCTGGAAGAAATCAGCATGGCGACGGAGCGCAGACGCCTCGCCGATCAGGATATCTGGGTCACCGCGCAACAGGCTGCGGCGGTGCAGGCGAGCCCGGAGACCTTGCCGGTTTCTGAACCGTCGCCATCGCCCAAGTCGGCCCCGGCCGACGTCGACGAAAATGAAATCCTTGAGTCAGTGCGCCCCGCGCCGAGCGCCGCGGCGCCGTTGCGTCGGCGCCGAAGGCGCGCGCGCCGCTTTAAGGGGCAGACCGTGGCGGTGGTCGGCGTCATGGCGCTATGCGTCATGTCCGGCGTCGCCATCATCCTGGCGCCGAATGCATCGTCGGATCGAATGCAGGGCGGCGAGGCCGCGGCGCTGCGCGACGCCCCCGCTGCTGACCTCGCCGTGTTGCAGCCGGCGACGCCGGTCCCTACCGACGTCAGCGGCGCAAACGATGGGAATACGGATCAATTGGGCGACGCTGCCGCCCCCGCTGAGAGCGGCGCGCCTCTGTTTGTCCCTCAGCAAACGAATGAAGACAGGCTTGTAGAAGGCGTTTCCAGCCTCGTACTGGCGACGGCGCCGACGGCGCCAATTGAAAAAACAAATGATCAGCAGCCAGAGGATGCTGCTTCTCCCGGCCCCGGGTCAGGAGAGAGCGCCGCTGCCGAAGCGCCGCCGGCGCCCGATACGATGGAAACGCTATTGGCCAGCGTGCCTGAGCTTCAAGATCAACTTGAAACGCCGCCGCCGGCGATCGCGCAGCCGGAATACGCAGGCGATTTTTTCCGGGACTGCATTGATTGTCCCGACATGGCCGCGCTGTCGGTCGGCGCATTTGCGATGGGGGCGACGCCGGGCGAGGGCGGACGCCCAAGTGAGCTTCCGCAAACCGCCGTTACCATTTCGACTCCATTCGCCATCGCCACCAAGGAAGTCACATTCGACCAATGGCAGGCATGCGTTGCAGACGGCGGATGCGCCGCTTACGCGCCGCCCGATTTCGGCTGGGGGCGCGGCGAGCAGCCTGTTGTCGCCGTGTCGTTCAACGACGCCCAAACCTATGTTGCTTGGTTGTCGGCCAAGACCGGTCGCCCCTACCGACTTCCGTCCGAAGCGGAATGGGAGTTTGCGGCTCGCGCAGGCTCTACCACCGCGTTTTCTTTCGGCGACGGCTTGTCCGCCGACCAGGCTAATTATGACGGCCGCTATGCGTATCGCGGCGCAAAGGCTCGGCGCATCGGCCGGCCCACCGTCGCATCCACCTATGCGCCCAATCCGTTCGGTCTCTTCGATATGCACGGCAATGTCTGGGAATGGACCGCTGATTGCTGGAACGACACCCATGCCGGCGCGCCGACGAACGGGTCCGCGCGGGGCGGGGCGTGCGTTCGCCGCGTCCTCAAGGGGGGCGCTTTCAACACCGGCGGATGGCGTTTGCGGTCGGCGCATCGCATCGGCAAGGACGCGGGCGCACGCGAACAGGAGATCGGCTTTCGCGTGGTGCGCGATCTCTAGGCCTGGGCCGAGCCGCCCCGAACCTCTTACCGGAGCCTTAACGGCCGGTCTTTTTTCCGGAATTCGCCCGCCCAGGCGGGTTGCGAGGGTTAAATCCGGCGCCTATATCCCGCCCGGAACGATGGCGGGGGCTGGTTGAGGCTCTCCCATCGCTTTGACGTATTTTTAATCATGGGGTTCGCCCGCATCCGGGGCTTATCACGGCGCATGCAGACTGCGCATATCGAAGGCCGGAATAAAAAAGGGCGGCTCGCCGGAAGGAGAAAAAAGAATGGGCAAGGTAATTGGCATCGACCTCGGGACGACGAACTCATGCGTCGCCGTCATGGAAGGAAAAGAGCCTAAGGTTATTGAGAACGCCGAAGGCGCGCGCACGACGCCGTCCGTTGTCGCGTTCACCGAAGACAGCGAACGCCTCATCGGCCAGCCCGCCCGGCGTCAGGCCGTCACCAACCCCGAAAACACCTTCTTCGCCATCAAGCGCCTGATCGGGCGGCCCTATGACGACCCGACGGCGCAAAAAGACAAAGAGATGGTTCCTTATGAAATTGTCAAAGGCGACAATGGGGACGCATGGGTCGAAAGCCGCGGCGAAAAATTCGCGCCCTCCCAAATTTCGGCCTTCATTCTACAGAAAATGAAAGAAACCGCTGAGGCCTATCTCGGTCAGGACGTGACCCAGGCCGTCATCACGGTTCCTGCTTACTTCAACGACGCTCAGCGTCAGGCGACCAAAGACGCCGGGAAAATTGCAGGCCTTGAAGTGCTCCGCATCATCAACGAGCCGACCGCGGCGGCGCTCGCTTACGGTCTCGACAAAAAAGACGGCGGCAAAAAAATCGCTGTTTACGACCTCGGCGGCGGTACGTTCGATATTTCCATTCTGGAAATTGGCGACGGTGTTTTCGAGGTGCTGTCGACCAACGGTGACACATTCCTCGGCGGCGAAGACTTCGACCTGCGTATCGTCGACTATCTTGCCGATGAGTTCAAAAAAGATCAGGGCATTGATCTGCGCTCGGACAAAATTGCGCTGCAGCGCCTGAAAGACGAAGCCGAAAAAGCCAAAAAAGAACTCTCAACGACGTCTCAATATGAGGTCAACCTGCCCTTTATCACCGCAGACGCGTCGGGCCCGAAACACCTCAACATCAAACTGTCCCGCGCGAAGCTGGAAAACCTGGTCGACGATCTCGTCAAGCGGACGGTTGATCCGTGTAAGGCGGCGCTGAAAGACGCAGGGCTCAGCCCGGGCGATATCGATGACGTCATTCTTGTCGGCGGCATGACTCGTATGCCGAAAGTGCAAGAAACCGTGAAGCAGTTCTTCGGTCGGGATCCGCACAAGGGCGTGAACCCGGATGAGGTCGTTGCGCTCGGTGCGGCGATCCAGGCCGGCGTGCTGCAAGGGGACGTCAAGGACGTTCTGCTGCTGGACGTGACGCCGTTGTCTCTTGGCATTGAAACGCTGGGCGGCGTCTTTACCCGTCTCATCGACCGCAACACGACAATTCCGACCAAGAAATCGCAAGTGTTCTCGACCGCTGAAGACAATCAATCGGCGGTGACGATCCGGGTCTTCCAGGGCGAGCGCGAAATGGCCGCCGACAACAAAATGCTCGGCCAGTTCGACTTGATGGGCATTCCGCCGGCGCCGCGCGGCGTTCCGCAAATCGAAGTCACCTTCGATATTGACGCCAACGGCATTGTTCACGTGTCGGCCAAGGACAAAGCGACGAACAAGGAACAGTCCATTCGCATTCAAGCCAGCGGCGGTCTGTCTGACGACGACATCGAAAAGATGGTCAAGGACGCCGAAGCCAACGCCGAAGCTGACAAAGCGCGCCGCGAGGGCGTGGAAGCCAAGAACCGCGCTGAGGCGCTTGTTCATTCCACGGAGAAAAACCTTGCTGAGTATGGCGACAAGATCACCGATGAAGACAAGAAGGCGATCGAAGACGCCAAGGCGGCGCTGAAAGAAGCGCTCGAAAAAGAAGACGCCGATCTTGAAGACATCAACACCAAGGCGACGGCCCTCGCCGAGGCGTCGATGAAGCTCGGTGAAGCCATGTATAAGGAAGGCGCCGGCCAGGACGGCGTTGATCCGGGCGAAGCGGCAGCGGCCGCAGACGCCGCCGCGGAAGATCGCCAGGACGACGATGTCGTCGATGCGGACTTCGAAGAAGTCGACGGCGACAAGAAAGACTAGAGTGGGTACGGAATAGGCAATCAGGAACGGGGGACGCCGCAAGGCTTCCCCTTTTCTCTTTTTTGCTGTTCTCTACCCTCTCAAACAGGGCGGGCGCGTAAAAGACCATGTCGCAACAGGATTATTATGACGTTTTGGGCGTGGAGCGCGGCGCAGATGCGGACGCGATAAAGTCCGCCTTTCGCAAACGCGCAATGCAGTACCATCCTGACCGAAACAAGGATGATCCTGAGGCGGAGCAAAAGTTCAAAGAGCTTGGCGAAGCTTATGAGGTTCTCTCTGACAGCCAGAAACGAGCGGCCTATGACCGTTTCGGCCACGCGGCCTTCCAAAACGGACACGGCGCGGGGGCGAACGGCGCCGCCGGTTTCGGCGCCGGCGCGGCCGGCGCCTTTTCCGACATCTTTGACGATATTTTTTCAGAGTTCATGGGCGGACGCGCCGGCGGGCGACGGGCGGGGCCCGGCCGTGGGGCGGATCTAAAATACAATCTCAACATCACGCTGGAAGAAGCGTTCGCCGGCAAGAAAGCCGAGATCAAGGTGCCGGGTTCCGTCGCCTGTGAGACCTGCGAGGGCACCGGTGCGAAACCGGGTTCCGGCCCCGTTACCTGTCCGACTTGCAAGGGCGCCGGCCGCGTGCGCGTACAACAGGGCTTTTTTACGATCGAGCGAACCTGTCCGCATTGCCACGGCGAAGGGCGGACCATCGCCGATCCGTGTACGGATTGCGGCGGCCAGGGCCGCGTGCGCCGCGAGCGCACCCTCGCGGTCGACGTGCCGGCCGGCATCGAGGACGGAACGCGCATTCGGTTGTCCGGGGAAGGCGAAGCGGGCCCGCGCGGCGGTCCTGAGGGCGATCTCTACATCTTTGTGAATGTCGCCAACCATGATCTTTTCGAACGCGACGGCCCCGACCTCTATTGCGCAACGCCGATTCCCATGACGACGGCCGCGCTTGGCGGCGATTTCGAAACCCCGACAATTGACGGCGGACGGGTCAAGGTGTCCGTGCCGGAAGGGGCGCAAAGCGGGAAACGGTTCCGCGTCCGCGGCCGCGGCATGAGCCAGCTCGATCAATCCGGCCGCGGCGACATCCGCCGACGCGGCGATCTCTATGTGGAAATCCAGGTGGAAACGCCTGTCGGGCTCAATGCCGAGCAGAAAGACCTGTTGCAGAAATTCTGCGAAGCCGGCGGCGGCGAGGCGGCGTGCCCGCAGTCAAAGGGCTTCTTTGAGCGCGCCAAGACATTCTGGGACAATGTGACCGACGGGCGGTAAGGGAGTTCCGCCATGGATCGCGACACGCTGTTTTTGTTGCCGCCCGGTTTCATCGCCAATGAGCGACGGGAATACTGTCCGGAGTGCGCTGAGCTATGGGGTGTGCTGAACTATTATCCCTTTATCAAAGAAGCGCTGATCGTCCGATATGAGACGATCGAGCATCCAAGAGCCGGACTGACCGAATTATTGGGCGACGGCGAGTGGAACTGCCCGACCATCGTCCTTGCTGCCGGCGCTGATCCAGGCCCGGTTGCTAGAACGGAACGCCGAAACGGCTATCGCTTTATCGACAATGCGCGTGATATCGGCCGATACTTTTCGCATCGGTTTGGTACCGCCTTCCCGCGAGGCGGCTGAAAAGACCATCGTTGACGTGGCGCTTTTGGCGTTCAATCGGCTCCATAGAGAAAGGTGAGGGCGCCCGGCAACCGCTTCGCCCAGGCGCTTTCGGTATGAGCGGCGCACTCGTCGATCATAACACGAAACTGATCGACGCTGAGTTTGTCCTGCAGGATTTTGTCCAGCCGCTCTACCTGGGCAACGGCGACGCCGTCATAGTCTTCCGGGTCTTGGTCGCAGGACCCTGAGCTTTCGCGCCCGCCCATGCCGACAAAAATTTTGTCGTCGCCAAGGTCGGCGGTTGCGATATCGGTCAGCATTTGCTCCTCGGCCACCCACAAAGACGGGCTTTCGACCAACAGCCTGTCGAACAGATCCGGTGTTTCTATCGCCATTGTAAGAGTCGCGATGCCGCCAAAAGACGAACCGCCAAGACCGCGGCGATCGTCGCTGGTGCGATAAGCTGCGTCGATTATCGGAAAGACATCGTTTTGAAAGAACGCCGGCAAGCGGCGTGCGCCTGCATTTTCTGCGCTTAACTCAACAGCGGGCTCAGGATAGGGGAGATACTCCTCCGCCCGACCGGGATCGCCGGCATTATCAACGCCCACGATAATGATAGGCTCAATCGCGCCTTCAGCGATAAGACGGATCGCCGTCTCGTCAACTTCCCATTCGGCCCCGGATATCAGCGAAAGGGCGGCGTCAAACAAGTTCTGTCCATCGAACAGGTAAAGTACGGGATACGCTATCTCAGATCCGTCATATCCTGGCGGCAGCCAGACCCTCAGCGTGCGCGTTCGGCCAAAGGTTTCGTCTGTCAGCTCCAGTGTTTCGATTCGTGCAGGCGATTGTTCCGGTTCGCCGGCGCATCCGAACAGTAGAGCTGAAATGAGGACGATAGGCAGCAATTTCATGAGTGCGCTCCGTGAAAACCGGCGTCAGGAACCGATCAAGAATGTAATCTAGATTCCAGCTTTGCCATGTCGCCGGCAAGATGATTTGAGACTACCGCGGCTCCACCGGCCTCATTCCCAGCAACACCGCGGCCCCGATCATCAGTCCACCGCCTAATTTGTGAAGACGGTCTCTGGCGCGACCCTTGACGCGCCGTCCGATCCAGCCGGCGCCGCCGCCGTATAGGGACAGCATAAACCCGTCCATGGCGATGTAGGTGGCGGAGAGGATCGCAAATTGCGGCCAGAACGGCGCCGCGCCTGAAATAAATTGAGGAAACAGCGCGGCGAAAAAAACAACCGCTTTGGGATTGGAAGCCGATGTTACGAAGCCTTGCAGCCAAAGGCGCTTGAGACTTGATCGCCTTGCGGCATGGGGATCGGCGGCGCCGTGATTTCCGAACAGCATGCGCGCGCCAAGCCACAAGAGGTAGAGGACGCCCGCCCATTTGATGACGGTGAGCGCATTGTCGAACGCGGCGATGAGCGCCGCGAGGCCGAGGCCGGCGAGCAGCATCTGAAAAAAGTTCGCCGTCAAATCTCCGGCCGCGGTCGCCAGAGAACGCTGGAATCCGTGCGCCAGGGAGTTGGACAACATCAGCAATTGGCTGGGCCCCGGCGTCGACATCATCGCCGCCACAGCCGCCACGTATAAGAGCCAGGTTTCTATCGTCATTGCAGGACAATAGCGCAAATGCGCCGCAGCGACTATGGACTTTGCCCCCTTACGCCATCTCGCCTATACTCCCCTGTGGGATATGGCGTCGTCTTGAGGGGAAGCATTCATGTTCGGCATTCGCATTTTGTCGGTTCTGACAGCCTATACGGTTGTCCTGTTAGAGATTTACGCCGGTGCGGCGCAGGGTCCTCAATGGTGGATTTATCCGGGCGCGCTTGTGATCGCGCTGCTTCTCGCACTTTCGACATTTGCGTTCAGTCCTGTGGCGGACAAAGACGCGGCCAAGCCGTCGCTTGGCGCCGTGGCGTTTCAATGGGTGCTCGTGCTCGGCTCATCATACGCCATGGCCTGGTTCGCCAATTACATGGGGCGCGTTCTGCTGCCCGGCGTGATCGAAACCGGCGCATAAACGACGATCGGCGGTGCGCTGTTCACCGTCGCCAGGTCGATATTTTTTCGCGTCAAGGCCTCGTCATAAGGGTTTTTCCGGCTTAGCATTTCAGACCTGACACAGGTCGATTGGGATGGCCGGCGAAGCATACGTAAAATACTCAAAGTCCCTTACATTCAGGCGCGTTTTGCCCGAACGCGACGCGCGGCTGCTCATCCGCTGGGGCCGCGATCTTTACAAGCAAAGCCTTGGCCGGGAAGACGCGTTCTATCGCGATTACGGTCGCTATGGCGGCAGTTTTCCAATCTGGATTGCGTCCTGTGCTGCGGCGAATCCCTCATTTGCAAAATTTCTGGTTGAGGACGGCCGTGAAATCGGGCTGGCCGTGCTCGGACTTGATGAGACCAACGCTGAGGTCGGCCGCGTGCATCATTTTTATGTTGCCACGACCCACCGCGGTCAGGGTTTCGGCGGTCTTCTCGACGACTATTCCCGCGATGTTCTCGCCGACGCCGGCGCGCGCCGGGCGCGCCTTAATGTCGCCGCCGGCAATGCGCGGGCGATCCGGTTTTATGAGGCGCAGGGATGGGAAGAGACCCAGCGCCGCGGCGGATTGATCTTTATGGAAACAAAGCTGTAGCGGCTGGCCTGGGCGCCTTGGCGATTAATGTTGCGTTAATCCGCAACAGGGCTACCTATCCTTAACCAAGGAAATACGGGAGGCGCAGTTGGAAGGGCTCGTCTTACTGGGAATCGGGGCGGCGCTCGGCGTCGTCTTTGGCTGGGTCGCTTTTTTTATGGGGTTGACGGCCAATGGCCGCATCAATCGGCTTGAGGCGGAAATCGCACGGCTCAAAAGCGCCGCGTCTGCGCCGCCGGTCGCCAAGCCGGCGCCGCCGCAGGCTGAACCGCAGCAACCCGCACCGCAGCAACCTGAACCGACGCCGCGCGCGCCGGAAGCATCGGGCCCCGCATCGACGGCGGAACAAGCGGCGCCGGGCCCGACGGCGGCGGCAGAGAGCGATCCCGCCGCAGCGGGCCACGACAGATGGCGGGAGCGGGCTGATGCGCTGGCGTCGAGCCTGACCGGCAACTGGCTGATTTGGCTTGGCGGCGCAGCGCTTATTTTGGGCGGCGCCTTCCTGGTTAAGGCTGCCGTCGACGCCGGGTTTTTCGGTCCGGTGATGCGCGTTGCGTCCGGTCTGGCGGCGGGCGCCGCCATGATCGGCTGGGCGCAATGGATGAAGCGCGGCGGCGCGCCGGCCCACTCTCTGGCGCCGCCTGTCCTCGCCGGCGCCGGCGGCGCCACCATCTATGGCGCCATTTTCGCCGCATACGAACTATACGCGTTGATTCCGCCGCTCGTCGCGTTCGCACTTTTGACAGCGGCGTCCGCCGGATTAGTCGTTTTGGCTGTTGTCCATCGTGTCCCCGCCATGGCGGCGCTGGCGATCGTCGGCGCGCACTTGTCGCCAGTGATCGCCGGTTCCGGCGGTCCCGCCGGTCCGCCGTTCTTTCTGTACATCTTTGCGATTTCAGCCGGCGGCCTCGCCGTTGCGCGCATCATGAATTGGCGCCCGATCGCATGGCTGTCCCTGGCGGGCGGCCTGTTCTGGCCGCTCTTGATTATTGTTCTGGACGAAATCGATTCAGTCTTGTCGCTGATCATTTATTTGCCCGCTTTTTTTGCTCTCGCCGCCGCCGCGGTTTGGGACGACGCGGAACAGCCGGTCGATGTCAACGCGGTGTTGTCCAAGGGGCCGTCCTTGTCATTGGTGATCTTTTGCGTTGCGACGCTGGGCGCACTGGGGGCGGGCGTCTTGTTGACGTTCTCGCAAGGCGTTTCCGGCCCGACCATGCTCATGTGGGCGGCGTTCGCCGCCCTTGCGGTGATGACGGGGCGCATGCGCGAAGGGCTCGCCGTCGGTCCGGTCATGACGGCGATGGCGACGTCCGTGAGTATCGCGTTCGCAGAGGCGGCGCCGACCTTTCCGCTGCTTCAGATTGGCGCGATGTTCGCTGGAGGCTACGCCGTCGCCTGCTATGCGATGATGCGCATGAGCCGCGAGGGCGGTCTCGCCGCGCTGGCTTCCGCGTTCGGGCCGCTGGCCGTCCTGGCGGCGCTTTTCTATGCGGTCGGCGATTTTCAACAAGCGCCGGCTTGGGGGTTCGCGGCGGTTGTGCTGGCGTTCTTTAACATCTCTGTACTGATCGAATTGTTGCGGCGAGAAGAAGGATTTGACGCATCCCCGGGGGTCGCCGCGGCTTATGGCCTGGCGACAAGCCTGGCGACGGCGCTTGCGGTTGCGATGTCCCTTGACGGCCTCGCGATGAGTTTCGGATTTGCGATACAGGCGCCGATCATCGCCTGGCTTTGGCGCCGGTTTCGACTGCCCGCCTTGCGGTTCGCCGCGAGCGCGCTCGCGGCGCTCGGCGCCGCCAGGCTGTTTTTTGCGCCCGAAATTGTTGCGGAATCGGTCGGGCCGCTGCCCGTTTTGAACCTTCTCCTGGCGGCGTATCTCGTTCCGGCGGCCGGTTTCTGGCTCGCAGCGCGCTGGTTCGAAGGCGGCGGTCTGTCCAAGCGCGGCGCTATCGTTCAAGGCATGGAGGCGGCGGCGATATCTTTGTTCGCCGTATTCGTCAGTCTTGAGATTCGACATCTGATGAACGACGGCGACTTGGGCGCCGACTATGACGGTCTCGTCGAAATCACGCTGCAGACGATTTCCTGGGTGTTGATTGCAACCTTTCTGCGGTGGCGGTTTGGCGATGATTTAACCCCCGTGCGCGCGGTGGCTGAAAAGGGATTGCTGGTCCTGGCGGCGGCGCAGACATTCTTCGCCGCCATTGTGGGTCTAAATCCGTGGTGGGGCGACGATCCGCGCGCCGTGGGCGGCCCGGTCCTGTTCAACATGCTGTTGTTCTACTACCTGGCGCCGGCGGCCGCTTATGGGTTGAGCGCGTTGGCGGCGCAGCGATATGGCGGATTGATCCAGGCGCGCATCGCCGGGCTGTTTGCCGTTCTCATGACCTATTTGTGGTTGGTGCTGACGGTGCGGCACCAGTTCCACGCCCCTGATCTTTCGGTCGGGGCCGTCGGCAATGCGGAATCCTGGCAGTATTCCATCGTCACGATGCTCTTTGCGACAGCGATGCTGGTAGCGGCGGCCCTGCGCCGCAGCCACGTGCTGCGATATGGCGGCCTCGCCGTGCTGATGCTGGCGGTGGCGAAGGTCTTCATCTTCGACCTGGCGGCGCTTGAGGGCGTTTGGCGCGCCACGTCGTTCCTTGGCCTCGGCGTATCCCTTGTGGGCATTGCAGTTTTTTACCAACGCGTCCTGGCGCCGATGATGACCGACGACGAGGCCCCGGAAAGCAACTAAGATCGGACTTGCCCGGCGGCGGCGAATTCGGTTGGATGCAGACAATGGGAAAAAGAGGAATCCTCGTGGCCGGCGCCGGCGGCCGCATGGGCAGGGCGGTGGTTGCGGAAATCCTCGCGACGCCGGGAGCCAGCCTGGCGGGCGGTTTTGAACGTCCGGGCGGGCCGCAGATCGGCAAAGACATCGGCGTGCTCGCCGGCCTTGACGCTATCGGGCTCACTGTCGAAGGCGCCGCTGACAAAGGCCTGAAGCGGGCAGGCGCGCTGATCGATTTTACCGCGCCGGAAGCGAGCGTCGCTAACGCCAGGGCCGCGGCGGCGGCCGGCGTCGCCCATATCATCGGCACGACCGGCTTCACCGACGCCGACAATGCTGCGATTGCGGCGGCGGCGGAACAGACGCCGATCGTCAAATCCGGCAATATGAGCCTCGGCGTAAACCTTCTCGCGGCCCTTGTAGAAGACGCCGCAGGCCGCCTGGGAGATGATTTCGATATCGAAATCTTCGAGGCCCATCATCGCGATAAGGTCGATGCGCCTTCCGGGACAGCGCTAATGCTGGGCCAGGCGGCGGCGCGCGGACGCGGCGTCGATTTGCAGGCGAAAATGGCGGGTATGGCCGGGCGCGCGGGCGCACGGGCGCGCGGGGATATCGGGTTTTCCGTTTTCCGCGGCGGCGGCGTCATCGGCGAGCATCGGGTTTCGTTCGCGGCCATGGAGGAAGTCGTCACGTTGTCCCATTCGGCCATCGATCGGGGCCTGTTTGCGCGCGGTGCGGTCGCAGCCGCGCTGTGGGCGTCGGACAAGCCGGCGGGCCTCTATTCGATGCGGGACGTCCTGGGCCTGTAAGCGCTGACGCTTAACCATAACCTGTTGCAAATCGAACGATCTAACAACTTTACCGCAACCATGGACTGGCAGGATGCGGGTTCAGTTGCGTAGAGGTCCTGATGCGGTCCGATGTTATTATCGCCGGCGCCATTGTCGCCGTCGCCGTTGTTGGCGTGCGTTTCATTGACGCAAAAGAGACGACGGGCGGACAGCCTCCCATCCAACAAAACGCTCATACGTCGACTCCGGTAGCCGCAGTCGCCGCCTCGTCATATTCTGCAGCGACCGGTTGGGGATCCGAAGTGCGGATCTCCGCATCGCGCGATCACCAGTTTTATGTCGAGGTTGACGTTAACCGCCGTGCGGCTCAGTTCCTGGTTGATACCGGGGCCAGCTATGTGGCGATGCGCGACACCGACGCGCGCAACGCCGGCGTTTATACGACGTGGGCTGACTATACCTATCCTGTTCGCACCGCAAACGGCGAGACGAAAGCCGCGTTTGTGACACTGGACGAACTTGAAGTCGGTGACATCAAAGTGACGAATGTGAAAGCGTTTGTACTACCGGACGACCAGCTTTCCGTGAATCTCCTCGGCATGAGTTTTCTATCGCGACTGGAAAGCGTCGAAGCGAGATCCGGCGAACTGTTGCTGAGAGGGTAAGCTTAACCTGATTCAGGTTGCATAAGGCTTGGCAGATTTCCCAAATCCGCGCCGGCCTGACGCATGAAGAAACGGCGCAGCGGTGCGATTGCGCCAACCGCTCCCATACCGACATCGCGGGCGAGCCGAAGCGGCGGAAAATCATTTGAGAACAGACGGTTCAACAGATCCGTGCCCAGCGCGAGAGAGGCGGAATCAAAACGCCGCCAGCGCTGATAGTTCTGCAGAACGGCCATAGACCCGATATCAAGCCCAACGTCGCGGGCCTCCGTGAGCACGTCCACCAGCGCGGCAATGTCTTTCACGCCGAGATTATAGCCTTGGCCGGCAATGGGGTGGATGGCGTGAGCTGCGTCGCCGATTAACGCCAGTCGCGGCGCCGCATAAGACTGTGCAAGCGTAAACGCAAGCGGATAAGACCATCGCGGTCCCGCAAGAGAAACAGCGCCGAGATAGGAACCGAAACGATTTTCGATTTCCACACGGAAGGCTTCGTCGTCAAGCGCCAGATAGGCAGGGGCGGCGTCCGCATGCTCCGTCCAGACAAGCGAGGACCGATGCGTCAAATTCCTCCCGCCGCCGTCGGTCGACGTCATGGGCAGGATCGCGAACGGACCTGACGGCAAAAAGAACTCCTGCGCGACGCCGTCATGCGGCCGTTCGTGGGCGACCGTCGCGACGATGCCGGTTTGGGCGTAACGCCATTCGTTGGTCTTCAGGCCGGCTTCGCTGCGCAGCGCAGAAAACCGCCCGTCCGCGGCCAACACCAGGTCGGATTGCAGGACGGGTCCGTTTTCCAGCGTGACGCTTGCGCCGCCGGGTTCGAAAGACGCGCCTGTTCGCTTCGCCGGGGCGATCAGCGCGACATTGGACGCGCCGGCTATCGCGTCGAGGATGGCTCTGCGCAGAAAGCGGTTTTCGACGATCCAGCCGAGCGGATTGTCGTCTCCGAGCTCCCGGGAATCGAAATGGAGGGCGAAGGAAGAAACGGCGCCCTTGTCAAACCGGCTCTTGGCGCGCCCGTCCGTCACGAGAATATCGCGAATCGGCTCCGCCTCCGGCGCGACGGCGTCCCAAAGGCCGAGGCGGCGGAAAACCCGCACAGAGGCGTAGGAAATCGCCGTTGTGCGTCCGTCGAACGCCGCATCCTTCATGGTTTCGGGGGTCGCAGCGTCAACCACGGCGCATGAAAAGCCCGCCTCGCCCAGGGCGACAGCGGCCAAGCCGCCGGCCAGGCCGCCGCCAACGATGACGATGTCAAATTCCGAATGTGCGTTCACCATCGGCAAAGTTTCGCCCGTTTAGGGTATTCTCGTCCACCGAAAGACTTGCCGCTGCGGCGAAAAGCGCGGCATTAGGGATTCCCGCAAGGAGGCGATATGCGCCGGTTCGCCGTTATCACGGTTGCGTTGTTGTCAGTGTCGCCAGCGCCCGCAGGCGCGCAGGAGCTCGCCGCGTCGAGCGAAACGACGCAATACCTCTTGAACACGGCGCTCCTTGTCGCCGCGGGCCTTTCCGCGGTTCTGTTCATTCTCGCCTACGGCCTGCGCGATATCGGACTGGCGCGGGTGCAAAATGCGCCGGCGGTGTGTTTGCGGATGCTGGCCGCGTTTGCGGTCACCATTCTCGGATTTTGGCTGTCCGGGCATATGCTCGCCTATTCTGTCGAGGAGGCCGGGTTCCTGGGCGAGTTCGGCGCCTGGACCCTGGACGATAATGATCCGGCCTCGCGCGGACGCGCCGCGGGCGCGGCCTGGTTTTTCGAAGCCGGCCTTGCGGCGATGGCGGCGGCGATTGTCGCCGCATCGGTGTCTGAGCGCGTGCGCCTGTGGGCGTTCCTGATTTTTGTCGGTTTCCTTTCCGGTCTGATCTATCCGGTCGCGATTTCCTGGGTGTGGGGCGGCGGCTATTTCGCAGAAATCTGGCGCTATCAGGACGAGGGCGGCGCAACGGTGCACATCATCGCCGGCGCCGCCGCGCTCGCCGCCGCCTTTGTGGTGGGCCCACGGCCGGGACGCTTCAACCCCAAGTCGCCGTGGATCGCCGCAACGACAATGATGCCGCTCAGCGTATTTGCGGCGGGACTGGCCTGGATTGCGCTCCAAGGCGTAGTCGCGGGGCTCGCCGGGGAATATGCAGACGTCGAGGACGCTGTGCGGCTTGGGCAAGGCCTTGCAAATATCGCCATCGCCACCGCAGCGGCGGTTTTGGCGGCGCTGGCGATCACGCAGTTTGTTTATGATCGGCCGGGTTTGGTGACCACCATGTGCGCGGTGGTCGCAGGTCCTGTTTCGCTATCCGGCGATCCGGTCAGCCCGGGATTGTGGCAGGCGGCGATGATCGGCGCCGTCGGCGGCGTCATCGTTTCGGTAACGCCGCCCTTCCTCGCGAGATTTCGCATCGACGACGCAGGGTTTGTCGTGCCAACGCATCTTTTATGCGGAATGTGGGGCGCGCTCATCGCCGCCTGGGTGAACCCGGATATTGCGTTGACGGGCCAGTCTCTCGGCGCGGCGGCGATCGCCGTCTTCGCTTTCGCCATCAGTTTGATGGTCTGGACGGCCCTGAAATATTCGCCGTTTGGCGTCCGTCAGCGTCCCGCCCCGGATCCCGCCAAGGACTCCCCGCCGCAAAACCGAGGCGCGGCGCCGGCGCCGCCGACGGCGCAAGGTTAATCGGCGTTAACCCTTTTTCGCCGCAGGCATGCGAGAGTGGTTGCTCGGTTAACGCAGTCACCATTTTCGTTTCGCCATGTCTCGATCTTCTCGCCGCCTTCAAGGATCCAGGGCCCGCCGCGCTGCGCGCGCCGACAGCCAATTCAGTGAAATGATCGCGTCCATGCGCCATTTCATCCGTAATGTGATGATGCGCGCCGGCGGGTTGGCGATGGCCGTTCTCGCAGTGTGGAGCGCAGCGGCGCTGTTAACCTTTTCGATCAGCGACCCAAGCCTGAATAACGCCACATCCGCGCCAGTGCAAAACGCCGGCGGCATGGCGGGCGCGGTCGTCGCTGACATGTTGCTGCAGTCTTTTGGGGTGGCCAGTATTCTTCTGATTGCGCCACTAGCGATCTGGGGCTCATTAGCGCTCCTGAACGGCGCCCCCGAGGAAACCCCGCGCGCGTTCTGGATCCGGGCGATATTGCTTCCTGTTGCGATCGTTGGCGCCGCCGGCGCCGCGGCGGGAGCGCCGGCGCCGGCGGTTTGGCCGTATATGGTCGGGGCGGGGGGCGTCGTGGGCGACGGCGCCATGAACGTCCTCAGCGGAATTTTCTCCGGCGCCGGGCGTCCTGCAGCGAACGCTATTGCCGCCTTCTTGTTCACGCTCGCAGCGCTGCCGGCTTATGTCATCCTTTGCGGATTGACCCGGGAGCGGGCAGTCGACGCCTGGTGGACGGTTCAGGACATCGCTGTCGCGGCGCATAACATGGGTGTTGACGCGTGGGACTGGCTGCAGGCCAAACTCGCCCGGAATGACGCTGTTCACCCGGAAGACGACGTCTACGATGTTGATGACGAAGACGTCTTAGAAGACCGCGAGGGTGAGCCGCCGCTTGTCGCTCCGGTGAGGAAACGGCAGATCATCCGTAAAAAGAATAAGCCGAAGGCAAGCCGGCGCGAGCGCCGCGAACAGCAGCCGGAGCTCCCAGTCTTTTCAGCCGGGGACTATGAATTGCCCCCGCTGAACCTGCTTGCGAAACCGAACCCGGCGCGGCGAGCCGTGATCTCCGACGAGGCGCTGGAGCAGAACGCCCGCATGCTGGAGAACGTTCTTTCCGACTTCGGCGTGCGCGGCGAGATTATCAATGTTCGCCCGGGCCCGGTTGTCACCTTGTATGAGCTTGAGCCGGCGGCCGGGGTGAAATCATCAAGAGTCATTGGCCTCGCCGACGACATCGCCCGGTCCATGAGCGCCGTCGCGTGTCGCGTTGCGGTGGTGCCGGGCCGGAACGTGATCGGCATTGAGCTGCCGAACCAGGACCGGGAGATGGTTTTCCTGCGCGAGCTTCTTGCGGCCGAAGAGTTTGAGAATTCGGGAGGCGACCTTACTCTCACGCTTGGAAAATCGATCGGCGGCGAGGCGGTTTTCGCGGACCTGGCGCGCATGCCGCACCTGTTGATCGCCGGCACAACGGGATCAGGTAAGTCAGTCGGCATCAACACGATGATCCTTTCGCTTTTGTACCGGCTCGCGCCGGATGAGTGCAAGCTGATCCTCATTGATCCCAAGATGCTGGAGCTATCAGTATACGAAGGAATACCGCATCTGCTTGCGCCGGTCGTAACCGACCCGCGCAAAGCGGTGGTGGCGCTGAAATGGACTGTGCGGGAAATGGAGGAACGATATCGCAGAATGTCAAAGGTCGGCGTCCGCAATATCGAAGGCTTTAACGCCCGCGTTGTCGAAGCTGAAGAGAACGGCGAGGTTCTCACGCGCACCGTGCATACCGGATATGACGAGGATACCGGCGAACCGGTTTATGAAACCGAGGAGCTTGAATATGAGGCGATGCCGTTCATCGTCGTTGTGATTGACGAGGTGGCGGACCTGATGATGGTCGCCGGCAAGGATATCGAGGGCATGGTGCAAAGGCTCGCTCAGATGGCCCGCGCCGCCGGGATTCACCTGATCATGGCGACGCAGCGCCCTTCCGTCGACGTCATCACCGGCACCATCAAGGCGAACTTCCCGACCCGCATCTCGTTCCAGGTCACGTCAAAAATTGACTCACGGACAATCCTGGGAGAGCAGGGCGCAGAACAGCTGTTGGGGCAGGGCGATATGCTGCATATGGCCGGCGGCGGGCGATTGCGACGCGTCCACGGCGCCTTCGTCTCGGATGACGAGGTAGAGAAAATCGTCAAGTTTCTGAAGAAGCAGGGCGCGCCTGACTATGTGCAGGACGTTACCGAAATGCGCGACGAGGACGGCGGCGCCGACGGCGGTTTTGATATCGGCGGAAACACGTCGTCCGGGGACGCTCTGTACGACCGCGCTGTCGCTGTGGTCCTGCGCGACCGGAAGGCGTCAACGTCATATGTCCAGCGGCGGCTGCAAATCGGCTACAATCGTGCAGCGACGTTGATTGAGCGCATGGAAGAAGAGGGCGTGATTTCGCCCGCCAATCACGCCGGAAAACGTGACATCCTCGTCGGCGAGGACGCGGCGTAGAGTTAAGACACCAGCAGTCAGAACGGTAAAAATGGAGATATCTGGTTAATTCGGCGAAAAGCCTCTTCTCCTAGGGTGCGCCCATAAGGTCAGAGGCAGGCTTCTGGGCAATGAACATGCGCGCGCCGACGATGAGCAACAGAGAGTACAAAGGGTTCGCAAAGCGAGCAAAACCGCTGACGGCGGCGGTTGCCGGCGTGCGACTGCTGATGAACCTGCAAGAGACCAAGCACGTTTTTACCGTTTTTGACGCGATCGACGGATCGCAAACGGAACGCAACTATCAGCGCTATTTGAAAACCGCCGTCGGCGCCAGGCTGGATCGCGAAGGCGTCAACTTTGCTGACATTTTGTCTGACAAATCATATTTGCGTTCTTTTGCGCCCGGCAGTCTCGCCGCCAGCTATCTTGAGTTTTTGTCGAGCGAAGACCTGGACATGGAGCTTTTGATGATTGCTGAGGTAGACTCAGCTGCGTCAACACTCAATGTCGATCCGTCGCGACGCAACTTTATCGCAGGCGGGTTCGCCATTCACGATCTCATTCACGTCCTCACAGGATATGGCCGAGACGCGATCGGAGAGGCGTGCGTGCTGGCGTTCACCGCTGAGCAGCTTGAGCTTCGCGGCGTCCGGATGATGTCGAACGCTCTCGCGATGAGGGAACAGCTTCGCTACCCCGGCAAACCCATGCTGTCGATGACAAAACAGGCCCGTCAGCTTGCGCGGGAGGCGGTTTGGCTGCCGGAAGTGGACTGGCGCGAGTATCTGGGACTGCCGCTCGACGAAGCAAGGCTGCGTTTAAGAATCAACGTGTCTAAAGCCTGTAACCCTGGCGGAGGCGCGCTCGAGGAGAATGATCCGAGCGGTCAGGAGGGACGTCGACAGGCTGCCTAGAGGGCGGCTTGCCCCACCCGCAAATTGGGTTAACTGTGCAATGCCGTTGGCGCGCTGCGGCAAAAATCATTCGCCACGTCAGCCATTTTGAGGTGCGGAAGATAACGCTGCGCGATGTCGTATGCTTCAGCAAACGGGCTGCGCAGAGATCTAAGGTAATCGATATCTAGCAAATCGAGTCGCATCACCGACACTCGGCCGTAGTCCGGGTGCATCGCGTCCGTCACGTAACGGTAGCCAAACTTCTCAAAAAATCGCTGCAGCGGCTTGTTGCAGTCCATGAAGCACGACCTGATGCCGTTTTTTAAACCGTATACGTATATAAATTGAAGCATTCGAACGGTGACGTGTCGATTACGGTGGGCCTTGTCGACCATTAGCCGCGTGCAGATACTGGCATTCGCCGCTTCCGCGGGAGAGAGACGTTTTAATCCGTAGAGTTCATTATATTTTCCGGCGGAACCCTCGCGGAGAAAGTTCACCCGCATGCACGCAACAATTTCGTTCTGAAAAAAGACTGCTGCGTGGTGGGCGGTATCGTCAAGTTTGTCTTTGATAATCTTGCGTTCGTGATCGGCGTCGGCTTGCGGTCGATTCATTTCCTCCACATACACCTTGTATCGAAACGCATACAGTTCCGGCGGACAATTTGCGCTCGTGAAGTCGCGATATGCGTACACTATGCGACCGCCGCCTTCTTCTGAAGATCTGTAGGCGTTAACCCGTCGGCGGCGAGCTCTTCCCAATTCCATCCCATGTCAGGGTGAACGTCAGCCGCGGCGATCGATTCTGAGAGCATTCTTTCATATAGGTTGGCCGTAACTTTCATTGCGTATGTCACGGCGTCCAAGTCCGGCTCGCCAACAATGAGTTGCTCTGCGTATTTGTGCATTAAGCGATTGTGGCCCTGGTCGATTTCTGTGTGATCGCGCAGGAACGTCATCGCGCTTTCAGGAACGCCGCTCGCCGCAAGTCTTGACATCATATCTTCGCCGGCGCGGGTCGGCGTGAATTCCAGGAAATACAGATAGCCGAGATAACCAACCGGATTGTGGTTCTGAATCTGATGAAATCCGAACGCCAGCAGCGCGCTGGTCGCCGGCAGCGGGTTTTCATAAGGCACCGTCGACGCGTCGCCGCCAAGAGTGACGAAGTCATTTAAGGCCAGTTGATCGTGCCCGACTTCGCTGCCGGCGTGTTTCAAAAACGCCAATACCGCATCGCGCTGACGACCTCTGAAAAAAGCGGTGGCCATCGCCTGCAATTGAGGATTTTCCCGAGTGTGATGGAAAACCTGTCGCAGCATCGCCCGGTATTCGTTCTTTTTGAGCGCGCCGGTCATCATCGCAGTAATCGGCGGCGACGCTATGAACGCCTCGAAAACTGGCTGAAAGGCCGCATCTAACTTAGACATGTACATTTTGTCGCCCCGCCAAGCATGCATTCTTGCGCGTATTCTTGTTTCCTCCCCTCGTCGTAAGGATATTTAACAAACAGTTAAAATGCAAAGGAAAATTGACATTATCCTCAGGCGAAAAATGGTTAACAGATTGCAGCTAAATCGCGGGTTTCGATGGCAATATGGAGCGTTTTCGGCGCCGTAATGACGAATTCGAGTTAACTCCAATCTAATCGATATGTGTCATACGCCTTGTGGAAGGTCCAATTCAAACTGGGCGTAGATGAGCAAGCTTCTCGATCCGATTACGACGGCTTTCCGGGATAAGGATACGGAAAAGGCGTTTCAGGCGGCCAGTTTCGCGTCGAACTGTCGTGTAAACACGATCGCGCTTTTTTTGTTCGCGTCTTTGTTCGGGCTGTACGCCTTTGTCGACCTTGCGCTGCTCGAAGACGCCAGATTCGCCGTCATCATACGCACGACCGCTACGGCCGCTGGGCTCGTGGCGCTGATCATGATGCACGTCATAGACCGCAAACAGCACCATGAGATTGTCACCGTCCTCATTGTTTTGACGTGGGGTCTCGCGGTTTGTTTGATCATCAGAAACGAAAGCGACTTGGACAACACCTACTACGTGGCTTTCATTCAAGGCGCTGTGTTTCTTTGTTTTCTGGTGCGCGTTGGATTTGTAAAGCCGATTGCGGTTATGGCGCTGTTCTTGGCGGGCTTTGCCTGGGCGGTGCAGGGCAAGGCAGACGTCGAACAGGCGATGACCCAAATCCTTGTCTTGGTGACGATGTTCTTCATTTGCGGATTTGGTTGCTATCTGTTGCAGCGCTATCGCCGCGACGATTTCATGAAGACCGCCACGATCGAACAGCAAAATTCGAAACTCCAGGTTTTGCTGGAGGACGCCAAGTTGGATAACGCGCGCAAGCTCGCCGCGATGAATATGCTGGTTCATTTCATCAAAACGCCCTTGCATCAGATTGCGGGTTTTTCCGACATTCTTGTGCAATCAGCCACAAACGCGGAAGCAGGCGATGCGGCGGAAAACGCTCGGTACATTCAAAACGCGACCACCAGCTTGACAAAGAGCGTCAGCGGACTGCTTGCGTATCATCGCTTGGATGAGGCGGAATCGCGTGCGGCGCCGGAAACAACCGAGCTCAGCTGCGCGATTGAAGATTTCCGTGAATTACTGCCCTCCGGCGTGGAATCATCAAGCAGAATTCACGACGAGGCCGTCGTCTTCGTCGATCTCGACGTACTCCGCGCAGCGCTGAAGAGCTTCGCGGAATACTGCGCCGATCCGAAAAACGACGTTAGCCGGCTCACCATCAGCTTGGAGCCGGCGGAAGGCGCCTGGGACCTGCAACTGCGTGACGATGCGCACATTCTGTCGCCAAGTCAGTTCGATGATCTTATTCAGCCGCTTACCAAAATTGAAACCTATCTTGGCCACACCGGCGATGAAATGCCGATGACGCTGCGCACTGTCGCCCGGGCGATTGATATTATCGGCGGTGAGTTTTCCCATTTGGCGCTGTCGGACGGCAACCGGTTCAATATCAAATTGCCGGCGCATGATGCGCGCGCGGCCGCCGCTTAAACGCACCCGCGCGCCGGATTCCCCGATGTCGGCGCCCTAGCGCCAACTTCCTCCCAGGGCCAGATTCAGATTGACCCGTTGTTCGAGCAGCTGGCGTTCAATCGAGACGAGATTGCTGTCCGCGGAAAACACCCGTTGCTGGATCGACAAAACGTCAATGAGGTCTGTCTCGCCTTCGTCATAGCGAAGCCGGGCGACGCGATAGGCCTCGTTCGCTTCTCTGGCCGCCTCCGTCAGCGACGCCTTCCGCGATTCCAGGACGACGCCCTGGTCAAGCGACGTTTCAACCTCCCCGAAGGCGTCCAGCGCCGCCTGTCCATAGGCTGCGACCGCTTGTTTCTGCTCCGCCGTTGAAATGTCGACCTGCGCCTGACGGGCGCCGCCGTCAAACAGCGGCGCGACGAGATTGCCGGCGACGGTCCACGCCACATTCGCCGGGTCCAAAAGGTTCGTCAGCGACCCGGAAGATCCGCCGATGCTGCTGGTGAGGCTGATGGCGGGGAGTTTTGCGGCTTTCGCCGAGTCGAGGGCGTTGAATGCGGCGGCGACGTTTCGTTCGGCGGCGATGATGTCGGGACGCCGCTCAAGGATCTCCGACGGCACGCCCGCCGGCGGCGTCGTCGGCGCGTCGGGCAGGTCTGTGCGCAATTCAAGTTCGGCGCCCGGATAGCGGCCGAGCAGAATCTCAAGCGCTCTGACGGCGTCGCGTTTGGCGCCGGCGGTGGCGGTCAACGTGTCCTCGGCGGTGGCGAGGTCCGAGCGCGTGAGCGCCAGGTCCTGGGAAGACGCCAAGCCGTTCTGATACTGAACGTCGACGATGCGCGCCGTTTCGCGCAGGGCGTCGACGGTGTTCTGCGCCACTTGTTCCTGCAGGCCCGCTTCAATCGCCAGGAAATAGGCGCGGGCGACGCCGGCGGCGAGCGAGTACTGGGTGAAAATGTAGTCCGCTTCGGCCGCTTCGGCGCCCGCCGCTGCGGATTGCTGACCTGACCGAATGCGGCCCCAGACATCCAGTTCCCAGTTCAGCTGAAGGCCGGCGTTAAAACTCGTGTTGCTGGCGGGCCCTTCAAGTCTCCCGGCTTCGGCGGCGCCGGCGGTGAGGTTGACCTGAGGCTTGAGGGCGGCGCCGGCCTGGCGCGCAAGCGCCCCGGACCGCTCCACATTCGCCGCCGCCGCTTGAAGATTCTTGTTGTTGGCCTGCGCTTCATTGACGAGATCGGTCAATACGGGGTCATTGAACGCGGCGATCCAACCGACCTCAACGTCGCCGACATTTTCCTGGGCGGTCGCCCAGGCCTGCGGCGTTTCCGGAAGGCCCGCCCTGGCGGCGCCGGCGGCCTCTTCCCGCGACGTAATGCTGGCGCATGCCGATACGGATAACGCCGCGGCGCTCACGAGCAGAATATGACTTCGCAATAGCATGGCAGCCCCCTGTTAGGCGCGCGCCGTTTCGTCGGGGCGCACCCGGAAAACAATTGCAAATAGCACGGGCACTATAACAAGCGTGAGTAAGGTTGCGAAGCTGAGACCGAAGACCAGCACGACCGCCATGGACCGAAAAAAAGCGTCGCCAAAAAGAGGCAGAACGCCGAGAACCGTCGTCATCGATCCCATCATCACCGGCCTGACGCGGCTCGCAGCCGAATCGACAACTGCGTCATGGCGCGGTTTTCCCGAGCGGATTTCGAGGTTCATCTGATCCACGAGCACGATCGCGTTCTTGATAAGAAGTCCGGAAAGGGACAGGACGCCGAGAATGCCCATGAATTCCAGCGGCGTGCGCGTAATGACGAGGCCGATGGAAACGCCGATCACCGCCAGCGGAACGACCAGCCAGATAACCAGCGGGTGGCGTAGAGAGTTAAACAGGATCACGACGACCAGCACCATGGCGAGGACGCCGAACGGAATCGTGGTGGCGAGGTCTTGATTGGCCTCTGTTGAATTGCCGTACTCGCCGTCCCAGCGCAAAGAGTATCCTTCCGGAAGGTCAATCGCTTCGATGGCGCCTCTAACGCGCGCAAACAGCGAAGACGCCAATTCGTCTGGATACGGATCGCTCTGCGCCTTGATTGTCCATACACGATCTTCGCGTCTAATCTGGCCGTTGCGCCAGACGGTGCGAACGCCGTCAGTGACCTGCGCCAAAGGAACAACGCGGCCGGTCGTCCCCGACAGGACCTGAACCTCCCAGACATTTTCCAGGCGAATGCGCTCGCTTTCCGGCGCCCGCGAGACAATCGGGATCAGATTATCGCCCTCGCGATAAACGCCGACGGTCCGCCCGGTGAAGTTCGTCTCCAACGCGTTGGCGAGATCTTCTCTTGAAATCCCAAGGCGTCGGCCCTTGTTGTCGTTGTAAACCGGCTCGATGACGGCGACCGGCTGACGCCAATTGTCCTTGACGGAAAGCGCGCGCCCATCCGCCGCCATGATCGCCTTGGCCTCGTCGGCAAGTTGTCTCAGCACGGCCGGGTCGGGGCCGCGGAACGTCGCTTCAATTTTGGAAGCGCCGCCGCCGGGCCCCATGATGAATCGCCAGGTCTTGCCTTGGGCGTCCGGCGGCCCGTTGTCGATATATGCTTGTATTTGCGGGATCAGGGCTTCTACGCGCGAATAGTCGTCAACGCGCGCGATAATCTGTCCGTAAGCAGAATTTTGAGATTCAAACGCGTATATCAGCATGTACCGCAAGGTGCCGCCGCCGATCAGTGTCTGCACGTCTGTCACGCCCTCGAGCCCGCCGATATAGTCTTCCAGCGCGATCATGTCCCGGCGGGTCCGCTCTATGTCCGTCCCTTCCGGCAACCAGTAATCGACAACGACCTGCGGCGTGGTCGAAGCGGGAAAAAAGCCCGGGCGGACGAACTGAAATCCCCAAACGGCGGTGACGAAAACCGCAACGGCGCCGCCGGTAACGACCCAGCGAAATTTGAGGGCGCGGGTGATAAACCCCTTATACGCCTTCATAAATCGCCCTTCTTTGGGCTCGGTTATTTCGTCAGACCCCTCCTTTTCCCGAAACAGCAGGAAGCAAAAAAGCGGCGTCAAGGTGAGGGCAAACACCCAGCTGAAGAGCAGCGAAATCAGAATCACCCAGAAAAGATCGCCGGTGAATTCCGCGGTGTCGCCTGGTGCAAAACCCACCGGCGCAAAAGCGATAATGCCGACCAGGGTTCCGCCGAGCAGCGGCCATTTGGTGTTGCTTACGACTTCTTTTGCAACATCCAGTTTTTTTCTCCCGCGCTGAACGCCGACCAGTATGCCTTCGGTGACGACGATGGCGTTGTCGACGAGCATGCCCAGCGCAATGATCAGTGCGCCAAGGGATATGCGGTGCAGCGGAATACCAGCGGCTTGCATGGTGGTCAGCGTTGCAGCGATCGTCAGCAGCAGCACCACGCCGATGACAAGCCCCGACTGAAGCCCCATGAAGATGAGCAGCGTGCCAATGACGATGGCGAGCGCAAGCGCCACCGTCAGCGCAAAGTCCTGCACCGAAGCGTTGACGATTCTTCCCTGGTGATAGAACTCGTGCAGTTCGATGCCGAGCGGCCGCAGCGTCTCCGTTTCCGCAAGCTTCTCGTCTAGCGCGGCGCCGACTTTGACAACATTCGCGCCGGTTATGGTCGAAACGCCCATGGCGAGCGCCGGCTCGCCGTTGTAGCGGATCAGCATCGACGGCGGCGTCTCATATCCGCGCGTAACGGTCGCGATGTCTCGCACATAGGTGAGATCGCCGGCGCTGGCCGTCGGGATGAGTAGGTTTTCGATGGCGGCCACCGAGTCGATGTCGCCGGTCGGCGTTATGGTGATGCGTTCGTCGCCGATGGTTACGCTGCCCGCCGCGGAAACGGCGTTTTGCGTTGCAAGCGTGTCGTAGAGATTGGCGATAGAGACCCCAAGGGCGGCGGCCCGCTCGCGGGTCACTTCGATATAGATGACTTCCGTTTGGTCGCCCGCGAAACTGATTTTGCCGACGCCTTCGACCTGCAGCAGGCTGGTGCGCAGCTCTCTTGCATATTCAAGCAGGTCGTCGGCGGTGTACCCCTCGCCGGTGATTGCGTAGTAAAATCCGTATACGTCGCCGAAGTCGTCAATCACGCGGGAGGGGCCCGCCCCCGGCGGCAATGCGCTTTGCGCGTCATTCACTTTGTTCCGCAGCTTTGTCCAAATCAGCTGCAAGTCCCCTTTGGACTGGGAGAACTCATACTTGATGTCGACGCTGATTTCGGACAGCCCATGTTTGGAGACGGACCGGATCTCTTCAACTTCCTGCATTTCCTGCAGGGCGGTTTCCAGCGGCTCGGCGACTTCATTGGCCACCTCTTCAGGCGTTGCGCCGGGATACTGAGTGAATATTTGCGCGGTGCGGATCGTAAATTCCGGATCCTCAAACCGCGGCATATTTTGATAGGCGGAGAGCCCGCCGAAGAGGGCGAAGAGTATAACGATGACGCTGATCAACCGGTTGTTGATCGCGAATTCAGCCGGATTCATGCGCCCCTAGCCCGCCTTCCGTTTCAGTTCGTCCACTCGCGAACAGTCATGCCGTCATGCAGGTAGGACGCGCCCGCGCCGGCGATGACTTCCCCGCTCGTCAGGCCGGTCATGATGGTCGCCGTTTCGCCGATCTGTTCTTCGGCCAACGTGACCTGGCGCTTTTCAGCTTTCATTGTTTCCTGATCGATAACCCACACATATTTTTCATCGCCGCTGACGAGGATAGCGCTCAACGGAATAGAAACGCCGCCGTCGAAACGGTCGCCGGAATACAGAAACGTGGTGGCTACCGAGCCGGTCATTCCCGGCAGGATGAGGAAATCCTCCGGCGGCGAGAACGTGAAATGGACGCGATATGTCTGGGTTGTCGGGTCGGCCTGGCCGGTCGCCTCTTTAAACGCCGCGGGGATTCTCAATTCGGGCGCCACATCGAGCGTCACAACCGGCTCCACGGGCTCAAGCTGAGGAACGTAGGCGATCAGGCGCGCGGGCACGTTGATGACCGCCTCTATGTCGCCGCCGCTCTGAAACGCCACAATGGCTTGCTGCGGACTGACATTCTGAAAATTCTCCACCATGACTTCGGCGACGAACCCGTCATAGGGCGCTCTCAGTTCGGTGTCGTCGAGCGCTTTCTTGGCCGTGTCCAGCTGCGCTTTCGTAATGTCGCGCTGAGAGAGGCGCTGTTCGAGAACGCTCTGGGAAATGGCGTTCTGTTCCGCAAGCCGGCGCGCGCGCTGATACTCCGATACGGCGTTGTCGTATTGCGCCTTGGCCGAGTTGTATTGGTTTTGGAAGTCCCGCTGGTCAAGTTTAGCGATGAGCTCGCCTTCGGCGACTTCCTGGCTTTCCGTCACGGGCAGTTCCTGCAACAGGCCGCCCACCTGGAACGCGAGTTGGGCTGAGCGGGACGCCTCCATCACTGCGGGAAAAGAGGTCGAAAACTGGTCGGAAAAGTCCTCAACGACGTGAAGCTTTACCGGGCGCGGCGCCGGTTCCGGATCGGTGGTCTCCGCCTGGCCGCAGGCGGCGAGCAGGGTGGCCAAAACGGGCAACGTCGATCCCTTGCAGCGGCTGATCACTTTGAGAATTCTCATCATTCCCGTCCCTAAAGAAGGCTCGGCGCGGCGGCAAATACAGCGCCTGCATTTGTTTCTACGCCCTTGCGCCCCCGGTTCAAGGCGAATTGTTCCGATCTGCGGGCGCTCGAACGCCGTCCTGAGACGCTATGCTGCTCGCTTTTGAAGGAAATTGGAGCGGGCGATGCGATTCGAACGCACGACCCTCACCTTGGCAAGGTGATGCTCTACCCCTGAGCTACGCCCGCTCACTGACGTTAAAACCGAGCATTGCCGCCCGGCAGGGGGCGCTATATGCACGAGCGGGATCGCCAATGCAAGCAAGAAAGCAACGGATCCCCGGCCTATGCATGAAGACCCGACAGCGCCGCCGTCTTTGCCTTCCGGCGCCGCCTCCCGCAACGATCTTTTCCTCCGGTTCGAGGCTTTGGGGATCGCCCATCGCACGGTTGAGCATCCGGCGTTCTTTACGGTTGATGAGGGCCGCGCCTTCAAAGCGGAGATGCCGGGGGGGCACTCAAAGAACCTCTTCCTGAAGGACAAAAAGGGGGTTCTGTCGCTTGCCGTCGCGAACGCTGAAACCCGCGTCGACCTGGTGGGACTCGGCAAGGCGATCGGCGCAAAGGGTCGGCTGTCCTTCGGCAAGCCTGACCTGATGACGGCGACGATGGGGGTTATACCCGGCGCGGTCACGCCATTCGCGCTGATCAACAAGGCCGCGCAGAGTCTTTCCCGGGTGATCCTGGACAAAGCCCTGCTGGAAGAAGACCCGGTCTGGTTTCATCCCTTGGAGAACACAGCGTCCACGGCGATTTCTCCCGGCGATCTCCTGCGGTTTGTGGAATCCTGCGGTTTTGAGCCGGATATCCGCGATCTTGCCGCCCCGCTGACGGCCTAACGCTTGCGTTTGCCGGTCTTGACCCTCATCTAATGGTCAACGGTCCGAACCGAACCCCAAGGAGGCGCTAGCGACATGGAGACGATTATTGGCGGCGACGCGTCCCCACCCGCCGATCTCATCAAGGACGCCAGCGTTGAGACCTTCGAGGAAGACGTCATCAAGGCCTCCATGGACGCGCCGGTCATCGTCGATTTTTGGGCGGACTGGTGCGGTCCCTGCAAGCAGCTGGGCCCTGTCCTGGAGCGCGCGGTCATGGCCGCGGGCGGCAAAGTTCGGCTCGTCAAAATCGACATCGACAAAAATCAGATGCTCGCTTCGCAGCTGCGCATCCAGTCGATTCCGACGGTGTACGCATTCTTTCAGGGGCGTCCGGTAGACGGTTTTCAGGGCGCGCTTCCGGAAAGTGAAATCAAGACGTTCATCGACCGCCTTGTCGCCTCCGCCGGCGGTGCGCAAACCGACCCCACGGAAGACTATCTGAGCGCCGGCGAAGCCGCCCTCGATGAAGGCGATCTCGCCGCTGCGGCGCAACTCTTCGGGCAGGTGGCGCAGGCTGATCCCCAAAACATTCGCGCGCTTGCCGGTCTGGTGCGCTGTCATTTGGCGGCCGGAGATTCTGAAAAAGCGCGCCAGACGCTGGACCTCGTTCCCGAGGACAAGAAAGACGATCCGATCCTCGCCGGCGTCAAGGCGGCGATTGAACTCGCCGGCGAAGGCGCGGGCGACGTCGCCGCATTGCGCGCGGCGGCCGACGCATCGCCGGACAACCTCCAGGCGCGGTTCGATCTTGCCGCCGGCCTGTTGGGATCCGGCGCCATGGAGGAGGCGGTGGGGGAGCTTCTCGCCATTGTTGAAAAGGACCGCGAATGGAATGAAGAAGCGGCCCGAAAAAAACTGCTGACCGTCTTCGAAGCTCTGGGCCCGGCGCATCCGGCGACCTTGCGCGGGCGTCGGCGCTTGTCGTCCATCCTTTTTTCTTGAACCGTTGAGATTTACGCTGCCGAATGATTGTTGAGCCCAAACCGCGATTTCAATCGCAACTGCCTGACGCGATCCCGATATTTCCGCTCGAAGGCGCGCTGTTGATGCCTGGCGCGCAACTGCCGCTTAATATTTTCGAACCGCGCTATCTTAGAATGGTCGACGATGCGCTCGCGGGCGCGCGTACGATCGGCATGATTCAACCGCGCGACGGAGAGGGAAACGACGCCGGGCCGATGCTCTACGATGTTGGTTGCGCCGGACGCATAACCTCGTTCGCTGAAACCGGCGACGGGCGCTATCTCATTACGCTGACGGGCGTGCGGCGGTTTCGGATGGCTGCGGAATTAACAAAGGACACGCCATATCGCATCGCGAAAGCGGACTGGTCCGCATTCGAGGTGGATTCGCGGTCCGATGATACCGCTGACGAGGTTGACCGCGAGTTGTTGCTCGAAGTCATGCGCGATTATCTTGATGCTGAAGGACTAAAGGCGGATTGGGACGCTGCGGCGGAGGCGCCCGTTGACGCGTTGGTGGTGTCCCTCGCCATGGGCTGCCCTTTTGCGCCGAATGAAAAGCAAGCGCTTTTGGAAGCGCCGACAGTGGCTGAACAGGCGGAGTGCCTCATGGCGTTGATGGAAATGTCCGGCGGCGATGAGCCGCGGGGCGGGCAGTCGGTTCAATAGAAAGGCGGTCTCGTGTCAGATCTTGAGACATCCGGTTCCGGTGAAATCGATCCCAAGCTGCTCGATATTCTTGTGTGTCCGCAAACCCGCGGACCGCTCGCCTATGATCGGGAAAAAGGCGAACTGCTCAGCAAAAAGGCGGGGCTCGCGTTTCCGATCCGCGACGGCGTTCCCATTATGCTGATCGATGAGGCGCGATCGTTGAGCGACGAAGAACTCTCAAAGCTGTCTTAAGACGGCTATTCTGGCGTCGCGCCCCCAAAAAGGTGTAAGCCTCTTCCGAAAACGGAAGGACCAAGGCTTATGACGTCTCCGCCGCCGATCGATTCTCCCGCCAGCGACCTGGCGGCCTGTGAATCGCCTGATCTTGCTGTTGCGCGATTGTCGGCCCTCTACGATGAAGCGATCATCGCCCTTCAGGATCAATTTGCGCGGTATATGGCGGGCGAAGCGGCGCCCGATCCGGCTGATGCGCCCGTTTATCCCTATCTGTGCGCCCGGGTTCCCGCGGAAAGCGCGCCCCAGACCTCGGCGCTGGCGCTGGGTCGCGTCGCGGCGACGAGCATTCATGGCGCGACGATCACGCAGCCGGCGCTGTTTGGGCCCTATCTCAAAGAACAGCTCGCCAGAATAATGGGCCGCTTCAATGCGGAGATATTTGTAGGGCGTTCCTACACGCCAATTCCGCTGTCCTTCGGGCTTGAAAGCGCGACGGTGCAGCTAACGCAAGAACGCCGCAACGAGCTTCAGTATCACTTTCATACGCCCAACCTTGTCGCCACAAATGACGATATTGTTGACGGACAAATTATCCTGAAGCGTTCCGGCCCGTTGCCGCTCTCGCTTTTTGCGGCTGAGCGCGTCGACTATTCTCTGCACCGCATTCAGCACTATACCGCGACGCACCCGGAGCATTTTCAGGATTTCATTCTGTTTACAAACTACCAGCGCTACGTCGACGAATTTATTGAATACGCCAAAAGAGAAGTGCAATCGGGCCGCGCCGAAGCGCTGATCGAACCAGGCGGGCGCGTTACTCGAAAGGGCGCCCCGCCGCCGTCGGCGCCCGCGAAACTGCCGCAAATGCCCGCCTACCACTTGGTTCAACCAGGCCATCAGGGCGTCACCCTCGTTAATATCGGCGTCGGCCCGTCAAACGCCAAAACGATCACCGACCATCTCGCTGTCCTGCGTCCTCAAGTCTGGCTGATGATCGGCCATTGCGGCGGACTGCGCCGATCGCAACGGCTCGGAGACTACGTGCTCGCCCATGCTTATCTGCGCGAAGACAATGTGCTTGACGACGTTTTGCCGCCGTCAGTGCCGCTGCCGACGCTTGCGGAAGTGCAACTGGCGCTGACAAACGCCGTTCAGAACGTCAGCGACATCCCGGAAACCAAACTGAAGGAGCACTTGCGCACGGGAACGGTAGTAACGACGGACGACCGCAACTGGGAACTGCGGTTCGAGCGCAACGCGGTCCGGCTCAATCAGGCCCGCGCGATTGCGATCGACATGGAATCGGCGACGATCGCGGCCAATGGTTATCGGTATCGCGTTCCTTACGGGACGCTCTTGTGCGTGTCGGACCGCCCGCTCCATGGCGAAATCAAACTTCCGGGCATGGCGGACGCGTTCTATCAAGAACGCATCAGTCAGCATCTGGAAATCGGGATTCGCGCCATCGAACTGTTGCGGGAAGAAGCCAAGGCGGGAACGCTTCACTCTCGCAAGTTGAGAAGTTTCGACGAGCCGTTCCTGCGTTAGCGGCTAGATGGGAATAGGAACGATCTTTACTCTGCTGCGTCCGGTGAAAGCCGGACTTCAAAGAGCTTCGGCCAGTATTTTCCCGTTACGAATAGTCGGTCCGCATCCGGATCATAGGCGATGCCGTTCAGGACATCCGTGCGCCCCGGCGTAATCTCCTCCTCATCGAGAAGATGACGCATGTCGATGACGCCGGTGACGACGCCGCTCTCTGGGTCGATCCGGACAATCGCGTCGGATTGCCAGACATTGGCGAATATCTCGCCATTCACCCATTCAAGCTCATTTAAATTCTTCAGCGGGGACCCGCGCAGGGTGACGTCCAGCCGTCCGTTTTCTTCGAGCGTTTCCGGGTCGAGGAAGCGCAAGGTTGCGCTGCCGTCGCTCATAATCAGCCGCACGCCGTCATGCGTGAGGCCCCAGCCTTCCCCCTCATAAGAGAAGGTTTTTTGGGGGGCAAAGGTATCGTGGTCGAAAACGATGCCTGTTTTGTTGCGCCAGGTCAGCACGATGATGGTGTCGCCCCAAAGGGTCGAGCCCTCGCCGAACACGCTCGCCGGCAAGGGAAAGTTCTTCAGTGTTTCGCCGGTTTCGAGGGCGGCTTTGCGAAGGCGCGATTCGCCGTATTGGCCGGTTGTTTCGAACAGGGCGCCGTCGTGAAAAAATAATCCTTGCGTGAAGGCGGTCTCGTCGTGTGGAAACGCGTTCACGATCTCATATGTGTAACGCTTCGGTTCCGCCGGCTCCGCCGCGAAAGCCTGAGCGAAGAGGGCGACGACAAACGCGTATCCCAGGCGGAAAATCACAACGGCTTCTCGTAGATGCGATAGGTTTTGTAAATCCGCGAACCCATATCGAGCAGCATGGTTAGCATGGCCTCATTCTGCTCCAGAATCCAAGATAGTTCAGAATGCGTGACGCCGTGATCAATGTTGGCGGAATTGACCATGTCGATAATCTTGTAAGCGAAAGCGGCGCCCACCGGTTTTTTTTGCAGCCGTTTGCGAACTCCCATCAGCGGCATGCGCGATTGGTCGACGCCCTTCACCTTCAACCGCCACAAGAGTTTCGCCCAGTTAAACGGAAGAAGCTTGCCGCCAAAGTCGCGGATTGCACGATTGACGTTCGGCAGCACCAGGCCAAAAGCCACAGGCTCGCCCTTGTAGTAACAAAGAACAACATTGTGTTCTTGAATGATGGGCTTTAGCTCGCTCGCCATATGGCGGGCGTGATCCTCAGTAAAAGGAATAAATCCCCAGTTGTCAGACCACGCGTCATGATAAATGTCGAGAATGATCTTGATATCGCCGAGAAGGTCGTCGGCTTTCAAATTGCGAATCTCGACCCCCGGTTTGTTCAACGCTTTGTCGACAAAGGCGAGGCGCTTTTCCGGAATGAACTGCCGAATGGGCAGCCATTCAAGCGCATGCATGTCCACCGCCTTTTTAAAGCCGAGCCGCTCCAGATGCGTTTGGTAATACGGTCTGCCGTGCGGCATCATGATGTAGGGCGGCGTGTCGAAGCCGTCGACTAAGAGGCCGCATTCTTCGTTCGTAGAGAAACTAAAGGGGCCCGCAATTTTTGTTGCGCCCTTTTCTCTGAGCCAGGCCGACGCCGCGCCGACCAACGCGTCAAACAGCGCCGGATCGTCTTCCCCTTCCAGGAACCCAAAATGCCCGGCGCCGTCATTGTAGCGGGCGATATGGGCGCTATTGAGGATTGCGGAAATGCGTCCGACCGGTCGGCCGTCGCGCCAAGCGGTCCAAAGGCGGTGGGGCGAGTCTTTTAACGACGGGTTTTTCGCCGCGTCGATACGCTGGCTGAGCTCGAACTCCAGCGGCGCAACATAATTCGGGTCGTCGGCGTAGAGCCGATAGGGCGCGCGCATAAAAGCCCTGCGGTCCTTGGCTGTCTCCACCGGACGAATATCGTAGTGAGTCGCTGTAAGAGCGTCCATGAAGCGGTCTCCAAGCGGGGCGCCCGCTGACGGCCGGCGCTCGCGCGCTATTCCTCTACCGCTAGTTCAGCTTGATGACTACCTGCGCGCCGACGTCGTCGACAGGAAACAGCGCCTCTCTGACATGAGGCGGGCCGAAGCGGATCTTCGGATTGTTCGAGATGCCCCAGGGTTCGGCCGGGAGGCCGAAAGCGCCCTTATCGAAAGTCTTGTTGGCGTTTTCGTCGTGATAGACGGCGATCGCGTAGTCGCCCGGCCCCGGCGCCGGAACGCAGACACGCGTAAGCGGCGCCTTCGCGGCGGCGCGCCGCTGCACAACGCGACCGGCGCGTTTCAAAAAGCCCTCATTGTCATTCACATACAGATCGATGGTGACTAGGCCGACGCTTTCTTCCAGGCCGTCGATCACCAGTCGGATTTCGTTGGGCTGGCCGTGACAGCTGACATGGTCGAATTCAAAGACGGACGCGTCAATCTCGGCGCCGCCCGACGCGTCGCTGGCCGCCGCGCCGGTCAACGCGGCAAGTCCGGCCGCTGTTGCGACTAACGATCTTTTGACGCTCATTACCAGTTTCCTCAACATCCCTATCGACGCCAGGTCAGTATCCAATCCGCTCGCCATTATCCGGGCGGAATTGCGGTTTTTCCAAGGCTGACGGTTATGTGACCGAAGACGATCAGCACAACCCTTTTATCCGCAACGAGGCGGCAAAGCCGCTCACTTATTGTTGCAGGTTTTGTGCCGGGGCGGATCCGTTAAGCATTTCGGCCAGCGCCGTATACGCGCCGACAACGATATCAAGATCGTCGGGCGTGTGCGCAGCCGAAACGGACAGCCGCAGAATAGACGTGGCGTTCGGCGTGCCCGGCGGAATCGCCAAATTAACGTATACCCCGTTTTCCATCAGAAAGTTCCAGGCTTTGAACGCTTCTTCCCGGTCCGCCAGCTTCACGGCGATAACCGGGCTCGCCTCCGCCGCGAGATCGTATCCAAGCTGATGAAATGCGCCGTGAATGCGTTTCGCATTCTCCCATAGCGTGTGACGCATGGAATCGTCTCGCTTGAGCCTTGCAAGCGCCGCGCTCGCAGCAGCAACATTGGCCGGCGACGGCGATGCCGTGAACATATACGGCCGGCTGGAGAAGCGGAGATACTCAAGTTCCGGATGATTGGACGCGACAAAGCCGCCGATCGACGCAAGGCTTTTTGAAAAGGTGCCGGTGTAGAAATCGACCTCGTCGAGGACGCCGTCGCGCTCGCAAACGCCGCGTCCGCCGTCGCCAAAAACACCAAACGAATGCGCTTCGTCGAGCAAAACATATGCGCCGTGTTTATGGGCGACGGCGATCAGTTCTTTGACCGGCGCGACATCGCCAAACATCGAGTACATGCCTTCAAAGCAAACAAGCTTTCCCTTCACACTGGAGCCCAGACGCGACAATCGCTTGTCGAGGCTGTCAGGGTCGTTGTGTCGGAAGCGTATCGTTTCAGCGCCTGACAGCTGACACCCGTCATAGATGCAGGCGTGGCAGTCAGCGTCGATCAGCAGAACGTCGTCCGGCGGTTGCACCAGCGCGGAAATGGCGCCGAGATTGGCTTGATAACCGGTGGAAAAAACCATGCAGTGCTTGAAACCAAGAAATTCAGCGAGGTCTGTCTCAAGCTGGCGATGACCGGCGTAGGTGCCGTTCGCAAACCGCGAACCAGTGGTGCCGGTGCCGGACGCCTCGACGGCGTCTTTCGCCGCTTCAACGGCTTCATGATCATATGTGAGACCGAGATAGTTATTCGTCCCGGCAAGGACAATTTCCTTGCCGTCGACCATCGCCCGGGTCGGGCCTTTCATCTCATCCATCGAGACGCCGAACGGATCGCGGCCGGCGCTCGTTTTCTTCAACGCCTCGTAAAGCGTCGCCGTACCTTCGAACTTTTCAAAGAGCCCCATTTTCTAAGCCTGCTCTTTCTTGATTTCGTGAATGGCGTCGACGAGCTCGCCGATCGTTTTGGTTTCTGAAATCGTATTCACCGGAATCGAAATATCGTAAAAGTCCTCGATGTCCATGACCATATCGAGCACCGCGACGGAGTCGACTTCCAGGTCTGCAATCAGATCGGTGTCGCGCGTCAGCTTCACGCCTTTTTCGTTCATGGGTTCGATCAGCGAACAGATTTTCCGGAAAACAAGATCGTCGTCTTCCTGAATGCCGGACATGAGACTGTCTCCTTTGGCGCCGAGGCCCTAGCTGGGGTGGTGCATTATAGCAGGGCGTTGTCTTGATACCAAAGAACGGTTTTTGCAAACCCTTCTTCAAGCGGCGTTTGAGGCGCCCAGTCCGCCGCGGGCCCGAACAGGTTGTCGCGCGCGGCCCAATCCGGGTGGAAAAACTCGTTCACCTGGCCGGTTCGAACGGCAGGCGCCGCCCCCCGCAAGTTGGCCAGGGTTTTCGAAATATTGTGAAACATTGCGATCGGCGACCGAGGGATGCGCAGCCTCCTCGCCCGCTTGCTCATCACGCCGGCGAGGATTTGGCCGATCTCGCGCCACTCTCGTCCATTGGCCGTGTCGTCGCCGACTTCAAACACAGCCCCGTTGAGGGGCCCTGAAGCGGCTTCGTAAAGGGCGCGAGCCGCGTCGCGGGCGTAGAGAAGCGAAGCGCGCGCTGGGACGGCGGTCGCCGGCTCCAACGCAAAACCCGCCTTTATCAATTTGAAATAGGGCAGCGTCGCGTGATCGCCGGGTCCGTAGATCGCCGGCAGGCGCAACGCGATCCAGCGATTGTCGCCGGACGCGCCGGCGATCGCCGTTTCACTGCGGCGTTTGCTGCCGGCATAGGGAGAAACAGCCGGCTCTCGAGCCGACATTGACGATGCATGAACGAATTTCGCACCCGCTCGCGCGGCCGCCATGGCGGCCCGCGCTGCGCCTTCGACATTGACCCGTTCATAATCGCCGTCATCCCTGGGGAATGTGACGCCGGCAAGATGGATGAACGCCTCTGCCTGGGCTGCTAGCTCGGTGAGCGCGTGCGCATCGCTAATGTCGCCAATGACGGATGTAACGCCCTTTGTGTTCGGCGCGCGAGACGGGTCTCTGGCCAGAACGCGGATGTC
Source organism: Hyphococcus sp. (assembly GCA_028289605.1). Taxonomy (GTDB): domain Bacteria; phylum Pseudomonadota; class Alphaproteobacteria; order Caulobacterales; family Parvularculaceae; genus Hyphococcus. The sequence continues at coordinate 68,500 of JANQON010000001.1, read as the reverse complement.
GCATCCGTGTTCCAGCAGGACTTGCAAGAGCGCGCCGCCGACAAAGCCGGTGGCGCCGGTGACGGCGATTCTCAACGGCTAGACCCGGACTTCGGCGACCGCCGGACGCGCGGCGTCGTCTCGTTCCTGAGCGAAGGCGCCGTCGAGATACTTTTGCTTGACCTTGGCGCGAGACAGTTTGCCGGACGATGTCATCACCATCGAATGCGGCCTTGCGAGCACGACTTCGGCCGGCGCGCCGGCTGCGTTTTGAATGACGCTTGCGATTTCCCGCTTCAACGCAACAAGCGCTTCATCGTTCATGCCGCGACGTTCCGCGACGACGACGATACGTTCGCCCTTGCCGTCGTCCACCGAAAATGCGGCGACGCCGCCGCCGCGCACGCCTTCGACCGACTCAACCGCCCATTCGATATCCTGCGGCCAGATGTTGCGGCCGTTTATGATGATGAGGTCCTTGGCGCGGCCAGTAATGACAATCTGTCCGTTGAGAAAATATCCCATATCGCCGGTATCGAGCCAGTCTCCGTCATACATCGCTGCTGAGGCGGATGGATCGGAATAATATCCGGGCGTCAGGCTGGGGCCCTTGATGAATATGCGGCCGACCTGGCGCTCGCCGATATCGCTTCCATTTTCGCCCCGGACTTCGATTTCGTGGCCGGGAAGCGGGCGTCCGCACAAAACAAATCCGCGCCGGTTCTCCGGCAGCGTAACGGCGGAGGCGGGCTGCGCGACGCCGGAGCGGGTATAGTGGCGCATGTCGACATGGTCGACTTCAAACGGCGATCCGAGCTCGGGAAAGGAGACGGCGAGCGTCGCTTCGGCCATCCCGTAACTGGGCGCGAACGCGTTTCGGTCAAAGCCCATCGGACCGAACGCATCGGAGAACGCGTTGAGCGCTTCCGGGCGCACCATGTCGCCGCCGATGCCCGCCACACGCAGCTTTGACAGGTCGATCGCCCCCTCTTCGGCGCGCGCCGCCCGTTTGGCGGCGAGGTCATATCCGAAAGACGGACTGTAGGTGATGGTCGCCGCGTGTTCCGTCATCAGGCGCAGCCACATCAAAGGCCGACGCACGAAATCCGACGTTGCGAGATAGTCGACAGTCATTTGCGCAAACAGCGGCGCCAGCATGAAGCCGATCAGGCCCATGTCGTGATACAGCGGCAACCAACTGGCGGCGCGATCGTCCTCGTTTGCGTAAAGCCCGTAATTGGTGATCGCCGTCAGATTGGCGCATACGGAGCTCTGGGTTCCGATGACGCCTTTAGGCGCGCTTGTTGATCCGGACGAGTACTGAATATAGCACCACTCATCGGCGCCGAAGGGCGTCGCCGCGCCAGGCGTTCCGTCGAGTTTGTCGAGGCTGTCAAAGTCAAGGACTTCCGCCCGAGACGACGTCGCGGCGGCCTCTTCAAGGAATTCGCGCAATGCGGCCGGACCGATGACCGCGGCGGCGTCGGCGCCGGCGATCATCTGGCCGATTTGCTGAATATACCCGTCCTTGCCCCCGAGATTGACGGGCATCGGCATCGGCGCAGGCGCCAGCCCGGCATACTGACAGGCGTAGAAAACAGTAATGAATTCAGGGCTCGTTTCGGCTACGACCGCGATCCGCGCTTTGCGTTCGAAACGTGCGGCGAGCTTGTCGGAAAGGGCGACGGCGCGCGCGCGCAGATCGGCGTATGACAGGCGACTGGTGACTTCACCGCGCAGATTGAAAAAATTGTACCCGGTTTCGCCTTTCGCCGCGTAATCGAGCGCTTCAACAACCGTAGCGAAATCGCCGTTTTTGAATGGCAATTGCAGATTCCGGCTCGGAGTCGGCGTAATGGGATCAGGGTTGACGGACATCAACGCCCCCGCACTAGGCCGGCGCAAAACCGGCGGTTCAGACTGCGCCCAAAGGTCCTCCCCCGATCGGGCGCGGGAAATTCGACTTCTTGCGCGCTTTTAGCCGACAATGTCACGAACCTTCCGCCATCCCCGCGCGAGACGCCTTATTTGGGCGAATACCGGTCGCGGGGTCAACCGGCAAGCCGAAACCCGGTTTTGGGGCGGATCAAATATTGCGCGGCGATGTTACAACGCACGGTATACTGCCCAGTCCGCGTCGCGGAGTCGCTGCAGGGCCGCTTGAAACCTGCGGTCGGCCGGCCTAATTCTGCGCCGCGGAAGTCAGGGAATAGCGACGCGATGAAGCTCTTTATCGGATATAAGGCTTGGAAGGCGGAGAAATACCTCCTTAACCGGATGACCTTTGACGATCTCGTCAGAGCCTATGTGACTTATCCGGGAATCCAGATCTACGCAGGCATGATTGTCGTCGCCGCTTCAGCGGCCGTTGCGTTCTCTGCATCGTGGCTCGCGACGCTCGCCGCCTTTGTCGCCGGCGCACTGATTTTCCCAATTTCGTGGTATGTGACTCACCGTTTCATCCTGCACGGCAGCTGGATGTATAAGACGCCCTATCTGGCGAAATTCTGGAAGCGGGTGCATTACGATCACCATCGGTTCCCGAACGACCTTTCGGTTCTTTTCGGCGGGCTGCATACGACCATTCCGCCGATCATGTTGATCGCCGGCCCGATCGGCTGGCTGATCGGCGGCGTCGCCGGCGCAGCGGCCGCCATCGCGGGCATGGTGATCATGACCTGCTATACGGAGTTTCTGCACGCCGGCCAGCATCTTGCGTTCGAGCCGAAATCAAACTTCTGGAAGGTGATCAAGAAGCGGCATCTGGCCCATCACTTCCACAACGAAACCGGCAATTTCGGCATTGCTGAATTCTTCTGGGACCGGGTGTTCGGCACGTTTTACGCCGAAGCGAGTGAGAAACCGCGTAGCGCCACGGCGCGTAATCTTGGTTACACAGACGAAACGGCCAAGAAATATCCTTGGGTTAAGGAGATAACCGACGCTGAGCCCAAGGAAAAACAGGCCATGCGGTCGGGCGCGGCCTGATCCCGGCGGTTTGCCGGGCGCGTCAAACTTTCTGTTGATTTTATGAGGCGGCTTTGCCAGTTTCCGCGCCGTCTTTCATCGGGGGCTGATTGAAGCGCGCGCGTTCACTGAGCGTCGCTGCGGCCATGTCAGCAATCACCCCACGATCATTCTTGATAAATCCCAGGAAGGAAACATCATGAGCTTGGAGCTTTGGTTGGTGTTGCTGGCCGGCGTGGCCGCCATCGGTTACGGCGTCTTCACCGTCAACTCTGTCCTGTCGCTGCCGACCGGCACTGACAGAATGCGCGAAATCGCCTCCGCCATCCAGGAAGGGGCCACCGCCTATCTCAACCGCCAATATACGACGATCGCCATCGTGGGCGCTGTCGTTTTTCTGGTGCTGTTGTTCGCATTCAAACTCGATTTCATCCCCGCAGTGGGTTTTGCGATCGGCGCCGTTTTGTCCGGCGCTGCAGGGTTTGTCGGTATGCTGGTCTCGGTTCGCGCCAATGTGCGCACGACCCAGGCCGCCAGTGAAAGCCTTGGCAAGGGCCTTTCTGTGGCGTTCCGATCGGGCGCGGTGACCGGCATGCTCGTCGCCGGTCTCGCGCTGCTCGGCCTTGCCGGATATTATGCTGTTCTTGTCGGCGTCCTCGGCAATGCGCCGGAAAGCCGAGCCGTCGTCAACGGTCTTGTCGCGCTGTCTCTCGGCGCATCGCTCATTTCCGTGTTCGCCCGTCTCGGCGGCGGCATCTTCACAAAAGGCGCCGATGTAGGCGGCGATATGGTCGGGAAGGTCGAAGCCGGCATTCCCGAAGACGATCCGCGCAATCCGGCGACGATTGCGGACAATGTCGGCGACAATGTCGGCGATTGCGCCGGCATGGCGGCCGACCTCTTTGAAACCTACGTCGTCACTGTGGCGGCGACGATGGTGCTCGGCTCAATCCTGTTCACCGCGAATGCGGCGGAGTTCATGTTCTACCCGCTCGCGATCGGCGCGGTCTGCATTGTCACCTCCATCATCGGCACTTTCTTTGTGACCCTCGGCAAGGGCTCCACCAACATCATGGGGGCCTTGTACAAGGGCCTTGTGGTTACCGGCGTGCTGTCGCTGGTCGCTATTGCGGGCGTGACGTTTCAGGTGTTCGGCTTCGGCGACACCATCGGCACGACCTCGGGGGGCACGCCGTTCACGGGCCTCAGCCTGTGGGTCTGCGGCGTGGTCGGCCTTGTCATTACAGGGCTGATTGTTTGGATCACCGAATACTATACCGGAACGGCCTTTCGTCCGGTGAAGTCGGTCGCCAAATCCTCCGAGTCGGGTCACGGCACAAACGTCATTCAGGGCCTCGCCGTCTCCATGGAGGCGACCGCGCTGCCGGCGATCGTGATCGTTATCGGCATCATCGTCACCTACAATCTCGCAGGCCTTTACGGTATCGCAACGGCGGTGACGACCATGCTTGCGCTCGCTGGCATGATCGTCGCGCTCGATGCGTTCGGTCCGGTTACGGACAATGCAGGCGGCATCGCCGAAATGTCCGGCCTTGAGGGATCCGTCCGCGACACGACGGACGCGCTTGATGCGGTCGGCAACACGACGAAAGCGGTCACCAAAGGATATGCGATCGGCTCGGCGGGTCTCGGCGCGCTTGTTCTATTTGCCGCGTATACAGAAGATATTCGACACTTCTCCGAACACTCCAGCGAGTATCCTTTCTTTGAGGGCGTCAATGTCTCGTTCTCCCTGTCGGATCCTTATGTGATCGCGGGGCTGCTTCTCGGCGGGCTGTTGCCGTATCTCTTCGGCGGCATCGCCATGCAGGCGGTGGGCCGCGCCGCCGGCGCCGTCGTCGAGGAAGTGCGCAAGCAGTTCCGGGAAGACTCCGGCATTATGGCCGGGACGTCGAAGCCCAATTACGGCCGCGCCGTCGATATGCTGACCCGCGCTGCCATCAAGGAAATGGTGGTGCCGTCGATGCTACCAATCCTGTCGCCGCTCGTGCTTTATTTCGCGATCACGCTCGTGGCGGGCAAGGAAGCCGCGCTCTCCGCCGTCGGCGCCATGCTGATCGGCGTTATCGTCACCGGGTTCTTTGTGGCGATTTCCATGACCGCCGGCGGCGGCGCATGGGACAACGCGAAAAAATACATTGAAGACGGCAACCACGGCGGCAAAGGCTCTGAAGCCCACAAGGCTGCAGTGACCGGCGATACGGTGGGCGATCCTTACAAGGACACGGCCGGTCCGGCGGTGAACCCGATGATCAAAATCACCAATATCGTCGCGCTTTTGTTGCTGGCGGTGCTGGCCGGGTAATTGATCTTCAGGCCAAAAAACTGAAAAAAGCCCCGGCGGATGTCGGGGCTTTTTTTATGTCTTTCAGAGCGGTGATTTTTGACTGCGACGGCGTTCTCGTCGATTCTGAAGTCCTTTCCATTCGCGGCGAGCGCCGGGCGCTTTCTGAAGTCGGCCTTGACTATTCGCCGCCGGAGTATGTGCGCCGCTTTGTCGGTATGCATGACGGCGCATTTCTCGACGCGTTACGCGATGACTACCGCACTCGGTTCGGCGCTGAACCGCCCGACGATCTCGAACACAGGGTGCTGGAGGGGCGACGGCGGGAAATGAGCGCCCTAACCGCCATCGCCGGCGCCGGCCAGGCGCTAACGGCGGCGCGCGCGGCGGGCTGCGTCATCGCCGTTGCGTCCTCATCGCGCGCGCATTTTTTGGAAGGCAAGCTGAAGCGCACAAATCTGTGGAACGGCGCCGCGCCGCATGTCTATTCAGCGGACCTCGTCGAGCACGGCAAACCCGCGCCGGACATTTTTCTTTACACGGCTGATCAAATCGGCGTTTCGCCCGCGCAATGTCTCGTCCTGGAAGACAGCGAAAACGGCGTGCGGGCCGGCGTCGCGGCCGGCATGACCGTATGGGGCTTTCTCGGGGGCGGCCACATATATGACGGGCACGGCGAACGCTTGAAACTCGCCGGCGCAGCCCGCCTTTGTGACGATTTTGCGAAGTTCGTCAGCGCTCTAGAAGGTTAATTTTTCCACAGGACAGCGATTTTCCGGGGACGGATCGCATTTTCCGCAGTACCGTTCCGGGCTTTGAACCCTAACGATGCGGGAGGAATGACAATGAAAAAACTGTTGCTGGGGACTGCGGCTGCGCTTCTGTCCATCGCGCCGGCGATCGCCGCGACGACGGTCGTTGAATTTAAGCGGGACACAGGCGAGGAATTTGTCGTGACATTCGACGGCGAAGGCGGCGCCTCAATGGCCGACGGCACGCAAATGAAATACACCTACGACACCGAGACGGGAAAAATGTGTTTCGAAAACCCGGATGCGACGACGACCTGCGTCGTCTATGCGGAAGTTCTGGAAGAACCCAAGGCGGGCGACTCTGTTCGCTACAAGATCGAAGGTTCCGATGTTGAAGGGCTCGCCACTATCAAGTCGATAGAAGAGTAAGGCGCACTCCGATCACTTCGAGGCTCGGCCGGCGATATTGCCAGCCGGGCTTTTTCTTTTGGAGACGCATTTGTTATGAGAAGACATGACTTTTGCGTCTGACAACTGGGCCGGCGCCGCGCCCGAAATATTGAACGCCATCGCCCGCGCCAATGGCGGCCCCGCGCCGGGTTACGGCGGCGACGCGCTGAGCCGTAAGGTCGAGGCGCAGTTTGCCGATGTGTTCGAAACCGAGTGCCGCGTCTTTTTCGTTGCGACCGGCGGCGCAGCGAACGGTCTCGCCCTGTCGGTGATGACGCCGCCTTACGGCATGATCCTGTGTCACGAAGAGTCCCACGTGCAGATGGACGAATGCGCAGGACCTGAGTTTTTCACCGGCGGCGCAAAGCTTCTCCCGGTTTCCGGCTTCGGCGGCAAACTTACAGTCGAGGGCGTGACAAAAGCGTTGAAAGGGTTTCCCGAACGCCCGCCCCATGGGGCGCCGGCGCGAGTCCTCTCGTTGACCCAGGGCACTGAGTGCGGAACGCGGTACTCCGTAGACGAATTGAGCGCCCTTTGTCGCGCTGCCCATGACGCCGGCCTGTCCGTTCATCTTGACGGCGCGCGGTTCGCAAACGCCGTCGCCGCCGGCGACGCGGCGCCGGCGGACTTGAGCTGGCGCGCCGGCGTTGACGTTTTGTGTTTCGGCGGCACCAAAAACGGATGTATTGCGGCGGAAGCCGTGGTGTTTTTTGATCCCGACAAAGCGGCGGATTTTGAATTCCGCCGCAAGCGCGCCGGGCATCTCTGGTCAAAAATGCGTTTCATCGCAGCGCAGTTCGAAGCCTATTTCGAAGACGATCTCTGGATCAGGCTCGCCGCACATGCAAACGCGATGGCGGCGAAACTCTCAAATGGGCTTGCAGCCATCGACGGCGTGGAAATTTCTTATCCAACTGAGATCAACGAGGTCTTCGCTGTCTTTCCCCACGGCGTCGCGGAGAAGCTGCGCGCGGACGGCGCTTTCTTTTATCCCTGGGTGACGCCCGGCGATCCCGCCGGCGGCAAGATGCAGCGTCTGATTTGTTCGTTTCGGACCACTGATGAAGAGATCGAAACCTTTCTCACGGATGTTCGTTCGGCGTTTTAGATGCAGTCACGCATTGGGTGTTCCTGCTCATCCCGGCCCGCGCGCGAAGGCGCGCATACTGACGATTGACCGCTTCGCGGTCCCGCGCGCGAAGGCGCGCAAACTGACAATTGACTGCTTTGCAGTCGGGCAGGAGTCTTCAGTAGTCAGGCGTGGTCTATGCGGTCTGAGATTCCGGCTTACGCCGGAATGAGCGGAGATAGCGAGTCAGTCGGGAAGAAGACGACTTGGTCAGAACCCATACACCGCCTTCGCAGCCCGGTAGGTGTTGGCGTAAGCTTCCACGCTCGCCTCTATCGGATCGGCGTAGCCGCCGCCAATCGCCATCGAGACTGGAACGCCGCGCGTGTTCGCTTGGCTCAACACCAACCGGTCGCGGGCCATGAGCCCGTCATGGGTCAGGGCCATTCGTCCCAATCGGTCCTCCTTCAACGGATCAACGCCGGCTTGATAGAGCACGATGTCCGGCTTGAATGCCCATACAGCTGGCAGCGCGCTGGAAAGCGCGCCGAGATAAGCGCCGTCTTCGGTCCCGTCCGGCAAGTCGACATCAAGGTCGGACTCAACCTTTCGGAACGGAAAGTTTTTCGCTCCGTGAACGGAAAGAATGAAAATATCGTCTCGAGCGCCAAGAATCGCGGCGTTGCCGTCTCCCTGGTGGACGTCGAGATCGATTATGGCGACGCGGTGCGCTGATCCATCAGCAAGGAGCGCCAGCGCCGCGACGGCAAAGTCGTTGAAGACGCAATATCCCGACCCGAAATCGTAATGGGCGTGATGGGTGCCGCCGGCGAGCTGTCCGGACAGGCCGTGCTCGATCGCCGAGCGGGCCGCCGCAACGGCGCCGCCCATGGTCGCCCGCGCTCTGCGGGCGATATGCGGCGACCACGGAAACCCGATCCGGCGCATGGCGCCGGGGTCAATCGTTCCTTCGTCGATGGAAGCGACATAGGCGGCGTCATGGGCGCGAAGAAGGTCCTCGTCGGCGACCGGCGCGGAAGCCTGCAGCATCTGTTCGCCGAGAATCTCGTCCTGCAAAAGTCGGTGGCGCAGCATGCCGTACTTCGTCCCAGGGAAGCGGTGTCCCTGCGGCAGGCGCAAGTCGAACGTGTCCGAGTAATAGAAATTCACGCCGATTTCGGGCGCCATCCCGCGGTTTCCCGCTCGACGATCACCTGCAGCAGCGCGACCATTTCAGGTTCATCGTTGAGACAGGGGATGGCGTCAAAATGCACGCCGCCCGCCTCCACAAAGGTCTCTCGTGCGGCGATATTGATTTCTTCCAACGTCTCAATGCAATCGCTGACAAACCCCGGCGTGATCACAGCAACGCTCTTCACGCCGTCCGCGGCGAGCTCAACAAGAGTGTCTTCGGTTGAGGGCTCCAGCCACTTTTCACGCCCGAACTTAGACTGAAAGGCAAGCGGCGCGAATTCTTCCGTCCACCCCATTTCCGACCGCAAAAGCCGCGCGGTCTTTTGGCAATGGCAATGATAAGGATCGCCGGCCATAAAATACCGTTCCGGCACGCCATGAAACGAGATGACCACGCGTTCCGGGGCCCACTCAAGGCCAGCGAGCCGTCGACGCGTGACGGCGGCGAGCGCCTTGATGTAAGCGGGGTCGTCGTGAAAGGCGGGGGCTGTGCGGATCGCCGGTTGCCACCGCACTTGCTTTAGCGCATCGGAGACTGCATCAATCACGCTCGCCGTCGTTGTCGCCGAATACTGCGGATAAAGCGGAATGATGAGCACGCGCCTTGCGCCCGCTTCCATCAGCGCATTGATCCGCTCTCTGATCGACGGCGCGCCGTAGCGCATCGCCCAATCCACGATAACGCCGTCTTCAAACGCCTTGTCCAGCTTCTCCGCTTGGGCCCGTGAAAAGTATCGCAATGGTGATTCATCGCTCTCGGTGCGCCAGATCTTGGCGTAGTTTTTCGCCGTCGCCGCGGGGCGCACATTGAGGATGACGCCATACAAAACCGGCAGCCAGATTGCGCGCGGCAGATCAACAATGCGCTGATCAGAAAGAAACTCGCGCAGATACCGCCGGACGGCGCCGGCCGTCGGGGCGTCGGGCGTGCCCAGATTAACAAGAAGCACGCCGACCCGCTCCTCGGGGATGCTTGGGTGTCCGTCGGGGACGGCGGCGCTTTCCGGGGCGATGTCGCGACGTGTATCCATGGCCCTTCATAGGCCCGCCGCAAACCAGCGCAAAGCCTGACAATGGGCCGCAGGCCTACTCTTCAGGTTTTTTCTGGGAAGCGTCGGCGAGGCGGTCGCGCACGCGGTACCGGATCTCGTCCTGACGCCGGAAGCGCCGACGCGCCCTCGTCGCCGCGTCGATGGTGCGGTAGGCGGGCTTTGCGCCCTCATCGCTCTTGACGGCGTCAACGCTGGCGCGGTCCCGCGCGCGGCGGGCGGCCCGCGGTTTGATCCGGTATCGCCCGCGCTTTTTCTTCGCCGGCGCAGGGCGCTGGTCCGGTTTCAGCGCCAGGAGCCCAATCTCTCCGTCGCCGCCCTTTTCTTCGTTAAGAAAATACCAGCCGCAAACGACCAACGCGACGGCGATGACGGCTATGAATTCAAGGCTTTCCATGATGCGTTGGTCCTCGCTCAGAAGACCTTTGGATGCAAGCCCCGCGCCGTAACGAAGACGTTGATTAAGCGCCGTTAACCGTTTTTCATGACACCGAGACTAGATTCGCCGCATGCGTGAGACCGCCTATCCGGACACTTCCATGGGCGCCCGCGGCGCTGCGTTGCAGGCCGGCGGGCTTCTCGCTCTGTGCGCTTATGTCTTTGTCGCCGCCGCGGCGACGTTAATCTTTCCGTTCGCGTTTGCGATCTTTATTGCGCCCTTTCTCATCTTGATTTTGCTGCTCGCGCCGTCCGGGCGCGCCGCGCCGAAAAGACTGATCATGCCGCTCGTTTTTTCAGCGGCGGCGCTCATGCCGTTCTGGCCTACCTATATCCATGTTTCCATCGGTTCTCTGCCGATCCTGACGCCGCCTCGCGTGATCATGTATGTTCTGACGGCGATCTGGGCCTATGACATGACAGTTTCGCCTTGGCGGCGGGCGCAGTTTCTTGTCGCGGTCAAGCGCCGGCCCTGGTTGGTCGGCCTCGTCTTCGGGTTCTTTTTCCTGAACGCCGCCAGCGTGCCGCTCGCCGAAGGCAAAGTGATGGCGGCGCAGGCGTTTTTCAGGCAATCGATCATTCTCCTCTTGCCCTTCTGCGTATTCCTGACCTATGTGCGCCGCTGGCGCGACTTTCGATTGATCCTTATACTGACGACATTGAGCGCCGTCGCCGTCAGCGCCATCGCGCTGGGCGAGGCGGCGACCAAAACGCTGCTCGCCTCGAAACTCTCTCCATTCATCGGCAGTGACGAAAGATGGCTGCAGGTTGTGCAGGCGGTCAAAAGCCGGGACGGCGTATTCAGGGCGCAGGCGACGCACACGCACCCGATATCGCTCGGAGAGTATCTGTGCTTTTGCGCGCCGCTGGCGCTCGCCTTCATGGCCGAGGCGCGCTGGCGCCGCCGTTGGTTGTGGGCCGGCGCATTCGTTTTGATCGTTGCGGGCGTCGTCGCGACGAATTCCCGCGGCGCCATGCTGGCGTTGGTCCCGGGGCTTGGCGTGATGCTGTTTATCTGCCTTTTGCGGGTTATGCGCGACCCGGCGCGAAGCGCTTTTCGCCCGGCGATTGGACTGCTCAGCCTTGTTATGGTCGCCGCGTCGCCGGTTTTCCTGTACGCCGCCCACACGCTCGTAACCGGGGAAGCGGGTACGTCTGCGGCGCGTTCGTCCCAGAGCCGGGTGGATCAAGTCAAAATGGCATGGCCCAAAATCGAGAAACGTCCAGTTCTCGGTTATGGAACGGGCCGCGCGGCGCGCATCGTCGGCTATGTGGGGCGTAATCTGACCCTGGACAACTACTACCTGACGCTGGCGGTGGATCTCGGCCTGCCGGGCCCTATCCTCTTCCTGTTGCTGTTGATCGCCCTGGCGCAACGGTCTTTCGGCGAGGCGGCGATCGGCGCGCCGCAAATGCAATGGGTGTTCGCCGGTCTGGCGGCGGCGCTGGCGGCGTTTATGCTCTCGCGTCTGGTGAATTCCCAGACGCTCAACCTGAACTTCTTTTTCCCCTTGGTCGGCGCTTTTCTGGGGGCGAGCGCAAACGCGTCCCTGCGCCCGCCCCGATTGCGTTTTTCATCGTAACGGTCGTCACTACGAAGCCTAAACGGCTGGGTTGTCCCGGCGGGGGTGTGGTTTCTACTCAGTCTCGCCCTGTGTCGCGCGGGCATGAATGGCGTAGAGGCTCTCGTGATCCACCACCGCGACTAGGCGCTGTTTGACGTCGGCGACGCACTCGGCTTTTTCGTACGCGGTGTTGGCGTGCTTTGCGCAGGCGGCGTCCGCTTCCTGCGTGATGCGAGCGTAAAGGCGATGTCTGGCGCCGAAGCTCTCAAGATCGGAGTCGTGGTACTTAAACAGCACCTCGGTTTTTTCCAGTGCGATCGCGGGCGGCGCGACCGCAATGGAAGCAACTGATGCGGCGACGGCGATGATGATTGAGGTGTTCACGGGGCTTCTCCATTCTGAATGTAACCGCGCCCGTTATTGAAAGCCCGCGCATTGCGTGAGCAGAGCTTCCACCGTCGAGGTCAGAATAGAGTCAAATGACAGCGCAATGAAGACAGGCCGCCGCAGGCATCAGTCGTCTCATCGCGTTGTCGCCGCCGCATCGTTCAACGCCCAGTCATACTCGTATCGGCGGATCTTTGTCTTTCCGCTCAGCGTCGCCGCCAGAGTCGGTTCTGCGTATTGGGCGATATGGGCGATCACGTCGGCTTCCGTCGCGCCGAAATCTTCCCGATACCAGGCGAAAATGCGCGACGCGGTAATGCGCCCGCGTTCATCAACGGAAACGCCGCGTGGGTGATTGATGTAACGGCGCGTTTGCTCCGTCAGCGCCGCGTCGATCGTTTCGCCTTCGTAAGGCTCGGCGCGCAAATCCGGACAGCCGATTGAAGCGCAATTGACCGCATAGTGTATCCGCGGCTCGCGATAAACGGCGCGGATGACGCCATGCTCGATATCGTTCAAGGACAGCGCCTCGCCGGCGACCTGAACCCGTTTGTCATTCCAGGGACCGGCGAAGTCAAAAGGACCGGATTTGATCGATCGGATAGACTTCAGCGGATATTCATCAAGGATAAGAGCGACCGTCACGGCGTTGTAGAGATTGATCCAGAACGCCAGCTGGTCGTCGGACGACAGCGAGGCGGGATCGATCCCTTCGAGCATTGCGACATAGGCGTCGAGCGCGTCGGCGTCGGCCTCCGACACGGCCCCATAGTCGACGAGCGCGACGCCGTCGGCGCCGGTCAGAACGTACTCTTCAAGAAACGCCGCCCAGGGCGCGTTGTCTACTTTGTGACCGGCCGTCTCGCTGATGGCCGCGAAGGCCGGAAATGCGAGATCGGCGTCGGGGATAAAGCGTCGTTCGATGGCGGTTTGCGCCGATGCGCATCCCGTGATTGCAATAACGACAACGATAAGGCTGAAAAAACGCATAAGCGCCCCGCGTGAAAAGCATCGCGGGCAACGCTATTGTCGATGACGATCGTCAGCCAATGATATCTGCGTGATGCAGGATCGCGATTGCGTTAGCCGACTTTCTCCGCCCAGCTTCTGTGCTCTTTGTCGAGCTCGTATGCAGCCATGCCGGCGAGCGTGACGATATCTGCAACGCCGGCGCCGACCTGCGCGATTTGCACGGGCTTTTCCATGCCGATCAGAACCGGTCCCAGCACCATGGCGCCGCCGACCTCGCCGAGGAGCTTTGTCGAAATCGCGGCGGAGTGAACGCCTGGCGTGATGAGAACGTTCGCTTCTCCTTTCAGCCGTGAGAATGGGTAAAGCCGCCGCAGTTGTTCGTTCAGCGCCATGCGCGGCGTCATTTCGCCTTCATATTCAAAGTCGACGTCCCGGCGCTTGTCGAGCAGTTCGACGGCGCCGGCGACGCGGCGAGAATGCGCCGTATCCGGATTGCCGAAATTGGAATAGGACACAAAGGCGACTTTCGGCGTGAACCCAAGGTGACGCGCAGCGTGCGCAACCTGAACGGCAATTTCGGCCAGCTCCTCTGAATTCGGCAACTCTGTCACGTTGGTGTCGGCGACGAAGAGAGTCCTGTGTTTTGTCAGGATCACGGACACCCCGATCATTCGTTCGCCGGGGCGGGAATCGAGGGCGAGCCGAATATTGTCGAGCGCAACGTCGTAATGGCGGGTTACGCCTGTGACCATGCCGTCCGCGTGGCCATGGGCGAGCATGCATGCGGCGTAGACATTTCGGTCCGTATTCACGAGGCGCTGCGCGTCCCGGTAGAGATACCCTTTTCGCTGAAGGCGCTCGTAAAGATAATCAGTATAGGTTGAGTTATGCGTCGCCGTACGCGAGTGATAGGTTTCAAATTTGTGATTTACGGGCAGGCCCGCATCGGCGAGCGCGTTCTTGATCATTTCTTCGCGGCCAATCAGGACCGGCGTGCCGAGTCCTTCCTGCTGGAATGTATAAGCGGCGCGAACAACGGCCTCTTCTTCGCCTTCGGCGAAGACGATCCGTTTCGGCGTGTCGCTGGCGCGAAGCGAGGCGTAAATCGTCTGCAAGAATGACGCTGAGGGATCCAGGCGCGCTGCAAGCGTGTGCTTGTAGTCGGCAAGGCATTCAATCGGTTTGCGCGCGACGCCGGTGTCGGCCGCGGCCTTGGCGACCGCCGGCGGCACTTCAGAGATCAGGCGCGGGTCGAACGGTGTCGGAATAATGTAACCCGGACCGTATCTGAGGCGTTTGCCGTAAGCGGCGGCGACTTCGTCCGGAACGTCTTCTCGCGCGAGCTTGGCCAGCGCCTCGGCGCAGGCGATTTTCATCTCTTCGTTGATGGTCCGCGCGCGCGCATCCAGGGCGCCGCGGAATATGTACGGAAACCCAAGCACGTTGTTGACCTGGTTGGGATAGTCCGAACGGCCCGTGGCGATAATGGCGTCCTGGCGCACGGCCTGAACCTCTTCAGGCAGAATTTCCGGCGTTGGATTGGCCATGACGAAAACAATCGGATTTTTCGCCATCGATTTGATCATGTCCTGGGAAATGGCGCCGGCGACGGAAAGGCCGAGCACCACATCTGCGCCGTCCATGGCTTCCGCCAGCGAACGCTTGTCGGTCTCCACGGCGTGGGCGGAACGCCACTGATCCATACGGTCGGTGCGTCCTTTGTAGAGAACGCCCTTGGAATCGCACACCAGCGCGTTTTCATGCGGCAATCCCATGGCCTTGATCAGCCCGATAACGGACAAGGCCGACGATCCCGCGCCGGAAACGGCCACCTTGATGTCCTTGATGGACTTGCCGGTGATGTCGAGCGCGTTGAGCAGGCCGGCGGCGGCGATGATGGCGGTGCCGTGCTGGTCGTCGTGAAAGACGGGAATGTCCATCAATTCTTTCAACCGCTGCTCGATCTCAAAACTCGCCGGCGCAGCGATGTCTTCCAGATTGATGCCCCCGAAGGCGGGCCCCAGATGTTTGACGGCATTCACAAACGCTTCCGGGTCCTTGGTGTCGACCTCAATGTCGACCGAGTCGATATCGGCGAACCGTTTGAAAAGGACGGATTTGCCCTCCATCACCGGCTTGGAGGCGAGCGCGCCGAGATCGCCCATGCCCAGAATGGCCGTGCCGTTCGAGATGACGGCGACCATATTTCCCTTTGACGTGTAGTCATACGCGGTGTCCGGGTCGTCGGCGATCGCCCGGACGGGCACGGCGACGCCCGGCGAATAGGCCAACGACAAATGGCGTTGGGTTACCATGGGCTTGGTCGGCGTGATTTCGAGCTTGCCCGGCTTGCCGCGCGCGTGGAATTCAAGCGCCTCTTCGTCGGTGAATTTGATCGTATCGTCGTCCATTCAGCCCTCGCGACCCGTTCTTATGCTCTAGCGATTACGCGGGTTGCCGGGGCGTGGCAAGGAACGGCCAGAGCGGCTGTTCGGCCGGTCCCGGCGGCCGAGCTGCGGGTTATTGCGCCCGACGGCCGGAATGCTTAGGTGAAGCCGCGCAGCGCAAGGAAGCCCCGATTGATGTTCATACAGACGGAAGACACGCCAAACCCGCAATCCCTGAAATTCCTGCCCGGCCGCCCGGTGCTTGGCGAAGGTGAGTTGGGCATGGATTTTCCGACGCTGGAAACGGCGCGGGCGGGCTCGCCCCTCGCCGCGACCCTGTTCGAGACAGACGGCGTCATGGGCGTCTATCTCGGCGCCGATTTCATCACGGTGACGAAGGCTGAATCGGTCGAATGGATGCATATCAAGCCTGCGCTCCTTGGCGCGATCGCCGACTTTTTCACCGCGAACCTGCCCGTCCTGAACGAGGGCGCGGCGCCGTCTTCTGACCCGGCGACATCGCTCGACGAGTATGAGGGCGAAGACCGCGAGACGGTCGAGCAGATCATCGAACTCATCGAGACCCGCGTGCGCCCGGCCGTGGCCGCCGACGGCGGGGACATCGTGTTCAAGCATTTTGAGCCCCGCACCGGCGTTGTCTTTCTCTCGATGCAGGGCGCTTGCGCCGGTTGCCCGTCCTCGACCATGACCCTGAAAGCGGGCATTGAGAACATGCTGAAGCACTATGTGCCGGAAGTCGTGAAAGTTGAGGCTGCGGTTTAGCGCCGTTCTCAGAGAGGGCGGTTTCTCATGGACGGACGCCCGAGATGATTCCCAACGCGGGTCGGTTTCGGTAAGCTCCAAAAAACACGCTACCGAAAGGAATGACCCATGTCCGATAACGTATATGCGGTGACAAAAGTCGTCGGCACGTCGAAAAAATCCATTGAAGACGCCATTGAAAACGCGGTGACCACGACATCGAAGTCAGTGAAAAATCTCGATTGGTTCGAGGTCGTCTCAACGCGCGGCTATCTCGACGAGGGCAAAGTCCGATATTACCAAGTGACGCTTGAAATCGGCTTCCGTTACGAGAAATAAGGAAAGGCCCGCCAGCCAATGTCTGACAAGATGATCAACGACGAAGCGCTCGATATTGTCTTTCGCGATGCGCGCACGCGAAACGGCTGGGAGGCGCGCGATGTTTCACAAACATTGATCCAGGCGGTTTACGACCTGACGAAGATGGGGCCGACGTCGGCGAACTGTTCTCCGGCGCGTTTTGTCTTTGTCTCTTCCGATGAGGGCAAGGCCCGGTTGATGCCGCATCTCATGGAAGGCAATCAGGAAAAAACAAAGTCTGCGCCGTGTTGCGTGATTATCGCGCACGATCTCGACTTTTATGAGCATTTGCCCACGCTCTTTCCGCATACGGATGCTAAAAGTTGGTTTGTCGGTAATGATGATCTCATAAAAGAAACGGCGTTTCGCAACGGAACGCTGCAGGGCGCCTATTTCATGATCGCTGCTCGCGCCCTGGGCCTGGATTGCGGGCCCATGTCCGGTTTCGACCAGGAGGGTGTAAACAAAGAGTTTTTTGCGGGAACGAACTTCAAGGCGAACTTTCTCTGCAATATCGGCTACGGAACCGACAAAGACCTGTTTCCGCGCAGTCCTCGCTTCGACTTCGGCGAGGTTTGCGAAATTCTTTGACCCATCGTGTGCGCGCGCCTAGGTAGCGGCAATGCTGGTGCTCGGACTTGATACGGCGTTGCAGCGCTGTTCCCTGGCGATCTTGAAAGACGGTGCGCCGATCGGCGTGCAAATCGAGGACATGGCGCGAGGTCACGCCGAGCGCATTGGTCCCATGGCGGCGCGCCTTTTCGAAGACGCAGGCGTTACGCCGCGTGATCTCGATCGTATCGGCGTCGTTGTCGGTCCCGGCGGCTTCACCGGGGTCCGCATCGCCCTGTCGTTCGCGCGCGCTTTGGGTCTTGCAGTGGGCGCCGACATTGTCGGCGTCGCCAGCCTGAAAGCGCTGGCGCAGAATGTAAGCGCGCAAGGCGGCTTGGTCGCTCCCATCATCGACGCCCGCCGCGGTCAGGTCTATGGCGGCCTTTATCAGGGTAAAGATGAATTAGTCCAGCCGTTCGTCGACACGCCGGCGGCGGCCTTGGCGCGGTTGCAAAAGCAGACCGGCGCCGCGCCGGTCGCGACCGTCGGAACCGGCGCCCCGCTGATCAATGATGCGCCGACAGAATGGACAGTCGCTGACGTCGACGCCCAGATCGACCCGGTCGTTGTTGCACGCATTGCAGCGGCCGCGCCGACGCCGACAGGGCCGCCGGCGCCGCTCTATTTGCGCGCGCCGGATGCAAAACCGCCGGCGCCGCCGTTCGGCGCCCCATCGTGACGACGCTGCGCATATGGCGGGCGGGCGCGGAAGAGGCGGGCGTCCTGCAGCGGCTTGAGCGAGTCGCATTCGGCGCGCGCAGCTGGGGCGCAAAGGGCGTGGCGGAGAGTTTCGACGCGCCCGGCGCCGAGGTGCTTTTTGCCGGAACCAATGCGACAGAGCCGGACGGATTTGCGATATGGCGCATGCTGCCCGGGGAAGCGGAAATGTTGGCCATCGGTGTTGCGCCCGCCTCTCGCGGCGCCGGCGTCGGGCGGGCGTTGCTGGAAGAGGCGATGGGACGCGCCAGCCGGTCCGGCGCCGCCGCGATGCTTTTGGAGGTTGACGCCGGGAACGCGCCGGCGCTGGGCCTTTATGCTTCTACGGGGTTCAAGCAAGTGGGATTGCGCAAATCATATTATCGGGACGGCGCGGATGCGCAGATTTTGCGTAGATCGTTGTAAGTGTTCGCTTTTAGGTTGCAAGCCGTGCGCGAGACATGGATAACGGGGGCAGAAGGAGACAAGGGCATGGACCGCCTCGAAAAACTCTGCATTCAAAAAGGCATGCGCATGACGGAACAGCGCAAGGTGATCGCGCGCGTTCTGTCCTTGGCTGACGATCATCCCGATGTGGAGGAAATCCATCGCCGCGCAGCAGAAATCGATTCCAATATTTCGATCGCAACGGTTTATCGGACGATGCGCTTGTTTGAAGAGTCCGGCGTGGTTGAGCGCCACGATTTCCAAGACGGCCGCGCGCGATACGAAGAGGCGAGCGAAGAGCACCATGACCACTTGATTGATCTGCGCTCAGGAGATGTCATCGAATTCGTGAGCGAAGAAATCGAGCAGCTGCAAAAGCGCATCGCCGAAGAACACGGCTACAAGCTCATCGACCACCGTCTCGAACTATACGGCGTCCCGCTCGACAAAACCGAGAAATAGGGCGGCCGTCACAGCGGCCGGCGCCGGCGACCGCCTGCCATTCTGTCTTGACAGCATGGAGTAAACTGACCAGTGTAAACACTGGTTGGTTTACCTAGATCGCCCTTTCCTGGGAGGAAGTGTCATGGCGTCACTGCGCGAACTCTACCCCATTCCCGACATCGATCCCTGCTGGACCGTCCCGCAAGGCTTTGAAGCGGCCTTCGACTGGGAATATGACGACGGCCGCAAGCAGATGATGCACCTTTATCAAAAGGGCAAGGACATGCAGTGGGACGCGCTGTCTCGCGTGGACTGGTCGCTTGAGTTGGACACCGAAAACCCGATGCAGATACCGGACCCGATGAGCGGTCCGTATCACACGCCCTACTGGGCGAAGATGAGCGACAAGGAAAAGGCCGAACTGCGCCGGCATCAGCAGTCCTGGATCATCTCTCAATTCATGCAGGGCGAACAAGCGGCGTTGATCTGCGCTGCGAAAATCGTCCAGCAGGTGCCGGATCTCGACGCCAAATTCTACGCCTCGACCCAAGTGATGGACGAAGCGCGGCACGTCGAAGTCTACAAAAAATTTCTTGAAGGATTCGACGTCGCCTATCCGATGACAAAGCCGCTGCAAACGCTAGTCGATCAAGCGTTGCGCGATTCACGATGGGACATGACCTATCTGGCGATGCAGGTTGTCATCGAAGGCTTGGCGCTCGCCGCCTTCAACAACATTCGCGAGATTGCGCAAAACCCGCTTTCTCAACAGGTCAACGCCTATGTGATGCAGGATGAATCGCGCCATGTCGCGTTCGGACGCATCACGCTTCGCGAGTTTTATCCTGAGCTCACCCAGGCGGAGCGGGACGAACGCGAGGAATTCCTGGTTGAGGCCTGTTATCTCATGCGCGACCGCTTCGAAGCGCGCGAGCTTTATGAACATCTTGATCTGCCTGCGGACGACTTCATCGCTGCGCAAAAGGAATCGGAATTTCAAAAGCACTTCCGATCCATGCTGTTCCAGCGGATCGTGCCGATTGTTCGCGACATCGGGCTGTGGTCCGACAAAATCCAGAACGCCTATACGGATATGGGCGTTATCGGGTTCGCTGATGTCGACTATTCAGCGCTGTCGGAAAATGACGACGCCCGCGCCGAAGAGTTTGATGAAATGAACCGGAAAGCGCGCGAAGACTACGTAAAAAGCGTCGCTGCGGAAGGCGAGAAAATCGTCGCCGCGGAATAAACGGCTCAGCGCGCGTTACAATAGGCGGCGGCGGTAATCCGCCCTTGTTCCGGATCCTGCAGCAGAATTGCGCATCGCTGACCGGTTTTGGGTCTGTCGGCCGAGAATGCGCGATTTCCGGCAACCGGCCCCAGTATGTTCGCGATGCTGACGATGTTTGCGTTGTTGAAATTGACGCCGGCGTTTTCGCCGCCGCGAATGTCGGTTTGCGTCGACGGCGTAAAGTAGACGATATGCGCTTCGCCTTCGCCGGAGACAGTGATGTCAATTGTCTCCGTTCCGCGTACGACCGATGTTGAGATTGTTGCGCGCGGGGCGTCGGCGACGGCGTCAGTGATCAGCCGCTCGACGTTTTCGCGCGCCGAACCGACAGTTTCCGAAGCGCCGGCGACGACCATCTGCGGCGTGTATACGCCGCTGGTCCCGCGCAGGTTTCGGTTGTACTGACGCTGTCTTTCGGTGTTTTCTGCGCTGGAGTAAGGGTCGATCCAGCGTCCGTCGCGGGTTTGCAGGGTGTTCCAGTAATCCACATGCCAGGCGAGGGCGACCACATCCTCCCGTGTCGCCAGTTCCTCAAAATACGTTGCCGCTGCGAGGCAGGAAGAACAGGACTGGGACGTGAACAGCTCTACGGCGACCGCCGGCGCGTCTTCAGCTTCCGCGGCGATCGACGGCTGGGCCAGAGCGGCCGTCAGGACCAAAAACAGATATTTCATACTCATCACTCAAAGACACGTGTCGGTTGTTCGCCTCATATGGGGGAAACGGGCCGGCGACGGCAAAACAAGGCTTCTCAAATTCGCGAGAGGGCGCGCATGCGCGGATATTTGCATCGCCGGCGCTCACCCCCTACATAGCCGCGCTCAATGCTAGTAAGACGATCATGATGGCGACGCGTCAGACAAAAACAGCCGGGCCGGCCCCCGAGAAGGGCGTATTCATCCGCACCTATGGGTGTCAGATGAATGTCTATGACTCTGAGCGCATGGCCGACCTCTTAAAGCCGATCGGCTATCGCAGCGTCGACGCGCCGGAGGATGCCGATCTCGTCATCCTGAACACGTGCCACATTCGCGAGAAGGCCGCCGAAAAGGTCTACTCGGAGCTGGGCCGGCTCAAGCGCATGAAATCGCAGCGTGAGAATGACGGAGAAGGCATGACGATTGCCGTCGCCGGCTGCGTTGCGCAGGCTGAAGGCGCTGAAATTTCGGCGCGCGCGCCGGTGGTCGATCTGGTGGTCGGGCCGCAAGCCTATCACCGTCTGCCGGAGCTGTTGGCCCGACAAGCCCGGGAGCGCGGGGAGATCCTGGATACGGACTTCGCTGTGGAAGAGAAGTTCGATCGGCTCGCCCGGCGCAGCGCCGACGGCCCGACCGCATTTGTCACGATCCAGGAAGGCTGCGACAAGTTCTGCACCTTTTGCGTTGTCCCCTATACCCGCGGCGCGGAGGTGTCGCGCCCGGTGAGCGCCATTGCAGGCGAAGCGCGCGCGCTCGCGGCGCAAGGCGTTCGCGAAATCACGCTCCTCGGTCAGAATGTGAACGCCTGGGCCGGCGACGCGCCGGCGGGCGACCCTCAGGGCGGGCGATGGGGGCTGGGTGAGCTGTGCCGGTTTCTCGCCAAAATTGACGGGATTGACCGCATTCGGTTCACCACCTCCCATCCCCGAGACATGGATGACGGGTTGATTGCGGCGTTGGGCGAAGAAGAAAAACTGATGCCCTATCTGCATCTGCCCGTTCAGGCGGGTTCGGACAAGATTTTAAAGGCCATGAATCGCGGCCATACCGCCGAGCACTACGTGAAACTGATTGATCGGATTCGCGCGGCGCGCCCCGATATTGCCATTTCCGGCGACTTTATCGTTGGTTTTCCCGGCGAAACGACAGAGGACTTTAATGAGACATTGGCGGTCGTGGAGGCCGTCGGCTATGCGTCCGCGTTTTCCTTCAAATACTCCCGACGGCCGGGCACGCCCGGGGCGGTCATGCCGAAACAGGTCGCCGAGAACGAAAAAGAGGCCCGTCTGGCGGAGTTGCAGGCGCTGCTGGAGCGCCAGCGCAGCGACTTCAATGCGGCCCAGATCGGCAAAGTCCTGCCGGTTCTGTTTGAAAAAGCAGGGCGGCATGAGGGTCAGCTCATTGGCCGGTCGCCTTATTTGCAAAGCGTTCACGCGACGGCGCCAAAATCCATGCTAGGAAAGATTGCGCCCGCGAAGATCAGGGATGTTACGCCCAACGCGCTCGCCGGGGCGCTGATAAGCAAGGATGAGGACGCCGCTTGAGCGAACAGAATACCGCCGGCGACATTGCGCATATCGATTTCGACGACAATCGGCTCGCCGCCGCCCTGTCCGGCAGCCATGACGCTCACCTCGCCATCCTTGAAGACTTGCTCAACGTGCGCATTGATCCGCGCGGCAACAGATTCGCCGTCAGCGGCGACGCCGGCGCCCGCGATCGCGCCGTCGCCGCGCTCGACAAGCTTTACGAGCGGCTTAAGCGGGGCGAGCCGGTGGCGGCCGAGGATGTGCGCGCCGCGGCGAAAACCGCCGAGACCGCCAGGACGCAGGCCGCTGCGCCCCCCCGTTCCATCAAAACGCCAAAACGTCTCATTGCTGCGCGCTCGCCCAATCAGGCCGCCTATCTGGAAGCGCTGAACCAGCATGACCTGACCTTCGGCATCGGCCCCGCCGGCACGGGCAAAACCTATCTTGCGGTTGCGCACGCAGTCGGTCTCCTACTCAACGGTGCGGTGGAGCGGATCATTTTATCCCGTCCGGCGCTGGAGGCGGGTGAGCGCATTGGTTTTCTTCCCGGCGACATGAAGGAAAAAGTCGACCCTTTCCTGCGGCCGCTTTACGATGCGCTCCATGATATGATGCATGCTGATTATGTCGAGCGCCGCATTGCGGCCGGCGACATTGAAATCGCACCAATCGCGTTTATGCGCGGGCGGACGCTTGCACGCGCAGCGGTAATCCTGGACGAAGCGCAGAACGCGACGCCGGAACAAATGAAGATGTTTCTGACGCGCCTGGGCGAGGGCGCCCATATGGCGGTGACGGGCGACCCGTCGCAGACGGATCTTCCCTTGGGTCAGCAATCGGGGCTCAGCGATGCGCTCGGCGTTCTGACCGGCGTTGAAGGGGTCGCGGTGACGCGCTTTACAGCATCCGACGTTGTTCGCCATCCGCTCGTGTCGCGCATAATCGGCGCTTACGACAAGCGTGATCAACGAACCGGCGGCGATGGACATGAGTAAGTCGGACAACGCTGTGATTGATGACGTTCTGATCGCCTGCGACGCGTGGCGGACCATTGACCCCGAGAGCCTGGCGGCCGGATGTTTTGCAGCGATCCGAAAGGTTGAACGCGGCGTTCTGCTGCCGGTGTCGGTGTTGTTCGCAGACGATGCGACGCTGCAGCGCCTGAACCGGGACTATCGCGGCAAAGACCGTCCGACCAACGTTCTTTCCTTTCCCGCCGGTGAATTCGATGTCGCCGCGCAGGCTTATCTGGGCGACATCGCCCTTGCTTTTGAGACCTGCCGCGAGGAAGCGGCCGTCTCAGGCGTTTCCATAAATGATCATGCAACGCACCTCTTGGTGCATGGCATGTTGCATCTGATCGGGTATGATCACGAGACGGAAGGAGCCGCGCACGCGATGGAGCAGCGCGAAGCGCAGATCCTTAAAACCTTAGGAATCGCCAACCCTTACGAGGCGTTGGCGGCGGCGGAAAATGAGTAACGACGACAGCGACAGGCCTGAATCGGGACGCAAGGACGGACTGTTTGGAATGCTGCGCCAGATTTTTGGAGAGGGCGGTCGCGACGACGATGACTATGTTGTCGTCGACGACAATGGCGGAGCGGATGCAAACGATGCGCTCGCCAGCGCCCGCCGGGAGATGATCGAACGCGTTGTCGCGTTCGACGAAAAAACAGTTTTTGACGTGATGGCGCCGCGCGCGGATATCTGCGCGGTCGATATCGATACGCCGCTCGACGAACTGGTGGGCGCATTCGCTGAAGCCGGGCACTCGAGGTTGCCGATCTATCGCGGCGATCTCGATGACCCGGTCGGTATGGTCCACATCAAGGACGTTGTCGCGCTTTTGTCCAATGGGTCGAAAGCGCATCTTGACGATGATCCGGTATTGAAGTCGCTGCGGCGCGAGCTCCTGTATGCGCCGCCTTCCATGCGCGTGACGGATCTTCTTTTGCGCATGCAGGCCTCGCGCATCCATATGGCGCTCGTTATTGACGAGTATGGCGGCACCGACGGCCTTGTGACGATCGAGGACCTTGTTGAAGAGATCGTCGGCGACATCAATGACGAGCACGACGTTGAGGATGAGGCTGAACTAACCGCTGCAACTGACGGCGGATGGTTTGCGGACGCACGCGTAGAGTTGGATTCATTTGCCGAGGAGACCGGCGTCACATTGGAAACTGACGAGGACGATGACGTCGACACCCTTGGAGGGTATGTAGTGTCGGTCGCCGGCCGTGTTCCCCAACGCGGTGAGATTCTCGCCAGTCCCTCCGGCCTTGATTTTGAAGTTGTTGAAGCTGACGCGCGCAAGTTGCGGCGTCTGCGCATCCGACCGTCCCAATCCCAGCGCAACGAAGCGGCGGAATAAGCGAGGACGCCGGCATGGACAAATCCATCGCGCGCGCCGGCGCCGTTTTGTTGACCCTTTCTGAGAAGTTGCGCGCGCTGACAGGATGGCGCCGCGCCGCTGCAGCGTTTGCGGCGGGCTTGTGCGGCGCGCTGGCGTTGGCGCCGTTTTACATTTTGCCGTTGCTTGCGGTCGCCTTCGCTTCGTTGGTGCTGCTGATCGACGGCGCAACGAATGCCCCGCGGCCAAAACGAAGCGCTTTTGCGGTCGGCTGGTTTTTCGGCTTCGGGTATTTTCTGGCCGGCGTTTATTGGATGGCGTTTTCCTTTTTCGTCCAGGCCGATCAGTTCGCCTGGATGGCCCCCTTTGCGATGACGGCGATGCCGGCGGGGCTGGCCCTCTTTACCGGCGCCGCTGCGCTGGTCACGGCGTTGGCGCGGCGCGCGGGCTGGGCGCGCATTCTCGTTTTCGCCAGCGTTTTTGCACTCTTTGAGTATGCGCGCGGTCATGTGTTGACCGGACTGCCCTGGAACTTGGCGGGCCAGGCGTTGGCGGGGTCGGCCATGGGCGCCCAGACCGCGGCCTGGTGGGGAGCGTATGGACTGAGCCTTTTCACGATCGTGCTCGCGGCGGCGCCGGCGGCGGGGCTTGTCCCCGGCGCATCAAACCGGCGCGCGGTTTCAGGCGTTGTCGTTGCGCTTGCCGGCGCCGCCGCGCTGTTCGGTGTCGGCGCGGTCAGGCTGATGGATCCGTCTGGACCGTCGGCGTCGCCGGACGCCCATATGCGCATCGTTCAGCCGAATATCGGTCAGCGCGACAAGATCAACCCGGACAAGTGGGGCGAGAATTTCTACAAAGCGCTCAATCTGTCGACGGCGCCGGCGCCCGAGGACGCGCCGCTTTTGATTATCTGGCCGGAAAACGCCGCCCCGCTTTTGGGCGAGGCGCACAGCGCACTCAATGTTCTGACCACGGAACTGCCGCAGGGCTCGGTGTTGATCACCGGCGCTGTGCGTCGCGACATGTCGGACAGCGGCGCAAGCCGCTATTACAATTCGATCCTGGTTGTTTCCGAGACAGCTAACGGCCGTCAAGCGGCCGCATCATATGACAAACACCACCTTGTTCCGTTCGGTGAGTATCTTCCGTTTTACGATTTCTTGAATGCGATCGGTCTGGCGCAACTCACCCCTTACGGCGACGCCGGCTTCACCGCAGGTGAGGGGCCGCGCGTCATGACGGCTGCAGGGCTGCGGTTTGCGCCGCTCATTTGCTACGAGGCGATCTTTCCGAGCGCGGTTTATCCGCATGGGGACCGACCGCGCTTGCTTGTGACTGTCACCAACGACGCCTGGTTCGGCGACACGTCCGGTCCGCGCCAGCATCTTGACCAGGCGCGTTTGCGGGCAATTGAATCCGGCTTGCCGATGGCGCGTTCCGCGAACACCGGCGTCTCGGCTTTGATCGACGCCAAGGGAAGGATCGCAGGGCGCGTGAACCTCTACAATGCCGGAGTCATCGATGCGCCGCTGCCGCGCGCCTTGCCGTCGACCTTGTACGATCAATGGCGCGACATTCCCTTTTTTGTCATGGCGGCAAGTTTTTTGGCGTGGGCCTTTTGGGGCCGTCTATTTTCGCGCGCGGCGCGCAAGAGGCTGCAACCTTTACGCGATACCGGAAAACCGCAATAGTGCGCCATCGGCGAGAATCGCCGAGCCGCTGAAGGCGGGAGCGTCCAATGGGTGAGGCATGGCCAGAAAGGCGACAGCGGAGAATTCCGCGCTGGACAAAAATCCGGTCCGCAAGAAAAAGGGAGGCCCAGACCCGGTAGACGTGCATGTGGGCAGCCGCGTTCGGCTGCGGCGAATGATGCTGGGGATGAGCCAGGAAGCGGTCGGCCGGGCGCTCGATCTGACTTTTCAGCAGGTTCAGAAATACGAGCGCGGCACCAATCGCATCGGCGCGGGACGGCTCAAGCAGCTCGCCGAACTGCTCAGCGTGCCGGTGCAGTATTTCTACGACGAGTACGACTCAGCGCCCGTGGTTGCGGGATTTGCGGAGAGCGATGACGGCGACGCCTTTGACGAACTGCTGCGCTCTCCCGAGGGCGTTCAACTGTGCCGGCATTTCTCGGAGATCAAGGACGCAAAGGTGCGCAAAAAAGTCCTGGAGCTTGTCCGGTCCATTTCCGAAGCTGAAATGGCGGACGCCAGCGCAGATTAGCCCTATTGCGATCGCGAATGGACAGATCGGCGCGCTTTCGCTATAGGCGCACCATATAAACATTTCTTTATATGAAAGGTCCGCAAGCGATGGCGCGTCAATCCTACCAGTTTACGAGCGAAAGCGTGTCGGAAGGGCACCCGGACAAGGTTTGCGACCGAATTTCGGACGAGATTGTCGATCTCATTTATCGCGAAGCGGCCAAAGGCCAGATGAACCCCTGGGATGTGCGGGTCGCGTGTGAAACGCTGACGACGACCAATCGTGTTGTCATCGCCGGCGAGGTTCGCGTGCCCGAAGCGATGATGGCCGACGCAGCGCATGTGAAGCCGGCCCAGTTCGAACAGGCCGCGCGCGCCGCCATCCGCGATATCGGCTATGAGCAGGACGGATTTCACTGGGAGACGGCGAAAGTCGAAGTTCTGTTGCACGGTCAGTCTGCGGACATTGCGCAAGGCGTCGATAAGGCGGCTGACGCCAATGCGGAAGGAGCGGGCGACCAGGGAATTATGTTTGGGTTCGCCTGCCGCGAAACTGATGCGTTGATGCCGGCGCCAATTCATTACAGCCATCGGATTCTCAAAGACCTCGCCGCCGCCCGTCACGCCAAAGAGGGCGACGCCGCGTTGTTGGGGCCCGACGCGAAAAGCCAGGTCACCGTCCGTTACGAAGACGGCAAGGCGAAGGAAATCACCTCAATTGTTCTGTCTACGCAGCACCTTGACGAGTCCTGGGATTCGGCGAAAGTGCGCGAGGTCGTAGAGCCTTACATTCGCGGCGCCCTGACGGAAATCGACATCGCCAAGGATTGCGTTTGGCACGTCAATCCAACCGGAAAATTTGTTATCGGCGGCCCAGACGGCGATGCGGGACTGACGGGTCGAAAGATCATCGTAGATACCTATGGCGGCGCAGCGCCCCATGGCGGCGGTGCGTTCTCCGGTAAGGACACGACCAAGGTTGACCGCTCGGCGGCCTACGCTGCGCGCTACCTGGCGAAGAACGTGGTTGCGGCGGGCTTGGCGGACCGCTGCTCCATTCAGCTTTCATACGCCATCGGCGTCGCCCAGCCCTTGTCGGTCTATGTCGACACCTACGGCACAGGCGAGGTCGATGAAGGCGCGCTCGAAAATGCGTTGCGCGACGTTATGGATCTATCGCCGTCAGGCATTCGGCGGGTGCTTGACCTGAACAAACCGGTTTATGCGCGAACCGCCGCCTACGGCCATTTCGGGCGCAATCCGGATCCTGAAGGCGGTTTTTCATGGGAGAAAACCGACCTCGTCGAGGCGCTGAAAGCCGCCGTTTAGCGAGATCCGGAGGGAGTCTGCGTCAAAATGTCCGAAACATGGCGCGTTTCCCGCCCATTTTTTCTCAGGTGAAAAAATGGTCAGAGTCGGGAAACACCGTTAAGTCGGGCTAATTGTATGGTACTGCTGGCTTTTGCGGCGGCTCGCCGCGATTTTACGCGCTGGCATTGCGGGCGTCGCGATTTTGGTTGGCGCGAAACACTCAAAGGGGCAAGAAAATGAAATTCTTCACGGACGAAATTGAAATGACGACGCGTCTCAAGCGCGGCTTGTTGATTGCGGCCGCGCCGGCGTTCCTGGCGCTGGCGGGCTGCGGCGAGAGCGGCGAGGCCGACACATCGGACGACGCCGTCGTTGAGGAAGTCGAAGAAGCCGCGGATGCCGCAGAATCCGCCGCCGAAGAGGCGGTGGACGCTGTCGAGGAAGCAGCCGACGCTGCTTACGACGATGCTGCGGCGGCTGCGGAAGAAGTTGCTGACGACGTCGAAGGCATGGTCGACGACATGCAGGACGAGGTCGACGAAGTCGTTGAGGACGTCGTAGAAGATACGAGCGACGACTCGAACTAAGCGGCGTTTATAGCGCAACATTCCAGAACGGCCCCCTGATCTGCATTCCGGGGGCCGTTTTTTTTCGGCCGCTTTGCGGACGAAAAGCATAACGGATATGACGCGTTGTCATGAATGATCGCGGCTATATCGAGAATCTCTATGGTCGGCGCCAGGACAAACCGCTGCGCGCACGTCCCGCCCGGTTGATGCAGGAGTTATTGCCGCGCGTTGCGATCGCTGATCCGAGCCATGGGCCCATCGCGCCGCAGGCGCTGTTCCCCGGTTCCCGAGACGTCTGGCTCGAAGTGGGAACGGGCGGCGGCGAGCATCTGGCGTGGCAAGCCGGCCGACACCCTCAAATCGGCATGATCGGCGCAGAACCCTTCGTCAACGGCGTCGCCAAGCTGTTGTCGGAGATCGACTCAAAAGAGCTTGCCAATATTCGGGTCCATTTCGGCGATGCGCGTCCGTTGATGGAGGCGTTGCCTGACGCTTCGCTCGGGCGCCTGTTCGTGCTCCATCCGGACCCCTGGCCCAAACGACGCCACTTTAAACGGCGGATGATCTCGCCGTGGTTTTTCACCGAAGCCGCGAGGCTGCTGCGCCCCGGATCGCAGCTGCGCATCGCATCGGATATACCGGATTATATCCGCTGGACGTTCATGCATGCGCGCAACGCACCTGCATTTGAATGGACCGCCCGCCGGCGCGCTGACTGGGAAGTTCGGCCCGACGATTGGCCGCAAACACGTTATGAGGCGAAAGCCCTTCGCGAAGGCCGCGTTCCCGCCTATTTGACCTTTCGCAGGATTTGAGCGCTCCCTAACTACATCGTGACTTGAAATACAAACAAAGGACCGGTTTCGTTGGCGCCTATGAACGCTTTCCTTTTTTCGTCAAAGACGCTTGCCTATGTCGCCGTTGCGGTCCTTTCGCTGGCGGCTTCCTCCTGCGCGCGCGTCACGCTCGCCTGGGCGGATCTGAAACCCGACGGCGACACGGCTGCGCCGCCGGTGCTGGAATCCTTTTCCGGCGACAGCGCGGTCAACGAAGCCGCCGTCTGGCGCGACAGCCGCACGCCGCTATTGCGCGACGCGTTTGAGCGCCATGTTCACGGCGTGATGCCGGACGCGTCCTCCACACAAGTGCTGGAAAAGCGTGTCCTCGACGATGCGGCTTTCGGCAATCGCGGTCGGCTGGAGGAATGGACCCTTTCCGCCACTGCCGTATTCAACGATGTCGCCGTCGAAACCAGAGAAACGATGGATCGCGGCGGTTTTCTGGTTCAGGTCGTGACGCCGATAAATACGCCGGGACCGGCGCCGGTGATCCTTATGGAAACGTTTTGTCCCTCCTGGGATGTCATTCCGCATGCTGCGGTGTCGCGACCGGACGACGCCAATTCAATGAGCGGCGGCGTTTTTGGCGCTGTCGCGACATATGTCTTCGGCCGCTATATCTGCACGCCGCCGATCGAGGAAATCCTCGATCGCGGATACGCCATCGCATCGATCTACCCCGGCGCGGTGATCGCCGACAATCGCGGGCGGGGCATGGCCGAGCTGCGACGGTTGTCGGCCGGGCACGCCGATGATGAAACCCGGTGGGGCGCGGTCGCCGCTTGGGGCTGGCTGTTTTCGCGCGTGGTCGA
The DNA here is from genome assembly GCA_028289605.1 of Hyphococcus sp. Taxonomy (GTDB): domain Bacteria; phylum Pseudomonadota; class Alphaproteobacteria; order Caulobacterales; family Parvularculaceae; genus Hyphococcus. The sequence continues at coordinate 38,056 of JANQON010000001.1, read as the reverse complement.
CGCGATTGAGAAGGACGAGCGTTTCGACGAGGACGGATTTGTCGTTTGGGGGCACTCCCGCTACGGCAAGGCCGCGTTGGTCGCGGCGGCTTTCGATCCGCGCATCGACGGCGTGATTTCGCATCAGTCCGGCACGGGGGGCGCTTCGCTCAATCGCAATAAGCCGGGCGAGAGCGTCCGCTCCATGACGCAGACCTATCCGCACTGGTTTTCGCGCGCCTATGCGGCGGCGGCGGGTGAGGAACACACAATGCCCGTGGACCAGCATCAATTGCTCGCGCTCATTGCGCCGCGGCCCGTTCTGCTCGGTAATGCGCGGCGGGATGTCTGGTCCGACCCCAATGGGGCGTTCCGCGCCGCCATGGGCGCAGACGCCGCCTATGAGCTCCTCGGCTCTCAAGGGCTGGAGCAGGACCGGCTCAACGTCTGGCGGCCCGATGCCGATCTCGCCTTCTGGATTCGGGCGGGCACCCATGGCGTGGTCAAAGAAGACTGGCCGGCGTTTCTTGAGTTTCTCGACGCTCACTTCAAGACCGGAGCCGCTTCGCCGGCGCTGGTTGGCGGCTGATCGCCGCCGTGTCATGAAAGCGGGATGACGATTGCATCTGAAACGCCGCAACCCTTGAACGAAAACGCCGGCCCCGCGCCGGCTATGTACGCCGACATTGATCAGTCGGTAACATTCAAAAAGCTGCGCAAGCGCATTTTGCGCGAAACCCTGGACGCTGTCCGCCGGTTCGATATGGACCGCCCGAGCGGCGACGGCGGCGCGCAAAAGTGGCTCGTCTGTCTCTCCGGCGGCAAGGACAGCTACACCCTGCTGGCGGCGCTGCTGGACCTGAAATGGCAGGGCGCGCTCAAAGCGGAGCTGCTTGCTTGCAATCTTGATCAGGGTCAGCCGGGATTTCCCAAACACGTGCTGCCGGAGTATCTGGCCGGGCTCGGCGTTGAGCATCGTATCGTCACCGAAGACACGTATTCGATCGTTACGGACAAAGTGCCCGAAAACCGCACCTACTGTTCCTTATGCTCGCGCCTTCGTCGCGGCATCCTCTATCGCGTTGCGCGCGAAGAAGGCTGCGACGCTATTGTGCTCGGCCATCATCGCGACGACGCCCTTGAGACCTTTATGATGAACCTGTTTCACGGCGGTCGCCTCGCCGCGATGCCGCCGAAACTTGTCAATGACGAGGGTGATCTGTTCGTACTGCGCCCGCTTATTCAGTGTGCGGAGAAGGATATAGAAAAGTTCGCCCTTGCAATGAACTTTCCCATTATCCCGTGCAATCTGTGCGGCTCGCAAGAGGGGCTGCAGCGGGTGATGATGAAAAAGATGCTGGACGCGTGGGAGATGAAATCGCCCGGCCGGCGTGACGTAATGTTTCGCGCCCTGCAGAATGTTCGTCCAAGCCACCTTGCCGATGATCGGATCTGGGATTTCGCCGCACTGGAAAGGACTAACCCTTCCGGCCAATAAGCAGCGGCGCCAGTCCGTATCTGACAAAGTCGCGCAAGTAGCGTTTCGGCCGCCGCGGCGGAAATCCCAGAAGGATCGCTTTCGTCTTGTAGGCGATAATACCGCCGGTTTTCAGAAGGGCGGCGAGCAGCGCGCCGGCGAGGCCGTATTGCTTGACAAAGTACCGTCGCCACGACCGATGCCAGCACACCGGCAGGGGGTGGTCGAGGTGATTGACGCTCGCCCCCGTGGTCAGCCCTCCGACATGCGTGACACGCGATCTCGGGTCGAGCAGGACCCGCCAGCCTGCCTTGGCGAGCGCGCGCATCATGTCGGTTTCCTCAAAATAGAGGAAGTAACCGTCATCCATAGGCGGGTCGGCCGCCGCATTCATCCGTAAAAGGAACGATGCGCCCGACACCCATTCTGTTTCGATGGGCTCTTGGAGCGCATCGAGATCGAGAATTCGCCAGGAACTGCGACGTTGCAGGAATCCCAGTTCAGCTTCGCTGCCGAACTGATCTCTGATAGCGGGGAAATGAAAATAGGAAATCGCCGTTTCGCCGTGCTCGTTCACAATCCGCGGCGCCGCGACAGCTGCTTCCGGGTTTGCGTCCAGCGTTTCGACCAGGCGCTCAATTGCGTCTTGCGCCGGCCAGGCGTCGGGGTTGAGAAAGAACACATAATCGGGCCGGGCGTGGAAGCGCGCAAAGGCGGCGTTGTTGCCGCCGGCGAAACCGAGATTTCCGCCCGCGGCGAAGGCGGATACCGCGTCTTCAAGATTTGCGCGCGCAATGTGTGCGTTGAGTTTTTCGAGATCGTCGCCGGGTGACGCGTTGTCTGTGATATAGACATGCGCTTCGCGAAAGGCGCGTGTCGATGCGATCGTTTCGTCTAAATGCCGAATGATGAAATCCGCAGCGCCGTAATTGACGATCACAACGGCGAGGCTTGCGTCGATCGTCATGGGGCGCGGTCCGCGTTGTCGTCTGCGCGATATTCAATGAGTTCGGTCCTGCCGCCGGTGAAGCGTTTTCGCCAAAATTGTAGGACGCCAGCGGCTTCCCACGGCTTTTGCAGCATCATCAGGGCGGCATGGCGAAAACTGTCCGCCGTAAGAGGCTTGTCGCGAAACCCCATGCGAACAATCTGCAAAGGGAATATGGCCAACCCGATCAGAAATGCGGGATGGACAAAAGCGCCAGCGACGAGGCTCAAGACCGCCAAGCCCGTCCAGAGAAGTGCGCGCAGTGTTTCGCGCGCCCAAATCCGCTGCGGGCTGCCGCGATGCAGGGTGGATACTTCGGCGAAAGCGTGGCCCGCCCGGCGCGCGCGTTTGAGCCATTGCCCCACCGTGCGCATGTCGGCGTCATGGCGCGCCATAGGCGTTTCCAGCCGGACGATGCCGTGGTCCTCTTGGCGAATGCGCACGCAGAGCTCAGGTTCTTCGCCGGCGATGAGGTCCTCTCGAAATCCCCCGGCGTCGTCAAACGCTGCTGTCCGAAACATGGCGATGCCGCCGCAGAAGTCGGCCGGCCCGGGTTCGCCCCGCCACTCTCTGTCGATCATCCTGTTGAAGAATGTTTTCTCGGGAAACTTCTCTTCAACCGCTCCGAATACGACGGCGACGTCGGGGTGACGTTCCAAGTATTCTGCGCCCCTTTGCAGCCAACCGGCGGCGATCTCACAGTCGCCATCGACAAACTGAATGTAAACCGGCCGCTCCCCCGCCATAAGAGTCGCTGCGCCGGCGTTGCGGGAGCGCGCAGCGGTGAACGCTTTTCGCTTGTCGAGAACGACAACGTCGGCCCCTGCGCGGCGCGCTTCTTGGATGCTGTCGTCCGCCGATCCTGAGTCAACGTAAACAATGCGTTCGGCTTTGTTTTCCAATGAGCGCAAGCACGCAACCAGGCGTTCGCCTTCATTGCGGCCAATGACGACGACGCCGACTGACGCCGGAGCGACTGCGTGATCTGGCGAGTTTGACTGCACACCAACCCAATGAAACGCTTTGCCGGTTTTGGCTATCCGCGTCAGCGACTTGACGCGTTGCGCCGTTCAAGATTTGCGCCGAAACGGCGTGCGCGCCGCGCAGGCGGCGAGCGCCTAAGCGCGCCGCCGGGCGCCGCCGAACATGCCGCCGATGATGGAAAACAGCATGAGCGGCAGTCCCCAAGCGACGACAAAGCCGCCGGCGGCGTAAATGGCGCCGTCAATCGTCGCGGGAACTGCGGGTTCGAACTGTTCTCGCACCGACATGGCGATATCGCGATCATAGGTTCGCGCAAGTATGAGCGGGCGAACATAATCCGTGGCGGCCTCAAGCTCGGCGAGATGCGCTGTTAGATAATCCAGCCGCTCCACGGCCATGCGGTAGTTGGCGCACATCGCTTCCAACAGGTCGGTCGCGGCGGCGCATTCGACCAGCGCTTCGCTTCTGGAATAGCCGTATTTCCCGATTTCCTGATCATGGCTTTCGACGATCGCCGTCAACTCATCGACCCGGCCTTCCAGGTTTTGCATGTATTGAAGAGTGAAACCGGGACCCTGCGAGGCGAGAACCGCACCCGCTACGCCCAGGATAAACGCCAGCAATCGCCCCATTTCGCCGCCCCTCGTGACCTCGCCCCAACGGGGTGATTTTGTCCCAAGGAGGAGGAAAAATCCATAGGGAGCCCCTTCGAAGGGTGGAATGCCCGCTAAGGGCGCCGCCGTTTGGCGGCGGCGAGACCGAGCAGTCCGGTGAGGAGGAGGAGCGCGCCCCCTGGCAAAGGCGTTTCCAGGACGGGCGGGCCCACTTCAGGGATCTTCGACGGCGGAATATTCGGCGGAATCTGAACCGGCGGCGCGCCCTGGCCGAAATAGTCCGGGCGCAATGGCGATTGTTCGGTCAATTCGCCCGCGTCGGCGATGCGAACCAGCGGATCAGCAGCCGCGCGATCGTTGGCATTCGGGGCAGCCGCCGGCTCAGCGATCGCCTCGATCATGGCGGTCCGGAGCTGTTCACGCTGTCGGCGCGGTTTTTTCCTTGGAGCGCTTGATTTTCTGGAGGTTTCAACCGGTTCCGCCGCCGCGCTCACCGGGGCGGCGGTCTCTCCGCGGTAGAGGCAGTCGATCAGCCATCCGGGACCAGCGATTGCGCCGGGCGCATCGAGGACGCCGCAGTCGTCTAACGCCAGGCTTCTCGCGGCGGCGATGTGCTCTGCTGACGGGGCTGCGGCGGGCGCGCGGGCGACCGCATCTCCGAAGCCTTGTTTTTCGCCGATGCGGAACGCCACCGGCGCCATCGCGGCGGTGACGATTAAGAAACTGAGGATCAGCGCGGCAATCAAGCGGCGTTTCATCATGGGACTCAAATCCGTTAACGTCTTGTTAACGTTCAAGTCCTGTACCACCCGGCCCGGGTCCGGGCCGGGTCATCTCTAAAAAGGGGCTGACAAACCGTTGCAGCCGGCCTATATAGCCGCCAAACGCTTATCGAAAAATCGAGAGCGGGCCCCGCGGGGCCCGCTTTTTCGTTCACGGAGGACCCATCGCGGTTGGCGGCGCTTGAAGACACACTGACGGACCTAATCGGCCCTGTTGCGGCGGGAGCCGGCTTTGAATTGATCCGCGTGCGCGTTACCGGCGGGAACACCAAAACCCTGCAGGTGATGGCTGAGCGCCCCGATCATTCGATGACGGCCGAAGACTGCGCGACGCTGTCGCGCGCGCTCTCGCCGGTCCTCGAGGAGGCCGACCCGATTGCGGGCCATTACAATTTGGAAGTGTCGTCGCCCGGCATCGACCGGCCGCTGGTCCGGCTGAAGGATTTCGACGATTGGCGCGGGTGGGAAGCCAAGCTGGAATTAAACCGACTGGTGGAAGGGCGGAAGCGATTTGCAGGCGTTGTCGCCGGCGTCGACGACGGCATGGTTGCGTTCGACATCGACGGTGAAGACGAAACTGCTTTGTTTCCGCTTGCGTGGATTGCCAGCGCAAAGCTGGTGCTGACAGATGAACTGATCCGGGAAAGCCTGAAGTCAGGCGCAACCCGACTGGAAGACGCCGAAAATGACGGCGAAGGAGACGATGAGATGACGGAGACACTCAATGAACGCGGTTAGCGCGAACAAGCTGGAGCTGATTCAGATTGCTGACGCCGTGGCGCGTGAGAAGAATATTGAGAAAAGCCTGGTGATCGACGCCATGGAGGACGCGCTCGCGCGGGCGGCGCGGTCGCGTTACGGACATGAAACAAATGTCCGTGCAGAGATCAATCCAAATACCGGAGAAACCAAGCTCTGGCGTCTCCTGGAGGTCGTGGAAGAGATCGAAAACGATGCGGCGGAGATCACGTTGGACGAGGCGCGTCACCGTAATCCAGAAGCCGAAGTCGGCGACTTCATGTCCGAACCGCTGCCGCCGATTGACTTCGGCCGTGTCGCGGCGATGGCGGCGAAGCAGGTCATCACGCAGAAAGTCCGTGATGCTGAACGTGAGCGTCAGTATGAGGACTTTAAAGATCGCGTCGGCGAAATCATCAACGGGATTATCAAGCGTGTTGAATACGGTCACGTGATTGTCGATCTTGGCAAGGCGGAGGCGATTGTCCGCCGCGACCAGCAATTGCCTCGCGAGAACTACCGCAACGGCGAGCGGGTGCGCGCCTATATTCTCGAAGTCCGCCGCGAAACCCGCGGTCCGCAGATCTTTCTGTCGCGGGCGCACCCGCAGTTCATGGCGAAGCTCTTTGAACAGGAAGTGCCGGAAGTCTATGACGGGGTCATTGAAATCAAGGCGGTGGCGCGCGACCCGGGCAGCCGCGCCAAGATCGGCGTCATGTCGAACGACCCCGGCATTGATCCGGTCGGGGCCTGCGTCGGCATGCGCGGCAGCCGCGTCCAGGCGGTCGTCAATGAACTCGGCGGCGAGAAAATCGACATTGTGCCTTGGTCGCAGGACGACGCCACATTCGTCGTCAACGCGTTAGCGCCGGCTGAGGTCACCAAGGTCGTGCTCGATGAAGAGCTGGAGCGCATCGAAGTCGTCGTTCCCGACGAGCAGTTGTCTCTAGCCATTGGCCGACGCGGTCAGAACGTTCGCCTGGCGTCCCAGCTTTCCGGTTACGAGATCGACATCATGACCGAAGAGGAAGAAAGCGCGAAGCGGCAGGAAGAATTCAAGCGTCGCTCCGAACGCTTCATGGAAGGCCTTGACGTCGATGACATGATGGCGGGACTTCTCGTATCGGAAGGCTTTTCCAAGATAGAGGAAATTGCCTATGTCGAACTCGACGAGCTTGTCGAGATCGACGGCCTCGATGAAGAAACCGCCGAGGAACTCCAGGCGCGCGCGAAAGACTTTATCGAAGAGGAAAACAAGAAGCTGGACGAAAAGCGCAAGGAGCTCGGCGTCGCCGACGATTTGCTTGGCGTCGAAGGGCTCGATCTGAAGATGATCGTGACGCTTGGAGAGAATGACGTGAAGTCGCTGGAGGACTTCGCCGGCTGCGTGACGGATGACCTTGTCGGTTGGACAGAGCGTGTCGACGGCGAGCGCAAACACTATGACGGCATTCTGGAAGCGTACGGCATGAACCCGGACGTCGCAGAAGATATTATCATGCGCGCCCGCGTAAGCGTTGGTTGGGTTACTGAAGAGGAACTTGATGCGATGCGCGCCGCCGAAGAAGCCGCCGCCGCCGAAGCGGCGGCCGGCGTTGAAGAGGAGGCGGCGGCTGGCGCAAGCGCTTGAACAAAAGAGGCCGCAATCCGGCGCAGCAGGCGAACGGCGGTGCATTGTCAGCGGCCGGTCGGGGTCGCCTGATGCGCTGATCAGGTTCGCCTTGTCGCCAGACGGCGTTGTGACGCCGGATTTGTCGGCCAAGCTTCCCGGTCGCGGCGCGTGGGTGACGGCGAACCGGGCCGCCGTACAGGACGCCGTGAAGCGGCGCGCCTTTTCGCGCGCTTTTCGTCGCGAGGCGCAGGCGGCGGATGATTTGGCGGCGCAGGTTGAGGCCGGTCTGGCCAAGGCTGCATTGTCGTTTCTGGGTCTCGCCCGGAAAAGCGGCGATGCGGTGGTTGGTTTCGAGAAAGTGCGCAGCGCGCTCGCCGCGTCGAGGGCGGCTGTGTTGGTCGAGGCGACGGACGGCGCTGACGACGGCAAAAGGAAGCTATCCGCCGTCGCCGGCGACACCCCGGTCGTCGCGCTGTTCGACCGGGCGGCGATGTCTGCGGCGCTTGGCGTGGACGCCGTTCACGCCGCCATCGCCGAAGGTCACGGCGCGACACGGTTTTTGCGGGCGGCGCTTCGCTTAGAGGCGTACCGCAATGATGAGAAAGGATAAGGGTTCAACGGTGGACCCGGGCTGGTTTGGACTGTATGTCCTTCATCAGCTTTCAACAGATTTATTGGGGCGTTTTGTAAGGCGCCGGCGATTGAGAGCGCGTTTGGGCCGCCAGACGCATTTGGAGTTTGAATGAGCGACGACGTCGAAACGGAAGAGAAAACCAAATCCCGCCGCAAACCCTTGACCTTGCGACGCACGGAAACGGGCGCGGTCAAGCAGAGTTTCTCCCATGGGCGGTCGAAAACAGTCGTCGTGGAAACGAAGCGCCGTCGCGTCTTGACGCCGAAAAAGGAAGGCGAGGCGGCGGCGAAGACGCCCGCTGCGAAAGAAGCGCCGGCCAAAAAAGCGCCGCCGAAGGAAAGCGCGCCCGCTGCTGACGATTCCAAGAAAAAAGGCGCAGTCCTTAAAACGCTGTCGGAAGACGAAAAAGCGGCTCGGGCCGAAGCGCTCGCCAAGGCTCGCCGCGATCAGGCCGAACGGCAAAAACGCGAAGCCGCAGAGCGCGCCGAGCGGGAGGCGCGCGAGGCCGAAGAACGCGCGCGGCTCGAGGCTGAACGCCAGCGTCTCGCCGAAGAGGAAGCCAAGCGGGCGAAAGAAGCCGAGGAGCGCCGCAAGGCGGAAGAAGAAGCGCGCCTCGCGCTGGAAGCTGAAGAGGAAGAGCGTCGGAAACGTAATGCGGCGAAAACCGATTCGCGTGCAAAGACCAAAGACGCCTCGGAAGCCGAGCGCAAGCCCGAGGAAGATGCGGACAATCCGCTCGCCCAGCTCGGCGGACGCATCAAGACCCGGCGCAAGGGCGCGGGCGGCGACGACCGCACGTCCAAGTCCAAGGAACCGGCGCGGCGGCGCACCGGCAAGCTCACCATCGCCAATGCGCTTGACGACGAAGAACGACAACGTTCGCTCGCGTCGGTGAAGCGCGCCCGCGAGCGCGAAAAGCTGGCGCGGCAAAAACGCGGCGGGGACGCTCGCATCGTCCGTGACGTGACGATTCCAGAAACCATCACCGTGCAAGAGCTGGCTAGCCGCATGTCCATGCGCGCCGTCGATCTCGTTAAGGAATTGATGAAGCAGGGCCAGATGGTGACCGCCAACGCGACCCTTGACGCCGACACGGCGCAACTTGTCGCCGAAGATCTTGGTCACACTGTTAAGCGCGTGGCGGAATCCGATGTCGAGGAGGGGCTCGAAGGCGCGCAGGATCAGGATGCGGACATGAAGCCGCGTCCGCCCGTCGTGACCATCATGGGCCATGTCGACCACGGCAAAACGTCCCTGTTGGACGCCTTGCGCCAGACCGACGTGGTTTCGGGCGAGGCCGGCGGGATCACCCAGCATATCGGCGCCTATCAGGTTGACCTAGGCGCTAAGGGCAAGATCACGTTTTTGGATACGCCGGGACACGCAGCGTTCACGCAAATGCGCGCCCGCGGTGCACAGGTGACGGATATTATCATTCTGGTCGTCGCCGCTGACGATTCGATTATGCCGCAAACGGAAGAAGCCATCAGCCACGCCAAGGCGGCGGGCGTGCCGATGATTGTCGCCATCAACAAGGTCGACAAGCCCGACGCCAATCCGGACAAAGTCAGGACTGATCTCCTGCAGTATGAGATTCAAGTCGAATCCATGGGCGGCGAAATTCAGGACGTCGAAGTGTCGGCGCTGAAAAAGACGAATTTAAACAGCCTGCAGGACGCGATTCTTCTTCAGGCGGAGCTTTTGGAGCTCAAAGCCAATCCCGATCGCGCCGCAGAGGGCGCCGTTGTTGAGGCGCGGCTCGACAAGGGACGCGGCGCAGTTGCAACACTGTTGGTCGAGCGCGGGTCACTTAAGCGTTCCGATATCGTGGTCGTCGGATCGGAATGGGGCAAGGTGCGCGCCATGAGCGACGACAAGGGCCAGCAGGTCAAGGAAGCCGGGCCCGCCTATCCGGTGGAAGTCCTGGGTCTTAACGGCGTGCCGGAGCCCGGCGAAAAGTTCTATGTTGTCGATTCTGAAGCCAGGGCTCGCGAAGTCGCCGACTTCCGTCAACGCCAACGGCGCGAGAAAGACGCCGCCAAGTCTTCCGGCACATCACTCGAACAGATGATGGCGCAGCTTCAGGATTCGGAAATCAAGGAACTGCCGGTCGTCATCAAAGGCGACGTGCAGGGCTCCGTCGAGGCGATTGTCGGCGCATTGGAAAAAATGTCGACGGACGAGGTTCGCGTGCGCGTGTTGCATACCGGCGTCGGCGGGATTTCCGAGAGCGACGTCATCCTGGCGGAAGCCTCTTCGGCGCCGGTCATCGGGTTTAATGTCCGCGCCAACAAACAGGCGCGCGACGAGTCCGAGCGGTCCGGCGTTGAGATCCGCTACTATTCGGTGATCTACGATCTGATCGACGACCTGAAAGCGACGCTGTCGGGCATGCTGGAGCCGGAGCTGCGCGAGACGTTCCTCGGCAATGCAGAGATCCTTGAAATCTTCTCCATCTCCAAACACGGCAAAGTCGCCGGTTGCCGGGTCACGGAAGGCAAGGTCGAGCGCGGCGCGAAAGTCCGCCTCATTCGCGACCAGGTCGTCATTCACGAAGGCGAGCTGTCCCAGCTCAAGCGCTTCAAGGATGACGTCAACGAAGTGCCCGCCGGTCAGGAATGCGGCATGAGCTTCGCCAACTACGAAGACATGAAAGTCGGCGACGTGATCGAGTGCTTTGCAGTCGAGAAGGTGACGAGGACGCTTTAGGGCGGTCGCATTCGGATTTGTCGACATGTTGGGCCCCCGCGATGGCGCGCATTTGGGGACGGCGGCGCTCATTTTGGTATTGCGGCGGCTTGTTCTGAAAGCAGGTTCACATGCGACAAGCCGTTGTCCGCGCACTCGATCCTGAACGCGACGGTCCGGCGCTGCATGCGGTCTTAGGCGATGAAGAAGGCTGCCGATATTTGCCGGTTCCTCCGTGCGAGACCGTTGCGGATACGATCGCGCTCCTCAAAGGCTGGACAGCTGGGTTCGAGGATACGTCTTGGGCGATTGTCGGCGCGCTGGGCGGCGATGCGCTTGGGCGCGTCACGCTCTACCGGCCTGGCGCGGACGCGCATGTGTGGGAGATCGGCGTCATGATTGTCCCCTCCGCGCAATGCCGGGGCTTTGCAGCGTCCGCCGTCAGACAGGCTGTGGATTATGGGTTTTGCGCGAAAAACGCGCGCCGCATCGTCGCCGATATCGACCCTGACAATACGCCCTCTATCCGTCTTTTCGAACAGCAGGGCTTTCAATTCGAAGGCCGATTGCGCGCCGCCGCCGAAACGCATATCGGCGTGCGCGATTCTGTGATTTATTCGCTCATCGATAGCGATCCGAGGCCTGCGCCATGACGGCATTCAAAATCTGCTGCATTCGGTCGACGGAAGAAGCGGAGATCGCCGCGCGCGCCGGCGCCTATGCGATCGGTCTCGTGGGCGACATGCCAAGCGGGCCGGGAATCATCGAAGATGACCATATTCGTGAGATCACGGACTTCGTTCGACAGTCTCTTGCAGGATCGGTTCGCTCCGTGCTGCTGACCAGTCGGACAAACGCTGACGCCATCGCCAACCATGTGGCGACGACGCAGCCGGATTTCGTCCAGATCGTGGATGATCCGGAACCTGGCGCTTACCGCGTGATTCGCAAGGCGCATCCGGCGCTCAAAATTATTCAGGTCATTCACGTTGAAGACGACGGCGCCGTTGACCAGGCGCGCAGCGTCGAAGACGGCGCCGACTTTATCCTGCTCGATTCCGGTAAGCCGTCCGCCCCCGATCGCACCCTTGGCGGCACCGGCGACGTTCATGACTGGTCGGTCAGCCGGCGGATTGTCGAAGCGGTTCAGTTGCCTGTCTTCCTCGCGGGCGGTCTCAGCCCGGAAAACGTATACGAGGCGGTGCGCCTTGTGCGGCCTTTCGGGGTCGACTTGTGTTCGGGGCTTCGCGACCGGAAGAATGATTACGCGCTGATCCCGGAGAAAACAGCGGCGTTTGCGGTCGCCTTGGCGGCGGCTTAACCGGCGGGGGTTTAACCCGTCGCCGGCAGTCTTTACATTCGACGCCATGGCCAAACGGTTTTCCAAGAACAAAGGCCCGTCCCAGCGGCAGCTGAGGGCGGGGGAATTGATCCGACACGCCCTTGTGGAAATTTTTCAGCGCGAAGGGTTTCGCGAACCGGCGCTGCAGGGCGTTTCGGTGACCGTGTCGGAAGTGCGAGTGTCGCCCGACCTCAAAAACGCCTCGGTGTTCGCGGCGCCCCTCGGCGGCGACAGGCAAGGCGAAGTGGTGGCGGCCCTGAACCATGCCGCGCCGCATATTCGCAGCATGCTCGGCAAGAAGATCGATTTGAAATTCACCCCGGCGCTCAAATTTCTTTCCGACGACACCTTCGCCGAAGCCCAGCGCATCGACGCGTTGCTCGCCCGGCCGGACGTGGCGCGCGACCTTGGCGACGACTAGCGCGCAATGAAACTGATCGTTTATCCGCTTACGGACGATGAACTACCGCTTCGCCCTGCGCCGGCTGAGCGCGACTGGATGGACGCGAGCGATCAGCGCTTCGCTTATCGCTGTCTGCCGCTCGCCATCGCCAACGCCCATGGATGGGAAATTCTCAACCCTGCGGCGTTTCGCGTTCGCTGGGGCGGCGGCGCCCGTCCGGGCGACGTCAAGATTACCTATAAGGATCCCGAAGCGCCGCAGGGCCATGTGCGCCCGCTTGCGCATTTCGGCGCCGCGGTCCTTACGTTTGAACTGCCGATGATGTTTCAGACCGAACCCGGCTGGAACATGATGGTGACGGGTCCGCTCAATCGCCCGAAGGACGGTATTGCGCCGCTCTCCGGCGTCGTGGAAACCGACTGGTCGCCTTACACCTTCACGATGAACTGGATCTTCACCCGGCCGAAAAATACCGTGTCATTCGCCGCCGGCGAACCGATCGCGCACATCTTTCCGGTGCAGCGCGGCGCTCTCGATAAGATTGAGCCTGAGGTTCGCCCGCTCTACAGCGACAAGAAGCGATATGAGCATTACGACACATGGCGGCTCAGCCGGGCCGGCTTTCTTGGCGCATTGTCCAAGCGGGAAGAAGAGGCTGTGAAGGCGAAGTGGCAAAAAGGATACTTCCGGGGCGTGACGCCGGACGACAAGCCGGGCGCTAAGGACCACCAGACAAAACTGCGCGTGAAGCCGTTCGCCAAAAAGGATCAGTAGTTTGCAGTTCCGGGGCGCCTTGACGCAGGCGGGCGTCCCTGATTGATAGGCCGCGTTCGCCTCCCGCCGTTCGACCCGGTGCGGCGGCGCTGGAACGCAACATCGATCACAGGAGCGCGACGCCTTGGCAAGACGGCGCAAAAAGGGACGGCCGATCTCGGGCTGGCTCATTCTCGATAAGGAATTCGACTTTGGGTCGACGCAAGCCGTCGGCAAAGTGAAGTGGCTCTTTCAGGCGCAGAAGGCGGGCCACGCCGGCACGCTTGATCCCCTTGCGACGGGCGTTCTGCCGATCGCGCTGGGCGAGGCGACCAAGACCGTGCCCTACATCATGGATGCGGAGAAGACCTATCGCTTTACGGCGCAGTGGGGCGTCTCAACCGATACCGATGACGCGGAAGGAAAGATCATCGCTGCGTCCGACAAGCGCCCGAGCCGGGAAGAGATTGAAGCGATCCTTGATCAGTTCACCGGCGAGATCGACCAGGTGCCGCCGCAGTTTTCCGCGGTGAAGGTCGACGGCGAGCGCGCCTATGACATCGCCCGCGACGGCGAGACGGTGAAGCTCGAAGCGCGGTCGATCACGGTGCATGACCTGGCGGTCGTCGAGGCCGCGTCGGCGGACGAAACCGTCTTTGAAGCGGTCACCGGCAAGGGCGCCTATGTCCGCGCGCTGGTGCGCGACATGGCCCACGCCCTCGGAACCGAGGGCCATGTCTCATCGCTGCGACGCACCGCGGTCGGCCCCTTCAAGGTTGAGGACGCCGTAACCATCGATGAGCTTGAGGCGTATGAGACGCCGGAGGCGAGGGACGAGGCTCTGGAGCCCATCGCCCTTGCCCTGTCCGGACTGCCCCAGGCCGCCATCGACGGTCCTCAGGCCGACAAGCTGCGGCGGGGCCAACCCGCAGTGGTTGCTGCGCAGATCGCCAAAGGCGTGCGCGGCGAACGCGCCGGCGAGATTGAGAACGTCCTCGCGGTGTTGCACGACGAAGCCGTGGCGATCTGCACCCTGGACGGGCTGAAACTCAAGCCGGGACGGGTGTTTGCGGCTTCTGGATGAGGCCTTGCGTTTGTTCGCTTTTTCCCCCATAAGCCGCCGCTAATTCATCGACCCCGCTGGACGGCGTCCCGGCCGGGCCGACATTTTTGTGACGCCGCGGAGAAACCACATGTCTATTGAACCGGCCCGCAAGGCCGAACTCATCAAGAAATTCGCGCAAAATGAAGGCGATACCGGTTCGCCGGAAGTGCAGGTTGCGATCCTGTCAGAGCGCATCGCCAATCTCACCGAGCACTTCAAAGGCCACAAAAAGGACAATCACTCCCGCCGCGGCCTCTTGAAGATGGTCTCCCAGCGTCGCCGCCTCCTCGACTACGTCAAACGCAATGACGAGGCGCGGTACAAAAAGCTGATCGAAGAGCTTGGGTTGCGTCGGTAACATTTAGGTCCGCTCATCCCCGCGAAAGCGGGGATCTACCGTTTTCTTCGAATGTGGATTCCCGTTTGCGCGGGAATGAGCGGGGAAAAGGATAAGTCCATGAAGCTCACCGGAACCTCAGCCATCGTTACGGGCGGCGCCTCCGGTCTCGGCGGGGCCACCGCTGAAGCGCTTTCCAAGGAAGGCGTAAAAGTCGCGATCTGGGATTTGCAGGAAGACAAAGGCAATTCCCACGCTGAAAAACTGGGCGGGATATTTTGCAAGGTCGACGTTTCGTCGGAAGACAGCGTCGCCGCGGCGCTCGCTGAAACGGTCAGCGCCCACGGTACGCCTTCGATCCTCGTCAACTGCGCCGGCATCGGCACGGCGGAGAAAACCTTCGGCAAGAACGGCGCGCACAATCTCGATCACTACAAGCGCGTCATCAACGTCAATCTTATCGGCACGTTTAACTGCATCCGTCTCGTCGCCGCGGAGATGGACAAGAACGAGCCGCAGGATCACGGAGAACGCGGCGTCATCATCAACACCGCCTCAGTCGCCGCTTATGACGGCCAGATCGGGCAAGCCGCTTACTCCGCTTCCAAGGGCGGCGTTGTGGGCATGACGCTGCCGATCGCTCGCGATCTTATGTCGATCGGCGTGCGGTGCTGCACGATCGCGCCCGGCATTTTCTGGACGCCGATGATGGCGGGCATGGACCAGAAGGTTCAGGACGCGCTCGCCGCCATGGTGCCGTTTCCAAAACGCCTTGGCGACCCCGCTGAATACGCCTCTATGGCGCTCGAAATCTGCCGTAACAGTTACATGAACGGCGAAACCATAAGGCTCGATGGAGCCATCCGAATGCAGCCGAGATAGAACACAGACGCCGCCCATCGGGGCGGCGTTCGACTATCCGGCTTCATGCCAACGCGGCCCAGGCGATCCGCGCCAGCCGCAGAACGTTCGAAGAAAGAAGAAATGAACATGTTCAATATCACCAAAAAATCGATTGAATGGGCGGGGCGCACGCTGACGCTCGAAACCGGCCGCGTCGCGCGCCAGGCGGACGGCGCCGTGCTTGCGACCTACGGCGAAACAACTGTGCTCGCCGCCGTCACCGCCGCCAAGGAACCGAACCCCAACTTCGATTTCTTTCCGCTTACGGTGCATTATCAAGAGAAGTATTATGCGGCCGGCCGCGTGCCGGGCGGCTATTTCAAGCGCGAAGGTCGTCCGACGGAAAAGGAAACGCTGACGTCGCGGCTGATCGACCGGCCAATCCGTCCGTTGTTTGTGAAGGGTTTCAAAAACGAAGTTCTGGTTGTCGCCCAGGTCTTGTCCCACGATTTGGAAAACGATCCGGACGTGGTCGCAATGATCGCGGCGTCCGCGGCGCTGACAATTTCCGGTGTGCCCTTTATGGGCCCGATCGCGGCCGCGCGCGTTGGTTACATCGACGGCAAACACGTTGTGAACCCGACAATTGATCAGATGCCCGACACCAAACTCGATCTCGTCATGGCGGGTACGTCCGACGCCGTGATGATGGTGGAATCAGAAGCCTCGGAACTTTCCGAAGAGGTCATGCTGGGCGCTGTCATGGAAGGCCATCGGGCGGCGAAACAAGCGATCGACCTGATCCTCGACTTCGCTGAAGACTGCGCCAAGGAACCTTGGGAGTTTACGCCGCCGGATAACTCGGCGATTGAAGCCCAGGTTCGGGAAATCGTCGAAAACGACGTGCGCGCGGCCTATCAGATTACCGACAAGCAGGAGCGCGTCGGCGCCGTCAACGACGCCCGCGCCAAAGCGGTCGAGTCTCTGTGCGATGAAGAAAACGAAGAGGCGCCGTCAAAGTCGGTCGTCGGCGGTGCGTTCAAGTCGATTGAGTCCGACATCGTTCGCGGCGGCATTCTTGACACCGGCGAGCGCATCGACGGCCGGGACACCAAAACGGTTCGTCCGATTGTCTCTGAAGCCGGTGTTTTGCCTCGCACCCATGGTTCAGCGCTGTTCACCCGCGGTGAAACCCAGGCGCTGGTCGTCGCCACTCTCGGCACCGGGGAAGACGAACAGTTCATTGACGCGTTGGCGGGCACTTACAAAGAGAATTTCCTTCTCCACTACAATTTCCCGCCCTATTCCGTCGGCGAAGTTGGCCGCATGGGCTTTACCGGCCGCCGGGAAATCGGCCACGGCAAACTCGCCTGGCGCGCGCTCAAGGCGGTTATTCCGTCTCAGGATGAATTTCCTTATGTCATTCGACTGGTTTCTGAGATCACCGAATCAAACGGGTCTTCGTCCATGGCGACGGTCTGCGGCTCGTCCCTCGCAATGATGGACGCCGGCGTGCCGGTGAAGCGCCCGGTTGCGGGCATCGCTATGGGCCTCATCCTCGAAGGCGAGAAATTCGCAGTGCTCTCCGACATTTTGGGAGATGAAGACCACCTGGGCGACATGGACTTCAAAGTGGCGGGCACCGATGAGGGCATCACGTCCCTGCAAATGGATATTAAAATCGCCGGCATCACCGAGGAGATTATGAAGACGGCCCTCGCACAGGCGAAGGACGGCCGGATGCATATCCTCGGCGAAATGGCGAAAGCCCTCGACCATGCCCGCGATGATCTCGGCGACTATGCCCCGCGGATCGAAACCATGCAGATCGCCAAGGACAAGATTCGCGACGTAATCGGCTCAGGCGGCAAGGTCATTCGACAGATCGTTGAAGAAACCGGCGCCAAGGTCGACATCAACGACGAAGGCCTGATCAAAATCGCTTCCAGCGACAAGGCGCAAATCGAGGCCGCATACAAATGGATTCATTCCATTGTGGCTGAACCGGAAGTCGGCGAAGTCTATAAAGGCAAGGTCGTCAAGACGATGGACTTCGGCGCCTTTGTAAATTTCTTCGGCGCCAGGGACGGCCTTGTCCACATTTCGCAGTTAAACGACGGCAGGCCGGAAAAAACCACTGACGTCGTCAAAGAGGGCGACGAAGTTTTTGTGAAGCTCCTTGGCTTCGACGATCGCGGCAAAGTCCGGTTGTCGATGAAAGTCGTTGATCAGGAAACCGGGGAAGAAATCAAGAAAGAAAAAGTGGACTGATCCAATCGGTTTTCACTGTTCTGAAAAGGCCCGGCGTACGCTGGGCCTTTTTTTTTGGACAAGCCGGGAGAAGCGGTGTTGCGTTTGAACCGCGCCGTAGCTTTTTCGAACGCAGGGGCTCTTAACGCAAGCGCCAAACGGCTACATTGGTGGGCGCTCGAAAACAGCCGTCCAAAAAGGGGGACTGCAATGAATGTGAGAATTCGCCCGTCCGGCCGCCGAGGCTTTTTCGCGATGACGCTGTGCGTTCTGGCCGCGGGATGCGGCGACGAGGCGGCGACGACAGCGCCAAGCGCGCCCGCTGCGGAAATCCCCGAAGAGAGCGCCGCCTTAACGCCCGCCGAATCGTTGGCGCAAATGGCGGCCGCGCATGCGGAGGAGATGCTTCGGGTATCGCCGGAACTGGCGACGTCGCTTGGCGTCTCTGAAGGAATCGCCGGCGAGGGGTACCTCTTCCGTCTCGGCGACTATGGCTTCGCCGCCAGTCACCGGGCGCGGGAGATGAACGAGCGGTTCCTGCAGGAGCTCAAAACCATCGACCGCGAAGCGCTAAGCGGGGATGCGCGCATCAATTACGACGTATTGAACGACGCGTATCGGATCGCCGCGCGCCGCAATCAGTTTGACTTCGGCGGCGGATCGGAGTTCGGCGCCGGCCGGCCGAACTCCGGAGACGCTTGGGCGGCGACGCCCTATATGGTGACGCAATTGACAGGGCCGCATCTCTATTTGCCGCGTATGCTGCAGACAGAACACCCGCTTGCGACTCGCGCTCACGTCGAATCATATTTGGCTCGGCTCGATGAAATGGGCCGCGTTTTTGACGAAGTGGTTGAAACTGTAACCGCGGATGCGGGGCTGGGCGTGACGCCGCCGGAATTTGTATTGACGGGCGCGACCAATACAATCCGTGGGCTGACAGAATCTGCTCCAGCCGAACACCCGCTTGTTGAAACGCTCAAAGACAAGATGGCGCGGATTGAGAGTCTAACCGACGAGGAGCGGGGGATCTATGCGTCGCAGGCGGCGGCGAAGGTGGAAGACGTCGTTTATCCCGCCTATGCGCGCCTTGCCGCCGCCCTTGAAGGGTTGGCGCCGCAAGCTGGCGCGGATGCCGGGATCTGGCGTCTTGGAGACGTAGGCGACGCCTATTACCAGTTCACGCTTGACGCTTATGGCGGCGGCGGCAAGACGGGCGACGAGATCCACGAGATCGGATTGGCCGAGGTGGCGCGGATCACTGCAGAGATGGATGTGTTGCTGAAATCCATCGGTCTTGATGACGGCTCGGTTGCAGACCGCATGCAGACATTGGCGGCGCGCGACGATAACCTGTTTCCGAACACCGATGAGGGACGTGCAAGCCTGTTGTCTCTATTGCGCGAGCAGGTGGATGAGGCGAACGCCGTTGCGCCCGATTGGTTCAGAACACTGCCCCAGTCCGTGGTCGAGGTGCGGCGGATCCCTGTCTACGAACAGGATTCTTCTGCGGGCGGGTATTACACAAGCGCCGCTCTCGATGGTTCGCGCCCGGGCATCTACTGGATTAACCTGAAAGACACCGCCGACAACCCGATACATTCGCTTCGAACGCTGACCCATCATGAGGCGGTGCCCGGACACCATTTCCAGATTTCGCTGGCGCAGGAAAAAGAAGGCATGCCGCTCGTTCGCAATATGCTTTCCTATTCGGAGTATGTGGAGGGATGGGCCCTCTATGCAGAGAAGCTCGCAAGTGAGATGGGCATGTATGACGGGCGCCCGGAAGAGGACTTGGGCAGGCTGCAAGCTGAAATCTTTCGGGCCGCGCGCCTTGTCGTCGATTCAGGTCTTCACGCGAAACGGTGGACCCGCGGTCAGGCGATAGACTACATGGTGTCCGCGACCGGAGAATCCCGCGCGTCGGTCACCCGTGAAATCGAACGATACGCCGCGGTTCCGGGACAGGCCTGCTCCTATAAACTCGGCATGCTGAAGATGGAGGAGTTGCGCGCGCATGCTGAAGGCGAGCTCGGCGACGCATTCGACATCAAGGCGTTCCACGACGAAGTGCTGCTGATGGGCGCAGCGCCGCTGGGCGTCCTGGATGATCATATCTCGCGCTGGATCGACGCCCAACAGGAGTAATTTTCCCTGTGAATTCCACGGGGAAAGAATCTGGAAAACCAGCGCATCCCGTCATTCCCGCGGAGGCGGGAATCGACTACGAAATCGACTGTGTGAATTTCCATTTCTCAGGGAATGGGTGAATGCGAGGTCATGGCATGTCGGCGACGGTTTTCAAGCAAAACGAGGAACAGCGGCTCGATATTCTCAGCGCGCCGGTGGTGAGAGTAAAGCGGCTTGAAAACGCGCAGGGCCTCGACTTGCCCCGTTACGAAACCGCGCTCGCCGCCGGCGCTGACGTGCGCGCCGCTATAGAAGCTCCAGTCAACCTGAAGCCGGGAGAGCGTTACATGGTTCCAACCGGAATCGCGATCGCTTTGCCGCCGGGCTGGGAAGCGCAGATGCGTCCGCGATCAGGTCTCGCTGCTAAGCACGGCATTGCTTGCGTCAACGCGCCGGGCACCATCGACGCCGACTATCGCGGGGAACTGAAGGTCATTCTTATCAATCACGGCGCGGAAGATTTCACCATTCGTCGCGGCGACCGGATCGGGCAGATGGTGATCGCGCCGGTGTGGCAGGCGCAATTCGTCGAAGTCGACGAACTGGATGAAACCGAGCGCGGCGCCGGCGGTTTCGGATCGACGGGCGTTTAACTACCGCCCGCCGCCCCAGAATCGAAAAATCAGTGTCAAGATGATCGAGATCAGGACCATTGTCGTGATCGGAAAATAGAGCGTCAGCCCGTCGCGGCGGATCAGGATATCTCCGGGCAGGCGGCCGATGCCGAGCTTGGAGAGCACGGGCCACAACAGGCCGGCGACGAGCAGAATGACGCCGGCGACAATCAGAAACTTCTGCATGAGGCTAGGATGCGGCTAAGCCGCTTTTTTGTAAACGGGCGGTTCGGGCGTTTCGCCCGTCGGAGGCGTTCGGACGCTTGACGCGCGTCAAGCCTCGCGGCATGTCTGCTTGAAAAGAGAGCGCCTTATGCCTGCCGACACAACAACGCCCGCCCCTGAGGTCATTTACGTCGACAAGCGCCGTGTCGCCTGCGACGGCGGCGGCGGCGCGCTTGGTCATCCGCTCGTGTGGTACTCGCTGGAAGACGACGAAGCGGTATGTGGATATTGCGGTCGCAAATTCATCTTTGATCCGGAAAAGGCCGCCAAGAGCCCGTAGACTTATCAGCGCAGCGGAAATGGCGGGCGTTCCGTCGCTGGCGGCCTCTCGTCGTTTTCCGCCGGCGGCTTAGCGCGTTCGGCGCTCTGGCCGACGCTGCTCTTGATAATCTGTACTTCAGCTTCTTCTTCGTCTGTCGCCGCCGGCGTTGATCCGTCCGGCTCTTCGGAATGTTCGTCCGCCGCCTCGCCGTCATGCGCGGCTGTTTCCGTCACGATTGCCGTCGAAGACTCGGGGACCGACTTTGCCGCCGCCGTCCCGGCGGCGACGTCTTGCTCCAGTCGCTCCAAGCGTTGCATCAGGGCGCTAACGTCATCGCGCAACGCCTTGTCGGCGGCGGTCGCATTCGCCTTTTGATCGGCGGCGAAGCGAGCGGCCGCAGCGCCCATCATATGAAGCGTCGCCATCAACGAGGTTGGCGAAGCAATCCAGATGCGGGCGCGATAGCTGTCCTGAATGATGTCAGCGAAATTCGCATGCAGATCATTGAAGATCGTATCGTTGGGCAAGAACATGACTGCGAAATCGGCCGTTTCTTCCGGCGCCACCAGCTTTTCCGCGATAAAAACCATGTGTCGCAGGACGGCCCGCCTGTACAGCGTCTCCACATGCCGGCGGTCTTCGCCGCTGGCGCGCGCATATTGCTCGTAGGCTTCAACGGGAAAACGCGCATCAACGGCAAAGGGCGGCGCAGCGCCGTGACCGGAAATCAGGCAGTCCGCCGTCGCGCCGTTCTTGAGTTGAGCGTCAAGCTTGCAGCGATCGGCGGGCAAAGCGCTGCGCACAAGTTCAGACAACTGCAATGCGCCGGCGGCGGCCGGCGCGGCTCTTTCAGCCAACAATTCGTTGAGGCGCTTGATATCGCCAAAGCCGCCTGACATGGACGCCTGTGCAGAGCTCAGCGTGTCGATGCGTTCGTTGAGCTTGGCGAACGCCGCCTCAGTCGCTTTTTTCAGCCCTTCCATGTCTTCAGACAAAGCGCGGATCTCCGCGCCTCCGCCTTGATCCGGCGACGCAGACGACGGCTGCAAGTCAGCGCTGATTTTCGCCAGATTCGACGCTGCGCCGTTCAGTTTGTCGTAGAGCGCATCGCTTAGGCTCGAGAACTTTTGATCGAGATCGGCGCCGATGCGGTGGTGGATCGCTTGGGTGTCGCTTGTCAGTCGGTCGCTCTTTTCATCGAGCTTGCGCTGCATGGTCGCAAGCGATTGCATGCGCTGTTCCAACGCAGCTTCGGCTTTGCGCCGTTCAAATGCGGCTTCGCGTTCCGCTTGCTCGCGGTCCGCCTCGTCCGATTGTTGCTTGCGTGCTTCTTCACGCGCGCGAGCGGCTTCCTCCAGGGCGAATCGCCGTTCCTGGTCGGCTTTCTCCAGCGCCGCGCGTTGTTGCGCTTCGCGCTCAAGTTCGGCGCGACGCTCGGCCTCGCGTTCCATTTCCGCGCGTTGTTGCTCTTCTTGTTCCTCGTGCTCGGCGGTCCACAAGTCGTCGTCGACGAGGTGTTCTCCGGCCTCTTGAGCCGTCTGCTCAATCGTGACCTCTGCAAAGTCATCGGGCTCTTCAATGACGACGTCTTCGACCGTATCGGCGGCGTCGCGTTCCGACTTGCGCCCGGAGAAAAGGTTAGCGAAAGGCGCACGCGATTTCTTCTTTTCGGGCTCTTCTTCAACCGGAGATACAATCACCTCCGTTTCGGCTTGGCCCTGCGTCGCATCGACGGCGTCGGCATCGACAAGCTCAGCCTCTTCGCGCCGCTTCTTTTTCTTCTTTGCTTTTTTGCCCTTTTTGGCGTTCGCCTCTTCCGCCGCGCTCTCCTCGAACGTGATTTCAGCGTCTGCCCCGGCAGGCTCGAAGAAAGTCGATGCGCGCGCTTTGCGTTCCGCCGGCTTGATCACCCGACTGCGAATGATGGCGATCAATACCAGAACAAAAACGGTGATGAAGGCGCCGAACCCGACCCAGAGCGCCGTGTCGGCTCCGGTGATAAACGGTTCGCTCACCGTCACCGGCTCGGCTGCGGTCGATTCCTGAGCGGTTGCGCCGGACGTGTCGTCCTGCGCCGTCGGGCTCCAGCTGAATGGCGTCAGCGTCCGCATTGTCGTTCCCCAACCCTACACAACATGATTTTCGGGATCCTATCTGAAAAACCTATACAATGCGAGGGGTTAGCTTTAACCATACAGGCGTCGGGCGACCCTGCCGGACCTGCTGCGGGCCTCCGCTCCGGCGGGCGGGCGCCCGCGCGGGCTGAGCCGTGTCAGACGCGCATCCCGCCGCGGGCGGCCTTGACGATGCGCCGCCGCGCCCATAACTGAGCCGTTATGACGATCCGACCGATTTTGACCGCGCCCGACCCTCGCCTCCGGGAAGTCTCCAAACCCGTGGATAAGGTGGACGACGGCCTGCGAGCGCTGATGGATGACATGCTGGAGACGATGTATGATGCGCCCGGCATCGGTCTGGCGGCCATTCAGGTTGGCGTGCCATTGCGCGTGATTGTGATGGATCTCGCGAAAGAGGATGAAGAACCGGCGCCGCGCTACTTCGTTAATCCGGAGATTTTGGATCCGTCGGAAGAATTGGCTGTCTATGAGGAAGGCTGTCTGTCGGTGCCGGAATTTTTCGATGAAGTCGAGCGCCCGGCGAGATGCCGGGTGCGATATCTGGACTACAACGGCGACGAACAGGTGCTGGACGCTGAAGGACTGCTCGCCACCTGCATTCAGCATGAAATGGATCACCTGGAAGGCGTGTTGTTTATCGACCATCTCTCCCGGCTAAAGCGCGAGCGGGTGCTCAAGAAGTTGAAAAAAGAGCAGCGTCTCGCCGCTGCGGAATAGCACTGTAACGCGAAGACGGTAACGATGCGCCTTGCATTCATGGGAACGCCGGATTTTGCGCGCCCGGTTTTGTCCGAGCTGGCGGCGGCCGGCCACGACATTGCCTGCGTATACACGCGAGAACCCAAGCCGTCCGGTCGCGGACACAAGGTGACGCGTTCGCCGGTTCACGCCCTCGCAGACGAACTCAGGCTTCCCGTTCGCACGCCGAAGAACTTCAAGTCAGCAGAGGATGTAGAGGCGTTTAAGGCGCTTGATCTCGACGTCGCGATCATTGTCGCATACGGACTAATTCTGCCTCAGGCCATTTTGGACGCGCCGCGACATGGCTGCCTCAACCTGCACGCTTCGCTGCTGCCGCGATGGCGGGGCGCGGCGCCAATCCACAGAGCGATCATGGCCGGCGACGCCGTCACCGGCGTCCAGGTGATGCGCATGGAGGCGGGCCTCGACACCGGGCCGGTTTTGCTCTCAGAAAGTGTTGAAATCACCGAGCACGATACGGCGGGCGCGCTCCATGACCGCCTGTCCGAGATCGCTGCGGGCCTGGCGCCGCGGGCCCTGGCCGCCCTTGAACGCGGCGCCCTTACGCAAACGCGCCAGCCTGAGGACGGGGTCACCTATGCGTCGAAAATCTCTGCGGAGGAAGCGCGGATTGACTGGACGGGCGACGCGCGGTCCGTTGACCGGCACATTAGAGGATTGTCGCCCTTTCCCGGGGCCTGGTTTGAATGCGGCGGCGACCGCGTCAAGGCGCTTTTATCCGCCGTGGTCGAGGGCGAAGGACCGCCAGGCGCCGTTCTTAATGCGCATGGAAAACTCATTGTCGGATGCGGCGCCGGCGCCGTTGAGTTGAAGTCGCTTCAGCGCGCGGGCAAACGAGCTCAGGATGCAGAGGAATTTCTCAGGGGGTTCCCGTTGAAGACGGGCGACCGGCTGTCTTGACCGTGTTCCAAAACGCCAGACGCCAGAACCGGCGAGTGTCAACATGCCGCGCTACAAGCTGATCATTGAATTCGACGGCGGCCCCTTTGTCGGCTGGCAGCGCCAGGAGAACGGCCCCTCCGTTCAGGCGGCGGTGGAAGCCGCCGCCGAAGCGCTTTGCGGCGAGAAAACAACCGTACACGGAGCGGGGCGCACTGACGCCGGCGTCCATGCGCTCGCCATGGCGGCGCATATGGACCTTCCGCGGGCGTATGGCGATGGTGTCGTCCGTGACGCGCTCAATCAGCATTTGAAGCCGCAACCGATCTCCGTATTGTCAGCGGAGACCGTTACGGATGATTTTCACGCGCGGTTTTCTTGCGTGCGGCGCGCCTACGAGTATCGGATCGTCAATCGGCGCGCGCCCTTATCGCTTCTGGCCGGCAGGGCCTGGCGGATTTCGACCGCGCTTGATGCGGACGCGATGCATGACGCTGCGCAAGTCCTTGTCGGCCGTCACGACTTTTCCACTTTTCGCGCGTCGCAATGCCAGGCGGAAACGCCGATCAAGTCGCTGCACAGCATTGCTGTTTTGCGCAGCGGCGAAGACATTCGCATTCGCTGTGAGGCGCGCTCATTTTTGCACCATCAGGTGCGTTCCATCGTTGGATCGCTGGCCGAAGTCGGCCGGGGTAAATGGCGCAAAAGCGATTTACGCGCTGCGCTTGACGCGAAAGACCGGTCAGCCTGCGGCCCGGTCGCCCCCGCGGAGGGGCTCTATTTCATGCGCGCGGACTATGAGAAAAGCTGAACAACGCTGATGGCGGCGTTCGTCATCAATTCATAAGCGCCGAACGAAATCAGCGTGAACGCGGCGATGAGCGCCACCGTAGCGCCGGCGTCAATCGGCAGGTTCTTCCGCAGCACGACCCAGAAGATAAACACGCTGAAAAAAAACACGGTCAGATAGAGGATGATCGTGATGTCGCTGTTTCGCGTGAGGGCGAAGACGGCGGCGGGGGCGGCGGACACGGCGAAGACCAGCAACTGGCTCCAGTTATATGACACGATGAGGCTGGCGATGTTGCGCGTCGCGCCTATGCGCTGGGCTACAAATCCGAGGGCCGCGATGGTGATCAGCCAGACGATCAGCGACGCCAGCAGCGTAACCGGCGCAATTACGACAAGCGGCGCTTTAGCAAAAAGCGTTTGCTCAAAATTCGGCGACGCAACGGAGAGCCGGTGCTCGGTAATGACGCCCAGAACCGCCAGCGGCGCGGAGAATAAAATCGCCCATAAAGACTTGAAGACCCCGTCGGTCGACAGTTCCATGTCGTCGCGCCAGGCATCGTCGCCAGCGATTAAGCGGCTGACCCCGCGCAAATGGCGGGCGGCGTAGTCGAGATCAATCATGACGCAAACTGCTCGAAATACTGACCGATCACGCGTGCGTAGATGTTCGCCAGCGTTTCTATATCGGCCACAGCCACGTTTTCGTTGGTCTGATGCATCGTCGCGCCGACCATGCCGAACTCGCACACGGGCGCGTGGTCCTTGATGAAACGCGCGTCGGAGGTGCCGCCGGACGTGGAGAGCTCCGGTTTGCGTCCGGTCTCTTCTTCGGCCGCTGACTGAATAAGACGGATAAAGTCCATGTCCGTTGTGAGAAACGCCTCGCCGGAGATGACGGTGTCGAGACTGTACGCGGCGCCCGACTCCCGCGCGACGGCGTCCACTTTTTCCCGGGCCCACGCTTCGATCGCGGCGCCGGTCCAGTTGGGATTGAAGCGAACGTTGAACCGCGCGGTCGCCTTTTCGGGGATCACATTGTGCGCGGGATTGCCGATATGAATGTCCGTCACTTCAAGGTTCGAGGGTTGAAAACGTTCGTAGCCGTCATCAAGCGGGGTTTCCGACAAGGCGATGAGTTTTTTCAACAGCGCTGGGATCGGGTTTTCCGCACGGTCCGGATAGGCGACGTGGCCTTGTCGGCCCGCCACGGTCAGCCAGCAGTTAATGGAGCCGCGTCGCCCGACTTTGATCATGTCGCCGAGGGCGTCTGGGTTCGACGGTTCGCCGACGAGGCAATGATCGATGGCGACGCCCTGTTCGCGCAGCCAGTTCAACACTTTTACGGTTCCGTTTACGGCGGGCCCTTCTTCGTCGCCGGTAATGAGGAACGAGAGGGAGCCTTTCACAGCGCCTTTTTCGATTGATCGCGCCGCGGCGGCGGCGAAGGCGGCGATGGCGCATTTCATGTCCGCGGCGCCGCGGCCCCAAAGGCGGCCGTCCTGGAGTTCGGCGCTGAAGGGAGGGTTCTTCCATCCGGCTTCGTCGCCAGGAGGCACGACATCGGTATGGCCGGCGAAACAGAAATGGGGCGTTCCGTCGCCGTAACGCGCGAACAGATTATCGACGTCCTCAAACTTCAGCCGCGTGCAGTGAAACCCCAATCCGGCCAATACGCCTTCAAGGACGTCGAGCGCGCCCTCGTCCGCAGGCGTCACGGACGGGCGCCGGATCAGCGCGCGAGACAGTTCAACTGGATCGATACGGTGCATAGCAGCCAGTTTAGAACCAACTTGACCGCAATGATAGCGCGCAGCGCGTCTTCAATCTCGTAACAATTCGTTAACGGACGTTTTGGACCGCGTCTTTTCGTCAACTTGCTTGACGATGACGGCGCAATAGAGGTTGGGGCCGCCCTTGGCGGAGGGCATGGCGCCGGAAACGACCACTGAATAAGGCGGCACTTCCCCATACGTGACCGCGCCCGTCTCGCGATTTACGATCTTTGTTGATGCGCCGAGAAAAACGCCCATCGACAAGACCGAGCCTTCCCGAACGATCACGCCCTCGGCGACTTCCGAACGGGCGCCGACAAAACAATTGTCCTCTATGATGACCGGATTGGCCTGCAGCGGCTCCAGGACGCCGCCGATCCCGGCGCCGCCGGAGATGTGGCAATTCGCGCCGATTTGCGCGCATGAGCCGACCGTCGCCCAGGTGTCGATCATTGCGCCCTCGCCGACATAGGCCCCGATATTGACAAATGACGGCATCAAGACCGCATTGGGCGCTATGTAAGATCCGCGGCGGACCGTCGCGTCCGGCACCGCGCGAAAGCCGGCGCGCTGAAAATCTTCCGCTTGCCAACCATCAAATTTTGACGGGACCTTGTCCCACCACGCGCCTTGGCCAGGACCGCCTGCGATCAACGCGTTCGGGTTTAGGCGAAATGACAGCAAGACAGCCTTCTTCAGCCACTGATTAACCCGCCACTCATTGAGGTTCCCCTTTGACGGCGCCGGTTCGGCGACGCGCGCCGTTCCGCTGTCGAGCTTGTTCAAGGCGTCATCGACGGCGTCGCGAATATCGCCTGTTGTTTGCGCATTGATATCGCTGCGCTGCTCCCAGGCGTCGTCGATAATGCGTTCAAGAGTTTCGGTATCGGTCATAGCACTCTGTCTAGGCCGCTCTTTCTGCGGCCGTTCGGGCGGTTTGCAGGAATTCCGTCAAGTCGTTGGTCGCATGGTGCACATGCGGCGCGTTCTCGCCGATGCTCGCCGGGCGTTTATCATGAGGTTCGTCGGCCAGCCATGCGGCGTCCGAGCACACAAGGACCGTGGTCATGCCGAGCGCGTGCGGAACCTCCAGATTCTGCAACAGATCTTCGAACATGACCGATTTTTCCGCCGCGATCCCAAAACGATCGACAAACGCGTCGAAGGGTTCCCGGTGCGGTTTAGGCGTATATTGTGCAGCTTTGATGTCGTAGACGTCGTCGAACAAATGAAAGACGCCGAGGGCGCCGGCGACGTTTTCCGCATGCGCGGTCGACCCGTTTGTGTAGATATATTTTCGGCCGGGCAACGCATTGATGGCTGCGGCGAGCGCTTTATTCTCATTGATTGGCGCCAAATCAATGTCGTGAACATAGTCGAGAAAGTGATCCGGCTCGACGTCGTGTTCTTGCATCAGGCCCGACATTGTCGTGCCGTAGCGGACGTAATAGTCCTTTTGAACTTTTCGCGCATCCTGATGCGACAAAGACAGGCGTTCTTGAATGTAAGAGGTCATCCGAGCGTCGATTTCTTCGAATAATCGACACTCAGCCGCGTACAGCGTGTTGTCGAGATCGAAGACCCAGCAGTCTATGTGGCGCAGGTCTGTCACGTCTGTCCTGAGAATTCTGTAACCTGATTACTGGGTCGGCGCCGGCGCCGGCTCTTCGTCAGGAGAGTGAAGCGTGAACATGGTCGGCGTAAATTCGAACGTTGCAGAAGGCGCCCCGCCGATATCAACGCGGCGAAAGGCGGCTTCCTCGAGTTCTTGTTCGTTGCAGCCAAGTTCATTCTTGGCGTTGAACATCACCGCCTTGACGCAAAACGTCTTGGCGCCGCCCGAAAGGCGCGATTCTTCGATGCCGTTTTCAATAGCGCCGTAAACATAATAGTGATCGCGCGCCAGTTCGCCTTTCAGAATTTTTGAACATCCGCCGGGCTCCAGCTTCCACCAGCCTTTTGATACATAGGTTTCATCGTCCTGCGGCTCTGCGATAGCCGCCCAGACGGCGTTGTCGGTTTTGTTGCAATAGAAAAAGCCGAGCTTGGCTTCGCGCGCGTTGGCGTCTTCGATGAGGGTGTCGATGAGCTCGTCGTCAATGCTGTTGGCGTCCGTGAGCCCTTTTTCGCGTCGGTAGGCGGCGAGGGCCGACTGGGTCGAGCGGCCCATGGCGCCGTCGATGCGACTTACATTCTGACCAACATCCTTTAGCAGCCGCTGAACGCCGGCGACCTCGGCGGAGTATACGGTGTAGTTGCTGGCTTCGGCGAAGTCGGTTTGCCAATTGCCGCCGGCTTTTTCCGTCACGTCGACTTCGAAAAACTTGCGTTGGCTCAATGGGTCGCCGCGGCAGACCTCCTGGTTGCGCAAATTAAAAAAGCCGTAGTTCTCAACGCAAAGCGGCGTTTCGCCGGACCATGTCCGCAACGGACCCTGGTGTCCGGGGATCGCTTCGGCGTAAACAAAATACCGGCCCGGATTAGTCCGCTCCGTCAAAACGACTTTGCATTGGCCCGGTCGCAGGCGCCACCATCCGCGCGTGGCGAGCCGATCCCCGTCGACATAGCCGATGGCCGCCGACAGCGCGTAACTTGATTTATTGCACAGACTGTATTTTGCCTCTGCCGTTTGCGCGGCGCCGATCAGGGTCACTACGGTAAAAGCGAAGAGAGACAGGATAAAACGCATTGAGATCGCACCGGCGAATAAGAAACAGGATGCGCGGTAATTCACTCGAAACCGCCGCCTGGATCAAGCGCGTAGGCTCATGAAAGACTCCCGAATAGAGCTCGGCTCCGCCGTTTCGCGCGTCAAGGTGTTGTTTCCTATGCCGCTTTTCAAGGCGTATGACTACCTGACCCCGCCTGGGCCGCCGCCGCCGCCGGGGGCGTTTGTGCGTGCGCCCTTCGGCCCGCGAGAGGCGTATGGCGTTGTTTGGCCTGACGCGGCCGACGAGGGCGTCCCCGCCGAGAAGCTTAAATCGATCACCGCTGCGGCGCCCGCGCCGCCGCTCCCTTCGGATGTGATCGAATTTATCGCATGGACCGCCCGCTACACGATGTTTCCTCTCGGGTCGGTGCTTCGCATGACCATGCGGTCCGGCGACATGCTGGCGGCGCCGGCGATGCAGACAGGCTATGTGCGCAGCGAGCAGGTCCCTGAACGGTTAACGCCGCAACGGGAGCGGGCGCTGGCCGCCGCCGGCGCCGCCGCTCAAAGCGCCGCCGCAATCGCCGAGGCCGCCGGGGTCAGCGACGGCGTCGTGCGCGGCCTGGCCAAAGCGGGGGGCTTGCGCGCCGTGGACATCGACCCGGATCCGCCCTTCGCGTCTCCTGACCTGGCGGCGCCCGGCCCTGAATTGTCAGCGGAACAGCGCGCCGCGGCGGACAGGCTGATCGCGCCGGTTCTGGAGCGCCGTCATCAGGCCATGCTCATCGACGGCGTCACCGGCTCAGGCAAGACGGAAGTCTATCTGGAGGCGGCGGCGGAAGCGTTGCGCGCAGATCCGGAGGCTCAAGTCCTGATCCTGTTGCCGGAGATCGCGCTCACGCTTCCGTTTTTGAAACGGGTCGAGAGCCGGTTCAACGCCGCGCCGGCGCCATGGCACTCTGATATGACCGCCGCCGCCCGGCGGCGCACCTGGCGACGCGTCGCCGAAGGACAGGCCCGTCTCGTGGTCGGCGCCCGCTCGGCGCTGTTTCTGCCCTTCGCGAAACTGCGATTGATCATCGTCGATGAAGAGCACGACAACGCCTACAAGCAGGAAGACGGCGTCATCTATCACGCCCGGGACCTCAGCGTCGCGCGCGGCGCGCTCGGACAATTTCCGGTCATCCTCGCCTCGGCGACGCCGTCGCTGGAAACCGTCGTCAATATCGATGAAGGCCGCTATGGCGCAGTTGGCCTGCCGTCGCGGTTTTCCGGGGCGTCGCTTCCCGACATCCGTCTTGTGGACATGCGCCAGGAGTCTATGGAAACGGGGCGGTGGCTTTCGCCGGCGCTGACCCGGGAAGTCGACGCAAATTTGTCCGCGGGCGAACAGTCTATGCTGTTTCTCAACCGTCGCGGCTATGCCCCGCTGACCCTGTGCCGGCGGTGCGGGCACAAAATGACGGCGCCTGATTCCGACACGATGCTGGTCGAACACCGATTTGAGAACAGGCTCGTGTGCCACCACACCGGCTTTTCCATGCCGAAGCCTGACGCATGTCCGAACTGCAACGCCGTCGGCTCGCTGGCGCCCTGCGGGCCTGGCGTCGAACGGGTGGCGGAAGAGGCCGCGATGCGATGGCCGGATAAAACGATCGGCGTTTTTTCATCGGACACGGCGCCCGGCCCGCGCGCCATGCGTGAAATGCTCGACGCGATGGCGCACGGCGCCATCGACATTATGATCGCGACGCAGGTTGCAGCGAAGGGCCATCACTTTCCCGATCTCACCCTTGTCGGCGTGGTTGACGCCGACCTTGGTCTTGCCGGCGGCGACCTGAGAGCGGCGGAGCGGACCTATCAGCTTCTTGCCCAGGTGACCGGACGGGCGGGCAGAGCGGCGAAACCCGGGCGCGCGCTGTTGCAGACCTATCAGCCGGAGGCCGCCGTGTTTCAGGCGCTGAGTTCGGGCGACCGCAACGCTTTCCTCGCGGCGGAGGCGGGCGCGCGTCAGCGCTACGGGTTTCCGCCTTATGGACGCCTCGCGGCGATCTTGTTGCGGGGGAGGGACGAAGCGGCGCTGGAGACGGCTGCAAATTCGTTGAAGAGGGCGGCGCCGCGCGGCGACGGGGTCGAGGTGCTGGGCCCGGCCCGGGCGCCGATCTATCGCTTGCGCGGTGAGGCGCGCATGCGGTTTCTGGTCAAGGCGAGGCGAGACGTCAATCTCCAGGCCTATCTCAATGACTGGCTGCCGCGGGTGAAGACGCCGGCGTCGGTGCGGCGGATTGTGGACATCGATCCCTACAGCTTCCTCTAATAACACTATCGTAACCGTTAACGCCTAATTTACCGTGTAAGTCGTGAATGCGGTTGGCCTTTGCCTGCCGCCGACGAGCCAGTGGGAACGGAACCGCCATGCGCATTGCTGTGTTGACCTGCATCGCCATGTTGCTTGCCGCGCCGGCGCAGGCTGACGGCGTCATCAGTGAGCTTCGCGGCGGTATTGCAGCGCAAGGGTTCGGCGGACAGGGCGTAGACAAAGAGCAGGGCGCCGCGATCAATCTGGAAACAGTGTTTCGATCTCCGCGATTCATGTCGGTCTTGTTGTCGCCGCGGCCCGTGATCGGCGCAACGGTTGCTTTTGATTCCGATGCGACAAGCCAAGTCTATGCCGGTCTCGATTGGCGGATCGACTTCACAAAGCGAGTATACCTCAACGGCGGCGTCGGCGGCGCGGTTCACAACGGCGAAACCGATGCGTTTGACCCGACGATCGACACCGGGCGCGTCAATCACACGACGTTTCTAGGCTGCCGCGGTTTGTTTCGCCTTTCGGCTGATCTCGGTTATCAGCTGACGGAACGTATCTCCGCGTCCGCTTATTGGGCGCATTTGTCGAACGCCGGGCTGTGTACGGACAATGAAGGCCTTGACAATCTCGGCGTCAGGGTCGGCCTCAGCTTCTAGCCGGCTAAAGGCGCCGTAACCGCTCCCCCATTTCCGTCGCCTGACCATCGAGCGTGTGACCGGCTTGAAACAGCGCTGCCGCTTTCGCGACCAGGACGTCTTGCTCCTGGGGATGCGCAATCAGGTTTTTGATTTCATTCCGCAGGGCCTCGGCGTCTCCCGGCGGAACCCACCGCACAGTGTTGTCCGGGAACAGCCCCGTCAGGCCGCGGCTGCGCGACGCAATGACAGGCCGCCGGGCCGCCATACCCTCCAGGATGGTCGTAATGCCCGCTGCGTAGGTGTTTTCAAACACAGGGGCAACGACGATGTCGGCGTCGCGATACAGCTGCGCCAGGTCCCGCCACTCGTAAAAGCGCTGATCCATATTGTCCGGCATCGGCTCGGGCAGCGCTTTCGCCGTGACGCGGGTGTCTTTAGAGAACCCGCTGATCCTGATGTCGACGTCGAGGGCGCCGGCCGCTTCCGCCAGGGTGCGATAATCGCGTTGCTCCATGCCGACGCCCATGACAATGGGGCGCGCTTTCGCGCTGGATGCGGGGCCTGGCGAAAAGAATACGTCGTCCGTCTGTTCCCTAATGAACTCTATGGCCGCGCCCCGTCCCAGGCGTTGCTGCAGCGTCTCACAGAGCGTCGTCGACACCACAAACATCGCATCGTGACGGTTGAGGACAGGCGTCAGGGTTCTGAGCGCCGCAATCCGCGGCCGGAGGAGATTGTGAACGAGGCTGGCGAGCTTTGTCGTCTTGCCTGCGGCGATGAGGCGGTCTGCGATCGGCAGGCTTGCGCCTTCGCTGTTGCAGAAAACGACGTCGTCGTCGCCCGCCGCTTCGGCGATCGCTTCGGCCTGCGCCGCCGCCGACGGGCGGATCGCCGCAATTCGGTCGCCGAGGGTTTTTTTACGTTGGGCCGCATTGAGGTCAGGCTCCCAAATCCTGGCGTCAAGCCGCTGGGCCACCTCAAGCATGAAATGCCGCGGCGCCAGGCCGCCGGCGGCGTCGCGCGCGGCGGCGGCGGCGTTGATGGGGCTGCCAAGGGCGATGTGAAAACGTCGTTCGGACATGGGCGTGGGCGACCGGTATTGCCGACACCGGCGCTAGCCGGATTTCCGGGGTCCGACAAGCTGCCGCGCATTTGGGCGCCCGGCGCGCGAATTGCCGCAACGGCCCGCCGCCGCGCAATTGTTGCGTCGCGAAGGGCTCCATGCTACCCGTCCGCCCGGTTCCGCGACGGAAGCGGGCGCGCCTCAGCGCACGGCTTCTATTTCGCTAGTCAATTCAAAGTCTTAAGCGCCCGCCGCCCGGTGGGCGCTGTTTCCGACAGGAGTGAGAATAAGGCCCCCATGCCAACTGATAGCGGGTCCAGCGAAAACGCTCCCGGCGATTTCGTCTCAACTACCGGCGTCGCCGGCCGATACGCCGCAGCGCTGTTCGATCTGGCGTCGGAAGAAAGCCAGGCCGATGCGGTCGAAGGCGAGTTGAAGGCGATACAAGCCGCCATCAACAGCTCGGACGATCTGCGCGCCTTTTTGAAAAGCCCGGTATATGATCGGGATGATCAACTGGCCGCCGTCACGGCAATCGCGGACAAGGCGGGCTACTCGCCGCTAACGTCGAACTTTTTGAAACTCGTCGCTTCCAATCGACGGCTCTTCGCCCTCGACGCTGTGATCGCCGCTTACCTGGCGCATGCTGCGGCGGCCCGCGGCGAGGTTTCCGCGCAAGCGGTGTCTGCAGCGCCGATGAACGACGAGCAAGTCAAGTCGCTCCGCATGGAAATCGAATCCATGGTCGGTAAAGCGGTAAATCTTGAAACGAAAGTCGATCCGGATTTGCTTGGCGGGCTGATTGTTAAAGTCGGCTCAAAGATGATTGACTCATCGCTCCGCACCAAACTCAACAAACTTAAAACCGTGATGAAAGAGGCCTGAGAGATATGGAACTCAACGCCGCAGAGATTTCCTCAATCCTGAAGCAACAGATCAAAGACTTCGGCAAGGACGCCGAAGTTTCCGAGATCGGGCAAGTGCTTTCCGTAGGCGACGGCATCGCCCGCATCTATGGCCTCGATAATGTTCAGGCCGGGGAGATGGTCGAGTTCGCCAATGGCGTGAAGGGCATGGCGCTTAACCTGGAAAGCGACAATGTCGGCGTCGTGATCTTCGGCGAAGACCGCGAGATTAAAGAAGGCGACACCGTCAAGCGTACGAAAGCGATCGTTGACGTGCCGGTGGGCAAGGGGCTGCTGGGCCGCGTTGTCGACCCGCTCGGCAACCCGATCGACGGCAAAGGCCCGATCGAGGCGGCGGAGCGCCGCGTTGTTGACGTCAAGGCCCCGGGCATCCTGCCGCGTAAATCAGTGCACGAGCCGGTGCAGACTGGCATCAAAGCGATCGACGCGATGATCCCGATCGGCCGCGGCCAGCGCGAGCTTGTCATCGGCGACCGCCAGACGGGTAAGACCGCCGTCTGCGTCGACGCCATTCTGAACCAGAAAGACGTGAACGCCACAGGCGACGAATCGAAAAAACTCTACTGCGTCTACGTCGCTGTCGGCCAGAAGCGGTCCACGGTTGCGCAAATCGTCAAGACGCTCGAAGACAACGGCGCGATGGAATACTCCATCGTCGTCGCGGCGACCGCATCTGAGCCGGCGCCGCTGCAATTCCTGGCGCCGTTTGCCGGTTGCGCCATGGGCGAATATTTCCGCGACAA
The DNA here is from genome assembly GCA_028289605.1 of Hyphococcus sp. GTDB lineage: Bacteria > Pseudomonadota > Alphaproteobacteria > Caulobacterales > Parvularculaceae > Hyphococcus. The sequence continues at coordinate 2,562 of JANQON010000001.1, read as the reverse complement.
CGGCATGCACTCTCTGATCATTTATGATGATCTTTCCAAACAGGCTGTCGCCTATCGTCAGATGTCGCTGCTGCTTCGTCGTCCGCCGGGCCGCGAGGCGTATCCGGGCGACGTTTTCTATCTGCACTCTCGCCTGCTTGAGCGTGCTGCAAAGCTCAATGAAGACAACGGCGCCGGTTCGCTGACGGCTCTGCCGATCATCGAAACCCAGGCGAACGACGTGTCAGCCTATATTCCCACCAACGTGATCTCCATCACCGACGGCCAGATCTTCCTTGAGACTGATCTCTTCTTCCAGGGCATCCGCCCCGCGGTGAATGTGGGCCTGTCCGTGTCGCGGGTGGGATCCTCGGCGCAGATCAAGGCCATGAAGCAGGTCGCCGGCAAGATCAAAGGCGAGCTCGCTCAGTATCGCGAACTCGCCGCCTTCGCCCAGTTCGGCTCAGACCTCGACGCCACGACGCAGCGGATTCTCAATCGCGGCGACCGGCTGACCGAGCTTATGAAGCAGAATCAATACTCCCCGCTTCAGGCCGAAGAGCAGGTCTGCGTCATCTATGCGGGCACGCAAGGCTTCCTCGACGGCGTGCCGAAGGATCGCGTTCAGGCGTATGAAGCGGAGTGGCTGCGCAAGCTGCATTCCGATCACTCGGACATCCTCAAGACGATCCGCGACAGCGGCAAGCTCGACGAGGGAACGGAACAGAAACTCAAAGACGCGCTTGACGCGTTCACCAAGAGCTTTGCGTAAGAGGAGCCGCTTCGGTGCCGAGCCTTAAAGACCTCAAAAACCGGATCTCGTCGGTCAAGTCGACCCAGAAGATCACCAAGGCGAAGCAGATGGTCGCCGCGGCCAAGCTGCGCCGCGCCGAAGAGCGCGCCAAGGAAGCCCGTCCCTATACGGAGCGGATGGAGGCGGTGCTCGCCAACCTGGCGTCCTCCGCGGAAGGTAATCCGAATGCGCCGAAATTGCTCGCCGGCACGGGCAAGAACGAAACGCATCTGTTGATTGTCGCAACGGCGGACAAGGGTCTGTGCGGCGGGTTCAACTCCTCCATCGTGCGCCTTGCCCGGGAACACATCACCAAGCTCCAGGGCGAAGGCAAGAAGATCAAGATCGTCGCCGTCGGTCGCAAAGCGGACGACATGCTGAAACGCCTCTATGGCGATCTGATCGTCTGGAAGACGAACTTCATGGAGGTCCGCCAGATCGGCTTCGGCGAGGCCCACGATATCGCGGAGGAAGTGCTCAACCGGTTTGACGGGGAAGAGTTTGACGTCGCAACGCTGTTTTTCGGTAAGTTCAAAAACGTCGTCTCCCAGGTGCCGACCGCGCAGCAGATTATTCCCGCTGAGGCTCCTGAGGGCGTTGAGCCGCCGGATCTGAAAGGCGCGGTCTACGAGTACGAGCCCGACGAGCAGGACATTCTGCGCGAGCTGTTGCCGCGCTACGTCGCGGTCCAGATCTTCCGCGCTCTCCTCGAAAACGTTGCGTCGGAACAAGCCGCGTCCATGACCGCCATGGACAACGCCACGCGCAACGCCGGCGAAATGATCGACAATCTGACGCTGCAGTATAACCGCGCCCGCCAGGCGCAGATCACCAAGGAACTCATCGAGATTATCTCCGGCGCTGAAGCCCTTTAGGCCAAGCGTCGCTGACGGAATAAACTGAAGGAAGACGGAAATGAGCAAAGAAGGCCGCATTTCACAGGTTATCGGCGCCGTCGTCGACGTCGAGTTCGACGACCACCTGCCGGCGATTTTGAACGCGCTTGAAACCACCAACCAGGGCAATCGCCTGGTGCTCGAAGTGGCGCAGCACCTCGGCCAGAACGCGGTGCGCACCATCGCGATGGACTCCACCGAAGGTCTCGTCCGCGGCGACAAGGTGACCGACACGGGCGAAGCGATCGCCGTTCCGGTGGGCGACGAAACCCTCGGGCGGATCATGAACGTCATCGGCGAGCCGGTGGACGAAGCCGGCCCCATCACTGCGACGGCGAAACGCGGCATTCACCAGGAAGCCCCGCCTTTTGTCGAACAGTCGACGGAAGCGGAGATGCTCGCCACGGGCATCAAGGTTGTCGATCTGCTCTGCCCCTATGCGAAAGGCGGCAAGATCGGCCTCTTCGGCGGCGCGGGCGTCGGCAAGACGGTGCTCATCCAGGAGCTCATCAACAACATCGCGAAGGTGCACGGTGGTTTCTCGGTGTTCGCCGGCGTGGGTGAGCGTACCCGCGAAGGAAACGACCTCTGGCTCGAGATGAAAGAGTCCGGCGTGATCGACAAGACCACGCTGGTCTTCGGTCAGATGAACGAGCCGCCGGGATCGCGGCTTCGCGTGGCGCTTTCGGCCCTGACGATGGCGGAGTACTTCCGCGATCAGGCGGGCGCCGACGTGCTCCTCTTCATCGACAACATCTTCCGCTTCACCCAGGCCGGTTCCGAGGTGTCCGCACTGCTCGGCCGTATCCCCAGCGCCGTGGGTTACCAACCCACCCTCGCCGTGGAGATGGGTCAGCTGCAGGAGCGCATCACCTCGACGGTCAAGGGCTCCAT
>JANQON010000013.1 GCA_028289605.1 Hyphococcus sp. | reverse complement strand
GACCGCGCTGGCCAAGCGCCGGGCCGATCGGGGGAGACGGCGACGCCGCGCCCGCCGGCACCTGAAGTTTCAGGTAGCCTGCTATTTTCTTCGCCATTTCTGACCTTCCAATATTTTGGGCCGCAAGCGCGCATCGCCGGCGGCCGGATGAAGGATCCGCGGTAGCGGCGCCGGCTGGTCTTTGCCGGCAAGCCTCCCGCGAGAGCGCGCTCCTCTAGCGGACATGTCGCCTCGGAACAAGCCCGACCCCTGATTTTCCGGGGTCAAAACGAAGCGCGGGCGCCGCCTATGGGGGATATGGCGACGCCCGCGCTTTGATAATCAACAAACGCAACGGGTTAATACGCAACCGTTACATATTCAGTCGGCGCCGACAGGGGCGCTTCAGTGATGTTATAAACTTACAAACTGGACAAATCAACTGCTTTGACTCGGCGGCGCGGGCGCCCGGTAAAGGGGGAAAAACAAGGGAAAATGACGAGACGGCAATTGGCGCGGGAGAGAGAAAGCGCTCAGCCGCCTCGCCGGCCGCCGGGCCAACGCAACATCCCCGCGGCAAGTGGAATATTGCGTTCAATTGGACGTTTCTCGCGGCCAAAAGGCGGCGAAATCATGTTCCCACGTCACGATATGTAATGGCGATCGTTAACTTTCAAATTTCTCGCAAGGAGACTTGATCACATTAAGCTGGACCCTGCGCAACCACATGCATTAGTGGATTGTCACCGGGCGAGGATCTAAAATTCCTTTGACCCATTCAGCGCAATATTCAAAAATTTACACACAACAAGAAAGGGAAGTTGTCGGTGATCCCGCACAATTACATTGTCTTTTTTCACGACAAGTCGATCTTGCCAGACGATTTCAAAGAGTGTGTTCAAGCTTCTATGAATGCGTGTAAGGGCTTTAATCTTATTTTTCTTGATGACGAAGCCGTATGCGGATTATTGAATGACCACTTTCCCCATCTGTCACCGTGGTATGAAAAAATAAAAGTGCCTGCGGCGCGCGCAGATTTAGGGCGCCTTATCGGATTATACGCCCATGGCGGATTTTATTCGGACATCTCGATGGCGTGGAAATGTTCCTTTTCCTCGCTAGTGCAGAAAAAGCATAAGCTAATGCTTGTCTGCCGGGATGACTCTCCTACGTTCCGCGGTTTGTCGCAGGATATGAAACCAGTCATAAACGGCATAATTGGCGCTGAACCGCAATCAGACTTCATATTAGAGTACATTAAGCACATCTATTTTTTGATGTATTCTGGCGCCTTCAATTACGTCATAGGCCCTTTGACTGGGCCGCCGCTTGTTACCGAAGTCTATTTTAAAATGCGAAATCAGCTCGGCGATGATTTAATACTGCGTAATTATACAGAATTGCACGAGCATTGTTTTGAACGGCGCCGAAATAAAAATTTTAATGGAGCATATTGGTGGCAACAACGTCAGGGGTTAGTCGACCGAAAAAATTTCTCACATATTGAGTTAATTCAATCGCTTTGGGAGAATAATGTAATACAAAAGACGTCAGAAAAACTTGACGCTTCATGAAATACAAATGTCCCAGAACGTGATCGCAGGGTCAGCGTTACGGTCATCCCCGCAAGGTGTGGATATTCCGGTCCGAACGGCGATGCGCCGGCTGTTAGACGAAATTTCCGCCTGCGCTGGCCCAGCGGGTCGAGCCGACCGCATCCTCGCGCGGCTGCGGCTGGAACGGGAATGACGCCTCTTCCTTTTCCGCTGCAATGTCGCGGTGGAACGCCTCAATGTCGCAGGAAACGGTCGAGACGCCGGAATGCTTCGCCAGCTCTTTCCACTGGAACTCGAAATCGCAAAAGTCGATTTCATGGACTTTCTGCAACAGTGCGTTGCGGTCGCGCACCTCGGCGGGCGGCGCGGCGCGGCCGAGCACGGTAAAGCGCGTCGGCGCCTTTAAAAAACGCGTCGCGCAGATATCAAACCCCATCAGCTTCATCATCCCCGTCATGGCGGACTTCGAGGGAACCCAGTAGGTGCTCGGCTCAGGCATAAAATCGTCAAGCTCAGTATTCAGCGCCAGTACCGGCTCTTGGAACTTCGTGCTGATCGGCGATTCCATAATCAGCAATCCGTTGTCCTTGATGAGTTTCCGGCACTCGATAAAGGCGCTCATCGGATTGAGCATGTGATAGATAACGCCGGCGCATAAGATGACGTCAAACTGCTTCCAGCCGAGTTCCGAGACGGCGTCTTTGAGCTGCACGCGGGGGCGATAGTCGGTCTCAAGATTGAGCAGCTTGCGCGCCAGGCGATAGGTCGGGATATCGAAGGAATCGATCGACACAACCTCGCGCGCGCCGAGTTCTTTCATGCCGAAGGACGCGAGCCCGTCCGCCGAGCCGATATCGAGCACGCGGCAACCTTTCAGATCGATGGAGCCGAGCAGATCCATCGCGCCGAAAAGCGTTATGTTTTGCGGCGAGCCCGGCGGGAAGCGGCCGCTGGACGCAAAGTCGCCGAAATCAATGGCGTGAAACCATTTCGATTTTTCGGCAATATCGCGAAGTTCGGACCGGCTTGCATTTTCAAACGTTGACATTTCGACCCCGGATCATTCGGCGGGCAAGGCGTTAAGAGCGGCGACGGCGCGGAAGTTACAGCAGCATCGCCGCGGGCTCCTCAATGAAGGATTTAAAAGCCCGGAGGAATTCGGCCCCGACGGCCCCGTCAACCACCCGGTGATCGCAGGTCAGCGTCACCGTCATCACCGTGGCGATTTCCATCTTGCCGTCTTTAACGACCACCCGTTCCTCGCCCGCGCCCACGGACATGATCGCCCCGTGGGGCTGGTTCACAATGGAGGCGAAGGATTTGATCCCGAACATGCCGAGATTGGAAACGGAGAAGGTGCCGCCCTGATATTCTTCCGGCTTCAGCTTCCGGCCCTTGGCCCGGGACGCCATGTCCTTGATCTCCGCGGAGATCTGCTTGAGGCCCTTCTCCTCCGCCTTCCAGACGATCGGCGTAATGAGGCCGCCGTCGATGGCGACGGCGACGCCGATATCGGCGTGCTTGTGGAGCAGGATCGCTTCGTCAGTATAAGTGGCGTTGGAGGCGGGGACGGCCTTGAGGGCCATGGCCGACGCCTTGATGATGAAATCGTTCACCGACAGTTTGAAAACGCCGTCTCCCTCTTTCGGCGACGTCGCGTTAATGCGCGCCCGGGCCGCCAGCAGCGTGTCGAGTTCGCAATCGATGTTGAGGGGGAAGTGCGGCACTTCCTGGTTGAAGCTTTGGGTGAGGCGCTTCGCGATGACCTTGCGCATGCCGTCGAGCTTCACCGCCTCGTAGCTCTCCGGCGGATAGAGCCGCGCATCGACGGACGCCGGCGCGATTGTTGCAGCGGCGGGCGCGGCTTTCCCGGTTCCCTCTTTCAGCGCTTTTTCGATGTCGCGCTTGACGATGCGACCGCGCGGGCCCGATCCAGCAATTGCGGACAGGCTCAACCCCTCCTGCTCGGCCATGCGTTTGGCGAGGGGCGAGGCAAGGATGCGGCCGCCTTCGCTTGACGACGTCGATTTCGTCGCCGCGGCGGGAGCGGGCTCCGGTCGTTTCTCAGGCGCCGCCGCGCCGTTCGTTTTCGGCGCTGCGGATTGCAGCTCCTCTGGCGTAGGCGACGGCGCAGCACCGCCGCCAAGGCTCGACACGTCAATATCGTCCGCGCTCTCGCCGTCTTCCAGCAGCACGGCAATCGGCACGTTGACCTTCACATTCTCCGTGCCCGCATCGACGAGGATCTTGCCGACCGTCCCTTCGTCAATGGCTTCGACTTCCATGGTCGCCTTGTCGGTTTCGATCTCGGCGATGACATCGCCGGACGAGACGGCGTCGCCTTCCTTGACGTTCCATTTGGCGAGCGTGCCTTCCTCCATGGTCGGCGACAGGGCGGGCATGAGAATGGGCGTGGGCATGGTGTTATCCGTTTTCTTTCAAACTATCCTGTCCCGGCCTCCCCGGCGAAAGCCGGGGTCCAGAGACGGCCCTTCTGGGTCCCGGCTTTCGCCGGGAAGAACGGAGGGAGAAGACACAATCCTTATTCGACATCAGTGCGGCCCAAAATTCGAACACGCCAGTTCAGGATCGAGGAACTTGGTCGGCGTCCATTTCGTGTAGCGGCGGTCAATGCGCGAGGCCGTCGTCTCCGCATCATAGTCCATGGGCGCCTCGCCGACGCCGTCGAACGCCTTGATGCGCAAGCCCGCGATGTTGAGCGTCGACACGATGCGCTCGCCCTCGCCCATCACCGCCGCCACATAAACGCCGCAGGTCTTGCAGATGAGAAAGTCGGCGGTGCGCAGCGCGAATGTGTAACGATTGATATCGGCGTCCGCGCCATCGATGGTCGTCAGCCCGTCCGGGTCGGAAATGTTGACCGCGCCATGCGCGCGGCAGAACGCGCACTGGCAAGTGCGCACGCCAAGCTCTTGCGGCGTCTTTTGCGAGTCAAAAGTCGCTTTCACATTCCCGCAATGACATTGGCCGGTGAGACGCATTGTGCGTTAATCCCTATACATCACCGACTTCACCGCCTTCACAATCTTCTCCGCATTCGGAAGGCTCAGGGCTTCGAGGTTGGCGGCGTAAGGGAGCGGCGTGTCTTCCTGCGTGACGCGGGCCGGCGGCGCGTCGAGATAATCGAAGGCGTGCTGCGTCACCTGCCAGCCGACCTCGGCGCCGACGCCGCAAGGCGCCCAGCCTTCTTCAACAGTGACGACGCGGTTGGTCTTCTTTACCGACTCGATCACGGTGGCGGCGTCCATGGGGCGGAGCGTCCTGAGATCGACGACCTCCGTCGACACGCCGTCGCCGGCCAGCATCTCGGCGGCTTCGAGGGCGAACTTCACGCCGCGGGAATAGGAAACGATGGTGACGTCCGTCCCTTCCCGCGCGACCTTCGCCTTACCGATGGGCAGAACCCAGTCCTCAACGTCAGGGACGTCCATCTTGTCGCCGTAAAGCAGCTCATGTTCGAGGAACACCACCGGGTTCGGATCGCGGATCGCCGCTTTCAGTAGTCCTTTGGCGTCAGACGCGGAGTAAGGCGAGATGACGATCAGCCCCGGCACGTTGGAATACCACGCCGCATAATCCTGCGAGTGTTGCGCCGCGACGCGCGACGCCGCCGCATTGGGCCCGCGAAAGACAATCGGCGAGCCCATCTGGCCGCCGGACATGTAGCGCGTCTTCGCCGCGGAATTGATGATGTGGTCGATCGCCTGCATGGCGAAGTTCCACGTCATGAATTCGACAATGGGCTTCAACCCCGCGAACGCCGCGCCGACGCCGAGACCGGCGAAGCCATATTCCGTGATCGGCGTATCAACGACCCGGCGCGCGCCGAACTCGTCGAGAAGCCCGCGCGAAACTTTATAGGCGCCCTGATATTCGGCGACTTCCTCGCCCATGAGGAAGACATCTTCATCCCGGCGCATTTCTTCGGCCATGGCGTCGCGCAAGGCGTCGCGGATGGTCGTTTCGACCATCTGAACGCCATCAGGGAGTTCGGGATCGGACGCAGCGCTCGCCGCAGGCGCCGCCGGCGCTGCGAGCGCCGGCTCGTCCGTTTGCGCCGGCGCCGCGTCTCCCTCATCGGACGCGGAAGACGCGCCGGCCCCGTTCAACTTGGAAACGTCAATATCGTCAGCGCTTTCGCCGTCATTGACGATCACCGCGATGGGCTCGTTCACCTTAACGTTTTCGGTGCCTTCGGAAATCAGGATCTTGCCGATGACGCCGTCATCGACCGCCTCGACCTCCATGGTCGCCTTGTCGGTTTCGATTTCCGCGATGACGTCGCCGGAGGAAACGCTGTCGCCTTCCTTGACGGTCCATTTGGCGAGGGTGCCCTCCTCCATGGTGGGAGACAGGGCGGGCATAAGCACCGGCGTTGGCATGCAATTTCTCTGTTTTCTCTCGGGCGGGCTCTTCCTAGCCGCAAAGCGCGTCAGCAAACAAGCCCGCGAAGTCCAGAGAATGGATGCAGGATATCAACCGAAAACCGCGCCAGCCTGGCGCGGATGCAGACGAATGAGCCGGGAATCGGCGACCGCCGCCTGACGGTGAAACACGATCGCCTGATAGGCGGGATCCTTGACCATGGCGCCAAAGGCGGCGGCGTTCGGGTATTCGGCGATAAAGGCGATATCCCAGGATTCACTTTCAGGACCGATCAGCGTGAGTTTCGGGTCCCAGGCGTGAACGATGCGCCCGCCGACCCGCGCGAAGATCGGGCCGCTTTCTTTTCCGTAAGCCGCGTAGGCTTCGGCGCCGGTTGCGGCGCGCCCGTCGTCATAGGCGGCCTTGTCGCGCAGGCGGATCAGGTTGAGCATGTAGACCGGCCCGTCGTCGGGCAGCTTCATCATGGCGCCGAATTGTTCGCGGGACGGATCAATGCAGGCGGTCATCGGCTGGTCCTCTATTTCAATCCGGCAACGCGCTGCAAAATACGGTCGACGACCGCCGACGGCGCAAGGTTGCGCAGCATGAGCGCGCCGACATTGCTCATCGGCGCCGTGTATCGCGAATGAGGATGCTCCGCCGTCAACGCCGCATGAACGGCTTCTGCGACGACGGTCGGCCCCGGCGCCGTCGGATGCCCCTTCGCGTGCCACAGTTTGAACTTGTGCACGGCGTCGGCATAGGGACCGCCGGCGTCCACATGATTTTGCAGTTGCTCCTGTTCCTGATGGCCGAAGGGCGTGTTGATAAAACCGGGGCGCACCAGCGACACTTTTAACCCGTGCGGCTCAACCTCGCGGCGCAACGCGTCGGTCAGGCCTTCGATCGCGTGCTTCGACGAGGCGTAGACGCCCTGAAACGGCATGGCGATGCGACCGGTGACGGAGCCGATATTGACAATGCGCCCACGCCCGGCCGCGCGCATTTGCGGCAGCACCGCTTGCGTCACGCGCACAAGGCCGAAGACATTGGTCTCATATTGCCGGCGCCATTCTTCGAGGGGCGTCTCCTCAATCGGACCCATCACGGAAATCCCGGCGTTGTTCACCAGCCCGAACAGCGTCGCGCCGTCCTCAGCGATGCGCGCCATGACGCTTTCAACCGAGGCGTCGTCCGTGACATCAAGGGCGAGCGGCGCAATGCGCCCGCCGGCGAGCCCTTCCAGCTCGCGCAGTTTCTCAACGCGACGCGCCGCGGCGTAAACGCGGAACCCCTTATGGGCGAGATGCACCGCACAGGCCTCGCCAATACCGCTCGACGCGCCGGTGATGAGGATGGATTGGTGCATGATGACCGTTCCTAAAGTCTTTTGCCTGTAAACGTCTCAAAGAGCTTACGTATTTTCAGATGGGCGCTCAGCGGCTTCATCATCGCAGCGCTTATACGTTGTATTCCAATTACCGCCTTGGTTTTCGCAAATCTCGCGATTCTCCACCCACTCCTCAACTATCGCATCACAACGAATGCGTTCCGCTAGGTGATTTTCAGTTGGAACCGATTCGTATTGACCTCTACTGGTGTAAGTGCACTCGCATCGATCCTGCGCGTAGTTCCAATATCCGCCATCATCAAGGCAACTATCCAATTCACCGCAAGAGACAATTAGTGTCAGCGACAGAATAGCCAGGGATAAAAACGCTCCCCGCCGCATCTTAAACCAACCGCGACCGTTTCACCGCCGCTTCGATAAACGACGCAAATAACGGATGCGGATCGAAGGGGCGCGATTTCAGTTCTGGGTGATACTGCACGCCGATGAACCAAGGGTGATCGGGAATCTCGAGAATCTCCGGCAGCGCGCCGTCAGGCGACGCGCCTGAAAAGATGACCCCGTGCTCCTTGAGTTTGTCGGCAAGGGCGATGTCGATTTCGTAGCGATGGCGATGGCGTTCCGAAATCTCCGGCGCGCCGTAAATATCGGCGACGCGGCTGCCTTCTTTCAGCGCCGCCGGATAGGCGCCGAGGCGCATGGTGCCGCCGAGATCGCCGTCCCGCGCGCGCGTTTCGCGTTCATTGCCGCGGGTCCATTCGGTCATCAGCCCGACGACGGAACGGCCCTCGCCCTCAAACTCCGACGAGGTGGCGTCGGCGACGCCGAGAAGGTTTCGCGCCGCCTCGATCACCGCCATCTGCATGCCGTAGCAGATGCCGAAAAACGGCACGTCGTTTTCCCGGGCGAAGCGAACGGCGTTGATCTTGCCGTCCGCGCCGCGTTCGCCAAAGGCACCGGGCACAATGATGCCGTGGACGCCTTCAAGCTCGGCGCGGATCGTTTCTTCATCGTCAAAGGCGCTCGCCTCGACCCATTCGATATTGACGCGCACATTGTTGGCGATGCCCCCATGGGCGATGGCTTCGATCAGTGATTTATAGGCGTCCTTGAGGACCGTGTATTTGCCGACAATGGCGATGGTGACCTCGCCGTCGGGCGCGGTGATGCGCTCAACAATGTTTTGCCAGCCGGAAAGATCAGGATCGCGCGGGGTCTTGATGCCGAACGCCTCGATCACTTCGCTGTCAAAACCTTCCCGGTGATAGGAAAGCGGCACCTCGTAAATCGTCCGGCAGTCAAGCGCCTGCACCACAGCCGAGGGGCGAACGTTACAGAACAGCGCAATCTTCTTGCGTTCGCTTTCCGGGATCGCGCGGTCCGCCCGTACGAGTAAAACGTCCGGCTGGATGCCGATGGCCCTTAACTCGCGCACGGAATGCTGCGTCGGCTTGGTCTTTAACTCGCCCGCCGATGGGATGAACGGCATCAGCGTCAGATGCACATAGACCGCGTCGCCGCGCGGCAATTCATTGCCGAGCTGGCGAATGGCCTCGAAGAAGGGCAGCGCCTCGATGTCGCCGACCGTGCCGCCGATCTCGCACAGGACGAAATCCGCATCGCCCGCATCCGACAGGACAAACGCCTTGATGGCGTCGGTGACGTGGGGGATCACCTGCACCGTGGCGCCGAGATAATCCCCGCGCCGTTCCCGCTCGATGATTTCCGAATAGATCTGTCCCGTGGTGACATTGTCCGACGTCGACGCCGAAACGCCCGTAAACCGTTCATAGTGACCAAGGTCGAGATCGGTCTCCGCCCCGTCGTCGGTGACGAAGACCTCGCCGTGCTGATAGGGCGACATGGTGCCGGGATCGACATTCAGATAGGGGTCAAGCTTGCGCAAACGCACCTTGTAGCCGCGCGCCTGAAGAAGCGCGCCCAACGCCGCCGAAGCGACCCCTTTTCCGAGAGACGACACCACGCCGCCGGTAATGAAAATATACCGCGCCATGGAAGTCCGTCTTAGCGTTTATCGCCGCGCAATCAAATCTGTTTTTCAGCCCGGGCCCGATAGCGCCGTTACTGGGGCGTATCGCCTTGGGTTTCCTCGCCGCTTTCGTCGCTCGCAGGGGCGGGTTCAGCGGCCCCGTCCTCGGTTCCAAGCGAATCAAGCACGGCGTCGAGATCAGGCGCCGCCTCTTCGGCCGGGGCCGCGTCGCCGGGCTCCGCCTCGCCGCCGAGCGTGCCGAGGAGGTCGTCGGTGGTCAGCGCATTGGGATCGCCCGAGGCCGGCGCCGCCTGACCGGTCAGCTCTTCGATAATCGATTCCTCGGTGGTGTTGTTACCGGCAAGGATCGCGAGGCCGAGGGACGTAGCGAAGAATATCGCCGCCAGCACAGAGGTCGTGCGCGTCAGCGCGTTCGCCGCGCCGCGGCCCGTCATGAAGCCGCCGCCGCCGGCCCCGCCGCCAATGCCCAGCGCCCCGCCGTCAGAGCGCTGCAGCAGCACGACGACGATAAGGCCCAGAACGATCAGGGTATGGGCGGTGAGAATAATGGCGCTCATGGTGCTCTTCTATCTGGCTTGACCGGGAGATGGGCCCGAGGGCCCGCCCCCGCAAGGTCCGCGTCCCGAAGGCGTGGGCGTTTAACGGAGGCTGACGCGCCCCGCAAGGGCGACGATCTATGTTCGTCCTATGTTCCATTGTCAACGGATCGACGGCGCCAGCCTTTAATCCGTCGCCCCATAGATGTTTCCGATCAAATAATCTGTCGCCTTCGGATTGTTCTCTCGCCGGCCGCGCGTAGGTGAAAAGGCGCGTCATCGCGCGCAACGGCGCCGTTTCTTGAACGACGAACCGCTTGTCTGAGCGCCCTTCCCCGCGCGGCGGCGAAAACGCGCCGCCGGGCGCCCGCAACAACGGAGATTAAAGATGCCAGTTACCCACGCGCTTGTCGCCGTCGATCATGACGATGATGTCGCCTGTCTGAAAACGGTGGCCGACCGTTGGTGCCACGGCGAGGATTCCCATCTGATTGTGGTCGGCGTAACGCCCGCCTTGAGTTCGGCGATGACCAATCCAAAGGTCGTGTCTCTCGCCAAGGACGCCGAAGGCATGATGCTGAACGATTTAAGAGATCGCGTTGAGCATCTCAGCGCTGACGCCGACGCGCAGGTGGACCTTCATATGCTGTCGGGCCGCGCCGCCGATGAAATCATCAAGGCCGCTATTCTGCACAAGGCCGACTTCGTCATGAAGTCCGCAGACCGGGCGGTCGGCGAAAAGGCGCCCATGTTCGGCGCGGTCGAGAAAAAGCTCATCCGCAAATGCCCGGCGCCGGTCTGGATCGTGCGCACCGAACAGAACCGCGCGCCGGAACGCATCGCCGTCGCCGTCGACAATACGGAAACGGCCGCGAATACTGCCGAAGCGGAATTACTCGCGGCCTCGCTCCTCAAACAAAGCGTCGACCTCGCCGGGCGGTTTGACGTCGACGTCATCGACGTGATCCACGCCTGGACGCCGCACGGCATCGGCTTCCTGAAACATCCGCGGTCCGGCCTTTCCGACAGGGACATCCAGAACTATGTCGACGAATGGGAGGGGATCACCGCCAAGTGGTTGAACGGGTTCGTCGCCGACGCCAATGATCGGTTCGCCAAATCCGGCGTTTCCTTCAAACCGAAGCTCGTCATGGGCGAAGCGATCTCGGCCATTCCCGCCGCCGCAAAAGATCTTGGCGCGGACCTCCTTGTCATCGGCAGCGCCAATCGAAGCGGCGTGCCCGGCCTGTTCATCGGCAATACGGCGGAAGGCGTCATCGACCGCCTTGGCTGCTCGATTTTCGTCGTCAAACCCGCCGGTTTCAAATCCGTCCTGGCGCCGAGTCTTTGATCCGGGAGCGGTCGACCCGCTCAAACGTCAAACTTGACGCCCTGGGCCAGCGGCAGGTCGGATGAATAATTCACCGTGTTGGTCTGGCGGCGCATATAGGCTTTCCAGGCGTCGGAACCGCTCTCGCGCCCGCCGCCGGTTTCCTTTTCGCCACCAAAGGCGCCGCCGATTTCCGCGCCCGACGTGCCGAGATTGACGTTGGCGATGCCGCAGTCGGAACCGGCGGCGGAGAGAAACAGCCCCTCCTCGCGCATGTCGGTGGTGAAGATTGAGGAAGAGAGCCCCGCCCCGACGGCGTTCTGCATGGCGATGGCGTCTTCAAGGTTCGTATGCGGAAAGACATAGAGGATCGGCGCGAAGGTCTCGATAAGCGCCGGCCCGTCATGGGATTTCATCTCGACAATCGCCGGGCGCACATAAACGCCATCGCCGGCAATGCGCTCGCCGCCATGGACTGTTGCGCCCATGTCGCGGGCGCGGGCCAGCGCGCGCTGCATGTCGTCGAACGCGCTCTCGTCGATCAGTGGGCCGATCAGGTTTTCGCCGTCGCGTGGGTCGCCGATCGCGATTGAACCGGTGGTTTTAATGATGCGCTCCAGAAACCCGTCATAAATATCGCGGTGAAGGAACAGCCGGCGCAGGCTGGTGCAGCGCTGGCCCGTCGTGCCGACGGCGGAAAAAACGACGCCGCGGAGCGCGAGGTCGAGGTCCGCCGACGGCGCAACGATCGCCGCATTATTGCCGCCGAGTTCGAGGATGGTTTTGGCGAAACGTTTCGCCGCTCGTTCGCCTACCGCGCGGCCCATGGCCGTAGAGCCGGTGGCGGAAATGAGCGCAATGCGCGGGTCGTCAACCACCGTCTCGCCGGCGTCGCGATCGCCGATGATAACGGGAGACAATCCAGCCGGCGCTTCATTAAAACCGTTCGCAACGTCTTCGACCAGCGCCTGAACGGCCAGCGCCGTCAGCGGCGTTTTTTCCGACGGTTTCCAGACGACGCTGTCGCCGCAGACAAAGGCGAGCGCAGCGTTCCACGACCAGACGGCGACGGGGAAATTGAAGGCGGAAATGACACCGACCGGCCCCAGCGGATGCCACGTTTCCATCAGCCGATGGCCGGGCCGCTCGCTTGCAATCGTCAGCCCGTGCAATTGCCGCGACAGGCCCACGGCGAAATCGCAGATGTCGATCATCTCCTGCACTTCGCCAAGCCCTTCGGAGATGGGCTTGCCGCACTCGATGGTCACGAGCCGGCCGAGGCTCTCCTTGTGCTGACGAAGGGCGAGACCAAGACGGCGCACGAATTCCCCGCGCGCCGGCGCGGGCGTCACGCGCCATTGCAGGAAGGCGTCCTGCGCCGCGGCGATTTTCGCAGCGATGTCGGCGGGGCTTGTCTCTGCAATAGCGGCGATTTCCGACCCGTCGATTGGCGATGTCACGGATAACGAACCGCCGTCGAGGGGCGCGGCGACGCCGACGTCATTCAGAATAGCGCGTGCTTCATCACGAGGAGACTTCATCGCCTACAGCACCGGCGCATCGAGATCGAGGCCAGCGACCATGCAGCCGCGGGCGATGTCGTCGGTATGGCGCTTCATCCATAACTCGGCCCGGTCGCCATCGCCGGCGGTGAGCGCGTCGATGATATGCGCCTGCGCTTCGACAATGCGCGGGCGCGCATTGGGCGCCCTTTCAATGACGCGGCTGAGGCTCGCCTCGATCATCATGTTGAGGGACTCAAGCATGGCCAGCATGACGCGGTTGTTCAGCCCGGCGGCGACCTCGCGAAAGAATCCGACGGCGCCGTCGACCACCGCTTGCGTCTCCGCGTTTTGTCGCGCGGCGAGATCGGCGTTGATGGCGCGCAGGGCGTCGATGGTTTTTTCATCGAAGCGTTCCGCGGCGAGCCGGGCCGCCGGCGGGTAAAGCGTCGCCAGCCCTTCCCAGACTTCGCGAAAGGTTGCGCCGCCGAGGGACAGGCTGCGGCTTGCGGCGGCGGCCACGTCTTCGGTTTTAGGGCGCGACACATACATGCGCTTGCCGGGCCCGCGCATGATCAGTCCCGTCTGTTCAAGAAGCCGCAGCCCCTCGCGCACGGTCGACCGGGTGACGGCGAACTGCTCACAGAGTTCGGCTTCCGTCGGCAGGCTGGCGCCGTCGGCAAGGTCGCCGGCGACGATCTTGTCTTCAATGGCGCGACAGACCTTGAGATAGGCCGGCTCGCGGGTCAGCGGTTGAAATCCTCCGTCCATGACTTACGCCGTCTTCGAAAAGAGTTCGCGGCCGATCAGCATACGGCGGATTTCCGACGTGCCGGCGCCGATCTCATAGAGTTTCGCATCGCGCAATAGCCGCCCCGTCGGATATTCGTTGATATAACCGTTGCCGCCGAGCAACTGGATCGCATCGAGGGCGATTTTTGTCGCGTTTTCCGCGGCGAAGAGAATGCAGCCCGCCGCATCCTGCCGCGTGGTCTCGCCCCGGTCGCAGGCTTTCGCCACCTGATAGACGTATGACTTTGCGGCGTTCATCGTCACATACATGTCCGCCAGCTTGCCCTGCACAAGCTGGAACGACCCGATCGGTTGCCCGAACTGCTTGCGGTCGTGAATGTAAGGCAGCACCACGTCGAGACACGCCTGCATGATGCCGGTCGAGCCGGCGGAAAGGACCGTGCGCTCATAGTCGAGACCGGACATCAACACGCCCACGCCGTTGTTGACCTCGCCAAGGACGTTTTCCTCCGGCACTTCGCAATCCTCGAACACAAGTTCGCACGTGTCCGAGCCGCGCATGCCGAGCTTGTCGAGCTTCTGCGCCGTTGAAAATCCTTTGTAGTCTTTTTCAACGATGAACGCGGTGATGCCGCGCGAGCCGGCGTCGGGTTCGGTCTTGGCGTAAACGACCACCGTGTCGGCGCCCGGCCCGTTGGTGATCCACATCTTGTTCCCGTTAAGAACATACCGGTCGCCCTTTTTCACGGCGCGCGTGCGCATGCCGACAACATCGGAGCCGGCGCCGGGTTCGGACATGGCGAGGGCGCCGAGATGTTCGCCGCTGATCAGTTTCGGCAGGTATTTTTCTTTCTGCGCTTTGTTGGCGTTGAGCTTTAATTGGTTCACGCACAAATTCGAGTGCGCGCCGTAGGAGAGCCCCACGGCACCGGAGGCGCGGCTGATTTCCTCCATGACGACGCAATGGGCGAGATAGCCGAGGCCGGCGCCGCCATCCTCTTCGGCCACCGTGATCCCGAGCAGGCCAAGCTCGCCAAGCTCCGGCCAGAGGTCGCGGGGGAATTCGTTCTTTTCGTCGATGTCCGCCGCCCGCGGCGCCAACCGGTCGGCGGCCCAGCGCGCCACCATCTCCCGCATTTCCTCGATCATCGGATCAAGGTCGAATTTCATGAACGCCTGGCTGTTGGAAAGCATATGCACCTCCCGGCGCCGTTCCTCGCGGCGCACGCATTTCTCACATTATCTGATTGTCGGACAACGTGGGTAGCAGAGCGGCAAACGGCGCGCAAGGCTCTTTGGCGCCGTCTCAGTTTGAGCCTGAATAGGCGTTTTTCGCCGGTTTCTTGTCATTCCGGACAAGCGCGCCATGGCGCGCGCAGATCCGGAATCCATGGCGCAACCCTGAGGCGCTTCGCTGCCTTTCAGCCCCGGCCCATGGATCCCGGGTTCTTGCTTCGCAAGCCCCGGGATGACAGCGGGTGGGCTAATCAAAAAGTCTTTGTTGTTGCGGCTTTGCTACTTTCTTCGCAGCCGCCTTCCGAGCGGTTTTTTGATCCTTCGGCGCATCGTCGAACGTCACCGCCCGCGCGCCGTCGGCGAACTCGATCTCGCCGGGCCCGCTCGCCGGGGCCGCCTGCGCGCGACGTACCAGCTTGCCGCCGGCGTCGCGCACCAGCGCAAAGCCGCGGGAAAGGACATTCTTGTAGTCAAAACTCTCAAGCAGTCGGCCGTGATGGGCGACCCGGTCGGCGAAAGCCTGAAACTCCCGTTTGACCGCCGGGCGCAGTCGAGCGCCCAGACGCCCCGTCTCGCGCAATCGGGTTTCAACGCCCGCCCTTAACGTCCGGACCGACAGGCCGCCGACAACGCCGGCGAGTTCCTTTTCCGCCCGCGCCGCCCGCGCGCGCAAGGCTGCGGTGAGTTGATCGCTGCGCCGGTCGAGCAATTGCTGCGCGGCGCCAAGAACGTCTTCCGGGCGTCCGAGGCCCCGTTCGGCGGACCGCAAGGCGTTGCGGCGCGCCTCCATCATCTGCGCCGCGGCGCCGACCATGCGTCGTTCCTTGTTGAGGACCTCGCTCAGGAGTTCAGACCGCACCGGCACGGCGAATTCGGCGGCCGCCGTCGGCGTCGGCGCGCGCTTGTCGGCAACATAGTCGATCAGCGTCGTGTCGGTTTCGTGGCCCACGGCGGAGATAACGGGAATGTCGCTCGCGGCGACGGCGCGGGCGACCGCCTCCTCGTTGAAGCACCAGAGATCTTCCAAAGACCCGCCGCCGCGGGCGACGATCATAACGTCCGGACGCGGAACATCGCCGCCCGGCGCCAGGGCATTGAAGCCCTCGATGGCGGCCGCGATTTTTTCTTCCGCGCCGCGTCCCTGCACCAGCGTCGGCCAGACAAGAACATGGCGGGGGAACCGTTCGCGCAGGCGATGCAGAATATCGCGAATGACAGCGCCCGAGGGCGAGGTCACGACGCCGATGACATCGGGCAGAAACGGGATCGGTTTTTTCCGCTCCGGCGCAAAGAGTCCTTCGGCGGCGAGCTTCTTTTTGCGTTCCTCAAACAGCGCCATCAGGGCGCCGACGCCGGCGGGCTCCAGCGTATCGATAATGATCTGATAGCGCGACTGGCCGGGGAAGGTGGTCATACGGCCCGTGGCGACAACCTCCATCCCCTGCTCCGGATTGATGGAAAGCCGCGCCGCCATACCCTTCCACATGACGCCCGAAAGGACCGCTTTTTCATCCTTGAGGTCGAGATAGACATGGCCCGAGGCGGCGCGCGTCACCCGCCCCAACTCGCCCTTGACGCGCACAAGGCCGAAATTGTCCTCAATCGCCCGTTTAACCGCGCCGGAAAGCTCCGAAACGGTGTATTCGTGAACATTGCCGATTTGCTCGCGGACCATCGCAGGGTTAAAACACACTTCGTATGGCGTGGGGAGACGCCGCAACGGACCTCGCAGCGAAATTCAGCGAGCCGGCGCTAACTTTTGTCAGTTCTGTCGCCCCGCGCCCGTCGCGTACGCCGCGCCTAAGCGTAAAACGCCGCCTGTCTGACGGCCCGCAATACTCATCAGGAAGGAACGAAGCGATGAACCCGAAATATCTGGCCGGCGTCGCCGCAGGCGCAATTATTCTCACCGGCGCGAGCTTCAGCATTTCAACAATAGAACGCGGCGATACTAATGCCGCCCCCTTTGTCCATCCCCTCGCCGTCGCGCGGTCGCTCTGCGGCAATGGCGATGACGAACTCGCCAAACGCCGACAGTTTTTCGTGCGCGCGGCTAGCGCCTACGCCGACGCCACAGCGCCGACAATCAAACCGTCAAACGAACTAAACGCGAGCCTTGGCGAAATCAGCTACGCCGTCACCACCGCCAATGCGGAGGCGCAAGCCTGGTTCAACCAGGGGCTTGCGCATACGTACAACTTCAATCACGGCGAAGCAGTCAAATCGTTTCAAAAGGCGCAGGCCGCCGATCCCGACTGCGCCATGTGCTACTGGGGCGAGGCCTTCGCCCATGGGCCGAACATCAACGCGCCGTTCTTCCCGGACGCCGTCGCGCCGGCCTGGGCCGCTTTGCAAAAAGCCAACGCCGCAAAGGACGGCGCCAGCGAAAAGGAACAGGCGCTGATCAACGCCCTCAACTATCGTTATGAAGAAGGCCCGGTCGATGATCGATCAAAGCTCGACAACGCCTTCGCCGACGCTATGGACGCGGTCGCCCTTCAGTACCCGGATGATGACTTCATCGCCGCGCTGGCGGCGGAAGCCAACATGGACACACAGCCCTGGGACTACTGGGAGGACGGCGGCCGCACGCCGAAAGGACGCACGGCGCGCACAATTTCGCTATTGGAAGGCGTGCTTGCGCGCAATCCGCTGCATACGGCGTCGATCCATCTCTATATTCATATAACGGAAGCCTCGCAGGACCCCTATCGCGCCGCCGACCATGCCGACCGCCTGGCGGATCTGGCGCCGGGCCTCGGCCACCTTATCCATATGCCGTCGCACACCTATTATCGCATCGGCCGGTTCAAACAGTCGCTTGGCCACAACATCAGGGCCGTCGCCGTTGACGCCGCTTATCTCGAGCACGCCGACGCCAGCGTCATTTATGAATTCGGCTACTACACCCACAATATTCATTTCGCGATGACGTCGGCGCAGATGGCGGGCGATGCGGAAACCGCGCTCGCCATGGCGAAAAGGCTTGACGAAAAACTGCCCATCGAAATGGCGAACGCGGCGCCCTTCGTGCAGCCGATCAAGGCCGCGCCTTATTACGCCATGGTGCAGTTCGGCGACCCGGACGACATCCTTGCGCTTGAACAACCCGATGCGGCGTTTCCGTTTCTGATCGGCGCCTGGCGTTACGCCCGCGGCGAAGCGCTCGCCAGAAAAGGCGACGTCGCCGGCGCCTATGCAGAAGCCGAAGCGATTGCAACGATTGTCGCCGAGGCGGATCTGTCCGGGCTTACCGACAATGGCGTGCCCGCGCTCGACATTTTGAACATTGCCCGCCTCACCGTCACTGCGCGCGCCGCCGCCGCGGAAGACAAGTTCGATACGGCGATTGAAGCCATGGAAGACGCCGTCGCCATTCAGGACCAGATCGCCTACACCGAGCCGCCCTACTGGTATTATCCGGCGAAACAGACGCTGGCGGCGATGCTCGTTGAAAAAGGCGAAACCGAGCGCGGCGAACAATTATTCCTCGAAGCGCTCACCGAGTCGCCGAACAATGCGCTTGTGCTTTTCGGACTTTCCGAAGCCTACAAACGACAGGGCGACAAGAACGGCGCGAAATACGCCGGCAACCTGTTCAAGGACGCCTGGCTCGGCGGCAAGAAGGTAAGGCCGACGATGAGGCAGTTGTAGCCTACATTGTCATTCCGGGGCGCATCAAAGATGCGAACCCGGAATCCATGGCTCGCCATTTCAGCCGAAGCAACGGTTGAAGCGCGGCGCCATGGATCCCGGGTTCTCGCTTCGCGAGCCCCGGGATGACACTCAGTGGTTCAACTTTAGAAACAAATCATCCCAATCGGGATTGACGGACTCAATCAGTTCGATCTTCCATTGCCGCCGCCACTTTTTGAGTTCTTTTTCGCGCGCAATAGCCTCGTTCACGTCTTCGAATATCTCCATGTAAACCAGCCGCGTGACGCCATACTTCTTCGTAAACGTTGCTCCGCGTCCTTCGCGATGAGCTAAGGCCCGCGCGCTGATGTTGTTTGTTATACCTATGTACAAAGTCCCGTTCTTTTGGCTCGCCATTATGTAAATGTAGTACGCCAAGTGATGTCATTCCGGGGCTTGCGCAGCAAGAACCCGGAATCCATAGCACAACATTTCAAGTGATTTGACTGTTGAAATGGCGAGCCATGGATTCCGGATCGGCCTTGCGGCCGTCCGGAATGACACCGGCGCGCAATCACCTATTCTCTTCGGCTTCCCGGAGCGCTTCTTCCAGCTCCTCGATTTCTTTCTGCGTCAGCTCGCCGTCCTCGCGGAAGGTCCATGCGGGCTCGAGCGCGGGCGCGCCGACATCGGGGAGGACCGCGCCGCCGGAGAGGTTGTCGTCCGCGCCTTCGGCAATGGCGCTGGCGTCGCCGACGCCGCGGCGGAAGTCACGCAAGGCGTTGATGCGCTCGCGATCGTCAAAGCGGCGCGCCGATCGCGGCCCGATGACCTTGTCGAGATCGGGACCGGTCTGGCCGGCCGTCCGCGCGCGACGCAATAGCTGTTCGGCGCGGGAGAAATCCTCCGTACCCTGACCGGGCCGCCAGCCGGAGAGAATCTCCCGCCGCCCGGCGCATTCGGCGGCCTTGTCTTCGTCTTCGAACTCGTCGGGGCAGAAGATCGCAACGACGCCGGAGCTGCTCGGGTCAATGGCCGCTTCGCCAATCGGCAGTTCGACCTGCGGCAACGTAAAACGGCGACCCGAGAACACCGGCTCTTCGTCGAACATATCGTCGCCGGTCGTTTCTTCCTCCACGATCAGTTCCTCTTCCGGCGGCTCGACCGGCTCGGGCGGAACGTCCTCCTCGTCTTCCTCGGCGCCGTCATCCCCGGCGTCGTCCTCGCCGTCGGCGTCCTCCGGCGCGAGGATGTCTTCAAGACCGGGGTCGCGCTCCCGTTCCGGTTCGACGGAGATCAGCGGGTCGGGATCATCCTCCGCCGGCGTTTGCTCCAGCGGCTCCTCCTCAGGCTCCGGCAGGGAGAGGTCGTCTTCCGCCGCCGGCGCAGGGTCGGGAATGAACGGTTCCGGCTCAAGCGCTTCGGGCGCCGGCGCGGGCTCCGGATCGAGATCGAGACCGGTGAGATCCGGCAGGGTCTCGGGCTCAGGTTCGGGTTCCGGCTCCGGTTCAGGTTCGGGCTCCGGCTCTGGTTCGGGTTCAGGTTCCGGCTCGGGTTCGGGTTCCGGCTCCTCGACAATTTCCGGCTCAGGCTCGGGCTCCGGTTCTGGTTCAGGTTCTTCCTCGATCACCGGGTCGCGCAGTTCCGGGAATTCCGGACGCTCCCATTCCACCAGCGTGACCTGGATGGTGTCGCTTGGCGCATTGGGGATCCAGATGCGCACGCGGGCGAACATCGACAGCAAGGTGAAAACGGCGAGATTGATGGCGAGCGCCAAGCCAAGGGCGGCCATCCGGCGCCGGCGGTTTGAGGCGGACAGCGGGTCCACCCATCGCCCCAGCACGCGATCGACAACCCGCTCAGCCCGCGCACGCGCGCCGCGCCAGCCGCGCCGTCGCGTCCGGCGGCGTCGGCGTTCGGCGGACAGTTGATCTTGCGTCTCTTCCGTCATGACAGCCGGCATTGATCCCGGCGCGCCGGGCCCTTAAACGCGAGGGCTCTGATTAGGAGAGGCTCCAAGTGAAAGTCCTGTTGATCGGCGGCGGCGGACGCGAACATGCGCTTGGCTGGAAAATCGCGCAAAGCCCGTTGCTTTCCAAGCTCTATGTCGACCCCGGAAACCCCGGTCTTAATCACATCGGCGCGCCTGTTACCACAGACATGGCCAATCCGCGCGCCATTGTGGCCTTTGCACAGGAAAATCATGTCGATCTTGTGGTGGTGGGGCCCGAGGCGCCGCTGGCCGCCGGACTTGGCGACGCGCTGCGCGCAGCGGGAATCGCTTGTTTCGGTCCCGACAGGGACGCCGCCCGGCTTGAAACCTCAAAGTCCTTCATGAAGGAAGTCTGCGCCGCCGTCGACGCGCCCACCGCCGCTTCGGGGACGTTCGCCGAGGCCGGCGCCGCCAAGGCGTTCTTGCGCGAACAGACCGCGCCCTATGTCATCAAGGCCGACGGGCTCGCGGCCGGGAAAGGCGTCATCATCGCCGAATCGCTCGCCGACGCCGACGCCGCCATCGACGAGATGCTTGCCGGGCAGTTCGGAGCGGCGAGCGCTGAAATCGTCATCGAGGAATTCATGGAGGGCGAGGAAGCGAGTTTCTTCGCCATCACCGACGGCGAAACCATCCTGCCCATGATCGCCGCCCAGGATCACAAGCGCGCCTATGACGGCGACAAGGGGCCGAACACCGGCGGCATGGGCGCCTATTCGCCGGCGCGCGTCTTCACCGAAGAAATCCGTACAAAGACGTTGGAGCGCATCGTCGAGCCGGTGGTCGCAGAACTTGCCCGGCGCGGGTCGCCCTATGTGGGCGTGCTCTACGCCGGGCTCATGATCAAGGACGGCGATCCGCGGCTTGTTGAATTCAACGCGCGGTTCGGCGATCCGGAATGCCAGATCCTGATGCGGCTGTTAAAGAGCGATCTCCTGCCGGTTCTGCACGCCGCCGCGACCGGCGCGTTGCAGGGACAGTCCTTTGACTGGTCGCGCGACGCCGGCGCCCTCGTCGTCATGGCGGCGGACGGCTATCCCGGCGCTTACGAAAAAGGCTCCGTCATTCGCGGCGTCGATGAAGCGAACGCCGCGCCGGGCGTTGTCGTTTTTCACGCCGGAACAAAGAAAGACGGCGATCTCCTCCGCGCCAATGGCGGGCGCGTCCTCAACGTCACCGCAACCGGCGCCGACATTCGCGAAGCGATTGACCGCGCCTATACGGGCGCCGCGGCGATCGACTGGCCGGAAGGGTTTTATCGCCGCGATATCGGCTGGCGCGCCCTTGAGGCGGGGAAGTGAAACCCCTCGCCGAATGGCGCGCTGCGTCAAACACATTTCTCGCCCATGGCTGGCGCATCGCCTGCTGGGCGCCGCAGCGCCCGGACGCTGCGAAACCCTGGCTTCTGCTGATCCACGGCTTCCCCACATCATCGTGGGACTGGACGGGCGTCTGGCCGATGCTGGAAAGTCGGTTCAATCTCGCCGCCATCGACATGCTCGGCTTCGGGCTTTCCGACAAACCACGCAATATCCGCTATCGCATTGCCGATCAGGCGGACTTTCAGGAAGTGCTGCTCGAACAGATCGGCGTCGGCGACGCGCATATTCTCGCTCATGATTATGGCGATACGGTCGCGCAGGAATTGCTTGCGCGCCACAATGAAAACGCGCTGAGTTTTTCGCTGAAGTCGGTGATGTTCCTGAATGGCGGCCTGTTTCCGGAACAGCATCGCCCGCTGCCGATCCAGAAACTGGGGCTTTCTCCCTTTGGCGGCCTCGTCGGCCGGTTCCTCTCACGCGCGTCGCTGCGAAAAGCATTTGATGAAATCTTTGGCGCCGATACAAAGGCGTCCGATGCGGAAATCGACGGGCACTGGACGCTGCTGTCGGAAAATGACGGCCAGCACGTCTTTCACAAGCTGCTTCAATACATCCCGGAGCGGCGGAAGTTTCGCGGGCGCTGGGTCGGCGCGCTGCAGCAGGCGCGCATTCCCGTCGGACTTATCAACGGCGGCGCGGACCCCATTTCCGGCAAGCACATGTATGCGCGCTTCAATGAGCTGGTTCCGCAGGGCGCGGCGACGCTCCTTGACGACATCGGGCATTATCCGCAGACGGAAGACCCAGAACGCGTCGCGCGACTGTTTCTCGCATTTCACGACGGGCAGGGAAAGTTGCCGCAATGACAGACACTGACAAAACGGCGTTCACCGGCGTCGGCGAAACGCCCGACCATCTCGCTTTCGACGAAAGCGCCCTCGCCGACTACATGAAAACCCATGTTGCGGGGTTCGCCGGTCCGATCGACGTGCAAAAATTCAAAGGCGGCCAGTCCAACCCGACCTATCTGATTACGACGCCGGAAAAGAAATACGTCCTGCGGCGCAAACCGCCGGGAAAGTTACTGCCGTCGGCCCACGCTGTTGATCGCGAATACCGTGTGATGACGGCGCTAGGCGGTCAGAACTTTCCCGTTCCGAAGACCTATGCGCTTTGCGAAGACGCCTCGGTCATCGGCACGGCGTTTTTTATCATGGATTTTGTCGAGGGCCGGATCTTCTGGGACTCCGGCCTGCCGGAAGTGGCGAAGCCCGATCGCGCGCCGCTTTATCATGCGCTGATCGCAACCCTCGCCGAGCTGCATAATATCGACGACAAAGCCGCGGGGCTCGAAGACTACGGCAAGCCCGGCAATTATTTCGAACGCCAGGTGGGCCGCTGGAGCAAACAGTATAAGGGCGCGGAAACGACAACCGTCGAAGAGATGAACCGGCTGATCGAGTGGCTGCCGACCGCCGTCCCGAAGGACGACGCCACCAGCATCGTCCACGGCGATTTCCGTTTCGACAATGCGATCATGCATCCGACGGAGCCGAAAACCCTCGCCGTGCTCGATTGGGAGTTGTCGACGCTCGGTCATCCGCTGGCGGATTTCACTTACTTCCTGATGGTCTATTTCTTTCCCAAAGAGGTGCGCGGCGGCCTCGCGGGGCTGGATCTCGACGCGCTTGGCGTTCCCCCGCTCGAAGAAGCGGTTCGCATATATTGCCAACGGACAGGCCGCGACGGCGTGCCCGACCTCGATTATTGCCTCGCCTATAATATGTTCCGCATCGCCGCGATCATTCAGGGCGTTTACGCGCGCGCGCTGCAAGGCAACGCATCTTCCCCGGAAGCGGCGAAAATGGGCGCGCAGGTGCAGCCCCTTGCGGCGCTTGCCTGGCGGTTCGCAAAGAAGGCCGGCGCCGATTCATAAAGCTTGCCCAAGCGTCGCGATCATCTCGACAAACGATCTTGATTCATTGCCAAAAATTTAGCGCTTATTGACGAAAGTTTACACGGCGCGCGTGTATCGATGCGTCTTCGCGCAACCATCGACATAGAAAAAAAGCGCAGCCGGCGGCGGATTTTCAACCTGAAGAAATTGCAATACGCGCCATATCGTTATGGCGCCGGGCGATTTTGCGTCATTGCGAAAGCTTTAGACAAATTGCGCCCTCCGTTTTCACTTCCGTTTACAGAACGCGTCTAGAAGCAGCGCGTAGCACGGGAGCCGGGCGACATGTTTTGCTCGTTATTTGAGTTTTCCATCAAACGCGCGCTCGCGGCGGGCGTTGCACTCCTCGCCGCGGCGGGTTGCACCGAGTCCGGTGACGGCGGCGGCGGCGCCCCGCCGCCGCCCACCGGCGGACCGGTCGGGATGAGCGAGCTCGAAGCAGTTCGCTTTCTCAACCAGGCGACCTTCGGCGCAACGCAGGATGATATCGATAATCTGCGCGCCATTGGCTATGAGCAGTGGCTGCTCGATGAATTCGCGAAGCCGCAAGAGTCGCTTTTGCAATCGGTGTTGCTTGTTGAGGCGTCTGGCGCGGAAGCCGGCCGCACCGAACTTTCCGAAACATTCTGGACGCGCGCCATCCTCGGCGACGACCAGCTTCGCCAGCGTTTCGGTTTCGCCCTGTCGCAGATCATTGTCGCGTCCTACGCCGACGGCGCCCTGCTCGACCGACCGGTCGCCATGGCGAACTATATGGACATCATCAATGCCGGCGCGTTCGGCAATTTTCGCCAGACGATCGAAAACGTCACCTACAGCCCGGCGATGGCGATCTGGCTGACCTATTTGCAGAACCAGAAAGCGGACGTCGACGAAGGCGTCGTGCCGGACGAAAACTACGCCCGCGAAATCATGCAGCTCTTCACCATCGGGCTTGTGGATCTGCAGCCGAACGGCGATCCCATCCTCGATGGGTCGAGCAATCCGATCGAAACCTACGACAATACGGACATCACTGAACTCGCCAAGGTTTTCACCGGCCTTAGCTGGGCCGAACGCAGCCGTTTCTTCGGTCGCCCTGATGACATTCGCTCCGAATATCTGCCGCTTGTCATGTTCGACGAGGAACACTCGCCGGAAGCGAAATCGTTTCTCGGCGCGACCATCCCCGCCAACACGTCCGGCGATCAGTCCATATCGATGGCGCTCGACGTCCTGTTCAACCACCAGAACACGGCGCCCTTTATCTCGCGCCAGCTTATCCAGCGCATGGTGACAAGCAATCCGTCCTCCGCCTACGTCAATCGCGTCGCGACGGCGTTCCGCACGGGCAGCTTTACGATGCCTGACGGGCGCGTCGCCGGCGGCGGCGGACGCGGCGACATGCGCGCCGTCGTTGCGGCGGTCCTGCTCGACGACGAAGCCCGCAACGCCTCGTTCTCAACCGATCCGCAATACGGCAAGGTGCGCGAACCGGTCATTCGGTTCACCCAGTGGGCCCGCGCCTTCGGCGTCACAAGCACCGATGTGGGCAATGAGGCGCAGTTGCGCGACACGCAATCGCCGAGCGCGCTTAACCAGCAGGCCTATCGTTCGCCGTCAGTCTTCAACTTTTACCGTCCGGGCTATGTGCAGCCGGGTTCGGAAAGCGCCGCGGCGGGCATGGTCGCGCCGGAACTGCAGATCACGACGGCGGCAAGCGTCACCGGTTACGCAAACTTCATGACGGATTTCATTTTCAACAGTGAAGGCCGGACCGATTTTGCGCCCAACTACGACACGGAGATCGCGCTCGCCGGCGATGCGGCTGCGCTGGTCGATCACCTCGACCTGCTGCTCGCCGACGGCGCCTTAACCAGCGAGACGCGGACCCAGATTATCGATGCGGTGAACGCGATTTCAGCGGGGGGCGGCTCTTTCTCCCGGGATGAATTGCGCGCCCGCCTCGCCATCCTCTTTGTCATGAATTCATCCGACTACATCGTCCAGCGGTAGGAACAGAACCGATGCGGCATTCCAGACGACATTTCCTTCAGACCGGCGCGGCGCTCTCCTTCGGCGCGGCGACCGGATTCGCCAATGACCTGATGCGGTTCAACGCCGTCGCCGCGGACACCAGCGGCTATCGCGCCCTGGTCTGCGTCTTTCTCTTCGGCGGCATGGACGGACACGATACGGTCCTTCCTTACGACACGACAAACTATAACGCGCTCGCCAATGTCAGAGGCGCGCTTTTCAATCGCTATGCGGATAATATGGGCGGCTCGACGCGCACGCGCGATCAGTTGCTGCCGCTCACTCTCGCCAATGCGGCGGATTTCGGCGGCCGACAATTCGCCCTGCCGCCGGAACTGGCGCCCATCCACGAACTGGTCGAGCGCGGCGACGGCGCCATCGTCGCCAATGTCGGACCACTGGTGGTGCCGATGAACCGGGACGATTTTCGAAACCGGTCGGCGCCGCGGCCGCCGCGTTTGTTTTCTCACAACGACCAGCAATCGGTCTGGATGTCGTCGGAACCGGAAGGCGCGCGTTTTGGTTGGGGCGGCCGCCTCGCCGACATGATCGCCGCTTCCAGCAGCAATCCCGACTCAACCTTTACGGCTGTCTCAGCCTCCGGCAACACGGTTTTCCTGCAGGGCGAAGTCGTCGGCCAGTATCAGGTCGGCGGCAACGGACCGCAGGAAATCATCGGCGTCAGCGACGACGAACTCTTCGGGTCGGCCGCACTGCCCGGCATGTATGAATCGACGCTGAAGGCGGAAGGCCAGACTGTTTCCAATCTCCTGCGCCGGGATTTCGTCAATATCATGGACCGCTCGATCGACGCGAACCGGACGCTGCGCGAATCCTTTGGCGCCGACGCGCCCTTCACGACCGTCTTCCCACAGAACCGCCTCGCCTCGCAGTTGCAGGTCGTCGCCCGGATTATCGCCCTGCGCGGCACGCTGGGCGTCAACCGTCAGGTCTTCTTCGTCGCCGATGGCGGCTACGACACCCATTCGAACCAGGCCTCAAGCATTCCGAACCGCCATGGCGGCATCGCCTCGGCGATCCGGGCCTTCCACGATACGATGACGGAACTCGGCATCGAACAGGATGTCACGACATTCACCTCGTCGGATTTCGGCCGCACCCTGACCATCAACCGCGACGGCACGGACCATGGCTGGGGCGGACATCACTTCGTCATCGGCGGCGGCGTCAACGGGTCGCGCATGGTCGGCGACATGCCGTTGCCCGTGGTCGATCATGACCAGGACAGCGGCAATGGACGACTGATCCCGACAACGTCGGTCGATCAGTTTGCGGCGACGCTGGGCGCCTGGTTCGGGCTCGACAATGGCGAACTCGACACCGCGCTGCCGGGCCTCATGAATTTCTCACAACGCGACATCGGGCTGTTTTAAGCAGCCGCAAAAAAGAGGGGATTTCGGACAACAGCCAGCAAGACCGCGCAGCGTCGCGGGCGATCAATCGCCGGGCGCCCGCAGCAACGGCCGTTTTCGAATTCAAATACGCGCTATGACCGTTACGAAATCATTTTCCGCCTTCCTGCTGGCGACAACGACCCTCGCCGCCGGCGCTACGGCCGCCGTCGCGGCCATGGAAGAGGCCGGTGTTTTTAAACCGGCGACCCTGCGGGACCGGCCGCTTGAAGACTATCAGGGCGTCGCCGGCGCGGTCGATCGTCGCGACGCCAGCGACTACGAAGACAACTACGCCGATGATGTGGGCGACGGCGTTTTCTTTGCGCCCGGTGTCACGGTCAACGGCCTCGACATCCAGGAACCGCGCCTTTCGATCCGCGGTTTCGCCGTCGGCAATAGCGGCCAGCGCTCCAACGTTATCGTCCTGCGCGACGGCGCGCGGCTCACCGATGTTCACGGTACGACGAACACCAGCGAGATCGATCTCCTCTCAACGCAACGGATCGACATCGTTCGCGGCGTCGCCAATTTGCGCGACGGGGGCGGCAATCTCGGCGGCGTCGTCAATCTCGTCTCGCGCACGGGCCGCGACGCCCCGGCGGGCCTTTCCGCGCGCCTTGACGGCGGCTCAACCATTGACGGCAAGCCCGCCGGCCAGACCCATGTGAGCCTCGCCGGCGCTGCCGCAAGCCTCGACTATTACGCCGGCGTCACCGGCGTTTACGAACTCGGATGGCGGGACAACAATCGCCGGTCGAGCCAGCAGTTTCACGGCAATGTGGGCTTTCAACTGCGCGATAATCTCAGCACGCGCTTTTTCGTCGACATCACGAATTCAAAAACCGAACTCGCCGGCGGCCTGACCCTCGCCCAGCTGGAAGAAGACGCGCAACGGCCGACCCCGCCCATCACCCTTGGACCGCTCTTTCCCGGCGGTCCGGTCATCAATCTGGTCGACGGCGCGCGCGCGGACGATTTCGCCCGCGACATTCGCGAAGGCCGCATCGCCAATGAGACGACCCTCGGCCTGTTGTGGCATGAGTTCACCATCGGCGGTCATTACACGCGCCGCGAAATTGAATCGCCGCAGATCGATTTCGTCGGCTTTGTCGATCAGGAAGGGTCGGAATGGGGCGCCCGCCTCGAAGCGGAACGGTCCTTGCGTTTCCTCGGCGGCGAGACGCTCTATCGCTTCGGCGGCGAATGGGTCAACGGTAGCCAGACGTCAGACGTTTTCGAAAATCTCAATGGCGACCCCGGCCCGGTCATCTCGCAAACTGATCAGAAGTCAAAACTGATCAACGCGTTTGTTGAGGGCGTCTATAAACCGTTGCGGCGGCTCGCCGTCGACATCGGCGCAAAGTTCGTCAAGGTCGAACGCCAGCTGACCGACTTCGCCGATGACGACATCGATACGCGCACTTTCACCGGCGTTGCGGCGCGCGGCGGCGCGCGGTTCGACGTGAGCGAGCGCTTTCAGATTTACGCCAATGTTTCGCGCGCCTACGAGCCGCCGAGCATGGAGGAACTGACCGCCGGCGACCCGACCGTCCTCAACGGGCTCAACGAACAGGACTCCTTCACGCTCGAAGCGGGCCTGCGCGGCAAGCTCGGGACCTGGATCGGTTTCAATCTCGCCTATTACGATACCGACGTGGAGAACGAGATCATTTCGCTCGCCGAGCCGTCAAGTTTCATTTCCGGCGATATCTTCGCCAACGCCGACAAGACCACCCACAAAGGCGTCGAGGCCGGCGTCGATCTTCACCTCTTCCCGGACGCCATGGCCAATCGCGGCGCGGCGCTGACGCTGCGTAACGTTTACAACTACGCCAGCCATCGCATTGTCGACGGCGGCTTCGCCCTCGGCGACGTGGACGGCAATCGCATTGCCGGCCTTCCCGTGCATCACTATCGCGGCGAGCTTCGTTATGATGTGGAGGATTCCTGGTTCTTCGCCGCCAATATTCAGCTCGCCGGCGGCGCTTATTTCGCCGATCACGAAAACACCGTGAGCGTGCCGACGGAACCGATTGTCGGTTTCACGGCCGGTTATCGCTTGAGCGATCAGCTTGAAGTGTTCGCGTCCGGCGAAAATATCCTGGACACCGGCTATGTCGCCGGCGTGTCGCCGGTCCTGACGATCAATATCGACGAAGATCGCATCTTCACGCCGGGCGCGCGGGCCAGCGTTTATGGCGGGCTGAAATATCGGTTCTAACGTGTGCGCCGCATCGTGCGAAACCGACTTGACTAAATCAGCGTAACCGCGACCAGCGCGATACCAAGCAGGACCAAAGTCTCCGCGACGACGACGCCGATATGGCCGGCCCCGAGATCGGCCATGGCTTTGAGTGACGTCTTCATGCCGAGCGCGGCGATCGCCGCCACGAGCAGCCATTGCGACGCCCCGGTCATCAGACTGACAAGCACGGGCGGAATGACGCCGCTGCTGTTCAGCGCCAGCAAAGCCGCAAATCCGGCGGCGAACCAGGGAAAGGACGACTTGCCGGCGCTCGCATCGCTGCGAAAGGCGAGCGCCAGAACAATAATAACGACCGGCAGCATCGCAACGCGCATCATCTTCACATAGGTCGCAACCGCGCCCGCGTCTTCAGAGACGGCGTAGCCCGCGCCGATCACCTGCGCCACGTCATGGATGGTTGCACCAATCAGATAGCCGATCTGCTGGTCGTTAAACCCGAGCGCCGTGAAGATGATCGGGTAAATGATCATCGCTATCGTCGAAAGGGTCGTAACGGCGATGACGGCGAAAAGCGTGTCGCGCTCGCCGCCCTCCTTTTTGGGCAGGACAGACGAAAGCGCGAGCGCGGCCGACGCGCCGCAGATCGCAACCGCGCCGCCAGTCAGCAGGCCGAAGCGCAATCGGCGCCCAAACAGGGAACTGATCAAAACGCCGGCGCCGATGGTCATGCCGATCAGCACCGGGGTCAACAAGGCCGGACCGGGACCGAGGCTCGCAAGGTCGGAAAACGACACGCGCACGCCGAGCAAGGCGACGCCGATCTTCAGAAGGGTCGAGGCGGTAAACTCAATGCCGTCAACGCACTGTCCGTCCTGACTGAGAAAATGAAACGCCATCCCGATAAGGAGGGCGAACAGCATCACCGGCGCGCCATAGTGCTCCGTCAGGAATGTCGCAGCCGCGGCGATCGTAAACGCCATGAAGACGCCCGGCGCCAGCAATTGCGCCCTTTCGCGTATGCCGTTCACATCGGCGGCGATTGTCATGACGCCTCCGTCCGCGCAGGTTCCTCACCGCTGCGCCAGCCCGCGCCCGGATCAGCGCTCACCATATCCAGAACAAGCGTTATAAGGCTTCCAATCCCATCGTGAGACGCCGCCTTCGCATTTATTGCCGGGCGGGCGCAACGGGCAATTGGACGCGGGGCTTTCCGCGCCGCAGCACGCCCCGCCCTGTTTTTATTGCCAACGCCCCAGTCTTCCCTATGACTGGGGCCATCAATGGAGCGCAGCGATCGATGAAGAAACGGCAACAGGCGTATATTGGCGGCGCATGGGTCGACGCGGACGACGGCGCTACCATCACCGTTGTAAATCCGGCAAACGGCAAGACGATCGGCGTCGTTCCGAATTGCGGGCGCGCCGAAACGGCGCGCGCTATCGATGCGGCCCATGAGGCGTTTTCGGCCTGGCGCGACGCCGGCGCGGAAGCCCGCGCGCGCACGATGCTCCGCCTGCATGACTGCATGATGGATCGCCGGCAAGCCCTTGGCGAGATCCTGACCGAAGAAATGGGCAAGCCCCTTACCGAAGCGAAGGGCGAGATCGCCGGCGGCGCGAAATTCTTCAAATGGTTCGCGGAAGAAGCGCGGCGGGTTTACGGCGACGTCATCCCCTCGCCTTTTGCCGATACGCGCATCGTCGTCACGAAACATCCGGTCGGCGTCGTCGGCGCGATCACGCCCTGGAATTTTCCAAGCTCGATGATCGCCCGCAAGCTCTCCGCGGCGATGGCGGCCGGTTGCACGATGGTCGTCAAACCGGCGTCGCAAACGCCGTATTCGGCGCTCGCCTATGGCGATCTCGCAAAGGAAGCCGGCGTCCCGCCGGGCGTCGTCAACATCGTCACCGGGCGCGCGTCGGACATCGCCGCGGAAATGTGTGAAAACCCGAAACTCCGAAAGATCACCTTCACCGGCTCGACGGCGGTGGGCAAACAGCTTGCGGCGCAGGCGGGCGCGCAGATGAAGCGCGTCTCCATGGAGCTTGGCGGCAACGCGCCCTTTATCGTTTTTGACGATGCGGATCTCGATGCCGCGGTCGAGGGCGCGATGATTTCAAAATTTCGCAACGCCGGACAAACCTGCGTCTGCGCCAACCGGATCCTCGTTCAGTCCGGCGTTTATGACGCCTTTGCGGAAAAGCTCGCCGCCGCCATCAGCGCCCTGAATGTCGGCGACGGCGCGCAGGAAGGCGTCACGCAAGGTCCGCTGATTGACGACGCGGCGGTCGCCAAGGTCGAGGAGCACATCGCCGATGCGGTCGGCGGCGGCGCGGAAATACGCCTCGGCGGCAAGCGCCACGAAAAGGGCGGAACGTTTTTTGAGCCGACGCTTTTGACCAAGGCCGTCCGCTCCATGAAAATCTTCCGGGAAGAAACATTCGGGCCCGTGGCGCCGCTCTTTCGTTTCGAAACAGAAGAAGAGGCCATCGCCATCGCCAACGACACCGAATACGGCCTCGCCTGTTACGCCTACACCAGCGATCTCGGACGCGCATGGCGTCTCTCTGAAAGCCTCGAATACGGCATGGTCGGGCTCAATGAAGGGCTCGTCTCAACCGAGGTGGCGCCGTTCGGCGGCGTCAAGGATTCCGGCGTCGGCAAGGAAGGGTCGAAATACGGCCTCGACGACTATCTCGACATAAAATATTCGCTGTTCGGCGGTCTCGGAAAATAATCGCGGGCGCGCGTATCACGCTACGCAACAACCGATCTTGCATATTTCGACTGGCAAAATCCGTTGGGAGGCGGCGTTTACAGCATGCTTCGGGCGGATAAGATATGAGGGACGGAATAACGGATATTCCGCTCTTTCCCCGCGAAGACCGACGCCAAAGTTTTGGGTAGATGCGGTGTTTTTCGCTTGGCCGTTCAACGCGGGCTTGCAATGAAGGGCCTTCTGATGACTGACGAAACCGCCAAGCCGATCCTATACCTGAAGCAAAACTGTCCATTCTGCCTGAAGCTGAAACTGTTCGCATTGGAAGCCGGCCTCCAAGACGAGCTCAGTGTTCGTGAATTCGCGCCGGGCGACGCGGAGGAAACCGCGATCCGCGCCGAATTGGACAGCAAGGTCGAAAAAGTCACCTTTCCGACCGCTCAGCTGCAACCGGGCGAATATATGACGGACTCGGATGGCATCGTTGACGCCTTGGCCGCGCGATATGATCGCGACCTCTCCAAGCTGCCGGTTTTCCAGTCCTATGTCTCCGGCGCGTTCAAGAAGATGATGGAGTTCTTTAAGGAGTGCCAGGAATTGAAGGCCGCCAAGACCTGACTTTACTACGTCGGTTCTTTGTAACGAACGAACGCGCCGAAAGCCGAGGCGACGCTATTTGAACAATGAATCAAAAGGCGCTTTCGGCGAAGCGTCAGCGGTCGCCCCGCACACGATCAGACAGATTACTTCAATGTGTTAGAAGTGGTGGAACTGGACGAAGAAACTTCGAACCAGCTCTTTGAAACCCTAGCAGATTGGAATCACACACTAAACGCCGAAGGCATTGATTTTGAGGAGCTGTCATCGTGAGGCAGGCTCCATCAACCGCCACAGGCCACCCCGCCCCCTTTTCTATCCGCTTCACAGCAGAGGAACGGGCACGTCTGGACCAGGACGCCGGAAAGCGGCCAATCGCCGCCCACATCAGGGAGCGGTTGTTCGGTGACGCAGTCTCACCGCGAAAAGCCACCCGCAAAAAGCCCCGCCTAGCATCGGCGGATCAAGCGGCGCTTGGGCGGATTTTAGGAGCGCTTGGAGCGTCGCGGCTCTCATCAAACCTGAACCAAATCGCCAAGGCTGCGAATATGGGGGCGCTGCCTGTCACGCCCGAGCTTATCGCAGAACTGCACAACGCCTGTACTGATATTCAGCTGATGCGCCGCGAACTCATCGCCGCCGTTGGTTTGCGGGAGGAAGGCGAATGATCCTCAAGGGCTCACAGCGCGGCGGCGGTCAGGATTTGGCGGCGCATCTAATGCGCACCGATGAGAATGAGCATGTCGAGATTCACGAAATTCGCGGTTTCGCCTCGGATACGCTGGCGATGGCGTTCAAAGAGGCGCATGCCATTTCGCGTGGCACGAAATGCCAACAATATCTGTTTTCACTCTCCTTGAATCCGCCGGAAGCCGAAAACGTCCCTGTCGAAGCCTTCGAAAAGGCCATTGACGAAATTGAGCAAAAACTTGGCCTGAATGACCAACCCCGCGCCATCGTTTTTCATGAAAAAGAAGGCAGGCGTCACGCTCATGCGGTGTGGTCGCGGATAGACGCGGATGAGATGAAGGCGCGCCAGCTTTCGCATTTCAAGCGCAAGCTGACGGACATATCCCGCGAACTATATCTTGAGCATGACTGGAAGATGCCGCGCGGACTCGAAAGTCCGGCGCTGCGCGATCCAACGAATTTCACTTTGGCCGAATGGCAACAAGCCAAACGCTTAGGCATTGATCCGCGCGAGTTGAAGCAAACCGTGCAGGATTGCTGGGCCGCATCCGATAGTCGCGCTAGTTTCGAGCATGCCTTGAAAGCGCGCGGCTTCTGGCTGGCGCGCGGTGACAGGCGTGGCTTTGTGATCCTCGACTATCAGGGTGAGGTTTATTCGCTTTCGCGTGCGCTCGGCATCAAGGCGAAAGAGGTTCGTGCCCGACTTGGCGACCCCGACAATCTCCGTAATGTTGAAGACGCCAAGCGCGCCATCGGGGACCGCATGACCCCTGCCCTGAAACACCATATCGAAGACGCTCGCGCTTCAATCAAACAAGGCAAGGCCGTTTTCGATCATCAGAAAGCCGTCATGACCGGACACCATCAGGCCGCGCGGAAAGGTTTGCGTGAAAAGCAGCGCATACGAGAAGAAACGGAAGCCAAGACCCGCTCGGCGCGCTTCCGAAAAGGGCTGCGCGGCCTATGGGACCGCATCACGGGCCAGCACGGGCAAATTAAGAAGATCAATGCTGCCGAAGCCGCCAAAGCGCAGCGGCGCGACGGGCGCGAACGCCAAACAATGGTGGAAAGCCAGCTAAAAGAAAGGCGCATTCTCCAAACCAAAATCAAAGCGCTGCGAAAGCGGCAGGCGGACCTCTTGCGCGGCCTGCGCCGTGATGCGGGTCACTACTTGCGCCTTGGACGCGGCCCCGAACCGCCGCCCCGGCGACGTCAACGCCGATCATTACGCTTGTAATGTTAGGTTTCTGCTTCGGATGGGATGAAATCGGCCTTCACCATCAAAGGCCGCTTTTCAGCCGCAGACGACAGAAACCGATTGCACCTCTCGCTCCGTTCCTGCTTTGGAGGGTTTGAAACGGTTCTTCAAACGAAAAGAAAGAGCCCGCCGCAAAGCGGCGGACTGTGTCCGCGCGAGGGATCGAAGCCGGATGGCCGAGACAGCTTGCTGGCTCGGTTCACGAGAGCCCGCCCGGCAGAATGCCGGACGCGCCAGTGTTTCTTGTGCTCAAGAGAACGCAAAAACACAAAAAGCTTGACTTACGCATGACTTTGCATTTTTATGCGTAAATTGTCTATATTGTGTTGGAGTATCGAGCAATGGCTTTTCGGCGAAATGAAGCAATGGAAGAAGGGTTTGAGAGAGCAGTAAGATATCTCATCCCAAATGAACTTCCGAACAATGAACAACGAAGACTCAAGGACTATATAGACGATTTGACAGTCAAACTCGGACCTGTCGTCGACAATTATCCTAGCTGGCATCCTTTAGTTTGCGCTCATGATGATGAGTACCCCGTAACCTATCCTAGCACTGAATGTGGCTATGAGGGACTTGACCATACGGTATATTTTGCAAACGGGTTTTTGAGTTGCCCGTATCACAGCGGTCAACCAATAATCGACTCTGTTGATAAACTAAGGGATAGCGACGCATACGAACGATATAGCCACGTGGCTGAAATTACGGCAAAGCATATCAAGAAACCGCTCTACCATGAGAATACAGACCCAATTCTGGTGGTGTGCGAATGGCATCGGCCAATGCCAATGGATCGCACTATTTCTAAAGATGTAGCTATTGGGCTTATGCTGGAACAGGAAGTGCCGTGTTGGAGAAGAAGTGAACTCGGCGAGACGTGGGAGACCATGCGCCCGTACCTTCTTGGGCAACCGTGTGGCAAACGATCTTCAATTTTTTTGGATCAAGAAGCGGGCCAGACAATGAAGAAAGTCTACGAGGCCATCACCTATTCAGGCATGTTCGGCCCTTTGAAAGTCTAACAATGCCAATGTTCTCATTACCTGTTTTTTGGATCTCGAGCAATTTCAGAAAATTTGCGCCAAGGATGGAGGCGAACGGCTAAGGTAAAATTGGCGTATTTGGTTTACAACACCCCGGTCCAATGCGATTCGGATGCGTAGTTCAGTTTAATGTACGAATACGGAATATTTTGGGTTATGGTTGGAAAAAATAATAAGGAAAAACTGTGACGAACTATTTTAATGACAGCCCAATCGAAACGCCAGAAGACGATCAATATGGAATGTTGCCATTTGCAGCGTCGTTAGCGAAGAGTATTCGTAATATTCAATCACCCATTGGCACAACAATCGCGCTAAGCGGGGCATGGGGTTCCGGGAAAAGCAGTACGGTAAATCTCATTCGTGGAGAACTTGAAAAAGCAAAAGATAGTACGCTGGTCATATCAGATTTTAAGTGTTGGTGGTATCGCGGCGAGGAAGCATTGGCGCTCGCATTTTTGCAAAACCTGAATGCGATATTGAACGATACACTGGCAGACAAAGTCAAAGACCTTGTTCCAAACTTGGGCCGTGGATTGTTGCAGGCTGGGCCCGTAGTCGGCGCAGCAGCGGCATTTACTCCGATCGGCGCATGGGCGGCTGTAACTGGTGCGGGTCTTTCTTTTGCGAAGCGCTTCTTTCCTGAAGGCGCAACCGTTGAAAAAACGTTTCTTGAACTGGCGAAGATACTTGAAGAAGAAGACCGCCGCTTTCTAATCATTATTGATGATATTGACCGGCTCAGCCCTGATGAGGCGCTTGCAATTTTCCGGCTCGTGAAATCTGTAGGCCGATTGCCTAATGTTATGTACCTGCTGGTTTTTGACCGGGAATTAGCCGAGAAAGCTGTAAAAGAGCGATATCCGTCGGAAGGCCCGCACTTTCTCGAAAAAATCGTTCAGGCAAGTTTTGAGCTGCCTCCGCCGCTGCGGACCGATCTCAACCATGCGATTTTGACATCCATCGAAAAAATTTGTGGCGCGCCTGATGAGACACAAGTTAAGCGCATTTTGAATGTTTTTCATGATGTCGTAGCGCCTTATTTGACGACGCCGAGGCATGTGGCACGTTTTCAAAACGCTATAAGCGTAACCTGGCCCGCCATAGCGGATGAAATATCTCTGGCCGATTTTATCGCGCTAGAAACCATCAGGTTGTACGAGCCATCGCTCTTCCACAAAATACGTTCAAACAGAGCTGGCCTATGCGGGAGCAGAGATCGCAATGATAGAGGCGATCCGAGGGATGATGAGCGGTTTAGTTTGTTCTTGCGTGATGTCGATGAGAAAAATCATGACACTGCTAAATTGGCTCTTCAACGCCTATTCCCGCGCCTAGAAGAAATGGGGTACGGGCCTGAATGGCGTTCATCGTGGGATGCGGAACGTCGGATTTGTATAGAAGCGCATTTCGATACGTATTTTCGACTATCACTGAGCAGCGAAGCGCTTTCGATGGAGCGAATATCGGAACTTATTGAGCGTGCGGATGACTGCGAGTTTATTCAAAAAACATTTCTAGAAGCAGCAACCATGAAAAGACGGACGGGCACATCAATGGTGCCGGTCTTACTAGATGAACTAAACACACACGCGAAGAAAATAGAAAAGGATAAGGTCGAACCTCTTCTAGGCGCTTTGTTCGAAATCCACGACGATATAGACTTGGATATCGACAAGGACCGCGGAATGATGGGGATGGGCAATACTACACTTCGCTATCATTGGTTGATACGCCGACTTACAGAGGGATATACGCTCGACGAAAAATCACGACTGTATATGTCCACGATAAAACAAGCATCGCTAGGGTGGCTGGTAGATTTCGTTCATTCAGCGAAAGACGACTACTCTGAGAAAAAAGACCGGCCCCAACGCGAGGAAGACTGTTTGACACGGGAAGATGTCATTCCGGGATTTGTTGACCGGGCATTAAATGCTATTCGCGTGGCCTCCAATGATGGGTCATTGCTTCATCATCAAGACCTCATTTCAATTCTCTTTATGTGGCGAGGTTTTCTGGATGGTGATGTTGGGGAGATCAGAGCTTGGACCGATCCGCTGATGGATGATGACGACGCATTG
Organism: Hyphococcus sp.; assembly: GCA_028289605.1. GTDB lineage: Bacteria > Pseudomonadota > Alphaproteobacteria > Caulobacterales > Parvularculaceae > Hyphococcus. The sequence continues at coordinate 15,461 of JANQON010000013.1, read as the reverse complement.
GTAATTTTTGCGAAAGCCTTTACCGGTGAATCATGGTCGCAAGGCATCGGCATGTTTGGTCTTGGCGATAATGTCGCCACACGCACCATCCGCGCTCAAATCGATGAAAATGTGGACGTAATCGACCTTGCTGCATTTCGCTCTGGTCTGGAGCGGCTGCAAAAAGGCGGAACTTTGTCAGAAGAAAAGCAAGCGATTGTCGATGTATTTCTCGACGCTTGGCAACGTCGCCGCGACGGCCAAGACGAGTTGTCTGAATAGAAATTCACCTGCGTACTGTCACAGACAATGGGCGCAGAATTGCCGATAACATCAGTCAGCCAATATAGGGCTGCAATTCCGTAATTTCGTGCTGGGCACACATTTAACTGATTGAAATTTAGCTATTTTTACGGCACTGTGGGGTGCGTTTATGTGTTTGACAACCAGCCCGCGAAATGAGAACATAAGCGGAACATTTGGAAATTGAGGCATGGCTGAAACTCAAATTGAATGGACAGATGCAACTTGGAATCCCGTTGCTGGCTGCTCGCAAGCCAGCGCCGGGTGTACGAATTGCTATGCCATGCAGATGGCCCGCCGATTAGAAGCCATGGATGTCGAAAAGTACAAAGGACTTACGCGCAAGAGCGGCAAAAGGACTTTGTGGCGAGGCATTGTGAGACAAGACCCTGCCTCGCTTGAAATACCCTATAGATGGCGCAAGCCGCGAAAAATCTTCGTAAACTCTATGAGCGACCTCTTCCATGCCAAGGTCAGCGATAAATTTATTCTTTCTGTTTGGAAGGTGATGCGTGAAACACCGCGTCATCATTATCAGATTTTGACAAAACGTCCTGACCGCATGCAGCACGCTTTGCAAAATCTTATAGGTGAGGTTTTGCCAAATGTGTGGCTTGGTACAAGCGTGGAGGATTCAAACGTCATAGAGCGGATTGATTTTCTTCGGAATGTGCGAGCGAAAATTAGATTCATCTCATTTGAACCATTGATCGGATCCGTTGGCGCGGTCGATTTGACGGGCATTCATTGGGCTATTGTCGGCGGGGAGAGCGGCTCATTTGCACGTCCCATTAAGGAAGAATGGATTGACGAGATTCATGCTCAGTGCATTGAGTATTCAACTGCTTTCTTTTTCAAACAATGGGGGACTTGGGGCAAGGACAATAAGAAGCGCTCGAAGAAAGCCAATGGCCGGGAATATCGCGGCAGAACTTGGGATGAGATGCCCGAAATTCATAATCAACTCGCCGCGTAGCGAAATAAGGGGGCGAGTTGGCAGATAAGTCTTACGATTGGGAAGATGGCGCAGAGCTCAATGAACACACAAAGCGCAAACACAAGATTCTCAAAGAATATTTTCGTCAATATCTCATAACCCGTTGCCAGCACCCGCAGCAGGAAAAATTTCGCCTCGCAGTTATTGACGGATTTGCGGGCGCTGGCGTTTATAAATGTGGCGCATATGGTTCCCCGCTAATCATTCTTGAAACGCTTAATGAAACGGCAAACGAAATCAATCTACGCCGCGCCGCTGATGGCATGCGCCCAATTCAGATTGAGTGTTACCTGATCTTCAATGATGATGATCCGGTGGCGATTCCAAAGCTAAGAGAAAACGCTGCGGGATTGATCGGAAAAATTAGTGAAGACAACCTGCACCTTCACATCCAGGTTAGTTTTTTCCAAGAGGAATTTGACGCACTCTATCCGCAAATCAAGCAAGCGCTATTAGATGGCCGTTATCCGAGCGTGTTGTTTAACTTAGACCAATACGGATATTCAGATGTCAATCCGGTCATCCTGAATGATATTATGGGTTCATGGGCGTCGGCGGAGATATTTCTTACGTTCGCGATCCAAACGTTACGAACCTATATCTCGACAGACCGAGAGAAAAACAGCGTACTCTCGGGGCAGAAAGAATTACTAGAAGAAATTTATTCTCACATTCAGGATGGCGGCGAGGCTATTAGTAAAAGAGAATGGCTTGGTATTGCGGAGCAGTTGGTATTTGAAAACCTAAAAACCATCGCTCCTTTCGTAAGCCCATTTTCGATTCATAATCCAGATGGATGGCGGTATTGGTTGATACACTTCGCCAATCGGGCTCGCGCTAGGCAAGTCTACAACGACATCCTGCATGACAATAGCACCTCTCAAGCGCATTTTGGCCGATCAGGCTTAAACATGTTGACTTATAACCCCGCCGAAGAAGGCGCCCTTTATCTATTCGATGATGAATCGCGTGAACTCGCCATTGCGCAATTGCACGAGGATATCCCGAACCAAATCTCGGAACATGGGGATTCAATCGGTGTCGATGAATTCTATTTAGGTGTTTACAAGGAAACAGCGGCTCATAGCGGTGATATTCACAAGGTCATAATTGACAATAATGATCTGGAAGTTCTGACCCCAGCTGGCGGCGAACGGAGAGCGGCGCATACCATCAAAACAAGCGATGTAATTCGCTTAAAAAGACAACGTAGTTTCTTTCCAATGTTCCCTAAGAAGGGCTAATTGCAAGCTCGGAGCGCAATTCAGATCCAAGACACTCCAATTCTCAGCATACCGCTATCCGGCACAACCATATTCACGCCGGTCCCCAACATCGGATTTGTCATATCAATTAGGGTGTGGAACGCATCGCCAAGTTCCGGGGCTGTTTCCTTTCCCGCCAGCCCGTCCTTTACATAGCGCATGACAAAGCCCGCCAGTACATCGGCAACCTGAATTCCAAGTATTTCTTCAGACTTTACAAACTGAAGCGACGCTTGCTCTTCAAATTCATAATCCGCATGAGGCACCGAAGTTTGCACTCCCGTTTTAAATAGGGCCTCAGCTTGAATTTTTCCGTCGCTCAGGATTTCTTCAAAATAGAACTGCTCATCATGAAAAAGCGTCACATCTGAAATCCTGCGGCGGTGACATTTGTTGATGCGCGCATAGGTGTTCGTAAAAGACGAAAGGCTCGGTAACATCCAGATCGGTTTTCCCGTCTTCCCGTCATCCGGCGCAGGCAAAAACCGCAAATGGCCCTCGCTGTCATTCGCCTGCAAAGACGCTAAGTCCTCGAGCGTTTCCTGGACGCCTCGCAGGATAGCAGGAGCCATCTCGTCACGGTTCTTTATACCGGAAAGCCAGCATTCCAACTTTTTCAGTGAAGCATGGACCTCATCCCTAACAGGATTGAAGCAGGCGGCGAGAAATCCGTTCAGCACGGTTTCAGGCGCATGCTCGTAAAGATACTCAACGAAAAGCCTTTTGATCCAAACCGTATCATCGCGGAAATCAAACGCCGGATTGACCGGCGGCAAAACATGATGCTCCACCATGTTGATACAGATGACATAGCGCTTATCAACGACCTCGATGAACATTGGAGCGCCGCTGCCAACAAGATAGCGGACAAGATCAAGGATCAATTTGGGCCGTTTGACTAAACGGCTTGCCTTCAACTCCCCTGCCCGAAGGCCATGAGTTTTTTTTAGATTGTGAACTTTGTCGGCAAGACGATCCTCATCATCAATACCGACGCATGCGAGCGTAAAGATAGGCTGCCCGCTAAAATCAAATGACGTGCCCGACTTAATGAGGTCGCCACTATTTCCGCTTTCATCAATGTAATACGCTTTCGCCATATCTATACGTAATACCCGACGCCTTCTCAGTCACGCTAAACCTAGAAGGGATGCAACGGGTAGCTTAATCGCGTAGTGCGCGCCAAAGGGTGGTGCGCCCTACTCCGAGTTCTTTCGCAGCTTGTGGGATCGTTGCAGCTCCGGCAGCTATGCGCTGGCGGGCAGCTTCAATTTTTTCCGGAGACAATGAACGCGGTCGGCCAATAGGCGCGCCCCGTTTTTTCGCCGCCGCCATGCCTGCGATAGTCCGTTCGGAAATCTGATTTCGTTCCAGCTCGGCGATAGCCGCCATAACCTGAAATACAAATGTTCCCATGGCGTTGGTCGTATTGATGGCGTCTTGCAGGGACTGAAACCCGATCTCGCGGTCTTGTAAGTCAGCGACAATATCTAGCAGATGACGGCTGGAACGCCCCAAACGGTCAAGTTTCCAGATGACCAGTGTGTCACCGGGCTCAAGTGCAGCCATCAGTTGGCCAAGCCCCGGCCTGTGGGTTAGCGCACCTGAATACCCCTTATCTTCGATGATGAAGTCGCACCCCGCCGCCCTCAGCGCATCAACCTGAAGGGCCAAATTCTGTTCAGCGGTCGAAACCCGCGCATATCCGATTTTACGCGCCACAGGCAAAATTTCTCACTTGCACGTTGCAAAAGGGACCCCTTTCGAACGGCTATCCACAATAGATTTTGCCTGCTGATATTCAGCTCTATACCTCAATCAAACTTGGAACAAAAGCCATACACGGCTAATAAATACGCATTTCCCGATTCGGTTGCAAAAAGGGTCCTTTACGGATCATCGGGAATGAGGGATTTTCAAATGAAGATCGGTAGAGCGCTTTTCGCTATCATGGCGGGCTTGTTTGCTGCGGGTAATGCAGCAGCGGCAGTACTGGTGGTCGATGGTTCGGGTAATTTACTCGGGGCGGATGATGTTGATGTGAATGGAACGCTCTATGATGTGCGATTTGAAGACAGTTCCTGTGCTCTTCTATTCAGTGGCTGTGACAATGCGCTTGATTTCACCTTTACGACGGAAATGGAAGCGACCGCCGCATCACAGGCACTGATCGACCAAGTATTTCTGGACTCCTCGCTTGGCAATTTTGACAGCGACGCGACTCTGACGGTTGGATGCACCACTACGCTTTGCGGTGTGGAAATACCATACGCTTTGTCTTTGGACATGTTGACGGTGATGACGATTGGCGCGGCGAATTCGCTTGCGTCAGATTTCACATTTGCTGATTCGTTTGCCGTTTCGGCGGATCTAACGGGTTTCATAAATGTTGTGTATGGCGTCTTTTCGCCTTCGGATACGGTAAGCGAAGTCCCGCTTCCGGCTGCATTTCCGCTTTTTCTAGCTGGAATTGTGGGACTCAGACTCGTGCAGCGCCGCACAATACACAACGGGCTGGGAGCGCTTAGGAAGAGAAAAGAAAGGACCGCTTTGTGAGCGACGAACAGAAATCACAGTCACCGCCTTTTTGGGCATACCTCGTAATTGGGGGACTCATTGGACTTGGGATTAACCAGCTCCAACAAGTCATGGGGCCGAATGTTCGGATGGTGAATCGCGAAACCCACCTGGATGAATACAAGCAATATGTAGTTGTTCAGGAGCTTGAAAATGTCGGCCGGGCTGGGAACGCGACTTTTCAAGCCAAACAGGGTGATTATATCGTCTGCCAAAAGCACGTATTTCTTCGGAAAGGCGAGCGCCGCACCTTCACGATAGAATGCCCTGCAATGCGCGACGGCAACACGGTCTACAGTATAAAAAACGGCTAAAAGGCCGGAAGCCTTCAAAAACCATACGCAAGAATACAAACGCAGGTTACGTGTAATGCGTGACCTGTTCGAATAGGTATTAAATCATGACCTTTCCCGGGGGATGCAACGGGGGGCTTTGCCCCCCTTGCCAAGATGGCGTGTACTACACGCACATCTTGCACGCAGCGTTAACGGTGAATGCAAGGCAAACCCAAAAGGGCGTTCATCTCTGCTTTGTTCCTTCTTGATCTAGTTCGGTTTTGAAGAGGGTGGCGTCTTATCAGGCTCGCCTACCAAAAATGAGCGATATGAAACTCCACGTTCCTCAGCTTGCCTTTGTTGAAATTCAGACAACTTTCTATGGAGGTTTGGCGCTCGCCGTGCATCAACATAGTCGGATGGTAGCAATTGGCGATTGTCCAACACCAGAGCGTCAATGTCTGGATGCTCTAACAGTAATGAAATGATTGCATCTGAATTGATCGCAGCGGCGCAGTGCAAAGCTGTTGCAGACGTCGATTGATCGCGAAAATTCACGTCGGCGCCACTTTCTAGCGCACGCTCTACTTCGTGTTCGTCGCCGCTTCTGGCGGCGTCTATCAACAACTGCGAAACTATTGCACTCACAGGGTGCATTATACCGGTATCTTTAGGGGTTTTCAAATATTTATCAGTATGCCGATCTTTATGATAAATTTCCGGTTGTCGAGTAGTTTCGCGATACTTGAATAAGTCATTGGAATCGACAAATCTACAATAGCGTTTCCTTTCATCGCCATATGAAGACATTTCCTTGCCGCTTATGCGTTGATGCGGGGGAGAAATCAGTACGCCCATAGTACTAATTGCTTTATTCTCACCGGATGGTTCAAGTTGTATCTGTATCGTGAGATTTTCTTCAGCCAAGATGTCGTCTGATTTTAAAATGCACAGCAAGAAATTGTTTGAGACAAAAACTCCCCACCCATTATATGCCTTGATTACTACTGGTGCATCAAGATAAAAGAAATAATCAAGACCCTTTCCTTTTAAATCTGCGCCAGACGCCATTAATTCGAGTACATTGGATTGACGAACTTCAAGTATATAAGTCGCAAGAATTAGCTTTCCGTTATTTGCGATATTGAACTCGATGGTGTGCTTTTGAAATTGGTCAATCTTTTCACCACTTGATGTTAAGTGGGAGTATGATGGTTGAAGTTCCGAAGCACAGGCCTCTACCACAGAATCCGGTACGCCCAGATAATTGCTGAGAACTCGCGGGGATTCGTGCGTAGAATTGTTATCTTCAAGGGTTTCTAAACTCAGAAAATTTTTCGCACAAAGAAAAGCGGCTATTGCGACGAGCTTTATATCTGGCGGGCGAGAATACCGGCGGGATTCGCCTACTTTATCTCCCGTCAACCAGGCGTCGAGAACGCGCCTCGTAATCGGCCATACGCTTTCGCTATTTTCGTCATCGGTACTGTTAACAAAGTCAGGGAAAAACTCACCTATTCCTTCCCATAAGCAGATATCCTCTGCGATCTGCCGCATAGAACGGCCCCGCTTTGTACGGCCAACGCGCAGACGGTACTCCTGCAAGCGTGACGCAATGATCCGGACCTGCCAATCCTGAAAAACAATCGAATTTGCTGTTGTTGAATTGAATTTCATAATTTTGGGCTCATGGGAAATTCATGGGAAAAGACGCGAACTTTTACATTTACAACAATGGAAGCCAACAATGAACTACGCGGAGTGCAACTATGAAACACGACAATATCACCCGGATGACAAAGACCACTCATATACCTGAAATGAAGACCGTAATTCCTGTCCATCCACAATGGCGGTTTGCAAACCCTGCTTGGTACGACAAGTTGTGGGCGCTAAATCGAGAAGAAGCAGCCAATTTTCATGCCTTGGCCGAGTTCAAGGATGCCTGCGATTCTATCCATGATAAACGCCTCGCCTTCGACTGTATGGGCGAACGGTTCAATCCGGTTCTCAATACCTATGGCGTAATCTTCAATTACGATGAGTGTTTGTACCTACGACGCCATTTGGCTTTGAAGATTTGCCCGAAAACACAAGCAGAAATCCCGAAGCATCGGTGCAAGTCGCCTTTGAGGTTGCAATATATCTCTCTGATTCTGGATGCGCAGCGCGCATTACGCGATCTAGACTTTCCGCCGCTCCCAAATAGCCGGGAATGCCTCGATGATGATCGGCCCGTGCTTTGAAGCTGCCAAAGCATCAAGAAAATCCGGCCCCTGTGTAAAACCGTCTGCATTGCAGGCCTTTTTTTGGCAATCGAATAATCGCTCATGTTCACTAAGGCGCTTTCACATGCGAAGGAATACGTCCTGTGACTCATATTTACAAAACACTTGTTAGGTTTTTGTCCGTGTAAGTTGTAATCGACTTGTCTATCTCATTCATATCGGTAATCGCCGATCCTCCCAACGTTTGGAGGTTCACCACGCCAGATGGCGCCAAAATGAGGTACGCTATGTCAACTCCCGGACAACGAGCGGGTCACGACGCGGTTACGCATAACCGCCCAATCCCGCATTCTCACGACCATGCTACTCGGCAGGAGATCGCGAAGGGCGTTCAAGCCGCAAATACGCAACAAGAAAAGAACAATAATAACAACAAGAGCTAAGGCTCAAATAGCGGAGCTGCCTATTTTTGGCAGCTCCGCCCAAGAGAAAAACCTCAAATGACCGCCCGCGACGACCGCAGATTTTGGGTGAACCGCTATGCGCTGAATGCAGCCGCAAGCGGCGCACTAGCGTCCGTCGCGAAGCCCGAGGCGGGTGATTATATCGGGCAGTATCCGCTTTACTGGCTGCTTGCGGTTACCTGTGTCGGCAGCGGCGTGTTCGCTATGCGCGGCCTTTACAATCGGCATGCACGTCGGCGCATGCTCCGTGACGCTCATATCGCGAGTGGAAAGCTAGGCGACGCGCGTTTTGCCGACCTTGCCGAACTTCATGCGGCAGGTCTTACCGATCCATCGAGCGGCCATCTCCTATGCACCGTCAACGGCGTGCCGATCTTCGCGCCACCTCAAACGCATTATTGTCTGCAAGGCCCGCCGGGCTCGGGCAAGTCCACGTCCATTGCCGTCCACGCCATTGCACACCTTGCCCATCTCGGTTTTGGTCTTTGCATTCAGGATATCAAGCCGGAATTATGCCATATCCTTGTTCCTGAACTCGAACGCCGTGGATTTCGGGTCGTCATTAACGACGTGGCCGGAATATCCGGCTTCAAACACACCGATTCAAATCCGTTCTGTATCCTAGTCGATGAAGTCGCCGACGAGATAAAACAGTCCCGCGCCTTCATCACGGCAGAGGGCTTCGCCTACCAGATCACCAAGGAACCGGAGAACGACGGGAAGAACCGCTATTTCCGCGACCTAGAGCGCGGCCTGTTCGTGGTTCTGTCTGTTGGACTAGCGGTTCTGGCGAAAGAGCTGTGTCTGCCGGGCATGATATGGCGCACGGCTGCTGACCCTGGTGAATGCCATCAATTGCTTATGGATGCGTCGAAGTCCGATGCGCTGCACGGCGATCTGGCGGCGATGGCGCGCAATTATCTCGCGCTTATGAAAGACCATCCCGAGCACTATGAAGGTGCGCGGACAGGGTTGGCGCAAGCATTGTCCGCCTTTCGCCCAAGCTCGGATTTGGGCGCAGTTGGAACGGCACACGCATTTCATCCGAAGGAACTGAGAGATGAATCAAAGCCGCCTGTCATCCTGTTCGATGTCGTGCCGAGCGAAAGCCTTGAAACCTATGGTAAAGCGGTGGCGCTCCAGCAATATGCGCGCCTGTCCGTGCTTAAACAGGTCAGCGGGCGGCGGGTCGCCTTCTGCATGGACGAATGCACCAATCTGGCCGTCAACCAACTCGCGAAAGACATAACGCTTCTTAGGTCGCGCGGCATCGTTCTGATGCTGCTCTATCAGTCGATTTCAGAACTGAAACGAGTCTTCGGCGAAAAATCCGCTGCCACCATTACGGCAAATTCCGCTGAACAATTTTTGCAGGTCTCGGACTACGAAACCGCCGAACTTATCAGCAAACGCATCGGCGATCATACGGTACGGACCAGTGGGTTCAGCTACGCGCATCGCGACGGACAAGGCTCAACATCCACCTCAGAGCACGCAAAACGCCTTATGCCGCCGGATGAAGTGCTGGCCATGGGCAAGGATGAGACGCTCGTTTTCGTTCCCGGGCTTCGTCCTATTCGCGGAAAGAAAGTCCCCTACTTTCATATCTGGCCGCTCAAGGATTGGGCGGCGGCAAACCCGCATGAGCCTTATCCAAAATCCCCAATCACGCGGCTTGCGTTCCGGTATGGCGACAACGCGCGTAATCTGACGCCGCCGCAAGTGATTTTCGGCAAGCGCAGCATCGCGGATGTGCTGAAAGCCGAACGCAAGGCAAAAAAACCTGCTCGCGTCCCGGTGTTGGAAGCGCGCTCCTTCATCTGGTTGCCGATTGTCGCCGCATGCTGGCTATTCCTGCATACACAAGGGACGCCACACGTTCTGTTTGAATACCAGGTAAGGCCCGATTACAGCGGCCATAGCGCCTGCACCTATCTGGGCCTCAGCGGATTTCGGCCAACGCGCGAGCGCGGCTCATGCCCATGGCTTCGCTTTCTGACGGCGGAGGCGCGGCCATGACAGCGGATTATTCATTCCGTCCCGACCTGAAAGAACTTGCGCGGCGCGATTTCCTGCGGGCGCGGCGCATGGAAAAAGCGCTCAGCCCCAAAGAGGTCATGAAAGCGCGCATGGAGAACGCCATAAAACGCCGCGCCAACTCGATTCGTAACGATATGGCAGCGCATTTCGAGAAGAATAAGGAACGCTGGATCGCGCGCGAAGCGGAACAGATCAAGCGGCAACAACCGGCGCGTCTCAATCATTCTCTTGCGCGCGGTCCCAAACCCCCGTTCGGCTTTTCCTACTCCCAGCATGCGCGCAATAAAAATGTTCACGCACGGGCAAAAGCCAATGTCGAACGCCGCGCACAAACGCGGATGAACAATCTCAAGAAAATCGAGCAGCGAATGGTTCGGCAATTAACCCGCAGCCGTTCGCGGTCGCGCTAGGAAAAGAAGGAGAATTCGAGTTGATAAACTTCATTAAAGACCTCCCCGACCCTGTTGTCGGATGCGCTGCGGCCGGCGCTGCGTGGTTTGGCGTCTGTTACGCGTTTCTTGCAGAACGCGCGATGAACAATGATCTCGAAGAAGACGTCTATCCTGTCTGCATCGCACAACTCGACGATGAACAAACCATAGCAATTGATGAAGCCGTCAGACGCGCCGCTGAGAAAGCTGAATCCGCACGTAGTCAGGCTATGCGTGAACTGCGCGAACGCCAGTCCGAACTCGCCGAGGCCAGAAACCAGCTTAGCTATTATGAATCGATGCGCCGCATGTATCGCGATTCCGGTCTCGGCGACTTATTTCCCATACCGGATATCGATGTTCCAACCGTCGATGAGGTTGACGCCATGCAGCGCAATGTCAGCGAGCGAATGCAGGCGCTGAACATTCCCATCAACATCGACTATCCACGCGTACCGAAACCGGAACTTCTGAAACGGTGTGCCTGCGCTGCCACAACGGCTGTGGCCGGAAAACGAACCTCTTACTCGATATCGTTGGCGAGCTTTCGGTTGGTCTCTCCATCCGACGTTTCTTCGCTGAAGAGCGATGTCAGTCAGGCCGTCAATCTCGATATCTGCGGTCAGAAACCATGGGAAAACCTGTCATGACCAAAAAGCTTAAACTCGCGAACTTACGCGAAAGCGAAACCGTTCTTTATTCGGATAACCGCATTACAGTGACGACCGCGGATATCCGCACCCCAACGACCTACTATCCTGTGAGCGACACTGTTGGGCGGCGGCGCAGGGACATTCTCTATGCTGCGCTGGCCTACGCCGCCGTCGTAGGCGCTGCTTTGGTTATCTATTTCGATCTGTGGTTTCCCGTGGAACGGCTGGCAATGATCGGATCAATCCTTCTTGCGCTGTTTGTGGGGACGCAAATTTCTACCCTTCAACTCGACGCGCGTGGCTTCCCCGCTCGTCTCTACTTCGCCCGCACGAAAACCGTAAAGCGCGTTTTCGACGCCATTACGCTTGCGCGCGCAAAGACCGCTCAAATGGGCGGCGGTTTCGAACCGGATGACGAGGAGTAGCATGCAAAAGTCTGATCTTGATCCAAACATTGTCCTCCAGAATGAAGCTGCGGCAAAACGTAAAGCTGGTTCACGCATCGATGCAGCCAAACAGGAGGCGGTCACTCAAAAAGCAAAGGACGATTACTACAACACGCCTCTACACAAGCTCATTCCCTGCAGCACGCGCAAAGGCAGGCCCGACAATTCAACAATGTTGGAACACGGCCCTGAATACCCCAACCCGAATACACCAATGCGCAGGATCAAGGTCAATCTGCAACAGTGATCGTGATTATGGATAGGAATAATTTCACATTTTTCTTGAGTGTTCTCTTTTTGTTCTTTATACTGATGATCTTTTCACCCTAACCAAAGAAAGGAAGACACATGTCAAACCAACCACCTGAAGAAACACTTCGCGACGGCAATTTAAAAGCCACAATATGGATCAATGAAGGTGAAAAAGGCCCGTATTTTACAGTCACAATAGCCAAAACATACAAAGATGATCGCGGCAAATATCACGACACGAATAGCTTCTCTGTCGATGACTTGCCAAAACTCAATCTCCTTACCCAAGATGCTTATCGCAAGGCGAGCGACTTTCGCCGCGAACATTATCAATCTTTAGATCAAGACAATGGCAGAAAAAGAACGCGCGATAGCGCCAGTGGCGCATTTGACCGTGAGAATGGACGTAGCCGTGGCCGTGGTCGCGCATATTCCCGCTAACAAGAGAACAGCTTTGAGGAAAGGCACAAAACAGATTGACGGACAAACAGGAAAATACGGACGCTCAACCATTATCGGTGAGCGTCGATGTCGACCGTTACGCCCATTATCTGGAGAACTCAGATATGAGCGAAGAGGAAAAGCGTCTTTTTTTGGAGACGCTTTGGTCGATCCTGATGCAATTCGTCGATCTCGGATTTGGCATCCATCCGGTACAAAACGGCTGTGGAAAAGTCGAGCCAAATCCTCGAAACTCCGCACTCACGGCGCCTTTTGCAGTAGAATGCAAGTCTGCCGATAAATCGGATAAACAACATCGAGAGCGGAACCCTAAAAATGGGTCTACGGGGGAAGGAAACGAGTCATGAAGCCATTACGAAAAATCCAGCCCGGTCAAACGAAAGCCTTGGCTTATTGCCGCGTATCCAGCGACAGGCAGCGGGAAGAAGGACACGGCCTTGATTCACAGGAATACCGTTGCCGCCAATATGCACTGGCGAAAGGTTATCACGTCGAGGCTGTATTTCCCGATGACGTATCAGGCGGCGGGGATTTTATGAATCGCCCCGGCATGGTGGCCTTGCTCGCCTATCTCGACGCCCATCCCCATGAGAATTACGTCGTGATTTTTGACGATCTGAAAAGATATGCGCGAGACGTAGAGTTTCATTTAAAACTTCGCCGGGAAATGATCGCGCGCGGCGCAACACGCGAGTGTCTGAATTTCAATTTTGAAGATTCTCCGGAAGGTAAATTCTTTGAAACCATCGTTGCCGCGCAAGGCGAACTGGAACGCGAACAAAACAGCCGCCAGGTACGACAGAAACAGCGCGCCTGCGTCGAGAGCGGCTATTACATCTTTGCGCCTGTACGCGGCTACAAATTCGTCAAACGCGAAGATGGCGGCAAAATGCTCGCTCCCGACCCGCAAACCGCGCATATCGTGAAAGAGGGCCTTGAAGGCTACGCCTCCGGGCGTTTTCAGACTGCCGTGGAATTAAAGAAGTTTTTCGACCAACACCCGGTCATGTCAGGCTCGCAAGGCGGTAAGGGCGTTGCTGTGCAATCCGTCCACAACATGCTCAAGAACCCGCTTTATGCGGGCCGCATCACCATCAAGAAATACGGTCTGAAACTTCACCCCGGCAAACACAAGCCGCTTATCAGCTTTGAGACATGGCGCAAAATTCAAGACCGCTGTGACGGCAGGTCAAATGCACCGATGCGCAAAGACCTTCGTGAAGATTTCCCGTTGCGCGGGGCCGTGTGTTGCGCCGACTGCGACAAGCCCTTGAGCGCGGCGTGGTCGAAAGGCCGGAGCGTCTACTACGCCTATTATGCTTGCTATAACAAGCAATGCGCCTCTTACCGAAAATCCATCCGTAAAGAGAAGATCGAAGGCGAGTTTGAAACCCTGCTCAAAGACCTGCGGCCAACACCGAGCCTCTTTGAACTGGCCCGTGCCATGTTCACCGATCTCTGGGACATGCGCCTGCGGCTTCTCAAGAATAATACTGGCGATATCAAGGAGGAACTTGCACGCATCGACCGCAAAATCGGGCGGCTCGCCTTCCGCATCGTTCAAACAGACAATGAAGCGGTTATCGCCGCCTATGAGGCCGAGATCGAAAAGCTTGATGAAAAGCGGATTTTGCTCGCCGAAAAAGCCGCTAAAGACGGCGGTGCGCCCATGAACTTTGAAGAGAGTTTTCGAACCGCCATGGACTTCCTTGCAAACCCTTGGAAACTCTGGGCTTCCGACCTCTTCGAACACAAGAGAATGGTGCTCAGATTGGCCTTTTCCAGCCGCCTTTGCTACTGCCGAGAAGGAGGTTTTCGAACCGCCGGAACCGCAGAGCCATTCAGGGTTCTGGGGCTTTTTGACGCCACGAAGTCCAAGATGGTGGAGGGGGTTGGATTCGAACCAACGTACGCTAAGCGGCCAGATTTACAGTTTCGGTCATTTCAATTCATGTCATTGAGATTCAAAGCTTTTATTAAGACGGCTTTGTCAGTGTGTCATAAAGTGTGGAAAAATAACCAACATATTTTTGGTCTGGACGCTCTAGTTTCTTCTGCTGTCTCGAAATCAAACAACCGATGAATCATGTCGGCCAAGAACGCGGTATTGTTGGTAAAATGGAAAGTGACGTCATAAAGAAACTTCGGGAAGGCCCTCACACCGAACATTTGCTCCAAAATTTCTGCCCAAATGACCCTGCAAGAAATCCGGGGCAAATTCGTTTTGCACTGTAAGCTTAAATATCACACGTTATTCTTGTTATAGGATAGCCGCTTCTACAGTAGTGAGGGAGTTACGAGCAGGTTTATTTTTTCGCCGTATCAACAACCATAAAAATTACATCGCGACCGCCGGCGCCAAAACTGGTCGTGTAGCCTGCAATCGCCAGTAGTCCATTTCCAAAGGGGGCAATTGATACGGCCCCGTCGCTGCCAGCGCCGCCATACGCATGACGCCAATTGATAGTGCTGTCTTCATTGAGTGCAATAATCTGCGCATCCCACTCACCAACGCCGAAACTCTGGGTGTAACCGCCAAGTACAATACCGCCTTGCGGAAGCGGGCGCGCAATAACATTATGATCGGGTAAGTCACCCCCGGAAAGATAACCGTCGAGTTTTTTGCCATTACTATCAATGCGGGACACCCAAATGTCCGGATACTCGCCTGCGCCGTAACTTCTGGAATAGCCTGAGAGCAGAAAAATATCTTCATCGATCATCGCCGCATGATGAATAATATCGTGCTTCTCCCCTCCCATTCTATGACGCCAAATCTCGTTACCCTTGTGGTCAGTCATGACTACGTAACCGTCAGATATAACAGCGCGTGATCCGCTAGTTGCGTCCATAGAGTTTCCCGCCAGCAAGAAGCCCGATTTCGTTTCAACGATCGCCAGACCTCGCTCGTTCAGCGGTCCGTCATCATAGGTCTTTTCCCAAAGTAAGTTTCCTTGTGCGTCTGTTTTCACCAAATAAAATCGCGAGTCGCCGTCTCCAAAGCTGTACGTTTCGCCAAAGAGCGCGATGCCTCCGTCTGATGTGAGGGTTAGCTGAACAGCCCGATCATCCGCTTCGCCGCCATAGGT
>JANQON010000006.1 GCA_028289605.1 Hyphococcus sp. | reverse complement strand
CGAAGCGGTCAATTGTCAGTTTGCGCGCCTTCGCGCGCGGGCCGCGAAGCGGTCAATTGTCAGTTTGCGCGCCTTCGCGCGCGGGCCGGGATGAGCGGGGATCTAGAGCCGGGATGAGCGGACCAAGTGAGAGACAAGCCGGCCCCTGCGTCATTGCCGTCTTGCAGCACCCCGCGATGAGAAAATCCAACGCAAAACGCTGCGGCGACGCCGTTCTGCAGGTGACTGGCGGGCGGAAAGTTAGGATAAGTTGCAAATGATTGTCAATCGCAGCATGGCCCACCCTGAGAGGTTGGCGCCGGCGCCGAACCAAGGCCATGACATGGAGGGCCAAGCGCCTTACATCGGCGGTGAAGCTGGAGTTATTTTCTAATTATGGTGTCGAAACTTTCAGATGCGGAACGGTCCGCGTTCCTGGAAAACAATCCCGAATGGAAGCCCGTCGCCGGCCGCGATGCGGTCATGCGGACATTCTCCTTCGCTGACTTCAACGAAGCTTTTGGATTCATGACGCGGGTCGCCATCGCTGCGGACAAGGCCGATCATCATCCGGAGTGGTTCAATGTCTACAATCGGGTAGAAGTGACATTGACGACTCACGACGCCGACGGCCTGTCGGAACGCGATGTAAAGCTCGCGGCGTTTATCGATAAGGCGGCGTCCCAGTGACGAGCGGTCACAAAACGGCCTTGCCGCGGCCTTCTCCACGCCTGCGGTCCCGCCTAGTAACGAATTGAAATCAAACGGGGAAAGACAAAAATGGCGACCATTGCCCTTGTCGACGACGATGAAAACATCCTGACTTCCGTCTCCATCGCCCTTGAGGCGGAAGGCCACGCGGTCAAAACCTTCGAAGACGGCGCCGCGGCCCTTGAGTTCATTCAGGCGACGCCGCCTGACCTTGTGGTCTCGGATATCAAGATGCCCACCATGGACGGGATGGAGCTGTTGCGCCGGGTCCGTCAGAAATCGAGCCTTCCGCTCATATTCCTTACATCGAAAGATGAAGAGATCGATGAGGTCCTCGGCCTCACCATGGGCGCGGACGACTATGTCAAAAAACCGTTTTCCCAGCGGCTTTTGATGGAGCGCGTCAAAGCGGTGTTGCGCCGCGCCCAGGCCGATGAGACGCCGAGCCCTGAAGACGAAAAGAAAATCCTGCGCCGCGGCAACCTGACCCTGGACCCGCTTCGCCACGCCTGCCTCTGGAAGGAACAGCCGGTTATTCTGACTGTCACGGAGTTTCTAATCCTGCACTCGCTCGCCCAGCGGCCAGGATTTGTGAAGAGCCGGGACCAGCTTATGGATGCGGCCTATGACGATCAGGTCTATGTCGACGATCGTACGATCGACAGTCACATAAAGCGTGTGCGGAAGAAATTCCGTCAGGTGGACAGCGAGTTTGATTCTATCGAAACGCTCTATGGCGTCGGCTATAAGTATAAAGAAGACTAGGCCGACATGCGGTGCTTGCTACTCCCTTCAGGATGAAGACGCTTCTTAACCAGGGCTGCGGTGTGACATGAGCGCTGAGGGCGGGGCCGGGTCGACGCGGAAGCGCCGCGCGCGGGTGGCGCTGTCGCGCCTCACCGTGACGATTGTCCTCGCCAACCTGATCGGACTTGTGATTCTGCTGCTGGGGTCGTTTGCGCTCACCAATTACCGCGACGGATTGATTGCGGCGAAACTCGAAGGCGTGCGCGCGCAAGCCCAGATCATTGCGGACGTGCTCGCGCAGGTCGCCATTGACGAAACGTCGTGTCAGCCGGTGGAGCAGGCGGATGTGGAACGCCTCGGCGAAGAGGCGGCGTTGTGCTCGCTCGCCCTGAACCAGACCGACGTGCGCGAAGTGTTCAATCGGGTATGGGACAGTTTCGAAGGGCGCGTGCGGATTTTTAACGCGCCGCAGACATTTGACGATCCGCCGGTGACCAACGCGAATCTGCTGCTCATTGAAGACATCGTGCTGCGCCAGGACCGGATTGAGGCGCAGAACTTGCCGCCGATCGAAGCGGAGGACGCAAACGCATTGTTTTCTCTCGACGCCGTTTGGACGAGCCTCATTGATTTCTTCTCCAACGATTATCATGAGACGGCGGCGTTGCGCACGCTCGAAGCGGAACTGAATGAAGCGCTCGATTCATCGCCCTTCGCGGAGGACCGCGGCGCGGCGTCCGTGCGCCTCGACGAAGAGGGCGAGCTCGTTGTTTCCGTGACCGTGCCGATCAGGCGGGTTCAGGCCATTTACGGTCTTGTGACGGCGGAGTCCGGCGGTATTGACGATCTGGTTGAGCGGGCGCGCATGTCGATCCTGCCGTTTTTCGGCCTTGCGATGGCGGCGGCGATTTTGTCGTCGCTGCTCCTGACCGCCATGATCGCACAGCCCATCCGTCAGCTCGCCATTGCAGCGGATAAGGTGCGCGAAGGCATCGCCGCGGCGGGGCGCTCGCGCATACCGGATTTCACCAATCGCCGCGACGAGATCGGCGAGTTGTCGGGCTCGTTAAAATCCATGACCCAGGCGATTTACGCCCGCATCGACGCGATTGAGAGTTTCGCCGCAGACGTTTCCCATGAGCTGAAGAATCCGCTGACGTCAATTCGAAGCGCCGCGGAGACGCTCCTCATCGCCAAGACGCCGGAACAGCAGGAAAAGCTGCTCGGCGTCATCCAGAAGGATGTGGCGCGTATGGACCGTCTGATTACGGACATTTCAAATGCGTCGCGTCTGGATGCTGAACTGGCGCGGGAAAGCCGCGAGGCGGTGGACCTCGTGCGGCTGATCAAAGATATCGTCGCCATGTACGATCAGACGGCGAAAGACAACGACGTCAAGGTGGCGTTCTCAGATCCGATACAGGGCGTTTATATTCTCGGCAACGCCTCGGCGCTGGGACAGGTTGTGCGCAACCTGATCGACAATGCGCGCTCGTTCAGTCCGGAGGGCGGTTCTGTGCGCGTTTATCTCGAGGGACCGACCCAGCGCGACTCCAAAACCAGGCTGATTGTGGAAGACGACGGCCCGGGAGTGCCGCCGGACAATCTCGAATCCATTTTCAACCGCTTTTATACAAAGCGTCCGGCCGGCGCCGCGTTCGGCAACAATTCCGGGCTCGGCCTCGCCATTTCCCGGCAGATCGTGGAGTCTCACGGCGGGCGGATCTACGCCGAAAACCGGCTTGAGAATCCGGTCGACCCGGCCGGACCGCGCCGCGGGGCGCGCTTTATTGTTGAATTGCCGACCGATTAAGGCGACGATTCTTGTGGACTTTTTGATGCTGCGGCGCAACATACGCAGTCTGTGTATTGGTTCGGAGCGTTGAATGATCGGATTGGTAGTCGTCACCCATGGGCGCCTGGCGGAGGAGTTTCTCTCCGCTGCGGAGCATGTTGTCGGCCCGCAGGAGCAGATCCGGGCGGTCTCTATCGGCCCTGACGACGATATGGAAAAACGCCGGGAGGACATCCTGACGGCGGCGAAAACCGTCGACACCGGCGACGGCGTTATCATCCTGACCGACATGTTCGGCGGAACGCCCTCCAATCTCGCCATCGCCGTGATGGAAAAGGCGAACGCCGAAGTGGTCGCGGGAGTAAACCTTCCCATGCTGATCAAACTGGCCACCGTTCGCGCCGACGGCGATCTTGAAGAAGCCGTGAAAGCAGCGCACGAGGCCGGCCGCAAATATATCAACGTCGCCTCGTGGGTTCTTTCCGGCGATGCGCCGGAATAGGGCGGGGAAAGGCGGTACTGGCGATGAGCGACGTCGTCCGTAAGGTCAAGATCGCGAACAAGTTGGGTCTTCACATTCGCCCGTCCCGCCATCTTTCGGCGTTGGCGCGTTCCTGGGACGCGGAGGTGACGTTTCGCAATGAAGACCGTGTCGCGGGCGCCGACTCCCAGCTCGATCTGTTGATGCTCTGCGCCAGTTACGGCTCAGAGCTTGAAATCACCGCAAAAGGTCCGCAGGCGGAAGAAGCGGCTGATTCTCTCGTGAAACTGATCGAAGACAAGTTCGGGGAAAAGGAATAAGAACGAGCGGTGCTATAGCGCCGCCCCTAGTCGAATACGCTTTCAATGTTGCTGATCAGCATATCCAGCGCATCGTCGGCGTAGCCTTCGTCTCGTCGAACAATCCACATTTCGAAATTCAGACCATCGACGGGACCAAAAACCTCTTCCAGATGGTTCTCGCCCAGGCCGATAAACCGCGGCAGCAGCGCGAGCGCGTTGTTGCGATGCGTTGCTTCCAAAATCAGCGCCGTTGAGTTCATGCGAAACCGAATTCTATCGTCGCCGATATGCTCGGCGATCCAAAGCGCGCTAGGCAGATGTGCAAGCTCGCGCGCATGGGCGATCCAGGAACACTTCCTTAGCGCTTCAAGCGACGTAAACTCGCCATTCTTGAAATGCGCTTTGGCGCCGAAAACGGAAAATTTGCCGTATTGGTCCGACTTCAACTTGCGGGCTTTCAACAGGCCGGCTTCGGGTCGTTTATTGCGCAACGCGAGGTCGGCTTCCCCTTTTGCAATGTCGACAAAGGCGTTGGTGAGCTTCAGTTCGATATCGACGCCGTCAAGGCCCGCCTGAAGCCGCCCGAGATGTTTGGACAGAAAACCGCCGATCAATTCACCGCAGGTGACCACAATGGTTCGCCGTTCCGCGCGGACGCCGTCCACGGCGCGCTCCCAGGCGCGGGCGGCCTCGCCCATACTGATGGCGGGCGCTTTCAGGGTTTCGCCCAGCGGCGTTAAGCGCGCGCCTTCCAGTCCGCGCACAAAAAGGGCGCCGCCAAGCTCAGCCTCGAGCGCTTTGATCCGCCGACTGACGGTCGCCTGCGTGGCGCCGGCGGCGCGCGCCGCGGCGGAAAAGCTGCCGTTTTCGACAACCGCATGAAACCATCGAATGTCCCGCCAGTCCGTCACCGGGCGCTCCTTCCATTTGGCGGGACCCATACATTTTCGTATGGCGCGATGTAAAGCTGTGGAATTTCACTCCAGCACCCGAAGGCGCATCTTCCGGCCATCCAGTCGCAGCATTCCGAGGAGAAACCCAAATGGCTGATCTAAAAGGTAAAATCGCGCTCGTCACCGGCGGCAGCCGCAGTCTTGGCCGCAACGCGGCCCAGCATCTGGCGGATGCCGGCGCCGACGTCGTTATCACCTACGTTCGCAACGAAGAGGCGGCCAAAGAAACGCTGGCCGACCTGATCCGCCGAGGCGTCCGCGCCGCCGCCATTCAGGTCGATCTCACCGGATCCGCCAGCCTGCCGCGTTTCAAGCAAGCGTTTGCGTCGCAGCTTGCAGATTGGGATGCGGATCGGTTCGACATCCTCATCAACAATGCGGGCGTCACCAGCGAACACCCTTTCGGCGAGATTCCGGAAGAGGAACTCGATCGCCTCTACGAGACCAACTACAAAAGCCTCGTTTTGCTGACGCAGCATCTTGAACCGCTGATCAGGGACGGCGGGCGCATCATCACCATGGGAACGGGGCTGACGCGCGTTACGTTTTCGCCAATGGTCGTGTACGCCGGCATGAAGGCGGCGGTGGAGACGTTTACCCGATATCTCGCCGCTGACCTCGGCAAGCGCGGCATTACCGTCAACGCGGTCGCGCCAGGCGGCATCGACAACGACTTCAACGCCGACCGGTTCGAAAAGATGCCTCAGATGCGAGAGTATCTGGCGAGCCAAACGGCGCTCGGACGCATCGGGCGAACGGAAGACATTGGCCCGATTACGGCGTTTCTTGCATCGGATGATGCGGGCTGGATCACCGGCCAGCGCATTGAAGCGAGCGGCGGTTTCAAGCTGTAGTCGCCGCGTCGATCAGAGCAGGTTTCGCCCAGTCGTCGATTGGGCGAAACCGCCGCTACACGCTGGGCTCGCTCGCCAGCGCCGAGAGCGTCACCTTCTGTCCGTCGCGCAATCGTTCGCCGCCGCGGATGACGACTTTGTCGCCGGGGCGGATATCGCCGATGACTTCAATGTACTCGCCTTCAGCGGAGCCCAATTCGACATCGACCTGTCTGGCGGTGTCGTCTTCTCCGATGACAAAGACGCTGATCCGGTCCGCGCGCAGGACAAGAGCGTCGCGCGGCGCAGCGGTAACGGTCCGCGCCTGCGACGCCGGCAATGCCACCCGCACCGCCGAACCGATATACCAGTCCGCATCGGCAAGCTCGAGGCGCAGCTCCAGCATTCTCGACAAGGCGTCGCCGACCGGCACGACAGCGCGTACTTCTGCGCTCGTCGATTCCGCCCCATTGGAAACGCGGATGTTGTCGCCGGCGTTGATATTGCGGGCGAGGCTCGCCGGCGCCCGGGCCGTCACTTCGAGCCGGCGCGTATCGACAAGGCGCACCAGCCCGACGCCCGGATTGGCGTATTCGCCGACTTG
Organism: Hyphococcus sp.; assembly: GCA_028289605.1. Classification (GTDB taxonomy): domain Bacteria; phylum Pseudomonadota; class Alphaproteobacteria; order Caulobacterales; family Parvularculaceae; genus Hyphococcus. Next base: position 519,532 of record JANQON010000006.1, on the reverse strand, counting down.
CGATTCCTGGCTGACCACGCGGCCGGCGAACGGAGCCGTGACCTCCGTGCGCTGAAGGTTAAGTGCGGCGCGATCATGGGCGACTTCAGCCTGACGCAGCGCTTGGCGCGCCTCGTCGCGATCGGCGCGCATCTGGTCCATGGCGGCTTCCGACTCGCCGGCGTCCTCGCCCAGGCCCTGGAAACGCTCATAGCGATTGGAGAGGTTCTCCGCACGCGACCGCAGCCGGCGCACTTCCGCCTGACTGTCTTCAAATGCGAGCTGTGCGTCGTCAGCCTCGATACGGGCGATGACGTCGCCTTCTTCAACCTCGGCGCCGACGTCGGCGACCCATTCAATCTTTCCTGAGGCGGCGGCGGCCACCAGGCTGTCGCGAGTTGAGACGACCGAACCCGGCGTTTCCGCAAAAGGCGCCAATTCGCGTTCTTCCGCTTTCGCAACGGTGACGACTGCAGGCGGGGGACCGTTTTGTTGCGCGCTTTCAGCGCCTTCAGCGCTCGCACCCACGGCGTTGCCGTAGAAATACGCGATCGATCCGGCCCCGATGAGTGCGGCGCCGGCGATGCTTGCGAAGAGAATTTTTTTGTTCATGCCCAAGATCCTTTTATTCGGCGGGCTGGGGCGCGACAGCGTCGCGGGAAAGCGACGGCAGAGATTGCGCGCCAAGTTGCAAAAGCGCCGGCAACAGCAGCAGGGTAAAGAGCGTTGACACCGCCATGCCGCCGACGATGACAGTGGCGAGGCCGCGATAGATCAAACTGCCGGCGCCGGGCGCCAAGACCAGCGGCAGCATCCCCATGAGCGACGTCGAGGTTGACATAAAGATGGGGCGCACACGGAGGGTGAGCGCTTCGCGCACCGCTTCCGGCCGCGATCGACCTTGCGCTTCGGACGCGCGCGTTTGTGCGACCAGCAGGATCGCATTGTTCACGACGAGTCCCAGCAGAATGATGAACCCGATCATCCCGAGAAGGTCGAGCGGTAGAGGATTGATCAAGTCGAGACCGCGAATGGCGAGAATGCCGCCGACCGTCGCCATCGGCAGTGTGATGATGACAAGGCCCGCGTCTTTCACAGACTTAAATAACGCCGCCATGATCAGGAACAGAATGGCGATGGCGAGGAAGAAGTTCCCGCCCAGGTTTTTCACGGCGCGAGAAAGAGAGTCCGCATCGCCCGCCCATTTCAGTGAGGCTCCGGCGGGCAGCACGTCGTATAGCTCGCTCTCCGCGCCTGACTTCAGCGCCTCCACAGCGGGACCAAGCGCCATCCCTTCTGGCGGCGATATGCCGAGCGTGATTGTGCGCCGGGCGTCAACGCGGCTGATCTGTTGCGGACCGACGCTGCGATCGATGGTCACCAATTCGCCGAGGGGAACGACGGCGCCGGTTGGCGTCGCGATCGGTGCGGAATCGAGATATTCCGGTTCGGTCCATTCCTTGGCTTTGAGGATCAAATCAATCCGGCCGTCTTCGTGGAAGAACTCGCCCAGCCAGGCGCCGTCGCCGAGGGCGCGCACCGCGCGGGCAACGCTGGCGCGGGTCATGCCAACCTCTGCGATGCGACGATCGTTGGGGATGAGACGCAACTCCGGCGTCACAACTTGCGGATCAGGGTTGGGCCAAACCTGCGCGCCGGGCAGGGCGGCTTGGATGACTTCCGTCGCCGCCGGCACGGCCGCCGACAAAGCGTCGTAGTCCGCCGCTTGCACTTGCAGGCGAATGGACCCTTGCGCGCCCCAGTTTCCGAACAGATCACCCTGGCGCGCAAAGACGCGTGTGTCGGGAAAGCCGGACAGGATCTCCTCGTTGACGATGGTCACCATTTCGTCAATGCGCGACTGATCGACAATGCGAATGCCGGTGTTCCCACCCCATTCGCCGCTGTAAAGATAGTAATTCCGCAGCGCCGGCTCTTTTTCGCCGTCCATGTAGGGCTGCAAACGTTCCACGACGACTTCGGCGAACTCCTCGCGGATCATGTCGGCGCTGGCGCCGGATGGAAAGTTGATGAATGCGTCAACGGCGTCGCGCTTGACCGGCGGCAGATAGTTGAGCTGCGGCCACAGGAGAAAACCGAGCAGCACCGGAACGCCGGTGAGCGCCGCGACGATGCTCAGCCGGCGTGGGTTGGTCGCTGTAGCGCGCATAATGAAATCGGCGATGGGTTCGGCGAAGTTCTTTCTCGCCTTGCCCGGCGCGGCCTCGACGTCCTTCACGAAAAGGCGTGCGCCTGTGGGCAGCAAGGTGACGGCGACGACGAGACTGAACGAAACGGCGATCGCAATCGTCAGAGCGAGGTCGGCGAAGAGCTGTCCTTCAACATCTTCAAAGAACATTATCGGGATGAAGATGGCGACCGTGGTTACGGTTGACGCAAACAGCGCGCCGAAGACTTGCCCGACAGCGGTTTCCGCCGCCGCAAACGGCGAGCGTCCTTCTTCGCGCAGTCGCACAAAGTTTTCCAGCACCACGATTGCTGCGTCGAGCACCATGCCGGTCGCAAAGGCGAGGCCGGCGAGGGAGATGACATTGATCGAACGGCCGAAAAGATTGAGGACAACGATGGTCGCCATCAAACAGATCGGAATGGCGGCCGCGATCACCAAGGTCGCCCGGGCGCGGCGCAGGAACAGCCACAATGCGCCGATGGCGAGCATCACGCCGATGAGCAGGTTATTAGTCAGTAAGCTGATCGCCCGTTTGATGAATACGGACGGATCAAAACTCTTGTGAATGGCGTATCCCATCTCGGCGAGGGGGCCGGCGTTGAGCTCGTTAAGAACATCGGTCAATGCATCGATCGACTCAAGCGTGTTGGCGCCGGGCTCTTTCATCACCCGCATGCCGATGGCCGGATTGCCGTTCTGATAGACAACGCCGCCGCGCCAGTCGGGAGCAACCGTGACGTCCGCAATGTCGCCAAGCCTGATCGGCGCCCCGTCCCGCCAGGCGAGGATGGTTTCCGCCAGTTGATCGGCGGTAAACCGGCCCTCAAAGCGCATGGTGTAATTGCGGCGGCCCACTTCCACCCGTCCACCGGTGACGTCGGCGGATCGGTTTACGGTTTGGGTTATGTCATCCAGCGTTACGCCAAGCTGCGCGGCCAGGAAGGGATCGAATTCGATGCGAACAATCTCTTCGCCTTCGTCTGAATTGACGTCGACGCCGCCGACGCCCGGCACTGATTCCAGTTCGGGCACGATTCGCTGTTCGGCGAAGTCGCGCAGCCGTCCCGATTGATTGGCGTTATCCGGCAGCTTCTGAAGAAACAGAAAAATCAGCGTTTCGCCGGCGTTGTCGCCGCCGCCGCTGTTAATGCGCGGCCGTTCCGCTTCCGCCGGCAGGCCTCGCACCCGCTGCAAACGCGCGTTCACTTCCGTAAACGCCTGATCCATGTCCGTACCGAGAGAGAATTCCAGAGAAATCCATCCGCCCCCGGAGTTTGACCAGGATTGCATCGTCGTCATGCCGGGAATGCCGCGCAATTCGCGTTCGATCGGCTCGATGATTTCGCTCTCGACCTCGCGCGGCGACGCCGCGCGCCACCCTGTCCAGATCCCGATTTGCGGCCGCTCAATCGCAGGGAACAATTGCACCGGCAGTTGCGATATTGAAAGAAAACCAAGCAGTGTAATCACCGCAAGCACAACGCCAGCTGCGGCGGGATTCTTCAGGCAAATCCTCGTCAGGCCCATCGCGCGCCTCTCCCAGCTTATAAATTGAACTTCGAGTGAGACCGTTATGCGCCTTTCAACGGCGCGCGCATCCGCTATTCGACGAGCCGCCGGGCTCGTGCGGCGAATAGATGATGCGCCTTCCGGCGCCTGCGAAGGCTAAGAAATTCTTAATTCTTTGCGTCGGGTTCGGATTCCATTTCTTCCCGCAACGTTTCCAGTCTTGCGCGTTCCTGCGCAATCGCGCTCTCGGCTTCGCGCAACGCGTCCTCGCGCAGTTCGAGGAGTTCAATCACCCGCTCGGCCTCTTCTCTGGAAAAGTCCTTCCGTTCGAGACGCCCGCGGGCGCGTTCCATTTCGCGTAACGCCCTTTCGCGTTCCCGACCGGCGCGTTCGACGTCACGCATCATGCGTTCGCGCTCGCGCCTCGCCTGCTCCATTGCGCGTTCGGCTTGTTCAATCTGGCGGCGTGCGTCTCTTCGCGCTGTTTCCGCTGCGCGCTGCGCGTTCTCGCGCGCTTGTTCAATGGCTTCTCTTTCCTCATCCGACATCTCGCCGCCGTCCCAGAAAAAAGCCATTTGCGGCCAATCGCCGGCGAACGCTTCCAGGTCTTTGAACTCAAATTCCTGATTGCGCAGGGCGTCGGCTAATTCTTCGGCGCCGGCAAAGCCTTCCAGTTCAACGTCGCCGAACCGCAACCGCATGTCATCAAGATCAGCGAACACTTCGACGTTTCGCAGATCTTCGCGAATACGGGCACGCCACTCCCCGGTCTTCCCGGCGAGCCGCAATTCGAGTCGTTCGCCAATTGTGAGCGGTTCCGGCGCCGCAGGCGCCTCAGGCGTTGGCGCCGGAAACGGCGCCGGCGAAGGCGAGGGGCTCGGCGTCGGCGCGGGGGAGGGCGCCGGCGCAATCGCAGTCGCCGGCGGCGTCGGCGCGACGACGGCGGCGCGCGCCTCGCGGTCGATCCGCGGCGGGACCGGCGCAAGTGGGGGGTCGGGAACAATGAGGGCCGCCGGGTCGACATGTTCGCCGTCGGCGATGACTTCGAAGTGAAGGTGCGGACCCGTCGCGCGCCCGGTGGCGCCGACGGCGCCGATGACATCGCCGGCCTCTACGCTGTCGCCTTTTTTCACGATGTAGCTGTCAAGCTGGGCGTATCGGGTGACGACGCCGTGTCCATGGTCGATGACGACAACATTGCCCCATGCGTCGCTTCCTTTGTAGCGCGGCGTTGCGTTCGTCACTTTGCCGTCGCCGGCGGCTTTCACCGGCGTGCCGGTCGGCGCGGCGATATCGATTCCGCTGTGAAACTTCCGCGCCTTGTCGATCGGGTCGGTGCGTTCGCCGAAATGCGACGTCACCCGTCCTTCAACTGGGATCACCGTCAGCGCGTCTTTCGCGGGCGCCGGGGTTACGGCGAGAGCCGCCTGGCCGAAGGCGACAATCGCCGCCAAGAGCGACGCGGCGGCGAGCGTCAGTTTAGCGCCCAGCGGTGCGCGCGGCGCCCCGGCGCTTCCGGACAGAATGGCGTTGAGCCGTTCGCGTCGGGACCGTCTGTCAAACGGCGTGAACGAGGGAACAAGCGCATATTGCGGAGAAGACAGACCGGAAGAAATTTTCAGGCTTTCAACAAAGCACCGCGCATAGGACTTTCGGCTGGCCCCTTTTCGAATGACAAGGGCGTCTGCGGCCTGCTCGGCGGCGAGTTGGGCGTGCGCGACGATGCGGCGCATAAACGGGTTAAACCAGAACAGGGCTTTGGCGAGCGCGCAGACTCCGAACAGCCAGGTGTCGCCGCGTTTGACGTGGGCGACTTCATGAGCGCCCATCAAAATGGCGTCATCGGTTGACACTCGTTCGAGCAGGCTCGGCGGCATCAACACGATCGGGCGAAAGAAGCCATGGACGCATACGGACGACACCGCGTCAGAATAGGCGAAACGAATGCGCCTGTTGACGCCGATCAGACCGCGCCACTCTTCCAACCCCGCCCGCAGGCGCTGGTCGTCAATGGGAAAACTGTTGCGAACGCGGTAGGAAAATCCCGCCAGTCTGATCGCGCCCAGGGCGGCGAACAGCAAAAATCCGTAGAAATAAAGATCCGCCGCCGCATTGACGACGGTTGCGATCTCCAGCGGCGCGCTTTGCGTGACCGCAGCGCTCATAGCCGCCGTCTCCTCGACAGCGACGAACACCGGCGTTGACATCGGCGGCAACGGTTCCGCCGTGCGCAAGGACAGACCAAGCGCCGCGGCGATTGGCGCGGACAATGCAGGCAAAGCGGCGACAAACAAAGCGGTCGGCCAGATCGCCGCCTCGGCGACGCCGTCAGCGCGCGCATTCAGGCGAGCGGCGCCGGCGAAGATAATCGGCGCCCAGATGAGTGAAGCGACAAGGCAAAGGTAGAATGCATCGATCATCGCAGTCATGACTTGTCCTCCGCATCGCGCAGCATCGCCTCAAGCTCGGCGAGCTCGCTTTCCGACAACAACTTTGAATCAGAGAAGAAGGCGGCGGCCGGAGCGTTGTCGAGTTCCAGAACGCGTTTGGAGAAATCGGCGATCATGCGCCCCAGCATCGACACCTTGCTGACTTCGGCTGCGTAAATGTTGACCCCGCTGACGGCCGTTTTCGAAATCAAGCCCTTGTCGGTCATGCGCTCCAGCACCGTGCGCACGGTGGAATACGACCAGTCGAACTCTTCAATGATGGCGCTATGAATGTCGCGCGCGCTCAATTCCCGGCCGCGCCACAGCAACTTCAGAATGGCTAGCTCCGGCCTTGTCGGATTGTCGATGGAATGCTCGGGCATGTGGACCCGGCGCGATTGGCGCGCCGCCCCTTTCGATAGCTGTTACACCTGTCGCAACGCTAGCGGAATGCGACAGGTGTCGCAAGCCGGTCGGGACTACTGGAGGCGAATTTGCGACGAACCGTTTTGCGGTCGGCTCATTTGATCCGGGCTCGAAACCGCACGGTGAAGGAGGGGTCCGGATCGCCGGCGGCCATGGCGCCGCTGGGATTAAAACAGACATGCAGAACGTTGGGATCGTATCCAGCGGCCGGCGTATAGGCGCATGCGGCGAAACTGCTCGGCGCCGTCGCGCTGTTGGAAAAGCCCAGATCGCTGGCTTCATTGAATGTCAGGCCCGCGCCTGATTGCGAGAATTCGATGACCGTCGAGCCGGGGCCGCCGTCATCGAAATCGCCATTGTAAAACTCAACGTCGGCAGGCAGCGCGTCAACGAGAAAGATCGAATCGGCATCGACGGCGCCGTCGCCGATATTGGCGGCGGTGATCGCGTAAACGACGTCATTGCCCGGTACGGCGAACAATCCCGCGCCGGCGGGGTCGTAGACGCTCACGGTTTTCGCGGCGCTGAGTTCTGCGCTCGAAAGGCAATAGGTGATGTCGTGAACGGCGATGGCCTGATTGCCGGGGGCGGCCGGCGCAGTCGCGCCGTTGCCATAGGTAATCACAACCCGATCGACCGCCTGATTAAATGTGACGACAACCGTGCCGTCCGCCGTAGCGTTGTCCGCGAGCGCGTCCCCGATTGCCGTGAAACCAGAAACGCTGTTGGCGACGCCTTCGGTTAATACCGGAGCGACGATGGAGGCGCCCAGATAGCCGGCGACCCGGATTTCATCCGTGAACTGACCGCTGAAAAAATCGACGTCAAAGATAGAGAATTGCAGCCCGGGCACGCCGGTTCCGGCAGCGCCAATGTCGAATTCCACATCAACCGAATCGGCGCGGGCCACGTGGTTCGTAAACAGGTAAAGACCGAGCTGCGCCGGGCTCAATCCCCCAGTCGTGCTGTTATCGGTTACCGGCGTGCTGTTCTGGAAGGCCCCGGTGTCGCCGGAAATCGTAAAATCGAGAGTCGCCGATCCGCCGGCGTAGGTCTGCGCCAGCGATCCCGATGGCCAGCTGTTGGCGGCGAGGTCCCAGTCATGGGTCGTCGAACCGGCGCTGCATGAGAGCGTTGGCGGCGTACCCGCCGATCCGCCGGGATTAATGGTCACGATGTCGGTGTCGTCTTCGGTCGGCGCCGTGGCTGAATTATTGGGTGTTGAGTCGGGGTCGCCCAGATCCGACGCGACGACTTCGGCGAGATTGGAGTAGGCGCCGGAAGCGTTGACCGAGGCTGAGATCTGCAGAGACGCCGACCCCCCGCTCGCGATCGAACCGGGAATCGTCCACAAGCCGGTCCCTGGAACATATGCGCCCGAGCCGTTGTCGGACACATAAGACACGCCGCTGGGCAACAGATCCTGGACAACGACGCCCGTGGCGGCGAGGGGGCCGCTGTTGTTGACCGTGATCGTGTAGATAATTGTCTGACCGACAGAGGGGTTGGCGTCGTTAACCGTCAATGAAAGCGACAGGTCAGCATCGGTCGCGGCTGTGATGATCAATTCGGCGCGTCGAAAGGTTCCGTCGTCGGCGCCCGTGAAAGTATCGCAAATGGCGAACGACCAGATCCCTTGCGCGTCTTCGCCGATGAAGGCGCTGAGGGGGGTGTCCGGGCGCACGGTGTTCTCGTAGGGCGCCGCCGTGACGCTGTCATTGGTGTTGTGGGGGGCGGTGTTGACAAGGTTGCCCGCCTCGTCGCTCAGCTGAATGTTGTAGTTGTTGAGGTTTACATTCGCCGGCCCGTCGAGGATTTCAACGGTGGTGCCTGCCGGCGAGGTAAGTTGCACCTGAATGTCCGTTCGCCAGGAGTGGCTGGCGATAAAGCCGACGTCGAGATCGCCGATCAGCGTGGACGTCGGGACCGCTATTGTCCGCGTCAGGGGCGCGGCGCAGGTCGTGGCGCCGTCGATGGTCCCAAGCGTGGTGTTGGTGAAGGGCTGCGCATAGGAGGGCGTCGCCGCCAGTCCTATCGCCCCGGCAGCGGCTGCAAACGCCCAGATTCTCAACGCGCGCAGTATCAAGTGCTTCGGCGGCCTTCTTCACGCCTATCTGATCGGCCCGAATTTAACGAGAAGTCTTTAATTTTCGCCAAAGCGCCCCAGCGGCGATTAACCTGGCGTTAACCCGCGCCAAGCGCTTCCAGCGTGTCTCGGAGCCGCGCCAGATCGTCGGGCGTCGACAGCCGGTGATCGCCCGTTTTGGTCAGCAGCACTTCCAGATCGGCGCTGTCGATGAGGTCGGCGAACTCTAGCGCATGGCGCCATGGCACGGCGTCGTCAGCCATGCCTTGGAGAATGCGCACAGGGAACGGAAACCGTATCGGCGCGCCCATGACGAGATGGTCGCGGCCGTCTTCGATAAGCTGAAGCGTGATGACTTCCGGCTCTTCGGAATAGTCTGAGGGCTGTTCAAGGCGCCCGTCGCGCATGATGGTCTCCCGCTGCTCGTCCGAAAACGAAGGCCACATCAGCCGCGCGGTAAAGTCGGGCGCCGGCGCGATGAAGACGATCGCGGCAATTCTGTCCGGTCGCGCCGTCGCGACAAGAGTTGCGATCCATGCTCCCATGGAAGAGCCGACGAGGATTTGAGGGCCTTCGGCACATGCGTCGAACGCGGCGAGGGCGTCCCTGGTCCATGCGCCGATGTCGCCGTCCTCGAACCGACCGTCGGATTCCCCATGTCCGGAGTAGTCGAATCGCAGAAAGGCGCGGCCGGATTGATCCGCCCATTGATCAAGATACGCCGCTTTCGTCCCCACCATGTCGGAACGAAAACCGCCGAGCCAGACAACGCCGGGGCCGAGTCCCGCGCGACGCCGGATCGCGATGCGCCCATGCGGGCCGTCGATGTATTGGGGAGGGTCGTAATCCATGCGCTTCGATGTAGCATGATCTCGCCGGCACGCCATGAATCGCGTGATGATTTCAGATCAGGCAGGAAAGCACGAAAAAAGGTTGATTGGGTTTTCTCATACCATTCTGCAAGTGGTTCCGCGCCTCGGCGCCGGCGGCGCTGAGCGCACCACGCTGGAGATGGCCGGGGCGATTGTTGAGGCGGGCGGACGCGCGCTGATCGCAACCGCCGGAGGTCGATTAACGTCCGATATCGAGCGGGTCGGCGGGGAAATCTTGCCCATGCCCGTCGACCGAAAAGATCCCTGGTCGATTTGGCGAAATGCGGGGCGCCTGGCGGCGCTGGTTGAGGCGAAACAGGTGGATCTCATTCACGCCCGGTCTCGGGCGCCGGCCTGGAGTTGCGTCATCGCCGCCCGCCGGACAAGCAAACCGCTTGTGACGACGTTCCACGGCGCCCATGCAGCAAACGGCCCCATGAAAAAATGGTATAATTCGTCGCTCACCAGGGGCCAGGCGGTGATCGCCAATTCCCGATTCACAGGGGACAGGATCGCTTCCGACTACGAAATTGAGCCTTCACGGCTGAAAATCATTCCTCGGGGCGCCGACCTCAGAATCTTTGATCTAGGCGGGATAAACGCCGAGCGCATTAACCATACGCGGGCCGCATGGGGCCTCGGTGACGCCGCCGGCGCTGTCATATTTCTGCTGCCCGCGCGCCTCACCCCGTGGAAGGGACAGTCATTGGCGATTGACGCCGCGGCGACATTGAAACCGCAAGTCAATGCTGGAAAAGCGCCGCCATTGCGGTTAGTTTTGTGCGGGGGCGCGCAAGGCGATCACTCATTCGAGGCGGCTTTGCGTGCGCAAATCGATCAGCGTGGGGTGCGCGACATGGTTCAATTGGTCGGCGAGAGCGCCGACATGCCGGCAGCATACGCCGCGGCGGACGCCGTTGCGGCGCCGTCGCTGCGACCGGAGCCCTTTGGTCGCACCGCGGTCGAGGCCGGCGCCATGGGCAAGCCCGTGATTGCCGCGGCGCATGGCGGTTTCTGCGAGACCATTGTTGACGGCGAAACCGGCCTTTTGTTTGCGCCGGGCGACAGGGATGCGCTCGCCGGCGCCATGCTGGATCTCGCAAGCGACGAGGACCTGCGTCATCGGCTCGGCGAGGCCGGTCGGGCGCGCGTGCGGGCGGTTTATTCGGCGGCGGCAATGTGCGATGCGACGCTGCGTGTTTATCGGGAGTTGTTGGGGCGAGAGGTGCGGTAGGCGGGTCAATGTTCGGGCGTAAAAAAGAAAACATCCTAGTCATCAAAACAGACAATCTTGCCGGATTTGTGGCGGCGGAGCCTGCATTCGATTCGATCCGAAGGGCGCACCCTGACGCGACCATCAGTTTGCTGACGATCTCGCCGCTGCAGCGCGTCGCGCGCGCTTCTCCGTATTTCGATCAGGTCGCGGCGATCCCGAACTTTAAGGATTCCGAGGCGCGCAAGGAGTTTGTTCGGCAGCTCAAGAACGCCAAGTTCGAACGGGTTTACGACCTGGCTGCGGACGACGCTGGAAAGAAACTGCACGGCGCCATGGGCCCCTTTCGACCGCGATGGTTCAGCGCTGCGCCTGCGTCGAAACGGCGGCGCGGGTCGTCGCGCGCGGCCCTGGCGACGCCCAGCCTGACGCGTCTGATGCAGGATGCGGGACTGGAAGAGGGCGACCGACTGCCCGATTTTCACTGGGCCCTTGATGCGCGCAAAGATTCCGCGAACATGAAACCATCCTGGTACGGTATTTCGGGCGCCTATGGGCTGTTGTTGCCGGGACCCGATCCTGAGGCGCGCTGGACGGCGAGAGGTTACGCCGGTCTTGCAACGATTATGGCGACGGCGGGATATATGCCAGTGCTGGCCGGACCGAAGGAGTTGCACGAGTTCGGCGATGAAATCGCCGACGCAGCGCCGCAACTGGTCGATCTCTCCGGGAAGACAGATCATCTTCAGCTTGCAGCGCTCGCCCACGAGGCTTCATTCTTCGTGTCCGACCAGGCTGAAGAAATGCATCTGGCCGTCAGCGTCGGATGCGAGGGCGTTCTGATTGCGTCCGGCGCCGCCTCAGACGCAGCCGCGCCGCATGGCCGCCATGTCGTGACGCTGACGACCTCCGACGGTCCGGATTCGGTGGATGCCGCGTTCGTCTGGCGGACGCTTTCCAATATGGGCTTGATTGCCGTTTCCGCCGACGATGCGCCACGCACCGTGCACGCGCATTGATTGGTGCTGAAATTCCCTTATATATCGCCCCTTCCGGCTCGCGTGATGGTGAAAATTAACCAATTTCCACCATATTCGGCCGGTTTTTTCTATTAGCCGCCAAAGGAGAGAAGTTCATAGCACGCAAACCATTCGCAGCGCCGGCGCCGAAGCATGAAGGGCCGCGCATTAACGAGGAGATCAGCGTTCCGCAGATTCTGCTTATCGATCAGCACGGGGAGAAAAAAGGCGTTGTTAAGCTCGACGACGCCCTAGAGTTGGCGCAGGACGCCGGCCTCGACGTTGTAGAGGTGTCCCCGAACACACAGCCGCCGGTCTGTAAGATCATGGACTACGGCAAATACAAATACCAACAGCAGAAGAAAAAAGCCGAAGCCAAGAAGAAGCAAAAGGTCGTCGAAATCAAAGAGATCAAGATGCGGCCGAATATCGACGACCACGACTATGAGGTGAAGGTCAAGGCGATGAAGCGCTTCTTTGAAGACGGCGATAAGGTCAAGGTGACGCTGCGCTTTCGCGGTCGCGAAATGGCCCACCAGGACCGCGGCGCGGATTTGTTGAGACGCGTGCAGGACGATTTCGAAGAAATCGCCAAAGTTGAGCAATTTCCAAAAATGGAAGGCCGCCAGATCATGATGGTGATGGCGCCGCGCTAGGCGAGGCGAAACGGCCGATCCTTTCAAAGCCGCTCGGAGCAGATCCGGGCGGCTTTTTGTTTGCGTCGCAACGTTTACGTTTTTCCGCTCTGGCGCGCGGCTTGCTTAGGTGGCATGGAAGTGAGCGCTCGTTTCAGCTGCCTTTGCGCCATCACAGAATGGCCGTTTTGGGGGTTTTGTGGACGGATCAATGCAGATTTTTGAAAATGGCGTCCTGATTGGCGTTGTCGCCTTCGTTTTCGGCCTGTTCGTAGGACGAATGGTGTGGCGGGACTCCGGCAAATCCGGCGCAACTGAGAATCTGGCGGTCGGTGCCGAAAGGGCGGAAGCGGCTGAATCGCCAAAATCCGGCGACGCGACCCAGCTGGACCGCAAATTTGCCTCCATCGAGAGTGAAATTCGAAACGCCAAAGACCTTCTCGAAGCCGCGGCGGAACCGGACGACGATCTGAGCGCTGAGCTCGAAAAAGTGGACGAAGCGGTGAAACGCGCCAACGGACGGCTCAAGTTGATCATGCGCTCCGCGGATCGTGCAAAAGACACAGACTAACCGGCGTCTGGCGGCGCTGCATCCGCCGACCGCGGGCGCTGAATCTTGCGAAATGCGTAAACAAGCACGGCGAGCGCGAACACTTCCATCGCTGCAGAGAAGATAAAGGGCGCGCCCGGGAAATAGAACGGCGCCCCGTCAGGAAGCACGACCGCGCCGAAAAACGCCACCGGTTCGCCGGGATCTGAGAAAGCGGCGAAGATCTGCGTCATCAACCACGGGCTGATCACCATTGATATGCTCATGATCGCGGCGACCGCGCCCTGCAACTCGCCCTGCGCGTTGGCCGGCATTGTTCGCGACATGATCCCCTGAAGCGCCGGCTGCGCGAGACCGCCCAGCGCCGACACCAAGATGATCGCATAGACCATCCAGCCTGTCGTGGCGAACGCGAACGCAATGTAGGAGACCATGGTGACGCTCATGGCGAACGCAGCCGCCAGCCGCTCGCCCATCCACGGGATGACAATGCGGGTGAGCACCCCTTGCACAAAGGCGGCCGTCAGGCCCACGAAACTCAACGACGCCGCAACCTCCCCGGGCGACCAGGAGAATTTCTCGGTGGCGTAATAGGCCCACACCGACGGGTACGCCCAATGCGCCAACTGCGACAGGAAGAGGACGCCGGCGATCGGGAGCATTACCGGATATTTCGCAAATTGCTTCAGATTGCCCAACGCGTTCGCCCGCCGCCAATCGAATTTGCGGCGACTTTCCCGAGGCAGCGTTTCCGGCAGCACAAAAAGGCCGAACAGAAAGTTCGCGGCGCCGACCGCCGCGACAAAGTAAAACGGCGCACGCACGCCGTATTGTTCGCCGAGGAATCCGCCTATCGCCGGGCCGATGATAAAGCCGAGTCCGAATGCGGCGCCCATAAGGCCGAAATTCGCGGCGCGTTTTTCGGGCGGCGAGATGTCCGCGATATAAGCGTTCGCCGTCGAAAACGTCGCCGCGAACGCGCCTGCAACCAGCCGCGCTGCGGCGATGAGCTGCAATGTCGGCGCGATCGCCATAATCAGAAAGTCGAAGGAATACGCCGCCAACGAGGTCAGCAGCACCGGACGCCGTCCAAAACGGTCGGAAAGACCGCCAATGATCGGCATCATGATGAACTGCATGAGCGCGTAGACAAAAGTGAGATAGCCGCCCCATTTCGCGGCGTAGGCGAGATCTTCGCCGGATACGGACATAATCAGCTGCGGCATCACCGGCATGATGACGCCCAATCCGATCATGTTCAGCAGGACGGTAACGAAGATAAAGATCAACGCGCCCGGCCGCGCTTTTTTCGGCGCCTGGTTGGGAACCTCCACAGATGAAGATGCGTCAGCGCTCATGCGGAAGCCGCCGGCGGCGTAATAGGCAATATCTTCAGCGCAGTGATCTGATTGCGCCGACGGCGCAGGATGCGGAAGCGAAATCCGTGGAACGAAAAGGTCTGTCCGACCTCCGGGATCGACTGCGACTCGTGAATGACAAGTCCCGCCACCGTCACAGCTTCTTCGTCAGGCAGGCTCCAGTCCATGGCGCGGTTGAGGTCGCGTATGGTGACGTCGCCGTCCACATTGAGCGATCCGTCTGCTTGCGGGCGAACGCCCTGGACCGGGCTGTCATATTCGTCTTCAATCTCGCCGACGATTTCTTCCAGAATGTCTTCCATCGTCACGAGCCCCATGATCGCGCCATACTCGTCGACGACCAGGGCAAAGTGTTCCTGTTTTCGTTTGAACGCGTCGAGCTGTTCCTGCAGCGTCGTCGTCTCCGGAACGAAATAGGGCGTGCGGGCGGTCGCTTCGATGTCTATTTTTTTGGCGTCGGCGTCCGCATCCCACAGGGCCCGCAGAAGGTCTTTGGCGTGCAGTACCCCCACGATGTTGTCGCTGCTGTCGCGGAAGACGGGCAAGCGCGTGTGCGGACTCTTAAGCGCCTTTTGAATGATCTCTTCTTCAGGTTGGTCAAGGTCAAGCATCTCCACCGATTTACGGTGGATCATGATTTCCTCAACCCTGATTTCATCAAGTTCGAGTGCGCCGCGAATGAGGTCGCGAGAATCCTTGTCGATTCCCCCTTCTGAGTGATGCAGGTCGACGGCGCCGCGAATTTCTTCTGTCGCGGACAAAACGGCGCTGTCCCTGGAAATGTCGAAACCGAACAGTTTGAGGAAACTGCGGACGATGATTTGCACCACCCGCGTGATCGGTGCGAACACAAAAACGACCAAGCGCATTAGCGGCGCCACAAACATGGCGAACCCGTCAGGCCGCGCGATCGCGGCGGATTTGGGCGTGACCTCGGCAAACACAAGGACCAGCGCGGTCATGACCCCGGTGGCGATGGCGGTAGCGATCAGGGACTCCCCAAACAGCGATGCAAAAACGCCCGCCGCCAGCACCGACGCCAGAATATTGACGAGGTTGTTTCCAAGCAGGATCGCGCCAATCAGACGTTCGCGGTCGCGAATCAGAAAGTTGACCCGGCGCGCCCGCGCGTCGCCGTCAGACTCAAGCTTGTGCATGCGGGCTTTGGAAACGGCGGTGAGCGCGGTCTCGGAGCCGGAAAAGAAGGCCGACATGAACAACAGCAAAAAGATAACGCCGATGGGAACAAGCAGGGCGGTGTCGAATTCGTTCATTTTCGTATTATCGCCGTCGGGCGGCGATTTTCTCCTTCAAAAACACTCTGACTTGGTCGACCGGAACGTCCTTCACGATCCGGGCCGCGCCGATATCCTCCGCCAAGATCAGGGTCAGCGCGCCGCTTTCAACCTTTTTGTCCTGCATCATGTGTTCGATGATGCGGTCTTCGTTGAAATCGCCGTCGGCCGGCAAATCGTCCAGATCCGCGGGCAATCCCGCAGCGCGCAGATGGTCAGCCAGCCGTTTTCCGGCCCCCGGCGGGCCCAGGCCCTGGCGAGCAGAGTATTCAAACGCCAGCGTCATCCCGATCGCGACCGCTTCGCCATGGAGCAGTGCGTCGGAGTAGCCGTAAATCGCCTCCAGCGCGTGACCGAATGTGTGTCCGAGATTGAGCAGCGCGCGCTCACCGGATTCGCGTTCGTCGGCGGCGACGATTGCTGCCTTCGCTTCGCACGACCGCTTCACCGCGATCCGCCGCAACGCTTCATCGCCTCCAAGCAGCGCCGCGCCGTTGTTTTCCAGCCAGGCGAAAAAAGCAGCGTCGGCGATGGCGCCGTATTTCACGACTTCGGCGTAGCCGGCGCGCAGTTGGCGCGGAGACAACGTCTCGAGCGCAGTGATGTCGGCGATGACGATCGTCGGCTGATGAAATGCGCCAACGAGGTTTTTTCCCTGCGCGACGTTGATTGCAGTCTTGCCGCCGACGGAGCTGTCGACCTGAGACAACAGCGTGGTGGGAATCTGTGCGTAACGGCATCCGCGGCGAACGACCGCCGCTGCAAAGCCGACAAGATCGCCGACAACGCCCCCGCCGAAGGCGACGATCACGTCGCTGCGTTCCACACCGAGATCGATCAAATCGCTGACAAGGCGTTCCAGTTGCGCGAAGGACTTCGTTGTCTCGCCAGCGGGCAGCACGACTTCGCGAAACTCGATATCGGACCGGGCGAGACCCGCGGCCAGGCGATCGAGTTGCGCGTCGGCGACGTTTTCGTCCGTCACGACGACGATGCGAGAGCGGTGCAGCGCGGGCGACAGCAGTGCGCCGGCTTGTTCGAGCAGGCGGGCGCCGACGTGAATATCGTAGCTTCGCTCGCCGAGTGAAACGCGAACCGGGTCGTGGCCGTTTTCTGTCATGTCCTGCGAGATCCTTCGGCCATGGGCTTGGCGTTGAGATAATCGGCGAGCTTTTCGATTATGAGTTCGACAGTCAGCGCATGCGGGCCGGGTTGAGAATCCACGTGGATATCCGCCTCCGCGTAAAACCGTTCGCGAGACGCCGCCAGCTGGCGCAGGGTTTCCTGCGGATCGCCAGAGCGGAGCAGGGGACGCGTATCGCGACGGGTCGCCCGTCGCGCCAGTGTTTCGACATCGGCGCGGATCCAGACTGAAATCGCCCGGTTTTTGATAATCGCGCGGGTGTCCTCGCGAATGACGGCGCCGCCGCCGGTGGCGAGCACATGGGGCGGACCATCCAACAGTCGCTTGACAACCCGCGCTTCGCCGTCGCGAAAGCTTTTTTCTCCATGTGTTTCAAAGAGTTCTGAGACCGACATGCCGGCGGCTTGTTCTATTTCCGTATCAACGTCAAAGAAGGGAAGCCCCAGCCGCGGCGCGATCCGGCGACCCAGGGTTGTTTTGCCGGCGCCCATCATGCCCACGAGGACTACGGTTTTCGGGCATGGAAAATCAATATGTTTGCCGGACGGCCCCATGACCGCTAGATGTAGGCGACTGCGCCGCGCGACGCTAGTGAATCGCCTTTTGCCGGGCGATGGGCCGCGCTTGACGCGGTCGGGACCTGGGGGCTGGCCGCCGCATCGACGGAATGGTGAAACGGAGCGAAGACGTTGCGATTCGTGGTAATTTTGATTCTGATTGCGCTTGCGGTTCTTGCAGGCCTGTTTGTCTATGGCCAGATGCTGGAGCCGGAGACCAGGACAATCACCCAGGAGGCGCAAGATGGCGCTTGAAACGCCCAGGAAGCGATACGGCCTTATCGCCGGCGTCGCCATCATGTTGTCGGGATTCGCCACGGCGCAGGTCGTTCCGCCCGGTTCGATCGAATCCCAACCGCTGGCGACCGACGCATTTTCGACCGGCGTTCTCAACCAAGCCGACGGCGCCCTGCCGGACACGCTTTGGCGCGGCGCCGATCCGAGAACGATTGAGTTCCTTCTGGACAACATGCCGACGAGACCGGCCGTGCCCGCGCTCGGAGAGGTGATGCGCAGGACGCTGCTCTCGCCCGGCGCCGCGCCGAATTCGGCTCGCCCCGCTCTGGGCGGCAAGAAATTACTGGCGTTGTCAAACGCCGGATTCGTGGAGGAAGCCGCGACTGTTGCGAGTCTGTCGACCGCGGGACCCGGCGATCCGTGGATTAGTCGGGCCGAGGCAGTCAGCGATCTCCTGAGCGACAATGTTCAGGGCGCATGCAGCCGCAGCGAACGCCTGGTCGATGGACGCGACGATCCGTTCTGGGTGAAGCTGCGCGTTCTTTGCTACGCGGCCGCGGACGAACGCGACGCCGCGGATCTCTCGCTCGGGATCCTGCGCGACCGTTTCGGCCTGTCGGACGGTGACGATGTGTTCCTGACCGCGGCGGTGACCGGCGCTGCGCCGAAAGACCCGCCGGCCGCAACGACGCCGCTGCAATACGCCATCGCCAAATTTGTCGGGATTCCCTTGTCCCCGGGACTGTTGAAGGAAGCGGACGGCGCTGTTCTGGCGACGATCGCAGCCGACGAACAGGGCGACCCCGCCACGCGAGTCGCGGCCGCTCAACGCGCGGTGGCGATGGGCGTCATGCCGGTCGCGCGCCTCAGGGCGATTATGGGAGAATTTGAATTTGACGTCGCCGCTTTGCGTGATGCTGCGCAAACCGCAAGCGTTCGCGCAGGCGATCCGCTTACAGACGCCTTGCTCTATCAGTCGGCCGCCGCCATGGGCGCGCCGGAGTTTATTCGCGACAAGGCCAAAAGGATCTCGGTCGCCTTGTCTCTCGGAGACACGTTTTATCGGGCTTATGCGTTGTCGCTTGTCTACGCCGACGAAATCCGGTCGCTTGAAGGCGTCATCGTTGCGCCCGAAGAAGCGGGGCGCTTTGCGGCGGCGCGTATGGCGGCGGGAGACAGCGTTGGCGCCGGATCGTGGCTGCAGACAATGATTGCCCCGGGCGCAAGCGTCGGGTCATTGCCTCAACAACAGGCGATGAGCTTTATCGAACTGGTGAACTTGTTGTCGGTCCTTGATCCGCAATCGGCGGCGCAAATCGCCCGCGCCGCGGATGTGTCGCTGTTGAACGGCGAGAGCGTTGGCGCACAATCCTTTGGCGACGCCGGCGATCCGGTCATTGCCGCGAGTGTGCTCGAGGCGGCGTTCGATGCGGCCCTGGAAGAAAAGGTCGGGCAGGCGGGATTGGCCGCGCTGGCCGCATCCAACACGGGGCCGACGCCTGCTTCAGCGGTGGTTGTGAGTCAGTCGCTCAAGGCCGCCGGCATGGCTGACCTGCAGCGCCGCTTTCAGTTCGAGCGCAGTTGGGCGTCCCGCTTCCCGACAGCGCCTGACGCGGCGGCTGAAGCGCCGTCAGATGAGGCCGAAGAGGAAGACGGTTTTTCCCCGCGCTTAAAACCCCAGGCGGACCGCTAGACTGATTTCGGCGACGCGCGGCGAATCTTAGCAAAAATGCAGGACTATCCTGTTCACATAAATAATCAGCGATTGAGGCTTTCAGCAGATGCCCACTTATCTCGATTTTGAAAAACCGATTGCAGAGTTGGAAGGCCGTATCGAGGACTTGCGACAAGTCGACAGCGAAGGCGGCGTCAGCGTTGACGATGAAATCGATCGCCTGCAGGCGAAAGCGGATGCGCTTCTTGCGGATGCGTATTCAAAACTCACCCGGTGGCAGAAAACGCAAGTTGCCCGGCACGGTTCGCGCCCGCACCTGTCCGACTATGTTGCGCATTTGTTTGACGACTTTACGCCGCTGGCTGGCGACCGCGCCTTTGGAGAGGATCACGCAATTATCGGCGGTCCGGCGCGATTTCGCGGGCGATCCGTCGTGCTGATCGGACATGAAAAGGGATCGGACACCGCAAGCCGCGTCAAACACAATTTCGGCATGGCGAGGCCCGAGGGATATCGGAAAGCCATCCGGCTGATGGATCTGGCGGAGCGATTTGCATTGCCTGTGGTGACCTTGGTGGACACCCCGGGCGCCTACCCCGGCCGGGGCGCTGAAGAGCGCGGACAGGCTGAGGCCATTGCGGCGTGTACGGATAAATGTCTGTCGCTCGGCGCGCCGCTTATATCGGCCATTGTCGGGGAGGGCGGCTCTGGCGGTGCGGTTGCGTTGGCGACCGCCAACAAGACCCTGATGTTGGAACACTCGGTGTATTCTGTGATTTCCCCGGAAGGCTGTGCGTCGATCTTGTGGAAAGACGCCGCCGGCGCCGGGGAAACCAAAGCGCCGGAAGCCGCGGAAGCGATGAGAATCTCCGCCCAGGATCTGCTCGAGTTTGGCGTTATCGACGCCATTATCGATGAACCTGTGGGCGGCGCGCATCGCGATCGGGCGCTCGCCATGGAGCGTCTGGGCGATGCGGTTGAGCGCGCTGTACAGGAGTTCGAGGGAATGACGCCGGACGCATTGCGCAAACAGCGTCGCGAAAAGTTTCTTGCGATTGGCCGAACCGGGCTCGCCTAAAACGCGAAAATCAAGAGCGCGACAAGTAGAATTAGGCCCGCGCCAAGCACTGACATACCAACCAGGCTGGTTGTTCCGCGCGGTTGCCCGCCGCGCGCGTCTTCGGCTTCATCGGTCAGTTTCGTCTCTCCGATATGCAAAGCGACGCTCCTTTCGTGGAGCCCAGTTTCGCAATATTTTGGAGGCGCTGCAAATGCTGCGACGTGAACGATTAGTCAGGGCGCAGAACGCCGCTGAGAATGGGGTCGCCGTTCTGGCGGACCTCGACCGCAGCGCCTTCCGCAAGCTCAGGCACCGCATCGCCTTGTCGGGTGTCGTAAAACGCGTCGACGCGCCCATTGTCCAGCATCACCGTCTGAACGCGTTCGCCGTTTACAAAGACGTCGGCGGAACGACCGGCGACGCCGCGCAGTTCCACCTCGAGTTGCCGTGATCCGTTGCGCCAGGCCGAAAACTCGATTTCACCGCGGCCGGTATAACCGTTCACCGGTTGCAGGCGGGCTTCCAAGTCAGCCGTTTTGCGACCGGCGCTGAACCGGATATCGTGACTGCGGCTTCCGCCGCCGAACAAAAACTTAAACATGCCGCCCCCGAAAATGACGCATTGCTTAAAATTTTATCA
Source organism: Hyphococcus sp. (assembly GCA_028289605.1). Lineage (GTDB taxonomy): Bacteria > Pseudomonadota > Alphaproteobacteria > Caulobacterales > Parvularculaceae > Hyphococcus. The sequence goes on along the minus strand of JANQON010000006.1, from coordinate 498,636 downwards.
TGGGAGCAAAAGGTTAAGCGCCCTTTTCTCAAGACTCTCAAATTCGGATTATCTTCCGCGGCGCGTTAGATTTCGCCGTGATACTCGCCCTCGGGGCGATCGTGAGCGAGGCGTCGGTCAAGGTATGTTTCCGCCTGCGCAATGAATTGATCCATATGGGATTCGAAGAAATGGTCGGCGCCCGGCACCACTTCGAATTCGATCTTGCGCCCTTTTTGCGTGCGGGTGCGCTCCACCATGCCCTTGGTTTCTTCGGGCGCGCAGATTTTGTCGAGCTCGCCGTGAATAACCACGCCTGATGAGGGGCAGGGTGCAAGAAACGAGAAATCATAGAGATTGGCGGGGGTCGAGCCCGCGATAAAGCCGACGATTTCCGGTCGCCGCATCAAAAGCTGCATCGCAATCCAGGAGCCGAATGAGAAACCGGCGACCCATGCGAAAGGCGAATTCGGGTTGATTTGCTGCATGTAATCGAGCGCCGTCGCAGCGTCGGCGAGTTCGCCCTGGCCCTGATCATACTCTCCTTGGCTTCTCCCGACGCCGCGAAAATTAAAGCGCATGGTAGAAAACCCGCGCCGTACGAACATCTGATACAGCTCGTAGGTTGCTCGGTTATTCATCGTGCCGCCAAACAGGGGGTGGGGATGAAGCACCAATGCGACCGGCGGATTGTCGCCCTTGCCTTTTTGATATCGTCCCTCAAGGCGCCCTTCGGGGCCGGCAAATATAATCTCAGGCATGCTCTTCCTTTACTCGCGGGTCCGCTGATGGTTCAAAAACCGAGCAGAACAGTCAGATTTCAGTGTCGAGCGACGTGATGAAGTCCTGGCGGCTTGCAATTTTGCCAAATTGTTGGCGCGCCAATTCTTGACTAAAAAAGTAGGATTTATTATTTCCACCACGAAGCCGTCGATCCGGCGGGCGGCTATAGCATGTTTTCAGGCGAACGCCAGCCGAGAGTCCGAATTTCAAGGTCAACCGCTCAATGAAGCTGACGACAAAAGGCAGATACGCAGTTACCGCCATGGCCGATCTCGCGGCGCAAGGCGGCCAGGCGCAGGTCGCGCTTTGCGACATCGCCTTGCGACAGGGAATCTCGCTGTCTTATCTGGAACAGCTTTTTGCAAAACTGCGAAAAGCCGGCCTCGTCGCCAGCGCCCGCGGCGCCGGCGGGGGGTATACGCTCGTCAATGCGCCGGGCGAAACGCGCATCGCTGACATCGTCGAGGCTGTCGACGAACAGATCCAGACGACCGCCTGCGTGCCCGGATCCGGCCTTGGCTGCAACGGAACCAGCGTTCGGTGCCTGACCCACGATCTCTGGGACGAACTGGGCCGTCAGATCGAACTTTTCCTGAATGCGGTGACCCTTGAGGACATTCTCGCGAAACGTGTCGCGGGTATGGCGTCGGTGAACGCCCCGGCGGCCCGGGTCGCGGAGCCGGCGGAATGACGCGTCACTATCTCGACCATAACGCCACTGCGCCGGTGCGCGCCGAAGTGATCGAGGCGGTCGCAGAGGCGATGGCCCGCGACGGTAACTCGCTTTCCGTCCACCAGGAAGGACGCCGCGCGCACAAGGCGCTGGAGGACGCGCGAGAAAAAGTGCGCGCCCTGGTGAACGCACCGGTGAACGGCGTCGTTTTTACAAGCTCGGGCACCGAGTCGATCCACGCCGCGCTGCATGGGACCCTTAAGCCGCACAACATCACGAGGATCTTTGTCAGCGCGATTGAACACTCCGCGGTTCTGGCCAACGCAGAGGCGACGGGCGCAGCGATTGAAATCATCCCGGCGAAATCCTCAGGCATCGTCGATCTTGCATGGCTGAAGTTGCGCCTCGGCGACTACGATGTTGAGAAAGACGGCGGTTTTCTGGTCTGCATCATGCTCGCCAACAATGAGACCGGCGTCGTTCAGCCCATACGCGATGCAGCGGACATTACTCATGACGCCGGCGGACTTTTGTTTTGCGACGCGGCTCAGGCCGTCGGCAAAATTCCCGTCAATTTCGTGATGTCGGGCGCCGATATCATGAGCTTTACCGGCCACAAATTCGGCGGGCCGCTCGGCGTTGGCGCGGTCATCGCCGGACCGAACTTCGCCCTCGATCCGGTCATGCGCGGCGGCGGTCACGAACACAATCGCCGCGCCGGCACGCACAATGTGCCGGGACTGGTCGGGCTCGGCGTCGCTTGCGAGATGGCCCGCGACAGCCTCGCACGCGCCGGCGACATCGCCGACCTGCGCGATAGAATGCAAGCGGCGGCGACAGCGGCCGGCGCGCGAGTATGGGGCACCGAGGCGGAGCGCCTGCCGGGGACGCTGTGTTTATCGGCGCCCGGCTTTCCTGGCGAGACGCAACTGATGACGATGGACCTGGCCGGGATCGCCATATCGGCGGGCAGCGCATGCTCATCCGGCAAGACCAAACCGAGTCATGTCCTGAAGGCCATGGGCGCCAGCGAAAACGAATCAACGTCCGCCATTCGCGTTTCGCTTGGGTGGAACTCCACGGAAGAAGACGCGGACGCGTTCTGCCGCGAATGGCCGAGCGCCTATGCACGCATGAAAAACCGCATCGATCAGAGGGGAGCGGCATGACCGTTTACGCAGTCGGACAAATTAAAATCAAGAACAAGGCCGAATATGATCAGTATGCCGCGAAGTTCATGGATGTCTTTTCCAAATTTGAGGGCAGACTGCTGGCCGCTGACTTTGAGGCGACGGCGGTCATGGGCGACTGGGACCGCGACCGCCTCGTCCTCATGGAATTTCCTGACAAGGCCGCTTTCACCGAATGGGCGACATCCCCTGAATATCAGGAGATCGCCAAGCACCGCGACGCCGGCGCGGACGTCACAACCATTCTCGCTAACGCCCTTGAGGGTACGCCGTAATGTCCGAAATTAAGGAATCCATCAGCAAAGAAACGGTTGAGACAACCAAGTCCCTTGAGACCTATAAGTACGGTTTCACAACCGACATTGAATCGGTCAAGGCGCCGAAAGGCCTGTCGGAAGACACGATCCGGTTTATTTCAGCCAAGAAGGAAGAGCCCGAATGGCTGCTGGAATGGCGCCTTGAGGCCTATAAGCGCTGGTTGACCATGGATGAGCCGACCTGGGCGATGGTGGACTATCCGCAGATCGACTATCAGGACGCCTATTACTACGCCGAGCCGAAATCCGGCGCGAAATACGAGTCGATTGACGACGTCCCGCCGGAAATTCTCGCCGACTTCGAAAAACTCGGCATTCCATTGCGCGAAGCCGAAGTGCTGCTCGGCGTGGAAGGCGCCGGCATCAGTCCGGGCGAGGCGCGAACGCACCCTGACGCGCCGAAAGTCGCTGTCGATGCGGTTTTCGATTCCGTTTCCGTCGCCACGACTTTTCAAAACGAATTGAAAAAGGCGGGCGTCATTTTCATGTCGATTTCGGAAGCTGTTCGAGAACACCCGGACCTGGTCCGAAAATATCTCGGCACCGTCGTTCCGACCTCGGATAATTTCTTCGCGACGCTGAACTCGGCTGTCTTTTCTGACGGTACGTTCGTTTATGTTCCTGAAGGCGTTCGCTGCCCGATGGAGCTCTCGACCTATTTTCGCATCAATGAGGCCAACACCGGACAATTCGAGCGCACGTTAATCGTCGCTGCGCCGGGCTCATATGTATCTTATCTTGAAGGATGCACCGCGCCGATGCGGGACGAAAACCAGCTTCACGCTGCTGTGGTTGAATTGATCGCCGAGGACAATGCGGAGATCAAATATTCGACCGTCCAGAACTGGTATCCGGGCGACAAGGACGGCAATGGCGGCATCTACAACTTTGTCACCAAGCGCGCCGACTGCCGCGGGGTGAACTCAAAAGTGTCCTGGACGCAGGTTGAAACCGGATCGGCGGTGACATGGAAATACCCCTCCTGCGTCCTCAAGGGCGACAACAGCCAGGGCGAGTTCTATTCGATCGCCATCACCAACAATCATCAGCAGGCCGACACCGGCACCAAGATGATTCACTTGGGCAAGAACACGAAGTCGCGGATCATTTCCAAGGGCATTTCGGCGGGTCAGTCGAACTCAACCTATCGGGGGCTTGTCAGCATTCACCGCAAAGCGGCCGGTGCGCGAAACTTCACCCAGTGCGACTCCCTTCTGATCGGCAACAAGTGCGGCGCCCACACGGTTCCTTATGTGGAATCAAAAAACCCAGGCGCCATTCTGGAGCATGAAGCGACGACGTCGCGGCTCTCCGAAGATCAGCTGTTTTATTGCCAACAGCGCGGCCTTTCCGAAGAGGAGGCTGTGGCGCTTCTCGTCAACGGTTTCTGCAAGGAGGTTCTGCAGGAGTTGCCGATGGAATTCGCTGTTGAAGCGCAAAAGCTGGTCAGCGTCAGCCTTGAGGGGAGTGTGGGCTGATGCTCTCCGTTCTGACACTGGCGGTTCAGGCTGCGCTCGTCCAGCCTCCGGAAAACCCGATCCCGGCGTCCGGCGGCGCGCTGATCATGCCGGCGGCGAAACCGGCTTCGGGTCTTCCGTACTCGCCAGTGATAGAAGCGAACGGCGTTCTCTATCTCGCCGGCCATATCGGTCGTGATCCGGAAACGGGCAAGCTTTCCGGCAAGATTAAAGATGAGACGCGTCATGCTCTGGAAGCGATCAGCAGGACGCTGGCGAGCGTTGATGCAGGCCTCACGGACATTGTCCGTTGCGTTGTCCTGCTCGACACCATGAAGGACTACGCGGACTTAAACGCCGCCTACGCTCCGTTTTTTCCGACAAATCCGCCGGCGCGCACAACCGTTGCCGTTAAAGACTTGCCGCTCGGCGCCAAGGTGGAAATCGAATGCACCGCCGTGCGCGGTCATGGCGGCGAGCAACAGGGAGAGTTGCGATGAGCGATATCCCCGAACCCGCAAAAAAAATCCAGCGCCTGATGATGCTTGTCATCATCGTCGGACTTGTCGGCGCTGTCGTTTATGTAGGCGCAGAGTGGCTGTCGCCGAAGGAAGAAGTAACCGATGTTGAAAATTGACGATCTTCATGTCGCCGTCGGCGAGAACGGTGACGCAATTCTGAAGGGGCTTTCGTTGGAAGTGCCCGCCGGAGAAGTCCATGCGATCATGGGGCCGAACGGGTCAGGCAAGTCGACGCTGTCCTACACAGTCGCCGGTCGCGAAGGCTACGACGTGACCGCCGGCGATGTTCTGCTCAAAGGCGAGAGCATTATCGATCTCGATCCAGACGAGCGGGCGGCGAAGGGGCTCTTCCTGTCATTCCAGCATCCGATGGAAATCCCGGGCGTGCAGACGATGAACTTCATCCGCACCGCTATGAACGCTCGGGCAAGGGCCCGCGGGGAGGACGAAATCTCGGCGGCCGACTTCCTGAGAAGCGTGCGCGAAAAAGCGAAACTCGTCGGCCTTGACGACACAAAGCTGAAACGCCCGTTCAATGTCGGCTTTTCCGGCGGCGAGAAGAAGCGCATGGAAATGCTGCAAATGGCGATGTTCGAACCGGAATTCGCCATTATGGACGAAACCGATTCCGGTCTCGACATCGATGCGCTGAAAATGGTCGGCGATGTGGTCAACGCCTTGCGGGCGCCGTCGCGCGGCTTTCTCGTGATCACCCATTACCAGCGCCTGCTTGAGTATATCAAACCCGACGCGGTTCACGTGCTCGCCGGCGGCCGGATTGTTAAGTCCGGCGGCGCGGAGCTGGCGCGCGAGCTTGAGCAGTCCGGATATGAACAGTTCGTCGAGGCGGCGTGAGCAATTCTCTTCTCATAAACCCTTCCGCCTTTGAGGCGGGACTGGAAGCAGCCTTCCTGGCGCGTTCCAAGCCCAATGAAACCGGCCAGGCGGCGTTCGAGCGGTTCGCCAAACAGCGCTTGCCGCACCGCCGCATCGAGGGGTGGAAGTGGTCTGATTTCAACGCGGCCCTGCGCAGCACGGCGCTGACGCCGGCGCCGAAAGCGGATCGCATCGACCCGTCGGCCTTCGCCGCGCTCAATCCAATTGAGTTCACGATCGTCAACGGACGCGTTGAGGCGCCCGCGGAGGAGTGGCCGGAAGGCGTCCGCTTTGGCGTGATGGAATCCGTCGGTACGATCGAAGAACTGGAATCCCACCCCATCGTCTCGATGAACGTTGCGATGACCGCTAAGTCGCTGGGCATTGAAATCGGCGACGGCGTAGAATTGGAGCGGCCGATTCTGATCCGGCACATTGCCGAAGGCGGCGGCCTTTCTTTTGCGCAGTCGATGATTAGGGTTTGCCCCGGCGCGTCCGTGCGTATCATTGAAACATACGAAGGCGACGGCGGCGGCTTTTCCTCGCATCTTTTTCACGGGCTGGTGCGCGACGACGCCTCCCTTGAACGCTATCTCGTCAATGAGACGGGGGAGGCGGCGGTCAACCACGCCATATGCGCCGTCAAAATGGAGGCGCGCGCTGCGTTCAGGCAGACTAGCCTCAGCACCGGCGCCAAGTTATCCCGGCACGAAACACTGTTGCATTTCTGGGGCGAGGGCGCGTCTGCGCATATCGACTCCGCAGCCTTGGTCGCCGGCGCTCGTCACGCCGACTTCACATCCCATGTGTTGCACAAGCAGCCTCATTGCACCGTGCGCCAGTTGCACAAAGGCGTCGCAGCCGACAGCGCTCGCACGGTTTTTCAGGGCAAGTTTGAGGTTGAACGGGCTGCGCAAAAAACCGACGCCCAGATGACCGCCAACGCGCTTCTCTTGTCGGACGGCGCAGAGGCTGATCACAAGCCGGAACTTGAGATCTACGCTGACGACGTCGAATGCGCCCATGGCAGCACCTGCGGCGCTCTCGATGACGATGCGCTCTTTTATCTCCGCCAACGCGGTCTGTCGAATGAGGAGGCGCGGTCGCTGCTGATCGAGGCCTTCGCTAGCGAAGTGATTGACGGCATCGAAGATGACGCCGTGCGCGATGTCTTTGCCGCGCGAGTCGCCGCATGGCTGGAGGCCCGGTCATGAGCTTTGACGGACATCAGGCGCCCCTGCTCGACGTCGCCTCGCTGCGCGGCGAGTTTCCGATCCTTTCTCGCGAAGCCTACGGCAAGCCGTTAGTCTATCTCGACAACGCGGCGTCGGCGCAAAAGCCGCGCGCGGTCATCAACGCCATGAAAGACGCAATGGAGCATTCCTATGCGAATGTTCATCGCGGCCTGCACCTGCTTTCCAACGAAGCGACGGCGGCGTTCGAAGACGCGCGCAAGACCGCCGCGGCGTTTTTGAATGCGCCGAGCCCGGACGACATAGTCTTCACCGGCGGCGGCACCGACGCCTTCAACCTCGTCGCTTACGCCCTCGGCGTTTCGGAAATCGGCGAGGGAGACGAGATCATTCTCTCGCTCATGGAGCACCATTCCAACATCGTACCCTGGCACCTCTTGCGAGAGCGCAAGGGCGCCGTCCTGAAATGGCTCGACGTCTCCGAAGACGGGGCCATTGATCTGGACGCCTATCGGGCGATGTTCACGGACCGGACGAAACTGGTCGCGATATCCCACATGTCCAATGTTCTGGGCGCGGCGACGCCGGCGAAAGAGATGGCGAAGATCGCCCATGACCACGGCGCGAAGATCCTGCTCGACGGGTGTCAGGCGGGCGTCCACGGTCCGGTCGACGTGTCCGACATCGACTGCGATTTTTATGTGCTGACCGGACACAAGCTCTACGGGCCGACGGGGATCGGCGTTCTCTATGGCCGCCGGGATGTGATGTACGACCTGCCGCCGTTCCGCGGCGGCGGCGAAATGATCGACACGGTGACGACAGAGGCTGTCACCTATAACGATCCGCCGCACCGCTTCGAAGCGGGCACCCCGGCAATCCTCGAAGCGATCGGCCTCGGGGCCGCGCTTTCGTGGATGCAGGACAAGGGCGTTGACGCGATCGCCGCTCATGAGGCCGCGCTCGCCGCGCACGCCCTTGAGGAATTGTCGAAGCTGAATTTCGTGCGCGTTTTCGGCCGCGCGCCCGGCAAGGCGCCGATCATCGCCTTTGCGGTGGAGGGCGCGCACCCTCATGACGTGTCCGCGATCCTCGATCGCACCGGCGTGGCGGTCCGCGCTGGGCACCATTGCGCGCAGCCGCTGATGAAGCGCCTCGGCGTGACGGCGACCAGCCGGGCGAGTTTCGCCGCCTACAATACCCATGAAGACGTCGAAGCCTTGATCCGGGGCCTTCAAAAAACCCATCAAATGCTTAGCTAGGAAGAATCATGGACGAGCAACGCGATATCATTGACGTAAAGGCGAGCGCGCCGGCGCCAGATCCTGCGCCCGCCGCGCCTGCGCCGTCCGCGATTCCGGAAGAAGAGCTGTCGCGAATCACGCAGGACGTGATCCGTTCCCTGAAGACCGTCTACGATCCGGAAATTCCGGTCGACATTTACGAATTGGGCCTGATTTACAAAGTCGATCTTTCCGACGACCGGCTCTTGACCATCGACATGACGTTGACCGCGCCGGGCTGCCCGGTCGCAGGCGAGATGCCCGGCTGGGTCGAAGGCGCCGTGCGCGGCATTGAAGGCGTTGACGATGTCAAAGTCGTGATGACATTCGATCCGCCCTGGACGCCGGAGAAAATGTCCGACGAGGCGAAGCTGGAATTAGGGTGGCTTTAGATATGGCGAGACCAAGACCCAAAGTCGTTACGCTTACAGACGCCGCCGCCGCGCGCATGTCTGACATCATGGCCGCCGCCGATGAAAATTTCATCGGCGTCAAGATCGGCGTGAAAAACGGGGGCTGCGCCGGCATGGAATACACCATGGACTACGCCACCGAAGTCGGCCCCCTCGACGAAGTCGCGGAGGAAAACGGCATCAAGGTCATCATCGATCCCAAGGCGATCCTGTTTCTCCTGGGCACGGAAATCGACTTCGTGACGGAAAAACTGTCCCAGCGTTTCGTCTTCAACAACCCCAACCAGACCGACGCCTGCGGCTGCGGGGAAAGCGTGACGATCGTGCCGCAACGGGAAGAGGCGTAAGGACTCGCCGCTTGGCTCCGCTCGTCCGGACGGGCAAAATAGGATCCCGACTGAACACGCGCGAACTTACGCAAATCCATCGTCCGCTCATTCCGGCGAAAGCCGGAATCTCGCAAATCTTGCGCACAGCTATGCGGTGGGAGTTCCCGACTTTCGTCGGGATGAGCGGAATTGGAGTTTGGCTGGCCAGCCGCCGCGGATCCGGTTTGCGCCGGAACAAGCCCGTTGATAGGCTAATCTCATGCCCCCGACCGCCGCCCATCTCGACCATTTGAAAGATCTCTTCGCGCCGTTCGGCGACATATCGATCCGCAAAATGTTCGGCGGGGCCGGGATTTATTGCGACGGGGCGATCTTCGCGATCGCCGATGACGACGATGTCTGGCTGAAAGTCGACGACGTCAGTCGCGCGGAATTTGAAGACGCGGGGCTGAAGCCTTTTGAAGTTGAGATGAACGGCAAAACAGGCACGATGTCCTATTACAAGCCGCCTGACGATATCTACGACGATGAAGACGCCCTGCGCCATTGGACGGCGCTCGCGCTCGGCGCCGCCGCCAGAAACAAGAAACCGGCCAAGGCGAAAAAGAAAAAAGCGAAGAAAAAGGGGTAGCGTCAGTCCGTGCGCGTACTGACCGCTTTTCCCGGCGTGCGCGCTGTATCGTCGTAGTGATGGTTCGCCCAGCGCCGCATGGCCTGCAAAATCGGTAGGGCGTCCTTCCCCTTTTTTGTCAGCGCATATTGAAATCGCTGCGGCCGTTCGGAATAGGCCGTCTTTTCGACCAGCCCGTGTTCGACCAAACGCTTCAGTCGGTCCGCCAGGATATTGGTAGGATAGCGTTCCGGCGAGATTTCAAAATCACTGTAGCGGCGTGCGCCCAGCCAGAGATCGCGAACCACCAACAGGGTCCATTTGTCGCCGAGAATATCGAGGGATACGGCGACCGGGCAGTTGGACCGGTCATAGTCCATGCGCGTTCCGTTCCGATCGTTCGCCATCGAGACTCGATCTCCTCATTTGCCGATTCGCCTTGCAATTTTCACCGCCCATTATATTACTTGCAAATTGAAAGTCACTAGGCCGTTTAGGGAGACAGTCATGTCCGAGATCCGCCTCTATCATTCCTATCGCAGCCCGTATTCGCGTCTTGGACTGCACAAGATTGCGCGCGCCGGCCTCGATCCGGAATTGATCCCGTTCACCGGCCCGCCCGGCGGCGTTGATTTTTACGATGCGTCCACGAACGCCCTCAAAATGGCCTATATGCGCCAGGACGTGCCGCGCATGACCATGCGCATGGGGCTGGCCGTCAATCCGCCCAATCCGTTCGAAGTTGACCTTGCGCCGTCGTACAAGGCGTCGGTCGCCGCCAGCGCGGCCGGGGTCGGCATGGCCTTCGCCCTTGCTGTGGCGGATGCGCGTTGGGGCGAAGGCAAGAATATTTCGGACATTGATGTTTTGAAACAGTGTGCGGAAGCGGCCGGCTGGCAGGCCGATGCGGTGGAAGCGGCGCAGACCGCGGTTTCCGTCGGCAAAACCATGAAGCGCCATCGCGAGATGATCGAAGAAGACAAAGTCTTCGGCGTGCCGTTCGCGGTTCGCGACGGTTCAAAATATTGGGGACAGGATCGGATCGATCTCTTGGTGGAAGACGCCAAGAACGCCGCGGCCTAAGCTGCGCCGCTTTCCTTGCCGGCGATCGCGTTCTCGTCGACGACGAGATTTCGGCCGTTGCCTTTGGCGGCGTAGAGGCACTCGTCGGCGCGTTCAATAAAGCTTTCCGCCGTGTCTGCGCGCCTGACGGACGCAACGCCGATTGACATCGTGATGGTGCCGAGATCTTCCTCCGTACGCCGTTTTTTGAGACGGCGACACTCAACGGCGCCGCGAATGCGTTCCGCGAGCATGGTCGCATTTTCCAGTTTCGCACCTGGCAGCAGCACGGCGAATTCCTCGCCCCCGTAGCGCGCCAGCGTATCGCCGCCGCGGATATTCGCGTTCATCACTTCGGCGACAAGGCGCAGCACCTGATCGCCTGTTTGATGGCCCCAGCTGTCGTTGAAGCTCTTAAAGTAGTCGATATCGGCCAGGAGCAGCGACAGCGGCTCGTCGCGCGCATGGGCCTCTGCGATCTGGTGCGCAATGGCGCGGTCAAACCGCGCACGGTTGGCCACGCCCGTCAGCGGGTCTTTCATCGCTTCCGCTTCAATGCTCTCGACGCTGCGTTGAAGGTTTGTAATTTCACTTGTTGATTCCGCCAGACGGTTTTCAAGCACTTCATTCTGCACGCGCATGTCTTTTGCGACAGAGAAGACGCCTTCAAGCAGGGCGCCCACGGCGGGGTAGTCTTCTGTCGACTGGCGCAACTGCTCGGACAGTTCGCCCAGAGTCTCTTTGTTGCCCGTCGCCGACTCCCCGGTCTTGCCGATCATCTCATGAAGGTCTGCGACTTCTTCATTAAAGCGCGACACGATATCGAAGACGCTGCGCGACAAGTCGCCGCGTTGCACGTGAATGCGGTAAAGCGAGTCCGCATCTTGCTGCGCGATCTTGCCGAATGCGTCGCGGACGACATCGAGGTCTCGGGAAAGGGAGGGGCTGCGGCCCTCCAGATGCGCGTACCACAACTCGTAGTTTCGCGGACTCGCGGGCAGGCCGGCCTTCTTCAGGCCTTCCAATACCGAATCCGCAATGCGATGCGTCGTGTCAACGCCGACCTGCATGTAATCTGCAACCCCTGAACGACGCCGTCTTGCGACGCCCTACAACCATGAGGGATGAGAATACGTCGGCGCTCGTAAAAGAATGACTAAACAGCAACGGTTGGCTGTTTTGCGCGCAAATCGAACAAAGGCGGTAGGGTTTCGTTAACTGGCCACGGCGCGGGTGAGAAACGCCGGGACGTGATCGCCCAGTCCGACCACCGGCTCGGCAGGGGCGTCTCGTCTGGATTCTCGCGCCTTGCTGCGCGATCTTTCCCCGCCTTTCGCATCCGGTTTTGGACTGTCTTTGGACTTTGCGCGCGTTGTTCGCTTCGGCTTGCGGTCGGACCGATCCTGGTCGGCGAAGAATTCAGAGAAGTCGAGGGCTTCGATTTCTTCAACGCCTATGGTTTTCAGGATCGCGTCATAAGCCTTGCCGTCAGCCGGCGTGACCAGCATCAGCGCAGCGCCCTTTTTGCCGGCGCGGCCGGTTCGTCCGATGCGATGCACGTAGTCGTCAGAGTGGATCGGCGCGTCATAGTTAAAGACATGGCTGACGTCGGGAATATCAAGCCCGCGCGCGGCGACGTCCGAGGCGATCAGGAATTGGACGTCGTCATTGCGAAACTTGTCCAGGGTTTCCATGCGGAACGCCTGCGCCAGGTCGCCGTGAATCGGCCGCGCATTAAAGCCGTGCTTTTGCAGCGATTTCGCAACGATATCGACGGTTGATTTCCGGTTGCAGAAGACAATGCCGTTCTTGACGTTTTTATGGGACATGATTTCGCGCAATACGGCGCGCTTTAGCTTGTCGTCTTTGCTTGGCACGCGGACAATGCGCTGAGCGATCGTGTCGGCCGTCGTCGCTGGCTTCGAGACTTCCACCCGGGCCGGCGCCGACAGAAACTGATCCGTGATGCGCTGAATTTCCGGCGGCATGGTCGCTGAGAAAAACAGCGTCTGCCGTGTCATGGGCGTCAGTTTGAAGATCCGCTCAATGTCCGGGATGAAGCCCATGTCGAGCATGCGATCCGCCTCGTCGACCACCATGACCTCGATGCCCGTCAGGAGAAGCCTGCCGCGCTCGAAATGGTCGAGCAAACGCCCCGGCGTTGCGATGAGGACGTCGACGCCGCGCGTCAGTTTGGCGTCCTGGTCGCCAAAAGACACGCCGCCGATCAGGAGCGCCATCGACAGTTTGTGGTTAGCGCCGTACTTCTCAAAGTTTTCAGAAACCTGGGCGGCGAGCTCGCGCGTCGGCGCCAACACCAGGCTGCGCGGCATGCGCGCCCGCGCACGGCCCTTCGCCAGACGTTGTATCATCGGCAGTGTGAAAGAGGCGGTTTTTCCGGTGCCGGTCTGCGCGATGCCCAGAACGTCTTTGCCGTCCAAAGCCGGCGGGATCGCTTCTTTCTGAATGGGTGTCGGATTTTCGTATCCGGACGCTTTGATCGCGTCCAACAACTTCGGCTCAAGGCCGAGTTCGGCGAAAGACAATATTCGGTCTCCGTTGAATAAGCCGGACCCTGCCGGCGATGCGCATCGATGCTTCTGTGTTCAACGCCCCGCTTTAATCGCCATCCTTTCGAGAGCTCCAAAAGATCGGCGAGCGATGCGTCATCTCTTGCAATGACTGGCCGGGCTCAATTTGCGCTTGCGTCTTATCGTGGGGCCCAAATCCGGGGCCGATTGCGCGCGCTGCACCGCAGCATTGCTGACCGCGCAGTTATGCGCCTTCTATGGGGAAGTCAATGGAAATCGGCGCTTTTGCAGGCCAAAATGGACGCGCTGTGGCCAAAAACAGACAGTTTACTGCTGCGCGCTCGCCAGTCCGCCTCGTTGAAAAGGGCCGGTCAGATCGCCATTTATCCACTATGCGCCAAAAAGGGACAGGACAATGAAGGACGCCCGTAAGATCAAAGTGGGCATGCTCGCGGCGACGTCGCTGATGACGGCGGCTGCGGCGCTGGCGCCCGCCCATGCGAGCGATCTGGATCCTGCGGCGTTTCCGGCGACCGTTGAGGCCCCAGTGGTTTCCCATGCCGTCGAACAGACCGCCGCCGTGAGCCATGACTCCAAGCCGGCTCAACGGGCCGCGCTTATTGCTGTGGCGTTGGGCGCGCTGGGCTGGCTGGTGAAATTGCTTGGTCCGAAAAAAGTGCTTCGCGCCGTGGAAAATACGGCGCAGGCGACCGTGAAAGCGTCGGCGACAGCGGCGAAATCGGTGGCGCGGGCGGCTAAGTCGCCGCTGCGGTTCCTCGCCTGGACGGCGGGGATTGTGCTGTTCGCCCTGACCGGCGTCGGCCTCTATGACATCGAGTGGATCGGCGGCCTTATCGCCGGCGCCGCGCTTGCCGGGACAGCGGCGTTTTCCACGGCGAAGCTCCGCGGCGCCCTCAAGCTTGCCCCGGGTCGCGCCAAAGCGAGCCAAAGGGTAAATACAAATTAACCAATAAAAACGAAAGCTTACCCAAGAAACTTACATTTTGGTCCAAATTACGCCTCAATTCGCATCCAAGGTGCCCAAAGACGAATTGACGTGGCTCCTGCACCTTCTTTTCCGAAATTGTCGTTCCGGCAATCCTTGCATCTAACTCTTCGCCCCGCCTTTTGGCGGGGCGTTTTTCTTGCGCCGCATCATCCGAATGCGCCGCCTTATGCCGTAAATTTAACGCGGGATGTTGTTGCGAAATCGAGCCGCATCACGATACCTCCGTTACATGGCTCGCGTGCGTATTGCTCCGTCAATTTTGGCCTCCGATTTCTCCCGTCTCGGAGCGGAAATCGCTGCGGTTGAGGCCGCTGGCGCGGATTTTATCCATATCGATGTGATGGACGGTCATTTCGTGCCGAACATCACCATTGGGCCGGCGGTGGTCAGCTCTTTGCGATCGACGACGAAACTGCCGTTCGACACCCATTTGATGATCTCCCCGGTCGATCCTTACATTGATCAGTTCGCAGAGGCGGGCGCGGACATTCTGACCGTCCACCCCGAAGCCGGTCCGCATCTTCACCGCACGCTTCAACGGATCAACGCCGCTGGTATGAAACCAGGCGTTGCGTTGAACCCCGGAACGCCGGCGCAAGCTGTCGACGCCGTCATCGACGATGTCGATTTGGTGTTGGTCATGTCCGTCAACCCGGGTTTCGGCGGACAGAAGTTCATCGATTCGCAGTTGCGCAAGATCGAGCAAATCCGCACACGGATTGATGAAACCGGCCGCGAGATCATGCTTGAGGTTGACGGCGGCGTCGATCCGGAAACCGCACCGCGGGTCATCAGCGCCGGCGCCGACGTCCTGGTGGCCGGATCAGCTGTGTTCCGCGGCGGCGCCGACGCGTATGCGCGCAACATCAAAGCGTTGCGCGAAGGAAACTGAGCAGGTGGCCGGGGCAATAAAACGAAGCGACGTATCGAAAGACGTTCTGTCACGGATGCAGAGGGCCTGGGGCGAGAGCCCGTTTTACCAGGCCAAGCTCAAAGGGCCTGCGCCCGACCGTTTGATCCATACGCCGAATGATCCCTTCACGCCCGACAAGGAAGTCGCCAAAGCGATCGCATCTGGCCGGCTTTCGGTCGGCGACGAAGTCATCGACTGTGAAGGTGAACCTGATCTGATCTGGGACAGAACCGCGCCGGGAGGCGCAGCGCAAGCTTTCATGCATGAGTTTGCTTGGCTCCGTCATTTGGAGGCGATCGGTCACGACGGCGCCGTCGCCGCGCGCCTGTTCATGAGCGGCTGGCTTGATCGCTATGAGAAATGGTCAGCGGTTGCATGGGACCCCTATTTCGTCTCCGAGCGTCTCGTTCAGTTGTGCGCTCATCACCGCCTGGTGTTGCAAGGCGGCGACGCAATGTGGCGCAGCAGGGTATTGACCTCCATGGCGCGGCAAACCCGGCATCTCGCCAACAGTGCGCACCGCGCCGACACCGGCCTGGACCGGCTCATGACTTCGCTTGGGTTATGTATCGCAGGGCACTGCCTTCCGGGCTGCGACGGCCCCGCTGCGCGCGGCCTTGAAATGGCGCGGCGCGAATTGCGTTTGCAGCTCCGGGCTGACGGCGGGCATGTCAGCCGCAATCCGTCGCGCCAGCTCAAGCTCGCGGTTCGGATCATGACGGTGGCGGCCGCTGTCGAAGCGAAGGAAGGACAAGCCCCGGGATTTCTGAAACACACGCTGATGCGCGCTTCAGTGATGGCCTCATTTTTTCGCTGTGCGGACGGCCGCCTCGCGGTGTTCAACGGCGGATACGAAGATGATGGTCGCGCCGTGCTGGCGGTTGAGAAATCGCTTGAACCCGACAGCGCGCCGACCGGTTTCGCCCGGCATTCCGGATACCATCGTCTCACCGCCGGCCGCGCTTTAATCGTGGCGGATACCGGCCTCGATAATGGTCCCCACGCCTTCAAGAGCGCTG
The DNA here is from genome assembly GCA_028289605.1 of Hyphococcus sp. GTDB lineage: Bacteria > Pseudomonadota > Alphaproteobacteria > Caulobacterales > Parvularculaceae > Hyphococcus. Next base: position 482,478 of record JANQON010000006.1, on the reverse strand, counting down.
GTTCGTTTCATTTTTCTTCCGGCCGCAGTCGCATTATCGGCAACTGCGGCAATGGAGGTCATCGCGCGTCGACCTGGCGCGAGGCGCTGATGCGCCGGGAAGCGCATTCTGCCCTGTCGTTCGAAGCCGGCGAGGGCAGAGAGCCGTCCTTCGGCGATATCACGCATAGGCGCGCGGAAGACTCGCAAGGCCTGTTGATGGAAATATCCCGCGAGCTGCTTTGCGCCGACGGCGGCGACGGCGGATGGGTGCGCCGGCTCTTTCTTGCGCCGGGCGGCGCCGATTTGCGCGGCGAAGAGCGGCTGGACGGATTGCCCGCGCCGATTGCGGCGCGGGGCGTGTGGCGGTTCCATCTGCATCCGGATACGCGCGCGTCCCTGGCCCGGGATCGGAAGTCCGTGCTGCTTTTGTTGCCCAACAAGGAAGGCTGGCGGTTCAAATCCAACGCCGGCGCCATCGCGCTTGAAAAGTCGGTCTACAGCGGCCACGGCCGGGCGCCAGCCGCAGCGGAGCAAATTGTTATGCGCGTCAGCGCGCTGCCGCCGCGTCCCGATGGGGTCGTTATCGCCCGATGGGCGCTGAAACGGCTGGATTGCGCGTGATGCGTTGCCGTCGCGGTTTTTGGAGACTATGACCTAGATTTTGGTAGGTTGCGCATGCCGGTATTGCCGAAACTATTTGGAGATCGCCGAGGGCCCGCTCGTTCGCCAGCGCCGCTGGGCGACAATGATGATCTTTCATTCCTGCTGTCGCGTGAGCCGCGAAAAATCGACCAACGCGCGGCCAAGCGGTTTTGCGCGGGTCGGCGCGTGCTGGTTACCGGCGCAGGCGGCACCATCGGGTCGGAGCTTTCCCGCCAAATCGCCGCGTTCGGTCCCTCGCAGCTCACGCTCGTGGATAATGCAGAATACGCGCTTTATCGAATTTTGCTGGAAATGGCGGAGATCGGCGTCGACGATGTTGTTACATCGTCGCTGACCGATGTTTGCCGGCGGGAGCATCTTCGCCGCGTATTTGAACGCACCCGGCCCGACATTGTCGTCCACGCCGCGGCGTACAAGCACGTGCCTCTGTTGGAAGCCAACCGATGCGCCGGCGCGCTCACCAATTGTTACGGCACAAAGCTTGTCTTCGACACCGCAATCGAATTCGGCGCGGAAACGGTTGTGTTTGTGTCGTCTGACAAGGCCGTCAATCCGACCAGTTTCATGGGCGCCACCAAACGGATCGCTGAGCTGTACGCTCAGGCGCAGGACGTTGCCCAGACGGAGACAAGATTTGTCACGGTGCGGTTTGGCAACGTGTTGGCGTCGAGCGGTTCAGTTGCGCCGCTGTTTCGGCGTCAAATCCAGAGCGGCGGCCCGGTCACGGTCACCGATCCGGACATCAAGCGTTATTTCATGACCACGCGCGAGGCGGTGCAGTTGGTGTTGCAGGCGGCGAGCCTGGACAATGTCGAAAATCCGATCCTGACCCATGACGGCCGCATTTTTGTCCTTGATATGGGCGACCCGGTGAAGATCCTAGACCTGGCCAAACGAATGATTGAAGCGTACGGACTGAAGCCCGGCGAAGACATTGAAATTAAATTCACCGGATTGCGCCCGGGGGAAAAGCTCTTTGAAGAAGTTTTTCTTGATACAGACAAGTTGGTCAAAACGGGCGCGGACGGCGTTCTGCTGGCGTCGCCCGCGATGATCGATTTGCCGCTGCTGGCCCCGCGTCTTGACGACGTCATTGAGTACGCACAGAGCGCTGATCAGAACGCCCTTGACGAAGCGGTCCATCATCTGGTGCCCGAGTTTCGCGTGGGCAAATCAAAAGACTCCCGCGCGAGCCATCGGTCCGGTCAATAGTCGGCGATTTTCGCCGGTCTGCTGCAATTCTCGTAATGAAAGACCAACGCCATCATGAAATCGACGCTTGCGCGCCGCGCGCTCATCTCCGTTTCCGACAAGTCCGGTATCGAGTCGCTTGCACGGCGCCTCGCCGCAGCAGGATTTGAAATCGTTTCCACCGGCGGCACGGCCCGCGCGCTCCGCAGCGCCGGCCTTGACGTGATCGATGTCGCAGACGTCACAGGGTTTCCGGAAATGATGGACGGCCGAGTGAAGACGCTGCACCCAAAAATCCACGGCGGTATTTTGTCCCTGCGCGACAACGACGATCACGTAAGCGCCATGCAAGCCCACGGCATTGCGCCGATTGAAGTGCTCGTCGTCAATCTCTATCCGTTTGAGGAAACCCTGCGCGGCGGCGGCGATTTCGACGCTTGCATCGAGAACATCGATATTGGCGGGCCGGCGATGATTCGCGCAGCAGCGAAGAACCATCAGTTTGTCAGCGTCGTCACCGACCCGAGCGACTACGACAGCGTCGCCGAAGAAATCGAATCCGGCGCGGGCGTATCCTTAGAAACGCGTCGGCGCCTGGCGGCCAAGGCCTTCGCCATGACCGCAGCCTATGACAGCGCGATTGCGGCCTGGCTGAATGCAGAAACAAACGAGCGTTTTCCGCGTCACATGTCGGTCGCCGGGACGCTGATCGGCGCCCTTCGATATGGCGAAAACCCTCATCAGGATGCGGCTTACTACCAATCCGGCGCACCTCGCCCCGGGGTTGTCTCTGCGACGCAAGTTCAGGGCAAGGAGCTTTCATACAACAACCTCAACGACACCGACGCCGCCTTCGAACTGATTGGAGATTTGGGGGAAGACAAACCTTCTGTCGCGATTATCAAACACGCCAATCCTTGCGGCGTCGCTCAGGGGGATACAGTGGCGGACGCCTATGAAAAGGCGCTCAGGTGCGATCCGGTTTCGGCGTTTGGCGGCATCGTTGCGCTCAACCGACCGCTGACCGGCGCCGTCGCAGAACTCATGATGAAAGTGTTCACGGAAGTCGTCATCGCGCCGGGAGCCGACGACGACGCGAAAGCGGCGTTTGCGCGCAAAAAGAACCTTCGTCTTCTGCTGACGGACGGCCTGCCGTCGCCTGATACGGCGGGGACGCTGATGCGTCCGTTGGCCGGCGGGTTTTTGATACAATCCCGAGATAATCGACGCATTACTGCGGACGATTTGAAGATCGTAACCAAGCGCAAGCCCAGCGAGCAGGAGATCGCGGACATGGTGCTGGGTTTCCGCATCGCCAAGCATGTGAAATCAAACGCCATTGTCTATGTCAGGGACGGCGCAACAGTTGGAATCGGCGCAGGGCAGATGAGCCGGCTCGATTCAAGTCGCATCGCCGCCCGAAAATCCGAAGACGCGGCCCAGGCGGCGGGCATAGATAAGCCCCTTGCTGAAGGCAGCGTTGTGGCATCCGACGCCTTCTTTCCTTTCCCAGATGGATTGCTCGCCGCCGCAGAGGCTGGCGCGACGGCGGTAATTCAACCAGGCGGGTCTATTCGGGACGAAGACGTCATCGCCGCAGCCGATGACGCGGGTATCGCCATGGCGTTCACCGGCGTCCGGCACTTTCGACACTAGGACGGCTTCTCACTCGCTGATGAGCGCGCCTAAGCGTTTCGCGAACAAGGCGAACTTTCCGACGCTGGTTGCGCCGGCGAGATCGAGTTCGCTCACGGTGGATTTGAATTGCGCCACGCTTGACGCTTCGCATTCTTCCCATCGGGCAAGCACGGCGGGCGCCCACTCGACTGGCGCGCCCTTGGGCTCATTGCCGGCGAAAGTGATGATTTTCTTCGTCAGCGCGCGCTGCAGTCCGCCAAGATCTTCCGCAAACTGACGTACGGAAATACGATCAAAGTGATCTGCAGGCGGTTCGCGCCGCGCTTTTTCTCGCAGCGTGTCGAAGAAATAAAGTCGGCCGACGGCGAAAAAGAGCCCGCCGACGCCTGGATTGGACCAGCCCGCGTCGCTGGCGAGATCGACGATATCAAGCGCGTGCTCCAGGGCGGGCAGGGCGGCCGCCTGACGCGCAATGGCGACAGGAGCGCCCATCGACTTCCAATGCTCGAGACGTTGGTTGAGAGCGGTCCCGTCTTCGCCGCCGAGAATCTTCGGCAACGCTTTTTTGAATTCAGCAACCGGCGCGCGATATTTCTGAATGATCGACTTAATGCCGTGTTGTTCCGCCGCCGCCGCGAACGCCTTGTCGTTCAGGAGATGGAAGACCTGCTCTCGCAACAGGAACGACGCTTCAAGATACAGCGCCGTTTGGAGTTCCTCGGACGCCTTATTGTCAAGTTCATCGATTGAATCGGCGAATGCGGTGAGGTCGTAGATGCCGCGCGCTGTTTCATAGGCCAGCGCCATGGCGGCGAAATTGTCTCCGTTCATCTCAATCGTTCGCTGGAGGAAGGAAATCCCGCATGTATCCATGATTTCATTCGAAATGCGGGTGGCGATGATCTCGCGGCGCAGTCGGTGCGATACGATGGGCTTGGTGAAACCGTGTAAGGCTTCGGGGAAGTAAGCGTAAAGCTCGCGCTCAAACTCCGGATCATCCGGCGCCGTCGACGCGACGAGCTTGTCGAACATCCACAGCTTGGCGTAGGCGAGCAGCACTGAAAGCTCGGGGCGGGTTAGGCCAAGTCCCGACTGCCGTAGGGCCAGCAAGTCATCATTGGCCGGCAGATGTTCAACGGCGCGGTCGAGCCGTCCAGCCCGCTCCATTGTCGACATCAGCCGGGCGTGCACCTCGACGTCTGCAGCAGCGGTTTGCGCCATAAGCGTGATGGCTCTGGTTTGATCATAGTTGTGCCTCAAAACGTGTTCGGCCACGTTCTCCGTCATAGACGCGAGAAGGTCGTTGCGTTCCTCGGACTTCAATTCCGCCTGTTCGATTGCCGCCGAGAGAAGAATTTTGATATTGACTTCATGGTCCGATGAGTCGACGCCGGCGGAGTTGTCTACCGCGTCGGTGTTTATGCGTCCGCCCGCCCGCGCAAATTCGATGCGGCCGAGTTGAGTGAGCCCGAGATTGGCGCCTTCTCCAATAACTTGCGCGCCAATGTCTTTAGCGTTTATGCGCACCGCATCGTTCGCCCGGTCGCCGACGCGCCAATTCTCTTCTGATTCAGCTTTGAAATAAGTGCCGATGCCGCCAAGCCAGAACAGCTCGGTCGGGGCTTTGAGAATGGCTTTGATGAGGTCGCTGGGTGTTAGCTTCTGCTCAGTGATGTTTAGCGCCTTGCGCATCTCCGGCGTCGTGGACACCGACTTCGCGGATCGCGAAAAGACGCCGCCCCCTTTTGAAATCAGCTTCTTGTCATAGTCCGCCCATGAGGAGCGGGACAGATCAAACAACCGTCGTCGTTCAGCATACCCCTTCGCCGCATTTGGGTTGGGATCAATGAATATGTCGCGGTGATCAAACGCAGCGACGAGCCGGGTTTGTTCGGAAAGCAGCATGCCGTTGCCGAAAACGTCGCCGGACATATCGCCGACGCCCGCCGCCGTGAACGGTTCGGATTGAATATCCTTGCCCATTTCGCGGAAGTGACGTTTGACCGCTTCCCATGCGCCGCGGGCGGTTATGCCCATGACCTTATGGTCGTATCCCGCCGAGCCGCCGGATGCGAAGGCGTCGCCGAGCCAAAATCCGTACTCATCGGAAATTGCGTTGGCGGTATCGGAAAACTGCGCCGTTCCCTTGTCGGCGGCGACGACGAGATAGGGATCCGGGTCATCCCAAAGCACCATACTCCGAGGGCGGACGACTTCTCCCTTGACGATATTGTCCGTGACGTCCAACAGGCCGCGGATGAAGAGTTTGTATGCTTCCCGGCCTTCGGCGTAAATCGCAGCCCGGTCGTCGGTTTGCGGCAGCTGCTTCGGATAAAAACCGCCCTTGGCGCCCGTCGGAACAATGACCGCGTTTTTAACGCGCTGGGCTTTGACCAGCCCCAGCACCTCGGTGCGGAAATCTTCTCGCCGGTCCGACCACCGTAGCCCGCCGCGCGCCACCGGGCCAAAGCGCAGATGGACGCCTTCGACGCGCGGGCCGCTGACGAAGATTTCGCGATAGGGGCGCGGTTCCGGCAGTTCATCGATTCCGGCGCTGTCGATCTTAAAGGAGATATAGGGTTTGGCGCCGTCACTATCGGTTTTCTGGTAATAGTTAGTGCGCAGAATAGATGTAAAGAGGTTCAAAAAACGGCGGAAGATGCGGTCTTCGCCAAGATTTTCAACTTCGTTGAGCGCCTCCAGCACATCATTTTCAGCGGCATCGGCGTCTTTTTCCCGCTTTCCTGGGCTCTTGGCGCCGGCGGGATTAAAGCGCGCGTGAAACGCAGCGATGAGGTTGCGTGCAATCGCCGGATGGTTGGAAAGGGCGTCTTCCATGTAACTTTGGGAATAGGAAAATCCCGACTGCACGTGATATTTTGCAGCAGCGCGCAGCACCCATGCTTCGCGCCAGTTGATTCCCGCGGTTAGGACAAGACCGTTAAACCGGTCGTCTTCCGCTTTTCCATCCAGCACAGCCAGCATGGTTTCTTCGAACTCGCTGCGCACCTCGTCAAGGTCGATCTTCAAGCCCTTGCGCTGTTCAGTATGGAAATCGTGGATCCAGTGCGTTTCGTTCGCTTCGTCGCCAGGTTCGACCAGAAATCCGGTTTCCTGAATGACGTTCAGTCCAAGATTCTCGATCGTCGGGATCAGGCGGGAGAGCGGGAACGGTCCGCCGCTGCGATAGATTTTGAGGCGCACCGTGTGGGCGGGATCGCCGGCGTGGCGATACGCCCGAACGATTGCGCCTTCCGCCGCCAATCGCTCCAATGCGCCGATATCGCGCAACGTGTCAGCGATCTCAGCCCGTTCAACATATCCGGCGCCGAAAGCGTTCACGTATTTTTTGTAGAGGTCCGATGGCGTCGCGCCGTCATGAGCCCGGCGCATCGCTTCAAGCAGATCATCGCTCCAGTTGCGGCACAGCTTTCGGATCTGCGTCGTCAACGCCGTTACGCCGGGCCCCTCCGGAGCGCCGGGTTCGATGCCGATGATGAAGTGTACGCGCACCAACGCCGCGTCGCCGAAAAACGGAGAAAAGCTGGTCACGCGCCCGTCGAACGTGTCCGCGAGCAGTTCCCCGATCTGGGCCCGGATATCGGAACTAAAGCGGTCGCGCGGAATAAACACGAGTGCGGAAACAAACCGGTCGAAGTGGTCGCGGCTCATGAAGAGCTTAACGCGGGGACGCTTATACAGCCGCAGAATGCCGAGGCTGATTTCGCGCAATGTGTCGACGCCGGACTGAAACAGTTCGTCCCGCGGATAGGTCTCCAGAATGTTGATGAGCGCCTTTTCGTTATGGCCGCCGGGGTTGAAATCCGTGTCGTCGATCACGGCGTTGAGTTTCGCGCGTAACAGCGGGATGTCCATCGCTGGGCGGAAATACGCATCGGACGTAAAAAGGCCGACAAAGCGGTCTTCGCCGGAAACCGAGCCGTCGATGTTGTAAGTCTTAACGCCAATATAGTCGAGATAGGCGCGCCGGTGGACCAGCGATTTGGCGTTCGCCTTGGCGATGATGATGGGATCGCTGGAGCGCAAAAACGCCTCAACCGACGGCGTCAGGGGACTGGCGCCGACGGCGGACGAACGAAGGATTCGCCGCGACGGGTCTTTCAGGATGCCAAGATCGTGTTGCGGATCGTGTTCGAACGAGATTTGTTCGTCGGTGACCGTGGCGTCGAAACGGCGGTAGCCGAGAAATGCAAATCGATTGTCCCACAACCATTTCAAGAATTCGATCGCTTCGCGCTGCTCGTCGGCTTTAAGGCCCGGCAGGCGCGACCGTTCCAACGTTGCGATTGAAGCGGCGAGGCGAGCGCGCATCGGTTCCCAATCTGAAACCGATACGGTCACGTCTTCCAAAACGCGTTCGATCTCTTCGCGCAGCTGATCAATTTCCGCGTCGGCGACGGGCGGGTCCATTTCTGCGTGGATCATCGATTCACGCATGGGTCGTCCGGCGGCGCCGAATTGTCGCGCGCCTTTGTCGTCGCGATGAATGTCGACGACTGCATTGGAAAAGAAAGACACCAGCTTGCCCGCGTCCGATAGCGCCGCCGAAATAGAGTCCACGAGAAACGGTTTGTCGTCAGTAATAATGTCCAGAACCAGCCGGCGATCGCCGCCGCCGCGGCCCTCTTCAATGCGGAGCGACAGCTTGTTCTCGAGCGGCTTTCTCTTTGCGCCGTGATTCCAGGCCGCGGCGCCGCGCATCAGCAGCAGCGAAGGATCGGCCCAAAGGGCGTCCTCGCCGGTTGCATAGCGCACAAGCTGTTCAAGGTACTTGGCGTAAGCCTTTTCCGGCTCTCCGCTCTTGGCGAAATCGCCGATCTTGTCCTTCTTGGCTTGCTCGATGACTTTGACCAGGATTTCGTCGTCGAGATCGGTCAGGAGACCTTCTGGCATCGCCCGCCCCATATGCGATTGGTGTGAGGTTTTGGCCGCCCTCTTAGCGTGAAGGCGACGACCATGTCTAACGAATTAGAAGCAAAAAAAACGTTCTAAAAATAGATCGTTTACGCGGTTTGTTGATCGGGTGCGCTGTGGTCCGCCGCGGGTTGATCGACATCGAACTCCACCCGCTGAATATGGGTTCTCGGATGTTTGGCTTTCAACTTGTTCGCAATAGCCGATTGCACAGCGAAGACGGCGCCCAATCCCGCTGCAGATGCGAGAAGGACAAGCAATGCGGCGGTCGCGTTTTCACCTCGCCAGGCCGCCAACAAAGGAAACACAACGCCTGGAACGGCCATGGCCGCGGCGCTGTTAAGATGCGCTGCAAAAAATATTGCGGCGCCAAAAGATCCTACAAGAACAAGCGCCGTCGCTTGGACGGCCAGCGCCGGCTCAGCTCCGGCAGGCGCCAGCAGGATCGGGGCGCTGGCGAAGGCGACGCCGAGTACGCAGAGACAAGACGTGAAGGAAGCCCGCCACCTGAAGGGGCGTGCGGCGAACGCTGCGCCTGAGCGATATTGGGTTTGCAGCCGCCGGCAGATCCACAGGGCGGCGAGGAGCATCAACGCCCAGGCCGCCGCTCGGCCCGGATAAGCCCGTCCGACCGTAATCGACAAATAAACGCCGACGCCGGCGACCGACGCAAGTCCGGCCGCGCTCCACCGCGAGAGAAGATCAATCGCCGCAAAGCGCGCCGCTCGCGATGGCCGCTCGCGGCGTTTGCGCGGCGAAATCGGCGCGGTCTGCGCGAGCCGCTGCAGCTCTTTGATGTCCTTGTCGTTCCGGTGCGCGTTCGACACGTCGGCAAATCCCGGTGTTGCAGGCGATTGCGCCATGAGAGGCGTCATTCCTTAATCGAAGGTTAACAACGACCGTTGGGCTGATTTTCTGGGGAAATCGAGTCTAGGCCGCAAAAAAATGGGACCGCCGATAAAGTTGCGGGCGAAACCGGCGGCCCCACGCGCTTTTCAGCGCGCCAGACAAAGCGAGAAGGGGGACCAAAACACTTTGCCCAGTTCCTGCAATTCGCAAGACGCTGGAGGAGCCGACCGCCTGCAGGAGGTCGGTTCTCCGTAGCAATCTATATAGCTCGTCCAAGGAATGAGGCCGCATCACACTGGCGTGAAAACGAAACTTGTGAACGCCCGTCGTTTACCGTTGATCGGTCAACGAGACTTCGATGGCGACGCCTGCTCGTTGCACGTCGCCGCGCAAGGTGAGGGCGTCGATATTGGTTGGCTCCATACTCAACGCCGCGACGACGTCCTCCGCCGCAGCCTCTGGATTGCCGACGGCCAAATGGGCTCTGCCTCGGGCGATGAACGCTTCGACGGAAATGAACCCGGCTTTCTCCGCTTTGGTGACGGCGACGGCGACTTCCTGCCAACGGTTTTGTGCGGCGAAGACTTTCGCTTCGGTCAAATGCAGCTCGCCGGCGCCCGGCGCATGTTCAAAGGCGGCGGCGAGCGCCGTTTCAGCGGCCGCGAGCGCGTTTGCTTCAAGCCAGGCCTCGGACGCCTGGGCATAAAGGCGCGCGCGCACAAAATCATCGCCGGCGTCATTGCGTTGCGCAATCTCTTCCAGCCTGGCGGCGGCGAGCTTTGAAAAACCGGCGGCGATGTCCGCCATGGCGAGGCAATGCTGCGCATTGGCGCCGCCGCCTTCGGCGGCCCAAAGCTGCGCTGCGCGGCGTCCAAGCTCGAGATCTTCCTCGATCGCGACGAGACAATCGAGGTACCGGTCTGAAGCGTCAATCGGCGCAAGCGTAAACGCGGAAAGGAGGGCAATGAAGTTCAGCATTGCAAGGGCGTTACCAGAGGATCGAGGCGCAATAAAGGCGCGGACACCCTAAGGCGCCCCCGCGCTATTCCGCCGCCTGCGCCCGCATTTGCGCTTTCCGCGAGGCATTGCGCGTCGTCCGCGCTTTTTTAGTCTGCTGATCTTTGCTTTCCGCATCGTCGTTGGACACAGGCTGCGCCGTCTGCGGCGCGGCGACGGTCTCCGGCAGGTAGCAAGTGACGCGGGCTCCTTGGCCCTCTCGGGAATCGAGCTTGGTCCAGCCGCCATGAAGACGGACGAAGCGGTCAACCAGAGACAGTCCGAGCCCGGCGCCGGCGCTTGGGCCGCGGCTTTCAAATGTATCGAACACCTTGGCCTGGTCTTCCGGCGAGACGCCCCGGCCGTTGTCTTCAACCCAGATTTTGACGGCGCCGTTTTCCCGGCGAGCGCCCAGGGTCACTTCGCCGCCAGCGCCGGTGTAGGAGAAAGCGTTGGAGAGAAGATTGAACAGCATCTGTTTGACGCGCCGTTCATCAAGGGCGACCTCGCCGATCTCTTTCGGGCAATCCACCTTGAGCGCGACTTCGGTGTCTTCGGCCTTGAGCGCGGAAAACGTCGCCGCGCTCTCAAGAAGCGCGCGAATATTGGTCGGTTTCCGGTCAAGCTCCAGTTTGCCGGCGTCGATCGCGGCGAGATCGATGATGTCGTTGATGAGATCGCGCAGATGGTATGACGCGGACAGGACGCTAGCGACATAGTCTTTTTGTCGGTCGTTCAGGACGCCGAACATCTGCCCGTCCAGCATTTCCGAAAACCCGATGATGGCCGAGAGCGGCGTACGGAGTTGATAGGAAACGTGATCGACAAATTTCGACTTAAGCCGATCGGCATTTTCAAGAATGGCGTTGCGTTCCTTGAGTTCCTTTTCGCGCTCTTTGGAATCTGTGATGTCGAGGAAGTGGACAAGGGTTGCGCCGTCGGGCAGCGGCTCTGCGCCGAAGGCGACGGAGCGCCCGTTGCGCAGAGAAATCTCAACGCCCGAAACGGACTGGCGGTCTTCCGGCGATTTTGACGTCGTTGCGCGCCGCACCACAGCGATCGCGTCATCCGCACGCAGCGTCTTGCTGACGAGATGTGAAGAGATTTCGTCGATATGCGGGCGCTTTTCCAGTTTCTTCGGCGCAAACCGCCACAGAGTTTCAAACGCTTTGTTGTGCAATCGCAACCCTCCGTCGGCGCCGAAAACGGCGACCGCTTCGGAGAGATTATTAAGCGTCGCCTTTTGGACATTGAGCTGGGTGTTGAACTGCGCTTCCAGCGACAGCTTTTCGGTAATGTCCTCCAGGGCGATCACCACGCCGCCCAGGGGATGGCGCTGCTTCGACATTCTCAAAGTGCGACCGTCGGGCAGGTGCCAAATCTCGTCCGGCGCGCCGCCGTCGCGAGCCGAGCCCTCCAGCCCTACGTCTTCAGTGTAAAGAGCAAGCTGGCGTTCTTTCCAGGCGTCGTAGTCCGCCGGCTCCGGCAATTTGCCCGCCAGGCGCAGATCATCAAGGATCTCGCCGTGATAGGCCCTTCCGGATAAAGTCGCGTCGTCAATGTCCCACAATTGTTGGAATGCACGGTTGTTGTAGATCAGATTCTGTCCTGCGCCGAAAATCGCGACCGCGGTCGGGATCTGGTCAAGCGTGCGCTGATTGGCTTCAACCTGTTGGCGCAGCTCGGTTTTGGCCTTGTCCAGATCCGTTGCGTCAATCGCAACGCCGCCAAGCGCCGCTTCCCCGGAATCATGCAGCGGGATTTCGGCGATCCGCAAGACGCGCCGCTCCCCGTTTGAATTGATGACGATCCGCCCTTCGGCCGGCTTGCGCTCCGCGGAGGCGTCTCCCGCGAGTTTTAAGACGGCGGGATCAAGTTCGATTTGTTGGCGAATGACGTCCGCGGCGCTCGCGGCTTCGACAGCAGCGACATAAGCGCGGTTCACCCAGACCAACGCAAGATCGGCGTCGCGTCGCCATGCCGGCAGCGGCGAGCGCTCCAGCAGCGCGTGCGATCCGTGCAGATCGGTCGCGCGCTCCCGGATGGCTCCGACGATGGCGCCGTCTTCGGCCATGCGCACCGCCGGGTCAGTCATCCACAGCGCCACCTGGCCGCCGGCGACGCGTCCGTCGATTTCGATCGACCGCCCGTCCGGCGTAATGACCGCGCCGGAAAACGCCACCCCGTGCTCGCGCAATTCGGCGACTTTCTGTTTCAGGGTTTTCGCCGGACCGGCTTCGTCATCGTCGACAGGAAGGTGTCCGAGCGCGTTCAGCAGCGTGTCGACGGGCTTAACGTCGTCGCCGCCTTCAGTTGAAAACGACAGCAGGGAAGCGAGCGCCGCGGGCCCGCCGAGAATTTTCGGATCGCCCCAGCCGGATTCGATGGCTTCATTGTCGTCCTCCCAGACGAGCACCAGGCCGGGGTGGGCGGACAGCACGGCGTCGGACTTTTCCAGCCGGGCTTCCATTTCGGCGAGCCGGTTCGACCAGTTGAGGGACTGATTGCGCGTCGTGGCGGAAACCCGATAGGCCCAGATCATCGCCGCGCAGGCGAGGGCCACCGCGCCGGCCGCAGCGGCCGTCACGGGGTCGATATTGAGCGCAGAGAGCCCGGCTGGCGCAGATGTCGCTTCCTGCGCGACGGCGGCCGCAGCGCCCATCGTCAACGCCGCGGCGGATACGCCGGAAAAAAGTGCCGATAGTCGCCGCATCGCGCGTCCCATCCTCGCCGCTTCCCCAGAAGCGCCTAAGCAAAACTAACAGATTCGCGCAGATTTAGTGTCGCTGCGCGTAAAGAGGCGCAATATGTACTGGTTCGCCGCTCATCGCCTAGGCCGATTAGCGCAGAATCGAAGCCAACGCCCGTGAAGTTTTCAACAGGATTCGCTTGTCTCTGCGGCGCACAATCAGCGACGAATCGCCGTGTCAGGCGATCCGTGAGCCAGCCCGCTCACGAGCGCGGCGGATATGCAACGAGCGCGGCGCCAGCGGAGACGGCGCCGCGTCGTTCAGCGGAACGGACCGTCTAGTACCGATAGTGTTCCGATTTGTACGGGCCGTCGGCGTCTACGCCGATATAGTCGGCCTGTTCCTGGCTGAGCTTGGTCAGGCTTGCGCCGACCTTGGCGAGGTGGAGCGCGGCGACTTTCTCGTCGAGATGTTTCGGCAATACGTACACTTCGTTTTTGTACTCATCGCCCTTTGTCCAGAGCTCGATTTGCGCCAGCGTCTGGTTCGTGAACGAGGCCGACATTACGAATGACGGGTGACCTGTGGCGTTGCCGAGGTTGAGAAGGCGCCCCTGGCTCAGCAGCAGCATGCGGTTTCCTTCGGGGAAGGTGATCATGTCGACCTGATCTTTGACATTCGCCCATTTAAAATTGCGCAGGCCTTCCACCTGAATCTCATTGTCGAAGTGACCGATATTGCCGACGATCGCCATGTCTTTGAGCGAACGCATATGGTCAACGGTCAGGACATCTTTGTTGCCCGTTGCCGTGATCACAATGTCAGCCCGCGGACAGCCCTCTTCCATGGTCACGACTTCAAAGCCGTCCATCGCCGCCTGCAGGGCGCAGATTGGGTCAATTTCCGTCACCATCACCCGGGCGCCGGCGCCTTGCAGCGACGCCGCCGAACCTTTGCCGACATCGCCGTAGCCGGCGACGAGGGCGACCTTGCCTGCCATCATCACGTCGGTGCCGCGACGAATGCCGTCGACCAGCGATTCCTTGCAACCGTACTTGTTGTCGAATTTCGACTTGGTCACGGAGTCGTTGACGTTGATCGCCGGGAAGGGAAGCGTGCCGTTTTTCTCACGCTGATACAGCCGCAGGACGCCGGTCGTTGTTTCTTCCGTCACGCCCTGGATGTTCGCCTTGACGGTCGAATACCAATTCGGCTGTTTTGCGATACGGCGTTTGATCGTTTCAAAGAGCGCCGTTTCTTCCTCATTGCTCGGATTATCGAGAATGGACGGGTCTTTTTCGGCGTCAGCGCCGAGCAGGATCAGGAGCGTCGCGTCGCCGCCGTCGTCCAGGATCATATTCGCGGTCTCGCCGTTCGGCCACTCAAAGATCTTGTCGGCGAGATCCCAGTATTCCTCCAAGGATTCACCCTTGAAAGCGAAAACCGGCGTGCCGACGGCGGCGATGGCGGCCGCGGCGTGGTCTTGCGTTGAATAGATGTTGCAAGAGGCCCAGCGGACGTCGGCGCCGAGGGCTTGGAGGGTCTCGATCAGCACGGCCGTCTGAATTGTCATGTGCAGCGAACCGGCGATACGCGCGCCCTTCAGAGGCTGGGAAGGCCCATATTCCTCGCGGGTCGCCATCAGGCCGGGCATTTCGGTCTCGGCGATCTCGATTTCACGGCGGCCGAAATCGGCAAGGGAAATATCTTTGACGAAATAATCGTGGTGGGCGGGCGCGGTCATTGTGGCTGATCCTTGGTTCTCTGCGATTTGTTGCTGGCGATATAACAGTGCTTTGGACGGCTGCCAAGACACATATAAAGATTTCTTTATATCATTGGGCGGACCAGCGATTCCGGGCCGGAATCCACATTGATCCAGTCCGGCGCAAAGGTGACTGGACATGCCGCCTCGGTCTGCGTTTTGATGTCGGCGGGTTTAAGGGGCGTGAGTGAGGACAATCACCATGAATTATGTGTCGGCGATTTTCGCAGCGGCGGGCGCGGCCCTTATGGCGGCGTGCGCAACGACGGCCGAGACGCCGGATACCGCAAACGCGGCGGCGGCGGAGCCTGATCCGCGGCTGGGGGCCGAAGCCAGCAGCATTTGCTTTCCGCGCAGCATCAACGGCTGGAGCACGATTGACGGCGACGACGACGCCATCATTTTGACCCGGGGCGTCAACGACAGGTATCGCGTTGAGTATTCCGGCGCCTGTTCGAGCAGCGATTTCCGCTTCGCGCAGAAAATCGGGATCGGGAACCGCCCCGGCGGCGGCTGCCTGACCCGCGGCGATTTCTTGCTGGTCGAGGGGCCGGGCGATTTCGTCAATCGATGTTTCATCACTAAAATCAACGAGTGGGACGAAGACGCGACAGACGACGCATCGGAAGACGAGCCCGAGACCTAGGCTTCGGTTTCATCAGCGAGAATTGACCGCAGCCCTTCACGGTATGTCGGATAGGCAAGCGAAACGCCCAGCGCCCGTTTCATCAAGGCGTTGGAAACGCGCTTGTTATCCGCATAGAAACTTTTCGCCATTTCCGAAAGGTCCGCTTCTTCGATGGGGATGAGGGGCGGCGGGGAGACTCCCAACAGCGTACTGGCGTATTCGACCACCTCCTGCGGCGGCGCCGGCTCGTCGTCGGCGAGATTGTAGAGGGCGTATGGTTGCGGGCTCTCCATGCTCGCCGCGAGCGCAGCGGCGATGTCTTCGACATGCATGCGCGAGAAGACCTGCCCCTTTTTGTAGATTCGCTTGGCCTTGCCTTCGCGCACGGCGTCGATGGCGGAACGGCCGGGCCCGTATATGCCGGGCAGGCGAAAGATTGTCAGGGGAAGGCCGTGATGCTGCGCGAGGCTCCGCCAACGTTCTTCAGCGTCAATGCGCCGCCGCGCGCGCGTGGATTCTCCGAGGGTTGCCGAAGACTCGTCTACCCACTCGCCTTGATGATCGCCGTAAACGCCGTTGGTGGAAAGATATCCAAGCCATTGTATGTTGCTCGCATGAGCCGCCAACTGGGCGCCCGCGGCGGCGAGCGTCGGGCATCCCGCATCGGTCGGCGGCGTGGAAACGAGAATATGGGACGCGTCGTCAAGGGCCGCAGCGCTGATGTCGCCGCCGTCCCAGATGACCGGGGCGACGCCGTCTCCGCGCATCGCGCCGGCTTTGTCTTCCGATCGCGTGGTTCCGGCAAACCGCCAACCGTCTTCTTGCGCCAAACGCTTTACAAGCGTCCGAGCGGTGTATCCGTAGCCGAAGATGAAGAGACTTTTGGTCATCGGTCTATCGTACGAGAAAACGCCTTGAACGCGATATAGGGTTCCGCGCCTCCAGGGGAAAGCGTTTGCAACTTTGGCGGAATTCTTTACTGGCTTTGGATCATGGCCCGCTTATTCGTTGCGCTGTCTCTCCCTGAAATCGTCGCTGACGCCCTTTCCATGGTGCAGTCCGGCGTCGACGGCGCCCGTTGGCGTCCCATTGAAAATTTTCATTTGACGCTTGCGTTCATCGGCGAGGCCGACCGACATGGGTTTCGCGCAGCCGTGGACGCATTGTCCGAGATTGATGCGCCCGCCTTCGAGCTTCGCCTTTCCGGCGTCGGATTTTTCGGCGACAAGCGTCCGACGGCGCTCTGGGCGGGGGCGGAAAAATCCGATCCGCTCGCTCACCTGCAGTCTAAGTCGGAAACGGCGCTGCGCAGAGCCGGCTTTGATCTGGAACGCCGCAAGTTCATTCCGCACGTCACGCTCGCCTATCTGAAAAATACGTCCCAGTCGGCGGCGGCTCAGTATTGCGCCGAGCACGGATTATTCTCCTGCGGGCCTTTTCCGGTCGAGGCGTTCCATCTCTATTCTTCGCAATTGGGCGGCGAGGCGAGCCACTACGAGATCGAGGCGAGTTACTCGCTTTCATCCTCAAGATGATCGAGAAAGCCGGCGGCGCCGAGCTCAATAAGGTCGAGCACGTGTTCAAATCCCTGGTCCCCGCCGTAATAGGGGTCGGGCGTTTCGCGGGTCTCGCTGTCGGCGAAATCAAGAAAAAGCCGTATGTCGCACTCCCGGTTGGGCGGGGCGACCTCTAAGAGATCGACCTGGTTGGACAAGTCCATCGCGAGCAAATAGTCGAACTCGAAAAAATCGGCGTCGGTCACTTTCCGGGCGCGCTGGTGAGAGAGATCGTAGCCGCGCCGTCCCGCCGCTTTGATCATGCGCGCGTCCGGCGGGTCGCCTGCATGCCATGCCCCGGTGCCTGCGGATTCGATGTAGAGGCTCATGCCTCTGTCCCGCGCTTTGGCGCGTAAGACGCCCTCGGCCGCCGGAGAGCGGCAGATATTGCCAAGACAGACGAAGAGAATGCGCTTCATGAAATAGAGCCGTCGCTCAACTTGACCGGGGTTGTGCCGATGGGATGGAGGATTACCTTATCCATCTGTAGAAATTCCCTGCCATGGGGACAAGTGCGGTTTTAACCGTTTGTACGAACAGGATCCTTACATGACCATTACCGTTTCTTCCATTCTAAACGCAGCCATCGGCCAGATGTTTACCGCTCTTGACGGCATTCTGGAAAAAGCCGAGGCGCACGCCGCCGAAAGCGGCGCGGATCAGTCCGTCTATCTCAATTGGCGCCTCGCGCCCGACATGCTGCCGCTGGTGAGCCAGGTGCGCATTGCTACGGAATTGCCGGCGCGCGCGATGTCGCGGCTCGCCGCTGCAGACATGCCGAGTTTCGCCGATGACGAGGAGACCTTCGCCGCCTTGCGCGATCGCATCAAGAAAGCGCACGCGCATATCAAATCCCTGCCGGCTGCGGCGCTCGACGTTGAGCCCGACGCCCCGATTTCATTTCCTGTCGGGCCGGACCGGGAGATGACCCTGCCGCGTCTGGCCTATGTCCAGAACTTCGTGCTGCCGAACCTCTATTTTCACGTCACGACGACCTATGCGATTTTGAGGCGCATGGGTCTGTCCATCGGCAAGGCGGACTACATGGCCGTTCCGCAACCTTCGTGAGGAGCCCCCAGAACGTCGTTGTGCTCACCGGCTCGGGCGTATCGGCGGAGTCGGGGGTTGCGACTTTCCGCGATCAGGACGGCGTTTGGGCGAAGTACGACTACCGCGAAGTGGCGACGCCGCAAGGGTTCGCTGCGAACCCCGAACTTGTGCATGCGTTCTACAATGATCGCCGCCGTGCGCTGCCGGGAGTGCGCCCGAACGCCGCGCACGAGGCGCTGGCGTCACTGGAGCGTAAACTCGCTGAACAGGGCGGCAGGCTCACGCTCGTCACGCAGAATGTCGACGATCTCCATGAGCGCGCCGGATCGGAAAATATTCTGCATATGCACGGGGAGCTGAAAAAGTCGATCTGCGCTCACTGCGGCGACGTGCGCGTCTGCGACGACGACCTGGCAACGACGCTGAGATGCACTGTATGCGGACGGACCGGCGGAATGCGACCGTATGTTGTCTGGTTCGGCGAAATCCCCCGATTCATGGACGAGGCGATGGACGCGATTTTGTCGGCTGATCTGTTTGTTTCCATCGGTACGTCCGGCTCAGTCTATCCGGCGGCGGGATTCGCCGGCGAGGCGCGCCTGGCGGGCGTTCCGGCCATGGAGCTGAATCTCGAACCGTCCGAAAACGCACATGTCTTCAGCGACAGTCGATACGGCCCTGCGACGCAGGTCGTCCCCGCCTGGGTCGAAGAGGTGTCGGCCAAGGGATAGTTTCTCAGATTGCCCAGATCACATAAGGCGTCGCGTTCATCCATCAGCGCAATCTGACCGGGGTCTTGCGATACGCATCAACCGCAAGCGTCGCGCCCGAAGCCGGGCGTTCGCCGGACCGGCGATGCTTGGTCCTGTGGTCGGACGGCTGAGCGGATGCTCAAACGAATGTGATATCGGCGCACCCCCGCGTTTGTTCAGCTCCGCAGTCTCCGCCGCTTGACTTATTGTATTATCGTATTAATACGCTCGTACGAAACGCAGCGAGGCGACTATGCGCGGACCAGCCCGCCGGGGCGAAACGGCGCCCGGCAAGGAACAGGCGAAGGCGATGGATGAAAAAGCGCTCTTCAGCGCCCTGGCGGCGTTGTCGTCTCCCGCAGAGGCGCGGCGCTTTTTCAAAGACCTTGCAACCCCCGCGGAAATTGAAGCCTTCGCAGAACGCTGGCGCATCGCCCGTCTGTTGTCGGAGGGTGCGCTTTCCTATCGTGAAATCGCCGCTGAGACCGGCGCTTCCACCACCACGATCGGGCGCGTTGCGCGCTTTCTGAACGACGAGCCTCACGGCGGCTATCGCCTGATGCTGAAAAAATGGAAAAGAAAATGACCGAACGATTGCGCATCGCGATCCAGAAATCCGGCCGGTTGTCCGACGGGTCGATGGAGCTTTTGAAAAACTGCGGGTTGAAAGTCTCCCGCGGCAAGGACCGGCTTTACGGCCGGGTTCAGGAAATGCCGATCGACGTCATGCTGTTGCGCGACGACGACATTCCTGAATTCGTTGCGGATCAGGCTTGCGATATCGGGATCGTCGGAGAAAACGTCTTCGAAGAAGACCGCCTTGGGGGCGCCCGTGAAGACGCGGCCGAAGAGGTGATGAGGCTCGGCTTCGCCCGGTGCCGCCTCATGATCGCGGGCCCGAAAGAGTGGGACTATGACGGACCTGCGCATCTCAACGGCATGCGCATCGCCACATCCTACCCGGGCCTGACGCAAGCGTGGCTGGAGCGGGAAGGGGCGGCGGCCAAACCGGTGATGATGAAAGGGTCGGTCGAGGTCGCCCCGCGCCTTAAAGTTGCGGACGCTGTTTGCGACATCGTATCGACAGGCGCCACGTTGGACGCCAACGGGCTGAAACCTGTCGCGACGGTCTTTTCATCCCAAGCCTTGCTCATTCGTAACAAAGAGCCATTCCCAACGGAAAAGCAGACGATCTTTGACGCCCTCATCAAGCGGATCAACGGCGTGATCACGTCGCGCGACGCGAAGTATGTCATGATGAATGCCCCGCGGACCGCGGTGGAGGCGATTACCGAATACCTCCCGGGCGCCGACGCGCCGACCGTGCTCGATCTTGTCGGCGCGCCGGACAAAGTCGCCATTCACGCCGTCTGCCGCGAAAGCGTATTCTGGGATCAACTCGAAGAACTTAAAAAGCTCGGCGCCAGCGCCATACTCGTTTTACCGATTGAGAAGATGATGGCCTGACGAGAGGAGACGGCCTATGGCGCCATGGTTGCGATATTTGCTCGCCGGCCTCGCCGGCGGCTTCGCGATGCTGGCGGCGTCCCTGGCGACATTCGGTCCGGCGCAAGCCGTTCTCGCCGATCCCGCATTGCAAAGCGAGAAATTTCTTGCGGCGTTCACCGGCGATCCGCCGCCGCGGGCGGCGTCGGCGCCGTATTTGATACCGCTGGGATTTGTCGGGCTTGGCTTCGTTCACGCGCTCGCGTTCCAATTGCTCTATCGCGGGCTGTCGCGGAACTGGCTAGCGGCCGGGCTGACATTTGGTTTTGCAGCATGGCTGATCGCCTATCCCTGGTTCGAGTATTACCTGCCCTGGAACGTCATGCTGGAACCGGCGCCGCTGGTCTTGCTTGAACTCGCCTGCTGGCTCGGCGTGACGCTGGCGGGAGGGCTCGCGATCGCCTTCGTCTATCGCGGGCGTCTTGTGGATCACCATTTGTCTTTATACAGACCCTGATGCGCTAGTCTTTTTGCACGCGTTGCCGCGTCTGCCGCATGCGCGCCGGCATGTCGGGCTGCGCAAGACCGTCCAGTCGATCTTTTCGATCGCTGCCAACCGCTTCCAGGATGGCGCAGACATAGGCGCGGGCGTCGTGCAGGTCTCTCAAAAACTGATCGAGCTCCGTTTGCGACGCGGCGAAGGGTAAGTCGCCCGCCCGGCGATCGAGCTTGATGATCTCGCCGAGAAAGGCGCCGTCGCGGGTGAGCGCAGGCACGCCGTGTTCGACAATGTTGCGGTTGGCGCGCAAGCGCTGAAAAATGCGCACGAAATGATGGGCGTGATCCTTGACGGCGAGATCGTCCTCAAAACGGTCAACGAGCCAGGCGGTGAAATCGGCGCGGGAGACGTTGCCCATAAAGGCGAACATATGCGCCGCGGTTTCCGCGTCCATGGTTAGATAGTGATGGGCGAGGCGCTGGAGGTCGCGTTCCAGATAATTCCACTCAATGGCCACATGGCCGACGGCGAGGGCGTATCGGTTCTTGTCCGGATGATGGGCCATGGATGGAGGGTAGCGCGGATCGCTGCGGGCGGCGAGCGTCAGCGCTCCTGTTTTCGCGAGGAATGGTGGTGCCGCAGGAGAGAATTGAACTCTCGGCCTCACCCTTACCAAGGGTGCGCTCTACCACTGAGCTACTGCGGCGACGCTAGCGAGACCGCGGGGTGTAGCGGGTTTTTCGCGGATTGCAAGCCGCCCGCCCGAACCGCCCGGCGGCGGGGCGTCCCGTCACAATCGACGGAACAGGAGGTCCGCGACGCGGATCAGCCCGCGCTTGTCCACCGGCGCCGCCAACATGGCGTCCAGGGCGAAGCCCTGCGCGATCATGTGGTTAATCAGATCCGGCATCCGATAGGACTCTTCAAACCGCTCCAGCACGCTGGCTTCAGTGATGACATAGGCGAATTCGCCCAGGCGGGTTTGGGCGCCTTTCAGGACTTCAAGCTCGTAGCCTTCGGTGTCGATTTTCAGAAGCGCGTTTGGCGGAATGGTGCGACCGGAGAGCATATTGTCGAGCGTATCGACGTTGATTTCGACATACTCTTTGTCCTGGGACATTTTTGTCAGCGCCGAACGTTGGAGCAGGCTTGAGCGCAAGGGATCGCCTTTTTCAAGAGTGATTTCAGCCGCGCCGGGCGCCGCGCCGGCGGCGCTCCTAATAAGCTCCCCATCCCTCCGTGTAAGGATGTTTTTCTCAATGTGGTCGTGGAACATCGGGACCGGCTCAATCAAGAGAAGCTCGGCCCCGGGGAAACGATTGTACAATATGGGCGTACCGTAGGCGACGCCAACGTCAACGATTAAGTCCGGCGGGGAAACACGGTCAAGCGCCGCCCACTCTTTGTATGTCGTTCTGACTTTTAAGCCGAATAGATCAATAGAGCCAATCGCTGAAAGGCGCATGTGATTTGCAATTTATGTGGCGCCGGCCCCCCGGCTAACGCTCTTATCAGTACACGCATCGGCGGCTCCGTCAACGCCGAACGGTTCCAGTATTTCCGGTCCGACCCGGCGCGGCTTGCGGGTCTTTGCATCGATCAAGCACCACTGTGTCTCAACCTTCGCCGAGGCGCGCTTTGCACCAGGTTTTCGGATGTCCACATGCCTTAGAAACCGGGGCCCGGCGGCCGGACCGAGCCAGGTCCGAACCTCGACCGTCTCGCCTTCCAGCACCTGGTCGCGGTAGTCGATCTCGTGGCGCAGGGCGACCCATACGAATGTTTTTTGCAACGCGTCGCTCGCAATGGCGCGCCAATGCGCCGTCGCCGCGTCCTGCGCCCAGATCAGATATACCGCGTTGTTGACATGGCCCAGTTCGTCGATATCGCGCGCTGAGGCGACGCGGGTCATCATCGCCGCCCTGTCGAATGCGTCGGCGCCGATCAGATTGCCGGCGATGGGGCTCGGCTTGGTCATTGGTCTCCGGTTGCGAACAGCGAACTGTTGCGGGCGTTGTTTTCGGGCCCGACGGACCACAGGACGCGATCATTTTCAATCTCGCTCTGCAGATAATCATGAAATTCGTTGGCGAGAAACATCGCGGACGTCAGATGTGCCGGCGTCGGTGTTTTTCATGCGCTGGAGCCATGCTCGCTAAGCCTTCCGCCGAAACCGCTAGCGCTTAAGCGAGTCCACCCATTTGCGTTCGGTTGGAACATCCGCGGCCGCGAGCCGGTCGATCAGCGTCGCAGGATCATTGTCTGCGATTAGAATATCCCGGTGAACGGGTTTAACAAAGTCTTCGGCGACGACGTGATCCAGGAATTCGATGAGGCGGTCGTAATATCCGCCAACGTTCAAAAGACCCACGGGCTTGGCGTGGATCGATAGTTGCGACCATGTCCACACCTCGAACGTTTCCTCAAGGGTGCCAATGCCGCCGGGCAGGGCGATGAAGGCGTCAGACAAATCAGCCATTTGCTTCTTGCGCTCGTGCATGGACTGGACGATGCGCAGTTCGCCTAAATTGTCGTGGGCGATTTCTAGTTCGGCGAGGGCGTCGGGCAGGATCCCGATGACGTCGCCGCCGCGCCGCACCGCCGCATCGGCGACGGCGCCCATCAGGCCCACGGAGGCGCCGCCATAGACGAGGCCGATCCCGCGTTCGGCGATACAGTCGCCAAGCCGCGCGGCCATCTCCTGATAGGCGGGCGCGCGTCCGAAACTGGAGCCGCAAAAGACGCAAATTCTCATGGCCGACGCCTTGCCATGAAACGCCGCTCGCCGCAAAGCGGCGCTTGACCGCCGAGGCGTCGGGGCTATGGTCCGCCGCCATGCCGAAAGCACCGAACAAGAGCGGCCCCGAGAGGGCGGGCGCATCCAAGGATCGTCACGATCAGGCCCCAAAAGCGCCGTCGCAAGCCGCAAAGACCCGGGAGGAACGCCTGGCCGAGGCGCTGCGCGCAAATTTGCGCCGCCGCAAAGGGCGCCCGGAAGGAAATGACAAGGACACCTGAATGGACAAGCTGGCGATTATCGGCGGGCGGCCGCTCTATGGCGTTATCCCGATCAGCGGCGCCAAAAACTCAGCGCTGAAGGTGATGGCGGCGTCGCTCCTCAGCGATCAGGAATTGACGCTGGAGAACGTTCCGCGCCTCGCCGACGTCGATATGCTGCTGCGCCTCCTCAACCAACATGGCGTGGCTTCGGTTTTTGAAAATTCCACGCTGCGGCTGCGCGCAAAGGATATCGCATCGACAGAGGCGCCTTATGATCTCGTGCGCAAAATGCGCGCAAGCTTTAACGTATTGGGTCCGCTGCTGGCGCGGGAGGGCAAAGCCAAAGTCTCGCTGCCCGGCGGTTGCGCGATCGGCGCCCGGCCTGTCGATCTGCATCTCAAAGCGCTTGGCGCCATGGGCGCTGACATTGAACTCGACGAAGGATACGTATTCGCAGCGGCGCCTGACGGACTAAAAGGCGCGGACATTTCCTTTCCATTTGTGTCGGTCGGCGCCACCGAACACGTCATGCTCGCCGCCGTTCTGGCGGAGGGGCGTACGGTAATATCGAACGCCGCCCGCGAGCCGGAGATCGCCGATCTCGCCGTTTGCCTGAATGCGATGGGGGCCGGCATCGCCGGCGCCGGGACGTCCACCATCACCATCGACGGCGTCAAGTCCTTATCCGGCGCGACCCATCGGGTGCTGCCGGACAGAATCGAAACCGGCGCCTATGCGATGGCGGTCGGCGCCACCGGCGGCGAATTGACCCTGAAGGGCGCTGACGGGTCGCTGCTCGGCGCCGGGCTCTCCGTGTTGGAGGAAACCGGTCTTTTGGTCGAGCCTGTCGACGGCGGGCTTAAAGTTAAAAAACAGGTCGATCGGTGCCGCGCCGTCGATATTGTCACCCAACCCTTTCCGGGCGTGGCGACGGACTTGCAGGCGCAGTTCATGGCGTTGCTGGCGACGGCCGACGGCGTCTCCCGCATTAAAGAGACAATTTTCGAAAACCGCTTCATGCATGCGCCTGAATTGGCGCGCATGGGCGCTCAAATATCCGTTGACGGACAAACCGCCACCGTGAGGGGCGTCCCGCGCCTGAAAGGCGCGCCTGTTATGGCGACGGATCTGCGCGCTTCGATGTCGCTGGTCATTGCCGCGCTGGCGGCCGAGGGACAGTCCATGGTGAACCGGGTTTATCATCTTGACCGCGGCTTTGAACGGCTCGAAGACAAGCTTGCCGATTGCGGTGCATTGATCGAACGGGTCAAGGATTAGGGCAAGCGAAGGAGGGGCCGTTGGCTTCCGAAAAAGACTACCGGCCGCTGCGGCTCATGGCGGGCGACAAGCAAGATCTCGATGTCATGTCGGCGTGCCTTCAGGACGCTGTCGCTAAGCTTGGCGACGTCGCTTATATCGCCGACGAGCGGCGCTTCGCCTTTGTCGCGAACCGGTTCGTATGGGAATGTGCGTCCAACCGAAGAATCGGACCGTTCCTGCGCGTGCGCACCGGCGTCCATTTCGATGACGTTTTGTCTGCAAAGTTTCAGCATTTGCGAACAGACGCCAGCGACGCGGTCGTCGAAATTCTGGCTGTCCGGTTTGAGCCTGGCGAGGACGGCGGCGGTATCGTCCAGATCGATCTTGCAGGAGGCGGCGCCGTCAAACTCGAAGTGGAGTCGGTGAACGCCTATCTTCGCGACATTTCCGAACCGTGGCGTACGCGGGCGCGGCCGGCGCACGAAGAATAACAGCGTTAACGAGCTGTTAACCTTCGTTAACAAACCGTAAAAAGTGAATTTCGTTAACGCTGTTTGTCGTTGACGTTAAACGCTATTGGCGTTTCCATATGACTTGCCGTCAAGGATCCCCTCCCTTTGACTGCACGCAACGAAAGGTCCAGCAACAAGCGAAAGGATCTGGTTCGAAAAAGCCTGAACTTCATAGCTCCCGCCCTGCGCAAGCGAACATGGCTTAATTCTGAAAGACCGCTATCGCCAGATCGGGATCATATGGAAGAGCGCGGCCCGCAGCACGAACGGGCCGCGCTTTTGTTTTTGCGCTTGCTCAGAATGGAAACAGAATATCGTAGAGTTGCTGGCCGTATCGCGCCTGCTGTACGTCTGTTAACTGGCCGCGTCCGCCGTAAGACACCCGCGCCTCAGCAATTTGTTCATGCTTGATGCGGTTGGCGTTTGAAATGTCTTCCGGGCGGATAATCCCGGTTACCGTCAGTTCGCGGAGTTCGTAATTCACACGCACTTCCTGCTTGCCGGCAATAACAAGATTGCCGTTCGGCAGGACCTGCGTGACGATGGCGGCGACCGTGAGTTCGACATCTTCCCGGCGGTCAACGCTGCCTTCGCCCCTGGAGTTGGATCCCGAGGAAAGATCGACAAGTTGTGCTGCGTTGGCGCCGTCGGGAAGAAGATCCACCAGGCTCTGCTCCAGACCGCCAAAGGCGGGAAGTTCCGCGGTTTCGCCGTTATCGCGCCGACGTTCAGTGGTGTTGTCGAGGCGCGCGCGATCATCGATGTCGATAACCACGGTTACGATATCCCCGGCGCGGCGAGCGCGCTGGTCTTTGAAGAAAGCCCGTGAGCCGGGCCGCCAAAGCGAATTTGAGTTCGGCGGCTCGCTCGTCATTGCGGGCATCGGCAAGGCGACCTCGCGACCCTGAAACATGGCGGCGGGATTTTCCGTCGGCGCCAGCGCCGGCGCTTCACCGATGTCTTTCACGCGATCAAATGTGGAGCATCCGGCGGCGGCGACGGCGACGGCGGCGATGATGACGGTTCGAGTAAGCATGCGATCAACCTCAAAACGCAACGTTGCGGGGGGCGATGGAAACAAGGTTCCTGTCGGCGACGACGCCCTTCAGCGTGCGCTCGCTTTCGATATTCTTGACAGAGATGATATCGCCCTTGGCGCCGTTGTTCAGCGCAACCCCTTGGTGAGTCATGCGCATACCGGCGACCTGATAAGACAGCGTGACGACAGCGCCCTTTTCGATGAGCCGCGGCGCTGTGACGTCCGAATGACGGATCGCTGAACCTGCAGCGAGGGGGCGGCGCGCTGTCTTTCCAATGAGGTCATCGGCCGTCTTTACAATTGTACGCGCGCGGTTGACCGGAGCCTCGGTGAAAACGATGTCGCTTTCGTTGATGAGTTCGCCGCGCGCGACGTTCCGGTTCAGCACCGGGATACGCGCAACCGCATGAGCGACGCCGAGAATTGTCTCGGCGCTGTTTTCCATTCGAATAATAAAACGACCGGAGAGCGGATTGAAACTGGCGTGCGCAATGTCAACGCTGTCGATCGGCTGGTGCGGTTCGGCAAGCGTGATCTGCGATTCTTCGGACATGCCTTTTTCAATCAGCGCCGCTTCTATTTCCGGCAGAAGATTGGCGGCGGTTAAACGCGCCTCCGTATCCGCCGCCGACGCCGGCCGCGCCGCCAAAATTGCAACCAAAAACCAGAGCAGCAGCGCAACATACGCGACAAAACCGCGAAGATTTCGTTCAGAGGCCGGCTTATTTAATGTCGAATGCGGATCCATTCATCAAAGTCCCTTAGCCTTGCAGGTTGGCGTTGACGGAGAGCATTTGGTCAGCGGTTTCGATGACGCGCGCGTTCATTTCATAAGCGCGTTGCGCGGCGATCAGTGCGGTAATTTCCTGCACCGGGTCGACGTTGGACGTTTCAATGAAGCCTTGCAGAATGCTGCCGAAGCCTTCCTCGCCCGGATTGCCAATCACCGGTTCGCCGGATGCTGCGGTTTCCAGGAGAAGATTGTCGCCGATCGCTTCGAGGCCGGATTCATTGAAAAAGGTAACGAGTTCCAACTGTCCGAGTTCGCGCAAATTCTGTTCGCCGGCGATGCGCGCTTCGATGACGCCGTCTTCGGAGATGGAAATATCCACCGCGTCGTCCGGAATCGCCACGCCGGGTGAAACCTCGTATCCGTCCTCGGTCACGATTTGCCCATCCGCCGAAACGGCAAAATTGCCGGCGCGGGTGTAGGCTTCTTCATTGTCGGGCAGGATGACGCGAAACAGTCCCCGTCCTGAAATGGCGAGATCAAGATCATTACCGGTCGCGGTGACGTTGCCTTGTTCGACAATGCGATAAACGGAGCCGGTCTTGACGCCGGTTCCGATCTGGATGCCGTTCGGGATTGTCGTGCCGGTCTCCGAAGAAATGGCGCCTGGCCGCTCCAGCGTCTGATAGAGAAGATCCTGAAACTCGGCCCGCTGGCGTTTGAAGCCGACGGTGTTCAGGTTCGCAATGTTATTTGAAATCACTTCCACATTGCGTTGCTGTGCGAGCATGCCGGTTGCGGCTGTGTTCAATGCGCTCATGGCGACGATATCCTTAGGCGGCTTCGGTGAGTGTCTGGACGGCGTTGCGGGCGAGTTCGGTCGATGTCTCGATCACCTGCGCGGCGCTTTCATAGGCGCGCATGATGTTGATCATTTCCGTCATGGCTTTTACCGGCGCGACGTTCGAGGTCTCGATAAAGCCCTGGCGAATGCGCGCGCCTATCGCCTGATCGGGGATGTCCGTCGACGAAAACTGGTTGAATCCGGCGCGCGTCAACGCGCGTTGGTCGTCAAAAGAGAATACGCCCAGCCTGGCGATGACGGCGCCGTCCTGCTGCA
Source organism: Hyphococcus sp. (assembly GCA_028289605.1). Classification (GTDB taxonomy): domain Bacteria; phylum Pseudomonadota; class Alphaproteobacteria; order Caulobacterales; family Parvularculaceae; genus Hyphococcus. The sequence continues at coordinate 454,178 of JANQON010000006.1, read as the reverse complement.
GCTCACCTTCTTGCGACAGCAGCACAGGGCCCAGTTCCTGGTCGATCAGAATCGGCGAGCCTGCGTCGTCAACGACAAAAGCGCCGTTGCGGTCGACAAGCTCGCCAACGGCGTTGAGCGTGAAATGGCCGTCACGCGTGTAGCGGACGCCGGCGTCGGTCTGCACGGCGAAAAATCCGTCACCGTCGATGGCGAAATCCAGAGGCGCGCTGGTGGCTTGTAATCCGCCGGCGGAGAAGTCGGTGTAGGTATCTTGATCGTAAACCAGCGAAACCGTTCGGTTCTCCGACGGAGCCCCCGCGATGACCGACACATATTCGCTGAACCGCGTTTCTTCCGTCTTGAATCCGGCCGTTGTCTGGTTCGCGACGTTGTTCGCTGCGATGTCGAGGGCGCGCGCCAAGACGATCTGTTTGGACAGGGCGGTCGTGATCGCGTTTTCCATTTGTTAACCCATTCGATCCGCACACGCAGCGCATACGTTTTCACAGCAGTCGTGTCGCAAACCCTGTGCCACGAAAAAAAACAATGAAAATAGGAACTTAGGGAGGTCGGCAGTTTGCTGAGGGAAATTTTTGCCGGGCAATTCGCGCCGCCGAAACGGTCCCTTAACCCTGTTTGACGCTGAATAGACGGAAACCGAAGCGGACCTCGCAAATGGCGCCTGAATTCGCCCACGACAGCAGGATGCATCGCGGCCGTGTGCGCGCGCACACGCCGGGCAAGTATATTGTGTTGGTATTGTTCGTGCCCGTATCGCTTGTAGCGCTCGCGGCGGGGCTTTGGCTCAGCTACGCCGAGCGCCGGGCCGCGTTCGCCGTTATCGAGTATCGTAACTCGATCGACGGCGTGCGCGACGCTTATTATCCCATGCCGGAATTTTTGGTGGATCTGCGCACAGACAATGACGGGCGGACGGCATATCTGCGCCTTAGAATGTCGATCTTGCTTGATCGCGCCGAGTTGTCGAGTTCAGTTGAACGAATTGACGCATTCAAGCCGGCGCTGACCGAAAGACTCACGTTTTTTCTACGCGAGCTCAGTCCCGAAGATTTTGATGGGTCCGAAGAAATGGCGCGGCTGAAAAAAGAGATGCTGCGCCGGGTCAACCTGGTGCTGGCGCCCTACGATGCGGGCGACGTCGTCATCGAAGAAATTGTTATTCAGTAAGGCGTCGAAATCATGGAAGAAAACCACGAAATCGAAGAGAGCGAGATCGAAGAATCCTCTCCCATCGAGGACGAAGTTGAATGGAATAACGATCTCAATGCCGATGATATCAGCTCCATCCTTGGCTTTGATCTGTCTTCGGAGGAGGGCGAAGATCGCTCCGGACTGCGCGGCCTGATCAATTCGGCTTTTGTATCCCATCGGCGCATGCCCATGCTCGACGTTGTGTTTGATCGCGCCGCGCGCCATATGACGACCAGTCTGCGTCATATGACAAATGACAACGCGGATGTTGATCTTGACGATGTGAGCGCGTTGCGCTTCGGCGAATTCCTTCAATCTGTTCCGACGCCTTCGGTTATTGGCGTGCTGCGCGCGGAAGCGCTGAATAACTATTGTTTGATTGCTGTTGATGCGACACTGGTGTTCTCCGTTGTTGATCTGTTGCTTGGCGGGCGCCGCGGCGGCGCCATCCTGAGTTTTGAGGATCGCGGTTTTACTCAAATCGAGTTGGGACTGGTGGAAAAGGTCATGCGCCTTCTCGCCGACGACCTGACTGCGGCGTTCAAACCCGTTAGCGACATTGTTTTTGAATTGGATCGTTTGGAAACAACCCCTCGGTTTGCGGCCGTGGCCCAGGACGCCAGCGTGTGCACCCTCGCCAAATTCCGTATCGATATGGAAGATCGCGGGGGCAGGGCCGCCGTTCTGTTTCCCCATGCGACGCTGGAACCGATCCAGAAAGTCCTGCGCCGAGAGTTTATTTCCGAAACCCATGTCGGCGAAAAGAGCTGGCGCGATGAGCTGGCGGCTGTGGTGTCCGGCGCCAGCGTCGATCTCAAGGCGGTCGTTGCGGAGAAAGATATCTCAATCGCTGCGCTGTCAGGTCTCAAATGCGGCGATACCATCACCTTTCACGAATCCGGGGACGTCGCCCAGATCCGAGCCGGGTCCTTGCCGCTTGCTTGCGGCCGGGTTGGAAAGTCGGGCGACGCCATCGCCCTGCGCCTGACGCGCTCAACAGATGAGGCGCTCGGCGCCGACACCGCATTGGCCGACAGTGAGGAGGGCGCGCCATGAACCCTGACCTCATTATCGAACTCGTGATTGGCATGCTGCTCATCGCAACTTGCGGTTATTGCTATCACCTCAGCAGCAAACTGCGTGAGCTGCGCGCCGGCCAGGCCGAGCTGCTTCAGACCATCGAAACATTTGACGATGCGTCCCGGCGCGCCGAACAAAACCTCGCCAAAATGCAGAACACGGGCGCTTCGATGAATCGCGAGCTTGGCGAGGCGACGTTGCGGGCGAACGCACTGATTGATGAACTATCGGTGATGGTCGACGCCGGCGATCACATTGCCGGACGCATCGAGGGCGCCGTCAAGGAAGTGCGCGCCGTCGGCGCCCGAAGGAAGGGGCTGGCGTCATGACCGCGCATGTTCGTCCGCGCATGATCCCGCTTTTGATCGCAGCCCTCGGCATTTTTGCAGCGCTGAAATTCGTTGGCGTCGCGGTGGGCGTGTCAACCGCCGACGCGCAAACGCCGTCGCCGGCCGACGCCGCGGAGAGCGTTGCGCCGGCCGCGACCGGACCAAACGATTCTCCTGCGGCCGCCGTTCCTGACCTTGCGCCCGGAGAGGCGGAAAGACGCATTCTTGAACGCCTGGCCGCGCGCCGGCAGCAACTCGACCAGCGCGAAGAAGACCTGAAAGTGCGTGAGGCGGTGATTGCGGCTGCGGAACTCAAACTGCAGCGACGCCTCGTGGAATTCGAGCGAGAATTCACTGAAATCGCCGCCCTTCGCGCCGAACGGGAAGCCGCGGCCGCTGAGGAAGTTGAGGCGCTGGTCAGCGCCTATGAGCGGATGAACGCCCGAGACGCGGCAGCGATTTTTAATGCGCTGGACGAAGACATCATGCTCGCTGTCGCCGCCAGCATGCGAACGCAGGCGCTCGCCGGCGTCCTGGCGGAGATGGATCCGGACCGGGCGCGCTCTTTGACGGTGTTGCTGGCGAAACGCGGTCGGCCAGACGGCAAGGATGCGACCGATCTGGCGGTGCGGTAATGAAGACGCCCGCAATTTTTGCGATCGGCGCTGTGCTGTCATTGGGCGTCGCCGACGGGCGCGCCGCTGAACGGGCCGGCGTCGCGGTGGAGCAGCGCGACGGTTACGACCGCATCGTCATCTCAACCGAGAATGAAATCGGATATGAAGCGACGATCATCGAGGACGCGCTTGTGATCACCTTCGATCGACCGCTCCAGGGCGACTTTGCGGCGCCGGTGGCGGAAGCGCCGGAGACCTTTCTTGGGGCCATGCATGCGGACGAAACGACGGCATTGAAGTTTAGAATACCGGACGGCGTGCGCCTTCACTGGTCGCAATCGGTCAATGTCGCCGCGTTCGATATTGTGCGCGATAGCTTCATTGGCGATCCTGACAAGATCATCTCTCGCCGTGAGCGCGCGGCGCGATTCTTCGCCGTACGGACGCCGGTTTTGAAACCGGACAAGCTGCGAGAGCCGCAGATTGTGCATCTCGGCATGATCCAACCGATGTTCGATCCGCTCGAGGACGTGAATGAAGTCCGCGCCTTTGAAGCCTGGCGCGCCCGTGTCCACGACGATGGCTTTCTGGCCGTCGAACAGGAATTGCTGACGCGCGCCGCAGACAATCAGGCCGCGGCGGCGGATCTCGCCTATTTCTATTTTGCGCAAGGGTTGTTTCCGGAGTCCGTGGCGGTGATCGACGACCTCGATCCGGCGCACATCCGTACGCACCTCATCGTCTTGGAAGGCGCCGCCGCCGTCAAAATGGGTCGTTGGCGCCAGGCAATCGACATCCTGTCGCAACAGAGCGTCGCGGACAGCCCAGACGCGGCGGCGTGGCGGGCTCTGGCGCATTATCGACTTGGCGCTTTCGCTGAAGCAACGAGTTTCTTTGATAAGGCGCAAGGCGCGGTTCCGTTCGAGGAGGAAGGCGCTGCCTATTTTCTTGCTCAGGCGCAGGTGGCGTTGTCGAAGGGCGACGTGGCCGAAGCGCGAGCGGCGACCGAAAAGCTGCGCGCGCGGCCGCTTACGCATCGCCAGCGCGTGGAGCGACGCCTTGTTGAAGGGCGCATCGCATTCGTCGCGGGCGACGAACAAACAGCGCTCCGTCTTATTGAGGACGTCGCCCGAAACGGTACAAGACCGGTTTCGTTACGCGCCAAACTAGACCTTGCGCGGCATGCGTTTGACAGCGGTCAATTGACGGCGGAGGACGCATTGGCGGAGGTTGAATCGCTCGCCCTGCGATGGCGCGGCGGCGCCGTTGAGCGGGAAAGCCTGATCTTGATTGCGAGACTCAGCGAACAAGCAGGCGATATTAAAAATGCGGTCGAGGCCTGGCGTCGAATTGTGTTGTTCCATCGGGACGCGGACATGTCGGAAGGGGCGGCTTCATCGATTCGGCAGTCTCTGGCATCCGTTTTTGACAACAGATCGCTCAATCCGAGCGAGGCCGCCGAGGTCTTCTACAGCAACATCGATTTCGCCCCCCCTGGGGCGGACGGTGACGCATTAATCCGGGAAGCGGCGTCCACTCTTCTCCGCTTGGACCTGCTTTTGGAAGCGTCCGAACTCCTGCGGCATCAAGTCTTTCATCGCTTGCGCGGCGCAGAGCGTTCAGCCGTCGCCGCAGATCTCGCAGCAATCTATCTCGGTCTTGGCGAGCCCGATCGTGCGCTCGAAGTCATGTCCAAATCAAGACTGAAGCGCCTGCCCAAAGAAATCGAAGCCAAGCGCCGCCTCACAACCGCTCGCGCCCTGCATATGGCGGGCAATGACGAGGAGGCGCTGCAGCATCTTAGCGGCGCCGATGACTTCGCGTCGCTGGCGCTGCTTGGCGATATTCGCATGGCTCAGAAAGAATACGGTTCCGCCGGCGCTGCGTTCGCCGCCGCCGCGCGTATTGCTGAATCGCCGCTAGCACGTGAAGCGTCCGCCGTGCTCATCCGCGCGGCGGCGGCCTTCGCCATTGTCGGCAACGAAGCCGCATTGGACGTTCTGCTCAAAGAGATTGGGCCCAAGCTTGAAGAAGGCCATGCGCAACGTTTGTTTGAGGCGATCGCGTCAGATGACTTTGAGACGCACACGGACGAATTCTTGGTCCACTACCAAGCGTATCTGAGCGAATAGGGCAGAGTCGTTTAGAAGTCGTCGATCGCTCTTGCAGCGCGACGCCGCGCCCAGGCCTTTTTCCAGCTCTTGGGCCAGAAATGGTTCGGGACGACCTGATAACGCCGTGTGAGGAAGTTTTTGCGCCGCTGCGGGCGCGCCGGCGCCGAAACAACTTCATCGCTCTCATAGAGCGTCCCCTGCTCGACGGTTTGTTCGTCTGAGGGCGGCGCAACCGGATCCGCCGGCGCCGCTGCGGGCGGCGTCGGATCAGATTTGGGTTCGGCTTCGGGTTCGTCATCGGCGGGTTCGTCCCATGCGAGGTCAGACGTCGACGGGCCAGGTCGAAGGGACGGCGCCTCCAGTTCTTCGCCGGCAGGCTTCGTCTCCGGCGCGGCGGAAAACTCCTCCGGCGCAGCAGCGTCGGCCGCTGCTTGGAATTGCGGCGGGGCGTGGGTCGGGACGGCGTCTCCAGTCAGCGGTTGCGCTTGCGTTTCGCCGACAGAAGTCGGCGGCCCGCCGACGCGAATGCCGGGACGGAAATGTGCGCGCGTTTCTCCGATAGGCAGATTGAGCTGTACGCTGTCTTCGGCCGGCGCCGGCGCCGGTTGGTCCGACATCTCCGCGGTCGCCGTTTCCGCAACGGGTGCGGGCGCTTCGGTCGCCAACTCCGGCGCGTCCTCCTTCTCGAGCGGACCGTCAACGGTCTCAAGGGAAACGTCCGCATCGGCGGGGGGATGGCTGTCTTCTTCAACAATGGACGCTTTGATTTCGTCCGCAGGTTCTGAAGCCAGGGCGACAGCGTCTTCTGCATCCGTCGGACCAAATTCCGCTGACAGTCTGTCCTGCAGCGCGCGCGGCGGCGCGGCGTCTGTTTCGTCGGGCGCCGTGTCGTCGCGCGAAAGGGCGACTTTCGCCTTGGCCCGCTTGATTGCAGCCGCCTTTCTGGCGTCGCGCGCCTTCGCGCGTTTGGCGAGCGCCGCGGCGCGGGCTTTTTTTCGCGCACGCACCGCCAGCGCCTGTTGGTCCGCATCCGACTTTTCGGCGCCGGCGTCCGTGTTGTCTGAAGCTGTTTCTGCGGCTGGTTCGGCGTCCTGTGCGGTTGACGGATCATCCGCCGCCTTGGGCGCGGGCGCGCTGGTTCTGAACAGCGCCGACAGATCGTCGCCGCTGAGCGGTTGAAGATCGAGCAACGCACGGACATCGTTTACGCGGTTGGGTCGAAAGTCCTTCAAGGCGCCGACTTTGGCGAGGTGATTGCCTTGCGCGGCAGTAAATCCCAGGCCCTTTAGCGCGGAGAGCGACGCCTGATCCTCGACGCCGACGGCTGTCGTCACGGCGTTCGCCTTGCCAGCGATATCGAGGAGATCTGATATGGCGCTCAATCCGGGACCGCGCACAGTGCGCGCGAACCGGAGAATAGACGATCCGCCAGTCTTGATCTCATCGAAAGGAAAGGGGTCGACCGTGCGGAGAAAGTCGTTGGCGCGCCCGCGCACCTCAATGGCGAGCCGGGCGCCGGTTTCGCGCAGCCGGTCGAAACAATCGATCATGTTTTCGATATCGGAATCGACGGCGGGCATGGGGCATTCAAGCGTCACGAGGTCGGCGGGGAAATCCCGGTCTCGAAGCTGCTTGGTGAAATGCGGCGCGAACGCTTCATCGGTGAGATCCGCAAGAGCCAGGTTGATGGAGAATCCGGGCGCATATGGTCCGCGCCATTCCGAATAGCTGTCGAGCGCCACATCCAGGATATAGCGCGTGAGTTCGCCCATGCGCCCTTGGCTCTCAAAGAAAGAAATGAAGGCCCCCGGCGGCAAGACGCCTAGGGTCGGATGCCGCCATCGGACAAACGTTTCCATCCGCGCCAGAGCGCCGTTGCCGAGATCAAATATGGGCTGAAAAAGGACTTCGAAGTCCTTGTTTTCAAGCGCATTATTTATGTCGACATTTGAGAGCCGAACCGCCTGCGCACCCATGCATCCATCCTTCTGTCAGCCCGTCGGCTGTCCCCGGTCCCCCGAGCGTCATTTTCGGCGACAGCGGGTTAACGCCGCCTGAACAGCCGAAAGCAATGGCGCTGATATCCGACCGAGCGACATACCTGCCGCGATTCAAACGCTAAGGTAAACTGCCTATTAACCTTTTCGGGAAGGCAAATTTAGTAGTCGAACTGCTCGCGCAAGATCCGCTCATCAAGGGAATGCCCCTGATCGAAGAGCAGGGTCATGCTGATCGATCGGTCTTCCGCGGCGGTGACGCGCACTGCGTTTCGCACCTCGTAGTTGTCGGCGACCGCCGAAACCGGGCGAAAATCGGGATTGATCGTCTCGAACGCCACAACTGCGTCATGGGGCAACAGGGCGCCGCGCCAACGCCGCGGCCTGAACGCGCTAATCGGCGTGAGGGCGAGCATTTGGGCGCTGATCGGCAGGATTGGCCCATGGGCGGATAAGTTGTAGGCGGTGGAGCCGGCGGGCGTTGCGATGAGAACGCCGTCGCATGTGAGCGATTCCATCCGAACCTTGCCGTTCACAATAATTCGAATGCGCGCGCTCTGCCGAGTCTGACGAAACAACGAGACTTCGTTGATCGCCATAGCTTTTTCAACTTTGCCCTCTGCGGTTTCCGCTTCCATCGAGAGCGGGTGGATAACCGCCTCTTCAGCGCGTTCGATATTTTCTGCGAGATTTTCAAGGTCCTGCGGGTTCATCAGAAAACCCACCGTGCCGCAGTTGACGCCGTATATCGGTTTGCCGGCATGCATATGCGCGCGCAGCGCTTCCAACATGAATCCGTCGCCGCCGATAGCGACAATGACATCTGCATCGTCCGGCGCGCAATGGCCGTAGCGTTGCTCAAGCGCTTGCTTGACCGGCGCCGATTCCGGCTTGTCGCTTGCGAGAAAGGCCAACTTCTTTCGGGCCATATTTCTTTGGCTCTGACCTGTGATTTTGATTCGATCTTCCCCTATGCTAGGCGCAAGCGCCAGCGAAAGGAACGCATGTCCGCAGATGGCCTTTGATTCCCCGATATTCTCTGACCGCGCCGCGATTGCCGCACGCTACGCCGATGCGCGCAGCGGCAGCCTGGCGATCGCTGATCCGTTGTCCGCCGAAGACTGGATGCTGCAATCAATGCCGGACGCCAGTCCGGTGAAATGGAACCTTGCGCATACAAGCTGGTTTTTCGAAACGTTTATTTTGAAGAAGTTCGCCAGCGGTTATGAAGTATTTCACCCGCGCTTCGGATATCTGTTCAATTCCTACTATAATCAGGTGGGGAAAATGCACCCGCGTCCTGACCGCGGGCTCTTGTCGCGGCCGTCTTCTGACGAGGTGCGCGCCTATCGCAATCACGTCGACAGCGCCATGGAGGCGTTGATCGACAACGGATCCGATGACCTTATTGCGGACATTGCGCCTTTGATCGCTTTGGGTCTCGCCCATGAGGAGCAGCATCAGGAATTGATGCTCACCGACTTAAAGCACGGGTTATATCAAAATCCGCTGTCTCCGGCGGCGTACGCTGTTCCGGATACAGATGAAGCAACGGCGCCGGAGGCCCTGCGGTGGGAAACCATGGAAGGCGGATTGTGCAATATCGGATGCCAGGGAAGCGCGTTCAGTTTTGATAACGAAGGACCGCGCCACAAGGTGTATCTGCGACCTTTCCAGCTCGCTCACCGGCTGGTGACGAATGGAGAGTTTCTGGAGTTCATCGAGGACGGCGCCTATTCCAATCCCAATCTCTGGCTCGCCGACGCCTGGGCTGCGATCGAAGAGGGCGGTTGGACGGCGCCGCTTTACTGGCGCAAAGACGCCGATGGGTGGCGCCAGTACACGTTGTTCGGCGATCGGGAAATCGATCCCCACGCGCCAGTCTGTCACATCAGCTTTTATGAGGCTGACGCATACGCCGCCTGGCGCGGCGCGCGGCTGCCGACGGAGTTCGAATGGGAGGCGGCGGCGTCGCTGTTTCCGATTGAGGGCAACTTCATGCGGTCCGGCCAACCGCGCGGGCCGCAGCGCGCAGCCGGCGAGGGACGGCTGCAGCAACTTTACGGCGATGTCTGGGAATGGACCGCGAGCCCCTATGTCGCCTATCCCGGCTTTGCCCCGCCGGCGGGCGCGATCGGGGAATATAACGGCAAATTCATGTCGGGACAGATGGTGTTGCGGGGCGGGTCGTGCGCCACGCCCGCAGGCCATGTTCGCGTCAGCTATCGAAACTTCTTCCCGCCCCAGGCCCGGTGGCAGTTTTCCGGCGTCCGCCTGGCGAAAGACTGCGAATAGGGCTCGATCACGGCGCTCCCGCGCGGTATCTTGGCGGCAAAAGCCTGATGAAAAGGGAGACTTGCGCATGTCCGCTCAGGAACAAACGCCCGAATCGGTCGGCGTCGACCCCGGTTTTTCCGTGCCCGATCCCGCGACCCTGCCGTCGTTGAAGGGCAAGGTGTCTGACGCTGAATGGAAACTGCGCTGCGATCTCGCCGCGACCTATCGGCTAGCCGCGCTTTACGGGTGGGACGACATGATCTTCACTCATATTTCTGTGCGGTGTCCGGACGAAGGCGGCAAGGCGCGCTTTCTCATCAATCCGTACGGGATCTTTTTTGATGAAATGACGGCGACCAGCCTGCTCAAAGTCGATATTGACGGACAAGTGGTCGGTGAAACGCCCTATTTCTCAAATCCGGCCGGCTTTACGATCCACTCTGCGCTGCACATGGCCCGGGAAGACGCCCATGCCGTCCTGCATTTGCATACGCCCTATGGCGTTGCCGTCTCCGCCCAGGAAGAGGGGCTGAAGCGCTATTCCCAGTTCGCCATGATCGTGCATGACGACATCGCCTATCACGACTATGAAGGCATCGCGACGGATCATGACGAGCGCGAACGCATCGTCAATGACATGGGCAATCACGGGTTTCTCATTTTGCGCAACCACGGCACGCTGACCGTCGGCGCCAATTGCGCGACGGCGTTTTTGCGCATGTATTTTCTGGAGCAGGCTTGCCGCGCGCAGATCCTGGCGCAGGCGGATACAAAGCCGCCGCGGGAAGAACCTTCCGCCATGGGCGCAAAGGTTTTGCAGCAGGGCGCGCCGGCCTTCGTTCCCGGGATCGGCGACAATCTTGCCTGGCCGGGCCTGATCCGGAAACTCAATCGCGAGAATCCGGGCTTCGACATTTGACGCTGGCGCGGCGCGCGCCGTCGCGCCCCGCCCGCGGTTCCGGTCCATCGGACCCTCTGGCCAAGCCGCCCGCAATCGACTATCTACCGCGCCCTGTCCGCGACGCGGGCGTTGGGCCGCAATAGCTCAGTTGGTAGAGCACCTGATTTGTAATCAGGGGGTCGGGAGTTCGAGCCTCTCTTGCGGCACCAGTAAATCTCAATAAATCAATAGCTTGGAAGGCGTTCTGAACGTTGCGAGGGCTTCAGACGCCGGGTTGGACGCGTGTGGCGATTCAGCCATGATCACGGGCTTTGCCGGGTCGCCTTCAATAGCGGACGCCGGATATGGGTTTCTGATTGCTGCCTGCGTTTGTGGAGTATCGCGGACCAAGCAGCGTATAATAGCGGCTGTACGTTCGGAGTTGTGAGATCAAGCCATGAATTCGAGTAATCTGCCGAAACTCAAAAAGGCAATGACCCAAGCTGAGGACTATGCTGCATGGTCCGAGGCGGCGAAGCTGCATGATATCGCCAGCGGCGCCGTCGCCTGGAAGGAATCGGACAAGAGCAAGCACTTCGACTACGAGTCGATCCGGCAGCGATTGGAGCGGTTATCTCGCCTCAGAAAAAACCGAAACAATAAGGGTCTTCTCTACACCCTTAACGAAGGCGTCCACGGCAATATGGACGGTATGGGCAACGACCGGCTGCATCACAAAGCTCTGTTCGGAACCAAACAGCTGATTGAAGAGTATGTAGACGCGATTGCCGACAGCCTTGTTTATCTCGCCGGCGATGCGGTGAAGGACATCACTTTTGAAGAGAAGCTCGATTTTTTTCGCCGCGCACACCACTGTTACGGCGGCTCTGCTTTTCTCATGAGCGGGTCCGGGGCGTTTTTGTATTTCCACGTGGGTGTTGCGAAAGCGCTGTGGCGTGAAGGTCTTCTGCCGCGCGTTATTTCAGGGTCGAGCGGCGGTTCGGCAGTCGCTGCAATTATTTGTACGCATACTGACTCCGAATTAGAGCAGTATTTCAATCCCGACGTTCTTGTCGGCGCCGACAATGAAATTGTTGAATCGGTCAACACGCGCAAAGGATCGGAGCGGATGCCGATTGAGCATGTGCGCCGCCGCATTGAGCGGCTGATTCCGGACCTGACATTTCAGGAAGCCTATGAGCTCACCGGACGACATCTCAATATATCGGTCGCGCCCGCCGAACAGCATCAAACCTCACGGTTGTTGAACGCCATCGCGTCGCCGAATGTGTTTATTCGCGAAGCGGTTTTGGCGTCATGCGCGTTGCCGGGCGTCTACCCGCCGGTCGTGTTGGCGGCGAAAAATCATCGGGGGAAGAAGACACCCTATTTGCCCAATCGGAAATGGGTGGATGGTTCGGTGACAAATGACCTGCCGGCGAAGCGCCTGGCGCGCCTTTACGGTGTCAACCATTTTGTTGTCAGCCTGGCCAATCCGCTTGTGTTGCCGTTTGCGACCGACGTTAAGAACAAGAGCGGCTTGGCGCCGGCGGTGATGGACGCAACCACAAAAACGTCGAAAGCGTGGCTTAATGCGTACGCCTCTATCATTCAGCGGCCGATGTCGTTTTTTCCCCGCATCAACTCAATGGCGAACATGGCGCTTTCTGTGATCAACCAGAATTACACCGGGGACGTCAATATCATCCGCCCACGGCTCGACTGGGGTCCTTCAAAAATGCTCAGCGACCTGTCGCGCAAGGATATCGCGTTTCTTACAGATCTGGGCGAACGTACGGCGTGGCCGAAAATTGAGCAGGTGCGCACCCAGACCAAGATCGGACGCGTGCTGGAAGACATTCTGTTCAGATATGAGGAAGAACTGGTGGGCGAATATGAACGATCATCCGCACTAAAGCGGAAGATTGCGTAGTCCGCCCGGTCGGGAAGGTCGCAATGCAAGCCGGTGAAGCGGCGGCGTGCGTCGCCAGATAAGCGATTTTGTGAGCAGGCCTCGACAGATCACGACAAGTTGGCGCGTCTTCCGGGGCTGAAAGTTCGCGCCTGTTTTTGATTCAAGGATTTCACTCGATGGAAAAGATGCTCTGCATCGCGGGCTTTGGCGACAACAGCACCATGTTCGCCCCAATCCTGGACACTGCGCTGTCGACCAAGATTGATACTATTCCATTCGATTTGCCGGGATTTGGCGCGCCGGCGATAGAACACAAATCGACAACGCTCGATGCGGTCGCTGAAATTGTCGACGACAGGGCGCGAGACTGCGGGGCCAGCGTCATCCTGGCGCATTCCGTTTCATCCATCATTGCGTCGTTGGCGGCGCAGCGAGGCGGCTCGCCAATCGAGACTATTCTGTCGCTTGAAGGCAACCTGACAGCGGAAGACGCCTACTTTTCGGGCACGGCGGCGCGTTATGATTCCCCGTTGGCATTTCGCGAAGCGTTCCTGGACCGACTGTCGGCAATGGCGGCGGACAAACCTGAAATCGCCCGGTATCGCGCGGTCGTCGAGACTGCCGATCCGCCGGCGCTGTGGACCCTCGGCCGGGACGCCAATCGTTTCTCTGCGGACCATGTTCCGGGGGAGGCGCTGGCCCAGTCAGCCAACGCCGTCTATCTTTTCAACCCCGACAATCTCCCTGAGATGTCGTTGCGTTGGTTGAAAGAAAGCAATCTGCCCCGAATTGAGCTTACCAACGCCACCCATTGGGCAAGCGTTGACCAACCGGAACTGCTTGCAGCGAAGGCGGCGGAAGCGCTGACGATGACCGGCGTTTTGTGATGGGCGGTCACTGAGACCGGCGCCGACTATTTTTCGCGATTGATGTATCGGTCAAGTTCGCGGTGGAAGTGGCGCACGCGGTCTTCTTGTTCAGACCAAAGCGGACCCTTGAAGCCGCGCGACTTTACGCCGGTCTGCACCGCGGAGACGAGCTCGACATCCTGGTCCAGCACTTCTCCCAGATCCGGCTTCACGCCGGCCGGCACATGCTCAATTTCCGGGCGGATCTCGCCCGATACATCGACGCCCTCAGGCAAGCCCATCCAGGCCGGCACCGTGTATCCAGGATCGTCGACATAGCGGAACATGGTCATATTGTCGTAGTAAAACCGTTCCGGATCCGTCGGGTGCGGAATAAAGCGCATGATGAATACGCCTTCCGGGTGCATGCCAATCTGCACATTCGGGAAGTAACCGGTCGCCCAACTGTCCGTGAGTTGGCCGTCGGTCATTTTGACATAGTAGTCGAGGTTGAACTTTTTGGCGCGGGCGCGTTTCGCCTTCTGAATAGCGACACGAACCTCAGCGGCAGTGCCGGCAAACGATTGAGGATCGATCCCGGCCTCCATCATCATATGCTGCTGGTAGGGATCGATTTGTTCCTGATCCTTAACCCGGTGAGACTTGACCCCGATCGGCACGATCATGCGGCTGAAGCCGTTTGGATATAGATCGATCTGGCTGAAGTCTTCCATCACACCTTGTGTTTGCGGATGGATATGGGGAAGGTGATAGGTCTCGTAGAACGCGTCGACGCCGGTTTTCCAGTTCGCCATCCATTCCGAACGCACGTGACGAACAACGTTCATTTTTTCGATTTCATAGTTTTCGATATAGCCTTCCGGCAGGCCGATCCATTCTTTCAGCGGCGGCGCTTCGCCGTCCATATTGATAAAGATCAGTCCGCCAATTGAATCACAGCGGACTTCAGTAAGGCCGGGGCGATGTTTGATCAGTTCAGGATCGAACGTGTCCTCGTCGGTGATGCGCGCAAGGCTGCCGTCGCATTCGAACTGCCAGCCGTGAAAGGGGCAGGAAAATTTTGGAACGCTTCCCTGCTCGGTGAGACAGATGCGGTTCGCCCGGTGCGGACAGACATTGTAAAACGCTTTGATCGACATATCGTCCTGACGGACGATGATGAACTCTTCATGCCCGTGGGCGAAAACGGTGAAATCGCCGGGTTCTTTGATGTCGGGGGTCACGCCGGCGAGCAGCCACACGCGAGGCCACAGATGCGTCCACTCCAATTCCATGAATTCGCGCGAGTAAAAGCGGGACGGGTCAGGCACGTCATTGCCGATGTCGGTCGGGCGAGGTTGTTTCGCCTCAAGACTGTCTTTCGGCGCCTTCAGATCCATGGGCCATTCTGCTTTGAAACCGTCGGGCATGCGCTTCCTCCGTCGCGTTTGTGTTTCGTCGCGGACGCGCCTTCATTATCACAATCGAAGCTTAAAACAAACAATCACGATTGTTTCTTTTGGGCGGGTGATCACCCGGCTTTTCGCAACTGGTAGCCGATTCTGGGAAAGTGCACGGCCAGCTCGCCGGCGCGCTCATCGGAACGGATGACGACGATTTTCACAGCGGAGATCAGGGCGAGCGTTCCCTCGACAGGCGTATCCGAATGATCGACCGGCCAGACGATCACCCGGTCGCCCGGCGCCGCGCCGGTTTCGTCAGGCCTGTTTTCAGCGCTATCCAGTGAAGCCGGACTCGCCTGCCGCGCGATGGCTATGGCCTCGTCCGCAGTGATGTCGGTCCGCTCGCCCATTCCAAAGGCGTCCATGCGCGCGCGCCACGCAGCCAGGCGGTCCAACCCGGTGATAAGGCGCTCCGCACTCGGAATATGCCCGCCGCCCATCCAGATATTGAAATAGGCGCCGATGTCGGCCCATTCCGGCGCATCCCCCAGCAAGAACAGACGGCTGTCCTGCAATTGCTCGTCGATCAGCGTGGCGTGAGCCTGGAACTGCGAACGAAAATGATCGGCGTCTTCGGCGAAACGCGAAAAATCGAGATTGGTGAAATAGGCGCGCCGCTCGTCAAGCAGCTCGTCGGGCAGGTTCGCGGCGTTTTCATGCATAGCGAGGGCGGCGCCCGGCGGAAACACCGCATCATCGCTCCAGTGCTGCAGGCCAAAATTGACCAGCGGGCCGGAGATGAAGAGCGGCGGATGGGGATGCAGTTTTTCAATTACGTCAGCGATCAGCCGGGTGTCGCAATAGATATCGGCGCCAATCTGAAGGACCGGCGTGCCGCGATAGCCGCCGGTGAGGCAGGTGAGATCCGGCTTTGGCACGATCATCGGGATCTGCACCGAGGCCCAAGAGAGGCCTTTGACGCCAAAGGCTTTTCTAATCTTTTCGGCGAAAGGCGAGGGGTCGTGATGATGCAGAATGAACAAGTCCGTCATCGGTTTCCCTTCCGCATCGCGTCGTTTTGGTCACAACGCTCCGGCGTTACTCAGCCAATGTGGTTGAGAGTTTTTTGGCGTTCTTGCGCCGCGCGTACTGCTTTGATTCTTGCATTTTGGTCGGCATCAAATTGCGTAGGCATTCTTCAAGATAGTCGAACAGCTGATCTTCCGCTTTCGGATCCAGCGACGCCGACAACCGACGAATGGCGAGGCCTTCAAGCGTGATCTGGACGAGGTTCAAAGCGAGATCGAACTTGCCGCGGTCGCCCTGCCATTCAGGGAAGAGATCAACAGCGAGCTTGTACCACTCGCGATAAAAGGCCTGCTCTGCGGGACGCAGGATTTTTTCAAGCTCTTTGTCCGTGCGCGCGGCGACCGCAAGCTCGTGAAACGCAACGAAGAGCGGATGCGTGACGTGTTTCCAATAAGCGGCGAGGGCGTCGTGAAGATGCGGCTGGCCTTCCGGGAGTGTCGAGATCGCGCGGCGAAACGCGCGCAGCCGCTTTGTGTGCAAATACTCTATCGCGGCCTGGATCACAGTGTGCCGATTGGAGAAATGGTGCATCATGGCGCCGCGCGACAGGCCGGCTTCTTCGGCAATCCGCGGCGTTGTGGTCTGGGCGTAACCGTATTTGATCAGGCATTGCAGCGCCGCCTCGACAATCAGCTTTCGGGTCGATGCGCTTTTCTGGGCCTGGCGGCCGATCTCTTTCGCCGGCCGGTCCGCAGCGGCCTTGCGCAGCCGCCGCCGCGTCGCGAAATTTGTTGTGCTTGTATTCATTGACAGGACCCGAAAAAAAACATTCACGTCTGATTGTATTTTAGTCTAAGCCTGAAGAAAAGGCGACCAAAAAATATTGCACTGCACAATTTCCGCAGCGCCGGCAAGGAGGAACATATGGGACGAGTCGATGGGAAAGTCGCACTCATTACGGGGGGCGCGTCAGGGCTAGGCCTTGCGGACGCGCAATTGTTGGCCCGGGAGGGCGCCAGGGTCATTCTCACCGACATCAATGAAGAGAAAGGCGCGGCCGCGGCGGCGGAGATCGGCGGCGGCGCCGCTTTTTACAAGCATGACGTTGCAAGTGAGGACGACTGGAAGCGCGTTTTGGCCGATGTCAAAACGAACTATGGCGGGCTCGATATTCTCGTGAACAACGCCGGCGTGGTCATTCTGTCATCACCGGAAGACTGCACGTTGGACGAGTTTAAGTTTGCGAACGCGGTCATGTCGGAAGGCGTGTTTTTGGGCTGTAAACATGGGCTTCCCTTGCTGAAAGAGGGCGAGGGCGGGACAATCATCAATATGTCGTCAACGGCGTCTCACGTGGGATTCCCAATTTTCTTCGCCTACACGGCGGCGAAAGGGGCCGTCCGATCCATGACGAAATCGATCGCCGCCCACTGCCAGGCGGAAGGCTATCCCGTGCGATGCAACTCGATCCACGCCGGCGCCATCGAAACGCCGATGGTGCAAAGCGCGCAGGGGCGCCTGGACGAGAAGCCGATGGATATTCCCGAAAAGGGCGTCCTGCCGTCGGATTCTTTGGGAACGCCGAGCGACGTCGCCAATCTTGTGCTGTATCTGGCGTCGGATGAATCGCGATTTGTCACCGGCTCGGAATTTGTCGTGGACAATGGACTGCTCGCCCGTCCGGCGATGTAATGGTTCGGCCTTGGCGCGGGGCGCCTTGACGTGAAGAAAAAAACAATCATGATTGTCTTTAATGTTGGTCGCGCCGTCATCGAGTTCCGACGCTAACCAACGGAATGGATTGAAGAAAATGGACCTAGGGCTTAGAGGAAAAAACGTCCTCATTACGGGCGCGACGCAAGGAATCGGCCGGCGGACCGCCAATCTCTTCGCCGAAGAGGGGGCGAATGTGGCGATCTGTTCGCGATCACCGGAGAGCGTCAATAAAGCCGTCAAGGAAATGAAAGTGATTGCCGACGGCAAAATCACCGGCGCGCCCTGCAACATCAAAAACAAGGAAGAATACGAAGCCTGGATCGAGGCCATGGCGGAGGAGCTCGGCGGAATCGACGTGTTCATCCCAAACGTTTCGGCGGGCGGCGGCGCTGACAGCGAAAAGAACTGGTGGAAGAGTTTTGAGATTGACGTGTTGGGCACCGTGCGCGGGGTTGAGGCGGTTATTCCGCATATGGAGAAACGCGGCGGCGGCGCCGTCACCATGATCTCGACGACGGCGGCGGTGGAGACCTTCATGGTCCCGCAAGCCTACAACGCTATGAAAGCTGCGCTCATTACGTATGCGAAGCAGTTAAGCCAGGCCCATGGCGAGCAAGGCGTTCGTGTGAACAGCGTGTCGCCGGGGCCGATCTATTTCGACGGCGGCGCCTGGGATATGATCAAGATATCCAATGAGAAATTCTATGAGCGCACCGAAAAAACCCATGCGCTCGGCCGATTGGGAACGCCGGAAGAGGTCGCAAGCTGCATTGTGTTTCTATCAAGCGCGGCGGCGAGCTGGGTCACGGGCGTCAATCTCGTCGTCGACGGCGGTTATACGAAACGGGTTCAGTTCTAGGGTCTCATGAAAGTCAGGCGTCAACAAAAGATCAAACGGACGGCGAAACGCCAGGGCGCCGCCGGCACGCCTGTCAAACCGGCGCCGAAGCCGAATTTCTCCACAGAGATGATCCCGAAAGATCGCTACACCTCGCGCGATTACATGCAGCGCGAATGGGAGCATATGTGGACGAAGGTCTGGCTGCTCGGCTGCCGGGAAGACGATATTCCTGAGCCCGGCGACCACATCGTCACAGAGATTGGGCCGGACTCGATCCTCCTTATACGTCAGAAAGACCGATCGGTTCGCGCTTTCTACAATGTTTGCCAGCACCGGGGCAATCAGCTCGTTCATGCGGTTCACGAGCCGCAGGAGGCGGAGGAAAGCCTGCGCTGTCATTACCATAACTGGCAGTATCGCCTTGATGGGCGCTTTTTCGATATTCCAGATTTAGAGACTTTTCCGCAGGGAGCGCCGCCATGCGGCGGGCTTATTGGTCTGCCTTGCGACACATGGGGGTCCTTTGTCTGGTTCAGCCTCGACCCGGATGTGGAGCCGCTTCTCGACTATCTCGGGATTATTCCGGAGCATCTTGATCCCTATCACCTCGATCGGATGGTGCTCAAGGAATGGAAGACGGTAGAGTGGGATTGCAATTGGAAAGCGTCCGTCGACGCATTCAATGAAAGCTACCACGTTCAGGGCATTCACCCGCAGTTGCTCTATTATCTCGACGATCTCGACATTCAGATCGACTGTTATGAACGTCATTCGCGCTATTTGATTGCGTTCGGTGTCTTGAGCCCGCGCGTTGTTTCTCCCTCGGAAATTCCCCCGCCAATCAAAGTTGTCATGCGCGACGCCGGCATGGACCCCGCCTCTTATGAAGGATCGGTGTACGACGCCCGCGAGGCGATCCAGAAGTTCAAGCGCAAAAACGGGCCGAAGCAGGGACGGGACTATTCCGCGCTGAACGACGATCAGCTGACGGATGACTATCACTATATGATTTTCCCGAACATCACGATGAATGTTCACGCCGATGACCTGATGCTGTTCCGGCAGCGTCCGCATCCGGAAGATCCGAACAAAATGTTTTTCGATTACTGGATGTTCGAGCTTCCGGACAATGAATTCGATGACGAAGAATACAAGCGGCCGAAATGGCGTCAGTACAAGCATGGGGAAACGTCGCTCGGTCTCGTCATCAACCAGGACGCCTACAATTTGCCATTCGTGCAAAAAGGGATGAACAGCGCCGGTTACTCGGGCCTTTGGCTTGGCGATCAGGAGTTGAGGATCCGGCATTTCCACAAAACGCTGGAGGACTATGTCTCCGGCGACACCGCGAAACCCAGAACGAAAGCGGGGTCTTGACCCATGGCGATTCAGCAAAGCGAAGACCAGCTCCTGCGCGCCTACCGGCAGATGAAAACCATCCGCGAGTTTGAAGAACGTCTGCATAAAGAGATCATGACGGGCGAAATCGCCGGATTCACGCACCTTTATTCAGGCCAGGAAGCGGTCGCTGTCGGGGTGTGCGAGCATCTCGACGAGAAAGACCTCATCGTTTCCACCCATCGCGGCCACGGCCACTGCATCGCCAAGGGGTGTGATGTGAAGGCGATGATGGCGGAAATTTACGGCCGCGCGACAGGCCTCGGCAAAGGCAAAGGCGGGTCGATGCACATCGCCGATTTCGACAAGGGCATGCTCGGCGCCAATGGCATCGTCGGCGCCGGCGGGCCGCTGGCCGTGGGGGCGGCTCTGTCGGCAAAACTCGATGGCGAGGGCCGCGTGGCGATTTCCTTCGGCGGCGACGGCTCGGTCAATCAGGGTGCGGTTCTGGAAGCGATGAACATGGCGGTGGTCATCAACGCGCCGGCCATCTTTGTAATTGAGAATAATGGATACTCCGAACACACCGGCGCCGACTACGCGGTTGGCTCGAAAGACATCGCGGCGCGGTCAGAAGCGTTCGGCATGAAGACAATCAAGGCCGATGGTTGCGACTATTTCGCGGTCTACGATGCCATGGCCGAATTGCTGGATCATGCGCGCGCCGGCAAGGGACCGTGTACGGCGGAATTCATGACAACGCGGTTCTTCGGGCACTTTGAGGGCGATCCGCAAAAATACCGCGCGAAAGACGAAGTAAAGCGCCATCGCGAAGAGATGGATTGCCTCAAAAATTTCCGTGCTGTGGGCGCCGTCAGCGACGACAAGCTCGACGCCATCGATGCGGAAGTGCTCGCCCTGATCGATGAAGCGGTCGAGGAAGCCCGGGCCGCGCCGATGCCGGGGCCCGAAGAGATCACCACCGATGTCTACATTTCTTATCAATAAGGGAGCGCCGCCATGCCGGTAATGACCTATCGCGATGCGCTCAATCAGGTGATGCATCAGGAAATGGAGCGCGACCCGACCGTCTTTGTATGCGGCGAAGATGTTTCCGGCGGCGCCGGCGGTACGTCCGGGGAACGGGAAGCGTCCGGCGGGATTTTCGGCGTTACTGGCGGGCTTCTTCCAAAGTTCGGTGAAGACCGGGTGATCGATACGCCCATTTCGGAAAACACAATTGTTGGCTTGGCGGTCGGCGCCTCGCTCGCCGGCAAACGCGGTATCGCGGAGATCATGTTCGCCGATTTCCTGGGCTTGGCTCTGGACCAGACGATGAATCAGGCGGCGAAGTTTCGCTACATGTCCGGCGGCAAGGCGAAGTGCCCCGTTGTGATTCGGGTTCCTTATGGCGCCGGCATGAATATGGCCGCCCAGCACAGCCAGACGATGTATCAAATCGTAACGTCCGTACCCGGTCTAAAAGTGGTGATGCCGTCAAATCCCGCTGATGCGAAAGGCCTCCTCACGACCGCCATCCGCGACGATGACCCGGTCGTCTTTTTCGAACACAAGGCCATGTATGGCCGCAAAGGCGAGGTGCCGGAGGGAGAGTATCTGGTTCCGTTCGGTCAGGCGGCGGTTTTGAACGAAGGCGACGATGCAACAATTGTCGCCATGGGCCGCATGGTCGCCTTCGCCGAAAAAGCGCTGCCGAAACTGGCCGAAGACGGCATCAATTGCGATCTCATTGATCTTCGCACCACAAGCCCGCTTGATGAAGATGCGATCCTCGACAGCGTTGAAAAAACCGGCCGCGTCGTCGTCGTCGATGAAAGCCCGCCGCGCTGTTCGCTCGCGTCGGACATTGCAGGATTTATTGCAAGTCACGGTTTCTCGTCGCTAAAGGCGCCGGTGCAGCAGGTGACGGCGCCCCATGCGCCCGTGCCGTTCTCCAGAGATCTGGAACGGGCCTATGTTCCGGGTCCAGCCCATATCGATGCGGCTGTGCGCAAAGTCGTTTCCTACAAATAGGCGAGGAGTGATAGTGGGAAAAATTACTCCTTTCACCATGCCCAAATGGGGCATCGAAATGGAAGAAGGCGTCATCCGCGAATGGCATGCGGAAGAGGGGCAAACGGTCAACGAAGGCGATCTGTTTGTTGTTATCGAGACAGACAAGATCGCTAATGACGTGGAGCTCGAATTCACCGGGACCTTGCGCAAACGGATCGGCGAGGCGGAGGAAACCTATCCCGTCGGCGCCTTGATCGCCGTCTTCGCTGATGACGATGTTCCGGATGCGGAGATCGATGCATTCATCGCGGACTTTAAGGGAGCGGCTGCGGGCTTTGCGCATTCCGACAGCGCTGAGCCGGAGCGCAGCGCCCCGCCGGCGTCGGCGCCTGCCAAAGCGGTTATTCCCGATGGCCTATCAATTTCGCCGAAAGCCGCAGCGTTGGCGCAATCTCTTGGCGTCGACCTCGGCCACGTTGAGGGCAGCGGCCGCAACGGCCGCATATCCCTGCAAGATGTTGAACAGGCCGCGAAGAGCCAAGGGCTCGATCCCGACGCCGCCGCGACTAACGAAGCCGCATATGACGTCGTCAAACTGTCCTCCATGCGGCGCACGATCGCTAAGCGGCTCACGGAAGCGACGCAAACGGTGCCTCAGTACTATGTGCGCGCCAAATTCGTGATGGATCCGCTGATCGCCCTGCGCGAAAATTTGAAGCAATCATCGGTCGCCGCGCCGTCGATCAATGACTATCTGATTAAGGCCTCGGCTTTAGCGCTGATGCAGGTCCCGGACGTCAACGTGCATTTCGCAGGCGACGCCATCCATCGCTTCAAACATGCCGATATCAATGTCGCCGTCGCCGTGCCGGGCGGACTTGTCGCCCCCGTGATCAGGCGCGTGGAAGAAAAGAGCGTTGCGGAGATCGGCGCCGAAGCGCGCGATCTTGCAGCGCGAGCCCGAGAAGAAAAGCTGGAGCAACATGAATACCAGCCCGGTAGTTTCAGCATCTCCAATCTCGGCATGTATGGCGTGACGAGTTTTGACGCTTTCATCAATCCGCCCATGGCGGCGATCCTCGCGGTGGGCGCGGTTGAACGCGCGCCCGCGGAAGCGGGCGGGTTTGAAAGCGTCCTCACCGCGACGCTGACCTGCGATCATCGCGCCATCGACGGCGCGATCGCTGGTGAATTTCTGAAGGCGTTGAAGACGTTGATCGAAGCGCCGGCGCAACTCTAGAAGAAGGGGCGACGCCCATGCTGCATCCCGCCATGAACCACAAGGTGCTGCAAATTGCCTATGTGGTGAATGACGTGCGCGCGTCAGCTGAGAAGTGGATGGAAACCTTCGGCGTTGGTCCGTTCTACATTCTTGACCGGCCGCAGGTTGGCGATGCGCTGTATCGCGGCGCGCCGCAAGACGTTGAGTTTTCCGCCGCGCTCGCCCAGGCGGGCGACGTCCATATTGAACTCATCGAACAGCATTGCGACTCGCCGTCCTGTTATCGCGACCTCATTCCCAAGGGCAGCGAGGGCTTTCACCACGTGGCGGTGATCGTCGAAGACTACAAAAAGGAAGTCGCCCGCTATGAGGAACTGGGCTTTTCAGTTGCGGCGAGCGGAACGTTTGGCCCTTTGAGCTTTTGCTATGTGGATACGTCGCCGATCACTGGCGGCATGATCGAAGTGCTGGAAGACTTGCCGTTCATCCACAATTATTTTGCACGCATTCGCGAGGCGGCGGAGAAATGGGACGGATCAGATCCCATCCGCGACGCCAACGATCTCGCCGGGTGAGACTGCTGCGCCATCCGGACGACGTCGACCGAACGACGGCGTTCGGAGAGATCGTCCAAATCGCTTATCACGCGCCGGACATCGAGCGAGCGGCGAACTGGTTTGCGGCCGCATTGACGGCGGGCCCATTTTTTTTGCTTGAGCATGTTGGGCTTTCCAAAAGCCTCTATCGCGGGAAGGAAACGCCGTTTGACCATTCATCGGCCTATGGCCAGTTCGGCGATGTGATGATCGAACTTATTCATCAGCATGACGATCAACCGTCTGCGGTGCGCGATATGTATGCGGCGAACGAAGAAGGGCTGCATCACCTGGCGGTCTTTGTCGGCAGCGTCGATATAGCGCTGGAGGACGCCGCAGCGGCGGGCATGGCTTGCGCGCTGGATGCGACCACGACCGACGGGGTGCGCTTTGTCATGGTCGATGCGCGAAACGCTCATGGGTGCATGCTGGAGTTTTATGAGCGGTCCGAGCCGCTCGACAAATTTTATAGCTTTGTCAAACGCAAATCAGACGACTGGGACGGGTCAGAGGTGTTGCGGCGCCTGTAAGGCGGTTGAGGATTGGACAAGATACGAATCCGCTCATCCCGGCGAAGGCCGGGATCTTTCTCGGCCTGCCCGATCTATCTGAAGGAGATCCCGACTTTCGTCGGGATGAGCGGAGGAGATAAAGAGATCGAACCCTCAATTCACTCTATTCGTGCTCACCCTTCGCCGCCGCAATCGAGGCATTGATTTCCGCCTGAGTCGGGTTGCGGCGGAGCGTTAGACCGCCGTTCACCTGTAGGTTTTGACCGGTCATGAAGCATTCATCAGACGCCAGGAATACACAGGCTGCCGCCACATCGTCCGACGTACCGATGCGCCCAAGCGGGTATTCTTTGACAAAGGCTTCTTCCAAACCCGGCATGTTCGCGGCGTCTTGCGTCATCGGCGTTTTGGTGAAGCCCGGCGAAATCGAATTCGCGCGCACGCCGTTTTTGCCGTACTCGTAGGCGACGCAACGGATTACGTGATCAATGCCCGCCTTTGTTCCCATATAAGCGGCGTGGTGGTTGAGCATAATTGTCGCCGTCGCGGAGGAAATCTGAATAAGCGAACCGCCGCCTCGCTCGGCCATTGCCGGCGCGATCGCCTGACAGAAGAAAAATGGGCCTTTGAACTGCAGGGCCAGGATTCGGTCGAGCTCTTCCTCTGTTGTTTTGTCGAACCGTTTTACAAATCCCCAGCCGGTTGCGTTGACGGCGATATCGACGCCGCCGAATGTCGCTTTGGTTTTTTTGATAAGCGCATCATTGTCCGCGCGACTGGTGATGTCGCAAAGGGCATAGTCTCCGCCGATCTCTTTTGAAAACCGCCTCAGTTCTTCTTCATGGCGGCCCGCCGCCATGACTTTCGCACCTTCTTCTGCAAAGCGGCGCGCAATCGTCTGGCCCATATTGCCGCGTCCGGCGGCGCCGAGCACGATGGCGGATTTATCGGCGAGGGCGGGACCAGGCATCAGGGTACGTTCTTGAAGACCGGGTCTTCATGACCCCGGGTTCCGCGCAATGTCAGGGTCTTGAACATGCCTTCGTCCCAAATCGCGGTTGACGGTTCATTCTGGTTCCAGTCCATCACCACCTGGCGGTGGGCGATTTTCCATTCCTTGCCGCGCTTTTCGAGGCGATCCACGTAGCGACCGCCATACCAAAAGACATGGGGAACGCCTTCCACCTTCGACCAGTCGAATTGCGAGAGGTAGGTCGAACCGAATATCTCCTCGACTTTTTTCTTGTCGCCGCGAATGCGATGATAGGCGAAAAGGTAGCTCTCCGTGCACGCAATATTTCCTTCGAGCTCCATATGAACGTTCATAATGGCGTGCACTGTCACTTCGAACCACTCCTGGATTTCGCGAATGATGAATTCGGCAAATTCCTGGGCGCCGCCGTTGAAGACGCCGTGATCGTCTCTGGCGTCATCCCAATACACCGAGCGCATGAGGTCGACGTCGCAGCGGTCAAGCGCACGACAGTATCGGGTCAGCACATCATAAATGCGCTTGCGATCCACGATTTCCTGCAACTCGGCGTCGTCATAATCGCCCATGACCGCGCTCCTGTTGTTCATTCCGCCGCGCGTTTCGGCTCGCCAATAATGTCGTAGAATTTCAGGTCCATTTCCTCGGCGAGGCAGTCGAGGATCGGCGGCACCAAGCGATCATGAAAATCGATCGACATGTGATGATCGAATGCGGCTTCACTGGTAAAGGTTGCAACGCATAGATAGGTGTTTTCTTCGTCCCGGGACCGGATTAACTCGTACACGGGCGCTTCCGGTTCGTGCTTGTGGGTAAGCGCGCGCAGCTCGGTCTGCAACTTTTCAAACTCTTCGCGTTTTTCCGGTTTCACTACGAGTTTCGCCACAAACGCCGTCATAGATCGTCTCCTTTAAGCGACATGGGTCGCTGATTGTTTCAGTTCATCGGTGATCTGGTCTTTGAGTTTGAATTTCTGAATTTTGCTGGTCGACATGGGCCAGTCGTCGACGAAGCGGACATAACGCGGGATCTTGAAGCGCGCGAGTTTGCCGTCGCAATGAGCGATGAGCTCGTCTTCGCTCGCGTTGGCGCCGCTCTTCAGTTTGATGAAAGCCGCCGCCACTTCCTCGTAGCGCGGATCCGGCGCGCCAACGATCTGGGCGAGTTCAACGGCGGGATGGCTGTTCAGCACCGCTTCGATTTCAGCGGCGGCGACATTCTCACCGCCGACCTTGAGCATGTCCTTGGTGCGGCCATGGAACATGATCTGACCGTTAGCGTCGAGGGAGCCGAGATCGCCGGTGTGCAGCCAGCCGTCCTTATCAATGGATTCAGCGGTTTTCTCCGGATCCTTGTAATAGCCGGTCAGCATGCCTGGGCCGCGAATGCAAATGTCGCCGCGTTCATCGACGCCGCATTCCGCGCCGGTTTCCATGTCCAGAATTTTCAAATCCCAGCCGCGCAAAGGAACGCCCAGCCGCGACGTGCGTGTCCCTTCGTCATCGGAAAGACGGCTCGTGCACACTGTACCGGACGCTTCTGTCAGCCCGTAGGTGCCGACCTGAATAGTTTGCGGCATGGCCTTAACGATGGCCTCCTTAATCTCGGCGGGCTGAACCCCGAGATTGGAATTCATAAGTCGAATTCGCGACAGATCCGTATCCGGAAAGTTCGGATGATTGATCAAGTCCTGCATGATCGTCACAAAGGACGGATAGGTCATAGTGGCCCGCTCCGATTCGAGCATCTTGAGCGCCATACCCGCTTCGAAATGAGGAATCGTGAGATAGGCGCCGCCCACGTCAAAAACGGCGACCATAGGCAAAATCCCCGCGATGTGAAAAATCGGCAGCGGTGACCAGAAGCGGTCCTGTTCCGTCATTTCGTATCGATAGCGGCCAAGCGCGCGGCTGTTAGAGACGATCGCGCTGTGTGGGATCATACAGCCTTTGGGATTTGACGTCGTTCCGGACGTATACAGAATGAGGCCGAGATCGGCGGGATCAATCTCAGCGATGCGCGCGTCGAGATCGGCGTCGGATACGCGGCTCGCAATCGCATCGAGACCGCTGTCGGCGATATAGCCGTCGTGGCTGCCGTCGCCGGTGACGACGATGTTTTTCAATTTCGGCGCCGAGGAAACACTTAATGACGACGGGTCTTTGTTGGCGGCGATATCAGGAAACGCTTCGTTGAGGCGGGCGATAAAATCAACAGCGTCGGCCACCTTGTCGGTGGTGACAAGCGAAACAATGTCGGCGTTCTCGATAAGATAGGCGAGTTCGGCCGGGGCGTATCGGGCGTTAATGGGAACGCCCGCGGCGCCCGCCAATGCCGCGCCAAAAAGCGCCTCTACGAATTCCGGCTGGGTCGTCATCAACAGTCCGACATGATCCCGGCGCTGAACGCCCAAAGCGATAAACGCCTTCGCCCAACGCCGCGCGTTGGCGAGCAATTCAGCGTAGCTCTGGCGGCTGTCGGGAAAAACGAGGGCGTCTTCTTCAGGGCGCGCGGCTGCGGCCGTGAGCAGCAAGTCACTCAAAGTAAGGATGTCGTCGGGATTGCGGTCGGCCATGGCGCTCGCCCTATTTCTTCAACGGATCGAGAAATTCGCGTTCCCAGCCGCCGTCAATGCATTCAATGAGGGTGGGGGCGATCTCCTTGAAGTGGTCTGAATTCTGGTGGGCTTCGTCGGCGGCCTCATCCGTGAACGCCTCAAATGCCGCAAACATGTTCGGCTCGCGCAGACGGTAGAATTTGTAGCCGAGCGCATCCGGTTCGTTGGCGGCGACCGCCTTTTCCATGCGCTCGCAGGCGGCGAGGAATTGCGCCTCCTTTTCCGGAAAAATTTTGAATCTCGCGATGAAAGTGTGCGCCATAGTGAGCGTTCTCCCGAAGAGTTTTTCTTATTGCGGTGCAACAAACGCTAGGGCTGCGGCGATGTCGCTTCGCGTCCGACGATAGACCACACCCGACGCGGCGCAAGGTCAACAAAAAAACAAACATGTTGGATTGTTTTTGTGCGGCGCAATATGAAAAAAGAAGTGTTGCACATTCGCCAAATCGTTCGGAAAACCAGTCACGACGGGTTTTATCGTCTGTTGCCAGCCAAGAAAAAAACAAGCATGATTGTTCGTAATTTGATTCGACGCGCTACGATCGGATTGAAGTTTTCGCTGGCGGCCGCCGTGGTCGCCGGAGCCAGATCGCAGGTAGGAATCTGAACGGTCGTTTTGGGAGGGGCAGTGATGTCTGCAAGCAAAAAACTCAAATCAGTGTTGAAAATCAGCGCTGCGCCGCTGGCGTTGAAACTGGCGGCCGCAGGCGCGGGATTCGCCGGCGTCGCGATTCCGGCCGGCGCCATGGCGCAGAACGACGTGATTACCGTCACTGCGACCCGGCGGGAAACCGACCTGCAGGAAACGCCGGTCGCCGTGACCGCGCTGAACGAAGACGTTGTGGACTCTCTTGTGCCCAATGACCTTGGCGACATCGCCGCTTTCGTGCCGAACTTCTCGGCGTCAAAAGTGACCGGCTTCAACGCGGCGTCCTTCGCCATCCGCGGCGCGGCGCAGACAGACATCATCGTCTATTCAGAGTCACAGGTCGCGGTCACCCTCGACGACTTTGTTGTTCCTCATGTGCAAACTCAGCTGCTCGATATTTTCGACATCGAGCAGGTCGAAGTGCTGCGCGGGCCGCAGGGCACGCTGTTTGGGAAGAACTCGACGGCGGGCGTCGTTAACGTGCGCACGAAGCGACCGGATCTGGATGCGGCGTCCTTGCAGGCGCGCATTCAATATGGATCCTACAATCGCGTGGAAGGGCGGTTCGCAGTCAATGTGCCGCTATGGGATCACTTCGCCTTCCGTTTCGCCGGTATGTACCAGAAACACGACGGCTACTATCGCAACGGCGCCGAGTTTGGGCCGGTCTTCGGTTTTGTGCCGACGCCGGTCGACGGCGCCACAGGGCAGGGCGACTTCCGCCGCCTCGGCGGAGAAGACGTTCTCAGTTTCCGAACAAAACTCCTGTGGGAGCCGAGCGACAGCTTTAATGCGCTGTTCCAGTATGAGCGCATTCGCGAAGATTCCGACGCCGTTCCCGCCATTAATGAAACGCCGGTCGGCGATCCCCGGTTCATATTCAATCTCTTGGGCTTCACCCAGGACGTCGGCGGCGAAGTGCTCAACAATGCAGGGATTACCGATCCCAGCGCGCGCGGCGCGTTTGATATCGGCCTTGACGACGGCCATCAGGTCGACGTCGACGGCTACTATCTGAACATCAATTGGGACCTCGGACCCGTAACCGTGAAGTCGATCACGGGATATCGCGAACAGTCCTCTGCGCTCGCCAATAACTATGTCGGCGAAGTCGGGCCAATCTCACAGTTCGACGCCAACCGGGCCGACCACCGTGAAACCTTTCAACAGGAAGTCCGCCTGAATTTTAATCTCAACGAGCAGGTCGATGTGGTCGCTGGCGGGTTTTATCAATCCAACGACACCACGTTCTGCGTGACGCAACGCTTAGGCTTTGTGGATCTCTTCGGTCTTGCGCCCTTCGGCGCCCTGAACAACGGTCCGCAGGTTTTGTGTAACGCCCAGGACGCCAATGCGTTCGCGCTGTTCGCTGATGCGACCTATGACATCACCGATCGCCTGACCCTCGCTGGCGGTATTCGCTATACTTGGGAACAGAAAGAATGGATCGGCCGCAACCAGCGGACGTTCCAGCTTCTGGAAGACGGCGTGACGTTCAATCCGGCAATCACCTTCGACACGCTCGGCCTTCTGGGCGCCGCGGACTTTGTAAGGTTCTCCGACGGGGTGCTTGCGGACACCGAAAACGGCGATTTCGAAGAGCCGAGCTGGCGCGGCGTTCTCTCCTATGAATTCACCGACGATATCTACGGGTACTTCAACGCGTCGCGCAGCTTCCGATCCGGCGCCTTTAACGACCAGTCGGGTACGACGGGCAACGAATTGACAGCCGAACTCATAGCGCCGACGCGGCCTGAGATTGCGACGTCCTATGAAGTGGGTCTGCGGACGGACCTTGCGGACGGAACCATTCGGTTCAACCCGACATTCTTCTACGTAAAATACAAAGACGCCCAACGTCAGATCGCGGCGACGCTGACCAACAGCCTTGGCGTTGATTTCCAGGAAACCCGCTTCTTTAACGCGGCGGAAGCGCGCGTATTCGGGATCGAGCTGGAAACCCAGTGGGTGACGCCGGTTGAAGGGCTGCTCATTGGCGGCAACTTCTCCTGGCAGGACGCCGAGTTCGAGTCGTTTGAGGCGGATACGGACTTTGACGGCGTTATCGACGTTGACTTCTCCGGTCGGCCGCTGACACGGACGCCAGAGACAATCTGGACAATCTACGGGCGCTACGAAACACCGGTCGCCGACGACTTGACCCTGCGTCTCGGCGTTACTGCGGCGCACGAGGACGAGAACGTGTTCTCGTACTCCGACGTCGATCCGGATTTTGATACGACGCTGAACGCCAGAACGCTTGTGGGCGCGACAATTGAGCTTGCCGGCGAGGACGATATCTGGAGTTTCCGACTGTTCGGCCGCAACCTCACCAATGAACGCTACCGCGTCTCTTCCCAGGCGGTGGCCGACTTGTGGATTTTCAGCCAGTATGGCGAACCGCGCGTCTTTGGCGCCGAACTGGGCGTAAACTTCTAGGTTCCATCGGCCCCGTCCGTCGGGGAGAGAACGACAGGGGCCGGCGTTATTGCGCCGGCCCCATATTTTATGGAGATTGCTGATGGCGTCGGGCAATGATGCGAACGGACGATTGAGCGGCAAAAAAGCGGTGGTCACCGGCGCGGCGAGCGGAATCGGCGAAGCCATTGCGAAAGCCTATCTTAAAGAGGGCGCATCGGTCCTGGCGGTGGACCTGCCGGAAAAATCGTTGCACGCGGTCTACGCCGATCACGCAGCCGCAGCCTGCCTCGAACAGGACGTAACGGAAACAAATGCCGCGGACCGCATTGTGGCTGAGGCGGCGACGGCGCTGGGCGGGATCGACATTCTGGTGAATAACGCCGGCGTCGCCATGGGGTCGTCCCTGGAAATGACCAGCGATGAGCTTTGGGATCAGGTCATGGGCGTCAATGTTACGGCGATGTTCAAGATTTCCCGAGCGGCGATACCTGCTCTAAAGCAAAGCAGGGCGGGTCGGATCATCAATCTTGGTTCCATCATGTCCGATATGGGCGGGCCCGATTTATTCGTATACGGGACGTCAAAACACGCTGTTGCGGGCATGACGAAATCCATGGCGGTCGACCTCGGTCAGTACGGCATAACGGCAAACTATCTGCAGCCGGGAGCCATCGTAACAGCGCTGTCAGCGCCGTTTTTCGAAGACAAGGAGTTTCGTCAGTATTGGGAACACAAGGCGCCGGTCGGGCGGTTGGGCCAACCGGAAGATGTCGCCGCGGCGGCGGTGTTTCTCGCCACAGACGAGGCGCAATTTGTTTCCGGCGTCGGATTGAATGTAGACGGCGGCGCGATTGTTAAGTTTTAGGCTGGGACGCGACATCCTTGAAAAACACATCCGCTCATTCCGGCGAAAGCCGGAATCTCAAAAAGCTTGCGCAGAATTCTGTTGAACGAGATCCCGACCTTCGTCGGGATGAGCGGGAAAGAGAGTCGCCCGACCTGCAACCCATCTAAGCGGCGGGTTTTGCAAACTCGCAGTAAGGTTCCTTTTCCACGAGATTAAGCACGAAGGAAAGCTTTGCCATCCCGCCGATAACGCCCATGACGACGCCGAGCTCGCAGATCTGCGCATCGTCGAAATGCGCGCGCAAGTCGTCGTACAGCTTTTTGTCCATATAGCCGTCGGCATTGGTCAGCGCCATTTGCGCTGTGTATCGCAGAACCGCTTTTTCCGCCTCGTCGAACGGCCCTGATTCAAAGTCCGTTATCGCGTCGACCTGCACTTGCGTGATTCCGGCCTCAAGGCTTCCGGGCACGTTCTGCTTGTTGCAGGTCATGCAGCCATGAGTCATCGAAAGATAAAGGCGTGCAAGTTGTTTGTACTTGTTGTCCACGCGCCCTTCGAAAAAGATCTTGCCGTAAAACTCGCCCATCACGAAGTGCAAAAGCTCCGGCGCGTTTGCAAATGCTTCGACAAAGGCCGGCTCGCCGGTAAGACCGTTTAACGTATCCCAGACCGGTTTGAGGTCTTCAGAAAGCTTGTCCCGGGGAACGCGCGAAAGAGGGGTGTTTGGCATTGTCGCCTCCGTCTTTAGTCCTTGAAATAATCCGGCTTGCCGATCGGCCAAACCCATCCGTACTGAGACATGCCGCCGTCGACAGTGATGACTTCGCCGGTCACGAACTTAGATGACGGCGCCGCGAGGTAGACGGCGGTTTCCGCAATATCCCAAACATCGCCGAATTTCTTCATCGGATTGGCGAGCGGAAAATCGTGCAACGCATCTTTCGAATATTGCGTGACCCCTTCGGTTTCGATGGCGCCGGGCGCAATGCAATTCACGCGAATATTGAGGGGCGCCCATTCGGTGGACACCGTCTTCGACAAATAGATCACGCCGGCCCGCGCTGCGCATGAATGCGCCGACTGAGGCATGCCGCGCTCGACGGTCGCCGTAATGTTGATAATGTTGCCGGGCGCGCCTTTGTCGCGCCAGCGTTGCGCAGCCTCCTGCATCATCCACCAGGTGCCGTTGAGATTGGTGTCGATGACCGCAAGCCAGCCTTTTCTGGAAAAATCGATCGCATCCTGAGAAAACTGACCGCCGGCGCTGTTAATCAACACGTCAATCGGACCGAATTTTTTGAAGGTCTCTTCCATGAAGATATCGACGCTGTCTGCATCGCGAATAGTGAGCGGCTTGTAGGATATGTCGCGCCCCGCAAAAGCCTTGATGCCGTCGCGTACTTCGGCGAGTTTCTCTTCGCGCCGGCCGCAAATTACCACATTGGCGCCGAGCCGCGCGAAAAGCACGGCCATGGCCCGGCCCATGCCGCTGCCGCCGCCCGAAATCACTGCCGTTTGACCGTCCAGAAGGTCGTCCTTGTAGACCGTCGGCGCCTTCGCCAGTTCTTCGAGCGTCATTCCTGAATAGTCGCGGATGGGCGTCACGTTGCCGGATGCATCGCTCGCGCTCGCAGTCAAATTGCTGGATTTCATTTTGTTTCCCATGTTCCGCGCACTCCCCTTAATCGCTCATGCCGAAAATCGAAACGGCCGCCACATTCCGGTTCGGAATGCCGCCCAGATTGTGCGCAAGTCCGAAGTTCGGCGATTTAAGCTGTCGCTCGCCGGCGCGTCCGAGGAGCTGCAAATAGATTTCATACGTCATGCGCAAGCCCGATGCGCCGATCGGATGACCAAAGCACTTAAGCCCGCCGTCGATCTGACAAGGAATGGCGCCGTCGGCGTCATATCTGCCGTCCAAAATGTCCGACGGCGCCGCGCCGTCCTGCGATAGACCGAGATCTTCCATCAGGACAAGTTCAGTGATCGAAAAACAGTCATGGACTTCAGTGACGCTGATATCGGCAAGCGGATCGCTGACGCCGGCTTCCTCGTAAGCGCGTGACGCGGCTTTGCGCGTTGTCAGCGTATGGGCGCCGTCCCAGGACTGATGGCCCATTTCAACGCCGTTCGACGGCGCCAGCTGCATCGCCTTGACGGTCACGAAACTGTCGCCAACGAGTTCCCGGGCGATTTCCGGCCGGGCGACGATCGCGCACGCCGCGCCGTCAGAAACGCCGCAACAATCGAATACGCCAAGCGGGTAGGCGACCATCGGCGCGTCGAGAATCTGCTCCATTGTCAGCTTGCGTCGCAAATGCGCTTTGTCGTTGCGCGCGCCGTTCTCGTGGCTTTTCCAGGAGACATGCGCCATCGCGCGCTTCAGGTCATCCATGTTGAGGCGGTGTTTGGCGGCGTAGGCGGCGCCGAGCTGCGCAAACGCGCCGGGCGGGGTGAATCCCGGTTGATAGAGATCTTCGAACGTGCCCTTCGTGCGCTCGGGCAGCCCTGAGAACCCGGTGTCCTTCAGCTTTTCGCAGCCCATCGCCAGCGCGATGTCGCAGGCGCCGGCGGCGACAGCGTAGGTCGCGCCGCGCAAGGCTTCCGTTCCTGTGGCGCACAGATTTTCTACGCGCGTAACCGGGATGTTTGGCAGGCGAAGATATTGCGATAACGGATAGGCCGACTTGCCGACATTCTGTTCGTCATAAAAGACGCCGAACCAACCGGCTTCAATCTGATCTTTTTCGATGCCGGCGTCGGCGATGGCTTCCTCGAACGCTTCCGTAACGAGGTCCTCAGGACGCGCATCCCAGCGTTCTCCGAACCGGGTGCAGCCCATGCCGATGATGGCGACTTTGTCGCGTATGCCTTCAGCCACCGGCGCCTCCCGGAACAGGGCCGGCTTTCCAAAAATAGCGGTGAAAGCCGCGCGCCGCATCGATGTCCTTAATGCGGAAATTCATGGCGACGGACGTGCCGACCGCTACGCCGCCAGGTTCGAAATCACACATTTCCATGAATTTGTTGCCGCCGCCTTCAAACGAGACATTGCCGTAGACAAGCGGCGGCTCCCGCGTAAACGCCATCCAATCCTCAGTATAGGACTTAACCGTCGCGGTTAAATCAGCAAATCGATAGTCGGTCTGCGTGTCCAGCGCGCCGCAGTCCGGATTGACGCAGCGTCGCGATTTCGGGAACTGCGGTGTGCCGCACGCGCTGCAGACGCCACCGACGAATCCGTAAATGTCGCGAGACTTGTCGTAGGCGACGGTTTGCGCCGTGCGGCTGTCTCGTTCGGCGCGCATGCCCCAGTCGATGTCGATGGCGCCGCGCGCGGCCAGAAACTTTGTGTAGTTGGTCTCGATCCGGCCGTTTTCCAGTTGGCCGGATAGAGCGGTTCTCCGCTTTGAAACCGCATCCGTCGCGCGCAGCAGGACAGCGTCGCATCCCTGACCGAAAGCGGTCATCAGGATGACCTGACCCGGCGTTGCGCTTTCGAGGGCGGCTGCGAGCATGAGTAGGGGATGCGCTGCGCCGGCGTGTCCGCACTCGTTGAATAAGCTGCCGGCGAGTTTGTCTTTTCCAATGTCGAGCGCACGCGCGACCGCCCCGGCGAGAGCAGGGTTCGAAACAGGAACGATCAGACAGTCGATGTCGCCTGCGGCAAGCTTTGCTTTTTCCAACAACGGGCCTGCGGCCTGAGGCGCCAGCTTTGTCAGTCCTTCGTCGCGGAACCATCGTTCCTCGAGAACGTAGTCTTCGCCCGAGGCGGCGGTCCGGTAATGATCAACGATGTCCGCGTAAACCGCATTCGCGCCGATAATGTCTGCAAGCGGCTCGCCGGCGCCGATCAACAACGCTGCGCCTGCATCGCCTGAGAGCATCTCCGTCACACTCGCCGATTTGGCGGGACGTTGCTCCGCCGTCGCAACAAGCGTTGCGCCGTTTTGCGCCGTCGCGGCGCGCATCAAAGCGGACGTCGCCGCGCGCTGCGAACCGCCCCCGTCGTAAACATGCGTTTCAGCGGCGAGATCAAGCGCCGCCGCGATGACGCCGGCGTTCTGACGATCAAGAAAGGGCGCCGTGGTCGATGCAAAACACAGGGCGTCAGGTTTTGGAACGCCGCCCGCGAGTGCGGCGCGCGCCGCTTCGACGGCCATCGTGATCGGGTCTTCGTCCCAGGCGCCGAAGGCGCGCGCGCCTTTCGCCAAGCCCTTTAATGACGGTTGCGCCCAGCCGACGGCCTCGAACAGGTGCGTGCGGGACATGCGCCGGCGCGGTACATAGGCGCCGTAACTCAATATCCCGAATGCGGTCATGGCGTCGCTGACTATTCCGCCGCGCGGCTGGCGTGTGGATTTTCGATGTACGGCGCCAAAACAGGTTCTACGCGCACATTCTGTTTGGCGTTCTCGGCGCCGATGCGGCGGTCCAGTTCTTCATGCCAATGATAGATGCGCCGTTCCTGGTACGAAAGCGGGATCCCCTTGAAGCCGTCTGACTCAACCGACTCCTGGATTTGCGGCGCAAACTGGGTGTCCTCTTCCAGGATCCGCTCGAAATTGTCGATGCGCGTCCGCCAGATTTCCGGCAGCGGGCCGCCGCCCCAGTCCGGCGAAAACCAGATGCATTCGAGCGCCATCGTATTGAGCGTCTTCGGCCAGAAGACGATGAACGGCATGCCCGTGGGCGACGGCGGGCAGACGATATTGGGAAAGACATTGTAGGAGACGTTATTGTCCCGCGCGATTTCGCCTACGGTATCCAACTCCGGCAGCCCGGCGACGCCCGGGTCTTTCCATTCCGGGCGACGGTTCGGCGTTACCATGCGCGAATGCCCGTTCGGCCAAAGTTCGATGGTCGTGCCCATATGATCAAGAAAGCGATCGACCGTCTGCTGATGAATGGATTTCAGGTGGTACGTCTCGAGAAAGGCGTCGAGGAGCACCTTCACATTGCACTTGATTTCATACTCTGCCTTATGGGCGAGACGAATATTCTCCGGCTGAAATTCGGACATTTCATCCGCGACAGGGCCGAGATAGTCGAGCAGGGGCTCCGCGTTTTCGTCGCAATTGACAAAAACCCAATTTCCCAAGTTTTCACAGGCGACAGGAATAAGGCCGAGGCAAGACTTGTCGAAATTCGGGAAGTCCCGCGGGTCCCGCACGGCCACCAGATTGCCTTCGTGATCGTAGCTCCAGCCGTGATATCCGCACACAAATAAATTGCGCCGCCCGGACTCGTCTTTCACAAGCGGGCCGCCGCGATGGCGGCATGTATTGTAGAATGCGCGAACCTTGTCGTCCTTGCCGCGGATGATAAGGATCGGCGAACCAAGACGCTTCCACAGAATATAGCTGCCCTGCTCGGGCAACTCGTCCATATGACAGGCGTAAACCCAGCTTCTCTTCCAAAGCCGCGCCATTTCAAGATCATTGAATTCCTGATCGATGTAGCGCGCGCTCGGAATCGGCGGCAGGGCGGGGAACCCATCCGGCGGGCCGTTCCGCGCTGACTCATACGCCATGCCGGCTTTGATTTTTTCGATGGTCGACGCGTCCATGGAACCGTCCTCAAAAAGGTCGTGGAAACGAATGCAAAAAGACTATCACGGGTGAACGCCCAATAAAAGAAAAACAGACATGATTGTTTTTAAATTGATTGAATTGCTTTGCGGTGAAATGCTCAAACAGGACCTAATTGTCTGAAAAATATGATATTTTACAGATAGGCGGTCGATGCGGCGAAATCGGCTATTCGATCAAATAATCTCATTTGCTTCCAATTCGGCGATTTCTCGGTCGCTGTATCCGACAAGGCGCAGCACGGCGTGCGAATGCTCGCCGAGTCGCGGCGGCGGGCCCTGTACGCCGGCGTCGAGGTCTGAGAAATCAATCGGCAAATCGGCGACGGGAGCCGGGAGAGGCAGGCCGGGAAAAGTGACCGACTTAAAAAATTCCATGGCGTCCGCCTGGGGATTGTCGAGCGCCTGTTGCTGGGTAAGGACCGGTCCTGACGGGACGCCGGCCTGTTGCAGCGCGGCGAGGGCGTCGTCGGTCGACTTTCCACCGCACCAGTCGGCCATAATGGCGCATAGCGCGTCGCGAGCATCTCCGCGCGCCTGGTCGCCCCGATAGCGTGGGTCGTCAGCGAGTTCGGGCCGGCCGACAAGCGCCGCCCATCGCTTGAACAGGCCGTCGCCGACCGTGTGCACCAGGATATGCCCGTCCAGGGTTTTGAATACGTCGGAAGGAGCGGATGTCTGCACGCGATTGCCGGTGCCGGCGCGATTGATTTGCGTCACGGCCTGTTCTGCAAGATGGGAATTCATTGCAGCGAGGGCGACGCCGAGAAGCGATGTTTCCACATGTTGGCCCCTGCCGGTCTTGTCGCGCGCCATAAGCGCAGCCATTGCGCCGAGCGCTGAGAAAACGGCGGTTGAAAAATCAGCATACGGTGCGCCGGCTTTCGCCGGGTGGTCCGGCGTCCCCGTCAGATACATAGCGCCGGACATCGCCTGGGCGACGCCGTCGAAGCCGCCCTTGTCTGCGTCCGGACCGCGCGAGCCGAAACTCGTCTGTGTAACGAGGATGCCTTTGTCATTCATCGCCGAGAAACCCGCCCAGTCGAGCCCCAGTTTTTTCAATGCTTTCGGCGGCAGGTTGGCGACGACGATGTCTGATACTGCAGCAAGCCGATGGAGGATCTCACGGCCCTGCGGTTTTGACAGATCGAGGGTCACCGACTTTTTCCCGCAGCCGGTTTGCATGAATAACCCGCCCTCGCCGGGCGCGCCGTCGTCATGGGTGAAAAGCGGCGCGATGTAGCGGTCCTCGCCGCCTTCGCGCCGTTCGACGCGGATGACCTCCGCGCCGAAATAGCCCAGCAGCGTCGCACAATAAGGGCCCGCCACGTAGCGCCCGATATCGAGTACGCGCACGCCTTTCAGGAGAGGGGACATAGGGTCTCCGTCTTTGATTTTCTTAAGCTTTTCCATACCGCACAGAGAAAAGAAAAACAATCATGACTGTTTTTTCTCTTGGCATGGCCAGCCGGTCCCGATATGGTCGCGGAAGTCGCGGCCAAGAGCAAACACCGATGGATTTCAGACTAACCGACGATCAGGTTCGATTGCGCGACGCAGCGCGCGCATTCGCCCGCGCGGAACTGCCGGATATCGCCAAAGCATGCGAGGAAAACGCCGAACCTCCGTCTACTGAGCTTATCAAACAATACGCCGATATGGGCTTTCTCGGCGTCAACATTCCCGCAGAATATGGCGGGCTCGGGCTCGGCAATCTTGAGGCGCTGCTGATTGTTGAGGAATTCGCCAAGATTTCGTCCGCCGTCGCGTTTCCGATTTTTGAATCCTGCGTGGGTCCGGTAAAAGCGATTGAGCATTTTGGTTCGGAAGACCTGAAAAAGCGCGTCGTTCCCGCTGTGTGCAAGGGCGAGACCGTCGTCGCCATCGCTATGTCGGAGCCGGACGCCGGGTCGGCGCTGACCGATCTGAAAACGA
The DNA here is from genome assembly GCA_028289605.1 of Hyphococcus sp. Classification (GTDB taxonomy): domain Bacteria; phylum Pseudomonadota; class Alphaproteobacteria; order Caulobacterales; family Parvularculaceae; genus Hyphococcus. The sequence continues at coordinate 415,204 of JANQON010000006.1, read as the reverse complement.
AGGCTGTCGCAGCGGGCGACAAAGTCATCCTGAATGGCATGAAACGCTGGTGCTCCGGCGGCGGTCATGCCGACGGGTATCTCGTTTACTGCCGCATGTCGGACGATGCCGGCGCGCGCGGGATCGGGGCGGTTTACGTCGAAAAGGACGCGCCCGGCGTAACGTTCGGGCCGCAGGAAAGCCTGATGGGTTTTCGCGGCGTGCCGTCAAGCGACATTTTTTTCGACGATGCGGAGGTTTCGGCGGAGAATGTCGTCGTTCCCGCCGGCGGCTTCAAAAAGCTGATGGAAGCGTTTGATCTTGAGCGTTGCGGAAACGCGACCATGGCGCTGGGCCAGGCGTCCGGAGCCCTTGAGGATGTGCTCGCCTATGTTCAGGAGCGCCGGCAGTTCGGCAAACCCATCGTCGACTTTCAGGCGGTGCAGTTGCGTCTGGCGGAAATGCAGATGCGGGTTGAGGCCGCGCGGCTCTTGATCCATCGGGTCGCCTGCAATTCGCAGATTGGTTTGCCAAGCATTTTGGATTCCTCCGTCGCCAAGTGTTACGCGAACGAAATTGCGCGCGAAGTGACGGGCTCCGCGGTGCAGATGATGGGTGCTTACGGCTATTCCAAGGAATTCGGTATGGAACGGCGCATGCGCGACGCCTGGGGCTGGGGAATCGCCGGCGGCGCCATCGATATTCAGAAGGTGAATATCGCGTCGGCCATGGTCGGCCGCCGCTTTGATCAGCGGAAGTAGCTTCGATGGACAATCCGTTTCGGAAAGTGTGCTCGACTGATGAGATCGGGGACAACGAAAGCAAGGCGTTCGACATCGACGGCCGCAGCATTCTTGTCTGCAACACCAAGGACGGATTTTTCGCCGTCGACAATATTTGTACGCACCAGCTCCAGGAGCTCGAAGGCGGAAAGATCCGCGGGTGCTTCATATTTTGTCCGCTTCACGGGCAACGCTTTAACCTGAAAGACGGCGCCCCGATCGGTAAGCTGACCGACAAGCCGTTGGCCACGTTCGCCTTGCGCGTTGAGGACGGCGACGTCCTGGTCAATCCCCAGCAGAGCGCCGACGCACCAGATTGATGCTGCGACAGGAAAAGACCGTCTCGTCGTCCTGATTGTGCAGCTGATAAAGAAACACAACGACCCCCCGTTCCGGGTTGCTTTCGGACGGACGCTTTTCGAGGACTTCGGACGACGCGCGAAGCACATCGCCGGCGCGCACCGCTTTCGGCCATCGCACGTCCTCCCAGGCAACGCCGCATATAAAGTCTACGTCGCCGTTGATCGTATGATCGAGCTTGCGCCAGAACGCTGCCGTGTAAACGCCGCTCGCGATCAGCTCGCCAAACACGGAGTGTTGCGCGGCGTCGATGTCGGTGTGAAACCACTGGGGATCGTACTTTCGGGCGAAACTGAGCATATCTTCCCGGTCAACTGGCGCCGGCGCTGAAACAGCTTTCTCCCCGATTTTGAGGTCTTCGTATTGTCTCATATCGCCGCGCGCCGCCCTATCATGCACGTTCATCGACGGCAAAAACCAACAGGACGTTGCCCGGCATATGATAGTAAAGTCCGTAACCGGAGTTGATCACGACATGTCCGTCGGCGATGGCGGCGCCGGGGCCGCTCATGGAGCCGCCGGAAGCGATCTCGCCGGATACCGTTTCAATCTGCTGCGTCGTGTCGAAAGTCCAGATGGCGTCGCCGGTCTCTGCGTCATAGGCGCGAAACCGTCCGTCGAGATGCCCGGCAAAGACAACGCCCGGGATCGACGTGGCGGCGGCGGAAACGCCGGGGTCGCAGAACTGTCGGCCGTCGCAGACATTGTCGGCGATATGGCGCCACAGGATATCGCCCGTTGACGCGCTGACGGCGTGGATGCCCGCCCCGTATTGTGACGTATCGTACACGCGCGCGTCATAAGTGTTTTGCATATCGACGATCGGGACGAACACTTTGTCGCCGATCGTCGTCATGCCGAAATGCACGCCGCCTTGGGTGCCGCCATGGCCGAGGCGGCGTTCCCAGACGATGTCGCCATTATCGATATTGAGCCCGTAGGCGACGCCTGATTTCTGTCCGATCACCAGCATCTCGCGATTGTCGGCGACCGGCACGATGAGCGGCGCCGCCGAGAGATCCAGATCAGGGCCGTTTTCTTCCGGGCAGTTCTCATTGCCCATCATGCATCCGACATTCCAGGCGTCGCCGACGGTGAACTGTGTTTGCCAGACTTTTACGCCGGTGGCCGCATCAAGAGCGAAAACGGCGTCAGAGTTTTCGTCAGCAGGCGAAGAATAGTTTTCGCCGGATCCGACATAGACGCGATTGCGCTTTGCATCATAGGTCGGCGCTGACCAGACCGGTGCGCCTGAAGGGCCCAGGATTGCTGTGCCTACGGACGTTTCGCCGAATTTGGTCGGCGGTTCGGGAATGGTGTGGGTTTTCCACTCAATCGCCCCGGTTTCGGGATTCAAGGCGGCGACAGCCCCGCGGAAGGTGCAGCAAGCATAGGTCGGATCGGCGGCTGAGGTGACTTCCAGCGACGAAATCGGCACATAGAGCCTGCCGCCGCCCAACGTCGGCGTGCCGGTAATGGTGGCGTTGGGATGGTCGTCGACTTTCGTCCGCCACAGTTCCCGGCCGTTTATGGCGTCGAGAGCGTAAGCGCGCCCCAAGAAATCGCCGAAATAGAGGCGCTTTTCTTCCGCGTCGACAATGATCCCCGTGCGCACCTCCGCAGATGCGCGATACGTCCATTTTGCGCAACCAGTTTCGAGGTCAAAGGCGTAAACGGTTCCGTCCTGACTGCCGACAAAAATGGTGTTCCAGCCAATCGCAGGCTGCGAGCGCGCCCGCACCGCAGACGGGAATGCAAACGCCCATTTTAATTTGAGATTTGCAACCTGTTCCTTTGACAGTCCGCTTACCGTCTCCGGGATGAAGCGCGTTGTGTCGTGGCCCCAACCGACCTTCGCCGGCGCTGCGCCCTCAAATTGCATAGCGTCGCCGGCGCATTGTTGCGGCGGCGCAGGAGGCTTGTAGTCTTCCAGCGACGTGCGCGTCAGATATTCCGCGATCTGCATTCTTTCCGACGGCTGAAGATGCGCCGACTGCGCGCTCATAATGCCGTCGTTCATGGATGCGAGAATGGCGTCCGGCGCCATCATTTCAAGCCACACCGTCGCCGGCGCTTTGGGCACGCGTCCGTTGTGACAGGCCGCGCAGTTTTCGGCGAACAGCGCATTGCCCGGATGGGTCGCCGGATCAATCGCGTTGCCTGCGCGCGACACGAACTCGTCAGTGGACTTCACGCGCGTTTCTTCAAGATGGCTCGGCGGATCGGTCTGGTCGCCGCCGCACGCGGCGAGGAGGGCGGACAGTCCAATGAGGATTGAAAGGGAGCGCGTGCGCAATGCGCGGTTTTCGCCTGTCATTTTACTTCCTCGCATTGCCCGGGCTTCATCCGTCCCGTCGCCTAACGGGTCAGTATGCCGATGCGCCAAAAAACAATCAATCATGTTTGTTTTATTTTTTCTGGGAGATGGGTGTTCACCAAACAATCATCCGCTCATTCCGGCGAAAGCCGGAATCTCATGAAACTTGCACCGGAGAATGTCGCACCAGGTCCCGGCCTTCGCCGGGATGAGCGGCCGAAAGATAGAATGCTGTATTTTTCTGTGGGACAGCCCAGGCGAGCTCGCCGTCGTTTAACAACTATTCGACCAACCAGACGCGTCAGTTCGCTTCCGCCGTCGCCCCTGAACCGTTCACCGACGGTTGCTTATCCCGTTCTTTTTTCTTTTTCTGTTTGGTTTTGGATTTGGCCGGTTTGGCGGCGAAGACGCCGAGGCGCGTTTCCGCCGCTTTTTTCAATTCGTCGAAAGCGCCGCGCAAACATTCCATAAAAAACGGCGTGTCCGGCATAATTTCGCCGGTCGACGTCACGCAAAATGCAATCTTGCCGTTGTAGCTTGGGGTTGTGATGAACAATCCCATACCGCCGCCCAAAGGCGCCATGCCGTACATGGTGAGCATTTTTGCGCCGCAGAAATAGAGTGGCGCCTGGGGGCCGGGTACGTTGGAAACGATGAGATTATTCATCGGCGCACGCTCGGCCATGCTCTGCACGATAAACCTGCTCGACAGCGCCATCATCGCCGCCGGCGCCTGTTTGGTCAGGTCAGTCAGAAGGCGGGCATTCACGCCTTCCTTGGCTGCTTTCGTCTTGCGCGTGGACAGCACGATCGCTTTGAGACGCTCGACCGGGTGCGCGATGCCTGTATGCAACTTCACCGTCATCGCAGTGATGTTGTTGCCCGATCCCGCCTTGCCGCTTTTGCCGGCGGGGCGCGCATTGATGGGCGCCATGGCGACGAGGGACTGTTTGGGCAACGCGTCCTTGGCTTTCAGGTATTTCGCAACGCCGCCGCTGACCGTTGACAGCACAATATCGTTGACCTTCGCCTCCGGGTAGGCCGTCCGGATGCGTTTGATGTCGCTCATGGAAAATTCCGTCGCGTCAAAGACCTTCTGCGGCGAGACGCGGCCGTTGAAGGGCGTATCGGGCACGTTCCCGCCGCTTTTGTACATCTTGCGCGCTTTGCGCGCATTGGCGAGGCCTTGCGCGATCTGCGGGCTCGCCTTGCGCAGCGCATTGGCGACGCGTACGGGCGAACGCATGTTATTGAAAGTCGCGCGGCGCATGACGTCGCCGATTTTCGGGTCGGACCGTCGCTTGCGCAATTTCGGGTATTTGAACGCCGGCGGGCCGTCAGGCGTTACGTCCATCAGCGCGCCCAGCATTTGCAGGCCAGACGTTCCGTCCACGGCGGAATGGTGAACCTTGGAGAGAATAGCGAAGCTGCCCTTCGGAACGCCGTCCAAATTGTCGAGGCCTTCGACAATGTAAATGTCCCATAACGGACGACCCATATTCAACGGGCGCGAATGATACCGCGCAAAGTGAATGCAGAACTGACGCCAGTCTGCGGGCTTGGGCAGGCGCGCATGATGGACGTGATTCATGATGTCGAAATGGGGATCGTTCACCCAGTAAGGGTGGTCGAGATCCATCGGTACGCGCAGCAGCTTGCGGCGAAAGATGGGCGAGGCGGAAAGGCGCTCTTCGATCCGTTCGACAATTTTCCTGAAACGGACAACGCCGCCCGGCGCGCTCGATTGGTCGCAGATATAGCCGCCGGTGATGTTCGCCACCACGTCGGCGTCTTCCATATAGACATATTGCGCATCCTGGGCGCTTAACTGATCCATCCTACCGCTCCTTTGAGCCGCCTCACGCCGGTTTAAACCGGTATCGTGAAGGATATATTGCCGGGCCGGTCGCTCCCCGCAAACCCCCGCGTCACTGGGCCCCGGGTCACTGGGCCGCGCGCAGTTCGCCGTCGCCCTCGACGACGCCCGTCACCCCCAGATCCTGCGCCGAACGCCGCCGCTCGTCTATGGCCTCGATGAGGCGCAAGCGCCGCTGCAGGTCCCGCATCTGGCGGGCAAAAGCGACCCGTTCGCCCGACGGGTCTCGATCATCGTCAAAAAGGCCGCGATTTTCGGCGATTTTGTAGCCATTGGCGAAAAACAGTTTGGCGACTGATTCAGCACCGGTGATCCGCCGCCGGAGGACCGCTTCATTGCCAAGCTTCAGGCAGGTGGCGACGATCGACTTTTCGTCGCTGGCCTCCCCGGGCTTAAGCCTGAGGATCGCCTCTGAGACGACTCCGTAGGATTCGATGAATTGCTTGAGCCCGCCATAGGCGAACAGCGGGGAAAGGCTTTCCAAAAGCGTTTCGATCGCGCCGCCGCCGGCGTTCAAGAGATTGGCCCATTCGGGGTTCTGCGCTGCGAGCTCCATCTCGATCAGACGGTTGAAGGATTCCTTGGTGGGATAAAAAAACTCGAATTTGAACAGGTCGCGGAGTTCGTTGGTTTCATCCCAGAACACCTGCGCCGATCCGCCGGGCGCCGCTGTCATGGCTTTGGCGAGCGCGAGCTCGATCATGCCGTTGAGAAAGAAGAAATGCAGGATCGTGTTGCGATAATAACTGACGGTGAAATCCTGTCCGGGGGCGATGCCGTAAAGCGGCTCCAACCCGCCGTCATATTGCTTCAGGACGCCGACTTCGATCATCGCCTGCGCGACTTTGCGGATCTTGCGTACGTCAGCGTTCTTTAAGTCATCCGTCATCGGAATTTTTCGTTTCAGCGCCCAGTCCTGCAGCCGCGCAAGATCGTCGCCGATTTCCGCCTCCGACAGCGCCCGAGGCGCTGCGCTCATCATCACAAACGACAGAAGGCCAGATGCGGTAAGAGGGGTCGCCTCGTTGATGTTGACGGCGGACTGAAACGCGATTTTTTGCAAGCCGAGCGTAAAGGAGTCGCCGTCGCCGTCTTCACTGGCTCCATCTTCCGCAAGGGCGGCCGGAACTGGCTCGCCAAAGGTCATGAAAATGCGCCCCAGGGGTTTGCGCATGCCGGCCGCAAATCCGACGAACCAGGCGAAGCTTTCTTTTCGTTTTACAGCGCCGGTTTGCTCCGATGCATAGGACTCTATTTCCGGGATGAGATCGTAATAGATCGACACGGGGATAAGCTGAAGATCGTCGATGCCGTTCTTCTGCGCCGCCTCAACCACATATTTCAGGATGCCGAAGCGGGGCGGCATCAACTTCCCAATCCGCGAGCGCGTGCCTTCGAGCGACCATGCGACCGGAAAGCGTTTCTCCAGGATATAGGCCAGGTAGTGGCGCAGCGCCGCCTTATAGACAACGTTGTCCTGAAAGCTGCGGCGGATGAAGATGGCGCCGCTTTTCTTACCGAGCGTTCCCAGGCCAAAGAACGCCATATTGATGCCGCCAATCATATGCAGCAACGGGAAACCTCGTTCATGGGCAAAGTGGATCAGCGCCCCGCCGTCAACGTGGGACTTGTGGGTAAACAAGAGCGCGGCCGGACGGTTGCGAACAAGCTCGCCAATCTCCGCTGCCCGGGTTTCGTCGACGACAATATCCGGATCATAACCGAGACTGCAGAGCCCGCGCATTATTCTCGCCATGGCGTTGACATAGAGCGGTGAGGGCGCCGGCGCGATTTCGCGCAGACACTTACGCGCTTCTTCTTCGACTTTGGCGAGAGGACTTCCCGTCTCATCGGCAATTTGTTCGAGCTCGGCGCGAAAATCCGCGCGCGCCATGATCGACGGCACAATGAAACGCGGCAGCTTCAAGGTCACGCCTTCGATGCGACGCAAATCCCGATCGATCGTCAGCGCCGCCTGACGCGCGATAAAATCCTCGAATGCGTTGTCGCGGCGTTCATTGCCGAACTTGCGATGAAAGCGATCGCGCAACGCCGTGATGGAGGCGCCGTCGCCGGCGATCATGATGCAGCGTTCAGGATGTTTTTTCAGGGTGCGTTCCCGGGCGGTTTTGCTCGTGGGCGCGCCGGCGAACCAGCGTCGGGGGCCGCCCTTGTCTCCAGCGGTCCAGGCGACGCCGACCGGTATCACAAGCCGCGCTCCGGCTGCATCATAGGCGCCGGCGAGACCTGAATGGACCGGCGTATCGTCGATAGCGGTGACGATGGCGGCGTAGCTTGTTTCGTTCTCGGAGTCCGATGGACGTGACGCGTCAATCCATTGCCGCACGAGATCATGGTCAAAGTCGTCGGCGCCGTAGATGACAAACTGTATGGCGACCGAGCGATCCTCAGGCCACGGCGACCCATGGGTGCGAACGCGATGAATGACTTCCGTAAACGTCAACTGCTTCTCCCGCCCCCCTAGCGCGCCCCGATTTTAACCGGGATCGGCTTCTGACCCGGATGCGGTGCGCAATAATCCTCGAAACGCCTGGCGCGCAGACGAACCCTCATGACAGACCTTATACACTTCATGGGAAATCGGCATTTCAATGTCGTATTGCTTGGCGAGCTCCATGACAACTTTGCTCGTCTTAACGCCTTCGGCGACCTGATTCATGTCCGCGATAATCTCATCGATGGTGCGCCCCTTGCCGAGCTCAACGCCGACGTGATGGTTGCGGCTGAGCTCGCTGGTGCAGGTCGCCATCATATCGCCCATGCCGGCGAGACCGGCGAACGTGCGGGCTCGCCCGCCCATCACGGTGCCGAGACGGGTCATTTCCGCCAGCCCGCGCGTGATAACGGTCGACCGCGTATTCACGCCGGCGCCGGCGCCGTCGCCCATGCCCGCCGCGATGGCGATGACGTTTTTGAAGGCGCCGCCGAGCTCACAGCCGACAACGTCCGTATTCGTATAGACGCGAAAAACGCCGGACGCGAAAAGCGGTTTCAGTCTCTCAACGATGACTTCGTCTTCCATGGCGAGAACGCTTGCCGCTGCGAAACCGTCGATGATTTCCTTCGCGAGATTGGGTCCGGTCAAAACCCCAGGAGGATGTCCCGGCAGCATTTCCTTGATGATTTCGGTCATGCGGTAGCCGGTCCCGGGCTCAAGGCCCTTGGCGAGGCTGATAACCGGCACCCAGGGTCGGATTGACGGCCGAATGGCTTCCAGCGTCTCGCGCATGGCTTTCGACGGCACGCCGAGCACCAGAACGTCGGCGTAACTGACGGCCTTGTCGAGATCCGCCGTTGCTTGAAGCTTCGGAGAAAGTTTGGCGCCCGGCAGATACTGTTCGTTTGTGTGGGACGTGTTGATCTCGTCGGCGACTTCGGCCCGGCGCGCCCAGATCATGGTCGGCGTGTTATTCGCAAGCACCGACGCCACCGTCGTTCCCCATGACCCGCCGCCGATCACCGCCGATTTCAATTTCATCGCGTTTCCATCCTCACCCTTTTTTCTCGCGCCCCTAAGAGGCTTCATCATTCGCCGCGGCCGGCGTGTCCCAGTGATCAAGATTGAGATCATCGTCGGCGGCTTCGCCGACGCCGCGCTCTAAGGATTCCAGGAACATGTTGCGCACGTCTTCGACATGTTGATCAACGGTTTCCGGCGACCAATTGCTGGTGTCGACCGGCGGCAACACCGTGACGTTGATGTCGGCTGGACGCGGAATGTTGCGCCCGCGCGGCAAGGCGTCGGTGGCGTTGTGGATGACGATCGGCACGATCGGAACCCCGGCCTGCATCGCCATGTGGAACGCACCTTTCTTGAAGGGGCCGAGCGTGGTCGACACGCTGCGCGTGCCCTCCGGCGAAATCGCGACGGACAGGCCTTCCGTCTGGATCGCCTCGACAACCGGACGCATCGCTTCGATCGTTTTCGCGGTGTTCTTTCGATCAATTAGCACGACGTCGGCGAAACGCGCAATCTGCCCAATTACCGGATAGTTGCCGATTTCTTTTTTGCCGATGCTGGTGAAGTCCCGGCGCAACAGTTTCGGCACGATCAGCGCGTCGACGGCGCTTTGGTGATTGAACGCGAATACGGCCGGCCGGTGCGACCAGAGATGCTCCTCGCCTTCGATATGAATGTTCAGCCCACTGATCGCAGCGGCGTAGTCTGCCCACATGCCGACGGCCGTGTTGAGCATCTCCCGCTTGTTGCCCGTCAGCGCCAGGATCGGCGTCGACGCGGCGAAAGCGGCCGGCAGCGCGGAATAGGAAAGCCCGGTACGGAACAAATTGGACAGGCTCGGCCGGCCGCGGCTGGTGAACCGATAAGTCTGCCAGCTGCGCTGGTTCGCGATTTTCGTCAGCGCCTTATTGGCGTTGACGATCCGCGGTCTGCCCACGGCGTCAAGCAGCTCAATGTCGTCGTCGCTGTCGGTATAGAAAAAACTTTCGAAGAGATCGACACCGGTCTCGTCGGCGAGCTTCAGCGCCGCGAGCCTTTTGCCTTCACCGAAACAAGTCGGGCGAATAACTTCGCCGGTGAAAACACCGTTCTCCGATTCCAACTCCGTGCACAGCACATGCTTGATGCCGAGATCATCGGCAACCGGATCGATCTGAAACTTCGTCGCCGAAGAGATGATCGCGATCGTGTGTCCTTTTTTGCGGTGGGCCGCGACGATGGCGCGCGCTTCGGGATAAATCGACCCGGCGATAGACTTGCGATAGACTTTTTCGCCGAGCTCAGCGAACCAGTCTTCCGACCGGCCTCTTAAGGACTTCGCCGTCGCGCCGACAAAAGCGGAAAACCCCGTCTTGCCGGTTGCGAAACGCCGCACTGCGTTAAACTGATCGCGAAATTCGCGCGGAGAAAGCGCGCCGCTCATGATTTGTTCACGGAGAAACGCCATCGCCGAAAAGCCGGCGATGAGCGTGCCGTCATAGTCGAAAATGGCGCCGACCTCAGGGCCGGCGGGCGCTTCCTCGATGTCGTCAAGTATGCGTTGCAATTGCGCTTCGGCTGTCACGTTCCCCTGCCGTTTTCCTTGATCATGGACGATACGCCCTCTATGGTCAAAAATGAACAAGAAATTGATAATATTGCAAAATTCAAATTCACCAAAAATCTCAAAACGGGGGCGTCGCCGCAATGGCTGAAGAACGGTTCACGTATCAATCGGACGCGGATGGAGCGACGATTTCGGCGCTCAAATGGACACCGGACGGGAGCGTCAAGGCAGTTGTTCAGATCGCCCACGGCATCGCGGAACACGCCGCGCGCTACGCCAGGGTCGCCAAGGCATTGAACGCAGCCGGCTATGCAGCGTATGCGAATGATCATCGCGGTCACGGTCAGTCTGTCTTGCCGGGCGAGCCCTTGGGCGCGTTTGGAAACAGCGGCTGGGACGGGCTCGTTTCTGATATCGCTCAATTAGGCGAGATCGCCCGGAGCGAGACGGACGGCGCGCCGCTTATTCTCCTGGGCCACTCTATGGGATCGTTCGCAGCGCAGTCTTTTCTGCTGGACCGCAGCGACAAGATCGCCGCCTGCGTGCTTTCCGGCTCCAGCGACATGCCGACGCTGGCGCAAATGGCGGCGTCCGGCGCGGAGATGTCTCTGGCTGCGTTCAACGCCGCTTTTGAGCCCGCGCGCACGCCGTTTGATTGGTTGAGCCGCGACGACGCCGAAGTCGACGCCTATATCGACGATCCCTTGTGCGGGTTTGAGGCGCCTTTGGAGACCTCCGCCGCAATGCTCGGCGCCGCGACGCGGATGGCGGACGCTGAGGCGCTCGGAAACATTCGCAAGGATCTGCCGCTCTACCTCTTTTCCGGCCGGGCTGATCCCCTATGCGGCGGCGGCGCGCTGCTGGATTTGCTGGTCTCGCGCTATCAGGGCGCCGGCCTGACGGACGTGACCCTGAAAATCTACGAAGAGGGTCGTCACGAAATGCTGAATGAGACCAATCGGGACGAGGTGACGCGAGATCTTATTGCTTGGCTCGACGGGGCTGTCGGGTAGGGCGCGTTGGTTGTTGTTTGACATGGTTTCGACGGCGAGGCCGAGGTTCAGCCAACAAAACAAGAAAAACCCCTCTTATCCCGACGAAAGTCGGGATCTCTCACGAACTATGCAGGAGCAAGCTGAGTGAGATTCCGGCTTTCGCCGGAGTGAGCGGGTAACCTACTTCCCCGTAAACTGCGCCTTGCGTTTTTCAAAAAACGCCCGGACGCCTTCGACAAAGTCGTCCGTGCGACCAGCTTCCCGCTGCAGCGCGCGCTCGCGCTCAAGCTGTTCGTCGAGGGTTGAATCGAGGGCGGCCCAAGCGGCGCTGCGGATCATGCCAAGCGCTTTGGTGGGGCCGGCGGCGAGCTTGCCCGCGATATTGATCGCGGTCTTGTCGACGTCTTCGTCGTCGACAAGACGGTTGACCAGACCCGCCTTAAAGGCTTCCTCCGCCGGCAGACGTTCGCCCAAAAGCATCATTTCCATGGCGCGCACGCGTCCAATTGTGCGCGACAGGATATACGCTGAGCCGCCGTCGGGCACGAGACCGATGTTGCAGAACGCCTGGAGGAAATACGCGCTCTTTCCGGCGACAATGATGTCGCCCATCAATGCAATGGCGCAGGCGACGCCGGCCGCCGGTCCGCGCACCGCCGTCACAATCGGCACCGGCAGATCGCGGATCTGGCGGATCATCGGATTGTAGATCGAATCGAGACGCTCGCCGAGGTCGCGGCTCCCATCATTAACGTCAATTGTGCCGTCGGCGAGATTCGCGCCTGAGCTAAAGGCCCGTCCGCGGCTGGACAACACGATCGCGCGGGCGCGGCCCGACGCCTTGTCAATGTTTGTCGCCAGCGCATCCATGACCGCGACGGAAAGCGCATTCAGCGTTTCCGGCTGATTCAAATACAAAACAGCCAGGTCGCCGTCTTGTTCATATTGAACGAGTTCCTGATCCGCCATGTTTCCTCCTGTCGCCGCGCCCATGTTGATCATATGTCATCGGCGCTTGCGTTGACCGCCTCTTGCGCCACACTAAAGCCTGACGCAACTGAACGGGCAACAATGAATAGCACCAGCGTTTCCGAGGCGGTCGACCGGCGCATGTCCGTGCGCGGCTTTTTACCGAAGCCCGTACCGTACGACATCGTACGCGAGATCTTGGATAAGGCTCGCCGCGCCCCGTCGGGCGGCAACGTGCAGCCGTGGAAGGTCAACGTCGTCGCCGGAGAGGCGCTGACAAAATTCAATGCGATCGTCGCTGAAAAACTGCAGACGATGGAAGCCGAGCCCGCGCAATATGAAGTCTATCCGCCGAAACTCTGGGAGCCTCATCGCAGCTATCGGTTCAAGACCGGGGAAGATCTCTACGCGCTCATCAATATCCCGCGGGAAGACAAGATGGGCAGGCTCCAGCAGTTGGCGAAGAACTTCCAGTTCTTTGGCGCGCCAGTGGGACTGTTCTTTTCGTTGGACAAGAAATTCGGGCCGCCGCAATGGTCCGATGTCGGCATGTATATGCAAACGGTGATGCTGTTGGCGATCGAACAGGGCCTCGACACCTGCGCGCAGGAGGCGTGGAGCCGTTATCCGGAGACAATCAAGTCGTTCTGCGACCTTGACGACGACGCCGTCGTTTTTTCCGGCATGGCGATGGGGTATCGCGACCCGGACCATCCTTTAAACCGCTTGCGCACGGACCGTGCGGCCCTGGACGAATTCACTACCTTTCACGGCTTCGACGAATAAGGAGCGACTATGTCAGGCCCCTTGAGCGGCGTTCGCATCATTGAGTTCTCCGGCATCGGCCCCGGTCCGTTCTGCGGCATGATGCTCGCGGATCATGGCGCGGAAGTGATCCGCATAGACCGTATCGGCGCAGCGATGATCCCAAATGATCCGCTGAGCCGATCCAAACAGTCAATCGCACTCAACCTGAAAGCGCCAGAAGGCGTTGATATCGCGCGCAAGCTCGCCGCTTCCGCCGACGGGATTATCGAGGGCTTCCGTCCCGGCGTGATGGAAGGGATCGGGCTCGGGCCCGACGACCTTTTCAACGATCAGCCGAACCTGGTGTACGGACGCATGACCGGATGGGGACAGTCGGGGCCCTGGGCCAAGGCCGCCGGCCACGACATCAACTACATCGCCCTTAGCGGGGTTCTGCATACCTGCGGACGGGCGGGCGAGAAGCCGACGCCGCCGGTAAACTATGTCGGCGATTTCGGGGGCGGCGCCATGATGCTCGCCTTCGGCATGGTTTCGGCGCTTCTCGCGGTAAGGAACGGCGCGCCCGGACAAGTCGTCGACTGCGCAATGACGGACGGCTCGGCGACGCTTTCGTCCCTGACCTGGGGACTCAAAGCGGCGGGTCTGTGGCGGGACGAGCGGGGCGTCAATCTGATCGACACGGGCGCGCATTTTTACGACACCTATGAAACGAGCGACGAAAAATGGATATCGGTGGGCGCCATCGAGCCTCAGTTTTACGCCCTGCTGCGCGAAAAGACGGGCCTCAATGCGGATCCGGAATTCGACGCGCAAAACGATCCGTCGAAATGGCCTGCGCTCAAGACGAAGCTGGCGGCGCTGTTTCTGACAAAAACCAGGGACGAATGGTGCGCGCTCATGGACAATACCGACGCCTGTTTCGCCCCGGTGCTGTCCATGGCGGAAGCGCCAGCCCACCCCCACAATGCCGCCCGCGAGACTTTTATCGATGTGGGCGGGGTGATGCAGCCTGCGCCGTCACCGCGCTACAGCAAAACACAAACGAACACGCCGCGGCCGGCCTCCGCCGTCGGCGCCGACAGCGACGCGGTTTTGGGCGCCGTCGGGATTGACGAAGAGGCCGTGAGGGAATTGCGTGCGGCCGGCGTGGTCGCCTGAGGAGAGGGTGCTAAAACCGCCAAAAATCAGCGGTTTATGTCGATCAGCTGTGGATTCTATCGGATGCCTCGAGCTGGGCGCGGGCGAAATCGCGGATGCGCCGCTTGACGACGCCCGGAAATGGTTTACCTACACGCAACTTCCCCGGTTTTTTAGGACATGTGATCTGCGTCGCGGCGGCGCCCAAAGCCCCCATGTTTTTGAGCCGGGAAGGCGGAAACCAGTTGAGACAGACCCGTTATGGCGAAGAAAAAGAAAACCAAGTCCTCAGGCGCGTCGGGCGCGCCCGCCCAGACGATCGAGGGCAAAGCGAGCGAGCAGCCTAAGCCAAAAAAGAAAACCAGTCCTTTTGAGTTCATTCAGCAGGTTCGCAGCGAAGGCTCCAAGGTGACATGGACGTCGCGCAACGAAACCATGGTGTCCACGATCATGGTGCTGATCATGGTCGCGATTATGGCCTTGTTCTTTTTCGGCGTTGATCAATTCCTGCGCTGGAGCGTTTGCTCGGTGCTGCCGATCGACTGCGCTTCATAAAACGAGAATAACAAAATTCGGAAATTGCTATGACCGCGAACTGGTACATCGTTCACGCCTATTCGAACTTTGAAAAGAAAGTCGCTGACGCGATCTTGCTCTCCGCCAAGGAAAAAGGGCTCGATCAGTTCATTGAAGAAGTGTTCGTGCCCACAGAGGAAGTGACTGAGGTGCGCCGCGGGCGCAAAATCAACACAGAGCGCCGCTTTTTCCCGGGATATGTACTGGTGAAAATGGCGCTGAACGATCAGATCTACCATCTGATCAAGGACACGCCGAAAGTCACCGGGTTTCTTGGTTCCGGCAGCAAGCCGATGCCGGTGCCGCAAAAAGAAATTGATCGCATTCGCGGCGTCATGGAAGAAGGCGAGACCCGCGTCGGGCCGAGCATCACTTTCGATATCGGCGAGACCGTGCGCGTCATCGACGGTCCGTTCGCATCGTTTTCCGGCGCGGTGGAAGAAGTCGACGAAGACAACCTGCGGGTTAAGGTGGCGGTGTCGATCTTCGGGCGCGCGACGCCGGTCGAGCTTGAGTTCACGCAGGTCGAAAAGGCGGACTAAGCGCGCTTCAAAAGCCGCCGGGCAACGGCGGCGGCGTCTTCGGCGGCTGGCGAGCCGTCGTCTTCGGTCTCTTCATCGTCTTCCTGGTCGGGATAAGGATCGGTGCGTCTCAGGCGCTCTCGCATCCGCGCCGGCGCGCGCTCTTGCAGCCATCTGAACCGCCGGTCAAGCCAGCCCCAGCGACGGCGCATCCAGCGCAATGTGGCCGGCGACGATGTCGCCAGAAGAACGAAACCCAGAACAACGAGCGGCAAGCCGAACGGAATCGGCGAAATCGCAGTCATCGCTCCCACAACGATCAGGATCACCGCGAACACGGCGACGGCGATACGAAATACTCTCATGTTTTTTCGCTCTTCTCTTCCGCTTCAGCCTCAGCATCAGCCTCGTCTTCGGTCTTGTCTTTATCTTTGTCTTTGGGCTTGTCTTGCTCTTCCGGCTCTGTTTCCTCAATCACTGAGCGAACGCTGGCGCCGGTTCGGGTCGCCACCAGGCGCACCAGCTTGTCAAACCAGCCCCATCGCTTGCGCATGCGGCGAATGACCGGCCGGAATGCGGGATTGGCGCCGGCGATCATGAGGAGTCCGATAATGACAAGGGGCGCGCCCAGCGGAAGCGGCGAAAACGCCGCAATCAACCCGTAAACGAACAGCACGATCCCGATCAGGGTCGTGAAGATCCGGACGATGAACTCGCGAATCTTCTCCGTCCGGTGATGTTCGCCGTCCTTGTGCGTCACCCCTCCAAGCCCTTATTCTGCGCGCGCGTAGCGCCGCGCTAAGCGCGGTCCGGCCATAATAGTATGAAAGCTTGAGGTTCGCGATGCCTGACCATGGAGATCCCGCCGCCCCACGCGCCCAATTCAAGGCGATGACCGAGGGCACCCAGGAGGATTGGATGAAAATCGCCGGCGCCTTCGTGCCGTTCGCGCAAGCAGGGGGCAAGCGCATTCTTGACCACTTGCGGTTGCTGGACGGCGACTTCGGCGGCTTTCCCGTGGACCGGCTGGAGCATTCCTTGCAGACCGCAACCCGGGCTCATCGAGACGGGCGCGACGAGGAATATGTTGTCTGCGCCCTGCTGCACGATATTGGCGACACGCTCGGCGCCTATAACCATCCCGACATCGCCGCAGCCATCTTGAAACCGTTCGTTTCAGAAGAAAATCACTGGATGGTTGGCAATCATGGTATCTTCCAGGGATACTACTATTTCCACTATCTGGGCCTGGACCGGGATATGCGTGAACAGTTCCGCGGCCACCCCCATTTTGAACGCACCGCAGAGTTCTGCGAGAAATACGACCAAAACGCATTTGACGGCGATTATGAGTCCATGCCGCTCGAGGCGTTCGAGCCGATGGTCATGAAGCTGTTTGAGAGCCCGAAAAACTCAGTATACGCAAAAGCGGGCGATAGTCTCTGAGATTTGCCGGCGTCGGCGAAGCCTCCCATCCTTCGAGACGGTCCTGCGGACCTCCTCAGGATGAAAATTGTGATTGTTTCAACAAAAATTAGATCTTCATCCTGAGGAGCGAGACCGCTGAAAGCGGTTTCGCGTCACGACGGACCGGCGAAATGCTTCGCGGCGCGAAGTCATCTTTGATGTCTTCCGGGGCTTAAGGGCAGTGATCTTTTTCGCCCAGCGTCGGATGTGTTCGCGCCAGCTCGTTTGCGAACCGAAGGGACGCTGCGCGCGCGCCGTTAGCGTTGAAGTGGGTTGCGTCAATCCATAGGGACGGATCCAGGGCGGCCGCGCCGCCGAGGTCGATGACCGGGCCGTCGACGCCGAGCGCGTCGAACAAAGCGATCGGCGGGGCCGGCGCGCCGTAGGCGGGGATGTAGACATAAGCGACGCCGCCGCGCGCGGTTTGCCTGATTCTGTTGAGATAGGTTTTTGAAAACCGGTATTCGAGGAAACGAAGAGGTTCCGGCGCCAGCCAGGTCGGCGAAACATGCTGCATGCGTTTGGCGCGAAGCGCATTCATCTTCGCCTGGCTGTGCGTCACGTCGCGCGATTTCGTCTCGCCGTCGATGGAAATCTGTTGCGCAGTGCGGTCCATATGGGCGCCGGGATAGGCATTCGGATCGAAGCTGTTGCGCAATGTCGGTTGGCCTAGCGTCGTCTGTGCGAACAGTGCCGCCTGGCGGCCGGGCAAGCGGATAAGATCAGACACGTAATTGAGATTGATCGCCGCCGGCGCCGCCAACACGTCTTGGGCGTCGGCGAGAAAGATGAAGCCCCGATGCGGTTTGCGCGTCTCGACGTCATTGAGCTCGATGACCGTTAGCGCCGGCGCCTTGGTGCGCGCCGCCTCGCGGGCGACGACATAGTGCAGATTGCGTCCGGTTTCCGGCAGTCCGAGATTGGCGACGCGGATGCGTCGTCCCGTTTGCGTGCAATAGGTCTGTTCAATGAGCGGTGCGGAAAGGCCGCCGGCGGTGCGCGAGGTGCCGATCAGGGCGACGTCGACCGGCGTCGTGTCGAAGTGAAGGCGTTCATAAATCCAGTCCGCCTTGCGCGTCGTCACATTGTCATACGTCTGAAAGCGGAAATAGCGGTCATGGGGCAGCATAAGCGACGCGCACAGCAACACGCTGAGAGCGATGATCAGTGCGACAGCGAAGCGGACCGGATTGAGATGCTTTTCCATCGCCGCCTCAGAAATTGAAGTAGATGAAAACGGCGGGGCGCCAGGCGGCGAAGATCCCGCATGCGAGCATGATGGCGGCGGCGGTCGCCGACAGCGGGGTGGGGCGGAGGACGCCGAGCCCCTTTTCCTGAGGCGGAAACCGCCGTTGCAGATTCGCCGTGTAACCAGCGATCTCCAGACTGTTCGGTGCAAAGAGCGCGAGTCCCGCCGCGACGGCCATAAGCGCCAGGGCGGCCGGCTCGACGCCGACGGACGCCGGCCCCGCAGCGCCGAGCGCGGCGATGATGGACATCGCTGTGGGCAGGCTATCGGCGCGGAAGAACACCCAGGCCAGCATGACAAAGGCGAGAAGTCCCATACGTTTCACGACGGTCGTCGCGGTGTCGTCCCAGCGATCCAGCATCGGCGCCCAGACGCGTAAGGCATGGTTTGCGGTGATCATCGCCGCGTGCAGCGCGCCCCATATGACGAACGTCCAGGCGGCGCCGTGCCAGATTCCGCCGATGAGCATTGTCAGGAAGATATTCCGTAGCCGGAAGAGCTGCGATCCGCGATTGCCGCCGAGCGGGATGTACACATAATCGCGCAGGAAATTTGACAGCGTAATGTGCCAGCGTCGCCAGAACTCAATGATCGATTTTGCTTTGTAGGGCGAATTGAAATTCACGGGCAGGCGCACGCCGAGCATGAGGCCCAGACCGATCGCCATGTCGCAATATCCTGAGAAGTCGAAGTAAATCTGCAGCGTGTAACCGACCATGGCGGTCCAGACCATGGCGGCGGTAAGCGGATCGCCCGCCGCCGCGGCGGCGTAAATAGGGTCGATCGCGCGGGCGATCGGGTCGGCGATCATGGCTTTTTTGAAGAGCCCCATCGCAAAAATCAGGACGCCATAGGGGAGCATATCGAGATTGAGGGGCGCTTTCGCCAGCGCCGCAAACTGCGGCCGTGTTTGGGAATGGTGTACGATCGGCCCCGCAATCAGCTGCGGAAAGAAAGAAACGAAGAGGGCGTAATCCCGCGCGGACCGTTCGGCTTTGCCGGATGTGTAGCAGTCGACGAGATAGGCGATCTGCTGGAAGGTGAAGAACGAAATGCCGATGGGCAATAGAAAGTTCAGGAGCGTCCACTGACCGCCGGTGACCGCTGCAAGGTTCGTCCCGGCGAAGTCGAGATACTTAAAGATGAAGATCAGCGAGAGATTGCCGGCGATACCAAGCGCTGTTGCGGCGCGGCGGACTGGCTTTGAACGCCGGCCGGCCGCAATGCGTCCAAGCGCGTAATTCGCGCCGATGCTCGCGATCAGCACTGCCAAATGCGGCAGCGACCAGTAGGCGTAAAAGACGAACGAGGCTGCCAGCAGGAACGTAACAGACGCATGATACGCCCTGCGCGCGCGCAAGGCGTAAAACCCGATCAGCACCGCCGGCAGGAACGCCAGCAGAAAAACGTAACTCGAAAAGACCATGCAATCCGGGGCCCCTCGGCGAAATCCGCCGCGAAGTCATGGTGATGGTTAATGGTCGATGATTTGTTAAGAGATAGGACTTCAACAACACCGCTCATTCCTGCGAAAGCGGGGATATACGCGTGCGGAGAGATGGACTTCCGCTTGCGCGGGAATGAGCGGAACAAAAAAAGCGCCGCATGGGTTCCATGCGGCGCTTAATGACTCGTTCACGTCTATTGACGCTTAGTTCCTCAGGCTCAGTTGGAAGCCGACAATGCGCGGCTCGTTAACAAACCCGGTCAGGTTGTTAAAGTCGATGCCGCCTTTGAGGTTCTCCGCATCGAGAATATTGCGGGCGAAAAAAGCGCCTTCGACATGACCGTCGGCGGTCCGATAGCCAATGCGGAGCCCTCCTTCAGTATTGCCGCTTGAGTTGAATTCGGCCGACTCATAGAGGAAAAAATTCGTTTCTCCCTGAATCGCCCAATCAGTGTTCGCAAAAAGCTCGCCCTTGTCGCCCCACGGATGCGTGTATTCTGCGAATACATTGAACGTAATCTCCGGCGCGTTGGGGAACGGGTTACCGTCAATGAGCGCCTGACCGAGCCCGTTCAGCGGATCAAGGACCGTACACTGGCCGGAACCGCAAGGGGCGGTCGCCAGATCCGGGTCGTTGATTTCCGTATTGTTGTAGCTGAAGCCCGCGGCAACATAGAAGTTGTCCGTCAAAAGCGCTTCGGCGTCGACTTCGAAACCCCAGCCGACACCTTCATCGGCGTTGATCACCTGGTTGGAGTTGGTCAGACCGCCGATGATCGAGAATTGCTGATCGTCGACCGTGTAGTAATAGCCGGTCGCATTGAGACGGGCCCGGTTATCCAGAAACTCCGACTTGAAGCCGGCCTCGTAGGAGAGGATTGTTTCCGACGTTGCGATCGTCTGGGGGTCGACAGCGCCGGAAAAGGCGGCGAATGCGATGTCGCGGCCTTGAATGGTGGGGCCGCGATATCCGCGGGCCACCCGTGCGTAGACGTTTAAGCCGTCAGTGAGCTGATAAAGGCCGCTGACGTCCCAGGAAAAGTCCTCGTCTTCGACCGACGTCGGGTTGACGGTGACAAAAGGAGGCGGCGTCGCATCTAGCGTGCGTTCGTCTTCGGTGTAGCGCACGCCCCCTGTGATGTTGAGGCGGTCCGTTACGTCATAGCTCAACTGACCGAAAAGGGCCCAGCTGTCATTGCCGTGATTGACGACGGTGAGCGGCGGGAAGCCGGGGCCAAACGTCTCAACATCGAAGCTGGTGTCGAAATAGTAAAATCCCGCCACCCAGTTGAACGGCCCGGAGCCGTCCGACGCGATCCGCAATTCCTGCGTGAATTGTTCAAGATCGTCGACCGAGTCCTGCGTCTCCGCTGCAAACGGAATGAACCCGGGGAAAGTCGTTGAATCGACAATGCCGTCGGCCGGAAAACTGGTGTCGGTGAGACCCGACGTCAAACCCGGCGGAACGGAGGCGCTAAGGCCTGGCGTAATCACGCCGCCGTCGATGTCGCCGAGGCTAAAGCTTGATGCGTCTTCATATCCGGTAATTGAGGTCACGACGACCGGACCCCAGTCCCAGTCGATTTTCACAGACCCGCCGATGCCGGTTGCATCCTGAGGATTGTTGGCGCCGCCGTCGTAAAATACGGTGTCGCGATCAAAGTTGGCGTTTAATTCGTTGCTGCCTGAGGTCAGGATATTCGCTCGGAAAAGCGCCGACGTGCCGCGGTAGTTTCGGCCGTGGACATTCGCCAACAGACTGAAGTTTTCCGTCGGTGTGTAAAGCAGTTGGACGCGGCCTGCGGCTTCACGAAAGCCGCCGATGACGTCGTCTTCGCCGGTAAAGCCATTGTCCACCCAGTCGCCGCGGCGCTGATACAATCCAGACACGCGGATCGCCAAGACGTCTTCAATCAGCGGGCCGCCCACGCCGCCCTGCGCCGTAATCGTATCAAGCGAGCCATAGGCGAACTGCGCGTTGTAGCTAAACTCCTGGGTTGGCTTCGCGGTCACGAATTTGACGACGCCCGCGGGCGTGTTGCGGCCGAACAGTGTGCCCTGCGGGCCGCGGCTGACTTCGACCTGGTCGATGTCGAACAGCGGCGCGCTTTTCAGAACAACATTTTCCTGAACGACGTCGTCCATGACAATCGATACGGGTTGGGACGCAGCGACGTCGAAATCGACATTGCCGAGGCCGCGAATGTAAAACCGGGGCGCCAGACGGCCGTTTGAGGATTCCGCATAGAGGCTGGGAACGCGCGCGGCGAGGGCGAGAATGTCATCGCCCGCGGCCTGAATGCTGGCGAATCGTTCGGCCGACAGTGTTTCCACTGAAATAGGGATTTCCTGTTGATTTTCTTCACGCTTTTGCGTGGTGACGATGATTGTGTCGAGGCCGCCGGCGGCCTGGGCGCCGTCGTCCTGCGCTGGCGCGGTCGAGGCCGCTGCGGCCGCCAGCGTCGACGCGCCGGCGAAGAGAACAGCGCGCAAGGATAGGTTGTGTCGTGTCATGTGATTGTCCCGGTTGAAGTCCGCCACCTGCGGCCGTCAAAACGGCCGCCACCAGGAAAGATTAATTAACGCTATTTGACGGGTTTGTGTCAGTATTATTCAGCGTTTGCGACAGTAACGAACGCGGCGTTGCGCAAATGCATCGCCTTCTCAGGCGATAATCCGCCGATTGTGGAAAAAGTCGTAGTCCGCCATGCACTTGGCGGCGACGTCCTCCTGCGCCGGCGTCAAATCCAGCAGCTGTTCTTTATAAGGTTTGAACCCCGTCGACGACGCCACCGCGTCGTACCAGTGGTCGGCCCATACCCCGTCTGTGTCGCGCTTGCCCGCGGGCCAGGACAGCATCGCGTCGTCGAATTCGATGTCGAGGGCGGCGCAGAGTTTCTGCAGCATGGCGTCCGGATTGAGGAGAATGTCGCGGGCGTCGACAACCGGGCACGCGCCGCCGGCCCGCTCGTCGATGATGCGTTGCATGCGGTAGCTGTCGATGATCGGCGCCAGGTCGTCATACTTGTTTGCATAAGATGCAACCATGGCTCTCGGGTCGCGGATCAGATGAAAGATCCGCGCGCCCTTCAGCCAATCAAGCGGCGCGCCGCCCGCGAAGTGAAAGGCGATGTGCTTTTGAAACCGGATCGGTTCGCCCCCTGGCGCCGGCGCCGTCAATGCGTCAACGACGTCGGTCCATCGATGCGGTTGCGCGCGCAATATCTCATCGCGCATGGGATGGGGCGCGCCGCTCTCGATCAAGTAGCAGGCGTAGAACGGCTCATCCAAAACCGCGGTGTCGGCGCGATTTTCAAACGCACGCATCACGGTTGTTGAAATGTTCCGCGGACCCGAAAACATGGCGATAGTGCTCATGGGCGCTCGCTAGGCCGCGCCACGGGGCGCGTCAACAGAAAGTTGTTCGGCTTTGGCTTAGCGCAACTGCGGCGACGGCGTCGGCGCTGCGACGTCTTCAACCGCTTCGGCTTCCACCGGTTCCGGCGCCGCGGCCGTGAGGGCGCGTTGGCTCGTCGGCGGATCATAGGGAAGCTCCGCGCCCATATCCTCGATCATGCGCACGATGCCGCGCGACGCAGCGACGAGCTCTTTTGCCGCTTCGGTCTTGCGCTTGGTGAGCTCGGACTGGTTTTCCAGCGCGTCCACAGCGCGGTTCGCCTGGTCAATGGACGAATTCAGATTGCGCAGGAGATCGGGAAGGTTCGGATCGTCGTCAAGCAGCTTGTCTTCCGCTGATTTGCGCAAGGAAACGATCTCGCGGCCGATTTCCTCAATGCGCAGGCGCATGCGACGACCGGTGAACCAAGAACCGGCGAGCGCCCCAAACAATGCGCCGCCAAGAGCCGCAGCGACAGCGGCGATTAATATGCTTTGTGACAACACTGAATACGCCCCATTCCATCCCTGGACGTATTTTTTCGGATTTACCGGCCCTTTGCAACCTCTTCTTCAATCCGCGCCCGATAAAGACCCTGCAACTGCGTGACGACGGGCCCGCGGCCGTCTGAAATACGCCTTCCGTCCACCTCGCCAACCGGCGTCACGCCGGCGAACGTGCCGGTGATAAAAGCCTCCTCAGCGCCGTAAACGTCATGCAACGAAAAGGTTTTCTCGCGCGCCGTCATGCCGCCGGCGCGGGCGATTTCAAGGATGACGCCCCGGGTAATGCCGCCAAGGCAGTAGTCGCCGGTCGACGTCCATATCTCCCCATCGCGCACAATGAAAAAGTGTGTTGAGTTGCATGTTGCAACGAAACCGTGCGGATCCAGCATGAGCGCTTCGTCCGCGCCGGCCTTTGCCGCCTGGATGCAACCCATGATGCAGTTCAGCTTGGAGTGGGAGTTGAGCTTCTGGTCCTGAACGTCGGGATACCCTCGGCGCACATGCACCGTGAAGAGGGACGCGCCGGCGGCGGCGGTGTCCGGCGTCGGCGTTTTGAATTCCGGCACGATGACGATGGTCGGCGGGGTGATCGTCGCGCGCGGGTCCTGATACGGCGTGGCCTTGACGCCGCGGGAAACCATGAGTCGGATGTGAACGCCGTCATGACCGTCATTGGCGTCCAGGCAGCGATAAAGCCGTTCGCGCAAGACGTCTTTTGAGACGTTCATTTCAAAGTCGAGGGTTTTGGCGCCGTCATAGAGCCGCTTGAGGTGGCGGTCGAGAAACGCGATCACGCCTTTTCCGTCCGGACCCGGATGAACGCGCAGCCCCTCCCAGACGCCGTCGCCCAGCACGAAACCTGAATCAAAAACCGAAACTTTCGCCTCTTCCCGCGGAAACAGTTCTCCATTGACGTCAATCTTGATCGAGGCGTTGCGGGCGTCGGGAGCATAGGCGTGGGTCGAATGGGTCATGGCGAGCCTTTACTGTCAGTTTTGCGAGCGCGCCCGGGCTGGCCCCGCCGCGCAAGTCGGGTTTATGATCGCCCCAACCCGCAACGAACAAAGGTGCCTACATGCGCGTATTCGCCCTCATTCTTTCACTATGCATATTTGCTTCGCCGTCAATGGCGGAACGGTCTGTCGACTTCGCCGCTCAGGCGGGAGACGCGGACGCGTTGATCGCGGCCGTCAGTGAGCCGGTCAACCTTGACGGCTTGAAGGCGCTGATGAGCGAGGAAGCCGGCGCCAATCTGCAGCGCGCCGTCGCTGCGTCGGCGTTCACCGGCGTTCCGGGCGAAACGGCGAGCTTTTTGATCGGCGACGATCAGTTTCGCGAAGTGCACCTGATCGGTGTTGCGCCGGACGGCATGCGCGCGCGCGACTGGGCTGATTTCGGCGGCCGCGCCGGCCTGATCGCCAAGTCCAGCAAGGCGGCGCGCATCGCCGTCCTGACGCCCGGCGCAGGGGCGGGCGATGCGGCGGCTGCGGGCGGTGGGGCGATTCTCGGCGCTTATTCATTCGACAAGTACAAGAGCGAACCGCCGGAGATTGCTGATGGCGATCTCACCTTCATCGTCGCCGAGGCCGCCGCGGCGCGGGCGCGGTTCAACGCCGAAGAACGCCATCTCGCCGAAGCGGTGAACTGGACCCGGGATATGCAGTCCGAACCGGGCAATGTGCTGTACCCCGAGGAGTTTGTGCGTCGGGCGCAGGCGGCGCTTCGCGGCGTACAGCGCGTGTCGATTACCGTCCTGAACGAACGACAAATGGCCCGGCTCGGCATGAACACGCATCTCAGCGTCGGGCGGGGCAGCATCCGGCCGCCGCGCCTCCTCATTGCACGCTACGCCGGCGGCGCCGCCAGCGATGCGCCGATCGTGTTCGTCGGCAAGGGCGTCACCTTCGACACCGGCGGGATTTCGCTCAAGCCGAACCCCGGCATGTGGAAGATGAAAGCGGATATGACCGGCGCCGCCGCGGTCGTCGCCGCGGTGACGTCGCTGGCGAAGTCGAATGCGCCGGTGAATGTCATCGCCGTCGCGGGGCTTGCCGAAAACATGCCCGACGGCGGCGCGCTGCGGCCGGGCGACGTCATTCGTTCGATGTCAGGCAAAACGATCGAGATTATGTCGACCGACGCTGAAGGCCGGCTTATTCTTTCCGACGCGGTCTGGTACGCCCAGCAGGAGTTCCAACCGGCGCTTCTGGTGGATGTGGCGACGCTCACGGGTTCCGTCGGGCGCGCCCTTGGCGACGAATATGCAGGCCTTTTCGCCCGCGACGATTCGATTGCGGAGGATTTGCTCAGGGCGGGTGAACGGTCCGGCGACGACTTGTGGCGCTTGCCGCTGCATCCCAATCACAACAGGCAAATCGCGTCGATGATCGCGGATGTAAAGAATGGCGACACCGGCGCGCCTGGCGCATCGACCGGCGCCGCGTTTGTAGGCGCCTTTGTGAAGGAAGAAACGCCCTGGGCCCATCTCGATATCGCCGGCGTCGACTGGCTTGACGAGCCGACGGCGACGACGCCGGTCGGCGCCAGCGGCTTCAGCGTTCGCCTGCTCGACCGGTTGGCGCGGGACCGGGCGGAGTAGATCGAACCATGCGATCGTTGACGTTTGCGGGCGATGTTGCACTCATGGGGCTCATCGTCGTCTATTATCTGATTGTGGGCGCTGATCTTTTTGTGCAAGCCCTGCTGGTTCCTTATCTGTTTTCTGAGCCGCCGCGCACGCTTTATCTGGTCAGCGGACCCGTGGATTTTGACAGCGCCGGGTTTTGGGCGTTGCTTTCAAATATCGCCATTGCGGTGGGAATCATTGCGCTTGCATTGAATTGGGTGAAATCTCGGCGCTTTCTCATTCTTTTTTCCGTAGTTGGATTTATAGTGATTAACGCGTTGTCCTTTGCTTTTGTCTTTCCCGAGTTTAGGGAACTGACGGCGACTCCCTATGCGGACGTTTTTGATCCCGAGCTCCAAGCGCGCGGAGAAGCGTGGAACACGATGGCCGCAATCCGCACGCTGGTGACCGCCTTAGTGGGGGCGCCATTGCTGCTCGCTTTGTCTCGCGCCAGGGCCTGACGCGCGATAAGAGACGCCCGCGCCTTCACTGCCGGCTGGTGGAGGCGCACGCCATAAATCGTCCGAGTATTGATATTCCGTCCCCAGCCCGATAGCCTCCCCGCCGGTTGCGTTTCCGAGAACAGAACGTAACGGGAGGCGGCGATGGCCGTCAGAACGCGAAACCATCTGATTACTGCGTGGCCGGCGCCGGTTTTCGCAGCTGCAGCAGCGCTCTGCGCCGCGCACGCGGCCGATCCTGCTAACGGACCCGAACCCAGCGATCACGCCGCCGCGGTCGCCGTCTTTGCGCCGCAGGTCGAATTCCTCTCCATGGAGACCGATGCGCATATCGATGCGCCGAAAGCGGACGTGGACACACTCAGCGCTGCGCTCGCCGATCAGATATCACAGGCGCTGTCCGATCACGGTATCGATGAGCGCCGCATCGACCGCGTAATGGTGGAAGCGTCCGATGGCGCAGCCGACTACAACGATATTGTCAAGGGCATAAAGCGAGGCCGAGGGCAAGCATTTGACAACGCAAGCGCGGTGATGTCTGACATCGCCGCCGACCGCGAGGTCTTGATTATCCGTGCACGGTTTTATCTCGATTACTGGGCGCGCTCCGGGCGCGGTTGGCAAGTGGCGCAATCGGTTCTGCTCGCAGATCGCTCCGACAAGCGGCTGGTCATCGATGCTCGCGTCTATCGCGCCAGCGATTTGTCGGAGCGTGCGCGGCTTTTATTGCAAGACAGGGTCACGCCGCGCACCGCCGATGAGGAGCTTGAAGAAATCGCGCAGAGAATTGCCGATGAGTTCTGGAACAACAAAAACGAGGGAGAGAACGATGATTAACACAATACGAAATTGCCTAATCAGCGCCGTGGCGGTCGCCTTTGCGGGATGCGCAAGCGCGCCGCCGCCCGCGGAATTCGTCGCCCCGAACTTAAGCGGCGATGCGATCGACAATCTCGTCTTGTTGCCCGTCGTCGATCACCGCATCGATACGGAAAAAGAGCTGAAGCTCGACAAATGGGTGCACAATGTCGCCGAGGCCCGCCTGAAAAAGTCCGACTATGTGTTTTCGGTTGAAACAAACCGCGACACGATCGCCGCCGTCACCCGCGACGGCCTTGAAGAGGCCGACCCGGAGATGATTGCCGACATCGGGCCGGACGGCTCCCGATGGGTGCTCTTGCTGGTGCTGCACGATGCGTCGTCAAAGATGACCTTTGGATCCAGCGGCGGCGCGGAAATGACCGGCTATCTGATGGACAAGGAAACGAATGAAGTCGTCTGGCGTAACAAGGAATTTGCTGAATTCAGCATGGGCGGGCTGATGGGCATGACTATGAAAGGGCAAATGCAGCGCGGCGCCGTCGAACTCGTGACCGACAAGGTCCTAAAGGTGCTGCCCGAACGCACCGACGACTGATTGGCCTCAGCACCCGGCGTCCGGCGCGCAGGCGCCGCCGCCGGGGATGCGGCTGTCGGCGTAGCCGTAGAACCAGCCGTCCTCAGTCTGCGCGGACGCCGGTCGGGCGTACCAGTCGAACGGTTGCAGCGTGTGGCCCATGGCTTCGAGCGCGGCTTTCGTTTCTACGCCGAGTCCCGGTTCATACATCACCGCATCGGGCAACCATTGATGATGGATGCGCGGCGCATCGGCGGCGTCGGCGATATTCATGCCCCGATCGATGACATTGACGATGACGTTGAACGTCGCGGTGATGATGCGTGCGCCGCCGGGGGCGCCGGTTGCGAGAAACGGTTCGCCGTCCTTGAAGACAAGAACGGGCGTCATGGAGCTCAGCGGCCGTTTGCCGGGTTCGATGGCGTTCTTTTCGCCGCCGACGAGGCCGTAGCTGTTCGGTACGCCGGGCGCCGCAGAAAAGTCGTCCATTTCATTGTTAAGCAGAACACCCGTGCCGGGCGCAACGATACCGGAGCCGTAGGACAAATTCAGCGTATAGGTGTTTGCAACCATATTTCCGTCCTTGTCGATGACGGAGTAATGCGTGGTGTCGGGCCCTTCGTAAGGGTACGGATCGCCTTCGCGCACCTCGCTCGATGTTGACGCCCGGGCCGCGTTGATTTCAGCGACCAGCGCAGCAGCGTAGTCTTTGGAAATGAGCCCGTCGACGGGCGTGTCGACAAAGTCGGCGTCGCCGAGATGCTCTGCGCGATCGGCATATGCGCGGCGCATAATCTCTGCGATGAAATGAAGGCGGGGGGCGGAGTCGCCGGCGCTTTTGAAGGGCGGCTTTGTTTCCAGCATGTTGAGCATCTGAATGATATGAACGCCGCCGGAGCTTGGCGGCGGCATGGAGTGAATCTCATAGCCGCGAAAGGTTCCCGTCACCGGTTCGCGCACTGCGACCTCATAGCCTTCGAGATCCGCTGTCGTGATCAGCCCGCCATTCGCCGCCATAGCGTCAGCGATCTTTTGCGCGACGTCGCCCTTGTAAAAACCGTTGCGCCCTTTTCGGGAAATCGCCTTCAGCGTGCGCGCGAGATCTGGTCGGCGGAAATGATCGCCCGGAAGATAACCCTCTCCGTCCTCCTTAAAGAAAATCGCTTTGGCGGCGGGGTCGCGGGTTAGAAGGTCTCGATGACTTTCGATCATCGCGGTCTGGTAGTAGGTGAGGGGCCATCCCTTTTCCGCCAGGCGGATCGCCGGCGCCATGACCTCCTTGCGGGAAAGAGTCCCATACTGATCTTGCGCATGAAGAAGGCCCGCCACCGTGCCTGGCACGCCTGCAGACTTGTATGACCGTGTGGCGGCCTCTTCGTCGACCACGCCGCCGTCATCCAGAAACATATCGCGGCTCGCTGCCGCGGGCGCTGTCTCGCGATAATCGATGGCGACGGTCTCGCCTGCTTCGCGCAGATGAACGAGCATGAAACCGCCGCCGCCGATATTGCCGGCGCGCGGATGGGTAACGGCGAGCGCGAAGCCGGTCGCCACCGCGGCGTCGACGGCGTTGCCGCCCTTGGCCAGGATCTCCGAGCCGATTTTTGCTGCGGTTTTTTCTTCAGCGACCACGATGCCCATGCGGCCTGCATTCGGATGGTGCAACGCCGCCTCGAGCGGCGGCGTGCGGTCAGCGGCGGGTTCTCTGGCGAGGCTCGTCTCGGCTGCCGCCCACAGGGCGACGCAGGAAAGGAATGCATAGTTGACGGCAAAGCGGCTCATGGCGCGTCTTCCTTTGACAGGCTGTTTTTCGAAAGCCTAGCATGGTTCTGAAGCGCATGAGGAGAGACACGATGACGGACAAGGAAAAACAACCCATCGGCTCTATCGGCTGGCGGGATCTGACTGTTCAGAATGCGGAGGGCCTTCGCGATTTCTATGAGGCGGTCGTCGGCTGGCAAGTCGAAGACACGCCCATGGGCGACTATTCGGACTACACGATGAAGGACGCCAACGGCGAAGCGGTCAGCGGCGTTTGTCACGCCCTTGGAACGAACGCCGACATTCCGCCGCAATGGCTGATGTATGTGGTGGTTGAAGACCTTGACAAGAGCCTGGAAGAGGTCAAGGCGCGGGGCGGCGAAATCGCGGCGCCGACCCGCGGTCTCGCCGGCGGCAAGATGGCGGTGATCAGAGACCCGGCCGGCGCGGTGATCGCTCTGTGGCAGGAATAGGGATCAGGCGATCCCGAATTTTTCCAGCGCCGCTTTGGCGATTGGTTCTCCCCATTCCTGGACGAAGTGGCCGGCCTCGGCGACTTCGACGGGGTCGGGGCAGTTCTTGATGATCTTCTTAAGGCCGTACATGGCGGGCGGACCCAGCACCGGGTCCTGCATGCCGATCGCCATGAATGCATCGCCGGACCAGTCTTCAGACCAGAATTTGCGCGCCTTTAAAGACGTCTCGACCCCTTCCGACGACAAGGGCGTTAGGTCTTGGCCCTGTTCCTTCAACATGACCAGTTCGGGGAAGCGCCGCACGCCGCCCTTGTAGGATTGGTCGGGGAAAGGCGCGTCATAAGCAGCCGCCTCCGCGTCGGAAAGAACAGGCGTCCCGCGTTGCATCAGGCCGCTGACGTTTAGATCCGGATTGGCGCGGTTATAGGCGCGCCACATGGCGAAGCCTTCGCCCGCTTCCTCGCCGGCGGGAAGGCCGGTGTTCATCACCAGCAGCCGGGTGAACCGGTCCGGCGCCTCCATCGGTAGGGTGAGGCCCAGAAGCCCGCCCCAGTCCTGACAGACGAGGCAGACATTTTTCAAATCCATCCGCTCGATAAAGGCGAGGAGGGCGTTGCGGTGAAAATGATACGTGTAGACATTATCGTCTGTCGGCTTGTCCGAGCGCCCGAAACCGAACATGTCGACCGCCACGGCGCGATGGCCGGCGGCGGTGAAGACCGGGATCATCTTGCGGAAGAGATAGGCCCATGAGGGCTCGCCGTGAATGCAAAGGAAGGTCACGTCGCCGTCTCCCTCGTCGACGTAGTGCATGCGCAGGCCCTCATAGCCGGGCAGGTCCTCAACATAGCGGGGCGCGAACGTCCAGCCGGGGAGGTTGTCGAAGCGGTCGTCGGGGGTGCGAAGAGCATCGATGGTCATGGATCAATCCTGTGTGTGTAATGTACGTACTGTGCGGTCGCACAAACAGAACTGCAATAAGTTTGCGCAGTCAGTTGTGCACAATCAATATTGCATTCTACTGGAATGAAGTAGTACGCTTTCCTGAGGCGTTTCTATTGGAGGGGTGGGGTGAAACTGCTTGTTACTTGCATTTTCTGTTTTTTACTCACGGGTTGTACGCTTGGAAACATCAATTCGTTGTACCGTTCGTCGACATTGAAACATGGCGATAGTCACATCGTCGACGCCAAACAACGATTTGTTCTGACGTACCCCGGCCTTGTCAAATATAATTCTCATGGTGAGGTCATTCGTACACAGACGATATCGTGCGCCGAGCCCAGCCCTGATGTGTTCTCCGTTTTCGCTGCAAGCGGCGAGGCGTCGGTAAGCAAGGGCGGCGCCAGCGGGGCTGGGTCATTTGCAACAACAGAAACGGGCGCATCTTTAATTGAGCGCACAACCGCGTTACAAGCGTTGCGCGACGCTTACTTTCGATTGTGTGAAGCCTATGGCAACGGCATGATCGATGAAATCGACTTCATGGTCGGACAAAGACATAATCAGACAGCGTTGATGGGATTGCTTGCGATCGAGGAAATGAACGCGTTGGCGAAGCGACCTGCTGTTGTAATCGGCGGCTCGGCGAGCGCGACTTCGGCGTCGGGAATACAGGAAATCGCAAAGGCGATTAACGCGGCACTCGAAGAGAATGCGGAATATCAAGAAAAAACTGACGCAAAAAAACAGCGCGAAAAGGAAATCAATGACGCGCTGCCTGAAGCAAGAAACGCCGTGGATGCAGAATCAAATGCTCCCGCAAATGAAAGCGATGAGGCGAAAAAAGAGCGGATGGCGCGGCTGGCGGCGGCGGAAAAGCGAGTCAAGTCACTGGAAGACGAGCAGAACGAAATCGCAACAGACATCAAAGCGCTTCAAGGCAAGATTGCCACGAACGAAAAGCTATCGCAGGCGTTGGTCGAGCTCGTGAAGTCGGGCGGCGCTACGGGCGCGACAGCGAGATCCATCATGCAAGAGGTGCGTCAGGAGCATTGCAAGGAGAACTGCAATACGCAACAGCAGGAAATCGCGAAACAGATGGTCGAAGTTGTCAAGCAAGTTGACGACAACGATTTTGGGCCGACAATCTGCTTGAGCTATCTTCGCAAAGCTTCGCCAGCGAATTTGCCGCGTTACGCCGTTGACGGCGGATCGACGGCCTACGCCAGCCAGATTTGCAAGGACCTGCTCGACGAGTATGTTGCGCAACGCAAAGCGCGTCGACAAAGTCAGGCGGCGATTACAAACGCTCTCGCCGAACGTATTAATGAAATTCCTCCGGACCAATTGGTGGAGCTCTTGGGTGCTGTTGCGGATAATTCCGGGAATGGCCAGGGAAATATCAGGAACGCACGCCTCGGCCGTGACTGGCAGGTATTCGGAGCCGATGGAAACCTGGCTATTTCGGAGACTTTGCAGGCGCTGCTCCTGGAACTCCAACTTGAAGGCGGAGACAAAGTAAAAGATTGATGCGCTGGCGCTTTCCCTGCTAGCAGACATTCAAATGTCTCACAGAGCAGAGAAAGGCGCTCCCCATGACCGACCACAAAGCAGACCTCGTCGTTATCGGCTCCGGCCCCGGGGGCTATGTGGCCGCGATCCGCGCCGCCCAGCTGGGGATGAAGGCGGCGATCGTCGAGCGCGACGCCTTGGGCGGGGTTTGCCTCAACTGGGGCTGCATCCCGACCAAGGCGCTCCTGAGGACGTCGGAAATCTACACCAACATGAAGCACGCCGAGCAGTTCGGCCTGATGGCGGAGAATATCGGCTTCGACATCGACAAGGTGATCAAGCGCTCGCGCAATGTCGCCGGCCAGCTCTCCAAGGGCGTCGCCTATCTCATGAAAAAGAACAAGATCCAGGTGATCGAGGGCGAGGCGCGGCTGGAGAAGGGCGCTGCGGCGCCCTTAGTCAAAGTCAAAACCAAAGACGGGGAAGACACGCTGACGGCGAAGCACGTCATCCTCGCCACCGGCGCCCGGGCGCGCACGATCCCGCAAGCGGGCCTTGAGCCCGACGGTAAGTTCGTGTGGACCGCGAAGGAAGCGATGGTCCCTGACATCATGCCCAAGTCGCTGCTCGTCATCGGGTCGGGCGCCATCGGCATCGAGTTTGCGAGCTTCTACCGCGCCCTCGGCGCGGAGGTGACCATCGTCGAAATGCTCGACCGCATCCTGCCGGTGGAGGACAAAGAGATCTCCGCCTTCGCCGACAAACAGTTCCAGAAACAGGGCATGAAGATCATGACCTCGGCCCAGGTCGAAAAACTCGACACGTCGGGCGCCCTGGCGAAAGCGACCATCAAAACCAAACACGGCAAAAGCGAAACGGTGGAAGCCGAACGCGTCGTCCTCGCCGTCGGCATTGTCGGCAACACCGAAAACCTCGGCCTCGAAGCGGTGGGCGCGAAAGTCGATCGCGGCCACATCGTCGTCAACGAATGGCTGGAGACCGGCGTCAAAGGCCTCTACGCCATCGGCGACGTCGTCGGCGCCCCCTGGCTCGCCCACAAGGCGTCCCACGAAGGGGTCATCTGCGTTGAAAAGATCGCCGGCGAGAAGGGCGTCCACCCCCTGGACGTCACCAACATCCCGGGCTGCACCTATTGCCAACCGCAAATCGCGTCAGTCGGTCTCACCGAAGACAAGGCGAAAGAAGCGGGCCGCAAAGTCAAAGTCGGCAAGTTCCCCTTCAACGGCAACGGCAAAGCCATCGCGCTCGGCGAACCGGAAGGCCTCGTCAAAACCGTGTTCGACGCAGAAACCGGAGAGCTATTAGGCGCCCACATGATCGGCGCGGAAGTGACGGAACTCATCCAGGGGTTTGGACTTGCGCGATCAGCGGAGCTGGTGGAGCAGGATCTGATGCATGCGATTTTCCCGCACCCGACGTTGTCGGAGATGATGCATGAGAGTGTGTTGGATGCTTACGGGCGGGTGATGCATATTTAAGTTTGTTCTTGATTTGTTCTTTTTTGTTGATTAACTTCAAAGGGCTTGGATTGAATCTCGAATTGGCGAAGACTCTGAAAGTGAAGCCATTTGGAGATTGAATTTTGGCAAATAAAAGGTGTCGAATTAATTACAGACTATTGTCACGAGGGAACAATCAATTTCCGGAACGCTCATTTTCTGACGTTCTCAAGGGTGCCTTAGAGAAGAAGATAGGACGGGAGCAGCTCAAGAACAATATCAGTGAACGAATTAGCCCACCGGTGGAATCCAACAATTATCAACGAGTGATCAATAATTTACACTTTGACGATGAGTACGTTTTTGGAAACTTGTGCTTGTTCTCACCTGGCGAATTGCAGGCTCTTTTGGAACTCGAAGGAAAGCAAAAACATGGTTCATTAGAAGAAGCTCTGGACGCTTGGAAAATTGCGGAAAGAAAGGCCCCCTCCGGCTATGAGTATCTCCATGGTATCTCGTATTGGCTCGCAATAGGTGATCATTTTTATCAGATTCAGCATGTGGCAATTCAAGTAAAAGCAATGGAAGAGTATTTTTCATGGCTCTTGCGTGAAAAAGCCGGCGCAATAGACACAGATCAATGCGTTGAGCTTCAAGCTAAATTTGATCGATCTCAAGTTGGCGGAGATTTAGGCGACATATCCACAGTGGAAATTGGTGGACTTGTTCCAGAAACAGTTGCAGAGCCGGGAGCAATGGACTCCCAGATAAAGGTTATCGAATCGGAGATGCACGGAAAACTCGCAGAAGGTATTGCGCAAGGCTGGTCAAAGTCCAGGGATATTATTGAACAACTGTTCGGTGAGGTTGAGGCGACGCGGATTCTTGAATCCGTTCCGGACGAAGCTGCGTTGGAAGTCAAGGTAAATATCGGATATCGCGCTCGAAAACGAAAGCTTAAGAAAGCTTTCATGGACGAATTGGCGTCTGGTTTGAGAAATATCCCGGACGGTGAGATACGTATCCGTGGACGAGACGGTGAAGTCAAAGGAAACGACGCCCGATTGCAAACGGACATGCAGATCAAAAAAGTTTCTAAAAATAGTTCATTGTTGGACTTAGAGCATACGCTCGAACAGATGTTGGAGGTGCATAGAAGATTTTTGCACGACGGGAAAATCGGGTGATGCATACAAACTGAATAATGCTGATTAGGATTCTCATTGTTGGAGCCCCTTTGATCGCAGGCGGTCTCGCGGTTTTTATGCCATTGGATCTCTGGCGTGAAATGCGATCTGCAATCATTACGGCGTTGTCGGTTATCGGCGCTGCATCATTGATTAGACTGTCACGCGGATTTCCATTCGCAAATATGGATTCGTTGGATCTTGAGGAATCTCGTCGATTGGCAATCGCAGTTCGCAAGACGATGCTCGCTCTGCGCGCTCTGATTATCGTGATTCTATTCGCTATGGGCGGATTGATTGCCTTGACGCCATTTATGGCATTTATCGGCTCGCTAGATATTTCGTCAGCTCTCATTTCGGTATCGCAGCAATCTTATAGTTTTGTATTGGCCTTTATAATTGTTTATTCGTTCTGTAGGACTTTTATGGTGATACAAGGGGATATTAGCTTATTTGATTTGCAAGCGGATTTGTTGGAACAAAGTGTTCGACGTAAAAATGCTGACGCTGCATCTGAAATAGCTGGCGCACCAGAAACAAAATCATTCAAAAATCCGCCGGGATACGGTGAGGTTTTAGAATAGGGCAGGCTTCAGCCAACGTTACACGCGCCCATGCCCCCCAAACCCGCCCCCATCACCCACCGTATCAACGAAACCGCCCTCGCGTTGCTCGACCAACACCCCGAGGGTCTCCGCTGGGTCGATCTCAACAGGATGATCGAGGCGGCTGATGCGGGGTTTCATCCGAAGACGGTCAACGGCTGTGTGTGGAAGCTTTGCGAGAGGTTTCCGGACAAGGTCTACAAGCCGGAGAAGGGGGTGTTTCGGTTGGTGAAGTATCGGGTGTAGTTGCCCATCCTTCGAGGCTTTTGCTGTGCAAAAGCACCTCAGGATGAAGTCCGGGAGAATCATGGGCCAGACGCTACGGATAGTTTCATTGTTGGCTAATGATCGGTTCAATGAACATTTCTGTTCATTGAACCATAACCCGCAGCCTGCAAAGCCGGTCGGGCCGGGATCTGGCGCAACAGGTTCTGAGTATGCGGACTGAGGTCCCGGCCTGCGCCGGGATGAGCGGGGTTTTGTTTAGAACGCGCCCGCGGCGCTCTCAATACTCCACCCGAAATCCAATCACCACCGGCGCCGCCTCCGGGTAAAACGTCTTGTTATGCGCCATGGCGCGGTCGTCTTTTCGGACGATGGGCGCGGGGCCGTAGTCGGGGCCCTCGGCTTTGCCGACGGCGGAGAGCTGGAGGCGGAAGCCGTTGCGCTCCATCATGGGGACCGCGTCGCGCAGGGGCATGACGGTTCGGTTGATGCGGGGCGCGGCGAACGCAAAGCCGTCGCCGGCGCGAAACGTCGCGGGTTGCGCGCCAAGGGCGCCGTATACGGAATAGTGCGCTGCGCTGGGCCCGATATCCGGCCCGACAGCGGGGGCGGGGCTCGCCGCCGCGATTGTCTTCAGCAATAAAGCGCCTGTCATGCTCGCCAGCATCGTTTCGGCCCTTCCGCGTTTCCCTTTGCGCCGCTCCCCCGCGCTGGTCCGTGATGCGCGCCCTTCATGGTTAAAATCGGGCGCAGATCGGAACATTTCGAGGTGGATTACGGCGCTTTTCGGCGTCATTCGCCTCGCGGAAAGGGGCGCTGCAAGCTGCGGGCCGGACGGAGGAAACAAGTTTTTCCGCTCATCCCGGCGAAAGCCGGGATCTCAGTCCGCATACTCCGAACTTGTTGCGCGAGGTCCCGGCTTTCGCCGGGATGAGCGGTAAAGTGATTGGCCCAGCGCCAGCTAAACCGTCCGTTTACTGAACGTAAATGCAAACGTCGGTAACGCCGTCCGTGATGAGGTCGATCCGTTCCGCCGCTTTGCGGGAGAGGTCGATCACCCGGCCAGGCGTGAAGGGGCCGCGATCGTTGACGCGTACGGTGACCGAGCCGCCGCCGTCCTTGCGTTCGACGCGCACCATCGTGCCGAAGGCGAGGGTTTTGTGCGCCGCCGTCAGCTTACCCGGCGCATAGGGCTCGCCGCTGGCGGTCGAATTGCCGGCGAGGGAGTCGGCATAATAGGACGCGCCGCCGCATTCAAACGCCTTGCCCGATGAGGACGCCGTGCTCGCGCCGCCATTGCTGCTGTCGGCGCCCGTACCGGCGGTCGCGCATCCGACGGCGCCCACGGCGAAAACCGCGTAAAGAAAATGTCGCATCAGGTCCTCCCCAACCAGGCTCCAATTCAGCCTGGAAGCCAAAAAAGGCCGCGGCTTGCGCGCGCGGTGAGTAAGGGTTTCACAAGCATCGTCGCCTGTCCAGTGCCGGACGAGGTCGGCGCCGCGCGGTGAGATCTCAGGCGCCGTCGCCGAACACGAATTCCTCGCCTGTATCTTTCCATTGCGGATATTTCGCCATCGCCGATGCGAAGAGGTCTGATGTCGTCAGTGTCTTCAGCCAGGCGCGCACGGGCGCCGGCGCGTGCGCGTCAAACCACTGTTCGTCAGCGATGCGGAACTGACGCACGAACGGAAAAATCGCAATGTCGGCGCGCCCGCGCGCCTCGCCGCATAAAAACGGTCGGTCGACGAGGCGAGCGGCGAGCTGATTTAAAAACCGTGCGCCTTGCTCGCGGTGCTCTTCCGGGTCGGCGCCGTCGTATCGGGTTGCGTATTTGTAGCGGTCGAGATGGTGCTTGAAGTCGCCGTCATTGACGGCGATGAGATCGGCGTCGTCTCGCGCGCGCCAGTCTTCCGGGTCGTGTTTAGCAAGCGCCCAGTCCATCACCGCGAGGCTTTCGTCGATCACGGCGCCGTCATCGATCAGTACAGGGACCGTTCCCTTAGGCGAGACGGCGAGCATCTCCTCCGGTTTGTCTTTGAGCAGCACCTCGCGCAGGCGCACGGATGTACCGCTCATAGCAATCGCCATGCGCGCGCGCATGGCGTAAGGGCAGCGCCGGAAGGAATAGAGGAGGGGAAGAGCGTCCGTCATCGCGCGGCGCCAGGCTTCGTTCCGATATGGGTTTCCCCTCGGGCTTCGGCCAGTTCCACCTGTTTCTGTCGTTCGGCGAAGGCGCGGCGCTGGTCTTCGGTATACTCGTCGACGCAATGGGGACAGGAAACGCCGGGCGCGTAATGGGGCGAGTCTTTGTCGGCCTCGTCAATGGGCCGGCGGCAGGCGTGGCACATGTCATAGGAGCCGGGCGCCAGATCGTGTCCCACCGAAACGCGCTCGTCAAAGACGAAGCACTCCCCGCGCCAGAGGCTCTCTTCGCGAGGAACAGTCTCGAGATATTTCAAAATGCCGCCTTTGAGGTGGACGACGTCTTCAACGCCCTCGCTGCGCAGAAAGGCCGTGGACTTTTCGCAGCGAATGCCGCCGGTGCAGAACATCGCGACTTTTTTGACGTCGCGGGATTTCCGAAACGCTAGGAACCATTCGGGGAATTCGCGAAACGAGGTGGTCTGCGGATTGATCGCGCCGTCAAAGGTCCCGATACTGACTTCATAATCATTCCGGGTGTCGATAACGACGGTGTCCGGATCGCTGATGACCTCGTTCCAGTTCGCCGGTTCCACATAGCGTTCATGACTTTTGGCCGGTTCGATATCAGCGACGCCCATGGTCACGATTTCTTTTTTGAGCCGCACCTTCATCCGGTGAAAGGGCGCGGTCTCGGCGAAGGACTCCTTCCAGTCGAGATCGGCGCAGCCGGGAAAGGCGCGGATATGGGCGAGCACGGCGTCGACGCCGCCGCGCGGACCGGCGATCGTGCCGTTTACCCCTTCCGGCGCGAGCAGGATCGTCCCGAAGACACCCGCCTTGTTCGCAACGGCGAGAAGGCCGGGCTGGCGCGCTTCGACATCGGGAAGCGCGACGAACTTATAAAATGCTGCAACGACAGTTTTCGCCATGGCGTCCGCTTAGCCTGACCGCGGCCGCGGCTCAAGACGGGCGCTCTTGCCATCCCTGACGACCGCCTTAGGGTCTCCTGTCACGTCGGTGGACATGAAAAGAGAGATAGATCAGTGGGTAGATAGACTCGGTGAAGGAAAAAACCGCTCATCCCGGCGAAGGCCGGGACCTCATGAGACATTGCTCTGAGTCATCCAGCGGAAGATCCCGGCCTTCGCCGGGATGAGCGGAAAAAAAATGCGGAACGCCAAAAAAAACGGAGGGGGAAGCCGTGAAACTCAGAATAACCATAGTGGCGGTCGCCATGCTCGGTTTCGCCGTCGCTGCGGAGCCGCCGTCCTACGACGAAACAATGGCGCGCGCGCAGGACGCGTTCGCTTCAGAAAATTGGAATGCGCTCGCCGCCGAGCTCGACGCGGCCCAACGTCTTCGTCCGTATTCGCTCTATCTCATGAGAAACCGCATTCTTGCTCATGAGATGAATGGCGACCGGGCGCGGGCGCTGCAGATCGCGAGACAAGCGGCCGAGCGCGGGCTGTCGATGGACCTCTCCGGTCATGACGCGTTCGATGCGGTAAAGGATGATCCAGCGTTCGCAGCAATCGCCAAGCAGATGGCGGATAACGCGTCGGCGCGGGGCGAAAGTATCGACTTCGTCGAACTTGCATATGACGACTGGTTGCCGGAAGCGATCGCCATCGGCCGCGACGAAGCAGATTTTATCGGCTGCGTCCGGAGCGGGGAAATTCATGATCTTCGTCAACGCGACGACGTGCTTTATGCGCGCGGCGGCGTTTTCGATATTGAAGTCAGGGGGCAAACGCTTTGGGCGGCTATAAACAATCAGCTTGCTTATAAAAAGGCAGGCGAGGAACCGGCCTTCGCTGCGGTCGCCGCCTTCGATCTTGAGATGGGCGCCCAGATCCGCGAGATCCGCCTCGGCGCGGGCGACGCGCTGATCGGCGATATCGAAATTGGCGGGGACGGCGTCATCTATGCGAGCGACTCCAAAACGCCGCGCATTTTCAAGATCGATTCCGCAGACGACAAACGCGCTGTGAGTTTCGCCAATCCGCGCTATGCGAACCTTCAAGGCATTGCCTTGGATGAGGAAAATGGGCGGCTTTACGTCGCCGACTATCTGACTGGGCTCTACGCCATGGACCTCGACACCGGCGAAGCGACGCTGTTGGGCAACGACGCGGACGCCCATCTCGGCGGCATCGACGGGCTTTATCTTTATGACGGCGATCTTATCGGCGTGCAGAACGGGACAACGCCGCAGCGGATCGTCCGCATGCGCCTTTCCAAAGACGGGATGAACGTGCGAAAGTTCAAAGTGTTGGCGCAAAACCTGTCGCAATGGAACGAGCCGACTCACGGTTCGGTTCGGGGCGACACGTTTTACTACATCGCCACGAGCAACTGGCCTTCATATGACGCTGAAAACGGCTGGGCGGTGCGCGACGATAATCCGCCCCGGCCGGTGCGCATCATGGCGATTGAACTCGACTAGCGCGCATTGCGTTCGCGATTGTCATTTCTGATCGCCGCCATCCTTCGAGGGGCCTTCGGCCCACCTCAGGATGAGGTCGGGAGTGTGCGGAGAATTTCGACCCGCCTCAACTACAAAAATCCCTAGTTCGGTCCGCCGTCGAACATGGCGCGCAGGTCGACCGAGGACTCAACGCCAATCTTGTCGACATGGTCATCGATCCAGGCGGCGGCAATGTCGCGGCCCTTGTCGCGAAGGTCTGTCAGGAACGCCCAGTCAGTGCGAAATTTCGACGAGATATCATAGTCGACCAGCGCCTTGTCGGACCGGACCGAATGAATGCGTATGTCCCGCAGGCGATCGCGGTATTCGTCTTTCAGCCAGCCGTCGTCGAGCAATTTGTGCACGAAAGATATGGCGCGCAGTTCCCGCAAGAGAGAGGAGTTAAACGTGACTTCGTTGACCCGGTTCATGATGTCGGGCGCCGTTATCGGCACTTCATCCCTTTCGATAGGATTGACGTGAACGATGACGACATCCGCCGAGCCTGCTTCATAGAAAAAGGGAAACAGCACGGGGTTGCCCATATAGCCGCCGTCCCAATAGTGCTCCCCGTTGATTTCGACCGCCTTGAAAAGGAAGGGCAGGCATGTCGAAGCGCAGACCGCGTCGACGGTGGCGTCTTTTGTTTCAAAGACGTGAACCTTGCCGGTGCGAACGTTAGTCGCCGAGAGAAAGAGTTTCGTCACGTCGCATTTTTGCAGGCTCTCAAAATCGATGCAGGCTTCTAAAATGTCCCTAAGCGGATTAAATCCGAAGGGATTGAGCTGATAGGGCGAGAAGGTGCGCGTGACGCTGTCGAACATCTGGTAGGAAACGGCGTTCACAATGTCCTTGCCGAAGAGGGATGGAAACGGATTGGCGCGCACCGGACTGAAGGCCTGACCGGCTTTGGAGACTTCGCGCCACAGCGTCTCAAGCGACGCGCGCGCGCCTTCCTTGCCGCCCACATGGAGGCCGTAGGCGACGGCGGCGGCGTTGACGGCGCCGGCGCTGGAGCCGGATATGGCGTCGATGTCGAAGCGCGGATCCTCGAGGATCCTGTCGGCGACGCCCCAGGAGACAGCGCCATGGGCGCCGCCGCCCTGAAGCGCGAGGTTGATGCTTTTCGATTGCGCCATCTAGTGGGCGACCCAGCCGCCGTCGACCGGCAACGCCGTTCCGGTGATCGACGCGGCCGCCTCTGAACACAGGAACACGGCAAGAGCGCCCAGCTGTTCGACCGTGACGAATTCCTTGGTCGGCTGCTCGCCAAGCATGACGTCTCTCACCACTTCTTCTTCCGTGATGCCGCGTTCTTTTGCGGTGTCGGCGATCTGGTTCTCCACCAGCGGCGTTTTGACGTAGCCGGGACAAATGGCGTTGGCTGTCACGCCGAACTCCGCGCCTT
Source organism: Hyphococcus sp. (assembly GCA_028289605.1). Taxonomy (GTDB): domain Bacteria; phylum Pseudomonadota; class Alphaproteobacteria; order Caulobacterales; family Parvularculaceae; genus Hyphococcus. Next base: position 373,160 of record JANQON010000006.1, on the reverse strand, counting down.
CCATGGCGGCGACCTTGGTGAAGCCGACAATGCCGTGTTTGGCCATGACATAGGCCGACTTGAACGGCGAGGCGACAAGGCCGTGCGCGGACGCGATGTTGATGAGGCGTCCAAAGCCGCGATCCTTCATGCCGCCGATCACCGCTTTGGTGGTGTGGAAGGCGGAGACCATGTTGATCGCGATAATGGCGTCGAATTTCTCCTCGGGAAAATCTTCGATCTTCACCACATGCTGGATGCCGGCGTTGTTGACGAGGACGTCGACCTGGCCGAACGCGTCTTCCGCCTGCGCCATCATGGCGCGAATCTCTTCCGGTTTCGTCATGTCCGCGCCGCTGTAGCGCACTTTCACGCTGTGCTGTTGTTCGAGGCCGGCCCGGATCCCCTCAATCTCATCGGCGTCGCCAAATCCGTTGAGCATCACGTTCATGCCGTTCTCGGCGAATGCGGTCGCAATGCCGAGACCGATGCCGGAGGTGGAGCCGGTGACGACGGCGTTGAGCGGGGCTGTCATGGGGCGCGTCCTTTCATGCTGCATGGCGGTTTCCTAAATGCTGCAACGCAAAACGGCAAATCACGTCTGGCGTAGGGCGGAGGGGTTTGCCGGGGGCGTGAAACCTGCGAAGGGAATAGCGGGGCTGCGCCAAGACACGTTCTATGAGAATTCTGACAACCATCATTCTCCTCGTCATTGCAGCAGGCGCCGCCGCCTTCTTCTTTCTCCGCGACCAGGAATTCGTGTTTCGGTTTTCCGAGGCGGACTTGCGCGAGCGGCTGGACGATCAACTGCCATGGTCGGAGCGCTATTATCTGATTTTTGAAGTGACGGTCGACAATCCGCGCATCGATTTGATTGAGGGCAGCGACCGGGTCGCCGGCGGCGTCGACGCGACCCTCAACATCACTATCAACGACAATCCGCAGCCGCTGTCCGGCGCCGTCGATCTGTCCGGGTCGGTTCGCTATGTGCGCGAAGAGGCCGCTTTCTATCTCGCCGATCCGCAGGTTGAAAATGTGCGCATCGCCGGGATCCCCGACCGCTACGCCAACAGGGCCAACCAGGCGATTTCCAACGCGCTCGGCGCATTTTACAAATCGCGGCCAATTTACACCCTGGAGGGAACCGAAGCCGCCGACCGGGCGGCGCGGTTGCTGTTGAAAGACGTAACGGTCAAGGACGAACATCTGGTCGTAACGCTGGCGTTAGATCAGTCTACTGATAATTAAGCCAGGAGGCTCCCATGCGCATACTCGCCGTTCTCGCCGCTCTGTTCGTCGCTATTGAACATGTGGGCATTCTGGTGCTCGAAATGTTCTTCTGGGATCACGAGATCGGGCGCGAGATCTTTTCCATGACCGCGGAGGAATCGGCGATCACCAAAACACTCGCCGCCAATCAGGGCCTTTACAACGGCTTTCTTGCGGCGGGACTCTTTTGGGGCCTGCTGGCGAGCAAGCGCGATGTGGTCATTTTCTTTTTGCTGTGCGTTGTCGTCGCCGGCGTCTTCGGCGCCGCGACCGCCAAACCGACGATTTTGTTCACGCAGGCGGCGCCGGCGGCGTTGGCGCTTGTTCTAACGTTGCTCGCGCGGCCGCGATCGTCGCTCGGCTGAACCGCGCTGCTCTGGCGCCGACCAACCGAACTGCGCTAACGTTGATCGAATCCGCGGAGTTCAGTCATGGTCGACAACGCAACACTGGAAGCGGGCGCTGAAGCCGCCTACGCACAAGCGAAAAAAAGCTTTGACGAGGGCGGCGTGCCGGTGGGAAGCGCGCTTGTGGTCGACGGCGCCGTCGTTGCGGTCGGACATAACAAGCGCGTTCAATCCGGCAGCAACGTGCTGCATGGCGAAACCGATTGCCTTGAAAACGCCGGTCACGCTCATGACTTCAGCAAGGCCGTATTGTTCACGACCTTAAGCCCGTGCTCCATGTGCGCCGGCGCCATACTTCTGTTCAAGATTCCGATGGTTGTCATTCTTGATGCGGAGAACACCGCTGACTTCGACACAAACGAAGACTACCTGCGCAGCAAAGGCGTGGACGTCGTCATTCGACCGCATGCGCCGTCGATTGCGCTCAACAAGAGGTTTCAGACCGGCGCCGACACGCGCCGGATCTGGCTCGGCGACGTGGGGACCGCGTGAGTTGAGCTTGGCGAGGCAATGGCCGACAACAGCGCTGCGCTGCGACTGAGGCGGTCGTCGAAGTAATCGGCGTCAAAACACAAAATTGCAGATATTATACATGTGAACTGTATATTTCCTATATATTATTGATAGTGACGCAATATTTACGTTAAGAGCAAATTTATTGGTGCAATCAAAATTCTCCGGTGTCAGCTAGGAGAATTGGCAAATGAGATATCGTTTTAACGTCGTCGCCGCAATCGGCGCTTGTTGCGGTTTGATGGCGTCCGGCGCTGCGGCGCAAGACTACTACTAGTCGCCGGCGCTCGAGCGCGCTTCGGCCTATCATACAAATGGAAACGCCTTCTTTGTGAGAGGCGGTCACATTTTCGACAATACCGAAGAGTTTCTCGACGACTTGTTGTCGACGCCCGGACTCGATGATCTCGGAGACTTGTCCTCCGCCTACGGCGCTGTTGGGTATCGCGCCAAACTCGCGCGCGCCGGTGCGTCCATGTTTGCTTTGGAGGGGGAGGTTGTTGTCGCGCGCGGATCCATCGATGTCACCGACGGCGTTCTTTTCGCCGAGTTCACCGAGTGGGACGTCGCGCCGCAGCTCAATCTGCGCTGGCAATACAACTTTCACCGCACCGTCGCGCCTTACGCGTCAGTTGGGGTAGGGCCGACATTCGCCTTTTACGAAATCGATTCAAGCTTTGGCGGAATCAGCGGCGACGATGTTTTGTTCTCTTACAATGGCCGCGCAGGATTGGAGTTTTCCATTACCAATCGTTTCGGCATTGAAGGCGGCTACCGTTATTTCGGCGTCACCGAGGGCGTCACTGTGGGCTTTCATGCGGCCGAGGTCGGCCTGAATTTTAAGTTTTAGCGGCCGAATAGCCTGCCGCCTTCACATGAGGCGGCGGGCGCGGACAGATCGTTCTAAAGACGGCGGTCGCGCTCCGGGCGCAGATACGCGGTTTCAACGGAAGCGGCGCCCGCATCGAAGCGCCTTGCGGCGCCTGGGTGTGATCAACGCCTAACCGCTTGCACTGCGATTGGGCCGCGCAAAGGGCAAGCCCGGCGCCCAGATCTTTAACAACCGCCTGAGGGACTCGTCGTTGACCGGTTTGTACAGGTAATCGTTCATGCCGGCCGCCATGCAGATATGCTGGTCCACCGGTTGTATCGGCGACGTGACGGCGATGATGGATGCGGGGCTTGCGCCCGCCGCGCGTTCGTTCGCGCGAATCTCCTTGGCGATCTGAAGGCCTTGGGCCGTGCGCAAGTCTTGGGACGGGGTCAGCGTGACGTCGATCAGCACGAGATCGATACGCATGACGTCTTTTTTGCGCACCCTTTTGAGCATGGCCAGGGTCTCGTAACTGTCCCGGGCGATCAGCACCTGGACGACATAGGTCATCATCAGTGACTTCAGGGTGCGCACGTTTTCCGGACTGCCGCCGACAATCAGAACCGTAAACGGCGCTGCGTCGGCTGGCGCCGCGCTGTTTTGATTTTGCTCCTCGCTCATAGGTTTTCGCCCATCCGGCGTCCTTTCCAAGTCCATCTTCCGTCTTTCCTCCGCGCCGGCCGCTTTGTTCCGCGCCGACCCATGAAAACAGATCGTCCGACAGCGAATTGTCGTCGCCCGGAGCCGAGCGCATGCGCTCGCCGCGCTTGCTTCGTTTAAGGGCCAGGCTCGTCAGCACTGCAATTGTCGGCGTCGTGCGAGAGCGAAAACGGCAACCGAGACCGCGCCCGACACCGAATTTGTCGATGGATTCATCGCGCGGCTCATCAGGCAGTCTGCCAACGGTCTGCTTCGCTCTGCCAGCGGACGGCTTCGATTATGAGATTGGATTAAACTGACAAATCGGGCGCCGTTTCTGCAGAATTCGGAGATCCGCGGGCGGCTGCGCTCCGAGCTTTGCGCGTGCGTTCAATGGACGGCCTTGGATCCCCGAAACTTTTTTTTGACGAAGCCTGCGCCGCCTGGTCGGGGATGCGCGGCGGCGCCGCAGAAAACGGCCCGACAAATGACTCGACTTGAGAACAAAAAGGGAATATAGAACAAAATATGAACATCGACTAATCTGGAGAGAGGAGAAACCCTATGGAAAACGAGGCCTTGCGCGACGTCATCGGACTCGGCGTACTTCTGGTCGTGCTTAGCGCGACGCAGATCTGGGGCGCGCTTTTGGGGGCGTAATCCCCGTTCACATAATTCGGTCCAACCGCGTTGGGTCCAACCGCCGCCGCTTTCGGGAGCCAATATGACCGCCGGCTTTGTCCATCTGCATTTGCACTCGGCCTATTCGCTGTCAGAGGGGGCGATCCGGGTGGGGGATCTTCCGGATCTATGCAAGCGCTCCGGCATGCCCGCGGCGGCGGTGACCGACACCAATAACCTGTTCGGCGCCCTGGAGGTGTCCACCAGTCTCGCCGCCGCCGGGATCCAGCCGATTATCGGTCTCCATCAGACCTTCGCCGCGGCGGATTTCGGCCTGCCTCTGGCGCGCGGCGCGCGCCACCCGGCGTTGGTTCTCCTCGCCCAAAACGAGGCCGGGTACAAAAACCTCCTGAAAATCACCAGCGACGCGTTCCTGAATTCGGCGGCCGAGGAGGGGGCGTGCGCCGCAGTCGACTGGTTGGGCGGCGCAAGCGACGGCCTCATCTGTCTCACCGGCGGGTATGACGGTCCGGTCGACCGCCTGCTGCGGGAAAATCGCGAGGGCGAGGCGCGCGCGGTTTTGGAGCGCCTGTCCGCGCTCTTTCCAAACCGGCTCTATGTCGAATTGCAGCGCCATCGCGACCGCGCCCGCGACAGCGTCGAGGCGCCGCTCGTCGATCTCGCCTACGCCCTTGATCTGCCCCTTGTCGCCGCGAACGAACCGTTTTTTCCGTCCCCTGACGATTATGAGGCCCATGACGCGCTGCTCTGCGTCGCCCAGGGCGCCTATGTGCATCAGGACGACCGCATCAAAGCGACCCCGGACCACTATTTCAAAACCGCCGCTGAGATGACCGCCTTGTTCGCGGATCTGCCCGAGGCGATCGAGAACACGATTGAAGTGGCCAGACGCTGCGCCTTTCGACCGCGCTTTCATGATCCGATCCTGCCGAGCTTCACCGGCGAAGAGGGGGACGCCGCCGCCAAGGCGGAGGCCATGGAGCTTGAACGACAAGCCCGGGAAGGCCTCAAGGCGCGGCTGCGCGAGACTGAGCTCGCCGCGCCGGAGGACGACTACTGGGCGCGGTTGAAACGCGAACTCGACATCATCAACGGCATGGGATTCCCCGGCTATTTTCTGATCGTTTCCGACTTCATCAAATGGACCAAGACCGAAGGTATTCCCGTGGGCCCGGGCCGCGGTTCCGGCGCCGGATCGCTGGTTGCTTGGTCGCTCACCATCACGGATCTCGATCCCCTGCGCTTCGGCCTCCTGTTTGAACGGTTCCTGAACCCGGAGCGGGTGTCGATGCCCGACTTCGATATCGATTTCTGCCAGGACCGGCGTGACGAAGTCATTCGTTACGTCCAGGGAAAATACGGCCGCGACCGGGTTGCTCAGATTATCACCTTCGGAAAATTGCAGGCGCGCGCGGTGCTGCGCGACGTCGGCCGGGTCCTGAACATGCCGTTCATGCAGGTGGATCGGATCTGCAAGCTGGTGCCGAATAATCCCGCCAATCCGGTCACGCTCGCCGAAGCGCTGGAGACCGAGCCGCGCCTCAAGGAACAGCGCGACGAGGACGAGGCCGTTGCCGCCCTGATCGAAAAGGCGCTGCGCCTGGAGGGGCTTTACCGGCACGCGTCCACCCACGCCGCCGGCGTTGTGATCGGCGATCGGCCGCTTGACGAACTCGTGCCGCTCTATCGCGACCCGCGGTCGGACATGCCGGCGACCCAGTTCAACATGAAATGGGTTGAGCCAGCCGGGCTGGTGAAGTTCGATTTTCTGGGCCTGAAGACGCTCACCGTGATCGATCGCGCGGTTGACCTCATCGCCAAGCGCGGTCTTGACGTCGACATGGCCAAAACGCCGCTCGACGACCGGCGAACCTATGAGATGCTGGGCGAGGGCGCGGCGACCGGCGTGTTCCAGCTGGAAAGCGCCGGCATGCGCGCGGTCCTGCGGTCGATGAAACCCGATACGCTGGAAGATATCATCGCCCTTGTTTCCCTCTATCGGCCGGGCCCGATGGAGAACATTCCGACCTATATCGAACGAAAGCAGGGCGATCAGGATCCGGATTATCTCCATCCGATGCTGGAAGACGTTCTGAAGGAAACCTACGGCGTCATTATCTATCAGGAACAGGTGATGCAGATCGCCCAGATCCTTTCCGGATACAGTCTCGGTGAGGCCGATCTCTTGCGCCGCGCCATGGGCAAGAAGAAAAAAGAGGAGATGGACAAGCAACGCGTGCGTTTTGTCGAAGGCGCAGCGGAGAAAGGCGTCGACCGGGCCAAGGCCTCGTCGATTTTCGATCTTGTCCAGAAATTCGCCGGATACGGCTTCAACAAGTCCCACGCGGCCGCGTACGCCTATATCGCGTATCAGACGGCGTGGCTGAAAGCGAACCACCCGGCTGAGTTTCTCGCCGCGTCCATGTCCCTCGACCGGGCCAATACGGACAAGCTCGCCGTCTTTCTGAAAGAAGCCCGCCGGTCTGAGGTCGACGTCAGACCGCCCCATGTGAATCATTCCTCGAGCGATTTCACGGTGGAGAACGGCGCCGTCGTCTACGCCCTTTCCGCCATCAAGAATGTGGGCGAGGCGGCGATGGCCCTGATCGCTGACGAACGCTGTGCGAACGGTCCGTTTAAAGATCTTTTCGACTTCGCCGAACGGGTTGACCTGAAATCCGTCGGCAAGCGCGCGCTTGAAAACCTCGCCCGCGCCGGCGCCCTTGACGGTCTGTGCGCTTCGCGGGCGCAAGCCTTCGCCGCCGTCGATCTGATGATCCGGTTTTCCGCGCAGGCCGCCGAAGAGCGCGCCAGCGATCAGGGCGCGCTTTTCGCCATCGACGCTGCGCCCGCGCTCGACAAGCCGCGTCTGCCGTCGGTGGAGGACGTTACCTCGCAGGTCCGCCTCGATGAGGAGCGCGCCGCCATCGGCTTTTATTTTTCAGGTCATCCGCTTGACGATTATGAGCGGGAGATGGCGCGTCTGCGGGTCGCCACATACGCTGAAGCAGTCGAGCGGGCCAAGGCCGGCGCCTACGCCCTCAAAATGGCGGGCGTCATTCGCGCGGTGCGCATGCGCCGCTCGAAATCCGGCAAACCCTTCGCCTGGATCGAGTTATCGGATCCGAGCGGCGAATATGAAGTCACGGTCTTTTCCGAAGTCCTGAATGTCGCCCGCGACCTGTTAGAGCCGGGCGCCCTCGTGCTCGCCGACGTCACGGCGGAGGATCGCGACGGGGACGGGGATATTCGCTTCACCTGCAACGGGATGGTCGCGCTCGACCTGGCGGCGGCGTCCGCCGTTTCGCAGTTGCGCATTTCCATCACCTCGGAACGGGCGCTTGAAGGGGTTCGCCGCCGCCTGGCGGCGGTTAAACCGGCAAGCCCGCAGGAGAAGGGCGATGTCGTCATCGCCATGCGGGTCGGCGAAAAGGGAAGGGATGTTGAGATTACCCTGCCTGAGGCCGCCGCGTGCACGCCCGCCATGCGCGGGGCCCTGAAGGGGGTGGAGGGGGTCGCCGACGTGGAGCTCGTCTAGCAGGGCGGCGCCTTTGTCTGTTTCGCGGGGCCTCGCCGCCTGGTTCGGCCCCGCCTGCGTCGGCCCCGTCTACATCTGCCCTGTCTAGGTCGGCCCCGTCTAGGTCGGCCCCGTCTAGGTCGACCCCGTCTAGGTCGACCTTGTTTGCTTCCGCGATGCTTTTTTCTGCGCCGCCCGCCGCGGTCCCTGGCGGATCGCGCAGCGCCCGGACGCCCCCCGGACGCCCCCCCCCGACGCCCCTGGGCCGGGTCTTCGCGGCGGCCGGGATTATTGCGGTTGCGCAATCGCCCAAGAGAGCGTATAGGCCCCGCCATCTCTCACGCGAGACTATTCCTTAGTGGCCGGCTGGAGCCCCGAAACGGCTTTTTCCGGTTGTTCGGTTTCGCGGCGGTAAAACTAAAGGAGCAACTCGATGGCGCTGCCAGAATTTTCCATGCGCCAGCTGCTAGAAGCTGGCGTGCATTTCGGTCACCAGACCCATCGTTGGGACCCGAAAATGAAGCAGTTCATTTTCGGCGATCGCAACGGCATTCACATTATCGACCTTTCCCAGACCGTGCCGCTCTTTCACCAGGCGCTGGTAAAGATCCGCGACGTCGTCGCCGGCGGCGGCCGCGTGCTTTTTGTCGGCACCAAGCGGCAGGCTCAGGGCCCGATCGCGGAAGCGGCGCAGCGTTGCGCGCAATACTATATGAATGTGCGCTGGCTCGGCGGCACGCTGACCAACTGGGAGACGATTTCAGACTCGATCCGGAGACTGAAAGACCTGGAAGAAAGTATTGAGAGCGGCGGCGCCGGTTTCACCAAGAAAGAGCTGCTTGATCTGACCCGCCAGCGCGAAAAGCTTGAAGCCTCTCTCGGCGGCATTCGCGACATGGGCGGCTTGCCCGACCTCATGTTCGTCGTCGACGTCAACAAAGAGGCCATCGCCATCAAGGAAGCGAAAAAGCTCGGCATTCCCGTCGTTGCGGTGGTCGACACCAATTGTTCTCCGCTCGACATTGACTATGTCATTCCCGGCAATGACGACGCGTCGCGCGCCATCGGGCTCTACTGCAATCTCGTCGCCGACGCCGTCATCGACGGCCTTGGCGAAAGCCAGGCCGCGCTCGGCGTTGACCTTGGCGCATCCGAAGAGGTTCCGCTGGAGCCTGCTTTGGCGGAGCCGGCTGACGAGCCTGCGGCGGAAACGCCGACAGACGCGCCGGCCCCTGAGGCCGCCGCCGGCGAGCAGCCAAGCGCCTAAGCGCGCGGCTTTCGCGAAATTGTCACGAGGCCCGTGGTAAGCGCTGGCGCAGCGCGGCGCGGGACTGTGTCGAATATGGAGTCGCGTCGCGTCGGGACCGCCCGCTCGCGCCGCAGGAAACGAATAGACAGGAGCAAAGAAAGATGGCTCAGATTACCGCTGCAATGGTCAAGGAACTGCGTGAGACAACCGGCGCAGGGATGATGGATTGTAAAACTGCGCTGAACGAAACCGGCGGCGACATGCAGGAAGCTGTCGATTGGTTGCGCAAAAAGGGCCTCGCCAAAGCCGCGAAGAAAGCCGGCCGCACGGCGGCGCAGGGCCTTGTCGCCGTCAATGTTGAAACAGAAGGCGACGGCGCCGTGGGCGTCCTCGTCGAGGTGAATTCGGAAACCGACTTTGTTGCGCGCAACGATCTTTTCCAGAAGATGGTCGGCGATATCGCCGCAACGGCAATCTCGGTCAAAGGCGATATCGATGCGTTGAAAGCGGCGAGCTATCCTGGAACGGACAAGTCGGTGGACAATCATATCGCCGAGATGGTCGGTCAGATCGGCGAGAACATGGCCCTGCGCCGCGCCGAGGGCGTGTCCGTCGACAACGGTGTCGTCGCATCCTACGTGCACGGAATGGTGACCAGCGGCGCCGGCAAAATCGGCGTTATCGTCGGTCTGAAATCTGCCGGCGATAAGGACAAGCTGGCGGCGCTCGGAAAGCAGATCGCCATGCATGTGGCGGCGGCGCGGCCCCTGTCCGGCCGGGTCGAGGATCTCGATCCTGCGGTGGTGGAACGCGAAAAAGCCGTTCTCGCTGATCAGGCGCGGGCCTCGGGCAAGCCGGAGAACATTATCGAAAAGATGGTCGAGGGCCGCCTGCGCAAATTCTATGAGGAATCGGTTCTGCTGGAGCAGGTCTTTGTCATCGACGGCGAGACCAAGGTCGGCAAGGTCATCGAAAACGCCGCCGCCGACGTGGGCGCGCCGGTCGAATTCGCCGGTTTCAAGCGTCTTGAGCTCGGCGAAGGCGTTGAAGCGGCCGACGAGGAAGATTGATCGCCGCTGCGGATTTGACGCGACGCTTCAAAAGGGTCACAAGCGCCGCGGGCGAGAGGACAAACCTCTCCCCGCGGCGTTTTTTTGCGTCGAAACCCGATATGCCGTTAATCCCGGCGCCCATGCCGCCAGCCTCTGCGCCGCGCGCCGATGAGATGAGTTGAACCATGACCGATGCTTCACCCGCCTCCGCCGCCGGCAAGTCCCGCTTCAAGCGGATTTTGTTGAAGATTTCCGGCGAAGCCCTGATGGGGTCCGGCCGGTACGGCATCGACAACGACACCGTGGATCGGATCGCGGGCGAGGTGAAAGACGCCAAGGAGCTGGGCGTAGAGCTGTGTCTGGTGATTGGCGGCGGGAATATCTTCCGCGGCGTGTCGCCGGCCGGGCAGAACATGGAACGGGCGAGCGCCGACTATATGGGCATGCTGGCGACCGTCATGAACGCGCTGGCGATGCAGAACGCGCTGGAAAAAATCGGGCTGTTCACCCGGGTTCTTTCCGCCATTGAGATGACCGCCATTTGCGAGCCCTATATCCGCCGCCGCGCCCTGCGCCATATGGAACGCGGCCGGATTGTCATATTCGCCGCGGGCACCGGCAATCCGTTCTTCACGACGGATACGGCCGCTGCGCTGCGCGCCGCCGAGATGGGCTGCGATGCGCTGCTGAAGGGAACGCAGGTGGACGGCGTCTATTCCGCGGATCCGAAAAAGGACCCGAACGCAGAGCGTTTTGACACGCTTACCTATCACGAGGTGCTGATGCGCGACCTCAAGGTCATGGACCAGGCCGCCATTTCGCTGACGCGGGAAAGCGGCATTCCCATTGTCGTTTTCCCGATCGGGGCCCCGGGAGGCGTCGTCGGCGCGCTCACTGGAGAAGGGCCGTCGACCGTTATATCGGACCGCTGATGCGGCCGCGCCGCGCATTACCCCCTTTTCGCCCGAGTTCTGGCGTATTATTCGGGAAAAAGACAAATACATTCAGGAGAATAGACCCATGACCAGCGGGGTTGACCTAAACGATCTCAAAAAACGCATGGACGGCGCGATCACCGCGCTGAAGTCGGAGTTCGGCGGGCTCAGAACCGGCCGGGCGTCCGCGAGCCTGGTCGAACCGATCGATGTTGACGCCTACGGCTCCAAAATGCCGATGAATCAAGTCGGCACGATCTCCGTGCCAGAGCCGCGCATGATTTCGATTCAGGTTTGGGACAAGGGCCTTGTGGCGGCGACAGAAAAAGCGATCCGCGAATCCGGTCTTGGTATAAATCCTGTGGTCGACGGCCAAAATGTGCGCATTCCGATTCCGCCGCTTACGGAAGAACGGCGACTGGAGTTAACGAAAGTGGCGGCGAAGTACGCCGAGCAGGCGCGCGTCGCTGTCCGCAATGTGCGCCAGGACGGCATGACCCAGGCCAAAACCGCCGAAGGCGGCGAAGACGAACAGAAGCGACTCCATGACGAAGTGCAAAAGCTCACGGACGACTACGTGAAGAAAGTGGACGAGGCGCTCGCGGCGAAGGAAGAGGAGATTATGCAGGTATAGCGCGCTCGTTTTTGAGCGCGTCCACGCAGCCGGAGATGAGTGTTGAACGCAGTTGAAAAAACGCTTGACGATGCGCGCTCGCCCGCCAATGGCGGCGGCAAGGCGCTGCGTCATGTTGCGATCATCATGGACGGCAACGGCCGTTGGGCCAAGGCGAGAGGGCTTGAACGCAAGGACGGACATCGCGAAGGCGTCGCCGCCGCCCGCCGCGCCGTTGAAGCCGCCCGCGATTTCGGCGTCGAATATCTGACGCTCTACTCTTTTTCCACCGAAAACTGGCGCCGTCCCGCCGGCGAAGTTCGCGACCTCATGGGGTTGTTGAAAGAGTTTATTGTCGAAGACCTTCCCCGTCTTAAGGAAGAAAACGTTCGTATTCGAATTATCGGCGATAAGGAAAATCTGACGGCCGACGTTAAGGCGCTCGTGCGCCGAGCCGAAAAGGAAACGAGGGACAATACCGCGCATACGCTTCAGATTGCGTTCAATTACGGCGGTCGCGACGAGATTGTTCGCGCCGCCCGCACGGCGGCGCAGGCCATCGCCCGCGGCGATATAAGCGCCAAAGACCTGAACGAGTCCGTTTTCGGCGCCTTTCTCGATACCGGCGACGGGCCGGACCCGGATCTCGTAATTCGTACGAGCGGAGAGAAGCGGACGTCGAATTTCCTGAATTGGCAGGCCGCTTACGCCGAGTATGTGTTTCTGGATGTTCTGTGGCCGGATTTTAACGCCGCGGTGTTCGGCGAGGCGATTGCCGAATTCAACGCCCGCGAGCGTCGATATGGCGGCGTCGGCGGGGCCTGATGCCGGCGCCCGCGATTGAAAAATCCGCAGCCAGCGGCAGCGCCGAGGTTCGCCGTGCGCTCAGACTGCGGATACTCTCCGCAGCGGTGTTGATCCCGCCGGTTATCGCCGCCGTCATGATCGGCGGACGCGCCTTCACCGCGATGATTGCCTTCGCCGCCATGTTGATGGTGTTTGAGTGGACCCGGATGGTCGAAGGGCGCGCTTATTCCTGGCGGTTTTACGTATTAAGCGCCTCCGCCGCCGCAGCGCTGATTCTGGCGAGCGCCGGCTTTGTGTTCCCCGCGCTGGGGATCGCCGCCGCAGGCGGCGCGGCGAGCCTGGCGCCGATCGGCGGCTTCACCTTTTGGCCCGCCGTCGCAGCGCCCTACATCATCGCCCCGTCAGTGGCGTTGATCTGGCTACGGTTCGATCCGTCTTACGGCGAGGCGTTGACGATCCTTATTTTCGCGACCGTTTGGGCGGCCGATACGGGCGCCTTCATATTCGGCAAGTTGATCGGCGGGCCAAAGATTTCGCACGCCCTGTCGCCCTCAAAGACATGGGCGGGCATTGGCGGCGGCGTCGCCGGGGGCGCGATGATCGGCGCCGTCGCGGCCTATTTCCTGTTCGGTCCCGGGGCGGCGGCGTCGTTTCTGATCCCCGGAGGCGTCCTGGGCGCCGCCTCGGTCGCCGGCGATCTTGCAGAATCGGCGTTCAAGCGGCGCTTTGCGGTCAAGGACATTTCCGGGCTGATACCCGGCCATGGCGGCGTTCTCGATCGGCTCGACGGAATGATTTTCGCGACGGTCGCGATGACGAGCGTCTATTTACTCTATAATGTCTTCGAAGGGATGTAAGAGTTGGGGCATGGGAGCGATCACACAAAACAAGGCGCGACGCGCAACGATTCTGGGATCAACGGGCTCGATCGGCGTTAACACGCTCGATCTGATCGAGTTTGCATCTGACCAGGGCGAAGCAGAGGTCGACATCGTCGCCCTGACCGCAAACCGCAATCTGGAAACGCTGGTCGAACAGGCGAAAAAGTTCCGACCGGACTTTGCAGCGATCGGCGACGCCGCCCTCGGCGATGACTTGAAATCGGCGTTGGCGGGAACGGGGATTGAGACCGGCGCAGGCCCTGACGCGATTGAAGAAGCGGCGCAGCGCGACGCTGACTGGGTGATGGCCGCGATCGTCGGCGCCGCCGGTCTCAGACCGACATTGCAGGCCGCCAAGCGCGGCGCCGATATCGCGCTAGCGAACAAAGAATGCCTCGTTTGCGCCGGCGATGTCGTCACCGCGGCGATTGAGGCGGCAGGCGGGCGTCTCTTGCCCGTCGACTCAGAACACAATGCGATTTTCCAAGTTTATGACTTTGATCGGCCGGAGCGCATTTCGCGATTGATTTTAACGGCGTCGGGCGGACCGTTCAGAACCTGGTCGCGCGATGACATGGCGACGGCGACGCCGGCCCAGGCGGTGGCCCATCCGAATTGGTCCATGGGCGCGAAGATCTCCGTCGACTCCGCAACGCTGATGAACAAGGGGCTGGAGCTGATCGAGGCGGCGCATATCTTTCCCACCCCGCACGAACAGATCGAGGTGCTTGTCCACCCGCAGTCGGTGATTCACTCAATGGTTGAATATGTCGACGGCTCTGTGCTCGCTCAGCTCGGCACGCCTGACATGCGCACGCCGATCGCGACGACGCTCGCCTGGCCGGATCGAACGCCCAGCCCATCAGCCAAGCTGGACTTCGCCCAAGTTGCCACGCTGACCTTCGAACCCCCTGATTTAAAAAGGTTTCCTTGCCTTCGCCTCGCCCGCGAATCGATTGAGAGCGGGGGGGTGATGCCGGCGAGCCTGAACGCCTCCAACGAAGTCGCTGTCGCCGCATTTTTGGACGGCGCCGTCAAATTTCTTGATATTGCCGCAATTACCGAGCAGGTACTGGAAAAGGTCAGCGGGGAGAACAGTCCGGCGCGGTTAACGACGCTGGAAGAAGTCGTCGCCGCTGACGGGGAGGCGCGGCGCCTGGCCGAGGAATTTGCGGCTGCGCGCGCGGCGGCGTGAAGATGGCGGAACAACAATAATGAACGCAGCCGGCTTGAGCCTTGAAACGGTATTGATTTTACCGATCACGCTGATTGCGTTTCTGATTCTCCTGACGATTATCGTCTTCATTCACGAGTACGGCCATTTCTCCGTAGCCAGACTGCTGGGCGTCAAAGTCGACGTCTTCTCCATCGGTTTCGGCAAGACCCTCGTGAAGTGGGTGGATCGCAAGGGCACCGAATGGCGCATCGCGATGCTGCCCCTCGGCGGATATGTGAAGTTTTTCGGCGACCTGAACGCTGCGTCTCAGGCGCCGCCGGAAGCGGCGGAGCAATCCGCGCGCCCGGTCACGACACAGTTCCCGCGCCCCGGCCATGAAGACGAAATTGCATCCCATATGACGCCGGAAGAGCGCGCGGTTTGTTTTCATTTCAAACCGATATGGGCTCGCGCCTTGATTGTCGCTGCGGGACCGATGTTCAACTTTCTGCTCGCAATTGCGATTTTCACGGCGCTGTTAATGACGCTGGGCCGCACCAATCTCGATCCGGTGGTCGGCGGCGTCTACCCGGAAAGCGCGGCCTATCAGGCCGGATTCGAGGCCGGCGACCGGATCGTATCCGTGGACGGACGGGCGCTCCAAACCTTCAACGAGCTTTACGATATTGTGCTGCTGAGCGGCGGCGGAGAAATGCGGTTCCTGCTTGAGCGAGACGGCGACCAGGTGGAAATTCTGGTGGCGCCGACGCGCGTGATGGCCGAAGACCGCTACGGCAATGCGATTGAACGCTGGCAGCTCGGCGTCTCGCCGGACCCGAACGCATACAGTTTTGAAAAGTATGGATTCGCCGCGGCGCTCGGCGAGGGCGTTCACGAATTGTGGCGGGTTTTGTCAATTACCGTGAAATTCATGGGCAAAATCATCACCGGGCAGGAAGACGCAAGCCAGCTCGGCGGACCGATCAAAATGGCCCAATATGCCGGGCAATCAGTGATGTCCGGCTTTGACGAGTCAGGTTATAGCGATCCTCCGAGTTTCTGGACGAAGCTTAAATTGAGCCTGATCGATTTCATTTCTCTGGCTGCGGTTGTGTCGGTTTCGATCGGCTTTCTGAATCTTTTGCCCGTGCCTGTTCTCGACGGCGGCCATCTTGTGTATTACGCCTACGAAGCTGTCGCAGGCAGGCCGCTGGGGGCGCGGGCGCAGGCAATAGGGTTTAGGATGGGCATCGTCCTGTTGGCGTCGCTCATGATTTTCGTCACATGGAACGACATCAATAATCTGATCTCTTCAATCAGCTAGGACGTCCTAATGAGTGTGAAGTTGTCCGGGGGGGCATTCCGCCGCGCAGTTATTTTCATCATCGCGGCTTCGGCGGCGGTGATCGGCGGGGCCGCGGCCCAGCAGCAGCCGCCGCCGCAGATAGCCGGCGGCGTTGAGCGCCACAGCCAAGCCGCGCCTGTGATCCAGGGCGTCAGTGTGACTGGCAATCAGCGCATCGAAGCGGAAACAGTGGGCTCCTATCTGCCGCTTCAGGCGGGCATGCCCGCTGATCCGGAACTCCTCGATCTGTCGCTGAAGACCCTGTTCAACACAGGGTTGTTTTCCGACGTGTCGCTGGAAATGCAGCCGAACGGCGTTCTTCTCATCACGGTGAAGGAAAACCCGATCGTCAACCGCGTCATTTACGAAGGCAACAAGCGCGTTAAAGACGACAAAATCGCCGAGGAAGTCCAGCTTACCCCGCGGGCCGTCTATACGCGCTCAAAGGTGCAGGCCGATGTGCAGCGCATCATCGAGCTCTATCGCGCCAAGGGCCGCTTTGCGGCGACGGTGACGCCGAAGGTGACCCCTCTCGATCAAAACCGGATCGACGTCATTTTTGAAGTCGACGAGGGGCCGAAAACCGGAATCGCAAAGGTGAATTTCGTCGGCAACGAGGTGTTCACCGATAATGAACTTCGCGGCGTCATCCTGACCAAGCAAAGCCGGTGGTGGCGGTTTTTCTCGTCCAATGACAATTACGATCCCGATCGCCTGGAATATGAACGCGAATTGTTGCGCCAGCACTATGGTAAAAACGGGTATGCGGACTTTCAGGTCGTCTCGGCCGTCGCCGAGCTGACGCCGGACCGGAAGAACTTTTTCATCACCTTCACCATTGACGAGGGACCGCAATACACAGTCGGTGAAGTGCGGGTGAAAACGACCCTCGCCAAACTGGACGAAGACACGCTTGTGCGCTTTGTGCCGATCAAGCCGGGCGAAACCTTCAACTCTGAAAAACTGGAAAAAGCGACGGAAGCGATCACTTTCGCAACCGGCGCCACCGGATATGCATTTGTCGACGTCAATCCGCAATTGTCGCGGTTTGAGGACACCAGAACGATTGATCTCACGTTCCAGGTGAACGAAGGCCCGCGCGTTTACGTTGAGCGGATCAACATCAAGGGCAACACGCGCACCCTCGACAAAGTCATCCGGCGCGAGATCCGGATTGCGGAAGGCGACCCCTTTAACCGCGTATTGGTCGACCGATCGCGTGCGCGCATTCGCTCGCTGGGTTTCTTCAAGGAAGTCGCCATCGAAGAAACCCCGGGCTCGGCGCCGGACCGGACCGAACTCGACGTCACGGTCGAAGAACAGTCGACCGGCGCCTTCTCAGTGGGCGTCGGCGTCTCGTCGACTGATAACTTCATTGTCGATTTCTCCATCCAGGAGCGTAATCTGATGGGGCGCGGCCAGGCGCTCACCTTCCGCGTGCAGGCCTCGTCGCGCACCCGGCTGGTCGATTTGCAGTTCACGCAACCCTACTTCCTGGGGCGCAACCTGGCGGCGGGGGCTTCCGCCTTCAATCAGCGAACGAACTTTCGCGAAGCGGGATTTGTGCGTAACCGCATCGGCTTCGGGTTGAACGCCGGCTTCCAAGTCTCTGAATACGGGCGCGGCGGGTTGTCCTATCTTCTGAGCAAGGACGATGTTGAAATCGATCAGCTCGTTTCACAAACGATCGGCATCGATGATGATCCGTCCTCGGTGCTGATTCCGGGCGCGACGCCGGCGAGCGACATCATTTTTCTTAACAGCGCGGGCGTTCAGGTGGCCGCCGGGGATCCCGATGCAACGGCGCAGTTCTTCTCGGCGAATTTGTGTGACGTGATTATTCAATCTCAGTCGCCGACCTGTCAGTCTCGCGGTAATTTCCTGACCTCGCTGATTGGCGCGTCTTTGAGCTTTGACACGCGCAACGATCCGATCAAGCCGAGCCGCGGTTGGCGCGCGGGCGTGTCAGCGCGGTTCGCCGGGCTGGGCGGCGACGTCAACTATTACCAGGGTGAAGCGACGGCGGCTTATTACCACCCGCTGTTCGCCGGTTTTGTCGGCTCGCTGAAAGGACGCGCAGGCTATATCGAAGGCTACGGCGGCGACGACGTTCGTTTGTCGGACCGATTCTTCGAGGGCGCATCGTCGTTCCGCGGATTTGAAGTCGCCGGGGTCGGCCCGCGCTTCCTGTCGCTCGGCGGACCGGCGGTAGACCAAGACGGCGTCGCCACCGGGCAGGGGCAGTTGCCGGTTATCCGGGACGGCCAGCTTCTAGGTCAGGCCATCGGCGCTAAAGCCTACGCCATCGGTACGGCGGAGATCCTGATCCCGCTGCCGCTGCCTGAGGAATATGGCATTCGCGCCGCCTTGTTCAGCGATTTCGGCTCCGTCGGCCTTGTCGACGATTCGACGAAAATCTTGAACTCCGATCCGAGCCTCTTTATCGACACGGACGGGGACGGCATTGGCGACCTGGCGCCGATTCAGGATGATTTCTCGTTCCGCGTCACCGCGGGCGTATCGGTGAGTTGGGATTCGCCCTTCGGTCCGGTTCGATTTGATTTTGCTGAGATTATCCGCAAAGAAGAGTATGATCGGACGGAGGGCTTCCGGTTCAGCGCCGGCACGAGTTTCTAATTTGTAAGTTAGAACAAAGACTTAAAAAGGTAAGAGGTGTACCCATGAAAAACAGTATTCTTGCGGTTGCAAGCGCGGGCCTGATTGGCCTGGCTGCGCTCGCGGGCGGCGCGTCCTTCACGGCGGCGCAGGCCCAGAAGGACGCCAAGGCTCCGGTTATTCTCGTCGTCAATATGGAGCTGCTGGTGGCGCAGTCCAAGGCGGGGCAAACCATCCCGGCCCAGGCCGAGGAAGTGCGCGACAGCGTCTCGAAAGAACTCGAGGCGGAAGCGGACAAGCTCAAAAAGGACATCGAGAATTTTCAGAAAAATTCTGAACTGATGTCCGATGAGGTGAAGCAAAAAACCGCTCAAGAGCTTCAGGTTCGTTCGCAATACGGCTTGCCGCAACGGGCGCAGATCGCCGATCAGGCGTTCCGTATGGCGATCCAAAACGCGCAGGCCAAAATCCTCGCCGAGAGCCAGCCGATCCTGAAAGAGATCGTCGACAAGCGCGGCGCGACTGTGTTGCTGGACCGGGCGGCGGTGATGTACGCAGCCGTCGAGACCGATGTGACGCAGGAAGTGATCGCAGCGCTCGACAAGAAAATGAAGACGGTCGAAGTGCAAAAGATCTCACTGGCTGAAATCGAAAAACAAATCATTGAGGCGCAGGCGAAGGCGCAGGCCCAAGCTGCTGCAAACAACTAATCCGTACGCGCCTCAGCACGACGTATCGGGAGTAACGGCAGCCGGCGGTTTTATCGCCGGCTGTTTTCGAATCGCGGCTATACATTCGGAAAAGGCGAGATGATGCCTGATCCTCGATTTTTTAAAACTGGGCCGTCTCTTTCGGTCGAGAGCATTTACACGGCATGCCTCGAGGCGGACGGCGAAGCCCGTATTGTCGGGGCGGAGGGCGGACGCGTCACCCATGCCGCGGGCGTCGAGGACAGCGACCTCACCGACGCCGTAATTTTTTGTCAGCACAAGGACGCGGCGCGAAAGATACGCGGGCGATCATTCGGTTTGTGTTTCGCATCGCCGGCCTTGGCAGATGATCTCAGCGCCGGCGGACCGGTTATCGCCCATCGATCGGCGAAGCTCGCTTTTGCGCGCGTCGCCGCCAGTCTGCATGCGCCGCTGGAAGACGAAGGGAACCTTGCAGCGCCGTTAATCGGGGCCTCTGCGCAAATCCACGAGTCAGCGATCGTCGCCGACGGCGCGGAGATTGGCGCCGGCGTCGTGATCGGCCCCAACAGCGTTATCGGCGCCGGCGTGGTTATCGGGGATAACGGTCGGATCGGTCCCAATGTCAGCATCTCATTCGCGCTCATCGGCGCCCGGGTGCGTATTGCGGCGGGCGTCGTCATTGGTGAGGCGGGATTCGGCTTCGTGGAAGGGCCCGCGGGACCTGAACCGGCGCCGCAGCTCGGTCGCGTCGTGATCGAAGACGACGTTGAGATCGGCGCCAATACAACCATAGACCGAGGCGCCCTGCAGGACACCGAAATCGGCGCCGGCACAAAGATCGACAACCTGGTTCAAATCGGCCACAACGTCCGGATCGGTCGGTTCTGTCTCCTCGCCGCGCAAACGGGCCTTTCGGGCAGTGTTGAGTTTGGCGAAGGGGTTATGGTCGGCGGTCAGGTCGGCGTCGCGGACGGAGTTACAATCGGCGCCGGCGCGCGGATTGCCGCGCAGTCCGGCGTGATCCGCGATATCCCGGCGGGCGAAACCTGGGGCGGCACGCCGGCCATGCCGGGAAAAACATGGCTTCGCGCATCCGCCGCAGCGTTGCGACAGTCGAAATTGAAAGCGGGAGACAAATGAGCACCGACAATAAGCCGCTTGAGCCTGGCAAATCCGTTCTGGAAGTCGACGAGTTGATGCAACTGCTGCCGCATCGCTATCCGATATTGATGATCGATCGCCTGATTGACATCAAACCCGGCGAAAGCGCGGTGGGGGTGAAGAATATTTCTTACTCCGATCAGATTTTTCAGGGACATTTTCCGCAAAAGCCCGTGATGCCGGGCGTTCTGATCATTGAGGCGATGGCGCAGGCGGCGGCCGCCTATACATCGTATACGGAAGGCCTCGATGTAGAAGGAAAGATCGTCCTTTTTATGGGAGTCGATCGCGCGCGGTTTCGCAAGCCCGTCGTGCCAGGCGACCAATTGCGCTTGCATGTGCGCACCGTGCACCGCCGTCCGCCCGTATGGCGGTTTGAAAGCGAAGCGGAAGTCGACGGCAAGCGCGTTGCGGACGCTCAATTCTCCGCTATGCTCGCTCAGGGCATTTAGGGGCCGGCGCACGCATGAGCATCCACCCCACCGCAATAGTCGAAGAGGGCGCACGCATTGCGGACGACGTTGTCATTGGCCCGATGTGTCAGGTCGGCGCAAATGTCGTGCTCGGCGCAGGCGTGGTGTTGCATAGCCATGTCGTCATCACGGGCAATACGGTCATTGGTTCGCAATCGGTAGTGCACCCATTCGCCGTCCTTGGCGGGCCGCCGCAGCATCTGCAATACCGGGGAGAAGCAACGCAGCTTCAGATCGGCGCCGACGTCATCATCCGCGAACACGTCACCATGAATCTCGGCACTGAGGCTGGGGGCGGCGTCACGCGTATCGGCGATCGCGGGTTTTTCATGGCGGGCGCGCATGTCGCGCATGATTGTCAGGTTGGAAATGACGTAATTTTCGCCAACAGTGCGACGCTTGGCGGTCATGTCGTTGTCGGTGAGCGCGCCTTTCTGGGCGGACTGTCGGCCATTCACCAGTTTTGCCGAATCGGCGACTACGCCTTCGTTGGAGGGTGCGCCGCGGTCGCAGGCGACATTATTCCGTATGCGTCTGCATTTGGAAATCATGCGCGCCTTGGAGGTCTGAACATTATCGGCATGAAGCGAAGCAACATAGCGCGGGCGACAATCCATCAATTGCGCGGCGCCTACCGTTTGTTGTTCGAGGGCGAAGGCGCGTTTGTCGACCGGCTGGAAATGGCGCGCGAGACATATGGCGACTGCGCCGAAGTGGGGCGCATTCTTGCCTTCATCGACGCCGGCGCCACGCGATCGCTCATGACGGCGGGGCGTTAGCAGAGCCCCGTGGCGCGTTGGCGAAAGCTTGGGCTGGTCGCCGGCGGCGGTCCGTTGCCGGCGCGAATTGTGGCGGAGCGACAGGCCCTGGGCGAACCGTTTCACGTGGTTCGGATCATCGGTTCGGCTGATGAAACGACGGCGCATGTTTCAGCCGATGACTGCGGCATCGGGGAGGCGGGAAAAATCCTGAGGAAGCTTCGCGACGCGGACTGCGACGCTGTCTGCTTCGCCGGCATTGTCCGGCGCCCTGAATTTTCTTCGCTTAAGGTGGACTGGCGCGGCGCGGCCCTGTTGCCGAAAATCGCCGCGGCGGCGGCGCGCGGCGACGGGGCGATCCTCGACGTGATCGTGGAGACCCTGGAAGCGGAGAACTTTCTGGTTGTCGGGGCCGATGAAGCGGTCGGCGGCCTATCGGCGCCGGCCGGCGCCATCGGCGCGCACCGTCCGTCGGCGGATGACCTTGACGACATCGCCAAGGGCGCCGCGCTCATCAATGCGATTGGACCGTTTGACGTGGGTCAGGGCGCGGTTGTCGCCCATGGACAGGTGTTGGCTGTCGAGGCCGCGGAAGGCACCGACCTTATGCTCGCCCGGTGCGCCGAGCTGCCTGGCGACAATCGGCCGGAATTGCGCGGCGTACTTGTCAAGCGGCCCAAGCCCGGACAGGAATTGCGTGTCGATCTTCCTGTCATTGGGCCGGAAACGCTGCGTCGCGCATTGGCGGCGGGCCTGCGCGGCGTTGCGGTGGAGGCGGATCTGGCGCTCTTGATGAACCGCGACGAAGCTGTCCACGTTGCAGACGAGGCGGGATTATTCCTGTACGGATTTACGGCGACGGAGCTGAACAGCCAGTGAGCCGGCCGCGTAAGGTCATGGTCTGCGCAGCCGAGCCCTCCGGCGACGCGCTTGGCGCTGCGCTGATCGAACACCTGAAATCCAAGGCGCCGGAGATGACCATATCCGGGTGCGGCGGCCCTGCAATGGCGGCGCAAGGGCTCGACAGCCTGATCGACATTGAGGACCTGTCAGTGATCGGTCCGGTTGACGCATTGCGCGCCCTGCCGGCGGCGCTCAAGGGCGCCGCGTTGCTGGCTGACGTCGCCGCTGCGGAAGAGACGGATGCGGCGGTTCTCATCGACAGTTGGGCGTTTTCCAAAATGGTCGCCAAGCGCATGCGAAAGCGCGCGCCGGGGATGAAGCTCTTTAAATATGTGGCCCCGCAGGTCTGGGCCTCGCGCCCCAAACGGGCGGAGACCCTCGCCGACCTTTTTGACGGCGTCGTCACGCTGTTCGACTTCGAAGTTCCCTGGTTTGAACGGGCGGGGGCGCCCACGGTGGGCGCAGGCCATCCGGGCTTTCAGAAACTGACGGCGGAACGGGGCGGGGGCGATGGGTTTCGCGCCCGCCATGACGTCGGCGACGCGCCCTTGCTGATCCTGGCGCCGGGCAGCCGTCGCTCTGAAATCAAGTGGATGGCCGAGCCCTTTATGCGGACCGTGGATATGGTTGCCCCGGGCGTGCCCGGTCTCAGGATCGCGATCCCCGTGGCGCCAGGGCGCGAAACGGCGGTCAAAGACGCGTTTGCGGAATGGCGCCATGGGCCGATTTTCGTCGGCGCGGAGGAAAAGGCCGCCGCCTTCGACGCCGCAGACGCGGGGCTGATCGCGTCGGGCACCGTGAGCACCGAACTCGCCATTTGCCGCACGCCCATGGTCGTCGGCTATCGCGCCGGCTGGCTCACCGCCGCCTGGGCGAAGAGCGTCGTGACAACGCCCTACGCCTCGCTGGTGAATATCGCCGTCGATCGCGAGATCGTTCCCGACTTCATTCAGGAGCGGTGCGCGCCGGACCTGATGGCGCCGGCGCTGGCGGCGGTGCTGACTGATCCCGCGGCGCGGGAGGCCCAGCTCAGCGCCTTTCCCGCCTCTCTGGAGCGCCTTGGCGCCGGCGGCGCGCCCGCGGGCGAACGGGCCGCGGACGCCATCCTCGCCTGGATCACGGATCGTTAAGGACCTTGGCCCCGGATTTCTTCCTTGCAGAGCGCCCCGCCGCGGCTTAATTGATGCCCTTGGCCTTAGGGGTGTAGCTCAGTTGGTAGAGCATCGGTCTCCAAAACCGAGGGTCGGGGGTTCGAGTCCCTCCGCCCCTGCCAGGCGCTAGCCACGCAATTGGAAACTCGCCGCCGGTCTAATCCAGAAAGCGCCGGTCGAAGTCCGGGGGCTCATACGCGCACGGCTCTTCGTCAAGCATGTCGGCGAGATATCCGCAGGCGGCGGCGAGGTCTCGTAGGAAGTCGGCGTTATAGCGCAGGATCGTGCGGGATTTGAGATCCGTCATGGCGAACATGTTCTGGAATGCGATGTCTTCGGCGAGGGCCTTGAAGTCGAAGTCGGCCTCGACCGGGTCGCCGGCGGCGAAGGCGGGGAGGGTGGATCGAAACCGGTCGGCCATGCGTGCGCGCAGGGCGATGATCTCGGTTTCCAACGAGGCGTTGATCTTGTCGGCGCGGCGATAGCTGGCGTCGGTGCGGGCGATCTGATCGCGCAGCCCGATATCGCGGATCAGCGCCATATCGCCCGTGGCTTCCAGCTCGGCCGCCGTTCCCCATCGGCGCGCGGCGCGATTGGTCATGCCCGCGAAAATCAGCCCGCGGGTAAAGGCGTCGCGTTCGGATTCAAACAATTGCCCTTTGTCGAGCGCGTTCATGACAACCGCCTGCGTCGCCAGGCGTTCCTCGTCCCACGCCGCGTTGGCCTGATACTCAGTGAGCGTATCGCGCATGTCGGCGTAGAGACGGTCAAGATACTGGGCTTCGAGCGCGCGGTCCTGGCGCGCCTGGCTCCAGTTGGAAGCCTGGATGGCCAGGAACACCCCGACAACTACGATGACGAAGTCCAGCCCGACGGCGGTCCAGTTCTGGGCTCTGACATTTTCCAAAACGCGGCGGAGAAGCATGAGACACCTGCCAACAATTGTCGCCTAACACGGGCGCATAACGGCGGCGTCTAGCATGATTTGCAGAAAACGAGACATCGAATTCGGATCGCCGCGGCGACGGGAAACGGCGGGGATTTTGGGTCTTTGAGTGAATTTTTGTAGCGCGTCGAAAGGGGGCGTTGGCTTCATTGAAGATTGACCGCAAGTTCGGCGTATGGCGCAGCTCACGGTCTCCCCGCGGTGTTGTTATTCCGAACGACCGAGCGGGCGCAAAAGAAACGCAGCCAGCACGCCGTTGAAGACAACAAACGCAAGGGCTATCCATTTTACCACGGCGTCGCCGCCCACCCCGATGACGGAATCGATGAGTATCATCGCGAAAGCCCAGAAAATACCGTTCAAAAGCAGTAGCGCCGTAATGCGGAGCGCGGTTGAATGATTGCTCATTTGAGTTTCTCCCATTGTTGAATTCGTATCCCGGCCCGCGCGCAACCAAACGCGCAGCCACACTGCTAGAACGGCGGCAAACGCGGTAAGACCGATCGCTGATCCGTAAAGCTTCGCTGCGTCTATCGGCGCGAACAGCCAGATTAAACAATACAGCGCACCGGCGGCGACAAAGAGGCGTCCGGCGAAGCGTTCCGCCGCCTGGGCCCGCGACGGATCCACTCGGCGCGCCGCAATCGGGGTGACGATTTTCGGCAGGAAATTTCCGGCGCCGACAAAAACGGCCCCGATAAAGAGCCCGCCGGCGCGTTTGGAAATATCGGCGGCGACGAGCCCGGCTTCTTGCGCGGCGCTCAATCCCAAAACCGCCGCGAGGGTCAAAAAAGCCCAGAACAACCCGCGTTCGATGTGACGGCGGGTAAGATCAGAGAATTCTTTTTGTTCACGGAGCAATATGAAAGGCGCAACAGCGCCGAAACCAATCAGCGCGACGAGCGCGGCCCAAAGGAGCGCCTTGTCGGGCTCGAAGACCCAGTTGGCGCACGCAGACCCTATTGCCGTGACCGCAGCAAAGCGCGCCGGCCATCCATATTCAGACCGCTCGTGATTCATACGGGGGCCTCCTTCTTGGCGCGGCGGGCGCCCGCTCTCTTTCCAGCGTTGGGGTCGAACCCGAATGCGCTTGCGAACTCCATCAGCGCTTCTTCCAGCACTGACATTTTGAGCTGATATAAGACCTGCTTGCCTTGCTTTTCCGATGCGACGAGGTCGGCCTCGCGCAACACTGCAAAATGCGCGGACATCGTCGGTTTCGACACGTCAAAGTGTTGGGCGATCTCGCCGGCGGTCATGGGACCATGTCGCAAGAGTTCGAGCACCTTTCGACGCGTGGGATCCGCCAAAGCCTTAAACACCAAGCTCATAGTTAGATATTTAGCCAATTATCGAAATGTTGTCAAATCCAGCGTGACCGGCGCTGTGAGCGCACAAGGAATCGCCTGTCGGCGACCGCCAACACGTCAATCGTCGTAACCATCTGACGGTTCAAGTCAGTTGTAACGATTGACGGGGGTCAATTTTTCAAACGAGAAATCTGTTTGCCTGTTGAAATGGAGCCATGAGAACGAGGCAGGACGGTTAGAATTGATAAATCGCATCACAGACATGCCCCCAAGCAAGGCGGCGTTGATTGTCGGAATTGCGTTTGTCGTTTCGGTTTTTATCGTGACGATTGTCGATGATTTTCTGTTGGCTAATTTTGTCGTGCCCGGAGATACAGCTGCCTTGGCCGGTGATATTGCGGCCAACCCGGAGCGATTTGTTTTTGCCGCAATCGGCTATTTGCTCGTGCTCGTGCTTGATTCGATTATCGGCGTTGCGCTCTATGTCGTACTCAAGCCAGCCAATAAGACGCTTGCATCGCTGACAGGCGCGCTTCGGCTGCTTTATGCGGGCGTATTGATTTTCGGCGTGCTGGCGCTGCTGTTTCAGTTTATCGATGCTTACGACTACGCTTCCATAAAGCTCTTGGGATATATCTTTTTCGCATCCCATATTTTTGTGCTCGGTTATTCTGTCTTCAGGTCCGGATACATCCCCAGAAGCCTTGGCCTATTGCTGATAATTGCTTCGTTCACCTACATAGTTTTTTTTGTGGATCTTCGATTGTCCGAACCGCTTGCAGTAGTGATTATGTTGACCATGGCGATCGCGGAACTTGCGTTGAGCGTCTGGCTTATCGTGAAAAGAAAAAGCCTGCCTGGACAAAGCATTCCGGGCGTCGGCGGCGCTGAAGCCAAAGAGCGCGCTCACAGTCGATTTGACGTTTGACTTTGGCAAACGACAACGGCGATCAGCTGCTTTGGGCCAAATGCGAACCTTTGAATCCGAACCATGCGTGCCCAAGGCGACGCGGGGAGGGGCTCCCCGAAGCGGGCGGCTCCGGGGATGCGCCTTACCCGTCTACCCTCGCTCTTCGGGAGTGAACCCTTCCAGCGCCTCCGAAAGGCCGTCGATAAAATCGGCGCCTGCCGGCACCGTCAGGCTCGATCCGTCGAAATCATCGCCGATCGGCTCCACGCGGCCTCCGAGACAGGTTGCAAGAAAACCCTCGGCGACGCCATAGAATGCAAGCCTGTTTTCCGGGCGGGCGAACCCGTGCCCCTCGTCGGGGAACAGCACATAAGTTACCGGAATGCCTTTTTCTTCCATCGCCGAGACAATCTGGTCGGATTCAGCCTGCTTGACGCGAGGATCATTTGCGCCCTGGCCAATGAGAAGCGGCTTTGAAATGTTGTCGACGCTGTTGAGCGGCGACGCTGCTTCAAGAATAGCGCGCCCTTCCTCCGTATTCGGATCGCCGACGCGCATTTCCAGAACGCGTCGGAAACTCTCCCAGTAGGGAGGAATAGAATCGAGCAAGGTGATCAGATTGGAGGGGCCGACAATGTCAACGCCGCACGCAAACCGGTCAGGCGTGAAGGTCAATCCCGCAAGCGTCGCGTAGCCGCCATAGGAGCCGCCCATGATCGCGACCGTTTCGTCTGTTGTGACTCCCTCGTCGACAGCCCATTCAACGGCGTCGATCAGATCGTCGTGCATTGTCAGGCCCCATTGAAGGTCGCCCGCATTGACAAACGACTTCCCGAAGCCCGTCGAGCCGCGGAAGTTTACGCGCAATACGGCATATCCGCGGTTGGACAGCCATTGTGCGGTTGAGTTGTACCCGTAGAAGTCGCGCGCCCACGGGCCGCCATGAACGTTGAGCACCATCGGCAAGGGTTTTTCGGGACGGCCGTCGCCGTCAGCGTCTGCTCCGGGAGGCAAGGTCAGGTACGAAACGAGCGCCAGGCCGTCGCGCGATTCAATGATCTCAGGGGTCATTGCGGCGAGGGACTTGTCCTCCAGTTCCGGCCGCACAGCGAACAGACGGGTGAATTCGTTGTCGTTTCGGTCCCACAGATAATAGGTCGGCACCTGATCGGATTCAGTGTTCACGACGATCCATGTCGATCCGTCCTGAGTCGTTGACGCGCGCGAGATCTCGCCGTCGAACCTGTCGCCGAGCGTGGAGAGAATGTCTTCACCGCGCGTATCGAGCGCCGTGTATTCCGTCTTTTCATAGGTAACGGCGTAAACAAATGGCTCACCAGTATCCGGGTCGCGCCATGTGCCGCCGATGTCAGCCCGATCGTCCGAAGCGATCAGCGTTTTCTCGCCGCTTTCCATATTCATTGCAAAGAGCGCGCCCGTGTCGCGTCCGGTGCTCTCAATGAGATACAAGGTGGCGTTGTCCTCGCTGAACCCTGCAAGGTTTGTGGTGTAGAGGTCTTCCGGCGACACCTCCATGAAGAGGTCCCAGCCTTCGTCCGTACGGCGATAATACTCCGAACCACCGGCCGACGTTGATTTCTGCCCGAAGCGGAGCTGCAGGTCGTTGTCGAAGGAGAAGCCGCCAAAATCTTCTGTGTTCTCATAAATTAGCGTGAGTTCTCCAGTCTCCACATCAAGCTCATAAACGTCGTGCCAGCGCGGATCGCGGTTGTTAACGCCAATGATTTGCTTCCCGGGAATGTCCTCGTCGCTGGCGATGAACCTTACGCGGGTGTTTTCGAAAGGCGTGTAATTCGTTTCTTCCCCCGTCATGGGATCAACGCCGTAAAGCAGAAAGTTCTCATCGCCGCCCTTGTCTTGGATGTAGACGAGGCGGCTCATTCCGGCGACCCAACCATAACCGCGGATGCCGCGACCGGTATCGTTTGTAACCGGTCTGGCGGCGGCGATATCATCGGTCGGTGCGACCCAGATGTTCATGACGCCCTCGACCGGAGCGAGGTAACTCACCATGGAGCCGTCATGACTGATCTGGACGCTGGAATAGGTTGGGTTTCCGAAGATCAGCTCCCGCGGGATCAATTCCGCATCGGCGCGCACCGCATCAGCGGTGTCCGCTGCGTCCGATTGCGGGTCCTGACCAGACGAGGATTGATTTGAACAGGCGGCGAGAGCGAGCGCACTCGCCCCCAAAAATGTGGTTTTCAAAGCAAGGCGCATCAAATTCTTCTCTCTTTAAAGCTGGACTCAAGCCGGAAGACGGTAGCCAAACTTCAATGGAGTGTCATCCCGCGTGCAGCCGGCTCAATTGCTGTTCCCGGACCCTGTCGAGCCTCACCTCACAGAAATCGAACGCCCGCTTCGAGGCGCAGCCGGCAGGCGCATGGGCGAGAAAGCGCCGGCGGAGATATCGCGTTCAGGGAAAGCGACCATTTTCGATGCGCCGCGTGCAGCCATAACGGCGCGAAGCGCATCTTGTTTCGGCTTGCCGCAGAACGTCGCCTCGGGGGAGGCCGGTCGGCGCCTTTGCAGCCTGATCAGCCCAAAATGATTATGGACCGAGCAGCGGATGTAACTCATCGTAAATCAAGCGTGCCACGACATCATTCCCCAATCCGTTGAGGTGACCGTCATAGCGGTGATAAAGGTCCTGCTTCTCAGCGGCGTAGTGCTCGGAAAGCGTATCTAAGGCGCTTATCCACACAATGTCTTTGTCGGACAGCAAGGATTGAATTCCGGCGTCGGGAATCGAAACGTCGAGGTCTCCGCCGTCGGGGCCCGTCGAAGCCTGTTCGATGACCTGGAAAAGCTGCGGAACCGACACGACCACGAGTTTGCTGTTGCGGCTTTCGCAGAATTGATAGATGCGATCGAGAATAGACGCTGTCGCCTGCATTTTATGGGCGACGAGATCGGAGGCCGGCGTTTCGAAAAATTCGCGCCGCGGCGTCATCTTGTAAAGGTTGGAATAAAGACGGTCGTTTTTCATGAGGAGCCGCTTCAACAGAATAACCGTCTGCAATTGCGATTTCTTGCTGCCGCGTCCGCCGACGACGGCGCTGGCGTCGCCCTTGGCCAGCTCGCCATTGCCGTCAGAATTCGCGATTGGCTCATTCGCAAAAAGATCGTTCGGCAGATACATGACGACAACATAGTCAGGGCGAATGTCGTCAAAGATGCGTTCAAGAAAAAGCGCCTGCTGCGCCGTGTTGTACCCGGCAACGCCGGCGTTGACGATCTCAACGTTGGAACCGTCCTTTTTCATCAGTTTGGAAAGCCTTACCGGCCAAATTTCCTCGTAATGGTTGGCGGCTCCGAATGTGAACGAATCGCCGATCAGGAGTATTTTTGTCGCCGCCTCTGACCGCTCATCGCTGTCTTGGATCGTGTTGGCGCGGAAACCGCGCGAATCCACAACGTACTCGACCTTGAATTCCGGCGCTCGAACATGAGCGCGGACATTGGGACGATTGACATGTCCCAGTACGGGATCTTCTAAACCAAGAGGGCCGCCTTCAACATATTCCGTGTATTCCTTTTGGGGTGCGAAAATCCGCACGCCAAACT
The DNA here is from genome assembly GCA_028289605.1 of Hyphococcus sp. Classification (GTDB taxonomy): domain Bacteria; phylum Pseudomonadota; class Alphaproteobacteria; order Caulobacterales; family Parvularculaceae; genus Hyphococcus. The sequence goes on along the minus strand of JANQON010000006.1, from coordinate 342,774 downwards.
CCACCGACGCCATCATCAGCGCGGTCACCAATGCGATAATCGCAGTATCCCTGATGGCTCCGCCCATAATCCCCCCCAAGCGCTTCGTGCAGGCGGAGAGCCCACTCAACAACCAAAGCGCGAGTCGTGACATAGCACGATCTTGTCGGCGCCTTTCCCCAGGTCTGGCGCCGTTGCAACGATCTGACCACTCTATACATGGACCAGAATATTGCAGCAAGCAGGATCGTTTTCGTCATATCGAAACCTGGCGGGGCGGTCGAATGGCGACGGTCAGGCGCCCCCTTTCGAGCGTCGCTTCGGGCCGAATTGAGACAATCATTGCCAATTTGCGATATGCCGGCCGCGTCAAAGCCGGACAAGCGCGAGTTGGATCGGGGGGTGCATTGGTCAGCCGGTTTCAGAAGTCCACAGGTCGATATCGCCGGCGCCGAAGAGCCGCCATTTGAAACGCATGGCCGCGCCTAGACCGGAACTTCGCAGCCGGTCTTTACGTGGCTCATAACGATCGAGGTATTGAACTTGCGAAAGTTTTCGCGGTCTGCGAAGGCGACGTCGCAAAATGCTTCGAATTCATCCATGTCGCCGACTTTTACGACGATGACAAAGTCCGCCTCGCCGGTGATCAGGTAACACTGCTGCACATTGGGATGCGCGCGCATGCGGGCGCCGAACGCATCCATGATCTCTTTGTGCTCGCGCTCCATCACGATCGTCACCAGGATGGTGAGGCCGTTGCCGAGCGCTTTACCGTTCAGCACCGCGACTTCGCGTTCGATCACGCCGGCATTGCGCAAACGGCGCAGGCGGCGGTGCACCGAGGCGGCTGAGGCGCCGATTTCTTCGCCGATGGTCTCGGCCGAGCGCCGCGTGTTGCGCTGCACGATCCGCAATATGGCGCGGTCAACGTCATCGATTTCAACAGTCATGAAAAAACGCCTCGGCAGACAGGACAAAAGTGAAAGATCTTTATGGCGACGGCCGGAATTCAGCAAGAAAAAGACCCGGGACACGCGCCATCATCGCCGGGGACCGCGAGCGCAGCCCGACTGTGCGCCGCGCAACGCCTGAAGGAGAGACCGTTTCATGAATAGCGCCAGGAATACCGTCGTCGCCCTTGCCGCGGGTCTCGCCGCCTGCGGCGGAAGCAGCGGCGACGCCAGCGACGATGTTTCGGCCTACGCAAAGGCTGCGGCGAGCGTTGCGGACTATATCGACTGGCGTCGCGGCGGCGCCGATGCGGACCGCGCGTCCCGCGTTGCGGCGCCTGTCTGGAACGGACGCTTTCACGACGGCGAAGGGCCGCACATGGTTGATCGCGCTGACGTCGCGCGCATGCCGGCGATGTTCGCGGCGCCGCGCGTGACGTCCATTCAGAGTTTTCTCGGCGATTTTGCTGTTGCGCGGATCGACGACTGGCGTTCGCCGTCAACGATGCTGCTCACCTTGTTCTTCGCCGACGGCGTCTGGCGCGTAGCGACGGAGGCGACGGCGCCGGCGACCTGCGTGGAACGCGCCGGCCGATACGACGCCGACATCGCCGCAAGCGCGGTGCTTGACGTCCTCGGCGGCTACTATGCGGCTGTCGATGCTGATGACGCGGGCGCCCTGGACGCGGTGCATCACGAAGACTGGCGCATGAAAAACCATGACGGCGACGCGGTGGCGTCAGAAGGAAAAGCCGCGTTCGCGACGCGCCTTGAAGGCGACACACATGCCGGCTACGCCAACGACAGGCAGATCGCCGATGTTCAACTGATCTACAATTGCATGGCGTTTGTGCGCATCGACAAGCCGTCGTCCGGCGGCGTCACGGTATTTACGTTCTATCGGACCGGCGAAGATTGGCGGATCGTGGACAAAGCCTGGACCAGTCCGAAATAAGACCGGCATTAGCGTTGCGCCGAGGGCGGCGTCTTGCGGCTTTACTTCGGGCGCGCTGCGACCGCCGGGCTTTCGGCTGTCCAAACATGCAAAAATTGCGCAGATTTCGCGCCGTAGACCGAAGCCTGCTGAATTTCTTGGAAAAAATTCCTCTGGAAGCAATCTAAGGGTAAGAGCGCTTTTGTTTTGCCTCAAACCGGGGTGCGGCGCGCTCCGTCGAGGCTTATGCGTATGGACTGTCCAATATCGACGCCCGGGCGAAGCCTGCTCCGAATGTGTGCGATTGACCGGGTCGAAATCAGTCAGAACGCCTTGCTCCGCTGCGGCGGCCCCATCAGAGCGCAAAGGCGCGCCAGGCGATGAGGACGACGACCCAAAACCGGCAAACACGCCCTGACTATTGCAGCGCCGACGCCGCAGGACGGCCGACGGTTTGTGCTGGCGACGCCGCCCGCGCCTGGCTGGTGGAACTGAATTCCGGCAGCATCAGTCCGGAGCGCGGCGCCGCCTTCGAGCGATGGCTGGACGCCTCCCGCGAACATCGCCTCGCCATGGCGAACGCGGCGCGCCTCTGGCGCGACATCGGATTGCTCGAAGGCGTCTCAGAACGCGATCGGGCCGAAGACGCGTCAGCGGATAAGACGCCGTATCCATGGCGGCGCCGCAGATCACCGTGACGGGCTGCCGACGTTAAATGGCGATCTGCGTCGGTCCCTTAGGCCTGGCCTTGGGCCTGGTTGGGGGTTGGTTAGCCGCTTTGTCAGTCTTGACGGCTGGCTTTGCATTTTATGCATTGCTGAAGACGCAGAAAACGCGCCCGCCGCGGGCAGGGGGGAGGGCGTTTGAGAGCCCTGCGGCGGGCGCGTTGATGCGCGCCGGGATGGAATGTTCAGCGACAGGCGAGTGAGCGGCGCCTGTCGCTACGACGCGCGTTCTGCGACACGGCCATACTAAGCGTGCAAGTGGTTAAATCTTTTAAAGAAGCGGCGCCCGTTGGCAGAGCATAGCTCGCCGTTTGCAGATTGTCCCGCATGTTGAAAATCTGCAGAGCCAATTCGCCGTGCCTGCGCGATAAAATTCCCGGCGATTGCGCATCCAAGTGACGCCGGCGCCGGGCGCCTTCGAATTCAAAAATGTCATACGTCCCCTGTTTGGCAGGCGCCGCTTGTCCCCGGCGACGACTTTGACGCCAACCGGTCGCGTCCCGAATATGATGCGCGGCGGTGCGCTGTTCCCCGCATGGTTGCGGAAATTGAATCGTCGCCGCAAGCTTCACATCTGGCGGCGTTGCGTTACACTCAACACTGATGCGGCTATTTCATTTTACTGAGGGGATCAGGCTTTCGACCTTTTTGATCGCAATCAATATTTTGATTGCGAGCGCAATATATGCGTCTGGATGCGTGGCCGTCGCTGCGTGCGACGCTACGGCGGGTCTGCAATGGATTTTGCGTCATCCGGTTTTCTCCGTCATGATTCCGTCGGTCGGCGCGGTAGGGTTCTTGGCCGGATATATGAGCGGACCGGTGCTCGACTTTCCCGCAAGTCTCCGCGGATTTATGGCCCGGGCCATTGTCGTATTCTTGATCGGCGCTTTCATCCTGTGGCGGCTTCCTGAAATTCGCGCCATGCTCAATGTGATCGGCGGCGGCTGAACCGGACGGTCGGCGCCGGCTAAACGGGGTGCGGTCGAAAACCGGTTTAAACACACAAGCACGACATGAACCCGACATGACAACGGCGCCCAATAAGCGAGCGCCGGGCGACTTCATTTCCGCAGTGAGGAATCAGCCGCCTCGGATGTCATATGGCTTCAGGCGCTGTTGCGATCCGTTCCCACACTGCGCGGGCGACGCGACCGTAAATGGGCGCTTGCAAAAGGCATCGTTTGTGTTCGGTGTTGTGACCGCCAATCATCACGGCGCCGACTGGCAGTAGAGGGGATAATTATGTCCGACACAATAAAATCGCTTGTCGCAGCACTCTTTTGCGCGTCCATGTTGGGCGCGATGAGTTGCGCCGCGACGTCGCCATCGCAACAGCCGGATACGGCGGCGGACGCCTCCGCGGCGGCGCCGACCGCCGCTGCGAAATCAGACGCCGACCCTGACAAAACCGCCGCCGCGACCGACGAGCCGCCAGTTACGGGCGATACTGTCGTCTGCAAAAGAACCAGATCAACCGGTTCAAACTTCGCCAGACGGAAATGCCAGACAGTCGATGAGTGGGAGGCGGAATCAAGACAAGGCCGCGAGGCGCTCGATCGATTGGACCGCAAGAACAAAGAAGGCTGCGCTATCGGCCAGCTGTGCGGCGGTTGAGGCGACGCCGCGCGGGAGGGGCGCCGCCGGGCTTACCGCCCGCGAGCGAGCGCGATGATCTTCCTGGCTTGAATCAGATGCGGCATGTCTACCATCCGACCTTCGAGACTGAGCGCGCCGACGCCGGGATTCCGCTCAAAGAGGTCAATGATCGCGCGCGCTTGGTCGATTTCCGCTTCGCTTGGTGAAAAGGCGGCGTTGATGACGTCGACCTGACCCGGATGAATGGCGAGCTTGCCGGTGAAGCCGTCCCGTCTTGCGCGTTCGGCCGAGGCTTTCAGTCCGGCCTGGTCGCGAAAGTCCGCATAAAGCGTGTCCACAGCTTCCGTCTCCGCCGCCGCCGCTGCAAAGAGACACAAAGAGCGCGCCAGTTTGAACGGATCGCTCCACTCTTCATTGTCGCCTGCTTTCGACGTGGCGCCGACAGCGGCGCCGAGATCCTCTGCGCCCCAGGTGAGCCCCGCAAGCCGCTCCGAAACCGTCGCATATGCGCCGAGAGTGAAAAGCGCCCTCGGCGTTTCCGTCGCGACCGGGAGAATGCACGTCGCCCCTGGCGTTACGCCGTGCTGGGCTTCCAGCGCATCGAGACGCGCGCTGAGCGCTGCGATATCATCGGGCGCATGAGCTTTCGGCAGGACAATCCCGTCCGGCGCGCCCGACATGACGGCGCCCAGATCCTTGTCGGCGTCTTCGCTGTCCATGGGGTTGATACGGACGAACTGCGCCGTCGAAACGCCGCTTCTGTCCTGTGACAGGAACTCGGCGACGCGCAGGCGCGCTTCCGGCCGGGCGTCCTGCGCGACGGCGTCTTCGAGATCGTAAATTACGGCGTCAGGCGCAAGCGCGCGCGCCTTGGCCATCTTCTTGTCGCTGTCGGCGGGAACGAAAAGATAAGAGCGGTGCATGAAACCTCAGCCTTTCGGCTTGCGCAGCATCAGTGCGGAGCGCTTGCATGTTCCCACAAGCACGTCTTTCTGATTGTAGGCGCGATGTTGAAAAATAACGATGCCGTTGTCGGGACGCGACTTGCTTTCGCGCAGTTCCAGAACTTCGCTTTCCACACGGATCGTGTCGCCGTGAAACAGCGGATGCGGAAACCGGACTTCGTCCCAGCCGAGATTGGCCACCGTCGTGCCGAGGGTCGTGTCTGCGACGCTGATGCCGACCATCATGCCGAGGGTCAGGCAACTGTTGACCACGCGCGTACCGAATTCGGAATGCTCCCGGCAGTATTCTTCATCAAGGTGCAGTGCGGCGGGATTGTGCGTGAGAGCCGAGAAAAACGTGTTGTCCGCTTCCGTCAGGGTACGGCGCAACGCGTGCTTAAAAATTTGGCCAACCTGAAATTCCTCAAAATAGAGTCCCGGCAATGGATTTGTCTCCCGCAAAGAGTGAAGGGGCGTGGTTCGCCGTGCACGCTACAAGATACCGCCGGTCGGCGCCAACGTCTTGTTGGAGGGTCTCAAATTCGCCGGTTCAGGCGGGAACCGCGGCCGGGCTTCGCGACGAAAACGAGTTGCGCGCCAACATGAAGATCACGCCGGTCGCGGCGGCGCTTAAGGGCCACAGGATCGCCGGGGTCACCGGCGCTCCGCCGATGAAAGGAACGATGGGGGCGAACCAGACCGCCATCAGAACATAGGCGAAGGACGTTTTCAGCGCCGACGTATAACCCGCGACGATCAGGATCGCGGCGCTGAAAATAAAATAGTCATAGACGAAGAGATAGGGACAGATGAGAGCGCTTGCGGCGAGCGTAAAGGCGACGACGAGCGCCAACGGCGCCCGTCGAGCGATTGTGAAAAGGCCCGTGACGGCGGCGGCGAAAAGTGGGCCGTAAAGAACGATTGCAGGCGGCGCCGGCAGCCCGGCGGCCTTGACCGCGTCCGACAGGGTGATCCGGCCGGGATGACCCGCCGATTGATAATATGACGCGTGAACGCCGTTTAGGAGCGATTCAAAAAACGCCCGCCACATCTCTGCGCCGAAAACGAAAGCGGAGAGGCCAATCATCACGATACTGAAAATAACGGCTGCGCCCATGGCGCGCCATGCCCGCATGGCGATGAGGAAGGGAATGACGAGAAGCCCGTATTGCGGCTTGATCGTCAGCAACGCAAAGCAAAGACCGGCGATGATCGGCCGCTTCCGGGCCATCACGAGACCGGCCGCCAGCATCAGGGCGAAGACGGCGCTGACCTGCCCGACATAGAGCGCGGCGAAGCTGGCCGGGCTGACAGCGGTCAACACGCCGGGAAGGCCGCCGCCGCTCGCCAGACGGCCGATCGCAAAGGCGGCGCCCAGCGCGGCGGCCGCCCAGAGAAGCTTGGCGGCGCCGTAAGGGATGAGACCGAAAGGCGCGAGCGCGAACAGCATCGGCGGCGGGTAAAGCCACAACAAGGTTGTTTCCGCGCCGATGGCGTCCTGAAACACCTGCGGATCGTAGAGATTGCCGCCTGCGCCCGCCAAAGCTGCGCGCGCGGCGCCGTAAAAGGCCGCGTAATCCTGTTGTGCGTCGCCCGCCGATATCTCGGCCGGCAGGAAGATGCGGGCGAAGTGCAGCGCGAACATCGCCAGCATGACCAGCGATCCGGCGACCGCAAGGCGCAGCCGTTGCTCGCGCAACGGGGCAAGCCCATTCTCGATGATCGATCGAATCCGGTCTGTCACGCGTCGACGGCCCTCTCGCACCGGCCCGGAATCGGGCCATAGGGAGTTCATTACAAAAGAGAAAAGCGCTTCTTGCTTAACAACCATTTACGGTGCGTTTCGTAAGGTCTGCGAAAGGCCTGTGGATGCGAGATTTTGTGAAGAAAACCATGGTGATCGCCGCTGGCGTGGCGGCGGCCGCGCTCGTCGCATGCGAGCGGGCGGCGCAGCCTGCGAGCGTCGCGAAGGCCCCGGCGACGGCGACCGAGCGCGTCGCCATGAAACGGGTGCGCCTGGCCGATCCAGACGCGGGTCGGGCGCTCTTTATTGATAAGGGCTGCGTCGTCTGCCACGCCGTTAACGGGGTCGGCGGCAAAGCTGCACCCGCCCTCGACGCTGCTTTCGGCGCCCCAGCGGCGGATCCGCTGGAATTCGCTGCGCGGATGTGGCGCGGGGCCCCGGCGATGATCGACATGCAGGACGCCGAACTCGGCTACGCCATCGACCTGACCGCCCCGGAAATCGCCGATCTCGCCGCCTTCGCCGCGGACCGCGCCGCGCAACATGCGCTGAGCGAAGACGCCCTGCCGGAGGCGCTGCGCAACAGCCTCCTTGATGTGCGGATCTGGGAGATGGAAGACGGCATGGACTATCTGAGAGCGCGCCGCAGCGGCCTGCCGCCGGCCGACCAGGGGATCGAATTCCCGATCGAGTCGCTGGAATCGCCCTCCGACCCCGAGTGATCGTCGCTGACGATCCGGAAACCGGCTGAAAACCCGACCGAATTCGCCTTTCGCGACATGAAATCGCGTTGCCTTTGGGGCCGCAGCTTTCTAGGGTCGCGCCGATTTATGAAAAGCGGCGGCGTTTGGGCCGTTCGACGAAGGAGGCCACCCTTGGCGACACCGGATTTTTTGCTCGACTGGCTCCCGATTATCGTCTTTCTCGGGATTTCCACTGTGCTGGGCGTTGCGTTTTTGCTGATCCCGTCGGTGATCGCGCCGGCCGACCCGGATCCGGAAAAAGTCTCGACCTATGAATGCGGCTTCAACGCGTTTGACGATTCGCGCATGAAGTTCGACGTCCAGTTTTACATCGTCGCGATCCTCTTCATCATCGTCGACCTCGACGTCGCCTTTCTCTTTCCCTGGGCGGTGACGCTGTTCAACCCGGAACTGGGCGCCGACCGCGACTTCCAGATTTTCGCCTTCTGGTCGATGTTCGTCTTTCTTGCCGTGTTTACCATCGGGTTCCTCTATGAGTGGAAGAAAGGAGCCCTCGAATGGCGGTAGACCCATCGAAGCTCGCTTACGGATCCGCCGCGCGCGTCGGCGGCGAGGGCTACAGTCCTTCCGAAAAGGACCCATTCTTCGGCGAGTTGTCCGACCAGCTGGCCGATCGCGGGTTTTTCACTGCGCCGGCGGACGCGCTGATCAACTGGGCGCGCACCGGTTCCTTGATGTGGATGACCTTCGGGCTCGCCTGTTGCGCGGTGGAAATGATGCAGGCCTCGATGCCGCGCTATGACCTTGAACGCTTTGGCTTCGCCCCGCGCGCGTCGCCGCGCCAGTCCGACGTCATGATCGTCGCGGGCACGCTGACCAACAAAATGGCGCCGGCCCTGCGCAAAGTTTACGACCAGATGCCAAACCCTCGTTACGTCATCTCGATGGGCAGCTGCGCCAATGGCGGCGGCTATTATCACTACTCGTATGCAGTGGTGCGCGGCTGCGACCGGGTCGTGCCTGTGGATATTTACGTGCCCGGCTGCCCGCCGACGGCGGAGGCGCTGGTCTACGGCGTGTTGCAGCTGCAGAAGAAGATCCGGCGGGAAGGCTCGATTATTCGATAGGCCATCACCCGCTCATCCCCACGAAAGCGGGGATCCATTTTTGACCGCTGGATCCCCGCTTTCGCGGGGATGAGCGGCGGAGAGAACGACGAAAATGTCTGAAGAACTCAAAGAACTGGGCGAACACATCGCCGCCAATATCGACAGCGACATTCGCGGCTGGTCGGTCGACCATGGCGAGCTCAACATCACCGCCCGCGCGGACCGGATCGTTCAGGTGCTCCAGTTTCTGCGCGACGATCCGCTGGCGAAGTTCCTGGTGCTGATCGATCTGTGCGGGGTTGACTACCCAAACCGCGCCCGGCGATTTGACGTGGTCTATCACCTTCTTTCGATGCACAACAATCAGCGCGTTCGGGTGAAAGTCGCTGTCGGCGACGACGAAAGCCTGCCGACCGTCACGCCCGTTTACCCGGCGGCCGATTGGTTCGAGCGTGAGACATTCGACATGTACGGCATCGTTTTTTCCGGGCACCCGGATCTGCGCCGCATTCTCACCGACTACAATTTCGAGGGTTATCCCCTGCGCAAGGACTTTCCGCTTACGGGCCATGTTGAGGTCCGTTACGACGACGAACAAAAGCGCGTCGTTTATGAGCCGGTGAGCCTTGTCCAGGAGTATCGCAACTTTGACTATCTCTCGCCCTGGGAAGGGGCCGAATATGTTCTGCCCGGCGACGAAAAAGCGGATGGAGCGAAGGATTAGCGATGGAAGCGATGACGGGTCAGTGCCTTTGCGGCGCCGTCCGGTTCACGGCGGTTCCGAAATCGCAGGACATGGGCGTGTGCCACTGCGGCATGTGCCGGCGCTGGGCCGGAGGCGTGTTCATGGCCGTTTCCTGCGGACCTGATGTCGTCGTCGAAAACGACGAGCACTTGGGTGTTTACACATCGTCAGACTGGGGCGACCGGTGTTTCTGCAAGGTCTGCGGCTCAACTTTGTTCTGGCGCATGCGCGACGGGACCAACGTCGCTGTTTCCATGCAGGCGTTTGACAACCCCGAGGCGTTTCGTTTTTCGAGCGAGATTTTCATCGACGACAAGCCTGGCAACTACGAATTCGCCAACGACACCAAGAAACAGACCAGCGCGGAAATGTTCGCCGAGCTTGAAGCGCACCTGAAAAAGGAAGAAGCGCGATGACAAACCAGTCGGGTAAGGAAAGAACGGGCAAGTGCCTGTGCGGCGCGGTGACCTTCAAAGCGACGCCGAAGTCCCATGAGGTCGGCGTTTGTCACTGCAACATGTGTCGGCGACAGAACGCAGGCCCGTTTTTCGCGGTCGACTGCGGCGACACTGTTTCGTTCTCCAACGAAGACGCGATCGGGCTATACGGGTCTTCTGAGTGGGCTGAGCGCGGCTTTTGCAAAACATGCGGCTCGACGCTGTTCTGGCGCCTGAAAGACAAGTCATTGACCATCATGGCCGCAGATCTTTTTGACGACTTCGACGACCTTACACTCGACCACGAAGTCTTTATTGACGAAAAACCCGCCTACTACTCGTTTGCGGAGAAAACCAAACAGATGACAGGCGACGAAGTCTTCGCGGCTTTCGGCGTTTCATAGGACGGCAGATATGGCGGACGGCCACAACATTCCCGAAGACTCAACTTCCGATGCGACGTCGGAGCGCGAGTTCACGATCAATTTCGGACCGCAGCACCCGGCGGCGCACGGCGTGCTACGCCTTGTCCTGGAACTGGACGGGGAGGTCGTAGAGCGCGTCGACCCGCATATCGGGCTCCTGCACCGGGGCACCGAGAAGCTGATCGAATACAAGACCTATCTGCAGGCGATCCCGTATTTCGACCGCCTCGATTACGTCGCCCCCATGAACCAGGAACATGCGTTCTGCATGGCGGCGGAGAAACTCTTAGGACTTGAGGTTCCAAAACGCGCGCAGCATATCCGGGTGCTTTATTCCGAGATCGGCCGGATTCTCTCGCACCTACTCAACATTACGACCCAGGCGATGGATGTGGGCGCCCTGACCCCGCCGCTTTGGGGCTTTGAGGAGCGCGAGAAGCTGATGGTGTTTTACGAGCGCGCCAGCGGCAGCCGCATGCATGCAGCCTATTTCCGTGTCGGCGGCGTGCATCAGGATCTGCCCGAAGCCCTGATCAACGATCTCGATCAGTGGTGCGACCAGTTCCCGGAAAAGCTCGACGACATCGAGACGCTCATCACCAACAACCGCATTTTTAAACAGCGCAATGTCGATATCGGCGTTGTTTCCCAGGAAGACGCGCTCGCCTGGGGTTTTTCCGGCGTGATGGTGCGCGGCTCCGGCATGGCCTGGGATCTGCGCCGCTCGCAGCCATATGAGTCCTACGCAGAATACGACTTCAAGATTCCCGTGGGCAAGAACGGCGACTGCTACGACCGCTATCTGATCCGCGTGCTGGAAATGCGCGAGTCGGTGAAGATCATGAAACAGGCGATCGCGAAGCTGCGCCAAACCCCGGGACCGGTCATGACCACCGACGGCAAGGTCGCCCCGCCCAAGCGCGACAAGATGAAGGGCAATATGGAAGCCCTGATCCACCACTTTAAACTGTATACGGAAGGTTTCCACGTGCCTGCCGGCGAGGTTTACGCCGCGGTCGAGGCGCCGAAAGGCGAGTTCGGCGTTTATCTCGTCTCCGACGGCACCAACCGGCCTTATCGCTGCAAAATCCGGGCGCCGGGCTATCCGCATCTCCAGGCGATGGATTGGATGAACCGCGGACACCTGTTGGCGGACGTGTCGGCGATCTTGGGATCGCTCGATATTGTGTTTGGCGAGATCGATCGGTGAAGAGACTGTTCGCCGTCTGCGCCGTCGCGCTTCTGGCGACGGCGTGTTCAAACGGCGAAGCGGAATCGACGCCCGCAGTGGAGGTCCAAGACGACCGCGCCCGCCTGATCGACATCGCCAATGCCCTGGACGTCGCGGTCGACGCCAAGGACTGGGGCGCGGCGCGATCCTATTTCGCCGATGATGTGACGGTGGACTTCACCTCGCTTGCCGGCGGAGAGCCGGCGACGATCCCCGCCGACGACCTGATCGGCGGCTGGCGCGCGAACCTCTTCGCCGAAAAGACCAGCTTTCATTTGCGTGGCAACCATGTCGTCGCCATTGACGGCGACGGCGCCTCAATGGTCTCCCACGGCTACGCCTGGAACAAATACGATGCCCTCGCCGACGACGGCGGCGCCCTCTGGGAAGTCTGGGGCGTTTACGAATACGACTTCGCGCGATTGGGCGGGGACTGGAAAATCACCGCCTTCACGTTTACCGCAACGCACCAACGCGGCAACGCTGCAGTGCCGGGAGCGGCGCGGGAGTAGGTCTGGGCGGCGCAGTCACCGGACGAAGCCGAGCCTTGCAGGATGGAGGACACTTCGGACGCCGCCATCCTTCGAGGCCCGCTTCGCGGGCGCTTCAGGATGAGGTTCATAGGAGATTGAGAGAATGGAGCGCCAAGCTTTCGTTTACATCCTCTTATGCGCCGACAATTCCTACTATGTCGGGTCGCATCGAGGCGTTGCTGTCGATGATCGTGTCAATGCGCACAATCAGGGCGTCTATCGTAACGCATATACGTTTACGCGACGGCCCGTGACTTGCGTATCGTCCGACTGGTTTTCTCGTTTCGATGACGCAGCGGCGTTCGAACGTCAGCTCAAAGGGTGGAGTCGCAAGAAGAAAGAGGCCTTCATCCGCGGCGACTTCGACGCCTTGAAGCATCACTCCAAGCGCCCTGGGGCGAAGCTAAAATCTCAATCCTCGTCCTGAGGCGCGAGGCGAAGCCGAGCCTCGAAGGATGGATGCGAATTCAGACGGTTGCGGCAAACCCTTCGAGGCAAACACTTTCGTGTTTGCGCCTCAGGATGAGGTTTAGCGTGCGCGTGGGCAGTGGTAGGCTCGCGCCATGACCCGGCAGGAATCAGGCGACTTTTGCTACGACTTTGCGCGCGACGGCGATCGCACGGTCACGTTTCGCTGCAGCGACGACGCGTCCGCGTGGCCGTGGCTCAACTTGCATCCTGCGCACAATATCGCCGTTCAGGCGACGAACTACTTTGCGTTGACGGGCGTTTCGCTGTTTCTGGGTGAGATGGACGGCGAGAAATGGACTGCGCTTACGGATTTTCAATGGCGCTGTCATCATACGGGCGAGGGGGCGGTCCATCCCGCGCGCGGGCGCTCGACCCATAGCGGCAAACCGGATGATGCGGGTTACGCCTGCGCTTTTGTCGATGCGTCAGGGGCGCCGGTCTATGACGTTTCCGGCGCCGGCGTGGTCTTCCGCAACCGCGACTTCGAGACCTGGCGGTCGCAGGCGAAAGCGGAGATCGCCGCCTTGCCCGCGCCGCAGGACTTTCGTTTCGCCGCGCCGGGCCCGGCGGGCGTCGCCTCGCAAGGCGAGGTGTTCGTGTCTCCCTTAAGCGAAGAGAACGGCGTCGCCTTTGTCGACGCCTTGATCACCGAAGAGACCGGGTTTCGTCCGGCGCATCCCTATCACGGCGGCTCCGGCGATCATGTCAATTCCAGCCATCTTTGCGACGCCGTTCAGCAGGCGGCGCATCTTCTGGGGCGGACGGCGTACCCGGTCGCTGGAACGGCGAAATTCACCCGCTATGTGGAATTGGGACGGCCGTTTCGCATCGCCGTCGCGCCGGACGAAGGCGGAGAGGTTCGCGTCGCTTTCGAAATCTCGCAAGGGCGCTATAAGTGCGCGGTAATTTCGTTTTATTACTATGACTGACGCTCTCGTTCCCTCCGTCACGTGCGATACCCACGGCAAACAGCCTCAGACCTTCGTCTGCGTGCACATCATCGAAGGGTTGAAATCCGGCGAACCGAAGGGCTTCTGGTGGAGTCGCGGCGAGGACGGGATCTGGGACGCCGTCTGCAATGAGTGCAACGCCCTGTCTCAGGCGGAATTCGACGCCCTCGGCGCGAACAACATCAAGGTCATCTGCCTTGGCTGTTTTGAGGACGCAGCCGCCCTGAACGAGATTGATCTGGAGTAGGCGCTGGGCGCGCCGCCGCACCTCCCCCTTGAGGGGAGGTCGAAATTTGCGGAAGCAAATTTCGGGTGGGGGGAGCAAGTCGGGCGACATGCACCGGAAATGACGGTTTGCCCCCCTCCCGAAGCCGCTTCGCGCCTTCGACCTCCCCTCAAGGGGGAGGTAGGACGCAGCCTCCGCCGCGACACCAGACCCCTTCCGTTTCGCGGCCAATCGGGTATGTGTGCGCAACTTGTCTTTCAACGCCCGGCCCCGAGGGCCCGGCGCCCGTCCGCAAAGGAACAGCCATGGCCATCCGACGCCCCGCAAAAGACCAGCCCGCGTCCTTTTCGTGGACCGATGACAACCAGGCCTGGTGCGACGCGCAGCTGCAGAAATATCCGCAAGGCCGCCAGGCGTCCTGCGTTATTCCGTTTCTGTGGCGCGGCCAGAAGCAGGAAGGCTGGATCTCGATCCCGATGATGGAGGCGATCGCCAAGCAGCTGGATATGCCCTACATCCGCGTCTACGAGGTCGCGACCTTCTATACGATGTTCAATCTGGCGCCGGTGGGAGAATTCTTCGTCCAGCTCTGCGGCACGACGCCCTGCATGCTGCGCGGCGCTCAGGATCTGCGCGAAGTGTGTAAGAAGGTCATCGGTCCGGAGATGAAGACGAGCGACGACGGAAAGTTCACGTGGCTCGAAGTCGAATGCCTCGGCGCCTGCTGCAACGCGCCTATGGCCCAAATCTCGACCAAGGACAGCGATCACTATTACGAAGACCTGACGCCGGAGAATTTCGAACAGCTCCTCAACGACCTGCGCGCCGGCAAAGAAGTGAAAGCCGGCACCCAGAATCCGAAGCGGCACACGTCGGATCCGGAAGGGGAGAACACGACGCTGACCGATCCGGCGCTCTATGACGGCTCGGCGGCGAAGCCGCTAAAATCTATTCCCAATGCGGAGCCGGCGCCGACCGCGTCATGAAAAGCGCTCCGCCGCATAAGAAACTGGTTCCGGCGGGGCTGATCGCCTGCGTCGGGCTGGTGCTCGCCGCCTGTGCGGATAAGGCCGTCGAAGCCGTCGCTGGCGACGGTATGGATACCCGGTTCGCCGACGCGTTTGGGGTATACGCGGACGGTGAACAGACGCTGGTGGTCCAGACGCAGGACGCACTGGAGCTGCGTCGTAAAATCGAGTCGTTTCCCTATCGTGATCACAGCCCGTTCGCGGCGCAAGTCTCCTGCGTGGACATGGACATGGAGATCATTCGCCCGGAAACGCCGGAAGCGTTTTCCGCCTCTATTTACGCAAGGACGCCGTTTCTTGACTATTGGCTGACGCGGGCGAACGCCCTTTGCCGGTCCATGGGCGATGAGCGCCGGGTCAAGCAGGCGCTCAGGGGTGAATACGGCGCCCTGCAGGACCGCTATCAAAAGATTTTGGCGGCCGGATTTGAGGGGCGACAGTGATGGAGCGGGACGCAGCGCGAAAAAGAGCAATCAGCGCCATTCTCAAGCTCGCTCTGTGGGAAGGCGCGGTGCTTGCCGCGGTGGTCGTCTCTTTTTTCCTCACCGGCAGCGTTACGGTTCTGGTCGTCGGCGTCGTGGCGTCAACGGCGCTGTTCGCGCCGCTGTTTCTGCGCTGGTTCAAGGAGCATAAGGGTGCGATGGCGGGGCCTTCAAAGCTGGAGGAAAATCAGTGACGTGCGCCACAACCCCGATCTTCATCCTGAGGTGCCCGGTCAACGACCGGGCCTCGAAGGATGGGCGGCGCGTTCGGCGGTCGCGGCCATCGTTTGCGGCAAACACGGTCCTGTTGGCGCCTCAAGGATGGCCTGATGTCTGACGACCGCAAGCAGAGCCCGCATTACATCCCAGAGCTGGACCCGGAGAGCAAAAAGTTCCCCGGACCGAGCGCCGGCGAGCTGATATATTTTTCGGCTACGCTGATCATAATGGGCGCCGCTTTTGTCTACGTCGGCCTCAAGAATGGTAATGACATCACCCTCTATCTGGGGGCCGGAGCATTGTCGTTCACCGCTGTGATGTTCGTTCTCAGCTGGCTTTTGGCAAAAAAAAGAAAGTCGTGACACCAGATGATGCTCGACGACAATGACCGGATACTCACCAACCCCAACGGCCTCCATGACTGACGAGCGCAAACAGAGCCCCCACTATATTCCGGAGTTGGATCCGGACAGACCGGAGAGCGGGCCGAAGGTAAAGCAACGCATGCTTTGGGTTCTGATCGCCCTGGCGTTGTCGTCTATGGCCGTGGGTGGAGTACTGTTAAACGTCGGCGCGCAAACCGCCGGCATTGTTTTTATTGTCATTGGCGTCATTCTCCTGGCGCCGATCCTGTTCTGGATTCCCTTTTAGGTTCTCATCGCATTGAACGGAAATATCATGCTCGAAGACAAAGACCGGATATTCACCAACCTATACGGCCTCCATGACTGGCGGCTGGAGGAAGCCAAAAAGCGCGGCGCATGGAACGGCACGGCGGATTTAATCCGTATGGGACATGAATGGATCATTCAACAGATTAAGGACTCCGGGCTGCGCGGCCGCGGCGGCGCCGGTTTCCCGACGGGCCTGAAATGGTCGTTCATGCCGAAAGAAGTCGGCGACCGTCCGCACTATCTTGTGGTGAATGCGGACGAATCCGAACCCGGCACCTGCAAGGACCGGGAGATGATGCGCCATGATCCGCATCTCTTCATTGAGGGGTGTCTCATCGCCTCATACGCCATGCGCGCCCACGCCTGTTACATCTATATTCGCGGCGAATATATCGACGAGCGAAACAACCTCCAGGCGGCGATTGATGAGGCCTACGCGGCTGGTTTGCTTGGGAAAAACGCCGCTGGGTCGGGCTGGGATTTCGATCTCTACGTCGCCCACGGCGCCGGCGCCTATATCTGCGGCGAAGAAACCGCGCTTCTAGAAAGCCTCGAAGGCAAGAAGGGCCAGCCGCGCCTGAAACCGCCGTTTCCGGCGGGCGCCGGGCTCTATGGCTGCCCGACCACGGTGAACAATGTGGAATCCATCGCGGTGGTCCCAACGATCCTGCGCCGCGGCGCCGACTGGTTCCAAAAATTCGGTCGCGACAATAATAAGGGTACGAAGGTTTTCTGTATTTCCGGCCACGTCGAACGGCCGTGCAATGTCGAAGAAGCGATGTCGATACCGCTGAAGACATTGATCAACACCCATTGCGGCGGCGTGCGCGGCGGCTGGGACAATCTGAAGGCGATTATTCCCGGCGGCTCGTCCGTACCCCTCATACCGCGCGAAATCTGCGACGACGTGTTGATGGATTTTGATGCGCTGCGCGACGTCAAGTCAGGCCTCGGCACCGCGGCGGTTATTGTAATGGACAAGTCGACGGACATTGTGCGCGCCATCAGCCGCATCAGTTACTTCTATAAGCATGAGTCCTGCGGTCAGTGTACGCCGTGCCGCGAGGGAACCGGTTGGATGTGGCGCGTCCTGGAACGCATGGCCGAAGGTGATTCGACCACGGAAGAAATCGACAAATTGCTCGATGTTGCAGGTCAGGTTGAAGGCCACACAATCTGCGCCCTCGGCGACGCGGCGGCCTGGCCGGTGCAAGGGCTCATCCGTCACTTCAGAGGCGAAATTGAAGAGCGCATCAACAGCTATCGGGCCGATCGCGGCGGCGTTTCCATGGCGACTGTCGCGGCGGAGTAACGCTTCGAAATATTTGCGGCGGCGGTTGCAAAGCCGTGTGAATCGCAAAAACCCTTGAATTGCAGCGAATCTCGTGATTTCACTGCAAACCGATTCACTGATTCGCAAAGGAATAATCAATGGCTGTGAAACGAAAGACTGCAACGCGTAAGGCGCCTGCACGCAAAAAAACAACGCGCAAAGCGCCGGCGAAGAAAACCGCCGCACGGAAAACGACGGCGAAGCGAGCGCCTGCAAAACGCGCTGCAGCAAAGAAGAAAACAACCGCCAAGAAAGCGTTGCCTGACGTTTTGACCTATAAGCATCTTGCAGCAGAGCTTGCGGAAGCTCATGACATGCCCAAGAAACAGGCCGAAGAGTTCATCGCCGACTTCGTTGATCGGATGGGCGGCTACCTGAAAAAAGGTAAGAAGCTTCGCATCGCCGGTCTCGGCATCCTGCAGGTGCGCCATCGCGCCGCGCGCTGGGGCCGCAACCCGGCGACGGGCGAGAAAATCCGCATCAAAGCTTCCAAAAAGGTCGCTTTCCGCGTTGCAAAGGACCTTAAAGAACGCGTTCTTTAACTTTTTGCGCTTGAATGAATGGGCGTCTTGCGAGGGATGAAAGCCTTGCGAGGCGCCCATTGCATTTCACGAGGGCGGCCGGCAGATTTTCGATATGGGCGATGCGCGCGACGATGTGGAGATTGACGGTCCGGCGGCCGCTGCGTCGGCGGCGGAGTTGAGCCGGCTGGGCGCTGAGACCTTCACACAGACCTTCGGTCACCTCTACGATCCAAGGGACCTCAACGCCTTCTTGCGCGACAAGCACGCGCCGGAAGTTTACCAGCAGCTGATCGACGACCCCGCCTATGGGATCTGGGTTGTACGGGACGAAAGCGGCGCCGCATTCGGCTACGCCGTCGCCGGTCCTTGCGATTTGCCGGTCGACGATATGCCGGACCGCGCCGGCGAGCTGGTGCGGTTGTATCTCTTGCAGGAGCATCGGGGCGGCGGCGTCGGCGGACGCATGCTCAATCTCGTCCTGGAATGGCTAGAGAACCGGTTCGACGCCATCTATCTGAGCGTCTACAGCGAAAACACCGGGGCGCAGCGCCTCTATGCGCGCTACGGCTTTGGGAAGGTTCAGGAATACGTTTTCATGGTCGGCGACCACCCGGATCCTGAGTTCATTCTGAAACGCAACCCATAGCGCCGCCGCCTCGTATTGGAACACCGTTTGCAGGATAATCGAGCTTCACTGTGTTCCATAAAATGGGGGAGCGAGCGGAAGGGCCGAGACCATGCGCGACGAAACTCCCAACGATCGCCGGCTTGAGCGGATCGAAGCCGGACTTGATCGGCTCCAGGCCGCGATGACGGCACTGACTGAGCAAATCGATATCATCCAGCAAGAGTGCCAACGCAGCGCGACGCAGATGCACCGGCTCGGGCTCAATCAGGAAAGCGCCAGGCTGGCCGCGCAGCGTCACGAGAAATCCCTGAAAGCGGTCGCCGCCGAGCTGGCCGGCGTAAAGTCCGCCCTGCGACATCAGGTCGGAGAATAGGGCCCGGTGCGGCCCGGATTCAGCCTTTTGCAAGACTGGCGCTGCCTTCGAAAGCCGTATAAACCTCGGCGCGATTAAGAGCTTGCTGAAGGAAAGGGGCCTTGGATGAGCGAAACGCGCGTCATCAAGGTGAACGGCCGCGAAGTCGAGGTTGCGTCGGATCTGACGCTGCTGCAGGCCTGCGAAGCCGCCGGCGAAGAGATTCCCCGTTTTTGTTATCACGAACGCCTGTCGGTCGCCGGCAACTGCCGCATGTGCCTGATCGAAGTGAAGGGCGGCCCGCCCAAGCCCGTCGCGTCCTGTGCGCAGAACGTTCGTGACCTGCGTCCCGGGCCGGAGGGCGCGCCGCCGGAGCTCTTCACCAACACGCCGATGGTCAAGAAAGCGCGCGAAGGGGTGATGGAATTCCTGCTCATCAATCATCCGCTTGACTGCCCGATCTGTGATCAGGGCGGGGAGTGCGACCTGCAGGATCAGGCCATGGCCTATGGCCGCGACGGCTCGCGCTATGCGGAAAACAAACGCGCCGTTGAAGAAAAACATATGGGCCCGCTGATCAAGACGATCATGACCCGCTGCATTCAGTGCACGCGTTGCGTGCGGTTCGCCACCGAAATCGCCGGCGTCGACGACTTAGGCCTCGTCAATCGCGGCGAGGACGCTGAAATTACGACGTATCTTGAAAAAGCCGTTGAGAGCGAGCTGACAGGCAATCTGATCGATGTATGCCCGGTTGGCGCGCTGACATCGCGGCCCTACGCCTTTAACGCCCGGCCCTGGGAGCTGCGCAAGACGGAAACGATCGACGTGATGGACGCGGTCGGCTCGAACATTCGCGTCGATGCGCGTGGCCGCGAAGTGCTCCGTATTCTGCCTGTTGTTCACGAAGACATTAATGAGGAGTGGATCGCGGACAAAAGCCGGTTCATCTGGGACGGGCTCAGGCGTCAGCGCATCGACCGACCCTACATCCGCAGGGACGGAAAGCTCGCGCCGGCGAGTTGGGACGAAGCCTTGAATCTCGCCGGCGAGAAACTGAAAACAACCCCGAGCGACCGTATCGGCGCGCTTGCAGGCGATCTTGTTCCCGCTGAAGCGGTGAAGGCGCTGAAAGATCTCATGATCGCGCTCGGCGTTCCCAATTTCGACTGTCGCCAGGACGGCGCGCCCCTCGGCGGCGGCGATCGTCGCGGCTATCTTTTCAATACCGGCATCGCTGGACTGGAAGAGGCGGACGCGATTCTCTTGGTCGGGACGAACCCGCGCAAGGAAGCGCCGATGATTAACGCGCGCATCCGCAAGGCTTGGCTCGAAAAGCTTGATCTCAAGATCGGTCTCATCGGGGAACAGGCGTCGCTGACCTATGACTATGACTACCTCGGTGCGGGTCCTGAAACGCTCGACTCTCTCGCAAAAGGTGAGGGCGCCTTCGCCGAGGCGCTGAAAGCCGCCAAGCGTCCCGTGGTTATCGTCGGCATGGGCGCGCTCGCGCGCCAGGACGGCGCCGCCGTTTTGGCGAGCGTCGCCGGGCTCGCATCGACCGTCGGCGCAGTGAAAGGCGGCTGGAACGGCTTCAATGTGCTCCACGACGCCGCTGCGCGTGTCGCCGCGCTCGACCTTGGCTTTTTGCCCCAGGAAGGCGGCCGCGATTTTGAAGGAATTCTGGCAGGCTGCGAGGCGCGCGAGATCGATCTGGTTTACAATTTCGGGGCTGATGAGTTCGATCCAAAGCGTCTGGGCGGCGCCTTTGTGATCTATCAGGGCCATCACGGCGACGCCGGCGCGCGTCACGCCGACATCATCTTGCCGGGCGCTGCGTATACGGAGCAATCGGGCGTGTACGCCAACACCGAAGGTCGCGCCCAGATGGGCGCGCGAGCGTTGTTTGCACCGGGCGATGCGCGTGAAGACTGGGCGATCCTGCGCGCACTGTCGGCCCGAGCGGGAAAAACGCTGCCCTATGACGATCTTTTCGCATTGCGTCAGGCGATGATCGAGGACGCGCCGTCCCTCGGCCGAATTGATCAAGTCGGCGGCGATGACGCGCCGTTTGACCTCGCCGCGGTCGGCGTCGCCGGCGCGATGTCCGGCGAGCCGTTCACATCATCAGTGTCCGATTACTATCTGACAAACCCAATCGCCCGCGCGTCGAAAACCATGGCGGAGAGTTCCGCGGCGATGTCGGGCGCAGCGAAAATTGCAGCCGAGTAACCGCCCGCCAACGCCCGCGGAGGCGCGCGAAGCGGTTATCGAAGACATCCGCGCCAATGTGGCGTTTGAAAACATCGCGCTGGCGCTGATCGCCGGGGCGGGGTTTTGCGGCGCCGCCTCTTTCATCTTGCAACTGGGCGCCGCGATTTTCGCCGGCGGCGTGTCTTTCGGCGGCTTGATGTTGATCGCCGTCAATGCGGCGGTCTTGTCTTTCCTGTTCTTCGTCGTCGGTTTCGGCGCCGGCGCCGTCATCATCACGCCGCTGTTCCGCGCGCTGGAGAAAGCCAAGCGCAGGACCTTGTCCCCTTACGCCGCCGCGGCGCTCGCGGTCGCCGCGACATCCCTCATTGCCGCTGGCGTCTTGCCCTGGGGCGGCGGGCCGTCAGCTTTGGCGATCGCGGCGGTTCTCGCCGCAACCGCCGTCACCGCCGCCGTTTTCGGCGCGAGGATGGTCCCGGTCTGGCGCGCCGCCGAAAAGGAGGAGGCCGCCGCCGCCTTCGCCATATCGCCGGGCCGCCTGCAGTAGCGCGACCCAATTCGGCGGGCGGACCCCAGTGTGCGGCGGAACGGCTTCCGAGCCGGCGTCCGGCCTGATACGAATGGGCAAAATTCGGAGGATAGAATGAGAAAAGAGATCCTTTTATTGGGGGCGGCCGTCACGCTCGGCATTGGCTCTGCGCTGGCCGGAGATCGCGACGAAGAGGTCACTGAAGAGCTGACTCTGTCCGATTTTGACCGCATTGAGGTATCCGGGGTTTATGACCTCGCCGTGACCGTTGGCGATGACTTCCGCGTGCGCCTTTCCGGGCCCTCCAAGGAGGTCGCGCGGGTTGAGGCGTCGGTGTCCAAGGGCGTTTTGGAGCTCTCGCAAAAAGACCGCGGCGGCTGGGGCCGCAAACGTCAGGGCATCGATGCGGAGATCTCTCTGCCCGTGCTGAATGGCGTCGAAATCTCGGGCGTTGTTGACGCCAATATCGACGGCGTTGACGCTGACGTCTTCGAACTCGCCATCTCCGGCGTCGGCGATGTGGATATCTCCGGAACCTGCGACGAACTCGACGCCAGCGTGTCCGGCGTCGGCGATCTCGATGCGGATGAGCTGCAGTGCCGCAAGGTGGAAATCAACGTCTCCGGCGTCGGCGACGCGTCCGTCTACGCCGCCGAAGCGGTCAATGCGCGGGTTTCCGGCATGGGCGATATCGACGTTTACGGCTCGCCGGAGCAGGTCGTCAAAAGCGACTCGATGTTCGCCGAAGTGACCGTCCACTAGGCCGGTTTGGCCGGCGGCGACCCGCCGCCTTGCGACCAATTGGCGGCGAAAAAGCCGTGACGCGAGGGCCGATAGGCTCTAAGACCCTCGCTCATGAACGAGATCTGGACCAATCTGATCACGCGGCCTGCGGATCTGCCAGGGTGGTGGCTGGCGTCCGTTGTCGCGGGCTCTCTCGCCATTCTGCTGACCCTGCTGCTGGCGCAGGCGTTTTTGATGTATTTCGACCGCAAGGTCTGGGCGGCCGTGCAGATGCGCAAGGGCCCGAACGTGGTCGGCCCCTTCGGTCTGCTGCAGTCCTTTGCCGACCTGTTGAAATTCGTCTTCAAAGAAATCGTTATTCCGGCGGGCGCCAACAAGGTCGTGTTCGTGCTGGCGCCGCTGATTACATTCGTGCTCGCGTTGGTCGGCTGGGCGGTGATCCCTGTGGCGCCTGGACTCGTGGTCGCCGATATCAATGTCGGGGTCCTTTATCTCTTCGCGATTTCCTCGCTCGGCGTCTACGGCGTCATCATGGGCGGCTGGGCCTCGAACTCGAAATACCCGTTTCTCGGCAGTCTTCGGTCCGCTGCGCAGATGGTCTCTTATGAGGTATCGCTCGGATTGGTGATCATTTCTGTGCTGCTGCTGGTTGGATCGGTCAACTTGTCGGAGATCGTGGAAAGTCAGGGACGCGGCGCCGGCATTCTGAACTGGCATTTCATTCCGCTGCTCCCGATGTTCGTCGTGTTCTTCATATCGGCGCTGGCGGAAACAAACCGGCCGCCTTTCGATCTGCCGGAGGCTGAATCCGAACTCGTCGCCGGCTATCAGGTCGAATACTCTTCGACGCTGTTTCTTTTGTTCATGATCGGCGAACTTGCGAACATCGTCCTGATGTGCGCCATGCTGACCATTCTCTTCTTCGGCGGCTGGCATTCGCCGATTCCGTGGGAACCGCTCAACGCCGGACCGATGCCGGTCTTTTGGTTTTGCGCCAAAATCATTTTCTTCTTCTTCCTGTTCGCCATGGTGAAGGCGATCGTGCCGCGTTATCGCTACGACCAACTCATGCGCATCGGCTGGAAGATTTTCCTTCCGCTGACCCTGTCCTGGGTTGTGCTGGTGGCGGGCGTGTTGATTATGTTCCCCGGCCTTGCCGATCAATTCCAAAGCTGGAGAGGCTAGATGTCCCGGGTTGCCCAGGCGATCAAAGGTTTCGCGCTGCTGGATTTTCTCAAGGCGTTCGGCCTGGCCATGAAATACTACTTCCGGCCCAAAGCGACGCTGAACTATCCCTTCGAGAAGGGGCCATTGAGCCCGCGTTTTCGCGGCGAACATGCGCTGCGGCGGTATCCCAATGGCGAGGAACGCTGCATCGCCTGCAAGCTGTGCGAAGCCATCTGCCCGGCCCAGGCGATCACGATCGAGGCTGAACCCCGAGACGACGGCTCACGGCGCACGACGCGCTATGACATCGACATGACGAAGTGCATCTATTGCGGGTTCTGCCAGGAAGCCTGTCCGGTCGACGCCATCGTGGAAGGACCGAATTTCGAGTTCGCCACCGAAACCCGCGAAGAGCTGTTCTACGATAAGGAACGATTGCTGGAAAACGGCGACCGCTGGGAACGCGAGATCGCCCGCAATCTCGAGCTCGACGCCCCCTATCGTTGAATTGATCGCCGGCGCCTTTCGCTGTGCGTCCTGAACCCGTAAGGTGCCGCCCATCGGGCGCGGACTAACTCGGAACCAGGAGACCATCCATGTTCGACGACAATATCGTAAAAATTGCAAACGCCCTTGTCGGTCACTGTCGCAACGGCACCGAAGCGGAAGGGCTGAATACGCTCTATGCTGACGACGCCGTTTCCATCGAGGCCGTAGACGCTGGCGGCGGCCGCGAAGTCAAAGGACTCGACGGCATTCGCGGCAAGCACGAATGGTGGGGCAATGCATTTGAAGTGCATGAAGCCGCCGTCGAGGGACCGTTCATTCACGGCGACCGTCAGTTCGGCGCCGTTTTTCAAATCGACGCCACCAACAAAGAAACCGGCGAACGCAGCCCCATGAAGGAGTTCGGCGTGTATACGGTGGACAACGGCAAAATCGTCCGCGAGGAGTTCTTTTACCTCGCCGGGTGACGGGACGGCGTTTCCATAGGTTAACGTCTTGATCCAAAAACGATCCAGCGCCGGCTGGTGCAGCGCTTGCATCCCTGCGGTTCAGTGCAGCCGCATTGAGACGCAAGGGATGGAGCGCGATGTCCGACCGGACTGCAATCGCCGCAAACGTCGTTAACGACGCACAGGAGACTGTTGCGATCAGCGATTTGATCGCGCTGTTCCAGTCTCTCAAGGGTGCGCGCGCGTCGCTGGCCGGCGCGCTCGCGCTCATCGATCAGGGGGCGTCCGGCGGGCCGGCCGACCTGAGGGCTGCGTTGATGCGCGAAGAAATTGCGGCGATGGACGAGCGCCTGAGCGATGTTGTCGGCGAAATTCAGCGCGCCGGCGTCAGGACGCGCTTCGACGCCATCCAGAAATTGCGGTTTCGGTTAACCGAGTTTGGCGACGAGCCGGCGTCGGCGGAAATCGCGATCAACGATTACACCCAATGCAGAATGCTGTTGCCGCCGACTTCCGACGAACGACTGGCTGATCGGATCGAAACGATCGAGCGCGTTCTCACGCTTGCTGCGTTCGCCATCGGCTATCGCTGCGAAACCGACGGGGCGCACGACAATCTGCACGCGCTTGTCCGTTATGCGATCGATGAGCTTGCGGACATTAAGGACGATGTGCTGACCGCTTGAACCCCTGCCTTCAAGCCGCACCGTCGCCATGGAAAAAGTCGTAAATCGTCTGCGCCAGCGCATCTGAAACGCCGTCAACGGCGGAGAGATCCCCCGGTTTGGCGCGCGCGACGGCCTTGGCGGATCCGAAGTGGTGCAACAAGGCGCGCTTGCGCTTGGCGCCGACGCCCGGAATATCGTCCAGCGGATTGGCGCTGATCGCCTTTTTGCGCTTGGCCCTGTGCGCGCCAATGGCGAAGCGGTGCGCTTCGTCCCGCAACCTCTGCAACAAAAACAGTGCCTGATCGCGCGGCGGCAACATGAACGGGTCTTTTCCGGGCGCCACGACCTGATCTGCGTCTGTTCCCATGGTCCGGTCTATGCGTTTCTCGCCGCCGTCGGTCAGGCGCCGCGCCTTGGAAACCCCGATAACGGCTATGCCCTCAGTCTCGGGATCGATCCCCAGGTCGTCGAAAACCGCGAGCGCGGCCGACAACTGTCCTTTGCCGCCGTCAATCACGACGAGGTCCGGACGCTCGGCGTTTTCCTCTTTCAACATGCGGGAGAAACGGCGGGTGAGGACTTCGCGCATCATGCCGTAGTCGTCGCCTGGGCTGAGGCTTTCGGTTTTGATGTTGAACTTGCGATACTGGTTTTTGACCAGTCCGTCCGGCCCCGCCACGATCATGGCGCCAACCGCGTTCGCGCCCTGGATATGGGAGTTGTCGTATACTTCGATCCGCTCGGGCGACCCATCGAGACCGAGCGCGGCGGCGAGGGCGTCGAGCGCCTTGCGCTGGCTCGCCGATTCCGCCACGCGCCGCGAGAGGGCTTCGCGCGCATTCATGGCGGCGGCGTCGACAAGGTCGCGTTTCTCTCCTCGGCGCGGGGCCCGCACCGTCACTTTGCGTCCCGCCTTTAACGAGAGCGCCTCTTCCAGAAGGTCTGTCTGCGGAAGATCGTGAGATGTCAAAACGGCGTTCGGCGGGTCGCGCCCGTCGTAAAACTGAGCCACGAACGCCTCCAGAATTTCCGGCGCCTCGGCGTCCTGGGTTTGGCGCGGGAAAAAGGCGTGGTTGCCCCAGTTCTGGCCGGCGCGGAAGAAGAACACCTGGACGCAAGCCTGGCCGCCCTCGACATGAAGCGCGAAGATGTCGGCTTCGCCAACGGTCGCCGCATTGATGTCCTGCGTCCCCTGAACATAGGAGAGCGCGCGAATACGATCGCGGATAGCGCCAGCCTGTTCGAAATCGAGCGCTTCGGCCGCGCGCTCCATCTGTTGCGAAAGCTTGCGCTGCACGTCGCCACTTTTGCCGTCGAGGAAACTGCGCGCTTCGTCGACCAGCGCCGCGTAGTCCTCGATGGAAATCAAACCGACGCAGGGCGCGCTGCACCGCTTGATCTGATGTAACAGACAAGGGCGGGTGCGCGCCTCGTAAACGCTGTCGGAACACGAGCGCAGGAGAAACGCTTTTTGCAACGTGTTGAGGGTCCGGTTGACCGCGCCGGCTGACGCGAACGGTCCGTAATAGGCGCCCTTTCGTTTTTGCGCGCCGCGGTGTTTGAGGATCTGCGGCGCTTCGTGATCCTCCGCCACTAGAATAAAGGGAAAAGACTTATCGTCCCGCAGGATCACATTGTATCGCGGTCGCAGCTGTTTGATGAGGTTGGCTTCCAGCAGCAGCGCTTCCGTCTCGGTGCCGGTGACCACGAACTCCATGGACCGCGTCTCGGCGATCATCCGCATAATGCGGTTCGAATGACCGCCCGATTTGGCGTAGGACGCGACCCGCGCTTTAAGGCTTTTCGCTTTGCCCACATAGAGGACAACGTCCCTCTCGCCGATCATGCGATAGACGCCCGGCTTGCCCGGCAACCGTTTGACATAGTCGCCGATCAGCGCAGCGCCGGTGAGGGGATCGTCGGGGCTTGGACTGGGCTCTATGGTTGGGTTAGCATCGTCAGCATTCATGGGCGGCCGAGAGCGGCGATCATCGGCGTTAACCGACCGTTCACCTTTGTTGAAAAGGATCTGTTTGCATCAGCTAATGCGCGGCGGCGCATTGGTCAAACGGAACATCTGATGCGGCAGGGGCAAGATGAACGAGATCGTAAAATCCCGGTCGGACGTCACCATTATCATTCTCGTTTTCGTGGCGCTGGCGCTGGTCGGCATCATCGCCGGCGGCTTTGTCGTCCAGGACTACGCCCGGGCGCGCGCCAGCCACAATTGGCCGGCGGTCGACGGTGTTGTTCTGAGCCGGCTGCAAGGCGATCGCGCTACGGTGCGCTACGCCTATTCTTTCGAAGGGCGCAGTTATGAATCCCGGCGCGTGCGCGTCTTCAGCGCGCGGTTTTTGAAATCGGCGCCGCGCGCCTATGTTCCGGGCGAGTCTGTACGGGTCTACGTTGACCCGGAACATCCGTCCTTTTCGGTATTGCGGCCGGGCGGCGCCGGGCTCGCCTTTGTTGTCTTTTGCGGTCTTAGCGGCCTGTGCGTGTTCTTTGGAATTGGCGGCGTTGTCTGGACGTTTTCTGACGGCGTTGACGCCCTTGAACAACGTCTGCGCATGAGCGGCGCCGTTAAGGCGCCGGGCGCTTAGTCCGCAAAATCTCGACGCCGGCGGCGCCGGCTTCAGGGATCGCGTTCGGCTTTTCGATACGCACTCGGACAGAAAGCGCCATGGCGTGGGACAGGGCGAGGCTAGCGACGCGCTCGGCGAGCGTTTCGACCAGCTTGATATGGCCCTCGGCGATGATGGCTTTCACGCCCTGGGTCAGCTTTCCGTAGCACAGGACGTCTTCGAGACGGTCGCCTTCCGGCGCGCTTGGCTCTGTCACCTCGACTTCCATATTGATGTGTACGGGCTGGGTCACGCCCTGTTCGCTCTCATAGGCGCCGATATAGGCGTCGAGAATAAGGTCGCGCACAAACACCGTTCGTTGCGGGCGGTTCTCCGCATGGGGAAGGGCGGCGACATCTGCATGTTGGACTGTTTCGGGCGCGCGGCTCATTCATTCACCATGACATCGGGGGTTTGCCAAACAAGATGCTGGCCGCCGTCAACGGCGATCATCTGTCCTGTCACCGCCGAGGCGCGCGCAAGATAGAGCACAGCGTCGCAAATGTCTTCAGGCCTGGCGCCGCGGCCGAGCACGGTCGCCTCGTTCTGCTTGCGCCAGTCCTCATCCGATTGGCGAGGGTTTTTCAGGACCGGGCCGGGCCCGACGCCATTGACCCGAATTCCGGCCGGCCCCAGCGCTTGAGCGAGCGTGACCGTCAGGGTCATCAGCGCCGCCTTCGACGTCGTGTAGGAAAGAAACTGCGGCGTCAGTTTCTTCACCCGCTGATCAATGATGTTGACGACGCTCGGGTTGGCGCCAATCGGCGCCTGGGCGGCGAAATCCTGAATCAGTTTCAGCGGCGCCCTGAGATTTGCTTCCATGTGGAGGTCCCAGCTTTTGCGGGTCATGGTCGCGATGTCGTCATGCTCGAACACCGAAGCGGAGTTAACGAGCAGGCTTACCGGTCCGAGCGCGCGGGCGCACTTGCCCATCAGGGCGGCGGTTTCCGATTCTATCGACAGATTGGCGTCCACGGCTGCGGCGCGCCGGCCCATGGTCCGGATGGCGTCGGCCACCGCCTCGGCGTCTTCTTTCGAGGAGCGATAGTGAACAGCGACATCATAGCCCGTGTCGCCAAGCGCAAGCGCAATGGCTTTGCCGACTCTTTTGCCGGCGCCGGTGACGAGAGCGATGGGCGCGTCGGTCATGGATTATGACAGGCCCGACGTGACGCCGAGCCAATAGATGAAGCCGCCGTAAGCGAGCAACATTGCGGCGCCGGCCAGTCGGCCGATATCGCGGCGCGTGAAAACGAATGCGGCGAGCAACAGCGCCGAGATAATCATTACCGGCATCTCAAGGCTCAATGACGCTGCATCGAACACGGCGGTTCCGGCAAGGCCGGCGGCGCCGCCCACAGCGAAAATGTTGAAGATGTTCGATCCGATGATGCCGCCGATGGCCACGTCCGACTTTTTGTGAAACGCAGCGGCGATGACGGTCGCCAACTCAGGCAGCGACGTGCCGAAGGCGATGATGGTGAGGCCGATCACCTCTTCGCGAATGCCGAGGTCCGCGGCGAGAATAGACCCGTTTGAGACCAGGAGATGCGCGCCCAGCGGCAGCCCGACGAGGCCCACGATAATGAAGACGACAGTCTTTGCGCTGAGGGAGTCTTCGGAAATGTAGTCCTCGACCTCGTCGATCACCGGTTCGGCGCCGGCGTTGCTCATGGCGCGCACCCACATATACGTGACATAGACCACGACGCCGCAGAACAACCCCCCGCCGATCATGGAGTTGATCGATCCGATCCAATAGGCGGCCGCTGCAAAAGCGCCGGTCGCGATCAGCATGACGACCGCATGCCGGCGCAGTCCCAAGACGTGAGTTGTGACCGGATAGATAATCGCGGGCAAGCCGAGAACAAGCAGAATGTTGGCGATGTTCGAGCCGATGATATTGCCGAGGGCGATGCCGTCATTGCCGGACAGTACGGCTTGGATGGTTACGACCAGTTCCGGGGCGGAAGTGCCGAACGCCACAATCGTCAGACTGATGAGCAGCGCTGGAATCCGGAGCGCCGCGGCGAGGCCGACGGCGCCGCGCACCAGCAAATCCCCAGCCGCCAGCAGAATCGCAAGCCCGGCGATGACCAGAAGAATATGGCTCAGCATGGACGTCCTGTTCCGTTATCGCGGGCCGCGGTTACGCGCACGGCGATTGAGATCGGCATGTGCGAATGCGGAAACGGTCAGTCAACCCGGCCTTTTTCGAGAATGTTGAAAATCGCGAGCGCTGCGACAAAGGCGAGAATAGTGATAACGGCGATCCAGCCCGGGCCCATGGCCAACCCCTCAAAGTCTGCAAGATAGGCCCTTATAGGCAGGCTCGCCCGGCGCGTCACCCCTAGGGGCCGCAATGCGTCAAAGGGCGAATTTTCGGCAAACTGAGGGCTTTCCCGCAATCGGACGTTTATGGGCGCCGCCATAGAATCGGCACTGGCGGCTGCCCGCGAACACGACTAGGCAGGGCTGGCTGCGAAAGCGGGCGGGACCGGGATGCAATCACTGTCTCTTGATAGGCCGGCGGGGTTATCCGAGCGCAGACTGACCGCGCGGGTGCGCAAATCCTGGGCCGCCAGCATTGGCGAGGCTCGAGCGAAGGGCGCAGACGCCGGCGCCCGGCTGCCCTCGTGGGAGAC
The DNA here is from genome assembly GCA_028289605.1 of Hyphococcus sp. GTDB lineage: Bacteria > Pseudomonadota > Alphaproteobacteria > Caulobacterales > Parvularculaceae > Hyphococcus. Next base: position 312,287 of record JANQON010000006.1, on the reverse strand, counting down.
GGTCCGCAAGTTCGATCTCGGCGACGATTGGCGATCGTGTTTCGCGGTCGATCTGGCGCTCTCCGATCCCGATCCCTATTTCATATATTTGGGCGAGGATTTGGATCCGCTGATGACGGCCTGGCTCAGCGAGGATTCGATTCCAGGCGGGGCGGCGATCGACATGGTGCTGGTGCGCATGGATGAAGCGGTGCTCGCCAAAGCGTCCATCTCATTTGAAACCGTGGCGCCGCTCCATGATGGACGACGGATCGCATTCCGAAGCGTGATCCTGCCGCTCAGCGACAACGGCGTGGACGTCACGCACGTGTTCGGCGCCGCCAACGGCCGTTTTCTCGGCCGAACCCTCGAGGCGCAGGCGCAACCGTAACAATTATCCGTAAATTGCAGTGCCTGCGCTAAGGTCCTGTTACAAACCCTGTCCTAGCGTTCATTTTCTTGCGAGAGCGGCGAAGGGGCGGGACGGCATGCTGAGCGATGTGGCGGATCTTTTTGAAGGCGCGCCCGTTGCGCCGCCCAAAGACCGCCGATTGACGCGGCGCGTCGTAGACGCCTGGGCGCGCGCGGCGCGGGGCCGGTTCCCCAGTTGGACCGCTTTGCAGGATCAGGAACTCGGCGCCGATATCGACTGGATGTTTGTCGTTGACTGCGAGAAAAGCTGCGGCTTTCCGTTTTTCGTGTTTCTCGGCGAACAGCTTTCGAAATTTTCCGACGTGTTTCTCACCGGGGGCGAGAATTTTGGATTATCTCTCTTGGATAAGGCGACCGCCGACATTTACGCGGCCCAGGCCAGTGAAGCACCGCATTTCCGTGAAGAAAGCCTGGTGCTGTGCGATGGCAGGCGTGTCTTGATCCGCGCCGTGACGGCGCCGCTCGCCGAAGACGGGCGCCGCATCACACATATTGTCGGCGCGGTAAACGGACGGTTCGCCCATGACGCCGAAGCAGGGTCGGACCTGCGCTTGGCCTAGCGGTCCGGCGCCGCAAACGCGACCGGGCCGTTACCGCCAATAAGGCCGTCTGGAACCGGCGGAAAATCGCGCCGCTTGCTAAAATCATAGTATGAATTGTCATCCCGACCGGCGAGGCTCCCCGCCTTGTGGCGCGCCGCCCTGACGTCTAGGTTCGCGGCAAATGACGGCGCGCAAGCGCGCGCCAATGAAGATGCGGCGAGGAAAAAAGGCATGACGCAAGAACTGGGACACTTCATCAACGGCAAGGCGGTTTCGGGCGCTTCGGGTCGCACCCATGACGTATTCAATCCGACCACCGGCGAGGTGCAGGCGAAAGTGGCGCTGGCGAGCCGCGACGAGTTGTCCGTCGCGATCGACGCTGCGGAAAAAGCCTTTCCGGATTGGGCGGCGGTCAACCCGCAGCGGCGCGCGCGGGTGATGTTCAAGTTCAAAGACCTTGTCGAGAAAGACATGGACAACCTCGCAAAGATGTTGTCCTCCGAGCACGGAAAGATATTGCCGGACGCCCGCGGCGACGTGCAGCGCGGGCTGGAGGTGATTGAGTTCGCCTGCGGTATCCCGCACTTGCAAAAGGGCGAATACACCGAAGCGGCCGGTCCGGGCATCGACGTTTATTCCATGCGCCAGCCGCTGGGCGTCGTCGCCGGCATTACGCCGTTCAATTTTCCCGCGATGATCCCGATGTGGATGTTCGGCGTCGCCATCGCCTGCGGCAACACCTTTATTAATAAGCCGTCGGAAAAGGATCCGTCGGTGCCGCTGCGGCTCGCCGAATTGATGATGGAGGCTGGCGCGCCGGAAGGCGTTCTCAATGTCGTCAACGGCGACAAGGAAGCTGTCGACGGATTGATTGAGGACCCGCGCGTAAAGGCGATCAGCTTTGTCGGCTCGTCCGACATCGCCCAGTATATTTATGCAAACGGTACGGCCCATAACAAACGGGTCCAGGCTTTCGGCGGCGCCAAGAACCATATGATCATCCTGCCCGACGCGGATATGGACAACGCCGTCAACCAGCTCGTCGGGTCAGCCTATGGTTCCGCCGGCGAGCGCTGCATGGCGACGCCGGTGGCGGTGCCGGTGGGCGAGGGGACGGCGGACAAGCTGGTCGAGATGATGAAGCCCCGGGTGGAATCGCTCCGCATCGGGCCGTCTTTGTCGGAGGACTCCGATCTCGGCCCGCTCGTAACGGCGGCGCATCGCGACCGGGTGGCCAATTACATCCAGATGGCGGCCGATGAGGGCCAGGAGCTAGTCGTGGACGGCCGGGATTTTTCGCTCCAGGGTTATGAGAACGGCTTCTTCATGGGCGGTACGCTGCTCGACCGCGCGCGGCCCGGCCATCAGTCCTATACGGATGAAATTTTCGGGCCCGTCTTGCAAATCGTGCGCGCGGAGAATTTCGAAGAAGCGGTGTCGCTGCCCTCCGATCACCAATACGGCAACGGCGTCGCCATCTTTACCCGCAACGGCGCCGCGGCGCGGGAGTTCGCGCAGAAAGTCAATGTCGGCATGGTCGGCGTCAACGTGCCGATCCCGGTGCCGGTCGCCTATCACACCTTCGGCGGCTGGAAGCGGTCCGGCTTCGGCGACACCAATCAACACGGACCGGAAGGCGTCAAATTCTGGACAAAGGTCAAAACCGTGACCCAGAAATGGCCTGAAGACGTTCAGGGCTCGGAGTTTGTGATTCCGACGATGGGGTGATCAAGCTAGACCGACGCCTTATCCCGCCAGTTGCGCCATCCGCCTGCCGTTAGCGGGGATGGCGCAATGGCCGCCCTAATTTGGCGTAGCGACAGAAACGGGCGTTGTTATCAAAAGAACCTGATTGTACCCGTCTTTTACTTCAGCGAGCCCGTTTACGTTCGGGGCAGCCGTGGAATACGATCTCCCTTGAACCTCTATCGTGTACAAAACATTGGGCTGTAGAAGCTTGTAGGCGTGAATTTGCGCGGCGTAGTAATTGTCAGCGCCATCGCTTGTGATGTTTTCACCGGTTATCGAGCCAGGTATCGTGGATCCGTTCGCCAAGACGCGAAATGCCGCGCCAACAGCTTTGTTGGATGTGCCGGCGATTCCTCGATGGTCAACGTCAATATGGCCGGTGACGAACAAGTGGCTTTGCTCAGTGACGCTGATGGTCTTTGTGAAGCCAGGCACCGCTTGAAAGTTCCAGAACAAGTCAGGCGTCCAGCCGGAAATAGAAAGCGTGTGGACTTTCGTCTGAGCAGTAACAAAAGTCTGCGCATTCGCATTCGCAGCGATGATTAGCGGAATGGCAAACGCAATCGTCAGTAATTTTCTCATACTTATGTCTCCTCTTTCAATATGGGAGAGTATAGTACATGAGTACTTCAACGATTTTGTGAATTTTACTTATCGTAATGTCGACGCGGTCGGTTTGGCGCGTCGTCTGGCTGACTCATCGCCGGGCCGACGGATTGCGCGTGCTTGCTGCGCGGCGCCAAGCGCTGCATATTGCCGATCATCGATTCCGCGATTGTCAGGCAGACTTGTTAAAACCCATCCCCGCACGCAATGGCCTTCCTTCTCCAACTCATCATCCTCGGCATCATCGTCCTTATCGGCTTCCAGGTATGGAACGCCATGAAGGGCGGGCGCGGGCAGATTGAGCGCCATGACGCACGAACCATTGACGGGTCCGCTGAGGAGGTCTCTTCAGCGGGCCAACACGCCGCCGATACGCTGAAGGATTTCGAGGACGCGCGGGCGCAGCTGAAAGCGGCCTATCCGTCGGTGTTCGCCATGCTCGGCGGGTATCTCAACAGCCATACCATCAACGAGACGGGCTCGCTTGAAGGCGCCGTGAAAGAGATGATCGCCGACTGGAAGTCTCGGTCCGATGAAATTTCCCGCGAACTGACGAAACTCCTCGCCGACAATGATACCGAAGAGGAATGCCGCGCGATCGTTCTCGCCGCCTGCGACGCTGAGTTCGAGGAAGAAGGGTATCGCCCCTGGCTGACCTGGCTGCTCGGCCAGTTCAACGAATTCAATTGAGCCGCGTCAGCGCGAACGCCGACAGAGCGGCGGCGAGCCCCTCATATACGACGAAACCCATGAAGAACGGTCCCGGCGGGCCGTCGAGCGGCAGGGCGGCGAGCCGCGCGACGAAATATCCGCCGGTGTAGGTCAAAAGGAAGAGGAGCGCCGGCCGCGTATAGGCCGCGCTGGCGGCGCCCAGAAAAAGCAATACTGCTGCGCCGAGGCTGACCCCGCCATAGACGCCGCGGAACTCATAGATCCCGTGCGCGCCGCTGGCGGTCACGCCCAGGCGATCGGCGACAGTCAACGGATCCAGAAACGACATCGCGCCAAACACGATGAAACCCAAACCGTTGGCGATCAAAAACAAAAGCGTCATGAAACCCCTCCCATCGCGCCGCGTAAGGCGGTACATATCCCCCATTGTCATATGACAGGATGATGATGACGGAACAAAAAAGCAACGCGTTGCATGGTCGGTGCCTGTGCGGCGCGGTGGCGTTTACCGTCGACGGCGAGGCGTTCGACGACCGCACCGCCTGTCACTGCTCGCAATGCCGGCGCTGGTCCGGCCACTACTGGGCGAGCGTCAGCGGTCCGATGGACAAATTCAGGATCGACGCCGGCGAAGACAAGATAAAGTGGCGCCACGCGTCGGATGTCGCCCGGCGCGGTTTTTGTTCCGACTGCGGCGCCTCCCTTTTCTGGCATGCCCACGGCGTTGAGCGGTCCAAACACCGTATCGCTGTCGCATTCGGCGCCCTCGATGCGCCGACCGGCGCCAGGCTGGAACATCACATTTTCGTCGCCGATAAGGGCGACTATTACGATATCGCCGACGGCCTGCCGCAACACGAGCAGGACGAGTAATGGAGTCCGACTTTGCGGCGCATCTCAGCCAGATGATGGCGGACAATATGTGGGGCGTTTACGCCTGCCTGTTAATTGCGCCCTTCGTGCAGGAGGACGCCGCCGTGATCGGTGCCGCCAGCTTGTCGCTTGCATCCATGGGCGACAGTGCGCTGATCTTTCTCTTCGTTGCGATTGGCCTGACCGCCAGCGACCTTTGGAAATACTGGCTCGGCCGGGCGGCGCGCACCCGGGCCTGGGCAAAGCGGTTCGCCGAAAAGCCCGCTGTCGCCAAGGCCGAAAACCTTGTGCGCGAGAAGCTGGGCGCCACCCTGATGACCGTTCGCTTCGTTCCGGGGACCCGCATCCCGCTCTATGTCGCCTCGGGTTATTTCCAGGCGCCGTGGCTGCAATTCGCGTTCTGGATCGCCGTCAGCGCCATCGCCTATATCGCGATCGCATTCGCTTTGTTCCATTCGGTCGGGGCCGTCGCCGGCGAAGCGGCGAAAGTCTGGCTTCCCGTCATCGCCATTTCGGTCCTTTTGCTATATCTCCTCGTCAGGTGGATGAAGTCGCGACACGTGCGTCCGGAAGGGGAGAGCCGCTAGGTAATGTTTGAAGTCGGCCCGGATTCCTTCGCCGCCATGTCCGGCTGGGTCCTCTTTTTGACGATTTTCCTGCTGCCGTTCTGGCAGGAAGACCTCGCCGTCATCGGCGCGGCGACGGCGTCGCTCGCAGGCGCGGCGCCGACCGAGCTGATCGTCCCCACGATCATGGCAGGGCTTGTGGCGTCGGACGCCTGGAAATACTGGCTCGGCCGTCTTGGGCGCCGGTACCAATGGGCGCATCGTTTCGCCGAAAAGCCGGGTGTTTCCATCGCCGGGGATTTGATCCGCAAGGAATTCCTGCAGACCATGTTGACGGCGCGATTCGTGCCGGGAACCCGGATTCCCACCTATGTCGCGGCCGGATTTTTCAAAGCCGACTATCTGCGCTATGTCTTGACGCTGATATTTACGGCGGCGCTGTATGTATCAATCGTCTTTGTGCTGTTTCACGCCCTCGGCGCAGTGGCCGGCGAACAGGCCAAGGTCTGGCTGCCCATCGGGGCCATCGCCCTTCTGGCGGCGTATATCGTGTTTCGTTGGCTCAACCATGTCAGCAAACATGAGGGGCCGATGACGCCGATGACCAAGGAGTTCGATCACCCGATGGAGGGCATGCCGGGGTTTGAGGGCGTTCCCTACGAGACGGACGAAGACGAAGACCAGGAGAAGCGGAAAGACGCGGCTGAGTGAGTTGAGCCCGGATCGCACGGCGCCCCAATCTTCGGAGGTAAGATGGCCGCAAGAACCAGCAGCAGACAAATCAAGGCCCCGCTCGACGTTGTTTTTCAGGCGATCACCGATATCGAAAAATTCCCGGAAAAAAATCCGGACATCGTCAAGGTCGAGCTGTTATCCGATCAGAAAACGGGCGTGGGCGCCAAGTTTCGCGAAACGCGCCGGATGAATGACCGGGAAGGCTCAACCGTTATCGAATGCACCGAATATGTCGAAAATGATCGGGTGCGCTTTGTCGCCGATCAGGGCGGCGCCATCTGGGATTCGGTCTATGTCGTTAAGCCGCACGGCGAGGTCACCGATCTTATGTTAGCCATGGAAGCTCGGCCGCACAAATTGGTGGCCAAGATCATCGTTCCCTTCATTATCGGCGCCGTCGGCAAGGCTGTCGAACAAGACATGGATGCGGTGAAAACCTATTGCGAAAGAACCGCGGCCGGCGGCGCTGCGTAGCTTAGACGGGATTTTTGTTATGGACTTTGCGTTAAGCGACGAACAACTGGCTATTCAAGAGATGGCGCGGCGCTTTGCAGCGGACGAACTGGCGCCGCACGCGGCTGAGTGGGATGAAAAGCATCATTTTCCTGTCGACGTTATCAAGCGGTCGGCCGAGCTTGGCCTCGCCGGGATTTATACGCGCGAAGACGTGGGCGGTTCCGGCCTGGGCCGGCTGGACGCCGCGTTGATATTTGAAGCATTGTCGGAAGGCTGCACCTCCACGGCGGCCTATATCTCCATTCATAATATGTGCTGCTGGATGATCGACAGCTTCGGATCGGAGGCGCTGCGCCAAAAGTTTTGCCCGCAGCTGGCCTCTATGGAGATGATCGCTAGCTATTGCCTGACTGAGCCAGGATCAGGCTCGGACGCCGCCGCATTGAAAACCAAAGCGGTGCGGGACGGCGACGACTATATTCTGAACGGATCGAAGGCGTTCATTTCCGGCGCCGGGACGTCTGACGTTTACGTGGTCATGGTGCGCACGGGCGAGGACGGACCGAAGGGCATTTCTACGGTGCTGGTTGAAAAGGACACGCCCGGCCTTTCCTTCGGCGCGCCGGAGCGCAAGATGGGCTGGAACTCTCAACCGACGGCGATTGTGAATTTCGAAGACTGCCGCATTCCTGTCGCCAATCGCGTCGGCGAAGAGGGCGACGGCTTTAAGTTTGCGATGATGGGCCTCGACGGCGGGCGGCTGAACATCGCGGCCTGTTCTCTGGGTACGGCGGGCGCGGCGCTCAGAAGTGCGCTCGACTATTCCAATGAGCGCCAAGCGTTTGGCAAGCGCCTCAACCAACAACAGTCTTTGCAGTTCAAGCTTGCAGATATGGCGACCGAGTTGGAAGCGGCGCGAGTTATGCTCTACCAGGCGGCGTGGAAGCTCGACCAGAAAACGCCCGACGCCACGCGCCACTGCGCCATGGCGAAGCGTTTCGTTACCGACACCGGCTTCAAGGTTGTCAACGACGCGCTGCAGATTCACGGCGGGTACGGATATTTGCGCGACTATCCGCTCGAACGGATGCTGCGCGATGTGCGCGTCCATCAAATCCTGGAAGGCGCCAACGAGATCATGCGCGTCATTGTTGCGCGGGATCTGTTGAAAGAATACCAGGCGTAAAGGTGAAAAAACGATGGGGTTGATGCGTATCCAAACGATTATTGCCGCCGCGTTCGCGCTCATTGCGCCGGTCCAGGCGGCGGACTCGCATTTTGAACGATGGGCCGATCTCGCCGGCGACTGGCGCGGCGAACTGGCGTATCTTGATTACTCCAGCGGCGAACGCCAGGCGATCGGCATGGCGGCGGTCATGGAAGTAACGCCGGACAACGGTTTTGTGATTTCGCGCGCGCGTTACACCGATCCCGGATTCGACGTCTTTATCCTGACCGTCTCGACGATTGACGCCGAGACCGGCGCCTACCGCGAGAGCTATCATCGGGGCGGGAACATTGAGACCTTTGAGTACACGTTGAAAAGCGCGGACGCCGATAATAGCGGATGGGTCTATGTTTTTGAGGACGAAAGCGTCGACGACGACCGGCCGGCGCTGATCCGTCGGACGTTTTCGCTGCAGGTAGACACCTATCGCCAGGTCAAGGAAGTCGACTTCCTCGACGACGCCAAAGATGGTGATTTTCTCTTTCGCAACGAAGTCGTGTTGACGCGCTCAGACGAAAACGTGTCGTTTGAGGATTTTCGCCGGCAGGATTGATCGGCTGCAACAAGCAATCAAAGGAAACACGGTGCCCAAAGGATACTGGATCGGTCATGTGGATGTCATCAATCCGGACGACTACCCGGCCTATATGAAGGCGGCGCAGCCGGCCTATGAAAAATACGGGGCGAAGTTTCTCGTGCGCGGGGGTAAGCATGACGCGGTCGAAGGAAAAGCCCGCAGCCGTCATGTTGTCGTTGAGTTTGAAAGCTATGAACAGGCTGTCGCCTGTTACCGGTCGCCTGAGTATCAGGCGGCGGCGGAAATCCGCCGAGCCAATTCAAACGGCGACATTTTGATCGTGGAAGGAGCGGACTGACCGTGACCGAACAGATTTTGTTCGACCGAGAGGGCGATTGGGGCGTCGTAACGCTCAACAATGAAGCCGCGCTCAACGCCCTCAACTGGGATATGGTCAAGGCGATGCGCGCGCAGCTGACCGAATGGGCGGCGCGCAACGACGTCAAGGCGGTGCTCGTTAAGGCCAACGGCGAGCGGGCCTTTTGCGCCGGCGGCGATATACGCTGGCTTTATGACAACGGCCGAAAGGATCCGGTTGGAACGTCCGAATTCTTCCGTGAGGAGTATCGCAACAACTCGCTGATTTACCATTTCCCGAAGCCTTACGTATCGCTGATCAACGGCGTCGTGATGGGCGGCGGGGTCGGCATCTCGGTACATGGCGATTTTCGCGTCGCCGGCGATGAAACCCTATTCGCCATGCCGGAAACGGGGATCGGCCTCTTTCCGGATGTGGGCGGCGGCCATTTCATGCCGCGTCTTCATGAGGGGCTTGGGCTTTACTATGCGCTCACCGGCGCGCGGGCCAAAGCGGCGGACTGTATGGCCGCAGGGATTGCAACGCATTATACGCCTACGGAGAAACATGGCGAACTCGTCAAGGCGCTGCTTGGTCTTTCGCTCAGCGCGCATGCCCATGCGGATATTGAGGCGGTCCTCGATGTCTTCGCCGCCGACCCCGGTCATGCCGGGGTCAACGACATCCGCCGCGATGTGGCGCGCTTCTTCGAGGGGCCGGAAAGCCTGGCGCAGCTGATTGACGCCTTGCGCGCCGATGAGGGCGTTTTCGCAACGAAGACGACGCAGACCCTGGAGCGCATGTCCCCCACGTCGATGGCGATTACGTTCGAGCAGATGAAACGCGGTCGTACGCTCGATTTTGACGATACGATGATCATGGAATTCCGAATGGTTTGCCGGGTCATGGAAGGATCAGACTTTTTCGAAGGCGTGCGCGCGCAGATCATCGACAAGGATCGCAATCCGCAATGGGCGCCTGCGCGCCTCAGCGACCTCAATGACGCCGACACCGCCGCCTATTTCGAACCGTTGGGCGATCGCGACCTGACGCTGCCCTGACCAAACGCATCGAGAGGAGCGCTATGTCTTCTGTTCTCATCACCGGCGCCAATCGCGGAATCGGACTTGAGTTTGTGCGACAATACGCGGAAGACGGATGGCGCGTTTACGCCTGTTGCCGGTCGCCGGACAGCGCCGACGATCTGAAGGCGATCAAGGGCGATATTGATATCCGCGCGCTCGATGTTTCGGACTTCGACGCCGTCAAGGCGCTGGGCGGCGCCATTGACGACGACCTGGACGTAGTGGTCGCCAATGCGGGTCTCGGCGGCAAGGACGTGGGCGATCTCGGCGCCATCGATTATGACGCTTTCGTCAACCTGCTTAGCGTCAATTCGCTCGGCGCTGTTGCGCTTCTTGAGGCCTTCTTGCCGCACTTAAAGAGAGCGAAGGGAAAGTTTGCGGCTATTACGTCAGGTCTCGGATCAATTACGAAGTCGACCGGATTTGCGCCCGCCTATTCAACGTCCAAAGCCGCGCTCAATATGGCAATGAAGTCGCTCGCCGCTCAGTTGGCGGGCGAGGGAGTGGCCGTCGCCCCGCTGCATCCGGGGTGGGTGCAGACCGCCATGGGCGGGGCGTCAGCGCCGACCAGCCCGGCGGAGAGCGTCGCCGGCTTGCGACGGCGGATCGCTGAAATGCCGGTTTCGCCGTCGCCGAAGTTTCTCGACTTTTCAGGCGCCGAACTGCCGTGGTAGGAGGCGCGCAAACGCGCGGAGGAAACGGCATGAAAATCGGATTTATCGGGCTCGGCAATATGGGCGGGCCGATGGCGGCCAATCTGGCGAAAGCCGGTCATGAGGTCACGGCGACAGATCTATCCATCGGCGCCATCGATCGCGCCGTAGAGGCGGGCTGCCAGCGCGGCGACAGCGTCGAGGCGGCGGTCAAGGATGCGGACATCGTTGTGACCATGCTGCCGGCGGGCGCCCATGTCCGGTCGGTCTATACGGACGATTACGGCGTCATCGCGAAGGCGAAACCGGGCGCGCTCTTTATCGACTCCTCGACCATCGACGTCGATTCTGCGCGGGACGTGATCGGGGCGGCTGCGAGCGCTGGTTTTTCCATGGTCGACGCGCCCGTCTCCGGCGGCGTTGCGGCTGCGACCGGCGGAACGCTGACCTTCATGGTCGGGGGCGAAGAGGAAGCCTTCGACCGCGCCAGACCCGTGCTTGAGGCGATGGGCAAAAACATCTTTCACGCCGGCGAGCCCGGCAACGGACAGGTCGCCAAAATCGCCAACAATATGCTGTTGGGCGTCACCATGATCGCCACGTGCGAAGCGTTCAATCTGGCGGAAAAATTGGGTCTCGACGCCCAGACGTTTTATGACATTTCCTCTACCGCGTCCGGTCAGTCCTGGTCGATGACGAGTTATTGTCCGGCGCCGGGGCCGGTGCCGACGGCGCCTTCCAACAAAGATTATCAGCCGGGTTTTGCGGCGGCGATGATGCTCAAGGACATGCGCCTCGCCCAGGAAGCTGCGCATCGGGCCAAAGCCTCAACCCCGCTCGGCGCCCAGGCAGAGGCGCTTTACGCACTGATGGAATCGGCGGGGCGGGACGATCTCGACTTTTCCGGCGTGATGAAGCTGATCAACGGTTCGCTTTAAAATTCCGGTCAAGTCTGGCGTTTTAGCGCGCAAGTCGCCATTTAGGGGCGATGGCGGCGGCTCAGACAGACGATATTGAAAGCAAAGGCGAGGCGGCCCCGTTCGGACGCTCCGTCGGGCGCATGTTTGCGGTGCTTTTTCGCCCCGAGATGCGCCGGTGGCGCTTTCGGATCGCGCTCGCCCTCATTTTGACGGTCGGCGCCAAAGGCCTCGCCGTCATGGCGCCGGTATTCATGGGCGAGGGCATCAACGCGCTCACCGGCGACGCCTCCGCCGGCGCGCGGGTGGGGCTTGCGGGCGCCTCGTTTGTCGCGCTGCTGGTAATGTTCGCCGCCGCCCGCTTTTTTGCCGCGGCGCTACCCGTTATCCGGGACGCTTTCTTCTCGACCGTGACCCAGGACGCACAGCGCATTATCGCCGTCGACGCGTTTCGCCACGCGCAGCATCTGGACCTTCAGTTTCACTTAACGCGCCGGTCCGGCGCCCTCAATCGCATCATCGAGCGCGGCTGCGCAGCAATGGAGTATCTCCTGCGCTTTCTTGCGTTCAACATCGGCCCGACACTTGTTGAGCTGGCGTTCGCGGCGACCGTCCTGGCGGCGCTCTACGGCATCGAGTTTTCCGTCGCCGCCGTCGCGACGGTCGGGGTCTACGCTGTCTTCACCATCATCGTGACAGAATGGCGCAACAAACAACGGCGTGTGTTCAACGAGGCGGACACGCGGTTGCGCGGCATTTCCGTCGATACGCTGACGAATTTTGAAACGGTGAAATCCTTCGCCGCGGAGGACCGGGAGGCGGACCGCTATGACGGCGCCATGCGGCAATATAATCGTCTCTATGTCACGATCATGAAGTCCCTGGCGGTCCTCAACGGCGGTCAGGAGTTCATTATGACGGCGGGCCTGCTGGTCGTCGCCTTGATGGCCGGCTACGGCGCCTTCAACGGGACGATGCAGGCCGGAGACGTGACCGCGATCATTCTGATGCTGATCAACATCTACCGGCCGCTCAATATTCTCGGCTGGGCGTGGCGGGAGATTAAGCAAGGCACGGTTGATATTGAGAAACTGTTCAGCCTTCTCGACCGCGGCGCCACGGTGGCGGACGCAAGTGATGCGGCATCGTTTGCGCCCGCCGGGGGCGCCATCCGCTTTGACGGGGTGACCTTCGCGCATGAAGGCCGCGCCAGCGGGCTCAAAGACGTCACATTCGACATTCCCGGCGGCGCTTTTGTCGGCATTGTCGGCCCTTCCGGGGCAGGCAAGTCGACCATTCTGAAGCTGCTGTTCCGGTTTTACGATCCGCAGTCGGGCGCCATTTCAATCGATGGCCAGGACCTGAAACAGGTCACCCAACAATCACTGCGGTCGGCTTTGGGGCTCGTGCCTCAGGAGGTGGTGCTCTTCAACGACACGTTGCGCTTCAACCTCGCATACGCCCATCCGGAGGCCAGCGATGAAGACGTGATGGAGGCCGCGCGCCGCGCTCAGCTTGGCGACTTCATCGACAGTTTGCCGGACGGGCTTGAGACGCGGGTCGGCGAGCGCGGACTGAAACTGTCCGGCGGCGAGAAGCAACGGGTCGGCGTGGCGCGGGCGATATTGTTGAACCCGCCGATCCTGATTCTCGACGAGGCGACGTCATCGCTTGATTCCGGCACCGAAGAGGACGTGCAGCAAGCGCTGCAGGAGGCCGCGCGCGGGCGCACAACGCTGGCCGTCGCGCATCGGCTGTCAACAATCTCGGCGGCGGACTTTATTCTGGTGCTCGACGACGGACACGTTATCGAGCAGGGCGCTCATGATGCGCTGATTGCGCAAAACGGCGTTTACGCCGAGCTTTGGCGGCGTCAGTCCGGCGCCGACCCAATGGCTGCGGCGATGGAAACGGGCGCGCTCAAGGAACCCGCAGAATAATTGGACTGCGGACGTTATTGCGCAGCTGACCCCAAACGCGTTATCGTGTCGGGGCGCGTCCATTTTTCGAGAACGTCGAAAAGCGGCCCCTCTTTAACGGGCTTGGGCAAATAGTCGTCCATGCCCGCCTCAATGCAACGCTGACGGTCTTCGCGCATGGCGTGAGCCGTGACGCCGATTATCGGCGTGCGCTCCGGCGAGTCTTTTTGCCGTTTTCGGATCTCCGCCGTCGCCGCTGCGCCGTCCATGACGGGCATGGAGACATCCATCAGCACAATGTCGAAACGCCCCGCCGCGAACTTCTGCAGCGTTTCGGCGCCGTCATGGGCGAGCTCCATTTCACAACCCAGCTTTTTCAGCATGGCCTTGATCACCATCTGATTGACGAGATTGTCTTCCGCGACCAGAACGCGCAGCGGCGTCCCGTCCGGCTTGTTCAGCGTTTTCGGCGCGCTGATAGCGCGGCGCATCGCCGTCGCCGCATCGTTAAGGGAATCAACGACAGCGTCGCCCATGGTTGAGACAATCGCGTCAAGCAGCATCGACGCCCGCGCCGGCTTCACCAGATAGCCGGCGAAGAGGTCGCCCGACAGGCCCGCCGGGTCGCCCTTGCGTCCGGCGGAGGTCAACAAAATGAGCGGCGTCTTGGCGATCGAGGCGTCGTCCTTGATGCGTTCGGCGAGCCTGATGCCGTCCATCTCTGGCATTTGAAAATCAACAATGGCGATCGCGTAAGGCTCGGACACCGCGCGCGCTTTGAGCGCGGCGAGGGCGTCCTCAGGTCGCTCGAACGCGTCGGATGCGAGGCCCCAGGACGCCAGCTGTTCCGACAGGATCGTCCGGTTCACCGCATTGTCATCGACGATTAACGCCCTTTGATTGTCGAAAAGCCCCTGCGGCGCATGAATGTCGGCCAGACGGGATTCATCGATGGCGAGGGGCAGGTTGACCGTAAAGCGCGATCCTTCGCCGACCTTGCTTTCAAGGCGGATCTTGCCGCCCATGGCTTCGACCATCCGCTTACTGATCGCGAGGCCAAGCCCAGCGCCGTCATGGCGGCGCTCCGCCGAGCCGTCGACTTGTTCGAACTCTTCGAACACCGCGAGCTGTTTGTCCTCAGGGATGCCGCAGCCTGTGTCGCTGACGGCGATTTCGATTTCAGCAATCTCGCCGCGTTTCCTGCCGGACACCTCGACCATAACATGGCCCTGGTCCGTGAACTTGACTGCGTTGCCGACAAGGTTGGTGACGACCTGGCGCACGCGTCCGGGATCGCCGACAAATCCGTATTGCAGGTCCGGTTGAAAACGGACCAGCATTTCCAGCCCCTTTTCCTCGACCCGCAGGCACAACAGGCTGGCGACGTCTTCGATGGTGCTGCGCAGATCGAAGGTTTCGTTGACGACCCGGAACTTGCCCGCCTCGAGACGCGAAAAATCGAGAATATCGTTGATGATCTTCAACAGCGCGTCGCCGGAACTGACGATGACGCGCGCCATTTCCTTTTGTTTCTCATTCAGATCTGAATCGAGCAGGAGAGACGCCATGCCGACGACGCCGTTCATGGGCGTGCGGATTTCGTGACTCATATTGGCCAGGAACTCGGATTTGGCGCGGTTGGCTGCTTCCGCAGCATCCTTCGAAATCGTCAGCTCATTGGTCAACCGGCGCAGTTCGTCTTCGCGCTGCTTGGATGCGGTGACGTCCGTATAGGTGGCGACAATGCCGCCGCTCGGTCGACTTCGGATGTTTTCTTCGATCGCCCGTCCGTCTTTCTGGCTGCGGATCGTGCGGAAGGCTTTCCCTTCCGCCAACGATTCCTTGCAAGCGTCCCAGAACGCGTCGACGCTGTCATAATCGTAGACGCCTGCGCGTATGCCGATGCTGAGCGCGCCGTTGATGTCTGCTCCGCACGCCCAAAGCTCCGGCGACAGTCCGGACATCAAATGGGCTTTCTCGTTTCGTTCAACGATAACCCCGTTGTCATCGATCACTGACAGGCCCTGATCCATTGACTCCAGGATTTCCGTCAGCATCTGACGGCGGCGCTCGATATCGGCGGTGCGGTCGCGTACGGTCTCTTCGAGCGTTTCCTTCGATCTCACCAGCGCCTGTTCGGCGCGAATCTGTTCGGTGATGTTGCGCGCGGTGCCTCGATAGCCTTTGAATTTGCCGTCTTTGTCGAACACAGGTTTTGCACTGCGTTCAATCCACATCTCCTCACCGGCGTCGTTGACGGTGCTGGAGCGAAAATTTGAGAAGGGCGCACGGGCGTAGACATTTGACCGGAACGCCTCCCATTCCGTCTCGGAAACGCCGCCGCCGCTGATCGACATTTTCTTGCCGATGATCTTTGCGTGGTCAAAATTGGTGACGTCGTTGGCGCGCTCTGAAACAAATGTGTAGCGGAGTTCCTCGTCGGCTTCCCATTCCCAGTCGCTGGCGGCTTCAGAGAAGTCGCGCAACCGGTTCTCGCTCTCGCGCAGTTGTATCTCCGCGTTGATCTCCCGCGTGACGTCGCGCGTCCAGCCGATATACCCTGCAAAGGATCCGTTTGCGTCGTATTTCGGTTGGGCCGACATGGAAAGGTGGAGCGTGGCGCCGCTTTGCGTTTCAATATTGTACCGGATGTCGCGAAACGGTTCGCGCTTTGCGATCGTATCACGCAGCATCTGGCCGACGGATTCATTTTTCTTGGACAATCCCAGGAAATCGGCGCCCCCGGCGCCGAGAAAATCGTCGCGCCGCATGCCGGTAATCTTGTCGAACGTTTCGGAAAGATAGGTAAGGCGCCCGTCGGCGTCGCGCTCCCACGCCCAGTCCGACGCCGTCTCGATGAAGCGGCGCAGGTTGGCGCGGGCCAATTCAGCGCTGTCGCCGACCTTTCGCTTTTGTTCGATCAATTCGGCGATGAGTTGGGAATAGCGCACCTGCATTGCGGCGCCGATCAGCGCGGCGAGAATGAATATGCCGCTGATGACCCCGCTCACTGCGTTGTCGCCGCTGAGCCCGACATAGACCCCGAATGGGATCATGCACCCGCAATAGCAAATGGTCGCCGCCCGAAAGCTTGCGGCCATGGCGTAACCGCTGGATATCCCGCAGAAAGACGCCCAAATTCCGGCAACAACGACGAGTTCGAACGGTTCGCCGTAAGCGTAGTAAATCGCCGTGCTCGAACAAATCAACGAAAGCGCCGCCGAGATAGGCGGCACCGTACGCAGTACGTTGCGTTTGGCTTCCTCCGTCAGCTTTTCAATATTGACGCGACGCCAAAAGGCGATCCGCATTGCGACAAAGGCAAACAACAATGCGTAACCGGTCCAGAGAAGGGGCGCTTTTTCAGAAGGCGCAAGGGTCAGCAACAGCAGTGAAACGACGACGATGGCGGACAGCGCGATCGGCAGCTGTGTCTTGAGCTCGCGCATGCGGCTGTCGACGAGGTCGCTCGCCACATTGCGCTCCAGGAAAAGCGTCTTTGCAGTATTTCCCAGGTCCATTCGAGCCGCCTGATTCGCCAAGGGCAATATTGCTCCACCGCGCCTAGAATTCGCGAGTATGGTTAATTCAGCGTGTATTTGGGGTTGGTTGAAGGCGGTGAAGAGCGCTTCTTGAGGCAGCGCGGGCGTGAGAGCGTTAACAGAGCTTTATAAAGTCTAAGCGAAGATTTGCCTTGTCGCCGATCGAGAAGGGAGCAGCGAATGGCGCTGAGATCACCGTCGACGCGTCCGGAGTTTCAGGACATGCCTGCGCTTTACGCGGACGCGCTCGAGCCGCTTCTGGAAAAAAGCGAGCGCCGCCGCCGGTCGGCGCTGCGCGACGCCGGCGTTATCGCCGCTGTCGCGGCCTCCTGCGTCGCCGTCTTTTTGGCCTTGGGCGGGGATGCCGGCGTCATCGGCGCAATGATTTCCGGATCCGCCGGCGTCGCCGGCGCCGGCTGGCGCATCCAGAAGACGCGCGGAGAAATCACCGATCAGGTCCTCGCCCGCATCGCCGGGCATCTCGGTTTCGGCTATCGTCGCACGTTGTCCCGGCCATCCTATTGCGGCGTGTTCGAGACTTTTGGCCTGTTGCCGACGTTTAATCGCGAGGATTGGGAGGATGAAATTTCCGGCGAGCGGGGCGGTTGCGCCTTTACGCTGGTTGAGGCGCATTTGAAGTACCGGACGTCGGGCAGGAAAAAGCGAACGCGAACCGTCTTTCACGGGCAGCTTCTGGTTATCGACTATCATCGCAAGTTCGCCGGCGAGACCGTCATCAAGCGCGATGCGGGACTGCTTAATCGGCTGGCGAAGCCCGGCAAGGGGTTTCAGCGGGTTGGTCTTGCATCATCCAAGTTTGAAAAGGCGTATGAGGCCTGGTCCACGGATCAGGTGGAGGCGCGTGCGCTTCTCGACCCCGTGGTGCTCGAGCGGTTCGAGGAGCTTGATCGGTTGTTCAACGGCGCGAGACTCCGCGCGGCGTTCTCGAACGGAAAGCTCTATGTGGTGCTGGAGGTCGGCGATAAACTCGATATCGGCGGCATGTTTCAGCCGGTCAACGGTCCTGAGCGGATTGAGCGCATCTTGAAAGAAATTGACGTTGTGTTCGATCTCATTGACGTTGCAACGAAAGCGCCGGCGGACCATCTCGGCGACGCCTTTTCTGTCGACTATGTGAAAGCGTCCTAACGCACCAGCGTCAGGCGTTTGGCGGCGCGGGTCACGCCTGTGTACAGCCAGCGATTGGCGTGTTCGCGAAACATGTAGCTTTCGTCAAATAAAACGACATCGTCCCATTGCGAGCCTTGCGCCTTGTGCACGGTGAGCGCGTAGCCGAAATCGAACTCATCGGCGCTTTTACGTTGGGTCCACGGAACGCTTTCCGGTCCGTCCATGAAAAAGCCGCGGGGCACCGAGACGGTCACCGGCTTGCCGCCTTCTTCCGGGACGACTGAAAAACGCACGCGATTTCCCCGCGGGCTCATCCGCCGGCCAACCGTCCAGACCCCGCCGTTCAACAGGCCTTTTTTCTTGTTATTCCGCAGGCAGACAAGTTTTTCGCCGGCTTCGGGCGTTGTATCCGTGTAGTTTTGAAGCTCGCGCAGTCGGTCGTTGTACCGCTTGCGGGTCTTGTTGGCGCCGACAAGGACCTGGTCGGCGGCCAGGATTTCGTCAGTCGACACGTCCTTGCGGGCGATGACGCGGCAGTCTTCGTGTTGTTCGTCGAATTCGCCGCCCTCCCGGATCGCCATGGAGAGCCGGATGATCGGATTATCCGCGGCTTGACGGTGAATCTCGGTGAGCATGAAGTCGGGCTCGCCTTCGGTGAAAAACCCGCCGCCTTTGACCGGCGGCAACTGGGCCGGATCCCCAAGCACCAGCACCGGCTTGCCGAAGGATAACAGATCGCGTCCCAACTCTTCATCGACCATGGAACACTCGTCGATGACGATGAGGTCTGCTTTCGACGCCGGCGCATCGTGGCGCAGGGCGAAAGACGGCTCGCCCTCTTCATCGGCCGCTGAGGGCCGGTAGATCAGGGAATGGATCGTCGTCGCGCCTTCGCATCCTTTCTGGCGCATGACATGGGCGGCTTTGCCGGTGAACGCAGCGAACGCCACGTCGCCGCCGGCGCTTTCAGCGAAGTGGCGCGCCAGCGTTGTTTTGCCGGCGCCGGCGTAACCGAAGAGGCGAAAGATCGGCGCTTCGCCCTTGCGACGCCACTGATCGACCGCTTTCAGCGCATCGTCCTGTTCCGGGGACCAGATCACGGCGTTTGTTCGTTCCCGTCTTGTGTATTCGTCGGAAACAGCCGGCGAAGCCCGGCGCGGAACGCAATCGGCGTCGCTGCGGCGTGGCGCTCGCCGGGCATTTCGACAACGGTAATCTGAAAAGGGGCGGCGCGCTCCGTCGTCCAGTGTCGGACCCAGCGCTGCGACGGCTCGCGAAACTCGGCCGCTTCCTCCGTCGATGTCGTGACCACGAGATGCGTATCGCCCTGCGGCGGCGCCGGCTCTATGTCCATAAAGAACTGCAAATTCCGATGAAGCGCCGGGTTGTTGGCGATGCGTCCCCAAAAGAGGTCGGGATCAGTCATGGCGGAATACACCGCAAACTGGCCGCCAAGGGACTGACCGAACAGGACCCGTCTGTTTTCGTCGGTGCGATATCGCTCTGCGACAAAGGGCAGAAGTTCATTCTTGAGAAACCGTTGAAACGCGGAGGCGCCGCCCCAGTGGTCCCGCTCCTCCGACGGCGCGGTGAAATCGGTTCCGCGATAATTGCCGTTCTCAAAGCCTTCCGCGCCGTAAGAAACGCCGACCAGAATGGCGTTTGGAAGCTTTTCGTCTATCGACAACAGTCGAAAGTACGCCGCCAGCATTGGATAAGTGAAGCCGCCGTCCAGAAGATAGATCACGGGGTAGCGATCTTTGCTGCGCGCATAATCGTCGGGAAGGCGAACGTAAATATGAAACGGGCGGCCGAGTTCCTTCGCAGCAACTTCGTGATAGCCGTCAGGGGATACCGAATGCAGGTAGCGAATGGGCGCTTCTTGCGCTTTCGCTGCGGTCATCGCCATCAATGCGATGAGAAATAAGATTAGGATCCTGGCCATCGCGGTCATCCTGAGAACTAAAAGCATCGTGGCTCCCTTATTTGACGGCAGAAGCGAATACAACAACGCTACATCAGTCCTCAATCCGCTCATCCCGACGAAAGTCGGGATCTCACTGCGAAAAACCCGGTGTTGGCGAGGCAGATCCCGGCGTCCGCCGGGATGGGCGGATCTCTCATCCGAAACCCGCTCGCTTGGTAGCCATCAACGGTCAGGCCACTTGTGTCAACTCTCGATCCGCTTATATACCGTCCGTTCGGTACAACCAGGAGCACGGCATGCCGGCCGCAAAATCGTCTAAGGATGAAGCCATCGACGCGATTACGGATGTCTTTCGTGAATTCGGGTTTGACGGCGCGAGTCTAAGCAGATTGTCGGAAGCGAGCGGCCTCGGTCGCTCGAGTCTTTATCACTATTTTCCCAACGGCAAGGACGATATGGCGCAAGCCGCGGTTGAACGGGTGAGCGAACGTGCAAGCGAATTGGTCATCGGTCCGTTGCGTGCGCCTGGCGATCCTGCAATGCGCGTTAAAGCCGCCGCCGGGGGCATCGCAAAATTCTATGAAGGCGGACGCGCCAATTGCCTCGTCAACCTGTTTGCGTTCGGCGAGGCGGGCGAAGCAGCGCCCGGCGCGGCCAAGGACATGGCCGCCGGCCTTGAAGACGCCTTCTGCGCCGTTGCGCGCGACGCCGGCTTTTCGCCTAAGGAAGCGCGATTGAAAGCCGAACACGCCATTGTCGAAATCGAAGGCGCTCTGGTCGTCTCCCGCGCGCAAGGTAGCGTCGCTCCGTTTCAGCGCGCACTGGCCCGATTGCCGGGCGTCTTGACTGATAGGTGAGGGGACCGCCGCAAGCACCAAGCTGCGGCGGGGCCTGAATTTCTCGAGTTCAGCGCGCCGGACGGTGCGCGGTCGCCGCGCCGCTGTTTCGCTATTGGGCCGTCTCCGCGGGCCATCACGCTTATGTGACGGCGGGGCGCCTTGTTTCAGTCTGTTTAAGTCGTAATGTACCGATCGTTCGGTACAACACATAGGAGAGACATCATGACCACGAAACGAGCATCGAAATCTTTCAAAGATAGCCTGCGTTTAACCGCGGCGGCGATCATCATCGCCGCGGCCGGCGCGCACGCCATAGCGGGCGAAGCCCGCTCTCAGGCGCCGGCGACGGTGGAGGCAGTCGCGCCGACCGGGGTTGTTGCGCACCGCACCATCGAGATCGACGGCGTAGAGGTGTTTTACAGAGAAGCCGGCGATCCGTCGCGGCCGACCGTTTTGTTGCTCCACGGGTTTCCCACATCGTCGCAGATGTTCCGCAATCTCATTCCGGCGCTGAGCGAACGGTATCATGTGCTCGCCCCGGACTATCCAGGATATGGCGCATCCGAAATGCCGGCCCGCGCGGACTTCGACTACACGTTCGCTAATTACGCCGACATCATTGAACAGTTTGTAGACGCAAAGGGGGTCAAGACGTTCTCCGTCTATCTCATGGACTACGGCGCGCCGATTGGCTATCGCGTGTTCGCTGGAAATCCGGAGCGCGTCGACGCCTTTATCATTCAGAACGGCAACGCCTATGAGGAAGGGTTGCGGGAATTCTGGGATCCGATCAGAGCCTATTGGGAGAGCGGCGGCGATAGCGAACGCGACGCGCTGCGAGGGTTCCTCGAGCTTGAGGGGACAAAGTGGCAATACGTACACGGCCAGCCTGATCCGGCGCTAATCAGTCCCGATACATGGCATACGGATCAATACTTGCTTGACCGTCCCGGCAACAAGGAGATTCAGCTCGATCTCTTTTTTGATTATCGCACCAATGTCGATGAATATGCCGGATGGCAGAGGCTGTTCCGCAAACACCAGCCGCCGGCGTTGGTCGTTTGGGGCAAGAACGATCACATATTTCCAGAAGCGGGCGCGCATCCCTACACCCGCGATCTCGACGATGTGGAATTCCATCTGCTTGACGGCGGCCATTTCGTACTGGAAAGCCACGGCGAGATGATCGCGGAGGAAATCCTCGACTTCCTTGACCGCGAAGTTGGATAGCAAGAAACGGGTGGGGCGGCGCTACGCCAGCTCCACCCATACCGGAACATGATCGGACGGTTTTTCCTTGCCCCGCTCGCGCCGATCGACGCCGGTGTTGCGGAAACGGTCCGCCGCCTGCGGACTGAGGAGGAGATGATCGATGCGGATCCCGTGATCCTTCTCCCAGGCGCCGCGCTGATAATCCCAAAACGTATAGTGAACGCCGATCGGATCGTGCTGACGTAAGGCGTCGGTGAGGCCCAGATTGGCGATTTCGCGAAAAGCGGCGAGGGTTTCTTCGCGATAGAGCGCATCGCCCCACCACGCTTTGGGGTCATGGGTGTCTTCAGCCTGCGGAATGACGTTGTAGTCGCCCGCAAGCACAAAGGCCTCTTCGTTTTCCAACAGCTTTGCAGCGCGCTTTTTCAATCGCGCCATCCATTTGAGCTTGTAGTCGTATTTCGGACCCGGCGCCGGGTTGCCGTTCGGCAGGTAGAGACCGCCGACGCGAACGGGCGCGGCTGCATCGGGCGTTACCAGCGCCTCGATATAGCGGGCTTGTTCGTCGGTTTTGTCGCCGGGAAGTCCCCGGACGACGTCTTCGATCGGGTGCTTGGAGAGAAGGGCGACGCCGTTATAGGTCTTTTGGCCGTGCACGGCGACATTGTAGCCGCGATCCTCGAATTCGAGCGCGGGGAATTTCTCGTCGATGCATTTGATTTCCTGCAAGACGGCGACATCGGGCGCGCTTGCGTCAAACCATTCCAGAATGCGCGGCAGTCTGGCGTTGATCGAGTTCACATTGAAGGTGGCGATTTTCAAGAGGTTTCTCCGGGGAAACGGGCGTCAAGGCGGCCATCGATATCGGCGCGTTCTTCCGTCGTCAAAGTGCGCAGCGCCGAGACGGGAGCGCCGTCATCGGCGAAAAACGGATTGTGCTTCTCAGCGCCGGTGAGTTTGGCTTTCAGAGTTCGCCCCAGCACTTTGACCGCCAGCCCGGGAATGTTGACCCTGGCGCCGGCCGGAGCGGTCCCGCGGGCGCCGCCGGCGAAAACGGCGCCTCTGGACGGACCGATCGACGCTTCGGAAGTATCGGCGAATCCCAGCGTAACGAAGCCGACGAACGGCAGCGCTCTCGACTTCGCTGTATTGCCGATCGGCGTGTTGCAACAGGATGCGTACCAACGCAGCGTTCCTTTGTCGGTCACGCCGACGCATGCAAGCCTATCGGCGCCGTCGACAATGTCGAAACGCGACGGCGTGGTCTGATAGATATCCGTACCGCCTTGCGCGTCGAGCACGGCCTCGCTTTTGCCCAGGAATTCAGCGAAGGCCTGGCAGTCCCGACAGTAGCATGTCATGCGTGTTCCGTTTTTTGCGCTGGCGTCGCGCAATACGCCTTTGAGCGCGCCGCAGCTGCAGGAGACATTTATGTCGACCATAAAATCGGGACCCTACGTTACGGACAGAATCCAAATGCGATGAGATGACCGTCGGGATCTTTGATTTCGATCTCGGTGCAGCCATAGGGGGTCTTTTCCGGGCCGCGGTGAATAGCGACGCCGGCCGATCGCAACGTCTCCGCTACGGCGTCTATGTCGCGCACCCAGAGATAGACGTCCCACACGCCGGAGAGCGACGCGGCGTTTTCTCGCGGTCCGCCTGCCGACTGTTTCAACATGATTGTTTTATCGTTCGACATCGCCATGGCGAATGAGGGCGGCTCGCCATGAAGTTCGTTGACGGTAAATCCGAGTTTCTCGGTGTAGAATGACACCGCGCGATGAATGTCGTTGACGAGCAGCACAGGCGCGACGTCGATCACGTTGCGGTCTTCACGAGCGTTCAAGAGCGCTCCTCCGCTTGTTGCTTAACGCGTTTCAGGCCCGCCATGAGATACCCAGCCCAAAGCCATTTGACAAATAGCGCCAGGACCACCCTCGCCATGGCGCCGGAAGGCGTAAAATCGTAGGACCAGGCGATCTCCGTCTGCTCCGGCCCGCGCCAGTCAAAGCGCCATACGCCTTGCCCTTCAGTCGCCAGCATGCCGAAAAATCCTTCGAAGCCGGTAATGCGATAGGCGTAGTATTCCCCGTCGGCGAAGGCGGTAAGCTCTTCGTGTACGGATGTTCCGTCCGAAAGAACATGCAGGCGCTGCTGGCCGACGGTCGACCATGGGCCTGTTTCGCCGTGCGATTCTTCGATGCCCGGCAGGAACGCCGTCGCCTTGGCGAGGTCGCGTCCATGAATGCCCGCGGCCGCGGCGAACACCCGTTTCTGCGGGGCGCGGACAAGGATCGTCTGGCGGGTTGAGACAGGGCGCATCGACGTGATATCGCGCGTTGCGGCGGCGAGCGTCAATCGCCGATCGCCGCAAGGTTGTGTGAATGGAGAAATCATGAACTGGCGCTACACGCCTTTCATCATTGTCGCGCTGCTCGCCGTCGCCGCTTTTATGCTGAACGCCAATGAGCGGCGGTACACCGCCGATCAGGGCCGGCTGACCGTGCGCGCCGATCCATACCGCGATGCGGTGGTGCTGTCCTGGTCAAGCCCTGTCGGCGCCCCCATGGCCCGGCGTTTTGAGGAGGCCTATGCAACGTGGCGCGACGATGTCTCGATCTTTGTCGTGGAGCTCAATTCGCCCGGCGGAACCGTGGCGGAAGGCAAGCGCGTCGTTCAATTCATGGACCGCATCAAGCGCACCCACGACCTTGAGACGCGGGTCGGCCCGGGCGCCTTTTGCCTGTCCATGTGCGTGCCGATTTACCTGAAAGGCGACACGCGGGTCGCTTCGCCGGATGCGCGATTTATGTTTCATGAGCCGGCTGCCTATGACGTCTACACCGGGGAGCGCGGCGGCGGTCCTGCGTTTGAACGCCGGTTCGTTGCTGACCGGTTCTTTGACCGGTATTTTGAGAACTCGCCCATGAACCCGGAATGGCGTCGCTGGCTCGAGCGCGAATGGGTCGGCAAGGACGTCTGGAAGACCGGAAGACAGCTGGCGGACGAAAGGAGCGGCGTAGTAACGGATCTGCAATGACCGCAAACCGAATCCATACCGCGCCTGACACGCATTGACGCATCCTGACGAACATGTCGGCAAGCCGAGACTGCGGCGGGTCATTTCCGGACCGGCGCTGACGCTTTACGGTCTCGGCACCATGCTCGGCGCGGGCATATACGCGCTGATCGGCGAAGTCGTCGGGGTTGCGGGCGTTTTGGCGCCGTTGTCCTTTATCGTCGCCGCAGCGATCGCCAGTCTGACAGCGGTGAGTTTCGCCGAACTCTCGTCCCGTTTCCCGAAGTCGGCCGGCGAAGCGATCTATGTCTCGAAAGGCTTTAAAAGCGAGCGTCTGTCTCTGTTGGTCGGGCTGCTGATTGTCGCGTCAGGCGTGGTCTCTTCCGGCGTTATGTTTCAGGGGCTCGTCGGATATGGGTCGGAGATCATCACGTTCCCCCGACCGCTGGGTCTCATTGCGATCGCGGTCGCTGTCGGCGCCGTCGCTGCATGGGGGATTTCGGAATCCCTCAAAGTGATCGCCCTCGTCACGGTGATCGAAGCGCTGGCGCTGATCTTCATTATTGTCGCAGGCCTCGGCGCCGAACCGGTTGCGACGCCGCCGGTCGCCGTAACGCCCATCGCGGTCTATGGCGTTCTGACGGGCGCGGTGCTGTCGTTCTACGCGTTTATTGGTTTCGAAGACATGGTGAATGTGGCCGAAGAGGTGAAGCGGCCGCGTCGCACTTTGCCGCGGGCGATCATCTCCGCGCTCGCCGTCGCGACGCTGATATACGTCCTGGTCGCATGGACGGCCGTACGGTCGACGCCCGTCGACATGCTGCGAGAAAGCGACGCGCCCATGGCGCTGATCTTTTCGCGTCTCACCGGCGCGGCGCCGATCTGGATGAGCGTGATCGCCATTATCGCCTTGATCAACGGTGCGCTGGTGCAGGTGGTGATGGCCTCGCGCGTGCTTTACGGGCTATCGAAACAGCAATGGATCAGCGGATGGTTCGGCAAGATCGCCGCGTCGACGCAGACGCCGATCAACGCAACGGCGGTTGTCGTACTCCTCGTCTTGCTGGGCGCGTTGACGTTGCCCCTGGCGACGCTGGCGCGCGCCACCACGTTCCTGCTTCTTGTCGTTTTCGCGCTGGTCAATATTGCGCTCATTCGGCTGAAACGCCGCGGCGAAACGACCGACGGCTTTCGCGCGCCCATCATCACGCCGTATCTCGGCGCCGCGAGCGCCTCGGCGTTCGCCGTTCTAAGTCTGGTTGAGATTTTCCGGTGAGCGGCGCAGTGCAGTCGCGCAGCCGTTAGAGGCTAAAGCTTGTCCCGCAGCCGCAGGCGGCGGTCGCCTGGGGGTTTTCGATTTTGAACGCCGCGCCGATCAGTTCGTCGGAAAAATCGATCACCGAGCCCGCCATGTATTCAACCGACATGGAATCAACCAGCACCGCATACCCGTCCGCATCAAGGACAAGGTCATCATCTGTGCGGTCGGTGACGATGTCGAATTTATACTGAAATCCGGAGCACCCGCCGCCTTCGACCGAGACGCGCAACATGGCCCCGTCGGGCTCCTTTGACAGGATGGCCGCGATGCGTTTGGCCGCCCTTTCAGACACGGCGACGGCGTTTTGCTCGGCGACAGACATGGCGTCGGCTTTCTCCTTGACCAAAGGCGTATCTAGGCGCTTCTCCGCTGTTTTTGAAGAGGGGCGCCGCTGAAGCAGCCTCCGCGCGCCGGCGTCTGCGAGGCCGTTAACCTTGCGCGAATTCCGGACTGCGGCGACAACCTAGGGGCGGTATTCTTAAAGAAAACCTATATTTGGTGCGTAGTTATGAACGTCTTTCGGAATGGCCGTATAATGCTCTCCGCCGGCCCGGTGCGGCCGGCGACGGGGCGAGAATCGCCCGATAATCGACGCCGGCGGGGGCCGGTGCGAGGAATGGAGGCTCTTGGCGAGGACATGGCGATAAGCGGCGGTTTTTCATGACGATCGCGTTTCCAGCGCCGCTCGCGCCCTATGCTGCGCGGGCCCATGAATCGCGCGGCCGGCTGTGGCCGGAAAAGGAGAGTGCGTCGCGCACGCCTTTTCAACGTGACCGGGACCGCGTGATCCACGCGGTCGCGTTTCGCCGTTTGAAGCACAAGACGCAGGTCTTTATTTCGCACGAAGGAGACCATTACAGGACGCGGCTGACCCATTCGCTGGAGGTCGCCCAGATTGCGCGCACGCTTGCGCGGTCGCTGCAACTCGACGAGGACCTCGCCGAATGCCTCGCCCTCGCGCATGATCTCGGCCATCCCCCCTTCGGACACACCGGCGAGGATGTACTGCAGGAGTGCATGGCGCCCTATAACGGGTTTGACCACAACGCGCAGACCCTCCGCATTCTGACCAAACTGGAACGCCGGCGCGCGGAATATGACGGGCTCAACCTCACCTGGGAAACCCTGGAAGGCGTCGTCAAGCACAACGGCCCGTTGATCGGCCCCAATGCGCGCGATCAGGGGCGCCTGCCGGCGGCGATCACGGAATATGCGGCTGGCCACGATTTGTGGCTCGATACGTTCCCCTCGCTGGAGGCCCAGGTCGCCGCCATCGCCGACGACATCGCCTACAACAATCATGACGTAGACGACGGATTGCGCGCGGGGCTTTTCACATTCGACGACGCACGCGAGCAGCCTCTGATCGGGCCGGCGCTCGCGCGCGCGGAAACGCGGTATCCGAACGCGCCGGACGACATTTTAATCGCCGAGGCGGTTTCCGACCTGATCGGGACCATGGTCGTCGACGTGTTGGAGGAAACCCGGCGGCGGCTCGCGGTTTTTTCTCCACAGGATGCGGACGCGGTGCGGCGACGGGACGAGGCGGCGTGCGCATTCTCGCCCGACGTCAACCGCGAGCTTTCGGGATTGCGCGAATTCCTGCAACAGAACATGTACCGCCATTTCAAGGTGAATCGCGCCCGCAGTCAGGCCAAACGGATCGTTAAATCTTTGTTTGAATTGTTCTTTTCGGAGCCTGAGACCTTGCCCCCGGAGTGGCGCGAGCGCTATGAGGGCAAGGACGAGGCGGGGCTCGCCAGAGTGGTTTGCGACTACATCGCCGGGATGACGGATCGTTACGCCATGCGCGAGTATCGCCGCCTCTTTGGCGTCGAAATTCAGGAGTAGCTCTCTAGATCTGAGCGGTCCGGTGGTAAAATGCACGACGAGTTTGATTCGGCGGGGATAATGATGGTTGCGCTGACGGTCTTGGGCGAGACCGACGACGGCGCATATTGAAGAGAACAGCTTAATGGTGACGACATGACGGCGGCTGACGAAAACTACGAAGACGAATATACCGATTACGAAGGTTACGACGACGACGAAGACGAAGGCGGCTTGTCCGGTTTCTCGGTTCTCATGATCGGTCTTGTCATGTTCGGCGCTTTTGCGGCGACCACCTATGTCTTTTACCAGAAGGGCATCAAACAGGGCGAGCAGCGCGCCGGGATCGAAACCCCCTA
This sequence comes from Hyphococcus sp., assembly GCA_028289605.1. Lineage (GTDB taxonomy): Bacteria > Pseudomonadota > Alphaproteobacteria > Caulobacterales > Parvularculaceae > Hyphococcus. The sequence continues at coordinate 283,817 of JANQON010000006.1, read as the reverse complement.
CGTCGCCGCGGATCCGGAGCCGATCAAGATCGAAACGGCGGACGCCGGAGAGACGGCGCAGGACCGGGAAGTCTATGATGTCTTCGACGGCGAGGAGCCGGCCCCGGTCAACGTGATCGCGGAAGGTCCGGAAGAACCGGTCGACCGGACGTCGGACGACGCCATCGGCGCGCTGGCGGCGAACCTTTCGGACGAGACGCAGGACAGGATCGCATCTCTGGCGGAAGAAGACGCTTCTGTCTTTGACGATGCGGCGCCCGCCGAGCCGGAGCCCGTCGCCGCGACGGAACCGACCCCGGCGAGCGTTCCTTCAATCTCGCCTGCGCCGAGGCCTGCGCCGACCCGCGACCCGGCGCCGCGCGCGACCGCTTCAGCGCTTTCCGGCAGCCATGTGGTGCAGGTCGGCGCCTTTCGGTCCGACGATGAGGCGATGGCGCAGTGGTCGCGCATGCAAGCGCGGCTCGGCAGCGTTATCGGCGACAAGACTTATGACGTGGAGCGCGCCGATCTCGGTGACCGCGGCGTCTATCATCGCTTGCGGGTGGGACCGTTTCCGTCGGCCGATGCGGCGAAGTCCTATTGCGCGACGCTCAAGGAAAACGGTCAGGACTGTCTGATCAAGGGAATTTAGCTTATCCGCTTGGCCCGGCGCAGACCGGGCGCAAGATTGCAACGCCGTGCAAAGCCGGGGGGCTCATCTTTGACGGCGTGAGCGGGTGTGGAGACGCCGGTGCCGGCAGCCATCGTATTTGACGCCGAAGGGCCGCGACTGTCCGCGGAGGAGAAAGCGTTTTTCCGGGACGCCGATCCCTGGGGATTTATCGTCTTCGCTCGCCATTGTTCTTCGGCGGACGAACTCGCCGCCCATTGCGACGAATTGCGCGAGGCCGTGGGCCGCGACGCGCCGATCATGATCGATCAGGAGGGCGGGCGCGTAGCGCGCATGAAGCCGCCGGCGTTTCCCGCCCATCCCGCGCCGGCGCTTTTCGGCGCGCTTTACCGCCTCGATCCCAAAGCCGCCGTCGAAGCGTCCCGGCTCAACGGATGGCTGCTCGGAAAACTCGCGTCCGCGTCGGGCGTCACCATCAATTGCATTCCCATGCTGGACGTGCCGCAGCCCGACGCCGATCCCACGGTGATCGGCGACCGCGCATACGCCAAGCACCCCGACATCATCGTTGAACTCGCCCGCGCGGCGATGGAGGGTCTCAAAGCCGGCGGCGCCCAGCCGGTGGTGAAGCATATGCCGGGCCATGGCCGCGCCCTGTGCGACAGCCACTTCGCCTTGCCGTCTGTCGGCGCGCGAATAGAAGACTTACGCAGTATTGATTTCGCGCCCTTCGCAGCCCTTGCCGACGCGAAAATGGGGATGACCGCCCATGTGGTGTATGAGGCGTTCGACAGGGACCGGCCCGCAACGCTGTCTGCGACGGTCGTCGGCGAGGTGATCCGCGGCGAGATTGGATTTGACGGCCTTCTGTTTACGGATGACTTAAAGATGGAGGCCCTTGGCGGGCCCATGGACGGGCGGGTTTCGGAGAGCCTTGCGGCAGGCTGTGACATTGCACTGGCCTGCAATTTCGATATGAGCCAAAAGCTGGACGCCATGCGAGGCGCAACAGCGCTCGCGGGGGAGGCGGCGCGTCGGACCGAAGCGGCGCTGGCGGCGCTCGCCCCGGCCGAAGAAGGCGATCTCGAGGCCGGGTATAAGCGGTTGGCGACGCTGTTGCGGCCGGTGGCGCCCGGCGCATGAATCAATCATTTCAGCGGCGAAGAATCGCCTGAAAAGTGGTACCAATGGCGGATGGCGAAAATATCAGGATATTGCCCGTGAGCGGGCCGGGCGATGAGCCGCAGCCGGGCGGCGGCGAAGACGACGGCGCGGGCGAAGCGTTCGACGCGCCTGTCCGTGCGTCCGACGCCGGCGAGGATATCGACGCCCTGATCGTCAATATCGACGGATACGAGGGACCGCTCGACGTCCTGCTGGATCTTGCGCGTCACCAGAAAGTCGATATCCGCCGGATTTCCATGGTCGCGCTGGTCGATCAGTATCTCGCCTTCGTCGAAGAGGCGAAGAAGCGGAACCTCGAACTCGCCGCCGATTATCTCGTCATGGCGGCGTGGCTCGCCTATCTCAAATCGAAACTGTTACTGCCCGTCGGCGATGAAGACGGCGATGAACCGACGGCGGATGAAATGGCCGCGCGGCTTGCCTTTCAACTGCAGCGTCTGGAGGCGATGCGCAATGCGGTCGAAGCGCTGCAGGGCCGGCCGCAATTCGGGATCAACATCTTTCCGCGGGGCGCGCCGGAGGGAGTGCGGATCAAGCGCACTGCAGACTGGCAGGCGAGCATGTATGACCTCTTGCGCGCCTACACCACGCAGCGCATCTCCAAACTCGACCGCGACTATCATGTCGATCCGCCGAAAGTGTATACGATCGAAATGGCGCGGCTGCGGCTCGAACGCATTCTCGGCGCCATCCCGGAATGGACGGAGCTTCGCTCGCTCGTTCACGCCGATGACGTTGACGCGCCGGAAACGTCGATTGTGGCGAGCGCCTTCAATGCGGCGCTCGAATTCGCCAAGGACGGCCGTATTGAACTGCGCCAGCTCGGCCATTTCGAGCCGATTTATTTGAAATCGCGGGATGAAAAAAACGCCCGCGAAACGCAACCGAAAGGAACGGGTCATGACCGATCTTGACGCGGACGTTATGGAGTCCGATGGGGGTCGAGATTTTCAAGGGCTGGACGCCCATGAGACCCAAGTGGCCCTTGCTGAAGAACTCGGCGGCGAGATTGAAGAAGCGGACAACGTGAGCGAAGACACCGAAAGCGAAACCGACGAAGACGGCGCGGCGCTCGTCGCCGAATGGAGCGAGGAGGACATCGCCGACCATGTGCGCATGGCGGAGGCGTTGCTCTTTGCTGCGGCCGAACCCCTGGACGAACGCACGATCGCCGGCCGGTTGCCGGCGGGGGCCGACATTCCAACGATCATTGATCGGTTGACGGAGGAATATGAGGGTCGCGGCGTGGTGGTCCAGAAAACCGACAAGAAATGGCGCTTCGTCACCGCGGCTGACGTCGCCCATGTCCTCGAAAAAGAGCAAGTCGCGCCGAAGAAGCTGTCCCGCGCCGCTCTCGAAACGCTGGCGATCATCGCCTATCACCAGCCGTGCACCCGCGCCGACATCGAAGATGTCCGGGGGGTTCAGGTGTCGAAAGGCTCTCTCGACCAACTGCTTGAAATTGGTTGGATCAGGATGCGCGGCAAGCGTAAGGACGTGCCTGGGCGCCCGACCCTATATGGCACCACCGACGACTTTCTGGAGCATTTCAGCCTTGAATCCGTGACGGACCTGCCGGGGCTGGCGGATTTGAAGGCGGCGGGCCTCCTCGACGCGCGGCTGCCGCCGGGTTTTTCCGTCCCTGCGCCGGTCGACGGGGATGACGCGGAAGACCTGGACGAGGACGCGGAAGGCGAATTTGTCCAGGATTTTCACGGGGATGACGGCGTGGAAGACGGCGGCGCGACGTAAAACTTTCACTATTCAGGCGTTTGCTTCTTAACCATCCCGCGCCTACATAGAGTATCGAATTTCATAGAGGCTGTACCATGGGCGCTATCGGACCCTGGCAAATCGTCATCATTCTTCTTCTCGCGCTCCTGCTCTTTGGCGGCGGCGGAAAAATTTCGTCTCTGATGGGCGATTTTGCGAAAGGCATCAAATCGTTCCGGAAGGGTCTTCAGGAAGATGATGAGAAGTCCATCGAAAAGCGCAGCGAAGACGCGGTGGACGTCACCCCGGTCAAAGACGAAGCCAAGGCGGACTAGCCGCTGACAGGGTCGAGGACCCTTTTCAATGAACCTCGTTCCGCAGTTCGGTTTCCTGGAGCTCATTTTGATCGGCGTGATTGCGCTGATCGTGGTGGGCCCGAAAGACCTGCCGCGGCTAATGCGCTCGGCTGGTCGGATGGTTGGCAAGGCCAAGGCCATGGCGGCCGAGTTCACCGCGGCTTTTGACCAGATGGCGCGCGAGACGGAAATGGAAGAACTCCGCCAGGAGCTGGACGCCTTGAAACGGGACAATGTGGTGGCGCAAGCCAAACGCGACCTCGATGAAAGCCTGAAACCTCTCGAACAGGACATGCGCAGCGAAGACGCCGCGTTGCGCCAAGCGGCCGCGACCTCTGCGCCGGCAAGCGAAGAAGAGCCGGCGAAATCATGAGCGCCAGCGCCGCGGACGAGACCAAGAAAGCCGACGAGCAGGACGAAATCGAAGCGTCTTCGGCGCCGTTGCTCGATCATCTGACAGAGTTGCGCACGCGCCTCATCATTTCGGTTTGCGCCGTAGCCGTCGCCTTCGTCGGATGTTTTATCGTCTCCGTACCGCTCTATGAGTTTCTGGTGGTCCCGTTCAAAAATGCGGTGATCGCCGCCGGCGCAGAGCCCACGCTCTATTTCGCGCCGCTGGAATTCTTTTTCACCCGCGTGAAGCTCGCCATGCTTGCCGGTATCGCGCTCGCCTTTCCTGTGATCGCTTACCAGATCTATCAGTTCGTGGCGCCCGGTCTCTATCGCAATGAGCGCGCCGCCGCGTTGCCGTTCCTGCTGGCGATGCCGGTGCTCTTCACCCTGGGGGCCGCGCTTGTTTACTACGTCCTCATGCCGTTTGTGATGCAGTTCGCCGTGGGCATGGAACGGGACGCCGTAAACGGGTCGGGCGTCTCTATCGAACTCCTCACCCGAGTGGGAGATTATCTGTCCCTGGCGACGACCTTGATCATGGCGTTCGGATTTGCGTTTCAGCTGCCGGTGTTCCTGACCCTTCTTGCGCGGGCGGGGCTTGTCGACGCGGGCTTCCTGAAACGCAACCGGAAATACGCGATTGTCGGCATTTTCGTTGTCGCCGCGTTTTTGACGCCGCCGGACCCGATCAGCCAGCTCGTGCTCGGCGCATCCATTATCGCGCTTTATGAAGTTTCGGTCATCTCCGTCGGGCTGGCCGGACGCAAGGCGCGAGAAGACGCGGAGGAAGCGGCTGAAAGCGCATAGCGCTGGACCGTCCTATGCAAGCCCGTTAAACCCCGCTGCCATGTTTGACATCAAATTCATCCGTGATCATCCGGACGCGTTCGACGCGGGACTCGCCAAGCGCGGTCTTGCTGCGCGCGCCGGCGAGGTTCTGGCCCTGGACGAAGAGGCGCGCAAATACACACATGCGCTCAATGAGTTGCAGGCGCGCCGCAACGCCGCGTCCAAAGAGATCGGCCAGGCGAAGGCCAAGGGCGATGAAGATCTCTTCAACCAGCTGCGCGCCGAAGTTGATCAGATCAAAACACAGATCCCCGCCGCGGAAGCCGAACAGGCGAAAAAACAAGACGCCATCGCAGACATCCTGTCCTCGCTGCCCAACATGCCCGCTGGTGATGTTCCCGAAGGCGAGGATGAGGCGGCGAATGTCGAGATCCGACAATGGGGTGAGCCGAAACGATTGAATGACGCCAGGGAGCATTTCGACCTTGGTGAGGCGCTCGGCCAGATGGATTTCGAAAACGCCGTCAAAATGTCTGGCTCGCGATTTGTTCTGCTGAAGGGACAGCTCGCCCGCCTCGAACGGGCGCTCGCGAATTTCATGCTTGATCTGCATACGGGCGAGTTCGGCTACACGGAATGTCAGCCGCCGCTGCTGGTTCGCGATGAGGCGCTTTTCGGCACCGGTCAATTGCCGAAATTCGCCGAGGATCAGTTTGTCACGACGGCAGGGTTGACGCTCATCCCCACCGCCGAAGTCTCGCTTACCAACATCGTCCGTGAGGAGATAATATCGGCGGAGGCGCTGCCCTTGCGATTCACCGCCTGGACGCCGTGTTTTCGGTCCGAAGCGGGCGCCGCCGGCCGCGACACGCGAGGCATGATCCGGCTGCACCAGTTTTCTAAAGTCGAGCTTGTGTCGATCACAACGCCGGACGCGTCGGACGCCGAACATGACCGCATGACTGAATGCGCTGAAGAAGTCCTGAAGCGGCTGGACCTGCCATACCGCACCATGGTGCTCTCGACCGGCGACATGGGCTTTTCCGCACGCAAAACCTACGACATTGAGGTCTGGTTGCCGGGCCAAAACCAATATCGCGAGATTTCTTCTTGCTCCACATGCGGCGACTTTCAAGCGCGGCGCATGAATACCCGCTATCGCCCTGAGAATGAAAAGCACACCCAGTTCGTGCACACCCTCAACGGCTCCGGCCTGGCGGTGGGGCGGACGGTCGTTGCAATACTGGAAAATTATCAGCAGCCGGATGGTTCGATTGCGCTGCCGGATGTGTTGAAGTCCTATATGGGCGGGGCCGATAAAATTGAGGTTGTGAAATGAATCCGTCATCCCGGATGCAATGCAGCATGAAATGCTGCGTTGCGGATCCGGGATCGGTTTCCACGGATGAGAACCCAAACAACAGATCCCGTGTCTGCGCTGCAGCACGTTGTGCGGCAGCGCGCACGGGATGACGGAAGAAAGTGAAATGCGCATACTCTGCACCAATGACGACGGCATATACGCTCGAGGGCTTCAGAGTCTTGAAAAAATCGCTCGCGAGATAACCGACGATGTATGGGTCGTGGCGCCGCAAGAGGAACAGTCCGGCGCCGCGCGCGCGTTAACGCTCGCTCATCCCATTCGCGTTCGTCAGTATGAAGAGCGGCGTTACGCCGTGACAGGAACGCCTTCGGACTGCGTGCTGATGGCGCTGGACAAGTTACTGCCCGGCAAGCCGGATCTCATTTTGTCGGGCGTGAATAACGGTCAGAACTTAGCCGAAGACGTCACCGTTTCCGGCACCATCGCCGGCGCCTTCCAGGGCATGTCCCTCGGCATTCCGTCCATCGCCCTATCGCTGGCGCGCCTGGAAAGGGCCAAAGCCAAATGGGAGACGCCGGAAGCCCACGGACCGAAAGTCGTCAAAACCCTGCTTGAGACAGGTTGGCCCATAGACGTCGTCGTCAATGTCAATTTTCCCGACCGCGACGCGAGCAAAATTGACGGCGTTGAGGTCACGCGCCAGGGCCAGCGCGATATGGTTCAACTCTTCGCCGAAGAGCGCAAAGACCTGCGGGGCGGGACGTATTACTGGTACGGATATACCGGCGAGCTGTCCGATCCGCCGGCGGGCACGGATCTGCGGGCGATCTATGAGGGTCGAATTTCCGTGACGCCGTTGCACCTGGCGCTCACCCACGAAGACGCCATTGCGCCGCTTTCTGCGGCTTTCAGCCCAGCCTGAGCGCCGGATTTGTGCTCTCGCCGCCGATTTTTTAGGATTAACCCGTTGTTAACCAAACTTACTAAATTTCGTCGGCGAATCGGCTGTGCGTAACCCTGCGGGAGAGGGCGATGACTTTGACGCGCGTTTTATCGGCAACGGCTTTCCTGACGGCGGTCGCCGCCTGCGGCACCCATGAGAGCGTTGCGCCCGTTGTCTACGGCGGTCAGGATCAAGGCGCCGGGCGTATCTACAATTCGCCGCAGGAATCTGCGGCGCCGCGCCGACCCATTCAGCCGACCGGATATACGCCGCCGCGCGTGAACGTCGCGCAGCCTGTTGCGCAGACGGCTGTTACGCAAGTGGAGTTGGAGCCGGTTTCTTCCATCTATCTTTCCGATGAACAACGGGCGTCCGCCGTTCAGGAAGCGGCTATTGCGCCGGCGGCGCCGCCGTCCGAACGCGTTGCAATCGTGCGCAAGGGCGACACCGTCTACGCTCTTGGTCGAAGATATAATGTCGAACCGCAATCCATTATTGCCGCCAATAATCTGCGTGCGCCCTATCATTTGACGATCGGGCAAAGGGTGCGCGTCCCAGGCGCGACGCCTGTTGCGCAAAGTCAACCGGCGCCTGTTGCGGCGAAGACTGCGGCGAAGACAACGCCGGTGCGCCAGGCGACATATCGCGTACAAAAAGGCGATACGCTGTACGCCATCAGCAGGCAAACGGGCGTTTCCGTATCCAAGCTGGCGCAGGCGAACGGATTGCAGTCGCCCTATACGATCGAACCCGGTCAGGTTATTCGCACGCCCGGCGCCGCAACCGCGCCGCTGCCGCGCATGACGGAGAAAGCGCCCACGAGGACGGCGAAGCTTGAAACGCCCAAGGCGCAGGATCCCGCGGATTTGACCCGAAAGGTTTCGTTCACGCCGCCGACCGCCTCAGATGCGTTGTTCGCCTGGCCCGTGCGCGGCGCCGTGATTTCGCAGTATGGGGTTGGCGAAATGGGTCGGCGCAATGACGGCATCAACATCGCCGCGCCGGCGGGCACACCCGTGCGCGCCGCCGCCGCCGGTGAAGTGGTGTATCGCGGATCAGAACTCGACGGCTTCGGCAACCTACTGCTGGTGAAGCATACGGACGGATTTGTCACCGCCTATGCGCACAACGACGCCATGCTCGTCGACAAAGGCGACGTCGTACGCAAAGGCCAGGTGATTGCGAAGGTTGGGCAGTCCGGATCAGTGACGACGCCGCAGCTGCATTTTGAAATTCGTCAGAAGTTGAAATCCGTAGACCCGCTTGCGCTGCTGGAAGACAATTAGGATCGGCGCGGCGTTCAGCGCTGAGGAAGGGATATAACGAACAACAAAGTTGCGTGGTTGAGTAATTCTGGCGGCCCTGCGGGGCCGCCTTTTTATTGAGCGATCGTGAGAAGCGCAGACCTATGCGACTTTGCCGGGGCGGCTTGCGATCAGGCGACGCGCGAGGAAGTCCGGCGAGGCGGGCAGTAAGCCTTCGGAAATAAAAGGCGTCTCGGAGAAATGGGCTAGTGCGAGCGATCCCTCAAATGCGGCGCAAAGGGCGGCGCCGACGCGCTTGGTTGCGTCAAACTTGGTAATGATGCAGCGCGTGACGCCGATGTCGCGAAAGGCGAGGGCCCAATCAGTATACTCCGCCGCATCGCCGCTCGCCGGCAATACGAGCACCGGTTCAGCGCCGGACGCCTCGCGATAGCTGCGCAGAGCGGCGACGTCGGCGCTGTCATAAGGCGATACGCCCGGCGTATCGAGGATGACGCCGCCGGACGGACGTTCATTGCGCAAGACCTGGCTGACATCCATAGGCGATTCAATAATGAAATAGTCCGCGCCCAGCGCTTCTGAGTAAGAGCGAATTTGTTCCACTGCGCCGGCGCGTCCGACGTCGGCCGTCATCATGATCGGCTTGGACCCTTCCTGCGCGGCGGCGGCGGCCAGTTTTGCGCTGCAAGAGGTCTTTCCCGCGCCGGTCGGGCCCACCAACATGATCGGCGCTGTCGGCGCAAAGTGTAGCGGCGCATACTGGAACGCCGTGTCGAAAGCGGTTTCAAGGCGATGCAGATCGTTGTCGATTTTCGCCTGCCGCGCGCCGCTCACAAGGGCCGATAACAGGTTTTCTCCGACGCCGTGGGGCGCGAGGATTTCCGCCATGGCTTTCACCGCCCCGTCATTCATGTCGAGGCCGCTCGATTTCTTGCCGCCGCCAGCGAGCGCTCCTGAAAGGCGAGCCAGAGCGTCTTCAGAGAAACGGTGCTCGATAGACTCATTGAGGCGCGCCCCGGCGGCCATGCGGAAGGGTCCTTCGTCGACGGCGTCTCGGGCGGCCCCGGCAAAGCTCGCCTTCGGGGCAGGCTCAGGCGCAGCAGGCGCCGGTTTGTCGGACGCCGTCACTTCCACATCGCCGCTCGGCAATTCTCTGACCGATACGACGGTCGCCTGATCGCCCAAGGCCCGCCGGGCTTTCGCTTTTCCCGCCTCGAGGTCAGAGGCGATAAATTTCATCATCGGAATTCAGCCACGCAATTTCGCCGACGCTCATATAGAGCCGACATTTTTGAGCCTAGTATGGGGGTGAATTTCGTTTTGCGAAAGGACTTGCGTTTGCGGCCGGACCCGTTCCAGGACCGCCCTGACAAAGGGCCGTACCCCGGCGCTGGTCACGATTGCGGCGGAATACCCAGATTGCGCGGCCTCTTCGAGCCTGCCAAGCGCCGCCGCGACAAATTCCTGAAGCTTTGACGGCGCCATGGCGAGCTGTTTTTCGCCAGCTTCGCCGGCGAGGGCGCCGGCGAAGGCTTCTTCCCAAAATGACGAAAGCGTAACGATTGGAGCGGCGCCGTCGGGTCCCTGAAGCGCGCCGCAGATTTGCCGCGACAGACGGGCGCGCACATTTTCAACGAGACTCGCCGTCCCCTGCGCATGGGGCGCCGCCTCGGCTATGGCTTCCAGAATGGTCGGCAAGTCGCGGATGGAGACTTTTTCCGCGAGCAGCGCCTGCAGCACGCGTTGGACCGTTGTGACCGTGGCGACAGACGGAATGACGTCGCTCACGAGCTGGCGATGCTGGGACGGCAATGCGTCGATCAGCTTTTTCGTTTCCGCATAGGACAACAGAGCGGGCGCTTCCGATTTGATGATCTCCGTCAGGTGGGTGGTAAGCACCGTGGCGGCGTCTACGATGGTAAGACCCTTTAGCGACGCCTCTTCGCGCTGGCTTTCGTCGACCCACATGGCGTCGAGCCCGAAGGCCGGTTCTTGCGTCGGCTCCCCGATGAGATTGAGCGGCTTTCCGCCCGCATCCATGACCAGGAACTGGCCCGGACGCAACTCGCCGCGGGCGGTTTCCTGTTCTTTTAGCCGAATAACATACGCGTTGGCGGGCAATTGCATATTGTCCAGTATGCGGACTTTCGGCGTAACGAAACCGAATTCCTGCGCGATCGCCCTTCGGACTGCCTTGACCTGGTCCGTAAGTCTTGGGCCATTGTCGGATTTTATGAGCGGCAATAATCCGTAGCCGAGCTCGATCCGAAGATCGTCGATTGCGAGCATCGCCTGCGGATCCTCATCCACGGCGGCGGGGGCGGCGGCTTGCGTTTCCTCCGCTGCGGCGGCTTCCTTTTTGCGCTTGTCGAGAAAGAACGCGCCGGCGCCGACCCCAAGCGCGAGCAACATGAAAGGCGTGAAAGGCAGGCCCGGCAACAACGCCATGACCAAGAGCACGCCGGAGACAAGGCCAAGCGCCTTCGGGTTCTCGCCGAGTTGGGCGGCGAGCGCCTTGTCCGCCGTTCCCTCAACGCCCGCTTTGGAAACAAGCAGGCCTGCGGCGACAGACACGATCAATGCAGGAATCTGCGAAACAAGGCCGTCGCCGATGGTGAGCAGCGTATATGACGCGCCCGCATCGCTCAGCGACATTCCCATCTGAGCCACGCCGATGACAATCCCGCCAATGATATTGATCAGGGTGATCAGCAGCCCCGCGATGGCGTCTCCGCGCACGAATTTTGACGCGCCGTCCATGGCGCCGAAAAAATTGGATTCTGATTCCAGTTCCTTCCGGCGGTCTCTGGCTTCCTGTTCGGAAATGATGCCCGCGGACAAGTCGGCGTCGATCGCCATTTGCTTGCCGGGCATGGCGTCGAGGGAGAATCTCGCCGCCACTTCGGCGATACGACCGGAACCGCGCGTGATGACGATGAAATTCACAATCACCAGGATTGAGAACACGATCATGCCGATGACATAGTTGCCCTGCATGACAAAGCCGCCGAAGGCCTCGATCACGCGGCCGGCGGCGTCAGGTCCCTCATGACCGCGCGACAAAATCAATCTGGTCGACGCAATGTTGAGACCGAGGCGAAGCATTGTCGCGATCAGCAGGATCGCCGGGAATGTAGAAAAGTCAAGCGCCTTTCGAGTGAACAGCGCCGTCATCAGGATCGTGACGGAAAAGGTGATTGACGCGGCAAGCAGAATATCCAGAAGCCAGCGCGGCGTCGGCAGGATGAGCAGCGCCAGGATCGCGATTATCCCGACCGCCAGAACGACATCCGTGCGCAGGACGTTTCTTAGGGATGCAATGTTCTTCCCCGGAGCCGTCTTTAGGATCGACTCAGACATTTACGCCCCGCTCATTCCCAAGAGTGCGCAAGCCCCTGCGGGGTTCCTTGCGGATTCCCGCTCTCGCGGAAACGAGAAGAAGAGGGGCCCGGCGTGCATGGTCAGCCTGCCTGCCGTTCTGCGCCCGGGGCCGGAACGGCGACGCCGTCTTCGGTGTATTGTTTAAGCTTGTTCCGCAGGGTCCGGATCGAAATGCCGAGGATGTTCGCCGCGTGGGTGCGATTTCCCAGGCAATGATCAAGCGTTTGCAGGATCAAGTCTTGTTCCACCTGCGCCACCGTGCGTCCGACCATTGTTTCCGAAGCGGCGTCTTGGTCGGCGGCTTTCGCGATCGGTTTTCCGTCCGGCAGCCGGATGGTGTCCGTGTCGATTTCCTCGCCGGTTCCAAGCAGGACTGCGCGGTGCATGGCGTTCTCCAGCTCGCGAACATTCCCGGGCCACGCCGATGACGCAATAGCGCGCTGCGCACCCTCGGAGATGTTTCGCTGCGGCGCCCCGTTAAGGTCGGCGTATTTCACGGCAAAGTGCTTCGCCAACGCGATGATGTCCGACGGACGCTGGCGCAACGGCGGAATATCAAGATTGACGACATTCAATCGAAACAACAGATCTTCGCGAAAGGTCTGATTTTTCACTTCCGTCTGCAGGTCGCGGTTTGATGTTGCAATCACGCGAATATCGACCTTAACGGGCTTATTGCCGCCGACGCGGTCAACGACACGTTCTTGCAGAACGCGCAGCAGTTTTGCCTGAAGGCGGATGTCCATTTCTGAAATTTCGTCGAGCAGCAATGTGCCGCCGTTGGCTTCTTCAAACTTCCCGATGCGCCGCGCGACAGCGCCGGTGAACGCGCCTTTTTCATGTCCGAAGAGTTCAGATTCCAGCAGGTTTTCCGGGATCGCGGCGCAGTTAATGGAAATAAACGGTTTTGAGGCCCGCTTTGATTTTCCGTGCACATATTTCGCCACGACCTCTTTGCCGACGCCGGACTCGCCGGTGATGAGTATCGACGCTTCCGACGGCGCAACCTGATCGGCGAGCGCAATCACTTTTTTCATGGCCGGATCAACGGCGATCATGTCGGATTTTTCGTCGGTCACCGCTTCAAATATCGCGGCGATCAGATCTGCGTCCGGAGGCAGAGGCACATACTCTTTAGCGCCGGCCCTAATCGCGGCCACAGCTGCGTCAGCGTCGTTTTTGACGCCGCAGGCGACAACGGGCGCCGCAATGCGTTCCGACTTCAGCGCTTCGATAAGGCCTTTGACGTCCAGTTTGACGTCGATCATCAACAGGTCCGCCCCGTCGCCTTTACGCAGCGCGGCGAGGCCGGCTTGGATGGAAGGCGCAAACGCTACTCTTGCGCCGCGATCCATCGCCATCTTCGCCGCGCTTGATAATTCGGTTGATTGACCGCCAATGATGAGAAGGCGCATGCCTGTGATCCCTTTCTGCTCAGCGATCGTCGTCGCGGACGATTTCGGTCATGGTGACGCCTAAGACGCCGTCGGTCAGCACAAGCTCGCCGCGGGCGATCAGTCGGTCGTTGACATAAAGGTCGATGGGCTCACCGACTTTTCGGTCCAGTTCTATGACGGCGCCGTCGTCAAGCGCCTTCAATTGCGCGACGTCGATCTTCGTCTTTCCGAGTACGGCTGAGATCTTTACCGGGACGTCTTCGATTGAACGCGAGGTGCGCTGCGGAGCGCGTGTCGCAAGATCGTCCTCGGGAATGTCGGGAACCATTTCGGTTTGTTTTGCGAGCGTGCTCATACAGGCGGCCCTTTCCTCGTCGGATTTGCAGGCGGAGGCGAAACTCTGGCGAAAATCTCGGCAATCTGCCGGCGAATGTCGTCATTGCGACGCTTCATTTCGCCGCCCCGCCAGGACAGCGTTACGTCGCCCGGCTCCAGCGCGTCGCTTGTCGTTACGGTTATGCCGCCGGCCGCGCCCACAGCGTCTTGCGCCGCCTCGATCGTGGAGTCATCGCACTGGGACGAAAGGGTGAGGACGGCGGCTTCTTGCGAATCTTCGGCATTCAAATACCGGTCGATCAAGTCGCCTGCGACGTCAGCGGCTTGCTGAGTAGAAGCCGAAAGACAAAAACTCTCGACAATCTCTCGACAAACCTTCGCAATGTCTTCCTTGTACGCAGCTATCTCGGCCGAGGCCGAGTCGACGCAGGTCGTGACCGCCTCGGCAATATTCGCCAGCAGGGCCGTTTGCCTCCGGCGCGTCTCAACATCTACGGAGCGAAGCGTCTCGTCCCGCGCTTCGGCGCGCGCGCGATCTACGTCTTCTTGCGAAATCGTCGCTGGCGTCGGCGCTGGATCAACGGCGTTGGCGTCGAGGGCGGCGAAATCAAATGGTATTGGATGCTGGGCGCTCATCAGTAGATCACCTCGTCATCACTGCTCGTTGAAAGATAGATTTCGCCGTCATCCGCCAAACGCTTGGCGATGTTGACAATTGTCTGTTGCGCCTGATCGACCTCGCGAACGCGCACCGGCCCCATAATTTCGATGTCGTCCTTGAGAATAGTCGACGCGCGCTCGGACATGTTCGAAAAGAACAGCGCCTGCATTTCATCGTCGGCGCCCTTCAGCGCGGTCGCCAGGACTGACTTATCGACGTGCCGCAAGAGTGTTTGAACGCCGCCGGCGTCAAGACGCGAGAGATCTTCGAACACAAACATCAGCGCGCGAATGCGTTCAGCGGCGGAGGGATTCTTCGCCTCCAGGGTCTCCATAAAGCGGCGTTCGGTCTGTCGATCAAAATTGTTGAATATTTCCGCCATGGCCTCGAAGGCGTCCTTTTCCGGAGCGCGGGAAAGGCTGGCCATGAATTCCGTGCGCAAGGTTTGTTCGATCTGATCGAGGACGTCCTTCTGCACAGGCCCCAGCGCCAGCATCCGGTTCATGACTTCCTCCGCGCTGCGTTCGGGGAGGGCGGCGATGACTTTGGCGGCGTGTTCCGGTTTTATTTGTGAGAGTATGACGGCGACAGTCTGCGGGTGCTCATTGCGGAGATAGCCGGCGAGCGTGCGTTCATTGACGTTGGCCAGCTTGTCCCACATCGTTCGACCCGCGGGGCCTTTTATGTCCTCAAGGATGTTGGCTACGCGATCGTCCGGCAGGATGTTCTTCAGAAAGCGTTTCGCGGAATCAACGGACCCGGTTATGGTTCCTGTAGAAGACAGGTTTTTCACGAAGTCAAAAAGCAGGCTCTCCACAACTTCAGCCGTCACCGACCCGAGATTGGTGATCGCCAGCGTAAGCTCACGCAATTCATCTTCTTCAAAGCTCTCCCAAAGCGGGCGACCGTTGTCTTCACCCAGGGCCAGCATGACGACGGCGGCGCGTTCTGCGCCGGACAACTGGGCCGGGTCGGTTATCGCTTTGGCGCTCATGACGCTTCTCGCATCCAGTTGCGCAACAGACCGGCGGACTCATCTGAGTGCGCCTTAACAATCTCGGCAACCTTGTTGATGGACGAAGCGCGCACTTGACCTTTGACCTGTGCGAGGTCGATATGCTGATCGAAAGCGCTCGGCTCAGGCTGCAGCGCCGCCTCGTCCTCAACATGCGCGGCGGTCGGCGCCGGTGGGGCGAGCGCCGTTGAGCCGGTCTGGTCGGGAATTCCCGGCGCCGGATTTTCTCTCATCATCAACGGGCGCAGAACAAACCAGACAAGAGCAAGGGCGATGATTGCGAGCGCGGCGAGCTCAGCGAAGCGGACGATATCGCCAGGGGCGAAGGTGTTGTTGACCGGCTCTGCGACAGCGAATGTCGCTGTGGAGTCCGACGGAGAGAATTGGATATCTACGACGCTCACTTGATCGCCGCGGGTTTCATTGTACCCGATGGCTGATTTAACGAGCGTTTCGATGCGCGCCAGTTGTTGGGGGTCGCGCGGCGTAAATGTGGTTGACCCATCAGCGTTGACAGTGGAAAGGCTGTTCAATGCGACGGCTACGGAAAGGCGCTTGATCACAAGCCCTTCCTCGCGCACGGCGTTACGGACGGTTTTTGTGATCTCGTAATTTGTCGTTTCTTCGAGCCGCTGCGTCGACGCCGTCGAAGGCTGGCCGTTTGCGTCAAAGGCTTGCCCGCCCGGCAGGCCGTTCGCAACAGAGACGCCGTTTGCATTGTTCGGGTCAACGCTGTTTGAATTTTCTTCAACCGTGGTTGATGACAGAACTGTCTGGCTGTCGGGGTCGACGATTTCACTCGACTCTGTCACGCGGCTGAAGTCCATGTCCGCCGATACTTCCGCGCGCACGTTCTCGGCGCCGACGATACGGCCGACAATGTCTTCAACAGCGCGCCGCAAGCGCGCTTCCGCCGCGATTTTCTTCTCTTCTACAGATGCTGCGACGGCGTCCGCGCTTTCGCTGTCGGCGCCAGCGGCGAGAAGCTGGCCTTTTGCGTCCAGAACCGTAACCCGCGAAGGGTCGAGCGCGGGTACGGCGGAAGCGGTGAGGTTGACGATGGCGCGCACCGACCGTTGGCTTAGACTGCCCGGCGCGTCCACCACAATCGACGCGCTGGCGGTTTGCTTGTCGCGCGCGAAGAGTTCCCGTTCCGGCAAGACAAGATGCACGCGGGCTGAGCGCACGCCGTCGATAGTCGAGAGCGTTCGCGCGAGTTCGCCTTCTAGGGCGCGAAGGCGGTTGATATTCTGTTGAAATGAAGTTGCACCCAGCGTTTGGTTGTCGTCGAAAATTTCGTAACCGACGCCGTCGCCAACGGCGTAGCCTTCCGCTGCAAAATCCAGCCGCAAGCGGCTGACGTCCTTGCGCGGCACAAGGATAGCGATTCGACCGCCCTGATCGCGCACCTTGTGATCAACGCCGTCCTGCTCGAGCCTGGCAATCATATTTTGCGCTTCGGCGTAGGTAGCGTCAGCGTACAAAACGCTCATAGAGGGCGCGCCAACGCGCGCCATGATCAAGGCGAGCGCCGCCGCAACGCCAAAGCTAACGCCGACAATCACGCCGAGGCGCGCGACGCCGAATGAGACTACGAATTTTGAAATTTCGTTCACGACTAACCCGCTGAAACCAAGCAGGTCCGAATCCGCCGGACCGCCTTACTGGGCAAAATTTGCCCCATGCGTCGTAAAGAAACCGTTTCGGTTCAGCAGATTGGCGAAGAAAAACCCGCGGAGCAGGAGCTGCGCGGGTCTTCAAACGAGTGAAGAAGTTAAGGAGGGATTACCGATACTGTTGAACGCGCGTTGCGCGAAGCCCTGGAAGGCCGTGTTGATCGATCGCTTTTTGCCAGGACAGAAACTCCTCAACCGTCAGCGTGTAGCGCTCGCATGCTTCTTCGAGCGTCAGGAGGCCGCCGCGCACCGCCGCAACAACTTCCGCCTTACGACGAATGACCCACCGTTTCGTAGTTGGCGGGGGCAAATCTTTCAGAGTGAGCGGCGTGCCGTCTGGTCCGATAACATACGGATCTTTTTTGAGCGGCGTCGCAGCAGGGTTGGCAACGACAGTCATGAGCGGTTCAAATCCCCTGAATACGCAACAAGTTTCAGTGATTGACCATAGCTCCGACGCGCTTAAGAAACGGCTAAACGCCAAGGTAAAAGCTTCGCTAAGTGGTTGATTGTTAGTGAATTTTAGGGTCGCAGAGGGTTGTGCCGTTCTGATGCAAATGGTTTCTTATCCGGCGGTTTCCGTTAGGGTTCTCCACATCTCGTCCGCGACGGAAATGACCCTCGTATTTGTCGCATACGCCCGCTGCGTTTCGATAAGTGTCGAAAACTCCTGACCAATATCGACGGTCGAGATTTCGAGCGCACCGGATTCGATCGCGCCGGCGCGTCCCGTTTGGGGAATGTCTATGTTGAGCGTTCCGGCCTCGGTCGTTAACGACCAGGTTGTGCCGCCGTTTTGTCGCAAGCCTTCCTGATTTGCAAAATTCGCGATTGCGATCTGATAAATATCGCGAGACAGCCCGTTGGCGTACTGCGCTTGAATCCGGCCGTCGCGGGAAATCGCAACGCCGGTCAACTCCCCTGCGGCGGCGCCGTCGGCGGTCGCCGTCGTAAATTGCGAAGCCCCAGGACCAAGCGTCAATGATGAAGCGTTAAGGTCAATCGGTTGCCCGGCATTTACCGAAAAACCAAACGGAAATGTCGACGATGACGCATCGATGCGCCCGTCGGCGCCGAAAACCAGGCTGCCTGACGCAACGGTTTCCTGTGCGCCGTCTGTGAACGCCGCAACCACGTCGAATGTCGCGCCGCCGGCCGCGGTAAAGGTCAAGGCGAGGTTTCGTACCGCGCCGTCGGCGTCAAATACTCCTACATTTTGAGTCAAAACCGATCCTGCGGCCGCATTGGAAGAGAGATTGCCGGCGAGGGTGATTTCGCCCGTGGCGGCTGCGAGGCTTGGGATGCGGTTGACGTTGACCGCTTGCAGAGACGAGAGGGCGCCGACACTGGCGTTTCCGTTGTCGTCGACCGGCGCGCCGCGCAGGAAGAAGCCGGCTTCATTGACCAGGAATCCATCCGCGCGTGCGGAAAATCCTCCTGAACGCGTAAACACGAGCGGCGCGGAAGCATCGGTACGGTCGGAAACGACGAATAGGCCGTCTCCTGAAATCGCAATATCCGTCGCCGAACCGGTTCGGGTAATCGCCCCTTGTTCGGAAAACAGCGTGCGTGCGTTGGCGCTGACGCCGCCTGCATCAATCCCGCCTTCGGGCGACAGACCCGTCACCAAACTGGAAAAATCTATGCGCGCCCTTTTGTACCCGGTGGTTTGGGTGTTCGCGATGTTCTGCGAAATCGCCTCAAGACTCGTTGCGTGCGCATTAACACCGGAAAGGCCGATCGCGAACAGGCCGGAAAAGGTCATGATTGGTCTCCGTCGAAGTGCTAGAATGTCTCATCGATGCGTTGGACGAGCTGGAGCGGGAATAGCTGTCCGGCAATTTCTATTTCAGGTGCGCCGTTGACAAACGAAACGGCGTCAACCCGACCGCGGCTGACTATTGAGGCTTCAATCGGTTGTCCGTCGCGATCAAACGCGGCGACTTCCATTCGGTATTGTCCCGGTGCGGCAGCGTCCCCGTCATTGGCGGCGCCGCCCCAATTAACGTCGTGCACGCCGGCGGCGCTTGACGCGTTGAAGGCCGTGACAAGTTCGTTGGCTTCATTGAATATGCGAACGCTTGCTTCAGACGCGTTCTGCGGCAATTCATAGGCCCAGCGCGCGGAGTCGTCGCCTAGCGTTGAGACATCTGCGTCAACGCTTGCAATGCGGCCGACCATGGCGAGGGCGGACTCATTGGCGGATGCGGATTGAAGCGCAATGAGCGCTTCAAGATGCTCATTGGTTTGAATTGATTGTTCAACGCCTGCAAACTGCACAAGCTGTTGCGTGAATTGCTCCGTGTCGAGCGGCTCCAGCGGGTCCTGATTTTGGAGCTGTGTCGTAAGCAGGGTCAAAAAGGTGTCAAAATCCGCCGAAAGCTGTGTGGAAGCCTGGGAGGAAGCGGATTGAGACGAAGCTCCAACTGCGGTGATGTCCATGTCATTGGCTCCTAAATGTGGATGTCAATCGCGCCGGCAGACCAAGGTGCGACGAATGACGAGTCGTAGGCGGCGTCAGGAGAAACGGCGGCGTCTGATTGAGGGTCGCTTTCCGATTCTGCAAGGGCAAATGAGACGTGCTCACGAGCGATGTCGAAGCCTGAAGATGAAAGCGCATTCCGCAGGGCCGCCTCATCCCGGGAGAACAGATCAAGCGCTGACTGGTTCTCAAACTTGAGGGCGAGGATTTTTTCGCCGTCGTCCGCGATGTGTAGGCTTGCTTCGACCCGCCCAAGCTCCGGCGGATCCAGCCGAAGCTCAAAATGCGAAGCGCCGGAGTTTAGGCGTCGCGCCAACAGCGCTGCAAAGTCTTGGGTCGGCGGCGCGGCTTTTTGCGGCGCCGACGTTTGACCCGGCGTCTTCAGCGGCTCTGGCTTGGCGGTATCCGAAGCGCGCAACATAGCGCCGTCGGCTTTTGGTTGGGACGATGCAATCTGTTGCGTTTGTGCGGGCGGAGCAGGTTGACCACTCATTAGTTGCGCTTGTTGCTGCACGTTTGACGCAATGCCGCCGCTCGGCGACTGCGTTGTCGCGGTAGGGGTTTGTTGGGTCAACGCCGCTGTGTCCTGCGCCGTTCTTTGCGCACTCAAATCAGTCTTGCTGACTGCTGCATCGCCGGGGCGCTGAAATCTTTCTGCGGCTGCGGTTTCGTTCGCATGCGTCGTTGGCGACTTCGTTACGGCGTTTTGTGCAGGGGCGGGACCGTGGACTTCGAGCGATTGTGCGGCCCGCGTTTCCAGGGCGCTCACCGCGGCCGCAAAGGAGAAGGGCGACGTCGTTTCCTCGCCCGGACGGGCAGGGGCGATCGCTACAATCCCTTTCAAACTGGCGGCGGCTTCGATCATTCTGGCTGCGCTGTTGCTGCGCGCTATTCATCGCAAACGCTGCGCCAATCCTGTCATCGAGAAAACACAAGGGTTCCTATGGCTAACAATTTGTGAATTCCATCGTGTGCGGAAAAAAAGCCCGAGCAATTTTTGCCGGCCCCGATGGATGTTGCCGCGCTGTCGTTCGATGGCAAAGCGGTTGCACTCTTGATGGGGCGAGTTTGTTCGAGCGGAAAGATCGAATGAGAAGAATGGCGGATTGCCTCGACCATAAGCGAACAGGGCGTTTGAAACCGGCAGGATTTACCCGGGCGACATTGCCGGGCCGGCAGAAATTGCCATGTGGGATTGTTTCGCCATGAGCCTGTCGGTTGCGCTTAACACCGCCGTGTCGGGTCTGTCCGCCAATCAGGAGGCGATCTCGGCGACGTCGGAGAACATCGCCAATGTCAACACCGCTAATTTCTCGCGTCGTGAAGCCAACTTCTTCACGGATGCGATTCCCAATCAGTTCGCCGGCGTCTCCGTGGAAATCTCGCGCGCCGGGGCCAATCGGTTTTTGCAAAACTCGGCCTTCTCCAGTCAGTCGGATGCTGCGTCTCTGACCGCCGTCGCCGATGCGCTGGCCCGGGTCGAAGCGTCTCTGGGCGGCCCCGGCGCCAACGCCGATTTCGCCAATGCGCTGAATGAGGCGTATGCGGTGTTCGCCGAGCTCTCCGCTGCGCCGTCATCCGTTGCGGCGAAGGCCGTGGCCATATCGCGGTTGAACGATGCGTTCGACGCCTTTTCGCGAACGCTGGACGCTATTGACAATGAATCGATTGCGGCGGATTCGCGATTGGATGTGCAGACTGCCCGCGCCAACCAGCTTCTGGAAGACATTTTCAATCTCAATCAGATTGTTCCGGAGTCAAACGGCGCCGGCGATGAGATTGACGCCAAGCTTGCAGAGCTGTCGGCGCTGATCGACATCACTGTCAGCCGCGGCGACGACGGCCGGGTCGCTGTTGCGACGTCTGACGGGCGCTTGTTGGCCAATGCGGGCGGATATTCCGCGCTCACTTTCGCTGGCGGCGCATCCGCAACGATCGGGTTGGCCTCCGTCGATCCGGACACAGGAACCCTCAGCCAGACAGCTGCCGACATCAACGCCGCAGTGACGGGCGGCGAAATTGGCGGATTGCTCGCTTTGCGGAACACTGAGCTTCCAGCCCTGCGCACAACAGTTGAAAACGCAGCACAGGCTGCGGCCGACGACATCAACGCCGCCTATGCACTCAATGCTTCCGTTGGCCAAACGTCCCCGCAGGCGACGCCGCTGATTGTTGCAGTCAATGGCGGTTTTGAAGTGAATGCAGCGATTGCGGCCGAACCCGCCAGTCTGGCGGTCGCTCGCCCGAGCGGCGGCCTTCCCGGCGGCGCCAATGACGGATCGGGCGCAGCCGCTATTGCAGCGCTCGGCGACGCTCCGTCAACGCAGACAGCCGCGGATGCGGTAACGCAAATCGGCGCGGCGGCGCGAAGCGCCGGCGAGCGCAGCGCGACCGCGGAAAATTTTGCGGCGGAGATCGAAAACCGGCGGCTATCGGAAAGCGGCGTCAATCTCGATGAGGAGCTTTCCAACCTCATTCTGTTTCAGCGGTCTTATAACGCCAATGCACGGGTCATCGCCGCCGTTGACGAACTGTATCAGTCGCTTTTGAACATTCTGTAGGGCTATAGCGATGCGTGTTTCTGACTTAGGACTTCAGCAAATTCTTTTGCAGGGTTTTCAAAACGCGCAAAGCGCTGCGCAAACGCGGCAAATCCAGTTGTCGTCTGGAGATAAATTCCAGACCTATGGCGAATACGGGGCTGACGCCCTGCGGCTTGTGTCCGCTGAAGGGATGGCCGCGCGAGCAAGCGCCTTCGAGAACGCGTCTAGCATCGCACTTACCCGCCTTGAGACGCAGGGATCGAGTCTGGAGATCGTCGCCGAGGCTGTCGAAGGCGCGCGCGCCGGCTTCGTTCGGACCCTCGCCACCGGCAATGCTGAACAGCTGCTCCCCGAGCTTGAAATTACAGCGCAACGCATCATTGCAGCGCTCAATGTCAGTCTCGGCGGGACATATCTTTTTGGCGGGTCGGACGGCGCCCAGCCTCCGGTGAGCGCGCAATCGCTATCTGACATCGGCGCTGCCGCTTCCATTGCGGGCCTCTTTAATGAGGGAGAACGGCTGTCGCTTTCGGTGGAAGCCGGTGTTTTTGTCGATGGCGGCGCGCTCGCCAGCGAGATCGCCAGCGATTTGTTTGCAGAGCTTCAGGACCTGGCGAACGCGGAAGCAACCCTTGGTCCGTTTCAGGGAACGCTCACGGCCGCTCAGCGTGACTTTATCATCGAGAAAGCCGACCGGTTCGCCGCAATTGCAGACCAACTCTATCAAGAGCAGGGGCTTTCAGCCGTCGCTCAGGGGCAGGCGGCTGACGCTGTCGATCGAAACCGGCAGGCGCGGGACCTGGCGGAAATTGTCGCAGCCGAAATTGAAGAAGTCGACATTGCAGAGGCCCTGTCAGGCCTTAACCAGGACCAGCTGGCCATTGAGGCGTCGGCTCGGGCCCTCACAGAGGCGAGCCAGCTTTCGCTTTTGAATTTTATTTAATGTTCCGCGGATACGACTTTCCGACAGAATCTGGTTTAGTACACGTCGCCCGTTACCGCCGATTTGCTTCGTCAGTCGGCTGACCGAGGGTGGCGTATCCCGAGACATGGTGTTTTGGGGCGTCTTGATTCGTTCGCGCGCTCGCCCGGTCTCGGGGGGAAATTGGAACTCGGAGGGTTCTACAAAATGAAAAAAATCGCTCTTTTCGCCGCCATGGCAGTGGTCGCCGGCTGCGCCTCAACGGAAGAAGTCGCCGATATCGATACCACGGCGGAACCTGTTATCGAAAAAGTGGGCCCGGCCCCTGGAAGTCAGCAAGCGCTCGAGGCGTCCGCCGGGCACCGCGTGTTTTTTGCTTATGATCAGCATACGCTGAGCGCGCAGGCTCAATCCACGCTTCGTCAGCAGGCGCAATGGCTTAATGACAATCCAACCGTCGCCGTCCAGCTTGCTGGAAACGCTGATGAACGCGGCACGCGGGAATACAATCTTGCGCTTGGCTCGCGCCGTGCGGAGGCCGCCAAGGCGTTTCTCGTGGGTTTGGGAATCGACTCGGCGAGATTAACGACCGTGTCCTATGGCAAAGAACGCCCGATCGCCCAGGGATCGAACGAGCAGGCCTGGTCCATGAATCGCAATTCCACGACCATGGTCATGGGCTCTGGCGGGTAATCATCACGAACAATTGAGTGCCGAAAGAGCGCGTTTCCGGTAGGAAACGCGCTCTTTTTGGTTTTGGGGCGCCTTGGGCGCGGCTCGCTTTTCTCGATCGAGCAGCCTAAATACGCAGAACCAAAACTGGGCCTGATACCGTATTACTTGCGATTTCGGCTTGGACCGGAAGGAAAAAATAACAATGGCGAAAGGCATAAGCGTGAACGGCATTGCCCGAGAACGAACCGAGGAAGAACGCCAGCGTGCGCTGGAAGCCGTGCGAGAGCTCATCCGATGGATCGGCGATGATCCGGACCGTGAAGGGCTGAGGGATACGCCGCGGCGTGTTGTGGATGCTTATCTTGAGTATTTCGTCGGCTACGAAGAGTGTCCGGAAACCTATCTGCAGCGTACATTCGAACAGGTTGGCGGATATGATGAAATTGTTCTTTTAAAGGACATTCCCTTCCATTCGCATTGTGAACACCACATGGCGCCGATCGTCGGCAAAGCTCACGTAGGGTATCTGCCGACGGACAAAGTCGTCGGAATCTCAAAGCTCGCCCGCGTCGTCAAGGCTTTCGCGAAGCGTCTTCAGGTCCAGGAAAGACTCACCGCCGAGATTGCCGATTGCATTCAGAAGGTCTTGGATCCGCAGGGTGTCGCTGTCGTTATCGAAGCTTCCCACGCCTGCATGACGGCCCGCGGCGTCGAGACGCCGGGGGTGTCTATGACCACCAGCCGTATGATGGGTGTTTTTCGGGATGATGAAAAAGCCCGTCAGGAAGTGATTCGCCTGTTAGGGTTGGCCTGACCTGAATACGACTACCAAATTCCCTCTGTAACGCATTGTAAAGTAATCATTTTTCTGCCTCTGCGAGCTGCCCGAAAAAGCGGCCGTGCGGTTGCGCGCGGATTGCCCCCTGTCAAAGATTCCAATCAGAATCAACAGTTTCGCTTTTGCGAACATGAGACTAAAACCGCGCCCACGGATTTGGGCACACCCGCAGTCCGAGACAGCGCAAAGGATATCTTCGATGTCATATGAATGCATTCTCACCGAAACAGACGGCGGCGCCGGCGTCATTACTCTCAACAGACCCGAAGCGTTGAACGCGTTTAATCGACAGTTGATGGACGAACTCACCGATGCGCTGCAGAAGTTCGAGGCTGATGATGCGGTGGGGTGCATTGTCATTACCGGTTCCGAAAAGGCGTTCGCCGCCGGCGCCGATATCAAGGAGATGGCGAGCAGAGATTACGTCGACGTGTTGAAAGAGGACTTCATCACGTCGAACTGGGAGCAGGCGAGCCGGGTTCGCAAACCTGTTATCGCTGCTGTCGCCGGCTATGCGCTCGGCGGGGGCTGTGAGCTGGCGCTCATGTGCGACTTCATCATTGCCGGCGACAATGCAAAGTTCGGACAACCGGAAATCTCCATCGGGGCGATGCCCGGCGCGGGCGGAACGCAACGGCTGGCGCGTTTCATCGGCAAATCAAAAGCCATGGAAATGTGTTTGACCGGCCGCATGATGGATGCCGAAGAGGCCGAACGTTGCGGCATGGTGAGCCGAATTGTGCCTAAAGGCGAGTTGCGCGAAGAAGCGCTTCGGGTGGCCAAACAAATCGCCGGATTCTCTCGTCCCATTACAATCCTTACAAAAGAAGCCGTTGATCGCGCTTTTGAAACGACCTTGTCGGAAGGCGTTCGTTTTGAGCGACGCGTGTTCCACTCGGTGTTCGCATTCGAGGATCAAAAGGAAGGCATGGCGGCTTTCATCGAAAAGCGAAAGCCGAACTTCAAACACAAATAGTCGACGCCGGTCGCGCGCTAGATGGAAAACCTCGTCCTCGCTTTTGCCATCATTGGCGTGCTTGGCATCGGTGCGCAATGGCTGGCGTGGCGGACGAACCTTCCCGCGATTGTATTGATGTCTATCGCCGGCGTTATCGCCGGTCCTGTGCTCGGATTGTTTACGCCCAACGACGCGACGCCGGGAACGCCGCCGATGGAGGCGCTATTCGGCGAATTCTATCGACCGATCATTGCCGTCGCGGTCGCCGTCATCCTCTTTGAGGGCGGGTTGCAGCTCAACTTCGCAGAGATTCGGGGCTTGCGACAGGGCGTAGGCCGACTGGTTTTTCCGGGAGTGCCTATTGCTTGGATGCTGGGCGCAATTGCGGCGCACGAACTGGCGGGTCTTTCCTGGCAGACCGCGTTGCTATTCGGCGGCGTCATGGTTGTGACTGGCCCGACGGTGATTATCCCGATGTTGCGCCAGTCCAAACTAAATGCGCGGCCAGCGACGTTGTTGAAATGGGAAGGAATCGTCAACGATCCTGTCGGCGCATTGCTTGCCGTGCTTGTGTTTGAATTTCTGGCTTTCGGCGATCAACACGGCACATGGACCGAGATCGTCAGCTCGCTGCTCCTTGCGTCTTTGTTGGCCGGCGCGCTTGGCTATGCGGTCGGCCGGTTCGCAGCGACCATTTTCCGGCGCGGCTGGGTTCCTGAGTACCTCAAGCCGGCCGTATTGCTCACGCTCGTCCTGGTCTGTTTTGAGGTCGCAAATTTGCTGCAGCATGAAGCAGGCCTCCTGGCGGTGACCGCCATGGGCGTGACAATCGCCAACTCGAGAATAGCCAGCATAAACGAACTGCGGCTGTTCAAAGAGAATATCGCTGTCCTGCTAGTGTCGGGCGTATTCATCATTCTCACGGCCAACCTCACCTTTGAAGCCATTCAGGCGCTTACGCTGGCCGATCTCGGATTCATTCTTGCGATGTTGTTTGTCGTGCGTCCGCTTTCGGTTTTGATTTCAACCATCGGCGCGGGGCTTCCGCTTAAAGAGCGCGTGCTAGTGGCGTGGATCGCCCCGCGCGGGATTGTCGCCGTTGCTGTCTCGAGTTTTTTCGGCGCCGCGCTGGTGGACGCCGGGTATGCCGACGGCGAAAAACTGATTCCCCTCGCTTTTGCGATGGTGTTCGCAACCGTCATCGCCCATGGATTCACACTGGGTCCCTTATCGAAGGCCCTTGGGCTTGCTTCGAAGGAACAGCCCGGCGTCTTAATCGCCGGCGCGTCGCCCTGGTCGATCGCACTTGCGGTCAAACTCAAGGAGTTGGAGATACCGGTTATGGTGGCGGACGCCAGCTGGCGAAGGCTGAAACCGGCCCGCCTGGCGGATGTTCCGACATACTATGGCGAGATCCTGTCGGAAGTGACCGAGCACCACCTTGATCTCAATCGGTATGGATATCTCCTCGCCGTCAGCGGAAATGAAGCGCACAACGCACTAGTATCGACGGACTTGGCGCCCGAACTCGGGCGCGCTGCAATCTTCCAAGTTAACGCGCGCGGAAAAGACGAAGAAGACCGCCAGGCGCTTTCGTTTACGCTTCAAGGGCGCACGTTTCTCCATTCCGGCGCCCCTTTGGACGAGCTTCTGCGTCGACATTACTCCGGCTGGGTTTATCAACGCACTCGTATTTCAGAGGAATATCCGCCGAAACGATATCTCGATGATCTGGACAAAGAGCATGAAATCGTTCTGATTGTTCGCAAGGGCGTTTTGTTGTTCGCTTCGGAAGAGGCCCCGGTGGCGCCTGAAATCGGGGACACCGTGCTAGCGTACCTTCCCAAGCCAGCGGACCCTAAGCCGTCGAACTCAAAGACCGCAAAACGCGCGAACGCTGACGAGAGCGGCGAGCATTAGGGCTTAGTCAGTAGTACCTGGCGGACGACGCTGTTTCGTTAACGATTCATTGATTGTTAACGTCCCGCCGCGGGAGTCCGGTGCTTAACGACGCGTTAGCGCTTGCATCTTAGGTTTTCCGCGAGGAAACAATGCGCGCGCTTCAATTATTCCATCTCTCCGAAGGGTCGCTCCTTGCGGACTATGCGTCGTTGATGAGCGAACAGCTCATCCGCCGGCGCGCCGAGTTGGATGTACAGAACGCTCGCGCGCAGGCGGAGGCCGCTATCAAGGCCCGGTCGGAGTTCCTCGCCAACATGAACCACGAATTGCGAACACCGCTTAACGCCATCATGGGATTCGCCGCTATGCTGAGAGGCGACGGCGAATATGACCTCAGCGAAGAGCAACGCTTTGAGTACGCTGAATACATTCTTCAGTCGGCCGACTTGTTACTTGGGCATATCAATACGATTCTTGAAATCGCTGCGGTCGAAAGCGGCAATGTTGAATTGTCCAGCGACGAACTAGACATCGGGCAATTGCTGAGCGACGCCGTAAAGCGGGTTGAAGTCAGAGCGCGCGCCGCGGGCGTGAAGATCGACCGCAGAGACGACGGTGACGAGATATATGCTTGGGGCGATGAAACGCGCGCCGGACAGGCGTTGGACCATGTTCTGCAGTCAGCGATTGACGCAAGCGAAGACGGCGGGCGCGTGTTATTGCGCGCCTCGCGCGACGAGGTTGGGCGTCCGGAAATTGCGGTTCGCGATGAGGGCGACGGCTTGGCGGAGACTGAGATTCAAGGCGTCCTCGATATCTTCTCGGAAGCTCACAAGGGGCTTGATCGCGCTCTAAGCGGTCCCGGGGTGGGCTACGCCATCGCGAAGACCTTTATCGAGATGCAAGGCGGCGAGTTTCACATCATCAGCCGTGAAGGGCGCGGCACATTGGTCCGGTTGGTTATGCCTGACAGCGCCGAAGCGGAAGGCTCCGAAGAAGAAAGCCCGTCGCTCGATGATCAAGCGGAGGCGGCTGATGTTGCCTAACCCAACGCGAAAGTCGCCGCTTGTCAAAAAAGGAACCGCCGCGCCAACGGCGGAAGCGTTTGATACAGCGTTTCAGGAAAAGCCGCGCATCGGCGCCGTAATTTCAGTTACCGGCTCGCATGCGCTGGTATTGCTAGAACCGGACCGCGAAGACGAAGAGCGCGACATCAAACCACAGCTCGGCGCAATCATGAGCGTGGACGCCGGTCACGCTATCGTTCTCGGCCTCGTATCCGCCATGAGCGTGCCGGCGCCGTCTCACGACAACGCCGTGCAGACTATCCGAATTGTCGAGATTGAGCTTATTGGCGAATTTACGCGGCCAACCATCAACGCGCCAGCCCGATTTAAGCGCGGCGTGTCCACATATCCGACGTTGGGTGACGGCGTTCACGTTGCGACTCGCGATGAGCTGACGGCGCTTTTTTCCATCAACGGCACTTCGAGCGTCAGGATTGGCGTCGTCAAACAAGACACGCAAATTCCGGCGACGGTCAATGTCGATGAAATATTTTCTCGCCACTGCGCGGTCGTCGGCACCACCGGCGCAGGGAAATCCTGCGCGATCGCGCTCTTGTTGCGGTCCGTGCTGGAGCGGTTTCCGCACGGACATATCGTCGTGCTCGATCCGCACAATGAGTTTTCGAAGAGCTTCGATGATCGCGCCTTTGTGCTGGATCCGACGACCTTTACGCTGCCTTACTGGATGCTCACATTTGATGAGCTGGTGGAAGTGCTCTATCCCGGAAAGTCCGGATATGCTGAAGAAATTGAGCTTCTTGCGGACCTCATTCCCACCGCCAAGAAAATGAACATGTCCGGCGCAAGTCGAATTCAGTCGCGCCTGCGCGCAGATACCGGCGCGGTGACGGTGGATACGCCGTCGCCGTACCGCATTTCGGAATTGCTTGGACTGATCGACAAAGCGCTTGGCGGACTCGACTCAACGAAAAACACCGGCCCGTACAAGCGCCTGCGAAACAGACTGTACACAATCAGCCAGGACGCCCGCTATGGCTTCATGTTCGGCGGGCTCACCGTTCAAGACAATTTGAGTGAGCTGTTGAGTCAGCTTTTCCGTATTCCCGTGGACGGGCGACCGGTGTCTGTCATTGAGCTTGGCGGGCTGCCCAGCGAAGTTGTACAGGTCGTTGTTTCCGTCGTGACGCGTCTCGCCTTCGAATTCGGTTTATGGAGCAACGGCGCGGCGCCGATCGCTATCGTTTGCGAGGACGCGCACCGCTACGCGCCGGCAGACCCGGACGAGGGGTTCGGCCCCACCAGACGGTCCATCATTCGTCTTGCGAAGGAGGGCCGAAAAGTCGGCGTTGCGCTCTGGGTGGCCTCGCAACGGCCCACGGAACTGGATCCGACCGTGCTCTCGCAGTGCAACACAATCTTCGCGATGCGTCTTGCAAACCAGGCGGACCAGGACGCGCTGCGCGCAGCCGTGCCAGACGCATCAACCAGCCTTCTGAGCTGCTTACCGTCTCTCGGGCTTGGCGAAGCGATCGCCGTCGGCGAGGGCGTTCCCATGCCGACCCGCATTCGATTTGACGCTCTGCCGCTGAACGCAGTGCCGCGCAGCCTCACGGCGAGTTTCTCGGACGGATGGTCGGTCGACCTTGAGGATGACGGATTCATCGCGCGCATTGTTGAACAGTGGCGCGCTCAACGAATGCTGTTGCCTGAAATCGATTAGTCGACACGCTTGATCTGGCGGTGTCCTTCGTCAATGCTTGCTCATCAGCAAGGAGGCGTCGCCGTGAAATTCATCTTATTGCTCTTCGTAACACTCGCTACCGCTTCTGTTGCTGCGGCCGAACGGCCGATAGCGATAGTCATCCACGGCGGCGCAGGCGCATTGGAGCGCGGTCGATACTCCGCCGAAGAGGAAGCCGCCTTCAGAGACAAACTCACCGAGGCGCTGGATGCCGGCTACGCGGTGTTGGATGAAGGGGGCGCCGCCCTCGACGCCGTTGAGGCCGCCATCGTGATCCTGGAGGATGCGCCGATGTTCAACGCGGGCAAGGGCGCTGTATTCACGCGAGAGGGAAAAAACGAACTGGATGCGTCGGTCATGGACGGCGCCACCAAGAACGCTGGCGCCGTTGCGGGCGTCACGACGGTTAAGAACCCGATTAAACTGGCGCGCGCCGTTATGGAGGACTCCCGCCACGTCATGTTCGCCCGTGAAGGCGCGGAGGCTTTTGCTGAAGAACAGGGTATTGAACGCGTTGACCCGGATTATTTCTACACAGAGAAGCGATGGGACGCGCTGCAGAAAGCTATTGCGAAGGACAAGAGCCAGCAAAAAGGCGAGCTTTCGATAGATCGGAAATTTGGAACCGTCGGCGCCGTTGCCCTTGACGCGGCAGGGAACCTGGCGGCGGGAACTTCCACCGGCGGCATGACGATGAAGCAATGGGGACGCGTCGGCGATTCTCCGATTATCGGCGCGGGCACGTATGCGGACAACGCATCCTGCGCAGTTTCTGCGACGGGGCACGGAGAGTTCTTTATCCGGCTGACGCTCGCCAGAGACATATGCGCCCAGGTCGAGTATGGCGAACGATCCGTGGAAGATGCGACGCGCGACATGATTCACAACCGCCTCACGGGCATGAACGCCGAAGGCGGCGTGATTGTTCTCGGAAAGGACGGCGACTATGCAATGGCGTTCAACTCGGCCGGCATGTTCCGGGGGGTGAAGACGGCGGTCGAAACGCGCGTCGGCATCTATGGGACCGAGCCGTAATCGTCGCCAACCCGGCCTGCGGACGTCCGCTTATTCGGCGTGCAACGGTGAGCTGGGCCTAAAGAAGACCTAGCGATTTAAAGCTGGAATGACGATCATGGCCGATGACCAGGTGGTCATGAACCCGGATGTCAAGCGCAGCGGCCGCATTTACGACTTGCCGCGTCATCTCAATGTCCGCCTTAGAGGGCGTCGGGTCCCCTGACGGGTGATTGTGAACGAGGATTATGGCGGATGCGCCGAGTTCAAGCGCTCGCTTAACGACTTCGCGCGGATAAACAGGCGTGTGGTCGACCGTGCCGCGTTGTTGCACTTCATCGGCCATCAGGATGTTCTTTTTGTCGAGGAAGAGAACGCGAAACAATTCGGTTTTTTCATCGGCCATGGCTGCGCGACAATAGGCGAGAAGGTCGTTCCAGGACGATATTACGGGTCGCTTCAACACTCGCTCCTGAGACAGCTTGATTGACGCCGCCTGAATGATCTTGAGCTCTGTCGCGACAGCTTCGGAAACCCCGTTGACTTCTTTCAATCGACTCACCGGGGCGGAAAGCGCTTCGGCAAATCCGCCAAATGTTGTGAGAAGCGCTTTTGCCAGCGGCTTGACATCTCGTCTAGGAATGACCCGGAACAGGATCAGTTCCATCAATTCGTAGTCCTGCAGAGCGCCAACCCCTGCTTTGATAAAGCGCTCGCGCAAGCGCGTACGGTGACCCGACGCATGTCCGCCGGGTCGGTCTTCTTGATCAGCTGTTGGTGTCGAAGAAGCGATTGCGCGTTCTCTGGGGTTCAGCCCTGCGCCATCTGCTTGGCGAATTCTGCGGCGCGCTTTTCCAGTTCGTCCGAGGGAACGTCTTCGACGACATGACCAAACGTCCAGCGATATCCATATGGATCGCGGACGGCCGCGTTGCGGTCGCCCCAGAATTGATCGGCCGGTTCGAATACAGAGGTCATGCCGTTCTCGATCGCATGACGATATGCAGCGTCAGCGTCATCGACATAGAGCATGAAATTGACTGGCGAGATGCCTTCGTTCGCTTCCGCCATTCCCGGCCATTCGCCCGAGAGCATCAGGCGAGCGCCATTGACCGACATTTCCGCGTGCATCACGGAACCGCCTGGACCATCCATAACAAGATCGCATTTCGCATTCGGCAGCGTTTTCTCATAGAACGCTATCGCTTCGCGCGGATCCTTGAACGTCAGGTAGCTGATGAGGTTGGACATAGGCGATTCTCCCATGTGCTTGGGGTCAGAGATAAGGCGGTTGGTGCAATCCCCCGGGACTTGTCGTGAATATCTCAACGCCGTCTTCGGTGACGCCGACAGAGTGTTCAAACTGCGCAGACAGAGATTTGTCTCGAGAAACGGCGGTCCAGTTGTCCTTTAACAGTTTCACGTCGGGTTTGCCTTCATTTATCATGGGCTCGACTGTGAAAAACATGCCCGGCAACAACTCAGTGTCGGCGGCTTTGTGCAGGCCTCCGAGCCTGTCTTTGTATTCCGCGTAATGAACGACATTCGGTGCGTCGTGGAAAACCTCGCCAAGCCCATGTCCGCAGAAGTCGCGCACAACAGAAAAGCCTTGCGCTTCGGCAAGCTCCTGGATCGCCTTGCCAATATCGTAAAGCGTCGCGCCTGGCCGAATGACTGAGATTCCCGCCATCATGGCGTCGTAGGTTGTTTCGACCAGGCGGCGGGCTTTCACCTTCGGCTCTCCGGCGAAGAACATTCGGCTCGTGTCCCCGTGCCAGCCGTCGACGATAACAGTCACGTCGATATTCAAAATGTCGCCGTTTTTGAGCGCCTTGGGGCTCGGAATGCCGTGGCAAATCACATGATTCAGAGAAATGCAGCTCGCATGCCGATATCCCCGATACCCGATTGTCGCCGACAAGGCGTGATGATCAAACACGAATTCTCTGATGCGATTATCGAGCGCTTCGGTCGTGACGCCGGGCGATACGTGTTGCGAAATCATGTCGAGGCAGGCCGCGGCCAATTCGCCGGCTTTTCGCATGCCATCGAAGGCTTCTGGAGGATGCCGGCGGATTGCGCCCGTCCGGATCAGCGTTTCGTTTTCGAGCACGTGTTCTGTCATCAAGCAGGCTCTATTCTTAGCGGTTTCCGCAGCACTACCTCAGCGGTCGAGACTTCGCAATCATAGCACAATAATTCAACGCCGGCGTCTGACGCCTCCGCAAGGGTTGCAGCGTATACTGGGTCGATGTCGGCGGCGGGCCGAAAGCGCGCGCAGTCGTCGCGCTGGACAACAAAAAGCATCACGGCGCGGGCGCCGTTTTGTCTTACCGTCATGAGTTCGCGAAGATGCTTCGCGCCGCGAGCTGTTACAGAGTCCGGAAACTCAGAGAGTCCCGCGCGACGGGAAAGGTGCACGTTTTTCACTTCCACGTAACAAGGCTTCCGCCGCCGCCCGCCCTCCAGAAAGAAGTCGACCCGGCTGTTTTCCCCGTACTTCAACTCCGGACGCACATGCTTGTAACCGGCGAGTTCCGGGATTGTCTTCGCATCGAGCGCCTCGGCGACAATCCGGTTGGGGTTTGAGGTGTTCACCGGAATGAGGACGCCGTTAACCTCGGCCAGTTGCCATGAGTAAGGCAGTTTGCGCCCGCTCCCGTGATGTTCGCTAACCCAGGCGCGTGCGCCTGGAACGGCGACGCCCAACATGGAACCGGGATTGGCGCAGTGGGCTGTTATCTCCCGTCCGTCTTGTAGGCGAATGTCGGCCAGAAAGCGTTTGTATCGACGCAGTAATTCACCCTGCAGAAGTGGTGCAGGAAATCTCATGTGGCGTTGATTTTCGTTAACAACGGAGGGGAAGCAATCACTTAAGACTCTTGGATTTTGCCAATGAACATAGGCGCGAAGGCTAATTAGTTTACGGAAGGTTAAAGCAGAATTTACTATCTTTGCTCATAAAAATTTATCCTTCGCGGATCAAGAAAAACACTGCGGGAGGAGGAAATAAGGATCTCCTCATCGGCAAGGTAATGAAAAAGCACCTACTACGCTCCCAATGCTTCCTCCGGGACAGCCGCGGCAATATTGCTTTGATGACGGCTGTCCTCGGGCCGATACTCTTGTTCTTGGTTGGCGCAGGGCTGGATTTCTCTCGCTGGAACGCGCAGCGGGCCGGATTGAAGGAAGTCGCCGACCTTCTGGCGACCCGCGGCGCCCGCGAATTCCTGTTGGCGAACGCCGGCGAAGCCAACATCAAGTCGATTGTCGATAGCGCGATCAAAAACGACGTGGCGGCGCCGTACAACCTGAGTCCGTTCGTTCATGAAACGCGCGTCAACATTGGCCAAGCCGAAGTCACCGTCACGCTCACGCAAAGCGCGATGACGGGTCTGATCCTGACGAAGATTTTTCCTTATAATCAGCCGATCGAAGTGACCTCCACCGCCGTGGCGAAGGGCGGTTCGAATATATGCGTCATTGCGCTCGAAACTGCTCAAAACGATGCGGTTCGGGCTGAGACGAGTGCGACGCTGACGGCTCCCGAATGCGCAATTGTCTCAAATTCGACAGCCGCCCGCGGCGTCTCCGTCTCCGGATCGGCAAAGCTGAATGCGGAGATGATTTGCTCCAGCGGCGGCTATGAGGGCGGATGGCGGCACTACGATCCGTTGCCGATCACGGATTGCCCGCCTTACGAGGACCCCTTGTCGCAAAGAACACCCCCGGCGTTCGGCGGATGCGACCACTATGACAAGGTCATCGGCGACACGACGCCAATACACTCCGTCGAGCTCAACAATATCATCGCCGAGACAATCGCCGGCCTCGACGGTGCCAATCCCGGCACATTGCCTGGATATACGCGATACGACCTTTTCCCGGGCGTATACTGCGGCGGTCTCTACATCTCCGACCAAGACGCCGACGTGCACTTGGCGCCTGGCGTTTATGTGATCAAGGACGGAGATTTGCACGTCGACAAGGGCGCCCGCGTATTTGGCCACGGCGTGGGCTTCTACCTTGAAGGGACCTCTCCGACATTCAACTTTGACAAAACCTCCATCGTCCACCTGAAGGCGCCGGAAACAGGCCCTTTGGCTGGATTGCTCTTTTGGGAAGCGGATTCGGTTGGGGCCGGCGAGACGTATATGATTGAAAGCGCCAACGCCCGAGAGCTTTTGGGCACGATCTACCTAAAAAAGGGAACCTTGTTGATCGATTCTGCGCTGCCTATTGCTGATTCCTCAGCCTATACGGCGATCGTCGCGCGCAAAGTTCAGATGTCCGGATCGCCGGATTTGTTTTTGAATGCAGACTATCAACTGACCAACGTGCCCGTGCCGAACGGGGTCGGACCCATCGGCGGGTCGACCTATCTGCGTGAGTAAAAGAGGCCTCGTCATCCAGCTGGCGTCGCGCCGCGCCGCGGCCTAAAGTGCGGCCATGACCGAGAAGAAAAACCGCAAAACCGCCGCGATCCTCGCCATTGGCGACGAACTTTTGTCGGGCCGCACCAGAGATGCAAACATGCACTATCTCGCCGGTTGGTTGACGAGCCGCGCCATAAGGCTGGCTGAAGCGCGGATCGTAGGAGACGAACAGAGCGCGATTGTCGAGGCGCTCAATGCGATGCGGCCTCGGTATGATTACGTCTTTACCTCAGGCGGCATAGGGCCGACCCATGACGATATAACGGTGGACGCAATTGCTGCAGCCTTTGGCGTACCCGTAATCGAACACCCCAAGGCAATGGACATGATCGAGCGCTGGTATCGGGCGCGCGGCGAAGAGGTAACGCCCGCCCGCAAGCGCATGGGGCGCACGCCGGAAGGCGCCGTATTAATCGATAACCCGGTCTCAGGGGCCCCAGGCGTACGGCTCGCGAATGTTTTTGTCATGGCCGGCGTGCCGCGGATCTTCCAGGGGATGTTGAACGCCGTCGACAGCGAACTGGAGCGCGGCGTGCAGCTCTATTCGCGAGCGGCGACGGCATACGGACTGCCTGAGTCACGGATCGCGGATCAACTTCGCGACATTCAAAATAGGGTAGCGGGCGTAGCGATCGGCAGTTACCCGATTGATGGGGACGTCAAAGGCGTTACCGTCATCGCGCGCGCCGAAGAAGAACAAACCGCCTTTTCCGCGATCGATGCGGTCGCCGCGGCGATGCGCGACTTGGGCGTGGAACCGAAAATGGAAGACAATCGATGACAGGTCGGTCAAGCAGCCCGTGCTGAGCATATTTGATATTTTCAAAGTCGGTCTCGGTCCGTCGTCGTCGCACACAGTAGGGCCGATGCGCATCGGCTTGCGATTTCTGAAAGACGCACGTCAGGCGTCCGTGCTTAATCAAGCTGCTGCAGTCAATGTCTCCTTGCATGGGTCGTTGGCGCTAACGGGCGTCGGACACGGAACAGACAAGGCGGTCATATTGGGGCTGCTGGGATTTGAGCCTGAAACCGCGCATCCGGATGAAGCTGACGCTGCTGTGGCCCGCGTGAAAACGGATCGCCGGATTTCGCTCGCGAACGGTCCGGTTGTTCCATTCGATCCCGCAAAGGATATTGAACTGCGGGGCGACGTCGTACCTGAACTCCATCCTAATGAAATGATCCTTCGCATTTTGGATAACGACGGCGGCTCGATTTTCGAACAGGTTTACTATTCCGTCGGCGGGGGATTTATTGCGACGAGAAAACAGCTCGAAAAGCCGTCCGACAACGACATGATCGCGAGGCCCCGGCGCAGCCCATATCCATTCTCGTCCGCGAAAGAGTTGCTTGAAATTTGCCGCGATCAGAATGCGAATGTTCACGACATCATTCTCAAAAACGAAGATGCGTTGCGGCCTCGCGCGGACACCGAAAGCCGTCTAGACCAAATCTGGTCGGCGATGCGCGATTGCATCGAGCGCGGCCTTCATACGAGCGGCGAGCTGCCGGGAGGGCTCAGCGTCCAGCGCCGCGCGCAATCCTTGTACAGCAAGTTGCAGGAGACCCCGCTCGCGAATGAACGCGAGCAACTGTTCGACTGGCTCAATGTTTATGCGATGGCCGTCAACGAGGAAAACGCAGCGGGCGGGCGGGTCGTTACCGCGCCTACAAACGGCGCCGCCGGCATTATTCCAGCGGTGATCAAACATTACTGCGACACGGACGATATGCGGATCGACCATATTCGCATCTTTCTGGCCGCGGCGGCGGGGATTGGCATGCTGTACAAGCAGCGCGCCTCGATTTCAGGGGCGGAAATGGGCTGCCAGGGAGAAGTGGGTGTTGCTTGCTCTATGGCGGCGGCGGGACTGGCGTCGGTCTGGGGCGCGACGCCGTCGCAGGTTGAGCGCGCTGCGGAAATCGGCATGGAGCATAATCTCGGGCTGACCTGTGATCCGGTCAAAGGTCTCGTCCAGATTCCCTGTATTGAACGCAACGCCATCGGCGCCGTGAAAGCCGTCAACGCGGCGCGGCTCGCAATGCGCTCTGCTGAAAACCCCAAAGTCTCCCTTGATCAGGTCATCGAGACCATGCGTCAGACCGGTCTGGATATGTCTCGGAAGTACAAGGAGACGAGCGAGGGCGGCCTGGCGGTGAATGTCGTGGAATGCTGATCCGACCCACGCGTTTGCGCGCGGCGTGATACATGCTAAGGGAGCGCTTTTCGACCGCGGGCGTGGCGGAATTGGTAGACGCAACAGACTTAAAATCTGTCGGGAGTAATCCCGTGCCGGTTCAAGTCCGGCCGCCCGCACCATGAACCCGGACCGTTTGCGAAGCAAACGCAGCCGGGTGAAATCTGAAACATCTCATATTCGATTTGGTTCAGCGCGTCCTCGTTTGCATGCGCCATTTACGCTGAGGATCGTTTTCCATCCGGCCTCAACATCCGGTTCGTGTTTTCCTATCGCCCAAAACTTGGCGCCACGAAGTTAATGAAAATCCCGGCTTACAAATAGCCGTTTCGCCTGTTGGCGTGGGTGCATGGCGGGTGCGGGCGAGGGCGGGCTTTTGTAGCGGGAGGTCTGGCGGCTGTCGGGGATTTGCTTTTTCACTTCGTCTGCGGATGACCACGTCATGTCGATCCCGCTGTCGGCCTCTCCGAGTTCGTCAAACAGGTAAGAGTGGTCTTCAATCCGTTCGGAAACCACATGAATGACACGGCCTTCGCGCTGCACCTTGCCGGTGACCTTAAGCAAGCGTCCCTGCATCACCTGGGTACGGAACGCCTCGAAGGTTGATTTCCAGACGATAATGTTGGCGGAGCCTGTTTCATCTTCAAGCGCTATAAAGACAACGCCGCTGGCGGTCGCGGGACGCTGCCGGGTGATGACGGCGCCGATCACGGTAACGCGCCCATTCTCAGGAACGTCGCGTAAGCCTTTATTGGGGGTCATATCCTTTCCTGCAAAGTCGCGAACCAGGCGCACCGGATGGTCTTTCAGAGAAAGCCGGGTTGAAATAAAATCTTCAAAGACATCTTCCGCATGCGAGAGCGTCGGCAGGGCCGTCTTGCCCAACGGCGCGTCGAGCAGCGGATCATCCAGCAAGGGCATCGGGGCCCCATCATCAACGGCTTTGGCGTGCCACAGCGCGTCTCTGCGCGATACGCCGAGAGAGGCGAAGACATCCGCCATCGCCAGTTTTTCCAGCGCAGGCTTACGAAGCCCGGCGCGCCTGTGGATTGAAACGATGTCTCGGTAACCGTTGCCGCGCGCGGCCGTCATCCACTGGGCGTCTTCTTCTTGAAACCCTTTGATCATGCGGA
The DNA here is from genome assembly GCA_028289605.1 of Hyphococcus sp. Classification (GTDB taxonomy): domain Bacteria; phylum Pseudomonadota; class Alphaproteobacteria; order Caulobacterales; family Parvularculaceae; genus Hyphococcus. Next base: position 244,903 of record JANQON010000006.1, on the reverse strand, counting down.
AGCCCAAGCGCACGGCTAAGCCGCCTTTCCCGTCTGGTTCGAGGCTGCAATCCCAGGTGCTGGCGTTCACATCGACGGGGCGCACCTCAACGCCATGCTTTTGCGCATCGGTTACAAGCTGGGCCGGCGCATAAAACCCCATGGGCTGCGCGTTTAAAATGGCGCAGCAATAGACCTCTGGGTGGTGATGTCTGAGCCAGGCGGACGCATAGACCAGCAGTGCAAAAGAGGCGGCGTGGCTTTCCGGAAACCCGTAGCCCGAAAATCCTTCGAGTTGACGAAACACACGTTCTGCAAAGTCTTCGTCATAGCCCCGCTCTAGGCATCCGGTAATAAAACGGTCCTTAAAATCAGATACACTGCCGACCCGGCGAAATGCGCCCAGGGCGCGGCGTAACGCATCCGCCTCGCTTGGGTCGAAGCCGGCGGCGACCATGGCGATCTGCATCGCCTGTTCCTGAAACAGCGGCACGCCGAGCGTGCGTTTTAAAACCTCTTCCAGCTCTTTGGAGGGGTAAACGATCTCTTCCTCGCCGCGGCGCCGCCTTAAGTAGGGATGCACCATATCGCCCTGTATGGGCCCAGGACGAATAATCGCGACTTCGATGACGAGATCATAAAAACACTGCGGACGCATGCGCGGCAGAAAAGACATCTGCGCGCGGCTTTCGACCTGAAAAAGACCGACCGTGTCGCCCTGACTCAATTGTTCATAAATCCGCGGGTCTTCCTGCGGGATTGTCGCCAATGTGTAAGACGTGCCCTTCCATTCCTTGATGAGGTCAAAAGCCTTGCGAATACAGGTTAGCATGCCAAGGGAAAGCACATCGACTTTCAGCATGCCTAAGACATCGATATCGTCCTTATCCCATTCAATAACGGTCCGGTCTTCCATGGCTGCATTCTCCACGGGAACAAGTTCGTCAAGTCGTCCCTTGGTCATGACAAAGCCGCCGACATGCTGGGAAAGATGTCGTGGAAAGCCGATGATCTCGTGAATTAGCGACAGCGTTTGCCGAATGCGAAAATCATCGAGGTTCAATCCCGCGGATTTTACGCGCTCTTCTTTGGGCGCGCCTTCAGACCAGCCCCACATCTGCGATGAAAGCGCTGTGACCGCGTCATCGGAAAGGCCCATGGCCCGCCCAACCTCTCGTATCGCCGCCTTAGAGCGAAAATGGATCACTGTGGCGCAAATGCCTGCGCGCTCGCGTCCATATTTTTTGTAAATATGCTGAATAACTTCTTCTCGGCGCTCGTGTTCGAAATCCACGTCGATATCAGGCGGTTCATTGCGGGCTTCTGAAACGAAACGTTCAAACACCATCGTGATGATGTCTGGACCAATCGACGTAATGCCGAGCGCATAGCAAATGATAGAGTTCGCCGCAGAGCCGCGCCCCTGACAAAGAATGTCCTGGTCGCGAGCAAACTTCACAACGTCATGAACAGTCAGAAAATAGCGGGCGTAATCAAGTTTTTCGATCAGACGAAACTCTCTTGCGACCATGCTTTGCACATGCAGCGGCGTCCCGTCCGGATAGCGGTCTTTTAATCCGTCTTCGGTGAGTTCTTTTAATCGTTGGAGCGGCGGTTTTCCGTCGGCGATTTCTTCAGGATATTCATATTTAAGCTCTGAGAGAGAGAACAAACAGCGCTTGGCGATGATAAGCGTGTTGGAGACGGCTTCCGGATACGCCTTATAGAGCTTGTGTATTTCGAAAGGGCTCTTAAGCCGTCGTTCAGCATTCAACAGTGCGCGCTTGCCGATATTATCAATCGTACAACGCTCGCGAATGCAGGTCAGGACATCGGCCAGAGGGCGCCGCGACGCCTTATGCAGCAGCACGTTTCCGGTGGCGATGAGCGGCAGATCCAGTTTTTTGGACAAGGCCGCACGATCTGCGAAACGATTATCGTCTTTGCCGTCATACTCCGGGCAGAGCCCGAGAAAGACATGATGCTTAAACCGGCGTGCAAGAGCTGCGAGGTCTGCTGGAGTGACATGCAATGCAATCAGATAACAGCCGTCGCACCAGGCCAAAACATCTTTCATGGAAAGCTCGCATGCGCCTTTCACGGTGCGGCGTTTTCCCTCTGTCAGCAAACGACAAAGGCGTCCATAGGCAGCGCGGTCTTGAGGGTAGGCGAGAAGATCCTGCCCGTCTTGTAACCTAAGTCGTACGCCGACAATAAACCGTACGCCGGCGTCAAGAGCGGCGGCATGGGCCCGGACGACGCCGGCGAATGTGTTGGTGTCGGTAATCGCGATCGCTTCAAGGCCAAGTTGACCCGCGTGTTCAACCAATTCTTCCGGATGTGATGCGCCCGTTAGAAATGTAAAATTAGACGTGACGTTGAGTTCCGCATAACTCATGGGAATACGCCCGCCACTTCCCAGCGATGAGGCTTTTCTTGCGGCTTTGATGAAAGCCAGAGCCGCGCGCCCTCTTTGCTGTCCACACGCCAGTAATCCCGGACAGCATCGCTTTCAGGGCCTTTCCACCACTCATGACCGATGCGCTCCGGACCGTGAATGCGTGCTGCGGTATATGTTTTGCGCCGCCAGATGAAACTTTTGGGCGGGCGACCGGGCTCGATAATCTCTATCGGTTCGCCGTCATAAATCATCAGCGGGCGGGCGGCGTCAGCCCTCCAGTTTTCTTTCGTTGTTTGGCGTACGGCTTCCATCATGCGGAAAGTGCGGCGGGGCAGGTGACTTTCCATCGGCCGCCAGCGCAACACGCGGTCAAAGCCGAGGCGGTTGCCAAGGGTGGCGACCAACTCGTCAAGGTCATCTTGTTTTTGCGCATCAGCAAATCGTTTCTGCACTGGTTTGAAGGGCTCTGCCTGCAGCGCGGCGAGGCGCATCATATCGATGCCGCAGCCGGCGTCGATTTTATCAAGCTTCAAGGCGAATTGCCGGACAATGCGCCCCGTATCCTGCGTCGGTCGCGCGAGACCAATCTCAACATGAATTTGCTTTTTGTCAGCGCGATAGATGCTAAGACGCGCTGAGCGCAAGCCATATGCATGCTGGCGGAGCCGTTTACAGACTTGCGCAGCAAGGCGGTTGAGCGCCTCGCTCACATCTTCTGTTAAGCCAATCGGATCGGGAAAAGACATGCGCGCCGCCAATGTCGCCTGCGTCGCCGCTGGCGAGACCGGGTCGGATGCGGAGCCAAGGAGCTTTTCGTAAGACCGGAGAATCCCAATGCCGAAACGACGCGCGAGGTCGGAAGACTTTAAGGGATAAAGGTCGCCGATGCGCTTAAGCCCCAGGCGTTTCAGTTCGAATATGATTTTTTCATCCGTAAACAATGCGTCAATAGGAAAACGCGCGAGAGCAGCGCGCGTATCTCCGGGGGCGATAATCGTTTCTCCCTTTGCGCCGAAATGCGCCGCCGCCCGCGCTGCGCCTTTTGTGTCCGCAATCCCGATACGGGTTTCGACCTGCATGTCCGCGAGTTCCTGACGGAGTTGTTCGGCCATTGCCGCCTCGCCCCCGAAAAGGCGGGCGCATCCAGTGATGTTGAGCAAGAGGCTGTCTTTGCCTTCGGGAGCGCTCCATGGCGTGAATTTTACGCACCATCGCTGTAACGCGTTCAAAAACGCTTCATCGCGTAAAGGCTCTTCCGCCACAGTAATGAGCTCAGGCGCTGCTGCGCGCGCTGTCGCCAGCGTCATTCCCGGCGTAAGGCCAATGCGGCGTGCGTGTTTATTAAGGCAGACAAGCCGAACGGCGTTCTTTTCTTCGGCCGTGACTGCGAATAAACAATCGTCAACCGGCAATCCGTTCCGGCCAAACCGGTTCACCGGCAGGCGCGGCATCCATATGCAAAGTATTCGTTTCCCCAGAGACATTTAAAATCCAACTCCCGACAATTCCTTTCTTGTTTTTGTAAACCGATGCGTGGATGCGGATCTCCTCATCTTGATCCGTATACACAGGGTGACAGAGCCAGCGTGTTTCAGCAGCGGTGCTGTGCGCCGGCTGTGAGACGATAATGAGACCGAGCGATTTTCCTGCTTGCGCGGCGAGTTGCAGCCGGCGGAAATTCGTAAGGCCGGGGCTCTTTTCCATCACGGCGATAACCGTTGAGACCGCGCCGGAGCGCAGCCCTGTTTCCGCCGCCCATAAAACATCCGCAGCCAGAGGGCATGGGACGTGAAGAACCGCATTAGGATCGCAAAACCGCGCCACGCTTTGCGGATGCAGAGCTGAAAGCCAATGCGGCGGACCGCAAAGCATGGCGTCCCCCTTTCTCGCCATCAGAAAGACAAAGGCTGACGCGCCGGGCCCGCTCGCCTCATGGACGCGGCCGGGGCTAAGCGCAGGCAGATCATATGTTCCTGTTTTGTTCACTCCCAGGCAATAACTGCACGGCGCTGCTGGTTCGTCAAGCGGCATTTGTGGTAGCCTTAAAAGACAAAGGGAATCAGGCATGTGTGGTCGGGGGGACCAGAGCCTTACGTGGGCCGATATTAGCGAACTGTCGGGGGTTATCGGTGCTGCGCCGACCTCAAACCTTCAGCCTTGCCACAATATCGCTCCGACCACGACAGTTCATATCGTTCGTGAAAAAGACGGCGAGCGCCTTATTGAGAAAGCGCGCTGGGATCTCGTTCCCGCGTGGTGGAAAAAACCGCTCGCGGAAAAAAAATTCTCCACCCACAACGCCCGCAGCGAAACATTGCTTGAAAAGGCGACCTTCCGCACCGCCTGGAAGAAAGGCCAGCGCTGTCTCGTTCCCATGAACTTCTTCGAATGGAAACGTCCTCGGAAAAAGGGTGATCCGCCGTTTTACATTTTCCCGGCAAAGGAGCCAGCGTTTCGCATGGCGGGCCTGTGGGACGAATGGACAGATCCCGAAACCGGAGAAGTAATTCTATCATGCTCCATTATTACTTGCGGCCCCAACGAATTCATGGCGGAACTGCATGATCGAATGCCCGTTATTCTTGGGTCGGATCAAGTCGAGGCGTGGTTACGCGCGCCGCCGGAAGAAGCCTATGAAATGCTGAAACCCTGCCCGCCGGACTGGATGACCGCGCATAGAGTGAGCGCCTATGTCAACAATGCAAGACATCAGGGACCTGAATGCATTCAGCCTGAAGATTCCTAGCGACGGCTTCGCCCTGATTTTCGGTCCACGAAAAATACGTTCTTCTGCAATTCGCGTCCTATACCTGTGTTATCGCGAATAACCCTTGCGAGCGAGGTGTCCTTTACGCGGCGCAGCTCATCTACGGTTAAGTCTCGTTCATACCAAAAACGGTCGCCGTCCCGCAGCGCCTCGAATTGGAGAATAAGGATTTCACGAAAGAGCGGTCCGAGCTGAGATCCTTCAGAGGCAAGCGGGTCTTCGGCCAAACCGCCGATCCAGAGGTCGATACGATCGACGGACCCGTATGTGAGAAACAGCGCCTGTTGAACGTCCGGATCGGAGGTGATTTCGTCAAAGCGCGATACCCGCCCCAAGCCGAGCGCCGCCCGCGTGTCGTTATAGGAGCCCACGCCGTGATCGCGGCCGCGCTGGATGTTAAGCGAGGCCAGATCAAAGCCGCCCTGTCCCGGGGCGCCGAACAGAAAATTACGCAGGGCGTCAACAATTTTAACGTCTAGCTGTTGGTGGCGCTGGCTCGCCAATCCGCGAAGAATCGGATCCAGGTCGCCTCGTTCCTGCAAAAATGCCGGCGCGGTGAAAAATGCGTCGCGCAACGCAATTGATCCTTCGGCAATCTCGTTGCCGTCCGCGTCCAAGCGCAGGATCTGACTACTCAGCAAGCTGTGCCCCAGACGAAACGCGGCGACGGAAAACTCGTTGAGCAAGCCCGGGTGCGCCGCCGGGTCGTACCGGCGATAGGGGGAGATGGCGTCTCGCCCCAGGAGAGCAGGCAGGAACTCCTCATACGTGATGATTTGGATTTCAGCAGCGACTAGCCTGCGTGCGGTTTGAAAAATAACTTCGGGGTCTGCATTTGGGCGTTCGCGTCGTAAAATGCTCGCCAGTCTATTGTGTTCACGCACAAAAAGGGCGTGCATTACCGTGAGGCCAACTTGTTCGTTTGCGCGCACGTCGCCCGCCAGGAACAGGGTTGCGGGATCCTGTACAAATCCGTTTGCGTTCGCCAGTCCATTCACATTGAAAGGCAACAGATTTCCGGCGCTTGTTTTGAGAAATGGGCTATCCGGTCCGACCCGCAGCGCCGCTGCGCGCTCTGCATCGGAGCCATAAACCATTGATGCGTCAATCCAGCTCGTGATTTCGTTCTCTTGTTCGCGAGGATTGTCAGTTGTCACGCCCGTCGCCGGATCAAAAAAAGCCCGGTTGAACGGAATGACCGCCAGCCCCGAATGCGACGGGTCGAAATGGGGGTCGCCGATGGGGACAGAAATGTTCGCCGATTCATCCGTGCCGCCGTCGGTGAGTCCGATATCATGATCGATGAATTGTCCCCATTGCCACACAAAGTCGCTCGTACCGAACGTATTGGGTATTGATTCGCCGTTGTCTTGATTGACGATTTGATTGCTGATGACCCGTGCGCTGGGGCGCTGTGGGCCGGCGAGCGCGGAAATACTATCAGCGTAGTCGGAAGGGCCAAGGCGCTGCAGGTGCGTGAAAGCGGCGCCCCAGTCGGGGTTTTGGAGATTGTTGTTAGCGCCGTCGTAGGTGCGCACCTCGCGAGCGTCGACTAGCGGCGGGCTGGAATTCGAACGTTTTCGTTGTGACGTCGCGCGATCGCGTTTCTCCTCTCGGTTGTTTTCAATGCCTTGAGGAGATCTCAATGACTGGGCGTGCGCTTTTTTATTGTCGGGGTCCGGTTTTTCTGCAGCGGCAATCGTCAACATCGCCGCGCCGCTTACCGCAGACCCGACTATCAGCGCAGCGGAAACGAAGGAAAAAAGAGAGGTTCGGATAATACGCGTCATGGCGACTCTCCAGCACGACTACTCCGACCGTTCGCGCCTTGTCGGCGCTTCGGGGGTGTAAATTACGGTTGGTTTGAACGATGTGTTTTCTTCACATCAACGGCTGAGCAATTCCATTGGAGGGAGTATAAATCGCTTTCGTCAAAAAGTGACTTAAAAAGACTGTAATAGAAGTCTGGAGTATACCAAGATTTATATAATCTGTAGGCGAATCTTATCTATTGAATAGAATTGAGCACAAGTAACAGCGTGACATCAGCGCGCATTGTTTCTTGGGTGCGCGCTAAAGGGAATGTTTCAGGCGCGCTCCTCATCGATCAGAATGCTGCGTGCATGGTACAGATCAAAATCTTCTATGTAGAGCGGCGCTAATCGAAGGAGTTCTCGTAGGCCGATATCTTCGATGTGTTTTTTCCAACCGGCGTGCGCCTTTCTTGATAGCGGAACGTGCCAGGCTGTTTCCCAAAAAATGCGTCTATTTCCCTGATGGGGGAACCAGTGATTAACGACTGTGGCTTTTACAAATACGCCTTTCCGCTTTTCATACCGACACCATACGTTTTCCGGACGCGCCAGAAACGCGCGACGATAGGTGCGCCAGCGTCGGCTACGCGCCAGCTGTTGCGGCGCGTCCTGATCGGAGATTTCAAACTGACGCTTTGCGCCGTAGATGGAAAGGTAATCCAGCAACGCTAATTGCTCCCTCGAACCAGATCGAATTGAAACAGACGGTCAAAATTGAGCTGCGAGAAAGTCCGCTCGTTAGCGTATGAATGTGCGAAAGTGTTAAATAGAGTAATAATGTCTGCGAATATAGAAATTGATTTTATCTGCATTTCTCAATTCCGCTTGCGGCGTGTTCTTGATTGGATCCAAACGCCCGCTCTTCTGACCGTGTCAGCCCCAGCGCAGCGCCCCTAGCCGGGACGAGGCGCGACATCCGCCGACATTCTCGTCGTGGCCGCGGAACCCTCAGCAGCCGAAAAGCGAACGTTCCGGTCGGTTCGGCAAAGGCTCGATTCCTAACTCGGTTCCCCAATTGTCGTCCCTTGCTATGTCCACCCATCAGTGTTACATACTGACCAGTCAGTATGTTGGTGATTTATGGCCAGGGCCCATACAGCCGAGGCGAAAGACCTGCGTCGGGCCGCGCTGCTCGAGGCTGCGTTGGACGAGTTTTTTCAGCGCGGTTTCACGGCCGCCCGAATGGACGATATCGCCGCCCGAGCAGGCGTCTCTAAAGGCGCGCTCTACGTTTATTTCGATTCAAAGGACGCGCTGTTTAAGTCACTGGTGGAAGTTTACGCCGTCCCGAACGTTGAGCGCCTTGAAAGCGTCATTCGTCATTCCGGCGGCGGCTTGCAGGCCATCGGCGCCATGTTGCGCTTCGCGCCGACAATCATTCGTGAAACGCCGGTCCCCAAGCTTGCAAAAATCTTGATCGCTGACGCTCCGGCCTTTCCGGACACCGTCACGGCGTATCGAAAGAATGTGATCGAGCGCGTTCTCGGCGCGTTGACCGCCGTGCTCGAAGAAGCAAACGCCCAAGGCGAAATCGAAATCGACAATCCGTCGCTTACCGCGCGACTTGTGGCGGCGCCGATTATCTTTTCTGCAATTTGGCGCGTCGTTTTTGAGCATGATCCGGATGCGCAGATTGACCTGGACGCTCTATTTGCACTTCACGAAAAAATGCTTTTGCAGGCTTTAGCCATAAGGGCGAACGCGCCATGAGGACGCCACTAGTGTTTCACAGCGCAATATTCAGCGCATGCGTTTGTTTCCTGGGCGCTTGCACGCAGGAAGACAGACGAGCCGCATATACGGGGTATGTTGAAGCTGAGTTTGTTTATATCGCCGCGCCTCAAAATGGATGGATAACTGAAGGTCATATCAGAGAAGGCGATGCGGTTGCTGTCGGCGATGTCTTGTTTGAGCTCGATAACGGACAGCAAACGGCGATTGTGGCGACCGCGGCGGCGCGGGCCGCCCAAGCAAACGCGCAGCTGCGCGATATTCAAACAGGCGCTCGCCCAGCCGAGATCAAAGCGTTGGAAGCGCAACTGGCTGAGGCGGAATCAGTGCTTGTGCAAGCGACGGCGGAACGTGATCGTTGGGTTCCGCTGGTGGAGGAAGGCAACGCATCGCAGGCGCGCGGCGACGAAGTTGTGGCGGCTTACAAGTCCGCGGCGGCGCGCGTAGAGGCTGCGAGGGAAGCGATAGAAGTCGCACGTCTCGCCGGACGCAGCGGCGCCCAGGACGCCGCCGAGGCAGCCGCCGAGTCCGCGCGCGCGCAGCTAGACGAAGCAGAATGGACGCTTAGCGAGCGCATTGTTAAGGCTCGCGTTTCGGGTCGCGTCGAGGACGTTTTCCATCGTGAAGGCGAATTTGTTTCCGCAGGGTCGCCGGTCGTTTCGCTGCTGCCGGAAAACGCCTTGAAAGTGCGTTTTTTCGTACCGCAAGACGAACTCCCGCGCGTGGACGTCGGGCAAACGGTATCAGTCTTTGCAGACGGTCTTGAAAGCCCGCTGCCGGCGAGAGTTTCTTATGTCGCAAACGAGGCGGAATTCACGCCGCCTGTCATCTACAGTGTCGCGTCACGCCAGAAACTTGTCTTTCTCGTTGAGGCGCGCCTCGTCGGAAATCAAAAACTCCGACCGGGTCTGCCGGTCAACGTGGCGCCGTCATGACGGAATTTGCGATTGACGTCCGAGGCCTGGTCAAACGCTTTGGGGACAAGACGGCCGTGAACGGCGTCGACATTCAAATGCCGGAAGGAGAAGTCTGGGGATTTCTGGGGCCCAATGGTTCAGGAAAAACCACCACGATACGCATGATTTGCGGACTACTGCACGTGTCGGAGGGCGAGGGGTCGTGTCTCGGTTTCGACATCAATCGCGAAGTCGACAAAATAAAGCGCTCCACCGGATATATGACCCAGAAGTTTTCGTTCTGGAGCGATCTGACAATTCGAGAAAACCTCGAATTCGTCGCACGGCTCTATGAACAGCCCTCACTTAAGGAAAGCGTCGATGCGACGCTGGCGAAGTTGGGACTTACCAAACGGCAGGGGCAGCTTGCCGGCGCCCTTTCAGGGGGCTGGAAGCAACGATTGGCGCTCGCGGCGGTGACGATGCACCACCCGCGCCTTCTGCTTCTTGACGAGCCCACTGCAGGCGTTGATCCGCAGGCGCGGCGCGATTTTTGGGATGAGATTCACCATCTGTCTACAGAAGGATTAACGGTGCTTGTTTCAACTCACTACATGGATGAGGCCGAACGCTGTGACAAAATCGTTTACCTTGCAAATGGAGAAGTCATCACTCGCGGACGAGTCAATGATATAATTGCAACGTCGGGTCTCGTTACTTTTCGGGGTGAGGGCGATCATGTGCGAGCGCTTTCAAAAGCGCTGAAAGAAAAGCCGGGTGTCGAACACGTTTCCTATTTCGGTGCGGCGCTTCATGTGAGCGGTTCAAACAGCGCGCTAATCAAAGAGGCGATCGGCGGCGTGAATAGCCACGGCGTGCAGTGGCGAGAGGTTAAGCCGAGTCTGGAAGATGCGTTTATTGCGCTCATGGCGCGTGCTGGAGCCGACCAGAGACTGCACGCATGAGCGGGGCTTCTGCCTCTGTGTCGCGAATTTTCGCCATCTTCGCGAAGGAAGTCGTGCAGATGCGTCGCGACCGGCTGACATTCGGGATGATGTTCGCAATACCGATCCTGCAGCTCATTCTTTTTGGATTTGCGATCAATTCCGACCCCAAAAACTTGCCGACCGCCGTCCATGTTGAAGAGAAAACGCCAATCGTGCGTACGCTGCTGCAGGCGCTGGAAACCTCAGGCTATTACAGATTGGTGATGGAGACGTCGGATCCCCGACAGAGCAGCGAGCTTCTCGCGCAGGGAAAAGTGGCGTTTGTGATCTCCATTCCCTCCGGTTTCACCGAGCGCCTGATTCGCGGAGACAGGCCGCAAATCTTCGTGGAAGCTGACGCATCGGATCCGGCTGCGTCCTCCAATGCGGTGGCGCAAGCAGAGGCGATTTTCACCAGGGCGCTCCGTCACGAACTTAGAGGTTCTTTGCACGGATTGGCGCCTGAGCCTGGCCCGTTCGAACTTGTTGTTCATGCGCGCTACAATCCTGAGGGCGTTACGCAATACAACATCGTCCCCGGACTTTTGGGCGTAATCCTGACCATGACGTTGGTCATGATAACCGGTATGGCGATGACGCGGGAAGCCGAACGCGGGACCATGGAAAATCTCCTCGCGATGCCCGTGAAGCCGTCTGAAGTCATGGTGGGAAAGATTGCGCCCTATGTCGCTGTGGGCGCCGTGCAGACATTGGTCGTGCTGTTGACCGCCCGATATCTCTTCAGCGTTCCGTTTGTCGGTTCGCTTTGGCTACTGTTACTCGGCGTATCGGTCTTCGTTGTCGCCAATTTGGCGGTAGGCTTTACTTTCTCGACTATCGCGAAATCCCAAATGCAGGCAATGCAGCTGACGTTCTTTTTCTTTTTACCGTCGCTGCTGTTGTCGGGATTCATGTTCCCGTTTCGCGGCATGCCGGACTGGGCGCAGGCCATTGGCGAAGCCCTTCCGTTGACTCATTTTTTGCGGATCGTTCGCGGCGTTATGTTGAAAGGGGCGAGCTTCGAAGACCTGCAAGGCGAGATTCTGGCAATGGTGGCTTTTGTGGCGGTTGCTGTTTCCATCGCGATGCTGAGATATCGGCGCACGCTTGATTGATGCAGCTCGTCGCTGACGTGTTAAGTTCAAACATCCAGATTTCATTTTTTGCAAAGCCTTGAGCTTGCGATTGCAATGCGGGATGCTCCGGGCAAATCAATGAGGGAAATGGTGAGGGAAACATATGAGGCGCCCATTCTTTCTGGTGTTGATTGCTCTTTTCGGTCTGTGGGGCTGCGCGCATGATGGCGCTCAAACAGCGAATGCCAAGTCTGACGCGTTCGACTTCGGGGGCGTGTTCGACGACACCTATGCTGGTGAAATCGACCGCGCCGTTGTTCCTCGGCGCCCGGACGGACCGCCCAATGTCGTATTAATTATAGCAGATGATTTGGGTTGGCCTTACCTTGGGTTTCTAGGCGACGAAAACGTACTGACGCCAAACATGGATATTCTCGGCGAGGGCGGCGCTGTGTTTGAAGTCGGCCACGCTACTGCGAACTTTTGCCGGCCAACGCTTCAGAGTCTCGTGACGGGTCTCTATCCGGTTCAGTACGAACAGCAAGCGGGCGCGATTGCTGACGACATGATGGCGTCAAAACTAATTCCGGATGGTGTCGATACGGACCAAGAGCGACAGATTCTGTGGCGTCAGTACGAAACGACCGCAATAGAGCGGTTTTCGACCTTGCCGCGCCTGCTTGCGGAGGTTGGGTACGTTTCACACCAAAGCGGGAAATGGTGGGAACAATCCTATGCGCATGGCGGTTTCAGTGAAGGCATGACGGAAACATGGGAGTGGCGGGACGCCGTTGATCTCGGCGACCGTTGGTTCTTTACCTTCATGGGTGGAAAGGGAAACGAAATCGGCCGGGAGACGATGGAGCCGGTCACCGACTTTATCCGCAATAATGCGGAACAACCTTTTTTTGTTTGGTATGGGCCGGCATTGCCGCATGTGCCGCTGAATCCGCCGGATCAATTCTATAAGTTTTTCGAGGACCAGGAAGATCTGTCGGAGTCGGCGAAGCTCTACTACGCCAATATTGCCTGGTTTGACTGGGGGGTCGGTGAGATCATCGATACCTTGCGCCGGGAAATACTGCTCGACAATACGGTGATTGTTTATGTGAACGATAATGGCTGGGAGCAGCCGCCTGGCGTTGAATACGCCGACGATCATGTCACCTTCGCCAATGGCGGGCCGCGCGGGAAGGGATCATTTTTCGATACCGGTTTCCGTACGCCGATAATGTTCTATTGGCGCGGTAAGATTACGCCTATGCGCGATGATGTCACCTTGGCGAGCGCACTGGATATCATGCCGACCATTCTTGATTATGCCGGCGCCAGGACGCCGGCAAATCTGCCGGGGCATTCGCTCCGTCCCCAGATTGAGGGCGGCCAGCTCTCTGACCCGCGCGATTTTTTTATCGGCCGGATGACGCAACACCGCGCGGGAACCAATTTTCGCGGCGAGCCCGACGCCTCGACGGAAGACCACATGGGGGCGCCGCAGTCCGGATATTACAGGCGCGATTTACGCTGGCATTTCGTCTGGATATCGGAGACCGATGAGACGGCGCTCTATGATCTCGTTGGGGATCCCGGCCAACTTGAGGATGTGTCCGCCAACCGCCCGCAACTTGTCTCGAAATTCAAGGAAGACATAGAGGCGTGGCGTGATCAGTATGAACGGTCCGCTCCCCCGTGATATCGACTGATTTCGTACTGATGGTTCAGGCGCTGCTGTTCACGGCGTCGACGGCTCCGATTGAGTTGGAGTGGGTCTCGTTGCCGGACGGATGCTTTGTCATGGGGGCGGATACGGCATACCCCGAGGAAGCGCCAGCGCGCGAAGTCTGCGTTGACGGTTTTGACATGGCGAAAACGGAAATCACAAACGCCCAATTCGCCGTTTTCGTTTCGGCAACGGGGTATGTGACACGCGCAGAACGAGGATGGAGCGCCGCCGACCCCGCCGGCCCTGGAATTGACCTGCCGCCTTCGTCTGCAGTTTTCGATCCTTCAAGCGCCACCGTCGCTCGCAATCTTAGCTGGTGGCGTCTCGTGGAAGGCGCCAACTGGCGCAGGGTGAAGGGTGTGGAAAGCGTTGCGCCGCGCCCGGATCTGCCGGTCGTTCACATTACCCGCGACGATGCGGAAGCATATGCGAAATGGGCGGGAGGCCGCCTGCCGACGGAGGCCGAGTGGGAATACGCCGCACGCGGCGGGTCGAACAAAGCGCAGACAAATCCTCGTAGTGAGACGCCTGATGCGCTGATGGGAAAAGCCAATACCTGGCAGGGAGTTTTTCCCGTGATCAACAGCGCTGACGACGGATACGAAGACCTTGCACCGGTCGGCAGCTATCCTGCAAACGGTTTCGGGCTCCACGACATGATCGGAAACGCGTGGGAGTGGACCGCGTCGCCTTTTTCTCCTTCTCACACGCAGGAAGCGGTTGAGCGCGCAGGCGCCAAAGGATTGGATCCGGCTCAACCAGGCGTCGCGGTCGGAACGATTAAGGGCGGTTCATATCTCTGCGCGGAATCCTACTGCGCGCGGTTTCGGCCGGCGGCTCGACAAGCGCAGGACCTCGCTTTCGGGACGTCGCACATTGGCTTCCGGATCGTCCGCGATCCTACCAGGCGTTAATCTGCGGCGCAGTTGGCGGCAATGTACTGATCGTGAGTCGGCAGGCCGGCGACCGCTTTTTCAATTATCGTTCTTATGTCAGACAAAAAGGCGGTTAGTTGATCATCGTTCAATTTGTCCGCCATAGGATTATAGTCATCCGGTAGGATGCCTTGTCCAAGCATCACTTGAGCCCAACTGGCGTCGCGAAATAGGTCATCCACATCTCGGCCTATGCGTCCTGAAGCTTTGAACAAGTCGATTTTGTGCGTGAGCGTGTCGGGGACATCCATGTTTTTACAGTATTTCCAGAACTCCGTGTCTTCGCGCTGCGTCTGGTGGTAATGCAAGATAAGGAAGTCTCGAATCTGTTCAAACTCGATTGCTGTGCGGCGGTTGTATTCTTCGCGGTCCGCCGCATGAACGCGGTCACGCGGAAACAGGCTGATGAGACGACTAACGTTGGATTGGATCAAATGAATACTGGTCGATTCAAGCGGTTCGAGAAATCCGCTCGATAATCCTATGGCGACACAGTTGTGAGCCCAAAACCGCTCACGCCGACCTGTACGGAAGCGAAGCGGGCGAGGGTCGTCCAACGCATCGCCTTCAAGGTTCTGCAACAGCATTTCAGTCGCTTGGTCGTCTTCAATGAAGTTGCTGCTGTACACATGGCCGTTGCCGGTGCGGTGCTGTAGTGGAATGCGCCATTGCCACCCTGCCGTTCGCGCCGTGGCGCGCGTGTAAGGCGGCAGCGGCGACAATCGCTCGCTCGGGACCGCAAGGGCGCGGTCACAGGGAAGCCACTGAGACCAATCGCGATAGCCGACGCCCATCGATTGTCCCAACAGCAGCGCTCGAAAGCCTGTGCAATCGATAAAGAAGTCGCCTTCAATTGAATTCCCATCTTCGAGAGTGATCGATTCGATGTCGCCAGACTCAGCATTGCGATCTACCGACTGAACAATGCCTTCGTGTCGGACCACGCCTTTCGCTTCTGAGTAGCTCCGCAGATACCGCGCATAGAGGCCGGCGTCGAAGTGGTAGGCATATGCGAGGCCGGTCATTTGCGTGTTCCCGACGCGATCAAGTTGGGAAAACTTTACTTCCTGGGCGGCAAGCTCATGCAGCGAGTAGTGCCAAAGCGTGTTGGCGGTACCCGACATGGCGGCGCGCCGCCAATAGTGGTGAAAGTGAACGCTCGCAAGATTCACGCCGGCGTCGCCGAAAGTATGAAGGTATCTGTCGCCTTTGTTCGCCCAGTCGACAAATTCAATGCCCAGCTTAAATGTGCCGAAAGTGTTTTTCACAAAATCGTTTTCGTCGAGGCCGAGAATTTTGTTCAGGCGGATGATTTGCGGAATCGTCGCCTCGCCAACCCCGACGGTGCCGATTGTTTCCGATTCAACAAGTTCAATCTCGATTGCGGATCCCAACAACCGCGAGAATGCGGCCGCTGTTATCCATCCCGCCGTGCCGCCGCCCACAACGACAAGCTTTTTTATTCGATGTTCGCTCATGGTGGTTTCTCACAAATATTTTCAGTCGGCGTTGACGGTATTTGTCGCCGGATTATTGCTTCCGAGGCGGTCTTAGAAATGCGTTGATGGTATACCGGCCCAAGGAGGGGTCCTCGTGGAGCGGAAGTGCGTTGTCGATGACGCCGCTGTGAAGGACGTTGCCGTGATACAAGATCGCTTGATTGAACTGGCCTTCTGTCCTGTGGGTGCATTCAAAGTACGGTCCCCCGTCTGTAATATAACCGCTTGGAGGTAATCCTCCGTTTTTTGCGTCGCGTTCCAGACTCTCTCTGTATCGAGGAAAAGTGGTCTCTGTTAAGGCCTCAAGCCCGGTCGACTTGTGGCGAAAGAACGCGGTGCCGCCATGGCCGGTTTTGTGAAGATAAAGCATCAACGCGATCTGCTCCGGATCCGTGCCGTCGACATGCGGAAAACGTTGTATCGGCGCCAATCGGTCGGGAGGGCTGGTTACGAGAGAGTGCCAGCCCTGCATCGACCATTTCCCCGCTGGAGCGCCGAATACGCTGGACAATACAGGGGACAGCGCGGTCGCCAGCGCATCGGCGGCGTTCGAATCAAGCGGCGCCCGAATACCGGGATACTGCGGTGTAATTTTTGCAAATTTTTGCAATTTTGCAGTTGCGATCGCTTTGTCGGGTTCTGCGAGGAGATCTTCGATAGTCGCAAGTGTATGTTTTTGCGTAGAAAATTTCTCGATGCGGACAGAGTCGAGCGAAAACTTCCTGGGGAGAATGTGCGATCTTTCGCTTTGCAGCATTTTTATGGGTCCCGAACAGGGTGACAAATCAGCAGGAGAGAGCTTATGGCTTTTCCTGACGTCTGCAATATAAGCAAAAAACCTTAGTTTTGCGGGGGTTTCCCGAAAGACAGAGACCATTAGCGGTTCTGCCGCCGGGCTTTGCAGCGGGTCAAAAACACGACTCCCTCGTTGCTTGAGCATGCAAATCGAACGCGTCCGCCGAGAGTGTGACCACTGCGCCACGAGCTGGCAAAAAAAACCGGCGGATTCTCATCTGTCATTCAGCCCCAATATCATAACTCACTGAAAAATATATAAAAAATCAAAGACGCCGCGTGGGTTTGCGTTTTGCGGCTCGACGAAGCGTTCTAATTGAGCGATTTACCGAAGCGAATTCTTCGTTTATGAAAAAAAGTGCAAATACCGGATTGCCAAAAAAGATCAGACGGGAGGAATCGAACATGGCCCTGGAAGGACCTTACCTTAAATCACGGCTGCTTTGCGGCGCCGCCACGGGCGTTGCGCTGTTGGCAATGACGGCGCCGGCGACGGCTCAGGATGCGGACGCCGACGTCGCCCAAGACCAGATTGTCGTAACCGGCATCAGAAGCTCAATTCAGAACTCTCTCTCAGCAAAGAAAAACGCCGACGGCATCGTCGAGGCGATTTCTGCTGAAGACGTCGGCAAGCTGCCGGACCTGTCCATCGCCGATGCTCTTGCGCGTTTGCCAGGCATTACGGCGCAGCGGGTCCGCGGACGATCGCAGCAGATCTCAATCCGCGGCCTTGGTCCGGACTTTTCTTTGTCATTGCTAAACGGTCGCGAAATTGTTTCGGCAGGTAATAACCGGGGCATTGAATTCGACCAGTTCCCGTCGGAATTGATTGCGCAGGGCATCGTCTACAAGACGCCGAACGCCAGTCTGTCAGCGTTCGGAATCGCCGGCGCCGTCGATTTGCGCACGATCAAGCCGCTCAGCTTCAAAGACCGAAAAGTCAACCTTTCGGCGCGGTATGTCATAAATGACAACGGCAAACTCAATCCGGACTTCAGTGATCAAGGATACCGTTTTTTCGGATCGTATATCGACCAGAATGACGACGGGACGCTCGGTTGGTACATTGGAGCGACGGTTCAGTCGAACCCCAACCAGACCTTTCAACGCGAGCTGAAAACGAACAGCAACCAAGTGTCGCGTGACGCGAACGGATTGATCTATCCGTCTGACAATCCGCGACAGGGCGTGACGTCCCGCGAATTCGAGCGGACGTCGATCGCCGGCGCATTGCAGTTCGAGCCCAATGACCGCTTTCAGGCTTCGATCGACGCTTTCTACACCGATACCCAAGACTCCGGGATCTTCCGCGGCACGGAAACACCGATTGCGTCATGGAGCGGCGCGCAATTCGACGGCGCCGTCGGCGCCGGACCATTTGCCGATGCGGCGCGCTATTCTGCAGTCGTTCCGATCCTTCGCACGGATACGGAAGGCAACACCGCCGAGATTTTCGCCATTGGCGGAAACGCGACATACGATGTGTCAGACAGATTGCGGCTGATGGTCGATTACGGTTTTTCGACATTGGACCGGCAGGACATCGACTTTGAATCATATGCGGGTACGGGCCTGGCTCGTTCCGGCGCTCAAGATACGCTGACATTTTTCTTCCCGGACGACGGCGAATACAGCATATCCGGCGTTCTAGACTACACTGACCCATCCACCATGTTGCTGACCGATCCTGGCGGATGGGGTCAGGTCGGGTTTGTGCGCGAGCCTGAATTCGACGATGAGCTTCATCAATTGCGGTTGGAGGCGGACTACGCTCTGGAAGCCGGTCCCCTGTCGAGCGTCAAAGTCGGATACATTTATACCGAGCGTGAAAAGAACAACAACGAAACGGCGAACTTCATCGACCGAGGCCCGAATTTTGTTGGCGACGCGATTGCGATACCAACTGACTCGATTGTCGGAACGACAAATAGCGGCCTAATCGGGCAGGACATCATCGCGTATGATGCGTCCGGGTTCGTCGATGCGGGAATTTATCAACTTAGAGCCGCTGGCCCCGCTAACTGGTCCGTGCAAGAACAAATACACACAGCCTACGCAATGTTCGACATTTTGGCGGACATCGGCTCTGTGGCGGTCCGCGGAAATGCTGGCGTTCAATATATCAACACGGACCAATCATCTGTCGGCTCCATCACGTTCGCCAGTACGCCGCAGTTGAACAACGTCAGAGAGACGTATGACCATTGGCTGCCCAGCGTGAATCTCTCCTTTGAGATCATGCCCGATACGTTTGTGAAGCTGGCGTTCGCCCAGTCCATAACACGGGCGCGTCTCGATCAGCTTGCCGCGAACCAAGGCATCCAAGCAAGCAATCCGCTTAGCTGCTTCGATAACACTGGCGATGGAATACCGGACGTTCTGGTTGCCCAAAATCCGCCGGCGCTTTCGTGCTTCTCAGTAGACGGTGGAAATCCCTCATTGCGTCCGTATGAGTCGACGTCCTACGACGTGTCGTTCGAGAAGTATTTCTCGCCGGCTTCTGCGATTGCTATCGCTTTCTTCCACAAAGATATTTCAAGCTGGGTGGAGAACAACACAAGCCTCGCGGACTTGAGCGATCAAATTCGCACTGTCGGCGCAGGGGCGTTCCTGGACGCCAATCCGTCAGTCGGCATCGGCACCGTGAATGGTCCGGTGAACTTGGCGGACGGTAGCATCACCGGTGTCGAAGCAACGCTTCGTCTGGATTTTGTCGACATCGTCGAAGTTCTTGATGGGTTTGGCGCAAGCTTTAGCTACACCTATGCTGACGGCGAGATTACAAGCACCACTGGCGATCCTATCGATATCCCCGGCTATTCCGAGAATATCTGGTCGAGCGATATCTACTATGACCGAGGCGGCCTGCAGGCGAAACTAAGCGCCCGCTTCCGCGGAGAGTATCGTTCTGAAATCTTGGAATTCAACGGTCAGCTTGCAGGTCAGGACGCGCAGGGAGAAACTGTCCTTGACGCCCAGCTCGGCTATACCTGGGACTCAGGCCCGTTGAACGGTTTCGGCGTCCAATTTGAAGTGTTCAATCTTACGGACGAGCCGTTTGTGACGCAGAACGACCTCCTTGATGCGGCTGGGAACAGCGTCATCGGAACGTTCCCGAGCCGGCATGAACTCTACGGCCGGACGTACAACTTTACGATCAAGAAAGAGTTCTAATCCTCCCAAGAACTCAATCTGAAAAAGGCCTGCCGCCCGGCGGGCCTTTTTTCTTTTTGTACGGAAGAAAGCGCAACCGCCTATTGATGTGTGCTGCGGCAATGCTCTTGAACAAACGCCTCATGGCTTGGCATAGCGGCGACGGCGTTTCTCATCGCCGTTGAAATCGCTTTGAAGCGGTCTGAGACAGGCATAGCGTTTCGCATTTCTGCAAGGGCGGGCGCACGGCGAGGCGTAACATTTTGACCAAGATAGACAGCGATCCAACTTGGATTGTTAAATAGTTCGCCTTCGCGTGCGATCAGCAGGCCGTAGTTTCGGAAATGATCAATCTTGTAACGAAGGCTGTCAGGGATCTCCATATTTGCGCAATAGCGCCACAGCTCAGAGTCATCCCTTTCCGTCGCGTTGTAATGCAGAATTAAGAAGTCGCGAATGCGTTCGTACTCCGCAGTGGTCTGCGCATTGTACTCATCCGCAAGCAGCGGTGACATTTCGCTGTCCGGGAACAAGGCGATCAGTCGCAAAATTCCATATTGAATCAAATGAAGACTCGTCGATTCCAACGGTTCCATAAAGCCGGCCGACAGCCCAATAGCCACGCAGTTCTTTTTCCAAAAGCTGCGTCGGCGACCTGTGACAAAGCGCAGCGTGCGCG
Organism: Hyphococcus sp.; assembly: GCA_028289605.1. Taxonomy (GTDB): domain Bacteria; phylum Pseudomonadota; class Alphaproteobacteria; order Caulobacterales; family Parvularculaceae; genus Hyphococcus. Next base: position 224,469 of record JANQON010000006.1, on the reverse strand, counting down.
GTTCGGCGACAAGCGTCCCGTCGAGTGAGGAAACGAGCGCTTCTGTGGCCTCGCCTTCGTCTACAAATGAGCTGCAATGCACATACCCGTTGCCCGTGCGATGCTGCAGGGGAATGCGCCACTGCCAACCGGCGGACTTTGCCGTTGAACGGGTGTAGGGGAGCATATCGCCGGTTTTTTCGCACGGCGCCGCTATCGCTCTGTCGCAGGGCAGCCAGTGCTGCCAGTTTTCATAGCCGGCCTTCAAGGCGTCTTCGATCAACAGGCCGCGGAATCCGCTGCAATCCACAAAGAACTCAGCATCTATCGATTGCCCGTCCTCGAGGGCGACGCTTTCGATAACACCGCTTTCGGGATGGAGTTTTACATCTGTGACGCGTCCCTCAACCCGACGAACCCCGCGCTCTTCCGCAAATCGGCGAAGGAACTGGGCGTAAAGGCCTGCGTCAAAGTGGTAAGCGTAATCGAATGTCGACTGAATAAGGCGTCTATCCTGAACCGGATGGGTGAATTTTCCTGCGCTGGCCATCGCCCACGCCATGGAAAAGGCGTCGATCGATCCGGTGACGCGCCCCGCGAGGTGTTCGCGCATCCAGTAATGATAGAATGGAACGTGATCGAATTCGGCGCCGTGTTGCCCAAACGGATGGAAGTAGCTGTGTCCCAGGCGAGTCCAGTCCACAAATTGAATGCCGAGTTTGTAGGAGCCGCTTGTTTCGCGAACAAATGTATCTTCGGCGATGCCGAGGCGATGATTGAAATGGCGGATCGGGGGAATAGTCGCTTCGCCGACGCCGACAGTTCCAATAACCTCAGATTCCACAAGTGTGATGTTACAGCTGTCCCCAACAGAGTCCGAAAGCGCAGCGGCGGTCATCCATCCAGCGCTGCCTCCGCCGACAATCACGATGCTTTTGATGGGGGCGAACGACTTCGTCATCTCCGCACTCCTCTTGCAAGCGCTATCCTATCAGGTTCCAATTGAGGGCGCAGCGTCAATTGCGCCGCATTCATCAGCTAGATTCGTGGATTCGATCCAACCGCACGCAGCATCGCCAAGTTAGGCCGAGCGGCTGCGCAGCGCCCAGAATCCCGAATTTGGCGGCATTTCAGAAGGCGCAGGTTCATTGGTCGTTACACCCGACTGCGTCGCAATAATTGTTGCTGGGCCAAACTGGTCTTGCGCAGACCAGTTGACTGTGCGTTCTGACAAATTGAAGGCGCACAGAACCGAGTCCGTCCCGTCGCCGCGAACAAAAGCAACGATATCGTCTGGCGCGCTCAACAGGTTGATTTCGCCAGCGACGATTGGCGGCAGGTTCTGTCGTAAGGACAAGAGTTGGCGAGTGTAATTTAGCATCGAGTTGGGATCGTCATGCTGTTTGTTGATGGCGAGCGGAGCGTGCGCATGGTCCAGGTTTAACCACGCCGAATTCCCGTCGGTGAATCCTGCGTTGGGCGCATCTGCGTCCCACGGAATCGGCGTGCGCGCGCCGTCGCGGCCAAGGGTATGAGGCCAGTTCGTTATGGCTTCCGGATCCTGAAGATCGGCAAAGGCGACGTCGCCCTGCGGCAGCCCAAGCTCTTCGCCCTGATAAATAAATGCATTTCCTCTCAGAGAGGTCAGAAGCAGCATCAATAGTTTCGAGATCTGACGCCGGTTCTCTTTATTGCTCCAACGCGAAATTGCTCTCGGAGCATCGTGATTTGAAAACGCCCAGGACGGCCATCCCTCGCCGGCGTCGCCCGGCCACTGGCGAATCGACTGCTTCACGAGCGAGGCTGTCAGCTTGTCCGCATACAGGAAATCGAAATTGTATGCTGAATCAAGCCGCTTTCCCTCAGCAGTAAACGCTTTCATTTCAGCCAAGGGATCTAGTCCCCCAACTTCCGCCACCGTGAACTTCGCCTGGTATTCATCCATAACCTTGCGGAATTTTTCGAGGAATAGGGGAATGTCGGGGTGCGATTGGTTATAGCAATGCAACTGCATGTCGAAGGGGCGCGTGATCCGCTCCCATGGCGCACCCGACGGAGGATTGTCTCGCAACTCCGTGTCATGCATCGAAAAGTTTAACGCATCGAGCCGGAACCCGTCGACTCCGCGATCTAGCCAGAAACGCGCGACATCCAAAAGCGCTTGCTGGACCTCTTCATTGTGGAGATTGAGGTCGGGCTGGCTCGTCAGAAAATTGTGAAGGTAGTATTGCTTTCTTGGTCCGTCCCACTGCCACGCTGAACCGCCGAATACTGATTGCCAGTTTGACGGCGGGGATCCGTCTGGCTTTGGATCCGCCCAAACGTACCAGTCGGCTTTTGGATTTTTCCGATCCGTTCGGCTCTCTTGAAACCAGTCATGCTGATCCGATGTGTGTGAATACACCTGGTCAATGATGACCTTCAGACCAAGGCCATGGGCCTTTTCGATAATTCTATCGAAGTCTGCAAAATTCCCGAAGCTTGGATCAATGCCGCGGAAATCCGCAACGTCATATCCAAAATCATCCATGGGCGACGTGAAAAAAGGAGAAATCCAGATCGCATCAACACCAAGGGAGGCGACGTGATCCAGACCCTCGATAATGCCGCGCAGGTCGCCAACTCCGTCTCCGTTGGAATCGCGAAAGCTGCGCGGATAGATCTGATAAATGATGGCGCCGCGCCACCAATCGTTTCTCGGCGCCTCCATTTTCTCGATAATCTCCAGGGTGCTTTGGCTCACCGGTCTCAAAACTCCGTCTTGCACGCCACAAAACCTAGGGGCGGGATTTTTAGTTGGTAGGCGCCCGATGCTCTGCTCTTTCTAGCGCAGTCTCCGGCCAGGCTTCGCCATCTTTTGGCTCGTCCATCAACGGGAAAGGCGACAGTTCTGCTTTCGTCGTCTGCGTTGAAGCCGATGACGATTTCACCGTCGCCATCGGGCGCGCGCCGCGAAATGACAAGCGCGCCGCCCTCAAGGTCGGAGTGACGAACAACTTGAGCGCCGCGTCTAAGGGCCGGTTCAGAGGATCGGATTTGGGCCATTTCAGCGATCGCAGCATAAATGGGATGTTTTACGTCAAAGTTATCATCGGCAATCGTTCGGTCTGTGGCGACCAAGGTGTTGTCGAGATAATCCGGCGTCTGGCCAGGAAACATCGTTTCGCGCGCGCCGCGGTCGCCGCCGTCGGAAACAAATCCCTGTTCGTCGCCGTAGTAAATCGTCGGGACGCCGCGGGAGAACATCATCATGGCGTGGCCGAGAATGACACGCTTCAGCAATTCATCGTCCGAAATCGCTTCGTGTCCTTCTCGCACAAACATGGAAAACCGTCCCATGTCGTGATTGCCGAGAAATGTCGGCAGTTGCATTGCAGTGGCGTAGCCGTCTTTGTACACGGCGTCCGCGTCGAATAGGCGCTCCAGATCGCGCGCCGGTTTGTCTTCGGCGACAACGCCGCGGACGGCGCCTTGAAACGCGAAATCGAGTACGGTCGGAAGATCATCACGGGTCGTAAACTTCGCCAGTTGCGCGGGATCGAACTCATAGACCTCTCCAAAGATATGGAAATGGTCGATCCCTTCGGCGCGCGCATGCTCAAGAATGGCCGGAGCGAATGCTTGCCAGAATTCCGGATTAACGTGCTTGGCGGTATCAATCCGAAAACCGTCGACTCGAAAATCAGTGATCCACTGTTTGTAAATATCAATGAACCCATCGACCACGGCCGGATTAGCTGTGAACAGATCATCAAGTCCTGAAAAGTCGCCGGTTCGAGAGTTTTCACCCTCCCATGTCGTATCGCCGCGATTGTGGTAAAACCGCATATCATTGAGCCAGGCGGGGTTTTTCACCGATTGCTCATCTTCAGGAATATACGGCGTGTAGGCGTAGTTAAAGTTGGTGAGCCGTTCGAAATTGTCCTGCGTGTGATGCGCCGGATCTGCGCCCATGAATCCCTTATTGACTTGAGCGCCGTCGGCATCGCCAACTGTCGTGTACGGATATTCGCCTATTGAACGATAGGGACAGGCGAAAGTTTCACGCAATTGCGCCGGAGCGTCAGGACCATGGCATTCCTGATACTTGATGACGTCCGCGGTGTGATTGGTGATGATGTCCATATAGACTTTCATCCCGCGGGCATGGGCGGCGTCGACCAACGCCTTGAAATCATCGCGGGTCCCCAGATGCGGATCTACGTTCAGAAAATCAGTTATCCAGTATCCGTGATATCCGGCGGATTCCATCCCCGGCGGGCCTTGGACGGGCTTGTTTTCGAAGATCGGCGAGAGCCAAATCGCCGTTGCGCCGAGGCCCTGAACATAGTCGAGGCGATCTAGGAGGCCCTGTAAGTCGCCGCCCTGGAAAAAGCCGTTGTTGGTGGGATCAAACCCGTGATCCAGTCTGTCGCCGTCGATCCCTCCGGTGTCGTTTTCCGCATCGCCGTTTTCGAATCGGTCCGGCAGGACGAAATAGATGATTTCGTCTTCCGGCGGCCGATCTATGGCGGTAGATGTCTCAGCCGCCGCCGAATTCACTAATCCGGCCGCCAAGAGCAAGCTCATAAAGGGTTTCATACCGGATATCCTCATTTTTTTGGCGCTCGTACACCGCGATTTTTCAAAAATTTTTGTTGGGCGCAATTTTCATCCGTCACCGCGCATACCCTATATTTTGTGGGGTTCTCCGCCCCCGGTCAAGCTTGATCCGGTATGATCCCACGGGGCTTTATGTCAAAATCTTGCAGAATTTTGCAATTCCGGCATGTTAACCTCAAGGACCGAGCCCGGTCCCTCATGGGAGGAGGCGCACGCATGAAGAAGCGCGTTTTTTTGGTGGGATGGTTGGTCGTTTCACCCCTTTTTATCGCCCCGGTCACGCCAGCCGCTGCGGCCGGCGACGGCGGGTTGCGCCTGGAGCCCGGGCGCGCGGGCGGTTTCGTTGATCCGGTCGCAAGTTTTTCGACATGCGCCCGGCAAACAGCTCCCGTGGGCGAGGAGGGCCTTGTGTCAGCAAAGTCGCGGGTCGCCACTGACGACATCGCCTCGACTGAAATGCGCCGGGCGTCGGCGACCAACCAACTACAGGATGAGCCGCCCGGTCGACCGAGCGCGTTTTCCGCTTTGCGGTCGGAACCTTCCGTTAAAGATCCGGTGGCGACTCTCGCAGACTTTCGACCTCAACCGTATGTTACGACAGCGCCGCCCCTCTGGTCCCGCAGCGCCGTCATCTACCAGATCAATACGCGCCAGTTCACTCGCGAAGGAACCTTTGCTGCGGCCCAAACGCACCTTGAACGCCTGTCAGATCTGGGCGTGGACATTCTTTGGCTGATGCCTATTCACCCCATTGGCGAAAAAGAACGGAAGGGATCGCTCGGCAGCCCATACGCCGTGCAGGACTACCGCGCCATCAATCCTGATCTCGGCGACGAAGCTGACCTTAAGGCGTTCGTCAGCAAGGCCCATGAACTGGGCATGCATGTCATCCTCGACTGGGTGGCGAACCATTCGGCCTGGGACAATCCGCTGATCGAACAACATCCGGAATGGTACTTGAAAACGCCGGAAGGCGAGATGACGCCGACGCCAGGAACGGATTGGTCGGATATTGTCGATTTTGATTATTCGCAGCCTGGGCTGCGCAAATACATGACGGAAAGTCTTCTCTACTGGGTCCGGGAATTCGGTATCGACGGCTACCGCGCCGATGTCGCCGGCTACGTCCCCTTGGATTTTTGGGAAACGGCGCGCAGAAAGCTGGATGAAGTGAAGCCTGTCTTCATGCTCGGCGAGTGGGAGACCCGCGATCTCCACCGGTCCGCGTTCGACGCAACATATGCCTGGTCATGGAAAGACGCCATGCAGGAAACGGCGCGTGACGGCGGCGCCGCAGCGATCAGGGGTTACTACGCGACGCAGCAGAACACGTGGCCCGAAGCTGCGTTTCGAATGGTCTATACCTCAAATCATGACCAGAATGCGTGGGATGGGGTGGCCTCCGAGATTTACGGACCGGCCTATGAAGCGGCGATTGTCTTGTCGTTTGTCGGCTCAGGAATTCCGCTCATTTACAACGGACAGGAAGCCGATCTGTCTCATCAGCTTTCTTTCTTTGAGAAAGATGAAATTCGCTGGAAGGAAGGTCGGTATAAAGAGTTTTTTCGTACATTGATCGATCTCAAACACTCGACTCGAGCCCTTTGGAACGGCTCCTACGGAGCGTCTATGATGGACGTACCCAACAACCGAGAGGATGTCGTCTTCAGCTTTATCCGCAAAAGCGAGAAAGACCGCGTATTCGCAGCATTCAACTTTTCAGATGAACCAGTGACCTTCACGTTGTCAAAGGCGCGTCACGTCGGTGCTTACACTGATGTCTTTTCAGATGAGACCGTTACGCTTGACGGGCCCGACTCGATGATGTTGCCCGCCTGGGGTTTTCGCATATTACGGTCTGGTGAGATTGCGGACTGATCCGGAACCGACAAACAACCTAGTTTGCAGGGTGATCAATCACCAGCTTTTGGTTTGCATCAACAGACGAAAAAATAGACTCATCGCCGTCTGGCCATAAAACTCTTACAGAAGCGCTTGAACTATCCCCTAGACCGAAAACCTGTTCTGTTGAATTGTGCGACGTGAAGTTGCTGTTAATTGCGACATATCGAGTTTGGGTCACGTTTGAAACGGTAACGAGGATTCTAGCGCCGACAGCAAACGTGTTTGGCGCGCGCCCCTTAAGTGAGATCTTCAAGTAGTTGTCGTTTTGCAGCCGATTATCCCAGTAGATGGCGGCGTCGAGGGGTTCCGCGGTTAATAGCAGGACGTCGATGTCTCCGTCGTCATCGAAATCGTCGCACACGACGCCGCGGCCCTGATCTGTGTCCAGCATATCTGACGCATCGGCTTGATCTGTGAACGTTCCATCTCCGTTGTTCATCCACAATCGAGAGGTATCGTTTACGTAGTTTGAAGCGGACGGATCTTTGCCGGCTTCCCACCCATTTGTTTGATAGATATCAAGCCATCCGTCGGCGTTGAAGTCGGCGAAGCACGAGCCCCAGCCCCAGCCGCCTGACTCAACGCCCGATTGAGACGCGCGCGTGAAGTTGCCTCCGCCCGTGTTCTGAAATAGCCGATTGCCGTTTATCGACGACACAAACCAGTCAAGATCTCCGTCATTGTCGTAATCGCCCACGGCCGACCCCATGCCGTTCTCATCGTCAGGCGTGAACGCACTCAGAGAGAAAGAGCCGTTGCCCTGGTTGAGCAGAATTCGCGAACCGCGAAAGTCTGACACCATGAGAATATCGAGATCGCCGTCGTCATCGATATCGGCGAATGACGGCGCAAAAGTGTAGTCGTAGTTGGGACCAAGCACGCCCTGCGGCAGATCGAATGCAAGCAGATCGGCAATGCCCGTCGCCGCACTGACTGGGGTGAACTTGACGCCGCTTGCATCACTGTCATTGCGCCAAAGGGACTCGGTCTCGCCAGGCGACGCGGGATTGCGAGGCGTTCCCCAGTGGGCCATCGCGACATCAAGATCTCCGTCCGCATCATAGTCGCCAAACGCTATGGATATCGTGTGGAGGGATGTCGCCGTGTCAAAGCCGGACCCCGCGGTTGCGTCGGAGAATTTGCCTGAGCCGTCGTTGACGTAAAGGCGCATCGGGTCGCCTTCCAGGCCGCCCATCAGCAGATCGAGATCGCCGTCTCCGTCAACATCCGCGAAGGTCGGACCGCTGTGTCGTCCGTTTGTGCTTGCCCCTAAGGTATAAGCCAAACCGGCGCTGTCGGCGGCTTCCGTAAAATCGATTCCGTTTTCGTTGATGTAGAGAAGGTTTGGTTGTTCATCGCCGCGAAGAACGAAGACGTCGATGTCGCCGTCGCCGTCGACGTCGCCGGAGGCGGCTCCGCCGGCGAACTCTCGCACCATCGCATTCATGCTGGTGGAAAAGCCGAATGTATGCGTGATGTCGCGCAAAACGGTTTGGTTGGCGAAGGACGTCTTGGATCCTGCCGGAAGGCCGGACGGGGCGGTGGAACCGCCCGATGACGGGGGCGGCGCCGCAGCGGCGATCGGCGGCGGCGCGGTTGCGCTGTCGCAGGCGGTAAGGGCCATCAGCGCGATGGCGCCGAGTATCGACGAGAGATCCTGCTTCGTTGTCCGAATCTCACTCATGCAAGCGGCCCAATCATTCTTTCCAAACGCGTCGACACCTTTTTGCTCTTATCCTTGATTGCGTGCCGCAGTGCGCCCCTCCGACTTTTTTTACAATTGTTGCACAAAAAAGCGTGGAGAAACCAGCATAATATGTGATAAGTTTGAAAATTCGGAGGAAATTTTTGCAAGATATTGCAATTGCGAAATCCAACCCGCGCGATCACTACAAAACCAAAGAGGCGCATATGTGCATACGTCGGCTGATATTCGGAATCGCCATAGCCTTCTCCGCGATTTGGAGCGGCTCGGCAGGCGCAGAGACTCACTCGGCGGCGTCGCCGGGCGGAGCGATCCAAGTCGTTGTGACCGACGAAAACGGTCGCGCCGCGTACAGCGTGTCCTTTAACGGCGAGCAGGTGATCGCGCCGTCAATGCTGGGCCTGCTGTTTCGCGATCACCACGGATTCGATCGTGACCTGGCGATCGTCGCCGTCGACGAGACGACGGTGAATGAATCATGGGAGCAGCCGTGGGGTGAACGACGAATTGTCAACAGTCACTACAACGAACTCGCCGTAGACTTTTCATCCTCGGAGGGGCCGGAACGATCCATGACCGTTCGGTTCCGGGTGTTCAATGACGGCATCGGTTTTCGCTACGAAATCGACAAGCAAAGAGCGCTGCGGAAATCCGTCAACATCATCGACGAATTAACGCAGTTCGCCGTCGGCGAGAACGCAACGGCATGGTGGATTCCGAGCGGCGAATTCAACCGCTATGAGTACATATACAGCAAAACGCCGGCCGGCGACGTACAGGACGCGCACACGCCAATTACGTTCCGTACGGAAACTGGCGTTCATCTCAGCATTCATGAAGCCGCGCTGGTCGATTATTCAGGCATGTCGCTTCAACGCCTGCGTCCCGGCAATTTCAAGGCGCAGCTTTCCCCGTGGTCAGATGGCGTGCGCGTCAAAACCGAAGCGCCGTTCAAATCGCCCTGGCGCACGATTCAGATTGCTGACGACGCTGCGGGTCTAATCAATTCAGACCTGATTTTGAACCTTAATGAACCAAATGCGCTTGGGGACGTGTCCTGGGTGGAGCCGGGCAAATACGTTGGGATCTGGTGGGCGATGCATATTCGCGACCGCAGCTGGGGTAATGACCTCATTCACGGCGCCACAACGGAGGAGACTAAGCGATACATTGATTTCGCAGCTGAGCATGGGTTCAAGGGCGTTCTGGTTGAGGGCTGGAACATTGGCTGGGACGGCGACTGGTTTAATAACGGCGCATTGTTCAGCTTTACCGAGAGCTACCCCGATTTCGATCTTGAGGAACTGGGCGCTTATGCGCAGTCGAAAGGCGTCCGGGTCATCGGTCATCATGAAACGTCGGGCGACGTTTCGAACTATGAAAGCCAGCTGGGCGCCGGGTTTGACCTCTACGAGGCGAACGGCGTCGCCGCGGTTAAGACGGGGTATGTCGCCGATGCAGGACAAATTGAACGAGTCGCGGAGAACGGGCTCAAAAGATATGAGTGGCACGACGGCCAGTTTATGGTTGACCATCACTTGCACGTCGTAAAGGAAGCGGCGAAACGAAAGATCTCGATCAATGCGCATGAACCGGTCAAGGACACGGGCTTGCGCCGCACCTACCCAAACTGGGTGACTCGCGAGGGTGCGCGCGGCATGGAGTTCAACGCTTGGGGATCGCCGCCTAATCCGCCCGAACACGAAGCCATATTGGCCTTCACGCGCATGCTGTCGGGGCCAATGGATTTCACGCCTGGGATCTTCGATCTGGAGCCGAATAAGCGCCCGCCCTTGCGCGAAGATATGCAGCGGTCTGATCCGTCCAATCGTCCGCAAACAACGCTGGCGAAGCAATTGGCGCTTTATGTGGTGCTGTATTCGCCGCTGCAAATGGCGGCGGATCTGCCTGAGAACTACGAAGAAAAGATGGACGCCTTTCAGTTCATAAAAGACGTGCCCGCTGATTGGGAAGAGTCTGTGGCGTTGAACGGCGAAGTTGGAGAATACGTAACCATCGCCCGAAAAGAGCGGGGCGGGGAAGACTGGTATCTCGGCGCGCTGACCGACGAAGAGCCTCGATCATTGGAAGTCGCGCTTGATTTCCTGGATGAAGGCAAGTCGTATGTTGCCCAATTCTACAGGGACGGACCGGACGCCGATTGGGAGTCTAACCCATACGAGATCATGATCTATGAGCGCCCAGTATCACGTGATGAAACGCTTGTCCTGCCGTTAGCGTCGTCGGGCGGCGCCGCGGTGCGGTTCAAGGCGGTGAGCGAATAGTTGTTCAGTTTGCTGACGCATGGATGCAGGCGATGCCGAGAACTGAGGCCGCAAGCGAAAGCGCCAATTTAGCGCGTTAGCACGGCGACTGAAAACTGATACGCCGCATAGGATTGATCATCCTGGCCGGCCATTCGGAGACAGGGGCTGTGATTTCCATACTGATCGTCAGCTAACATCTAAAGGCTTCGGACGCCGGCGCCCTGTCGCAAGAAGGGAACGTGTTCATCCGCAACAGGAGTGACAAAAAAGTCGAAGTAGCGTTTTCCGGGCCTTTAGCGCGCCAAAACCGTCGAATCTGCTATTGCCGTTTCGACTCGGCGGCGTGATCTTTGCCTCTGCGGGAACCTTGGAGAATTTGAATGGCGCTATCATCTATCGATTTGCTCATCGTTGGCCTTTACGCCAGCGCTCTGCTCGCCATTGCCATCTGGGTGTCGCGCGAACCGAAGGGCGAAAAAAAGGACACAGAAGACTACTTTCTGGCGGGCCGCGCGCTTCCATGGTGGGCGATCGGCGCGTCGTTGATTGCTTCCAACATCTCCGCGGAACAGATCATCGGTCAGTCCGGACAGGGATTCGCCGTCGGGCTGGCGATTGCCGCATATGAATGGCAGGCCGCCATTGTGCTCATCATCGTAGCCAAATGGTTTTTGCCGATTTTTCTAAAGCGCGGCATCTACACGATGCCGCAATTTCTTGACCAGCGTTACGGGCACGGCGTCAAGTCGCTCATGTCGGTTTATTGGATTGTTCTTTATACGGCGGTAAACCTCACAACTGTTTTGTGGCTGGGCGGTCTGGCGATGAACTCGCTGACCGGTTGGCCCGTCATGGTCTGTATGGCGGCGCTGGGTTCGTTCGCCGCTCTTTATTCTCTTTACGGCGGGCTGAAAGCGGTCGCGTTGACGGACATTATTCAGGTGGTCATCCTCATCTTCGGCGGCGTGGCGATTACATGGATCGCCTTGGACAGGATCAGCGGCGCGGAGGGCGCCCTTGGCGGACTGGCGCGGGTGTACGGCGAGATGCCCGGCCACTTCAAAATGATCCTTTCCAGCGACCATCCCGCCTATGGCGACCTGCCGGGGATTTGGACGCTGCTGGGCGGTCTGTGGGTGCTTCACTTTTCGTATTGGGGTTTCAACCAATACATCATCCAGCGTGCGCTCGGCGCAGAAAGCCTGGCGGAAGCGCAAAAGGGCTTGGCGTTCGCCGCCTTTTTGAAACTCTTTATTCCGTTGATCGTCGTTATTCCCGGAATTGCGGCCGTGATGCTGGCGTCGCAGGGTTCACTGGACGCGGGCGCGTTGGCGGAGAAATCCGATCGCACCTATGGCGAGCTGATGAAGATGGCGCCCGCCGGTTTGCGCGGCCTCGTGTTCGCAGCGCTCATCGCGGCGGTGGTCTCGTCGCTGGCGTCGATGATGAATTCCATCTCGACGATTTTCACGATGGACGTTTATCGATCGATGATCGCCGACCGTCCGGAAACCCACTACGTCACTGTCGGTCGCGTCGCCGCCTTTGCGGCGATGGGGATTGCGCTCATTCTGGCGCGTCCGTTTATCGGCGGTTTCGAAAGCGGATTTCAGACCGTACAGGAATATTCCGGCTTTATTGCGCCCGGCGTTGTCGCCGTATTCTTGCTCGGTTTCTTCTCGAAGCGGACGAATGGGCTTGGCGCATTTGCGGCGTTGTTTGCGTCCATCGGGACCAATGTTGCGCTGAAGTTCGGCGCCCCGGACATTCCTTTCATAATCCGAATCTGGATTGTGTTTCTCACCTGTTTGGCGGCGGCGGTCATCGCGTCCAGGCTGGCGCCGACGCCGGCGGCGGAAAAGCAGGTTGCGCTGAACGATATCGCATTTGGCACGCAGCTCATTTTCAACATTCTCGCCGCGGCTGTCGTTGTCATTCTGGTCGGACTGTACGTCCTGTTCTACTAGGTCTTCAGCGGATGGCCCGCAAACGACGTTACAGCCGTGTCGGCCTGCGGTCCCTGAGGCCGGCCCGTCGCTAGTCGCGCCGGTCTCATTGGCGCTGGGGAGGGGCGCTCCGAAGCACGATCTGGCGTGGATGCATGATGGTGCCCAGGGGCGGAATCGAACCACCGACACGCGGATTTTCAGTCCGCTGCTCTACCAACTGAGCTACCTGGGCTGGACGAATCCGGAAATTTCGGCTCCGCCGGCCGGGCTCATATTGGTGTTTGCGCCCGGCGAACGCGGCTTATAGGGCAAGGCAAACCTATTTGTCTACGGGGCGTGACGCCCAATTTCGCACCCGTCCCAGCCCCCCGAACGCGGCGCCGGAACGCGGGCGTTGCGCCGGTCTGCGAGCTCGGTAAAAAGGGTCAAAAAGGATCAGTCATGACAACTGTCCGGCCGAAAACGCCAAAAAAATCCAGAAAAAAGCAGGGGCGAACCACAAGCAAGCAGAAGCCAGCCTCGCTCACCCAGCTGGGCCTCTCCGTAGAGACGCCCGCATCGCCGGAAAAGGCGCGCCTGGAGACCGCGGAAAACCCGCATCCCGGCGCGCTCTATGTCGCGCGGTTCACGGCGCCTGAGTTTACGTCCTTGTGCCCCGTTACCGGGCAGCCGGATTTCGCCCATCTTGTGATCGACTACACGCCCAATAAACTCATTGTCGAATCGAAATCGTTCAAGCTTTTTCTCGCGTCCTTTCGCAATCATGGCGCGTTTCACGAAGACTGCACGATCGCGATCGCAAAGGCGATCGAGGAAGCCGCCAGTCCCCGCTGGCTCCGAATAGGGGGCTACTGGTATCCGCGCGGGGGAATACCGATCGACGTCTTTTATCAGTCTTCCGAGCCGCCGAAGGGAATGTGGATTCCGGAACAGGGCGTTGCGCCGTACCGGGGAAGGGGATGACATGCGATTTAAAAGACACCTGATTTCTGCAATCGCGCTCGCCGGTTTGGGGCCGGCGGGGGCTGCGGCCGATGCGCTTGAGGGCAAGCCGACCGTGGCTGAGATTATTGAGAATACGACGGGCGACGATTGGCGCACGCTCGATCAGGAAAACCTGCTCTATATCGAACTGGAACGCGGCCGCGTCATTGTTGCGTTGTCGTCGACGTTGGCGCAGAACCACGTTCGTCAGATCAGGACCCTTGTTCGGGAAGGATTTTACGACGGTCTATCCTTTTATCGCGTCATCGACGGATTTGTCGCCCAGGGCGGCGACGTTCTTGAAAAGCGTCGCGTAAAAGAAGCGGAAGAAGCGTTAAAGGCGGAATTTGAGGAGCCCTATTCCGACGCCGTTTCGTTTGCTGCGCTTGGCAGCGCTGACGGATACGCTGCGCAGGTGGGATTTGTTGACGACATGCCGGCCGGCGTTGACGCGCCGGCGCAATCTGTCTGGCTCCTGCACTGCGCCGGGGCCATGGCGATGGCGCGCGACATCGCGAAAGACACCGCCGACACGGAATTTTACATCACGCTTCAACCGCAGCGTTATCTCGACCGAAACCTCTCTGTCTTCGGGCGCGTCGTAGAGGGCATGGAGCATCTTCAAGCGCTTCGGCGGGTTCAGCCGGCGCAGTCAGAGGGAGATGATTTGGGCGAGACCATTCTATCAATGAGAATTGGTTCAGACATCGCGCCGGAGCGGCAACGAAAACTGCAGGTTCTGAGGACCGATACTCAGCGCTTTGATCAGTTTGTCGAAGCGCGGCGGAACCGCCCGGCTGCGTTTTTCTATTACCGTCCGGACTATGTCGACATTTGCCAGTTGCCGCTTCCGGTGCGAGAGGAACCGGTGGAAGCCAATCCCGAAGGCCAATAGCGGTGACGTTGCGGAAAAATGGTCCGTGGACCATCAAATCCCAGCAACTGGTTTTCCAAAACCCCTGGATCGCCATTGAAGATCACGCGGTCATTCATCCCGACGGTTCCGACGGCGAGTATGGGGTTGTTCGATTCAAAAACCTCGCAATTGGCGTGTTGCCGGTCGACGCAGAAGGGTGTGTCTGGCTGGTGGGGCAGCATCGTTACCCCCATGATCGATATAGTTGGGAATTGCCGGAAGGCGGCGGAGCGCTTACGGCGCCGGCGATAACGTCTGCGAAACGTGAACTGGAAGAAGAAACAGGGCTTATCGCCAATCAGTGGCGTGAATTTTCCGCCTTTGATATCTCCAACTCGGTCACCGACGAGCGCGCCGTGTGTTTTCTCGCCTGGGAATTGGCGCCGGGTGCGGCGGATCGGGACGCGTCCGAAGCGTTAACCTTAAAGAGAGTAAAATTCGACGCCTTGTTAGAAATGGTGATGTCAGGCGAAATCACGGACAGTCTAACCATCATTATGACCCTCAAGGCGCATGTGCTAGCCTTGCGCGGCGAAGCGCCGGATCCTATTTCAAGGCATCTTATTGCGGGACGGACGCCAGCAGAGGGATGACTGTTATGGCAGAAGCGGTTGCTGAACCGACCAATGTCGTTGACATGACGGGCGATCAAACCTGGGCGCGGATGCGCGTCGAGGCCGCTGCGGCGGCGGCGGAAGAACCGGCGCTCGCCAGCTTTCTTCATGCGACCATACTCAACCATGAGACGTTTGAAGCCGCGCTGTCTTTTCGCTTGGCGCAGAAACTTTCAGAACGAGAAATGAACGCCATGTTGTGGCGGGAGGTCTGCAGCGAGGCTTTCAGCGACGAACCGTCGATCGTCGACGCCGCACTGCATGATCTGCGTGCGGTATACAAAAGAGATCCCGCCTGTCACGAGTACATGCAGCCGTTCTTGTATTTCAAAGGCTACCTGTCGTTGCAGGCGCAGCGCGTCGCGCATTGGCTGTGGCGGAACGAGCGCAAGGCGTTGGCGTTGTTTCTCCAAAGCCGGATGTCTGAACTGTTCGGCGTCGACATCCATCCGGCGGTCGTCTTTGGAAAAGGCGTCTTCATCGATCACGCCACCGGCATTGTCATCGGCGAAACGGCGCGTGTGGAGGATGACGTTTCCATTCTGCAGAACGTGACCCTGGGAGGCACCGGAAAAGAGGACGGCGATCGCCATCCCAAAATCCGCCGGGGCGCCCTGATCAGCGTCGGCGCCAAAGTGCTCGGCAATATCGAGGTGGGCGAAGGCGCCAAGGTGGCGGCCGGGAGCGTCGTGCTGCAAGCCGTGGACGCCCATTGCACTGTAGCCGGCGTACCGGCGAAGCCGGTTGGGGCGTGCGCGGAGTCCAATCCTTCAGAGACGATGGATCAGAGCTTCAACTACGACGTCTACTCCATTTAACGACTTTCGGTTGACCTTAAGAGCGGGGCGGGGGACAAGCCGCCGTCATGCGCGTCGACCTTTTTGATTTTGACCTTCCGGCCGAACGGATAGCCCTTGAGCCGGCCCGCCCGCGCGACAGCGCGCGCCTGCTCCACGTCTCAACAGATGCGGTTCATGATCAGTGCGTGCGCGACCTGCCGTCGTTTTTGCGGTCGGGCGACCTTCTGGTGTTGAACGACACAAAAGTCATTCCCGCTCAGCTCTCTGGCGTGCGACCTGCGCGCGGCGAGGGCGACGATGTGCGAGTCGACGTGACGTTGCATAAGCGCCTGCCGCAACCGACTCGCGATTCGGTGCGCTGGAGAGCTTTTGTGCGACCAGCGAAACGGTTGCAGCAGGGAGATGAAATCATCTTTGGGCGGAAGCTTTTCGCATGTGTTGAAGAACGCGACGGCGCTGAATGTCTATTGCGCTTCGACCGAGAAAAAAGAGAGTTTGACAAGGCGCTTGCGGAGTACGGCGCCGCGCCTTTGCCGCCCTATATTGCGCGCAAGCGGCCGGCGAGGGCGACGGATCTCGAAGACTATCAAACCGTGTACGCCGACAAGGAAGGGTCCGTTGCAGCGCCGACGGCCGGACTGCACTTCACCGACGCGCTGTTAGCGAAGCTTGCAGAGCAGGGTGTCGGCGTCGAAACGATTACCTTGCATGTGGGCGCCGGCACCTTTCTGCCCGTAACGGCGACTGAAACCGAAGACCATCAGATGCATGCGGAGTGGGGTGAAATCACGGAACGCCAGGCGAGCGCGATCAATGCTGCGCGCGCCGCGGGGGGGCGCGTGATCGCCGTCGGCACAACGTCGTTGCGCCTGCTTGAGAGCGCCGCCGGCGATGACGGAAATGTCAGACCGTTCAAAGACGAAACCGATATATTCATCACGCCGGGCTACCGGTTCAAGACGGTCGACCTCTTGCTGACGAATTTCCATTTGCCGCGGTCGACGCTGTTTATGCTGGTCTGCGCTTTTTCCGGAACTGATGTGATGAAAAAGGCCTATGCCCACGCCATCGCCAATCACTACCGATTCTATTCCTATGGAGACGCATGCCTGTTGGAGCGAGCTAAATGAGCGAGGTTACTTTTGACGATTTCATGAAGGTCGACATCCGTGTGGGGACAATCACTGACGTTCAGCCGTTCGAAAAAGCGCGAAAACCGGCATGGAAACTGTGGGTGGATTTCGGCAAGGACATTGGCGTCAAGAAATCGTCGGCGCAGATTACGGTTCACTACACGCCGGACGACCTCGTTGGGCGCCAGGTGGCGGCGGTGGTCAACTTCCCGCCCCGCCAGATTGCGGACTTCATGTCGGAGGTGCTTGTTCTAGGGTTTTCGGATGCGGAAGGGGCGATCGTATTGATCGAGCCCGAGCGGGCCGTGCCGAATGGCGAGAGGATGCATTGACGGCTTTCAATTTCACGCTTGAAACAACGAACGGCGGCGCGCGCAGCGGCCGCATTGGCACTGCGCGCGGCGATATTCGCACGCCCGCCTTTATGCCGGTCGGCACGGCGGGCACGGTAAAAGCAATGTTTACAGATCATGTGCGCGCCACCGGCGCAGACATTGTTCTTGGAAACACCTATCATTTGATGCTTCGTCCCACAGCCGAACGGATCGCGGCGCTGGGCGGCTTGCACCAGTTCATGAACTGGCGGCGGCCCATTCTGACAGACTCAGGCGGCTTTCAGGTCATGTCATTGTCCAAACTTCGCAAGCTCACCGAAGACGGCGTTTCGTTCCAATCGCATATTGACGGCTCACGCCACATGTTGACGCCGGAACGGTCGATTGAAATTCAGTGTCTTCTAGGCGCTGACATTCAAATGCAGCTTGATGAGTGTCCGGCCATCCCGATCGAACATGACAAGGCGCGCGCCTCCATGGAGTTGTCGCTGCGATGGGCCGAACGGTCGAAGCGCGCTTTTGAGGAAAAGGCGACGCCGGATCAGGCGCTGTTCGGTATTGTTCAGGGCGCCAATTATGAGGATTTGCGCCGGCGTAGTCTGGACGCGCTCATGGAGATCGGCTTTCCCGGCTATTCCATCGGCGGGCTCGCCGTCGGCGAGGGGCGGGCGGAGATGTTCCGCGTCCTGGAGTTTACGACGCCGCACATGCCGCCGGACAAACCCCGTTACCTGATGGGCGTCGGCAAGCCCGCCGATATTGTCGGCGCCGTCGCCCGGGGCGTCGACATGTTTGATTGTGTTGCGCCCACGCGCTCCGGCCGACACGGCCAGGCCTGGACCAAGGCCGGCCCGATCAACATCAAGAACGCCGCCTTCGCCGATGACGCCGCTCCGCTGGATCCGGAAAGCGCGTGCCCGGCGAGCCGCGACTACTCAAAGGCCTACCTCCACCATCTCTTCAAGGCTGGCGAGTATCTCGGGCCGATGCTTCTGACCTGGCATAATCTGCATTATTATCAGGAGCTTATGGCCGAAATGCGAAGTGCGATCGCCGCTGGTCGCTTTGCCGATTTCGTCGCCGGCTTCACCGCTGCGACCGGGGAAACGGCGGTTTAGAAAACCCGACCAAAAGCGGGCGGGAATCGGTTGACCCCACCGCCCGGCGGGCCTAAGTTCCGCCGCTCAAAATGGATCGCCGTCTCGTTTGCCGAGGCGGCTTTCATTATGTTAAGCGCGTCGCAGACGCATCCCAGCTTGTCGTGGGCCCATAGCTCAGTTGGTAGAGCAACTGACTTTTAATCAGTAGGTCGAAGGTTCGAATCCTTCTGGGCTCACCAATAAAATAGTGAATTCAATTATTTAGCGGTGTACCGATTTTTGTAGGCGCGACCGTGAATTCAGGGAACCTCACCGGGAACCAAATTGCCGCCTCCTTTAACTGGAGGACGCAAAATGACCAACCACTCCCAAGAAACCACTCCGACCGGCGCCGCTGAACCCACAATGAGCAAGGACGGGAGGTTCAAAGAATCGCTAGCGATGCGACCGGACATTACCAACGGCTACGTCGACGCGGACATGATGCCTTCTTTGGATGGTGTCCGTTTCATGTTGAAAGTGCTTGTCGACGATATTGAGATGGGAGAGCTGAGGAAGCGCTCGCACATTGTCGAAGCAATAAAACAGCAAATGGAGAAGATTTCCGATTGGCTTCCGTCTTAGACGACGCGGCCCATAGGCGCGCTGTCACTGCGGGAACAGCCATATTCAGTTTTGCTCTCGCTGTACTTAGCAAGGGACAATGACCCAAACTTCCGTCTTTACAAATCGCAGCACAGGTATCCAACGTTCGTGAAGAAAAAACCCCATCTAGTAAAAGACTTCTTTATTCAGTTTTTTCTGATGGCAGTGTTTGCTGGAGGTGCATACGGACTTCTCAAGGTCGCGGAACACTTTGGCTTTGTGGAATCGCCAAGCCCCGTAATTGAGGACTCTGTTCCGTAGACTTGACCCGCTCCCTTTAACGCAGTCGCCTGGAGGTCGGCGAACCAGGCGACTTCAGCGACGTCTCTACCCTGAAGTCAATCAGTCCGGATCGGCTTGCCGACTTCTATCCGTGTGGGCGGATGCCTACTCTTGCACCCTGAAAGGGTTGATTTGAGCGTTTTCTGAAACCGCAATGAAGCGCAGTGTGAATGCGCCTGCGGATTAAGAACATCCGTGAATTTCGGTCTCCATGATCGAGTTCCAATTATTCTCGGTGTTGCCGTTGGCAATAATGCGGACATACCGAGCGTTTGTGTCTGGAACATCATAGGTTCCAAATTGCCACTGCGGTGTCACGCCGTCTGACTGACCGCCGGAAAGAATGGTCTGGTAAGTGGAGCCGTCAGTAGAGGTCTGCACGTCAAAATAGGCTGTGCGGACGTTACCTCTGTACCACGCCAAGAGCAGCTCTTTAACGGTAACCGCCGAGCCGAGATCATAGGTGATGGCCTTGCCGATACCTTGTGAGGACCAACGACTATGCGCCGCGCCAAACCCACCGTCGAGCGTCTTTGGGGGACTGAGATCGAGTTCGTATGTCCCATCATCCGTCGCGCTCGAGATCGAAAGGCTCTGGCTGCCGGAGCAACCGCCGCCGCCTCCGCCGCTTGGCGTACCGCTGACAATCGTTACCGCCACGTCCGCCGTGGTGTCGCCTTCATTGTCCGTGACGCTGATCTTGTCAAAGGACTGACCGCTGAAGGAGACCGTGTAGCTCTGACCGGGCTCGGGCACATATTGCTGCCAGGTTCCGACTGATACGTTATTCAAAAACGCTTCAACGCCGATGTCAGCCGAAGACCCGGATGGGTCGTTGACATTGGTGAAGTCGAGGTCGATCGTCTCGGCGGTGCCGCCAGTTACGATGAATTCGATCGTACCGCCCGCGGGAAGGCTTTGCGCCCCTGTAATTGAGAGGGATCCGCCGCCGCTCACCCCTGTGGTTTTTTCACGGGTCCGGTTGCCTGCATCGTCGTACTCAAAAACAGTGTCGACGTTGTCGTTAACGGTTCCCGACCGTTCCACTTTAATCAGGCGTCCTTGCGCATCATATGTGTAATCGAAAGTCTCACCAGCGTTTGCTCCGCTTGCGGTCAGTGCAATCACGGAAGCGGCAACTATCGCGTTTTTGCAAACCATCATCACTCCTATAAGTGAAATCGCGCCAGTATCTTGAGGTGCGCGGGTTCAGCTACGTCTTTGAGTCCAGCCGGCCCACTTCTTTGGCCGCCTCGCACATTTCATCAGGGGAAATGGAGTAAATCTCCTTCATCGCGGACTTCAGATCGTCGCTGAACTTATCAATTGCATCACAAAACTTCTGCGTCGTCGCCGCGCTCCACTTGCTCGGGCAATCAATGACGTCGAATTTACGGCGTTTAGTCGCTGCTTTTCCGGAAAACTCGGAAAGACGATCAGTTGGTATGACAAAGGTAATATAGTCGCCGTTGTCATACGTCGATCGTACGCACATCGCGCCTTTGGGCGGGTCGGCTGCAAGAACAAGCAGGGAAGCAGAAAGCGTTAGCAACATGGCGTCACCATTTTTTGCTGCAAGTCACAAGGTGCGCTCGAGTCTATTACTTGTCAATCCGTATACGGTAGGAAACTCTGCGACTGAATATTATTTCAGAAAAATGTATGGATATTGATGTTTGTCTTGACAAAGGCACTTGCCCGATCAACGATCAATCATTCTTCGAATATTGGGCGCGTACTTCACCGGAGGCAGACTCGCAGTTTTTCGACTGCGTTAAACCGTACGGATCGACGCGAGCGGTTATCGCGCCGAACCGTTACGACGTTCGGAGTAATTTTGCTTTGTGAATAGCGATACAAAAACTGCCGCCGATTTAAGTGTTGCCATATCGGCGGCAAGCTAATTCGGCCTAACGGCTTGCATCATGTTGGGCGCGATGTAGCCAACACATTGGGATAAACGCCATGAACCGTGCGATGTGGAGCGCCGCGGGCGCAATTCTGTTGGCGATTTTTTCTGTGGCAGGCGCTTTCGCACAGCCATCTGAGTCGCCGCCGGCCTCGCATAGTTCGTTGGACGGCAATGGCGTCGATCTAATTACAGGCGAGTTTTATCCGCCTTATCCGACCATTAGTATCGGTCAAGGTCCGGGATCAATCAGCTATTCCCGTAGTAAAGGATACAGCCACATTGATTCGATGTACGGCGGCATCAACGCGTCGGGGTCTACGTACACTGTCACATTACTCGGTCAGTCAACTGTATTCACAAAGTCGGGGTCGAATTACTCACCTGCGGAAGGGCAGGGCGGGACGCTGGTTCATCAGCCAAGCCTCGCTCGGTATACATATACTTCTCCGGCCGGCATTGAAGCGATCTATACGACTTCGATGGCGTCGCTTGTTCCAACACAGGCAAACATTGCGCGAATTCAGAGAATTACCTATCCGACTGGCGAGGTGCTGAACTACGTTTATTCGGCGGGATCTGAATGCACCGCCTATGACGATTTCATGCAGTGTTTGATTTGGGTGAGCCAGACTCGACTTGATGCTGTTGAAAGTTCGCTCGGTTATCGCCTCGACTACGACCACTTGTCAGATACGTGTTGCAGCGCGCTGTGGACAGCGCTTGGAGGCGTCACAGTCAAGTCCTTGTTTGGATCCGGAACATGGCAATCATTCACATTTTCGGGCGGGATAACGGATGAAGAAGGGCGAACATATTCCTACCCACGAGACACCGCGGGTCGGATTATCGGGTACAAAGGGCCCGGCGCTTCGTCTAACGACATCACGGTTACCTATGACAGCTCGGACAGAGTCGCGACGCTTTCGAAGCTTGGCCTTACTTGGACATACAACTATGCAGACAACGGCTCCACTCGCACGACCACAGTGACGGCGCCGGGTTCGGCGGTGCGGACTGTCACTAGCGACACCTCGACCAACCGGGTCACATCTGACAGAAACGCCCTAAACCAAACAACAAGTTATCAATATGATTCTTACGGCCGGCTCACCCGAGTGACGCCACCTGAGGGGAACTACACCACATATACGTATGATTCCCGCGGTAACATCACTGCCGTCAAAAATTACAACAAGAGCGGCGGTTCGCCGATTACGTCGTTCGAGGCCTCATATCCATCGTCCTGCACTAACCCGAAGACGTGCAATAAGCCGACTTGGACTAAGGATGCGCTGGGTCGACAGACCGACTATACCTACGCATCTTTTGGCGAGATCACCAGCATCAAGACACCTTCGCCGGGCAGCGGCATTTCTCGGGCAAACACCACCTTCCACTACTGGAATCCGTCGGTTTATGACTCGTCCACTGTCTGGCGCTTGACCCGCATTCGCCGGTGGCCACTGACAACTTCGGAGACCTGTGTCGGCGATGCCGCGGAGAGTCTTGTTGAGCCCTGGTATTCCTCCGGTACTGACGCTTTGCCCGGTGGCGTGCGCCTAAAGTCGGGCGACGGCGCCATTACATCGAGCACATCAATTTCCTACGACCATCAGCGGCGGCCTTATCTTGTCGATGGGCCGCTTTCGGGCACTGACGATCGCACGCGTACCTTCTACAATGACGTCGGACAAGTGACGGGAACCATTGGCCCTGACCCCGACGGCGGCGGATCGCTCAAGTACCGCGCGACCCGGATCAGTTACAACAGCCGTGGTCTGCCCTACCTTTCAGAGGCAGGCACGACCACAAGCGCGTCGAGCATGGCGTCCTTCGCGGCCTTGCAGTCTACGACGACTACCTTCGACTCCTATGGCAGAGCAATCAAAGAAACATTCGCCGCCGGTGGTGTGACCTATGGCGTTGCCCAGATCAGCTTTGACAGCCGCGGCAGGGTCGACTGTACAGCACAGCGCATGAATCCGGCTGTTTTCGGTTCAGCGCCAGCAGCCTGTTCGCTGGGATCTACCGGTTCATTCGGCGAGGACCGCATCACGAGGACGACTTATGACGCACTGAACCGCCCATTAAAGACAACGACTGCGTACGGCACAACTGTCGCTGCGGACGTGGTGACCCGCGCTTATACGACCAACGGCCAACTCTTCACCCTCACTGACGGCGAGGGCAATAAGACGACCTATGAGTATGACGCCCATGATCGTCTATCCAAGACCCGCTATCCGTCCAAGGCAGCGGCGGGGACCAGTTCGTCTACGGATTATGAACAATGGACCTATCGCGACACCGGGGCGGCAGCGACCTGGCGCAATCGCGACGGGATCACGGCGACCTATGGCTACGACAACCTGGAGCGCGTCATCTCCGTTACAGGAACATCCACTCGTACGACTGCATACGACAATCTGGGCCGGGTGACGCAATTGACCGTCAACAGCGGCTGGCCGAACGTTTCTTACGATTATGACGCTCTGGGGCGCATGACCCGCGAAATCCAGGTCGGCGGCACGGTGGACTATACCTATGACGTCGCCGGGCGCATGACGCGGATGGATTATCCGGGCCCGAATAGTTTCTACGTCAATTACGACTACGACATCTCCGGCGCGGTGACCAAAGTGCGCGAGAAAGGGGCGACCAGCGGCAGCGGCGTATTGGCGGAGTATGACTATGACGATCTCGGCCGGCGCGTGAAGCGAACGCTGGGGAACGACAATGTCATCGACTACGCCTATGACGGGGCGGGCCGGCTGACTGATCTTGATTTCAACTTCCAGGGAACGACCCACGACCAGGATCTCGACTTCTCCTACAACCCGGCCGGCCAGATCACCCAGGCCGCGCGGTCAAACGATGTCTTTGCGTTCCTCGATCATTTCAACATCGATAATGTAGAAATCATCAACGGGCTCAACCAGGCGACCAGCATCGGCGGGTCCTCGGTCACCTACGACGACAACGGCAATGTCGGCTCCTGGGACGGGGAGACCTACACCTATGATAACGAAAACTTCCTGACCGACACCGGCTCCGGGGCCGAGCTCCATTACGACGCCGCAGGGCGCCTGCACTGGGTGGAAAAAGGCGGCAGCGCCTTCCGCTTTCTTTACGCCGGCGGCGCGATCATCGGGGAGAATTCAGCGCCCGGCTCGACCACATTGCGCCGCTATGTGCACGGCGCCGGCGTAGACGAGCCCATCGTCTGGTATGAGGGCGACGACACGACCGACCGCCGCTGGCTGACCGCCGACGAACGCGGCTCCATCATCGCCGTCGCCAATGACTTAGGGACCGTCACCGACGTCAACACCTATGACGCCTACGGACGACCGGGCGCGTCAAGCGTCGGGCGCTTCCAGTACACCGGCCAGGCCTGGATCGACGAGGTTGAGCTCTATTACTACAAGGTTCGGTTTTACAACCCGGAGCTTGGGCGGTTCATGCAGACTGACCCCATTGGGTATGGCGACGGGATGAATATGTATGGGTATGTCGGCGGGGATCCGGTGAACTATGCGGATCCAACTGGAGAATCGCTGCTTGCCATTGCCGCAATTGGCGGAACGAGTGGCCCCACATCATCCGGTTCACTAGCGGCGTCCTCGGTCGCAAACTTTGCCATGACGGGTTTTTTTACGTTCGGCAACGACGCATTTGGCGCGCAATGGAACGGCGGAGAGGTTAGATCGTTCCTTGGCGGTGCAAGTCGAGCGGAAGGCGCCGATTCCAATGATGAATCTGGATATTCGTTCGCCGGCTGCGCTACCGTCAGCGGTTCGACCGCTTGTGCTTCAGGAACCGTTTCAGACGGGCAAGGTCAACTAAATGAAGTAGTATCTGGGACAGGAAATATCTCGCATGGTGCTTTAGAAGCAATTGTCGGGAACGCAAGTCCTGCAATTGACTGCGGTTCGAACTGTGGCGAAGCGGCAGATGCCAGTTACGTGATGGATGTTGCTGGTGGGGTGGTCGCTATCACAAAAGGAGCTGTGCTGCTTGGAGTTCGTTATGTCGGTAACCCCAATCGGATAAATTCTTCTCGCGTTTTGCTTCGTGAAACTACCGACACAGGGCCACATCACAACTTTCCTTCGTATTTTGACGATGCTATATATGCTGGAAATCGTCAGACTATCAGCTCAAACTATGTGCTTTATAGTCAAAGAGGTTACATAAATAATACGGCTGGAGTTTTTGAAATTGGCGTTCGCCCGTCTGCGTCCGGTCGAACCGAAATTGTAGTTCATCGTTTTTTCAGACCGGATAGATAGTGGGATAATTGTGAAATTTAGGGACCTCGGATTTTCATCGCGTTATGCAGTTGCGCGAGATTTGCTTGACCATGACGAAGACAGTTCTCACTTTTTTCGTGCGGTGCCCACCTCAAATTCTTCGAAAACGATGATGCTTCAAACAAGCGGTGATGTTCGAAAACTGAGTGTTGTTCCTGATCGATGTAGTCCATGGACCGGCACGTTTGATGCTGGCCCAGAAGGCCTCAGCGAAGTATGCGCGACGCCAAATCCTGATGTGGTATGCGTAGTTGCCAAGGGGCAAGGTTATTGGGTGCCGGTAGATCATCCTGCGAAATATGAAGCTATTCCAAGCATGCCCATTATAAACGTATTCTCCAGCACGGAGCACGGGATAATTGTCTTCCAAGATCACACGCGCCTAGTTGGATACGAGAAAAGCGGATTCTTGTGGAAAACCGAACGCCTTACTTGGGACGGTCTGGAAATTGACGAAGTGACTGATAGTCAAATCAAAGGAACCGGCTGGGATTCCCCCCAAGATTGCCGCGTTGCATTTTCCGTAGATCTTTTCACAGGTCAGTCAGAGGGCGGATCGAGCCCCCCAAAATATTAGCTGCCCGGACTCTCGGCAAGATTGCAGCATTGGCTCATGACGCGGATGGACTATTCGGGTCTGAATAGATTTTCGCCAATTACGACTATGACGTCGCCGGCGCCATGACGAAGGTGCGTGAGAATGGGGCGACATCAGGCGTCGGCGTGCTTGCAGCTTATGAATATGATGATCTCGGCCGGCGCAAAAAACTTACCCGCGGCAATGGCGTCGTCACAGACTACGGCTTTGATGGCGCATCGCGTCTAACGAGCATGGATACGGACTTCACCGGAAGCACACACGACCAGGACTTAACATTCAGCTACAATCCAGCCGGCCAGATCACTCAGGCGACACGGTCGAACGATCTCTTTGCTTTCCTCGACCACTTAAACATCGACGCAGACGCCATCGTCAACGGACTTAATCAGGCGACCAGCGTGGACGGCAACTCGGTCTCCTACGACGATCGGGGTAACGTGACGTCGTGGGACGGGAAATCCTACGCGTACTATCCGGATAATTTGATGTACAGCGCTAACGGCGCGACGCTGCACTATCATGGCGACGGACGCCTACGCTGGGCCTCCAAGTCAGGGCATACAACTCATCGCTTTATTTACGCGGGCAGCATGCTGACGGTCGAGACCGATACGAGCTATAACGTCCTGCGCAAATATGTGCACGGCGCTTCGGCTGATGAGCCGCTGGTTTGGTACGAAGGCTCAGGAACAGCAGATCGACGCTTCCTGATTCCCGATGAGCGCGGTTCAATAGTCGCCATCACAAATTCTTCAGGAACTGTCACAGACGTCAATACCTACGACGCCTACGGACGGCCCGGCGCAAGCAATGTCGGGCGCTTCCAATACACCGGCCAAGCTTGGATCGAGCATGTGGAGCTCTATTACTACAAGGCCCGTTGGTACAATCCGGACTTAGGACGTTTCATGCAGTCCGATCCGATTGGGTACGGGGACGGAATGAACATGTACGCCTATGTGGGCGGCGATCCGGTTAATGGAACGGACCCAACTGGCACGCAGGCGCGAGACCCGGGAAACACCTGCGTCGACGGCGGCAATACCTGCAACATTACTGACACAATCATCGTGACAGGCACACCTATTTTCACGTCCGGTTGGCAGACGGCAATGCTGCGGACGTCGATAAGAAACGCCACCGCTAACGGGGGCGGGGCAACGAACGGTGGTGAAGGTGGTTCGAGCTCAAATGGACGTGAATCAGGCCTGTGTACAGAAACTGCTACCGGCGAGGCGTCGGCCGGTCCGTCAATGGTTGGGCTTCCTACTAACCCGATGGGTGGGCATTGTGGAGTTTTCTGCTCCTTCGGAGCGCCGACCTCACAACTGGGAGTAACAGGAGGCGCAATGCTCGCAGTCCCTACAGGAGTTGTTGCTGGCACGATATACGGTGCAGGTGTAGTTCCGCGTGCAACTGTGGCTTTCATGGGGCTCTCCGGCGACGGTGCAGCCGTTGCGGGTGGAGCGCTTGCATCTGGTGCCGTATCTGGTTCAATTGCGGCGGCGGCGGGTGGAAGTCCAGGAGAGGTAGCTGGGTATACTGCCCTTGGGGCGTGGACTGGTAGTTTGGCGTCCGCGGGAACAATAGGGCTATCAGGTTGGCGCGCCGGCGTGATGGCGGGCTCTGCGGGAGCAGTTGGTGGTGCTTATGGCGCTACGCTGGGTAGCCCGAACCCAAGCATTGAAGGAGCACTTGTCTCAGGTGCTATTGGCGCAGCAACAGCTGCAGCACCCGCTTTCCCGGCGACAGTTAGCACGGCCGGCGCCATTATGGATACAGCGATTTCGGCAAACGGTAGTTGTGCAAATTAATCGAGACTCGGATCTGTGACCCAAGAACTTCTAAATGTCGAAAAAGAAGCATTCCGACTTCTTATGCAAGCCGGATTTTTTAAGTGCATTGTATTCTTCCTGATAGCATTTGTTTTTTGGCGCGATAAACCGACAAGCACAATAGTTGTGACTTTTTTTATCGGGGCCATTGTGGCGTTCTCTATAGAGTATTTTTCATACTACCGTCCGAATATCGAGCATCACCGAATTCTAAAAAAGAGACTAGGAGATAGGTATGTCTCCGATCTTAATGAAGCTCTTCGGGAAATTGGGTTAGCAAAAATGCTTCGGCAGTGGTGGTTTTTGAACCAATATAAAAAGATTTGGAAGATCTAGGTCCTTCGTCGAACAAGTAGAATGGGTACAATTCCGAAAGAGATGTTGCAGCCTTTGGAGTGCAAATCGCCGTCAGGTTTCACCTTTGAGTTGAATTATGATATTGAGAAGCACAAAGGTCATGCAATTCTTCAGCCTTTTGTCGGAATCAAAAACGATGAGCTCGCTGAAGAATTCGAAGCAATCAAAGGCAAAGTTTTTTCAAAAAGAGCGATCGCGCTTTCATCAGGATATATGCTGAGGCGTATATTTCAGATTGAAGAAGTGCAGTATGCTGGAAGTTACAATAGCGCTGAACAGCTTAGTGCAGACCTGTCGAAGTATCAGAGGGCATTTCACGACAAATGCACAGAGGAATACAGTCATATCCAATCATATGCAGAGCTTTATGATTTCTTGTTTGAGAATGAGATCATTAGCGGTCCGAATCGAACACTGTTTGAAATGTTTCTGGCAACCAAGTTCATGACAATTGATGATTTCCTGAAAATCAAACACAACGGAAGCGAGCTGTCGCAAAGAATCGAAGAGTTTTTCGTGAGCCACTTTCCTGACAGTAACTGAGTTGCGGAATTGCTCTTTCAGCGAGTGAATCGACCTCTTTAAGCAGTTGAGCAGGATACCTCCTCTCGCAACACGGTTAGCTGCAATTGCCAGTGCGGCGAGGATTGACATCGAATTTGATCCCGAGACAGGTGACGTTGAAGTCTGCGCGGGCAACTAGCTCCGGAGGATTCATGTGGAACAGCGAGACAACGACTACGAATTGGACAATCCGCGACTTATTGTACGTGTCCGTAATTTCTTAGTGCGCTGGGGATGGCATTACTTTGCATCAACTTGCCTGATTGGCCTTCTCGCCTTCACAAATCTCGCGGAGGGATTTCCGTTGCTGCTGTTTCCTCTATCTGGCTTGATTATTCTTGTGATTGCACATTCGTTGCCGAGCCGTTCCGAATGTGGATCTAGCTCAGACGCTAGCGAATAAGGAACTAGCTTTGGTGTTGGAGCAGATCTTGCTCTAATCGAAGCTGGATTGACAAACATCAGAGCTGTTGCTGCGCACCGCACTGTCCAATTGGAAAAGCGAATTGCTTTGAACGTTTGGCTGGCGAAGATCGTTTTGCAACGGTCACCTATGAAGACTTTGAACGCGATTCTGCGGGGCAGGCGGAGCGGTTGTGTCAATTCGCCGGGCTCGACCTATCCCATAAGGTTAGCGACAGAATTCTGTCCATGCGGCATGCGCTGTTCAAGCCCCTGGGAGATGGGCCGGGTGTAGGGCGGGCCATCATTGACGACGCCGTCGTCAAGGTTTTCGATGGCAGCGTGCTGCGCCATTTCCGGCCGTAGGGCTTTTACAACAGTATTGTACGCATCCGAAGCGGATGGAGTGCGCGGCGTGGTCGACACGGATATCCTATGGTGATGGAAACTCCGCACACCACAGGTCACCCCGTTCTTTTGTTGAGCTGAGAGATTTCAGAGGACAGAGTCGATCAACTGAGCTCTACGATCGGTGAAACATATTCTCCTATCCTGTCTTTTTGTAAGCGCAACGCGCCGAAAGCTGTCATCGTATCGAATGATCCGGACTGCAGCGGCCGTGGAAATTCAAAGTTTTGGTTTAGTTCCGCTTGAATCTTTTTCACGTTGTCGCCACTGCTCCCGACACGCAGTCGATAATAACGGGCGAGAAAGTCTTCCCGTTGAAGATCAAACAGGGCCGCCTCTTTTCCGGTAAAGAGGACATAGGGAATCCGTCCCCTGAGCGCGGGCGGCGGCGGCGTTGTTGTTCCGCTGGCGTCAACAACGCCGAGCGATTGGCGAAAGCCGCGCCACGCGCCTTCCGAATATTCTCGGTCGGAGCCGGAATAATACCCAGGAATAACTTGGCATCCTGCTGAATAATAGCGCGGAATATTTCGTCCGGAGCCGGCGCTGTGAATGTTGTGCGCAGCGCCCACTGTCCAAACCTCATACTCTTGGTTCGGGTCATATTTGAGATCGTTCGGCGAACGCAGGACGAGGTAGTTGTACTGATCAATCAGGAAGGAGCCCGGTTGTTTTCGTCTTGGATGCGAGGCTTTATGCGTGCCGACCCGATAGTGGTAGAGTCCTGTGGGCAGAAGGCTTGTCCCCAGCCCTTTCGATTTTGTCGACGCATGAATGGATTGCGCTTCCGGCACCGTCGACGCCGGCGCGATCAGGATTTGGTCGTTCTCCCTATTCCAGGCGCCGAGAACGCACCGGGGATGGACATGGTCTGGCGTCTGCAGTGACAGCGTGTGTGTCGGCGCCCATCCCTGTAGATCGGCTGACCCCGGCGCGCATCCGCGCAGGCCAAACAAAACGATTTGCGCGTCAGCAAGGTCAAAACCGTTGCGGCTTGCGAGAAATTGAAGCGTTGCCGCTGAGAACTCGAAAGCGCCGGATAGGTCGCCGTCAAACTGCGTGAGATGGGCATAGTCGGGCGCGGCGTACTCATCCGGCCAGTCCGGCGCAATCCTGTTCGCAGGCGGCAAAGACCAATATCGCGTGTCGATATTGGGAATTGCGTCGATGACAGACTGCGGGATCGAGTAGTTGCCGCCATAGCTGATGAACGCTTCGTCCAATTCATCGCTTATCTCCAAAGGCGTTTTCGCTACAGTTCCAGCGCGGCCGCCGGCCGCCGCAATATTGAGTCCGTCGCCGCGATCGCCGCCGTCTGGCGAATACTGTGAGAGAATCTCCAACTCAAGCTGGATCGAACTGATGATTTCATCTTCCATCGCCCGGTCGACTGAATCGTACTGCGCGGCCCACGAGCGTGATCCGACGCCGGACGACAGCAGCAGACAAAGTCCGCGAATGGTTTCACGTCTGTTCACTGTTCACCCCCTCTATCGCAACCGATGACAGCGCCGGCTGGACACTCCGTTAACCATTTAATATGTTACATTCTGGGGTTTTAATAGGGTAGATATCAAGCCAACGTCTGGCGTCTGTTAAGGGATGCTTGCGCATGTTTTTGCGCTCTGTATCGACATGATGGCGCGGAATGCACGTCCCTCCATCGTCCATGCAGCGCAAGCTGTTTTTTACGTGATCACGCCAGCGCAGGCTATTGAGGGGAACAGCGCGTATGTTCGCGAAAGTAAAATACGCTGTCGTTCTAGCGATTGCGTTTTGTTGCTTGATAAACTCTGCCGGGGCGGCGAATAAGGCCGACTATTGCCAGGACGGGTTCATTGAGGACGCAGGCGATCGCAAGTTCTGCTGGGAACGTTATCCTGACGTCGATCCTTGGGAAAAACTGGAATCGGTAACCGCCTATCAGCAAGGCGACGGCGAGTGGGTTCAGGGCAGTCTGTCCCCCGTGTACATCAATTACAGCTCCCTCGTCGAAAAGCAGCGGGCGGCGATAGACGCGGTGGGCAGGGTCGCGTTGCTATGGCAGAGCAAAACCGATCCAGAAGATCAATATACGAATTGGTGCTCGGCATCGGTCGTTTCCGAAAGCTACATATTGACCGCATGGCATTGCATTGTTGACAGAAGAGATGAGTATTTTGTTGCGGCGGCTCATCTTCGAATGAACTATCTGCGCCGTGACCGCGGCGAAATCACCAGAACTTACAAGATAAGGCGGCCCGCGGCGGGATGCGCAGGCGATGTGCCTGATGACGCAATTTGTGCGGTGGAAGGCGAATCGAAGGCCGAAGGCGGACTGGACTATGCAATCTTAGAAATTGAGCCAAACGAAAGGACCGGTAATCCCGCATCAGTCGACTTTTCAAAAGTCTCCATCGCCGCTGATGCGGAGTATTCATCTTTGCCATACGTGTTGGTGCCTCAGCATCCGATGGCGGATGCAAAGCATGAAAGCCTCGGTTCAGTTCGGCGTGACGCATATGCGTCAAACGCCGGAACGCGATTTGGGCACAACGCGACTACGCAACCGATGAGTTCGGGCGCGCCCGTCCTCGATATGAGTTCGTTTAAGGTGGTTGGATTACATGTCAGAGGCGCGGATTCCGGCGGGGGCTACTACGAAAGGTCCAACAAGGCCGTCAAAATCTCCAATATTCTTGAGAAAAGCCCAATCCTGAGGAATATTGTCAGTCAGTACTCAGAACATGCGCTAGAATCATCGGCTGGCGCGAAAGAAGCAGGCGACATACTCAGAGTTTCGTTGACATCGGACACAGCGAACATCGCCCGCCACTGGACTAGTCTCGACACGTTGCTTGCCGACGCCAATGCGGGCAATACCTATGCGCGCTGGGTTATCGGTCGAAAGTATCTTACCGACCCCTCGACAAATCTGCGCTTCGGCATTTATCCGGTCGCCGGCGAAGAACAGTTCTTTTCCTCATGCGGGCACGATCGAACGGATGCATCTGAAGCGCAATGCTATCAAAATGCGGTTCACTGGTTCAACAAAGCGCTTGAGAGGGGCTCAGACGTCCCGGGCGGACCAGAGGCGTTGAATGATATTGGCGAGCTGTACTTTTACAACAAGCATCCGGATTTTCCGTGCGCCGGCGACCGCAGGACTCCCTGTTACAGGGAGGCCTTTCGACAGTTTCAACAATCAGCGAGCTACGAATATGCTCATGCCGAGGCCTGGCTCGGTGCGTTATACATCAGAGATTATCATACCTGTCGAAAAAAAAGCTCGGAGCGCCAATGTCGAGTGCACTTGGAAGACAGTGTTCGTTACTTCATTGCTGCATTTGAGAAGGACGAACTCTTTCACAGCCCTCTTTACATTGGCGCGATTCTGGCGACCGAAAGCATCCCTCAGTCCGTCGTTCCTGCTGAATATCGCAAAACGAAAGTTATCGACTACTATTGGATGTCGGCGAAAATGGGAAATCCAAACGGCATGGGCGCGTTGGGAGCAAAAATCTGGTGCGAAAGCCAGTTTGATAATGATCCGTACCAGGAGGAGATAGCCAAGCAGTGGTTGAATACCGCAAAAGAGAAAGGGGCCGATTGGATCATAACGCCCGTGACTTGGGCTATCGACTATTTCCCGGAGTTTACCGCTGAAAACCTATGCGGGCGAAGCTGATCGTCTTGGTTCAGTTGCCGTCTTGAAGCTTCAGCAAGAATTGGGTTCAGCGCCCATATAGACGTACCTCTTAGACCCCTTTATCCGCCGTTTACTGATGACCTCGCCATTTGTGCGTGAGTCATAGTAAATGTAGCGCGGCGGGCCAGACGCACATTCGTCCGCATCTGACCTAAAGTCTCCTCGCGAGAGATCGTTCGCGGACGGCGAGGGCTGCTGCTGTTGCTGCTGCTGTGCAGATGCAACGTCACTGCGTCCGGGCTTTCCGCCGGGCTTGCCGTAACTGCCGCGATCCTCTGTGATCAACGACCCGCCCGTCCCTGGCAGGACGCTCCACGGAGAAGGCGGTCCGCCGCCCGCATTGCTGGCGCAGCCGCTTGCTAACACCAGACCCAAAAGCACAGTTGTTTTTGTCAGCTTTCCCATTGCTCAGCCCCCGTCAGCGACATCCGATAGTATCATACTTGCTCGCGGTGTGAAGCAGGGCGAAGCAAGTGTGAACGCGGCGCGAAGCGCCAGGTCGATTTTGTTAGTTGGCGCTCGTTACGACATATTGCGGCGCGCCGTTTTGGTCATGTGTTTTCCGACGAAGAAACCAGCTTGCTGCCGGCATTCCGGCGAGTTTACAGCAAGACCGGTTTCTCCGTTGCACAATCAAAAGCGACTTTACTCAGCGCCTATTCTATAGGCTGGCAAGAGTTCTGCGGTTTCAGTCATGCCGAGCGAAGAAACCCGCGGAATGGAATCGAAGCTCTCGTCAAGACCGTCCGATAGTTGTTCCGACCATATCTTGAGGGATTTCACATCGATGGTGTCGGATTTGCCAACCGAGTAAACGTACTTTCGCGTCACAGCGTCTTTCGAGGCCTCAAACACCACGCCGAAGGCGCCGTACGCCCAACCGGTGACGCCGGCGTTCCTGCCTTTTTTGCTCAATGCTTCCTGCTTGAATTCTCTAACGCCGATATTGCCGACATAGACGACGACATCGGTGTCGGATGCGCCAATTCGCTCAACCCAATTCGACAAGGCGCCAATGATGCCAGGGTCTGAAAGGCCGGATCCGTCGATATTGTAGCGGTGCTTGTATGTAATGCGGTGTAAGATGTCCTTTGAGGCGCCGAAATTGAAAAACAAGATCTGCAAGTCGCCCTTCGTCTTATTCTGGAAGACGAAATCAAAAACGGTTTGCTCCAGGTTCTCCGCGATAAACCCGCCGCTTGCATCCCCTTGGCCTATGCCGGACCCAACAGTTGTTATTTCAGCGGAAGCGTCAAATCCGGAAGAGCCAAAATTCTGAAGCAGATTTGATGGAATAAAAGTCTTCACCGTGCCTGTTTCGTCGACCAGGAATGCACTGTTAATGTACCGACCTGGTTCGTTCACAGCGAATGCGCCGCCGGCGTCGCCAACCATCTTTTCCAGGCTTACAAACTTTGAGACTTCTTGCTCGGCCGCACCGACAACTTCTGCAATGTCCTGAGACACCTTTGGCGACCCCTGGGCCAACGCCGAATGCCACAGGCCGACGATTGATAACGCAGTTACACAGACCACGACTCTTGAAAGTCCAATCAACATTTCACCCCTCCACCTTAGTGATTAGAATAGTTTTACGATACAAGAGAGAGGGGCAAGAACTGACGTTGGTTCTTAAAACGCTGTGCAAAAATGTTAAGAACGCTCCCCTCAATGTTAGGCTATATCCATCGGCGGGATGTGTAAACGCATTTTTGGTGAAGCCGATTTCGTACAGCGTACGCAATTGATGTGGCCGGCTTTTTCGGGAAACCAACGCCACAATTTGTCAGAGCACAACGCATTGGGCCTCTGGCGATCGGCGCATGGGTCAAGCCCCAAAACAGGTCAGATCAGCGTTTTTATCTGTAAGTCGAGAGTTTTAAACCCTCGGGGCTCACCAGCATTAGCGGGATAGCGCCAACCGCCGCCCTCACAAAAACCGCGCCACAACATCCTTATACGAACGGGACAGTTTCAGTTCCTGGCCGTTGTCGAGCACAAGGAAGTATTCTCCGTTGGAATGGGGGTGCAGTTCCTTGACCTTTTTCACATTGACAATGGCGGAACGGTG
Organism: Hyphococcus sp.; assembly: GCA_028289605.1. Taxonomy (GTDB): domain Bacteria; phylum Pseudomonadota; class Alphaproteobacteria; order Caulobacterales; family Parvularculaceae; genus Hyphococcus. The sequence continues at coordinate 189,102 of JANQON010000006.1, read as the reverse complement.
GACGCGTTGAAAGCGAGACGGGTCAAGGCGTTGTTGCAGCGCCTTCATCGTCTCGCGGATAATATGCGTTTTACCGGCTGCGTGGATGCACATGTAATCGCCGGCGGCGTCTATCCATTCAATTTCGTCCGCATCAAGAACGACGACTTTGGAGCCGTCCTTGAAGGACAGCCGTTCCGAATAGCGTTCTTTCTCCGCCCAGTCCGGATCGTTGATCAGTTCTTTGATGCGGTCCTGTTCGTCTTCGGACAGGGACGCGAGAAGCTCGACCAGTTTCGACTCCCGTGTAAGGGCGGCTTTGGAATGCAGCGCCTCGCGCACACGATGCAGCGCGTCCTTCAACCGCTCTTCCTCCACCGGCTTTACAATGTAGTCGAGGGCGTTCGCTTCAAACGCGTCAATGGCGAATTTGTCATAGGCCGTGACGAAAATGAACAGCGGCGCCGGCGCCCCGATTAGCGCCCGCACGACCCCGAAACCGTCAAGGCCGGGCATCTGGATGTCGAGAAAGACAACGTCCGGCGCTTTTGCGCGAATGTCTTTTACCGCTTCGCGGCCATTGGCGCATTCGCCGATGATTTCCACTTCCGGGAACTCGTTAAGCCGAAGCCGCAACCCGCGCAGCGCCAGCGGTTCGTCGTCAACGAGTATCGCCCTTATCTTCTCGTCGCTCATGTTTCGCCCCGTCTTTTTCGTTTAGCCAGTTGTTTCGAATGGAATACGGATGGATACGCAAAGACCCTGCGGATCAACGCGGCACAGCCGGAATTCGCAGCGGTCCTGATACAGATAGGCAAGTCGGTCGCGCATGTTGACAAGCCCGACGCCGGCCTTTGCGTCGCGCAACAAGTCGGCCGGGTTTTCCGGCGCGTTCGGCCCGTTATCGCAAACCTGCATTTGCAAGGATTTGCCGTCCCGTTTCGCGGTGACGGCGATTTCGCCGCCCGACTCCATGTGCGCGATGGCGTATTTGATCGCGTTTTCAATCGCCGGCTGCAGAATGAGCGAGGGCACCTTGGCGTCCAGCACGTCGTCATCCACATCGAATTTCAGCTGCAGGCGTTCGGCGAAGCGCGTCTTTTCAATTTCAAGGTAAAGTTTCAGCGCGCGCACTTCTTCCGCGAGCGACGTTTTCAGCAGGGGATCGCTGTCGAGGGAGTATCGCAGGAAAGCGGAGAGCTGCGAGATCATCTTGTTCGCGTGCTTGCCTTCCTGTTCCAGCACCAGGGTCGAAATCGCATTCAACGTGTTGAACAGGAAGTGGGGGTTCAGCTGATAGCGCAGCATTTTCAGTTGAGCCTGATCAGCGAGACGGGCGGAAAGAACGACGCGTTCCATCTCATTGCGCAGGTTCAGGTAATAATTGATCCCGAAATAGAAGCCTGCCCAGGAACCGAGCAGAAACAGGTTCGCCTGAATATCGGGCAAGAGCAGCAGCAATTGATTGCCGACCCCGAAGGGCATGTTTCGGGTATCGAGCCATTCCGGTCCGAAGATGTAGCTGAAGATCTTTGTTTTCATCGCCGCCATGGCGACCGCCATCAAAATGGTGGAAGGGATGGCGATGACCAATATAAAGGTTGGCTTTTGTCCCCGCGCATAATGATAAATCGGGCGTGCGAGAATGCTGGTCGTTAAAAATCCGACCAGGGACGATGCCAGGGAATACAGCAACGCCTCGGGCGTGCGGCCCGCGACGAAGGTTGAAACGCTCGACACGTGGAGAATGAAAAAGCCGAGCCAGCCCGCAACCTGGAGCACCCAGAACATGCGGTTCTTGTCGGCGAACAGCCAGTTCATCCAGTGGCCGGTACGGCCCGCCGCGCCAAGGAAGGGTCCGCCCTTGGGGTCGGATACCGATGCCGCCGTCATTTCAGAGCGCCCTGATCCATCCATGCTTTCAACGATGCTCCTCTAATCTGCGCAAGCGCTTGTGCGGTGAATCGAGCCTCGCCCGCGACAAGAGTCGTATTTTCGGCGCGCGGCCGGTCATTCGTTAAGCGACAAGAGCCGCACGTCGCCGCCGGCCGCTGTCGTGTTTATGGTTAAAGTGCGCTCAGTGCAAAACCGCCATGGCGGGTCGTTGGTGGAGACTACGGGGATAATGGCGCCGCTGCGACGCTTTATTACCTGCTCCAGTCGCGCGCGCCCCTCGGCGCCGCCGTCATAGGCGACGAGGCGAACACTGTCGTTCAGCAAAACGGCCTCGGGAACGGCGCCGTTCAGCGTCGCAATGAGGCGCTCCGGCGCGCCGGCGTCGTCAAAGGCGCGAATGATTTCGGAGGCCGTTGGGGAATGGCCGCATATGACCGCGTTGCCGGCTGCGACGGCGGTAAGGATTTGCGCGCCGTCCGACGCTGCGTCGCCGCCGAGGCAGAGGGCGACGCCGCGGCCGCGCAGTTTCAGCGTATTGGACTCGCCTGTGGGTCCGGGCAGCTCGCGATTGCCGACGGCCGCATGCGCCGTGTCCAGAATATTGCGGCGCGACGCATCCGTGAGGTCGTCGATCTGCTGCAGCGCCGCCTCGACCACGGCGACGCGGTCGCAAAGGCTCCATTCGCCGTACGCGTCGCGCGCATGGGCCAGCGCCCGTTCGGCGGTCCCGTTGAGGGGCGCATCGTCCAGAGACAACATCGATTCCGACACGGGATTAGACCGCCGGGTCAGGGCGTGAAGATAATGCGGACCGCCCGCTTTCGGCCCGGTGCCGGAGAGCGCCTCGCCGCCGAAAGGCTGCACGCCAACAACGGCGCCGATCTGATTGCGGTTCACATAGACATTGCCGATCTGCGCGCGCCTGGTGATCGCATGCATGGTTTCGTCAATACGGGTGTGTACGCCCATGGTGAGGCCGAAGCCGAGACCGTTGATTTCATGGACAAGCTCGACAAGCCTGTCCGAGGAATACCTCACCACATGCAGAACGGGACCGAAGATCTCTTCCTTCAGGTCGCTGAGTGATTCGATTTCATATGCGGCGGGTCGAATGAACGTACCATCTGCGCCGTCTTCATTGCCGTGCGCGGTTGCGATCAGGCGCGCTTGCGACCCCAGGCGCGTTAAATGTCGCTCGATATTTTCGCGTGACTCCGCATCAATGACCGGGCCGACATCGGTCGCCAACAGCGCTGGATCGCCGACAGCAAGTTCCGCCATGGCGCCGGCGAGCATCTCTTGGAAGCGATCGAACACGTCTTCCTGCACGCAGACGACGCGGCAGGCGGAACAGCGTTGTCCCGCGCTCTGAAACGCGGATGCAACCGTATCGGTTACGGCCTGTTCGAGAAGAGCCGTCGAATCGATGATCATGGCGTTGATGCCGCCGGTCTCGGCGATGAGCGCGGAGTCATGGCGCCCGGAATCCACAAGGGTGCGTTTGATGCGTTGCGCGGTAGCGGTTGATCCGGTGAAGACAACGCCCGCGATATGGTCGTTCTCAACGAGCGGTCCGCCGACTGACGGCCCGTCTCCCGGCGCAAACTGCAATGCGCTCGGCGGCGCGCCGGCTTCGTGCAGCAATTTGACCGCTTCATATGCGATCAGCGGGGTTTGCTCCGCCGGCTTGGCGATGACGCAATTGCCGGCGGCGAGGGAAGCGCTCACTTGCCCGAGAAAAATCGCCAAGGGAAAGTTCCACGGACTGATGCAGGCGACGACGCCGAGGGGTTCGCCCCTCAGTTTCTCACATTCATCCGCATAGTAACGAAGGAAGTCGACCGCTTCGCGTATTTCGGCGACGGCGTCGGGCCATGTCTTGCCCGCTTCGGCGACAGCGAGCGCCATGAAGAACTCGCCGCGTTCCTCAAGCATCTTTGACGCCCGGCGTAACATGTCAGCGCGATGCGCGGCGGGCGTCGCCGCCCATTCCGGCGCGAACGCGGCCGCGGCTTCGCATGCGGCCGCGACATCGGCGGGTGCGCTGTTCTGAATGTCGCCGACGATCTTTTCGCGATCGGCCGGATTGCGGACGCTTTGCGTTTCCGCCCCCGCGACGTCTCCGACAATAATTGGGTGCGCGGCGATGGCGTCCGGCATGTCCTTATGCGCGGCGAGTAGCGACTCCACCGTTCCGGGATCAGTTTCGTCCCACCCTTGCGCGGACACCCTGCCGCCGAGGTGATCTCGCGGCGCCGGTATGCCCGGGTTTTCAATCGGATCGAGAGACGCAAATTCCTCGATCGGGTCGGCGACGATGTCCTCCACCGATAAGTCAGGATCGATCAGTTGGTTGACGAAGGAGGAATTGGCGCCGTTCTCCAACAGCCGACGGACGAGATAGGGCAGCAACTCTTTATGCCCGCCCACGGGCGCGTAGATGCGCGAGCGTGCGCCGTCCTCGATGAGACTGTCATGGAGCGCCTCGCCCATGCCGTGCAGGCGCTGCAGCTCGTAGTCGTCATAGTCGCCGGCCATTTCCATGACGGTTGTCGCGGTCAGGGCGTTGTGGGTGGCGAATTGCGGGTAGAACGCGTCCGTCGCGGACAGGATCTTGCGCGCGCAGGCGACATAGGAAAGATCGGTCAGCGTCTTGCGCGTGTAGACGGGATAACTTTCGAGCCCCATGACCTGCGCGCGCTTGATCTCCGAATCCCAATAGGCGCCTTTGACCAACCGCACCATCATGCGTCGGCCAGTATCGCGGGCGAGCGCCGCCAGCCAGTCCAGCACGAACGGCGCCCGGCGCTGATAGGCCTGAACCACAACGCCGAAGCCGCGCCAGTCGGCCAGCATCGGATCGCGCATCAATTGTTCAATGATGTCGAGGGAAAGATCGAGCCGGTCGGCTTCCTCCGCATCGATATTGAAACCGATATTGGCGGCTTTTGCGCGCCGGGCGAGGCTCGCGGTGCGCTCGCCGAGTTCTTTCAGAACCCGTTCTTTCTTTCCGTATTCATAGCGCGGATGCAGCGCTGAGAGTTTCACCGATATGCCGGGATTGTCGACGCTCTTCTCGGCGTCGGCGTGCCGCGCGATTTCATCGATGGCGTCTGCGTAATCGTTGAAATACTTTTCCGCGTCGGCGGCGGTGTGCGCCGCTTCGCCGAGCATATCGAACGAGAACTGATAGCCGGCGGCGCTGAATTTGCGTCCGCGCCGGACCGCTTCCTCGATGGTTTCGCCGAGAACGAAATGCTCGCCCATAATGCGCATCGCCTGGGCCACCGAGGCCCGGATCACCGGCTCGCCGAGGCGGTCGAGGGCGTCCTTTGTGGCCTTGGCCATGCGGCGCAGCGGATCTTTGGCCTCCACATCGTCCAGCCATGCGGCGGTGAGCATCAGGGCGCGGGTGGAAAAGTTGACGAGAGGAAAGGGGCTTTTGCCTTTGTGAGCGGCCCAGTCGCCCGCCTCGATCTTGTCTTCGATCAGGGAGTTCGCCGTCGCCGCGTCCGGCGTTCGCAAGAGCGCTTCGGCGAGGCGCATGAGCGTGACGCCTTCAGCCGTCGACAGGCCGTATTCCTGCAGGAACTTGTCGATCAGGCCGGACCGTACGGCGTTTGCGCGGGCCTTGCGCACGAAATCCGCCGCCCGGGTCTGGGCGGTTTTGCGCGCGTTTTCGTCAAGGTTAATCAAGGACGCGAGATCGCGCGTCAAACCGGCCTCGGTCGCCAAGGTGTGATCTCGAATATGGTTGCGCAAAGGGGAGAGGACGCTCGTCTCTCGGCTCATAAAAGCGATCCTTCAAAGCGTTGATTCACCACCGCAATACCGATTTCCTCCGGGTCTGTCATCTTGCGCTGCAGGACTTGTTATTGACATTCTAATCGGGCGCGCGGCCACTGCGTTTCGCCATTGCGCAAGCTCCGGCGAGGGCATAGGTAACAAGCGCCAATTTCCTGTTTTTCGGGCGTGATTGGACGCGCCCCGACGAATACCAGCCGAAAGGACCTCCCCATGACCGACGCTTTTATTTACGACGCCGTCCGCACCCCGCGCGGAAAAGGAAAGGCCGACGGTTCCTTGCATGAGATCACGCCGGTGAGCCTCGCGACCCAGGTGCTGGAGGCTGTCCGAGACCGCAGCGAGATCGACACGGCGGAGATCGACGATGTGGCGTTCGGCTGCGTCTCGCCGGTGGGCGAACAGGGCGCGGTGGTGACCCGGTCGGCGATTTTGAATGCGGGCTTCTCCGAAACGACGGCGGGCATTCACGTGAACCGGTTCTGCGCGTCTGGCCTTGAATCGATCAACATTGCGGCGGCCAAAGTGAAGTCCGGCGAAGCTGATCTCACCATCGGCGGCGGCGTTGAATCCATGAGCCGGGTGCCCATGGGATCCGACGGCGGCGCCTGGCCGACCGATCCTGAGGTGGCGTTCAAAACGTACTTCGTGCCGCAGGGCATCTCCGCCGACCTGATCGCCACCAAATACGGCTTTTCCCGCGACGACGTCGACGCCTATGCGGTCGAATCGCAAAAGCGCGCGGCGAAGTCCTGGGACGAAAAGCGTTTTGAAAAGTCGATCGTGCCGGTCAAGGACGTGATTGGCGAGGCGGTGCTCGACCATGACGAAACCGTCCGGGCCAACACTGACATGCAAAGCCTCGGCGCCTTGAACCCTTCTTTCGCGGCGCTGGGCGAATTTCCGGGTTTCGACTACGTCGCGCTGCAGAAATACGGCGAGATCGAAAAGATCAACCACGTCCACCACGCCGGCAATTCGTCCGGCATTGTTGACGGCGCCGCGGCGGTGCTGATCGGCAATGAAGACATCGGCAAGAAGCTGGGCCTGAAACCCCGCGCGCGCATTCGCGCCATGGCGTCGGTCGGCTCTGAGCCCACCATCATGCTGACCGGACCGGAATTTGCGGCGAAGAAAGTGCTCGCCCGCGCCGGCATGGACAAAAAAGACATCGATCTTTGGGAGCTCAATGAAGCTTTTGCCTCGGTGGTGCTGCGCTTCATGCAGGCCCTCGACATCGATCACAACGAAATCAACGTCAATGGCGGCGCGATCGCCATGGGCCACCCGCTCGGCGCCACCGGCGCGATGATCTTCGGCACCATGGTCGACGAGCTGGAGCGCTCCGGCAAGGAAACGGCGCTGGTGACGCTGTGCATCGGCGGCGGCATGGGCACGGCGACGATCATCGAGCGCGTCAACTAAGCGAATCACAGGGAAGACCATAATGAGCTACGAAACACTCTCAGTTGAAGTTGACGGCGACGGTATTGCACTCGTCACGATCGATCTGCCCGGCCAGTCCATGAATGTCTGGAACGAAGCGCTCATGAGCGACTTCGCCAAATGGGTCGACGAATTCGTCGCCGACGACAATGTCAAAGGCGCGGTCATTACGTCGGGCAAGGAAAGCGGCTTTCTCGCCGGCGCCGATCTCGGCATGCTGGGCGGGTCGTCTGCATCCTCCATGAAGGAAGCGTTTGAGAACGCATTCACGCTCAACAGCGTGCTGCGCAAGCTTGAGACCGGCGGAAACTCCGCGAAGGATCTCATCAAAGGTAACGCCCACGCCAAGCCTGTCGCGGCGGCGGTGAACGGTCTTGCGCTCGGCGGCGGTCTTGAGCTTGTGCTCGCCTCGCATCACCGCGTTGTCGCGGACAATCCGAAGCTGCAGCTTGGCGTGCCCGAAGTGCAGGTGGGTCTGTTGCCGGGCGCGGGCGGCACCCAGCGTCTGCCACGGCTCGCCGGTTTGCAAAACGCCGCGATGCTCGCAACCCAAGGCCGCCCGATCGATCCGGCGACGGCCAAAGCCCAAGGCATCGTCCAGGAAGTGGTTCCCGCCGGCGAAGTGGTCGCCAAGGCGAAGGAATGGGTCAAAGCCAACCCGAAGGTCACCCAGCCCTGGGATAAGAAAGGTTTCAAATTCCCCGGCGGCGGCGGCGCCATGGACCCGCGCGCGGTCCAGTTCTTTGTCGGCGCCAATGCGATGGGCCAGAAGGAAACCAAGCACAACTATCCGGCGGTGCAGTCGATCCTCTCTTGCCTCTATGAAGGCTCGATCGTTCCCTTCGACACCGCGATCCGGATCGAGTCGAAGTATTTCACCAAACTCCTCGCCGACCCGCAGGCGAAGAACATGATCCGCACCCTGTTCATCAACAAGCAGGCGGCGGAGAAAGGCGCGGCGCGCCCGAAAGACGTGCCGGCTTCCGATCTTAAAACCGTCGGCGTGCTCGGCGCCGGCTTGATGGGCGCAGGGATCACCCACGTTGCGGTCAAAGGCGGCATGAACGTGGTCGTCCTCGACCGGGATATGGACGCAGCGCAAAACGCGGTCGCTTACTCGAAAAAGATCCTCGACAAGCGCGTGTCCCGGGGCAAGCTGACCCAGGACGCCGCCGACGCGTTCCTCGCGAAAATCAAGCCGACCGCGGACTATAACGACTTGAAAGACGTCGACCTCATTATTGAGGCGGTCTTCGAAGATCCGGACGTCAAAGCCGACGTCATCAAAAAGACCGAAGCGGTCATCGGCGAAGACGTGATCTTCGCCTCCAACACTTCGACCCTGCCGATCACCGGGCTGGCGCGCCATTCGGAGCGTCCCGAACAGTTCATCGGCATGCACTTCTTCTCGCCGGTCGAGAAGATGCCGCTTCTGGAAATCATTCCGGGCAAGGAGTCCGGCGACAAAGCGCTCGCGGTCGCCCTCGACTTCAACCGCAAAATCCGTAAGACGCCGATCGTCGTTTCCGACGTACGCGGCTTTTACACCAACCGCGTCGTGCCGCCCTACATCAACGAAGCCATGCTGATGGTGAAGGAAGGCGTCAAACCCGCCCTGATCGAGAACGCGGCGGCGGGCCTCGGCATGCCGGTCGGGCCTCTGGCGCTCACCGACGAAACGTCCCTGTCTCTCGGCCTGATGCTGTCGCGCTCGACCAAGAAAGAGCTCGGCGACGATTACCAGCCGACGGGTACGGAAGATCTTCTTGAAAAGATGGTCGAAGGTCTCGGCCGGCACGGACGCAAGTCCGGCGGCGGTTTCTACGAATATCCGGAAGGCGCCAAAAAGCATCTCTGGCAGGGTCTCTCGGAGCACTTTCCGATCGCCGACGAGCAGCCGAGTATGGACGAGGTCAAAGAGCGTCTTCTTTATGCGCAATTGATCCCGGCCTCTCATTGCCTCGCCGACGGCATCGTGCCCGATCCCACATCGGCCGATCTCGGCGCCATCTTCGGCTGGGGCTTTGCGCCCTGGACTGGCGGTCCGATGAGCTACATCGACACCATCGGCGTTGAGGACTTCGTGCGCACCGCCGAGAGCCTCGCGCAACGCTATGGCGAACGCTTCCACCCGCCGGCTTCCTTCCGCGACAAGGCGCAGTCGGGCGAAAAGCTGTATTCGGCGGCGGCTTAGACATTTAATCCGCTCATCCCGGCGCAGGCCGGGATCTCGTGAGGCATGCTCCGGCGTGTGTTGTATGAGACCCCGGCCTGCGCCGGGGTGACCGGATATGTTTTTTGTGGAAGTCAATTCAGACTGTCATTGGTCCGCTCATTCCCGCGCCCGCGCGCGAATGCGCGCTGATCATAATTTGACCGCGTTGCGGTCGGGCGGGAATCCAGAACGAGCATTGCTGTGGATTCCCGCTTGCGCGGGAATGAGCGGGTTACTGTAGATCGCAGTGGCGACTCACGGCCTACGCCGATGACAAGAAGCGACACGTCACTAAACCAAATTCCTTCCACCCCCCATCATACCCCGACCCAGAAGGGGGGAGCATAACTACGCACCGAATGCGGGTTTGGTGAAAGAATCTTCGGTTCTGGTTGTGTGACGGCGGGCGGATTCAACTGATTGGTTTGTTGTCACTGAATCAGTTTTTCCCGCTCATCCCGACGAAAGTCGGGATCTCGTGAAGCAAACTCAGAGTATGCCGCCTGAGATCCCGACTTTCGTCGGGATGAGCGGATCAAATGGGGCGCACGGGATGACGAATTACCTCGCCCCCGTCAAAAACCGATACCCCAAAATCTTATACGCCAGCTTCGCCGCAAGAAAATCGCACGCGTGTAATTCCGGTCTGGGCGCCAGTTCGTTGATGTCGGCGCCGACCCAGGCGGAGACTTCCGCCGCGCGCTTCAGGATCGGCGTGACGTCGTCCCAGAAGAGGCCGCCGGGTTCAGGGGTCCCCGTCGCGGGCATGAGGCTCGCGTCAAATCCATCGAGATCGAAGGTGACATAGACAGGCCGGCCTTTCAGCGGCGCGACGATGTCTTCCACGTCCCAGTGCTGTTTATCCTTGGCCCAGTGGATGTGAATGCGATCGCGGTTCGCCTCCAGAAACGGGATCTCCGATTTTGAAATATTCCTTATGCCGATGGAAACGACTGACAGGTTCGGCGCGTCGAGGCAGCGCCGGATCGCGGCGGCATGGGAGTAATGCTCGCCTTCATACCCGTCGCGCAGATCCGCATGGGCGTCGAAATGCAGAAGCGCAAGATCAGGATACCGCTCGAGAAACGGACGAATAGCGCCCGGCGTAATCGAATGCTCGCCGCCGAAGACGAGCGGGAACGCGTTGTCGTCGAGCGCCTTGCCGGTCAGGAACGCCAAAAGGTCGAGGGCGTCTTCGGTTTTTTCCGGAATGACGGGCTCGTCCCAGGTTTCCAGCCGAAACGCGTCAACCGGCTCGCGCCAATGTTCCTCGTCGAAGAGTTCAACCTGATGAGACGCCGCGATCATCGCCGCCGGACCCTTCGCCGTCCCGCCGCCGTAGGAGACGGTGGCTTCAAGGCCGAATGGGATGACGACCGCCTTCGGCGTGTCGTCGCCGGCGATGTCGTCCGCTTCGAGGCCGAGGAAGCCGTCGGCGGGGGGGAGGGGTTTTGGTGTCATGTTCATTGGTACCAACCGCTCATCCCCGCGAAAGCGGGGATCCAGTAAACAAAAAAAGTCGCGCTTCGCGCGGTTCTATAGGCTCGATGGATTCCCGCTTTCGCGGGAATGAGCGGAAATAATGTCACCCGCTTTCCATCAATCCTCAAACATCCTCGCCAGCTGTTTCGGCGCGCGTTTCTTCCATGCGCCGCGATGATAAGCATCGGACGCGATCAGCGGCATGACGGTCGTCGCTTCGGCGAACACCATCTGTTCAAGGACGGTGGAGACCTTGCCCCAGCTCGCCGCTTCTTTCAGCGTGGAGGAAGAGCAGGCGCCGTCGCGTACGTCGGCGACAGTGACCTGGACGGCGTATTTGTGCACCGGAACGTCGTCGTGACCCAGAATTTCCGCGCACACGACCGTGTCCTGAATAAAGTTTTTCGGCACGCCGCCGCCGACCATCAATAAGCCTGACTCGCCCGACGCCAGTTTGACGTCGGTGAGCTCGCGGAAATCGGCGACGGAGTCGATGGAGACGTAGGGCGTGCCGGCCTTAATCCGTTCCGCCTGGTGTTTGACAAGACCGAACCCGGCAGATGAGTCGGAGAACGCCGGGCAAAAGATCGGCACGTCTTTTTCGTAGGCGAGGCGGACGAGGGACTTCTCTTTCTTGCCGTGCTCGGCGAGGTACCGGCCCATCTCGCGGATGAACCGGCGCGACGAATAGAGCCCGGGTTCAACGGCGTCGGCGATCTCGGCGATGGTGTGATCGACCGCCTGCAGGTCTTCCTCGTCGATATAGGTGTCGTAGATGCGGTCGATATAGAGATCGCGCAGATCATTATCGTCGACCTGCTGAGGCGCCTGATAGTGTTTGAACCCAAGGCCTTCGAAGAAATCCATGTCGACGATCGAGGCCCCGGTGGCGACGACGCAGTCGATCATGTTGTTTTCAAGAAGATCTGCATAAAGATCCATGCAGCCCCCGGCGGAGGTGGAGCCGGCTAGGGTGAGAAAGACCGTGCAGTCTTTGTCCTCCAGCATCTGATTGTAAATGCCGGCGGCGCGGCCGAGGTCGCGCGATGAAAACGACATCTTGTCCATAGCGGCGATAATGGGCCGCGCGTCGAAAGACGTGATGTCGATATGCTCGACGGTGTCAGCGAGCAATTCTGCTTTGCGGTTGGAGCGGTGTTCGTCAGCCATGGGATGTCTCATTCGCGTTGGCGGGCATAGGCGCGGCGTCGTCGAAGACCGTCAGCATGGGTCCGTCCTCGACGACAACTTCGGCGTAGCCGGCAAATCCGTTAAAGCCGGTTCGCATGGCGACGCCGTAAGCGCCGATAACCCCGATTTCCAGATAGTCGCCGACGGCGATGTCGGCGGGCAGGTAGAACGGGCCCGGCATGTGATCGAGATCGTCGCAAGTGGGCCCGAAAAGCTCAAAAGCGTTGACGGCGGCCGGTCCGTTTTGGGCGCCGACGCGGCGCGCGGGGAACGGCCAGTTGAGATGCCCGGCGTCAAAGAGCGCGCCGTAGACTCCTTCGTTGACGTAAAGGCTGTCGCCCTTGCGCGCTTCGACGCGGACGATCAGGGACGACGCTTCCGCGCATAGCGCGCGGCCGGGTTCGCACCAGAGGGCGCAGTTTTCGGCGACCAGCATCGTGTCGAAACGAGCCGAAATCGCGTCGATGAAGCTTCTGAGGGGCGGGGGCGTCATACCCGGATAGGAAGCGGGGAACCCGCCGCCCACATCGAGGACGTCGACGATGACGCCGGCCTTGACGATCGTCTGTTCGACAATGTCGATGGCGTTGACGAACGCCGCCGGCGCCATGGTCTGGCTGCCTACGTGAAACGCCACGCCGAGCCGGTCGGCGACCTGGCGCATGCGCTGGAGCAGCGCGACGGCTTCGTCGCTGCGCGCACCGAACTTCCGGCTGAGGGAAATCTTCGCCGCATCGTTGGGAACGGCGTGACGCAGGCACAGCGTCAGGTCGTCGGCATCGTTGGTCGCGGCCAGAATCTTGTCGAGCTCCTGATCGCTGTCGAGCGCAAAGATCCGTACGCTGTGTTCAGTATACGCTTCCGCAATCGCTTCGGCCGACTTGACCGGATGCATGAACGCGATTTCCGCATGTCTGAACAACGAGCGGATGAGACGGACTTCGGCGATGGAGGCGACTTCAAATTTCGAAACGCCCGCAGCATGGAGCGCGCGCAGAAGCCAGGGCGACGGGTTTGCCTTGACTGCGTAAAACGTGTCGCCGGGAAAGTTCGCTGCGAACCAGCGCGCCGCTTTTTCCGCGGCGGCGGGTCGAATGCAAAATACCGGATCGGCGGGATGCGTGAGAGCGGCTACGTCGCTCGCGTCTTTGTCGTTCGCCACCTCATGGGACCTCTAAGCTAGGGCCGATGCGGCGACGGCCTTAAAGGCCTCTTTCCCGCGTCAGCGTCTGACCAGAACGCCAGCCCCACGAGAGGATCCCGGACTTGGCGAGAGCGCCACTTAAGGATTGTCGATTGGGTTGTAAAGTAAAAATGGCGGTCAAGACGAACCGTCATCCCGTGCGCGCTGCGTCATGAAATGACGCGGCGCAGGTTCGAAACATGTTTCGAACGGACCGCTCACGGCAAATGGAGAAAGGTCCCGGATCTGCAACGCAGCGTTGCACGCTGCATTGCGTCCGGGATGACGGCTTGCTGTCTTGCCTAGGTTGAGCCCGCCTAATGCGGTGCGTCCGACCAGATCTTTCGGTACGACCAGTAAAGCAGACCCGCCAAGATAAAGAGATAGATCATGGAGACGACGCCAAGCGATTTGCGCGCTTCCATTTTCGGCTCGGCGGCCCACATCAGGAATTCGGTGACGTCGGCGGCGTATTGCTCCACGGTTTCGGGCGTGTCTTCGTCGATGTAGTCGATAGCGCCGTCGAACAGGGGCGGCGCCATGGCGAACACTCCGCCATAAGGCACCTCAACGCCTTCCGCCGGCGAGCCGTCCTCGGCGACATATTCAGGCTTCAGATTTTGCGACATGTCGCCCGGATAGTAAGGATTGTAGTACTGACCCGGCGCGACCTCGACCGTAGACGGCGGCTCCTCATATCCTGTCAGCAGGCTGTAGAGATAGTCGGGCCCGTGGTGGCGCGCCTTCGTGATCAGCGACAGATCCGGCGGCAGGGCGTTGTTGTTGGCCAGGCGCGCAATCTGTTCGTTCGGATAGGGGCCCGGAATGCGGTCAGAGGGCAGGGCCGGGCGCTGGAACATTTCGCCGAACTCGTCCGGGCCGTCGGTCACCTGAAATTTATAGTTGGCGGCGATGGCCTTCACGACAGGGTTTTCGTTCGGGTTGGAACAATCAACCGAGTCCGGAATGCCGGCGGGGCATTTGTCGAGATAGAATGGACCGCCCTTTTGGCCGAGATTGCGGAAGGACAGAAGCTCAACGCCGTGGCAATTGGCGCAGACCGCTTCGTAGACCTGGAACCCGCGCTGCACCGCGTCCTTGTCGAAGGTGCCGAACGGACCGGAGAAGTGCCAGTGGTTGTGTTTCAATTCCTTGGCCTTGCCGCCGGCGGCGTGAGCGCCGGTTGCGGCGGCGACGGCGGCGAGCAAGGAGAGGCCGATCAGGCGGGTGGATCTCATCATGGGGCGCATCGCTTTATTCTGCGGGAACGGCGGCGGGCGCCGGTTCGGGCGATTTCGGTTTGAGCACCGCCTCCGCGATTGAGCGGGGCATCGGCTTCGGCGTCTCCATAATGCCGAGGAGCGGCAGGATCAGCAGAAAGAAGGCGAAGTAGTAGGCGGTGAAAATCTGCGCCCACATGACATAGGCGCCTTCCGCCGGCTTGGCGCCGAGATAGCCGAGCGCAATGCAGGCGATAATGAACAGGAAGAACCACATGCGCGCTACCGGGCGATAGCGCATGGAGCGCACCTTCGATGTGTCGAGCCAGGGCAGGATGAACAGGACCAGGATTGATCCGAACATAGCGATGACGCCGCCGAGTTTGGCCGAAATCGGGCCGATATCGAACGTGACGGCGCGCAGGATCGCGTAGAACGGCAGGAAGTACCATTCCGGCACGATCGAGGCCGGTGTCACCAGCGGGTTGGCTTCGATGTAGTTGTCGGCGTGACCCAGCGCATTCGGTTGGAAGAACACGAAGGCAGCAAACATGATCAGGAAGAGGACGATCGCGAAGCCGTCTTTCACCGTGTAATAGGGGTGGAACGGAATCGTGTCTTTCTTCACATCCTTCACGTCGACGCCGGTCGGGTTGTTATTACCGGACGTGTGGAACGCCCATATATGCAGCACGACGACGCCGAAAATCGCAAACGGCAACAGATAGTGCAGCGAGAAGAAGCGATTGAGGGTCGGATTGTCGACCGAGAAGCCGCCCCACAGAAGCGTGCGGATTGACTCGCCCACCAGCGGGATCGCCGAGAACAGGTTGGTGATCACCGTCGCGCCCCAATAGGACATCTGTCCCCAGGGCAGGACGTATCCCATGAACGCGGTCGCCATCATCAACAGGAAGATAATGACGCCGAGGATCCAGGACATTTCCCGCGGCGCTTTGTAAGAGCCGTAATAGAGGCCGCGCAGCATGTGGATGTAAACGGCGATGAAGAACATCGATGCGCCGTTCTGGTGAATATAGCGCATGAGCCAGCCGTAATTCACATCGCGCATGATGTGCTCGACGCTGGCGAAGGCGTAATCCACATGCGGCGTGTAGTGCATCGCGAGGACGACGCCGGTGATGATCTGAATGACGAGGCAGACGACAAGGATAGCGCCGAAAGTCCACCAGTAGTTGAGGTTCTTCGGCGTCGGAAAATCCATGAAGTCGGCGCCGAACCGGACGATCGGCAGGCGCTTGTCGAGCCATTTCTCCAGACCTGAGGACGGATTGTAGGTGGACGGATGACCGCTCATTGTCTTTGCTCCTCCTAACCGATCCGGATCGTCGTGTCGGTCACGAACTGGTAGGGCGGCACCGGCATGTTTTCAGGCGCGGGGCCTTTGCGAATGCGGCCAGACGTATCGTAATGCGAACCATGGCAGGGGCAGAACCAGCCGCCGAATTCGCCCTTGTTCTCGCCTGCGCTAGTGCCCAACGGAATGCAGCCGAGATGGGTGCAGACCCCGACCAGCACCAGCCATTCCGGCGTCGCTTGGCCGTCGCTGCTCGTGGTGCGGTTGTCGTCGGTCGCGTCCACGCCGCCGGATAGGTTGTCGTTGCGGGCATCCGGGTCCACGAGCGCGGACAGCGGAACTTGTTCGGCCTCTTCAATCTCGGCCGGCGTGCGGCGGCGAATGAAGACCGGCTTGCCCTGCCAGAAGACCTTGATCGCCTGACCCACCTCGACGGCGGAGATGTCAACTTCCTTGGTGGAGAGCGCCAGCACCGAAGCGTCGGGATTCATCTGGTGCACCAGGGGCCAGGCGACGGCGCCGGCCCCGCCGACGGCGGCTGCGATGCTGAAAATGTGAATGAAATCGCGGCGGTTAGGATCCGAACCGGGAGGGGTGTCGGTATTGGCGGGATCGGAAGTGGTCATTTTGTTATATCGCCCTTCGCGAAATCTGCGCTTTTTATGATCAAATTTGCGCGTGGTGTTTTGCACGTCATATGTCTGAAGTCTAGGCGGTTCGGAAATGCGGCCTAGCGTCGCGAGCCCCGGTCGTTATTAAGGACTTTCACCCCCATGCGGCTTGTTCTCTATCAGCCCGACATAGCCCAAAACGCCGGCGCGGCGATCCGTGCGGCCGCCTGTTTCGGGGCGAGCCTGGAGATTATCGAGCCCTGCGGGTTTCCCCTCGACGCCAAAGCCCTGCGCCGGGTCGCCATGGACTACGGCGCCCTGGCGAGCCCGACGGCGCATGCCGGCTGGTCGGCGTTCCTCGAAACGGCGGCGCCGTCGCGCATCGTCCTGATGACGACCGCGGGATCGGACCCGCTGTGGGATTTCGCATTCCGTAAAGACGACATTATCCTCCTGGGCCGGGAAAGCGCCGGCGCGCCGGCAGAAGTCCATGAGGCCGCCGACGCGCGCCTGCGCATCCCCATGGCCGAAGGCGCTCGCTCGCTCAATGTGGCGACGACCGGCGCAATCGTTCTGGCCGAAGCGCGCCGGCAATTGGGGTGGGGCGCTTAAAAGCCCCAGCTGCCCGGATTGGGGATCGGTTCGCCTTTTGACAGGGCCTGCATGCCTTTGACGACGCGGACGATATACCAGACGAACGCGACGAGGATGAGCACGAACCCGATAAGGACCATCATCAGCAGGGACGAGACGACCATATAGAGAAGGCCCTTCCAGAAGATATTGATCTGGTTGTTGTAGTGGCTTTTCAGCCAGTCTGGCGCCTCTTCCTTGGCCATGTAGGCCATGACGACGCCGACAACAGCGGTCAGGCCGACGGCGATCGCCACCAGATAGAGGATGTAAATCAGATTGGCGTTGCCCCGTTCGGCGGGATTGGTGGAAATCTGCGGTTCGCCCTGATGCGAGGCCTCCTGCTGCGGCGATGGTGTCTCGGACATGGATCTCTGTCTCCTTGGCGGCTCCCCTAAAATCAGCGAAAGCGCGCGCCAGACGCTTGCCGCAAGACGGCGGCGTTGATATGAGCGCCGCCGAATCACCAGTTTCAGACCAAAGGATAGCAGCCATGGCGCTCGAACGCACCTTCTCCATCATCAAACCCGACGCGACGCGCCGCAACATCACCGGAAAGGTTGTGGCCAAGCTGGAAGAAGGCGGCCTGCGCGTGGTCGCTTCCAAACGCATCCATATGACCCGCGAACAGGCGGAAGGCTTTTACGCAGTGCACAAGGAGCGCCCGTTTTTCGGCGAGCTCGTTGATTTCATGATCTCCGCGCCGGTTATCGTTCAGGTCCTGGAAGGTGAAAACGCGATCATGCGCAACCGCGAGATCATGGGCGACACCAATCCCAAAGACGCCGCCGCGGGCACCATCCGCGCCGAATTCGCCGAATCAATCGGTGAAAACACCGTCCACGGATCAGACGGTCCGGACACGGCGCGCGACGAGATCAAATTCTTCTTCGCCGACGACGAGATTGTCGGTTAAGGGATGCGGGGGGCGGGAGCGCCCCTTCTTCCTTCATTTATTCCGCTCATCCCGGCGCAGGCCGGGATCTCGTCAATTCAAGCTCTGAACACGCCGATAGAGGTCCCGGCCTGCGCCGGGATGAGCGGAGTTTGGTGCTAAGGCGGGGTTTACCCGGTCGCCAGTTCACTTAGTCTCCGGCTTCCTGAAACCAAAAGGAGCCAATAATGACTGGTGCTTTGAAACAGGCAGCGCTTTGGGCGGGCGCTCTTGCAATTCCATTTGCAATATCATCCGCCGCGGCGCAGCCGACGGCGCCGGTGAAAAGCTGCGACTACGGCGCGCCGCACGCCGACGCGCCTGCGGAACTTGCTGAATTCGCATTTCTGATCGGGGACTACAAAATTACCATGCATCGCTGGCTGGGCGAAAGCTGGTCCCCGCCGCAGCCCGGCGTTACTGCGCGCTGGAACGGCTATTACGGTCTCGGCGGCATGGCCATTTACGATGAGTGGTTTAATCCGGACCCGGCGCAGAACCCGGCTGCGCCCCGCGGCGTCAATGTGCGCATGTATGATCCGGATGCTGAAGAATGGGACATGATGTGGATCGCCACGTCCGGCAAGCAGGTTCAGGACCTGCGCGCCAAGGTGATCGACGGCGTACTCACCATGTGGCAGGTCTATCCGGAACGCCCGGATTTTCGCGCGACATTTCATGTCGAAGATGAAAACCGCTGGAGCCGGGTGAGCTACGGCAAGGATGAGAATGGAGACTATGTCAAACAGTTTCGCCTGGCGGCGACGCGTCTTCCATGCGCCGAGTAGCCAGCGTGTGACGGCGACAGGGCGTCCGGCGGCGTGACGGGAAACCTTCTCATCGACTCAGCGATTTCGCTGGGCGTGATCGCTGTCCTGGTGTTGGCGGCGCGGCTCGCCTTTCGCGCGCCGTCGCCGCCGCTCGACGTTGCCCGGGCGAGCGAACGTCTCGCCTTTGACGAGCCGGACTTCGCGCCGACGCGCTGGCTCGTCGACGCGGGCGGGCGGGCCGCGCTCGCCGAAGGGGCCAACGGCGATTTCGCGGTGGTTTGCCGCCTTGGGATCGATCTCGTCACTCGCCGGTTCCCCGCCGGCGCCGCCGCCGTGAAGACGGAAGCGAACGGCATCGTCGTTGTCCCGCCCGGGGCGGGCGGACCAGCCGCCCATATCAACGCCGGCGAAACTGCTGAATGGGTTAGAAAATTGGCCGGCGAGTGATATTTAGAGGGCCATGGAGTTTCCCGATATCATCGCCTTCGCCGTGCCCGCCTTCGCCGCGCTCGTGCTCATTGAAATCGCCGTCGCAAAGCTCACCGGGCGCGGGCGCTATGAAGCGCGCGATTCCGCGGCGAGCCTTATCATGGGCTTCGGCAGCGAGCTCGCCCCGTTGCTCGGCGGCGCCGCGGCGGTAGGGGCGGTTTTCTATGCGGCTTATGAGTTCCGGCTCATGGACATTCCCAACACGTGGTGGGCGGTGCTGCTGTGCTTTGTCCTCGACGATCTGCGCTATTACTGGTGGCATCGCATCAGTCATGAACGGCGCTGGTTCTGGGCGAGCCATGTGGTTCACCATTCCTCGCAGCACTACAATCTTACAACGGCCCTGCGGCAGACCTGGACGGGTCAGATTATCGGACAGGTCCTTTTCAAAACGCCGCTGATCTTTCTCGGCTTTCATCCGGCGATGGTGCTCTTTGTCGGCGCGGTTAATCTCATCTACCAATTCTGGATCCACACCGAGCTGATCAAACGCATGGGTCCATTTGAATGGATCTTCAACACGCCCAGCCATCACCGCGTCCATCACGCGACGAACCCGCGCTACCTTGATGCGAACTATGCGGGCACGCTGATTATCTGGGATCGGATGTTTGGAACGTTCATCCCTGAAAGCGACGAAGAAAAACCGCGTTACGGCATTGTCAAAAATCTCGGTGTTTTCAATCCGCTTATGATTGCCTTTCATGAATGGATCGGCATCGCGAAAGACGTCGTCTCCGCGCGGTCCTTCAAAGATGCGATGGGATATATGTTCGGACCGCCCGGCTGGTCGCCCGACGGCTCGCGCATGACCTCTGCGATGATTAAAGAGCGGTGGGAGGAGACGCGGCGCGAGGGGTGAGGGGGTTTTGGATCTGTCGCGCTATTGCAAAATTCCTTCATCCTGAGGAGCAATTTTGCCTTCGTCCTTCGTGACGGCCTCTTCATCCTGAGGAGCCGCCGCAAGGCGGCGTCTCGAAGGGCGGCCTCCTCAGGATGAAGGCAAAATTGCGTCTCGAAGGACGAAGGAATTTTGTTTGACGCTGCATTTCTGGGTTCAAGAGCAAAGCAACCCGACTTTCGCCTACACGTCATCCGTCCTAAGTTTTCTTCCAATCAACCAGCGAGGACCCTCATGACACGAGTTTCAGGCAAGGTCGTATGGATCACCGGCGCGTCGTCGGGCATCGGCAAAGCGCTTGCGGATGCGTTTGCGGAGGAGGGCGCGGACGTCATTCTTTCAGGACGCCGTGTTGAGGCGTTGAACGAGGTTGCAGACGGCATTGCCGGCGACACGCTGGTTTTGCCGTTTGAAGCGACCGACTATACGGCGTTGCCCAAGGCGACCGAGACCGCCTGGGGGTGGAAAGGCCGCGTCGACATTCTCGTCAACAACGCCGGGGTCAGTCAGCGCAGCCTCGCCGTCGACACAGCGCCGGAAGTCTATCGAGACCTCATTGACGTCGATCTCATTGCGCCGATCTGGCTCACGCAATTGCAATTGCCGCGCATGGTTGACGCCGGCGGCGCTCATATTGTGGCGATCAGTTCGGTCGCCGGGCGCATCGGTGCGCCCTTGCGCACCGCCTATTGCGCGGCCAAGCATGGGCTGATCGGCTATATGGATGCGTTGCGCGCCGAGGCGGACAAGCCGCACAATATTAAAGTCACCAACGTGTTGCCCGGTTCAGTAGCAACCAATGTGGCGCGCAACGCCATGACCGGAGACGGCTCCGCCCGCGGGCGTTCCGACGAGGCGATCGATAGCGGCGACGATCCCGCCGACTGCGCCGCAGCAATCCTCGATGCGGTCGCGAACAACGTTCCGGAAATCATTTTCGCCAAAGGCATGGAGCTGGAAGCGACCAAAATGCGCCACGCCAACCCGGACGCTTTCTTTGAGGTGATCGCCGGCATGGGCGCGCAGATCGTCGAGCGGCAGCGCGAAGAGGCGGAGGGGTGAGGACATGTTATTGACCGCAAAAACAGTCTTGACGATTTTCGCGGCCTTCCTGGCGGCGACGTCTCTTGCCGCCGACGCTGCTGCAGAAAGGCCGCCTTCCGAATCGCGCATCCTCATGACTGTCGGCGGCGTCGGCTACAACACAAACATTGTGCGCGCCCTTGACGCCGATCCGGCCATTGATCTCGTTGTGCGCAGCATTGACGACGACCCTGTTCTGTTCACGGAAGAGGCGCTGCGAGACATCGACGCGGTGCTGATTTATCACCGCGACAACACGGCTGAACCGGCAGAGCGCGACGCGCTAATGAACTTTTTGCGGCGCGGCGGCGGCGTCGTCGTCCTGCATCACGCGATCGCTAATTATCCTGACTGGCCGGAATGGCAACGGCGCCATGTCGGCGGGCTCTATGTGCTCGACGGGCATGAGGACCTGCCGCCGTCGCGCTATTTCCCGGATTTTACCGGTGTCGCCGTTCGCGTCGGGTCTCATCCGATTACGGAAGGCATTGCCTCTCCATGGCGATACGATGACGAAGGTTATATCGATTTATGGGTTTCTGACTCTGTTAAACCGTTGTTGCGCACGACGGCGTTTGGATCTGATCCTTTGTTGGCTTGGATCGGACCGTCCAAAGCTGGCCGTGTGGTCTTCGTCCAGCCGGGTCACGGCGAGTGGATTATGCGCGACCCGACTTATTTACGCCTCGTGAAAGACGCGCTGGCGTGGACGGCGGGAGAAGACTGAAATCCGTTACTCCCGCCGACGCGCAAACCGCCAGTAAAAGAGGCCCGTCCATGCGAGATTGACGACGATCGCGATTGCGAGGTCGGGCCCGACGCCGCCGCTGGCCATGGCGGACCAAAGCGCGCGCATCTGCCAATAAGCGCCTATGGGTGCAAAGATCCACTCCATAGGCGGACTGATGAACCAGGCGATCACCGGGAGCACTGCGCACAACGAGAACAGCCGCACCAGCGCCAGCGCGGACACGCGGCCCGGGGCGAAGGCGACGACCCCGAGGGTGATGGCCGGCGCCAGGGTTGCGCCGGCGGCGGCGATGGCGAAAACCTGGATCACGGGCAACGGCGCCATGCCGGCGACGGGATAGGCGAGTGCGGTGATGATCATGGCGGCGACGGTCGGCAGGGCCATGCGCGCGGTCATGTAGACGGCGAAGCTGACGGGGGTGACGCGCAAATTCGCCGTCAGCCGTTCTTCGCGCTCTTCCACCAGCAACAGGCCGTAAACCGCGCCGATCATCGACGCGCTGACGCCGACGAATATCGCCATCAAGAGCGCGTGCAGATTCGTAAGCGCATTGACGATCAGGGGGCGGATCGCTTCGAGGTCGATACTGAAACGCGCGCCCGCCAGTTCGGCGAGAACGCTCTCATCAGGCACAAGAAACCGATAGATGAGCGCGATCAGGAGGGGCGCAAATGCAAACAGGGCGAGCAGGCGATTGCGCGCCACATTGCGCATATCCGCCGCGACAAGGGCGCTGATGAAAGCGGCGGGCGAGGTTGCGCCAACGGATTGCGCCATGGTTTATTCCTCCCCTTCGGCGCGCTGCATGCGGGCAAGGCCCCTTGCGGCGGCGAGGCCCGCCAGTCCGGCCCAGAGAATACTGCCTAATACGCTGTAGACGAGCGGCAGGCCGCCTGGCGCGCCGAAGGCGCCGGCGAGAAGGCGCTGCGCCGGCGCCATCGGATGCCAGACAGTCCAAAGGGGATCGAGCCTTGCGAACGCGGCCATGGCGGGCGCGCTCAAAAACAGAACCCAGCCCACCATCGGCAAAATATATTCGTAAAGCGCGCTGTGCGGCGCGACGGCGACGACGCCCAATAGGATCGACACAACGCTGATCGACACCAGTCCCGCCAGTAACAGCCCCGCGTCAACGCTTGATCCGAACGCGGCGAAAAATAATACGAACATTTCTACAACGGAAAGAGCTGCGATCACGATCGTCCGTGACAGGAGCGACTGCCAGAGTGGCGCCGGCGAGACGGCGAGGCTGATCAACACCCCTTCCGTGCGCTCGTTGAGGAGGAGGACGCCCACCGTGAGGAACGGCGACATCACCGCAAGGAAAATCACAATCGCCGCAGCGAAATCCGCGACGAACCCGGCCGGCGGAATAGAAAGGCGCGACGCGCCGAGTGCGAACAGAATGATGACGATGGCGGACACGGCGATATAGCCCGACCGATAAAGGAGCCGCACGTCGTTGGCGATGAGGACCGGGAGCGCGCTCATGTCGCCGCCCCCGCTAGCTTGATAAAGACGTCGTCGAGGGTCGGCTCGAGCGAATGGATCGTCTCGATCTGCGCGCGCTGGAGGAGGTCGCGAAACTGCGCATTCTCCGACAGGCCGTCGAGATCAAAGGTCTCCGATCCGCGCGCCCCGTCCTTGACAAAGGTCACTTCGACCGCGCGGCGGCTATGGGCGAGGCGCAGGGCGCGCGGCGAATCAAGCGCCGCCAGACGGCCGTCCACCAGCAGTCCGACTCGGTCGCACAAAGCTTCGGCGACGCCCATATCGTGCGTTGTCAAAAAGACCGTTGCGCCGGCCTTGCGCCGGTCCGCGATGAGGTCGCGAATGCGCCTTGCGTTTGCGGGATCGAGGCCGGCGGTGGGTTCGTCCAGAAACAAGAGCTGCGGATTGTTGAGCAGCGACCGGGCGACGTTGAGGCGAATGCGCATGCCCTTGGAGTAGTGCTCAACCCGTTTGTCCGCGTCCTCGGCGAGGCCGACCTCTTCAAGCAGCGCCGCCGGATCAGCGGTGGGGCCGGCGTAGAATGCGGCGAAGAGCTTCAAATTCTCCAGCGCCGTCAGTTTTGCGTAGTGGCTGGGGAACTCAAAACTGACGCCGACATTCTGAAAATAGTCTCGCCCCCAACGCTGAAGCGGCTTGCCGAAGACCTCGATGCTCCCTTTGTAGCCGCGCAACAGACGCAGGAGAATCTTCTGTGTCGTCGTCTTGCCGGCGCCGCTGGGGCCGAGAAACCCAAAAATCTCTCCTGGCTCGACGCCGAAAGAGAGATCGGCGACCGCCGGCGCGCCGCCGCCATACGTAAAGCTCAATTCGTTTACCCGGATCATCCCGCATCTCCCTGGGGGCGCACCATAGCTGATTTGGTTAGAAGTCGCCGGAGCGGCGAAATTGGTTCACTCAAGGGTTGTCGGCCGGGGAAGGGCTGTGCGCCGTTCAAGGCGTCTGCTGGGCAGAACCGCACAACCGCCGATGGAAAAAAGGCCAAATCGCGGCCGCAAAACCAGGCGCGTTCACGAAAAGACCCCATTCGCCGCGGAATGATCACGAAACGTCCCAACGCTGGTCCCGTTCGCTGTCGATGGTTCTCTCATCGGATACGGAGAGACTTGAGATGATGACGTTCGTGATAAAGTCCGCCGCCGCCGTCCTCGCCGCCGCGGGATTGGCCTATACGTCAGCAAGCGACTTGCCCGAGGCTTACAGCGGCGACGCCCTGAAGGCGCTGACTGAAGAGGCGCTCGCCGATCACGCGGCGACGGTCTTTCACCGTGCCGACCGCAATCAGGACGGCGCGCTCGATGCGGATGAATATGCTGCATTGGCAATTGTTTCCGCTGAGCTGGCGCGGCTCAATGGGTTCATCGTCATCGAAAGCGAAGCGGGCCCGGCCCGGGTGACGCTTGCGGGGTTTGCGCCGGCGTCGCTGAGCGCGGCGGAGCACGCCCGGGTCGACGCCGTTGCGCGCAACGTCTTTTACCTGCACGCCGGCGATGACGGACGCCTCAACGAAGACGAATTCACAAATGCGCAGCAGGGGGTTTTCGACGCTGCAGACTTCAACCGCAACGGCGTGCTGCGCCGCGGCGAACTGGAGGTCTTCGCCCAGCGTCAGGCAATGCTTGCCGCCGGCGTCTAGGGCGCACAGAAAATAGCGTTCAGGCGGGAATTTTTGACATGAAATGTCCCGCCTGACGGCCTATTTAAGGGGCATGACAAAACCTGCTGAGGACGGCTCTTCTGATAACGAGCCGAAAGCCAATCCGTTTGAGGCGAACACCACGCATCAACTGCGCGGCGACTATGAGCATATGCGCGCGGATTATACGATCGAACAGCCATACGATCAGTATACAGAAGAAGAGCAGGAGCGCTGGCGGTTTCTCTATAATCGCCAGATGAAGCTTTTGCCCGGCTATGCGGCCAAGGAGTATCTGCAAGGGCTCGAAAAGCTCAACGCCGGCTCCGCGATCCCGCGTCTTGACGACGCCAATGAGATACTCGCCAAGGCGACCGGCTGGGAATTGAAGGCGGTGCCGGGATTGATTCCGGACGGCGTCTTTTTCGACCATCTCGCCAACAAGCGGTTTCCGGTGAGCTGGTGGATGCGCCGGCAAGACGAGATTGATTATCTGGTCGAGCCGGATGTGTTTCACGATTTCTTCGGCCATGTGCCGCTGCTCTCTAACCCCGTATTTTCCACCTATATGCAGAAATACGGTATTGGCGGTCCCAAGGCCATCGAACACGGCGCCACCAAGATGCTGGCGCGGCTCTACTGGTACATTGTGGAGTTTGGGCTGATTTCGACCGACGAGGGCTTGCGCGCCTTCGGCGCCGGCATGCTGTCGTCAAAAGACGAGACAATATATTCGGTCGAAAGTCCTAAGCCGAACCGCATCGCCTTTGATCTCGAGCGAGTGTTGAACACGGCCTATATGGTCGACGATTTTCAGAAGACTTACTTCGTGATCGATAACTTCGACCAATTGTTTGAAATCTGCGACCACGACTTCACGCCCTATTACAAACGCGGCGCCGGCAAGGAACCGATCGATCCGGAACGTATTCTGGATACGGACAAGGTGGTTTCACGCGGACAGTTTGGGGGTTAAAACCCGCTCATCCCGGCGAAGGCCGGGACCTTGTACGGCATACTCCGGCGCTAATTTCATCAGATCCCGGTCCGACCGCAACGCGGTCAATTTTTAGCTAGCGCGCCTTCGCGCGCGGGGTCGGACGGGGGCCCAACCCCGTCCGACGGGATGAGCGGGCCAAAAATTCTGTTTGGCGAACAACCCCACAAAAAAACCGGCCGCTCTAAAGCGGCCGGTTTGTTTTTTTCGTCCCGAACCGCCGCTTAGGACGGTGCGAGATTGGCTTCGAGGTACCAACCGATGCGGTTCGGCGTTTGGATTCTCCACCAGACGGCGCCGTTCACCGTCGCCGGTCCGTCGATGATCACCGCCGGCGTTCCGACCGGCAGCCGGTCGCCGCGCATGCCGCCGCCCGGCTCGCTGCGCCACCGGTCCATCACAGCGATCACAACGGAGTCGCCGACCGCGAATCCGCCGCCGCCGCCGCCGCCGGATGAGTCGTCGTCAACGGTAATAGTCTGGCTGGCGCTGTCGGTTTCGCCTTCAGCGTCAGCGACGGTAAGCGTTACCGTATAGTCGCCGGCGGCCGAATAATTGTGAGACGGGTTTTGCGTCGACGATGACGAGCCGTCACCGAAATCCCAGGACCAGCTGACGACGCCGACGTCGTCGGTGGATCCGTCCGTGAACGAACAGCTGAGGAAGTCGCAGCTAACGTCGAAGCTCGCCGTCGGGGCGACATTGCCGCCGCCGCCGCCTCCGCCGCCGCCGCCTCCGCCTCCGCCGCCGCCGGTGGGCAACAGGGTCGGGCTGAAGCCGGAGACGTCGAGCAGCGCTTCGGTGATGCCGTCCCCGGAATCATCGGTCCAGTTGAAGTTGCCGTTGCCGACAAGGGCGTTGCGAATGGACTGGACGTCGTTGGCGTTTTGCGGCGCGTTTGATCCGCTGGCCAACAATCCCGCGGCGCCGGCGACATGGGGCGACGCCATCGACGTGCCGCTTAGCGTGCCGAACTGACCCCGCTCCAGGGGAATGGTTGAAAGAATGCAGACGCCCGGCGCAGCGATGTCGACCGCCGATCCCCAATTTGAGAAATTCGCCAACGTATCGTCTTGATCGTTGCGACAGGTCCGCGATCCATTGCCGCCCGGCAAGCCGTCAAAGTCGGCGAGCGCGGACACCGTGATCGCGTTCGGCACAAAGGCCGGCGAATAGTTGTTGGCGTCGCGATTCGAATTGCCGGCGGCCACGACCACGACAACGCCGTTGTTCACCGCATTGTCGATGGCGTTGCGAAAGGCGGTGCTTCTGCCGGCGCCGCCAAGGCTCATATTCAGG
This sequence comes from Hyphococcus sp., assembly GCA_028289605.1. Taxonomy (GTDB): domain Bacteria; phylum Pseudomonadota; class Alphaproteobacteria; order Caulobacterales; family Parvularculaceae; genus Hyphococcus. Next base: position 161,755 of record JANQON010000006.1, on the reverse strand, counting down.
ACTTCGATATCGCCGCGGTCGATCACCCAGTCGATGCCGGCGATGATGCCGGAGGTGAAACCCGATCCCCGGGAATCGAGCACTTTCACCGCCCACAGACGCGCGCCCGGCGCAACGCCGACGACGCCGTCGCCATTGTCGATCGCTGCGGCGGAGCCGGCCACATGGGTGCCGTGATAGTGATCGTCATCGCCGTCGCGGCTGTTGTCGCAAACGCCGATGATCCGGGTGCAGTCAACGCCGCCCACCACGTTCAAGTCAGGGTGCTCGCGATCGATGCCGGTGTCCAAGATGGCGATATCAACATCGACCCGGAAGTCGTCAGTGGCGTCGATGTCGATATTAGCGTTGCCAGCCGCAACGCTGCGATTGATGCCGGTCGGCGTCGTCTGAGCGTCGATGCTCATCGGCAGATCCGGCTCGATGAACGCCACGCGCGGATCCGAGGCGATGCGGCTGCGCTCCGCTTCCGTCGCCGTGACGGAAAAGCCTTTAATGGCGCGGCGGTAAATATGGCCCACCTCGCCGGTGCGTGTAATCGTAAAGTCGCTGATGGCGCGTTCAGCCGAAAACGCCGTCGTACTTTCTTTGAACACGACAATATAACGTTCTGAAGCGCCCGATGAGGGGGCGACCGGCCGTTCGCCGAAGTCGATCGTTTGAGCCATTGCCGTTGCGGTCAGTCCCGCAGCTGCAACAAGCGCGCCCGCCCCGGCGCGCATTACGCTTCGATGCATGAAAGCTCCCTTTGTGCTTGCGATGAATAACGGCCCCGCGTCCGGTCGGAGGAGGACGTCCCAATACCCGATATAAGGGCGCCGTTCCCCAGAGCGATCAAGTTCAATTGTAGCGTTACGGCGGTCTTGAACATTCCAAAACGTCAAGGTTTCAGAGTCTTGCGGCGCTTTATGAATTTCCGGAAATCTTCTTGGCGTCGAGGTCGTGTTTGCGCACGACGCCGCGCATTTGATCGTACGTCAGACCCAGTAGTGTCGCCGCGCGTTTTTGGCTGCCGCCGGTCTGCGCCAGCGCATCGGTGACGCAGCGCTTTTCGATGGCGTCGAGATGGTCGCGCAGAGACGCTCCGTTAACACTTTCGGTGGGAGGCGGCGTTTTTTTCGGGAGGGACGATTTAACATGGTCCTGATCGTTCGCCGGCGCCGCCGGGACGCCGTCCTGGGCGAACGGATCGATCACGACTGATTCGATTTGCGCCGGGCCGTCTTGCTGCGTCCAATGAAACATGGCGCGCTCGGCCGCGTTTTTCAGCTCCCGGACATTCCCCGGCCAGTCATGCGCCAAAAGAGCGGCGACCGCCGCCGGCGCCAGGCCCGGAAAATCGGCGCCGAGTTCGGCCGCCATGACGCCGGCGAAATGGGCGGCGAGCAGGGGAATGTCTTCGCGCCGGTCGCGCAGGGGCGGCGCGACCACAACGTCAAAAGCGAGCCTATCCAGCAGGTCGGCACGGAACTTTCCGGATCGCGCTCGGGCCCTCAGATTGACATTAGCGGCGGCGACGATGCGCACATCGGCGGTTCTCGTTTCCTCGCCGCCGACCCGTTCGTATTCTCCGTATTCAATCACTCGCAGCAGTTTCTCCTGCACTCTGGCCGACGCGGACGCGATTTCGTCCAGAAAAAGGGTGCCTCCTTCGGCCCGCTCAAATCGGCCGCGGTGTTTCTTGGATGCGCCGGTGAAGGCGCCGGCTTCATGGCCGAAGAGTTCGCTTTCCAGAAGCTCTTCGTTCATGGCGGCGCAATTCAGTTTGACGAGCGGTCCGTCCCAACGCGCCGACAGGAAGTGGATCCGCGCGGCCAGCAGTTCCTTGCCCGTACCGCGTTCCCCCAAAATCAGCGCCGGGCGTTCCACCGGCGCGATGGCTGAGGCGTGCGCCAGCGCGTCTAAAAAGACGGGGCTATGTCCGATTAATTCCGGCGGCGATGGGGGCGTTTCCATAGGCGTAAAATACCGATTTTGCGGGTAAACGATGCCCATATATGTGTAAAAATCACCATAATTTCAACGGCGAATGTCCATGTGAATTTTTATTGTCAGTGAAAACAACGCCTTAGACGTCATGGCCAAAGTTGGCACGGCTTTCGCAATGGTTAAGGCCAGACGGGTTCAACAACACCGCCGAAAGGAGACTGAAATGCACCGATCCCGATATGACGACCGCTACTGGGAGAACCGCCTGGAACGCGCCGTCTCGGGCCGCGCCGGCTTCGCCTGGGGCGCCTTTTTCATCGGCTTCATCCTCGGCGGCATCATATTTTAAAGGAGAAACCTCATGGGCGTTTTTTCCCGATTGAGCGACATCGTCAATTCCAACATCAACTCCATGCTCGACCGCGCCGAAGATCCGGAGAAGATCGTGCGGCTGATCATTCAGGAGATGGAAGACACGCTTGTCGAAGTGCGGGCCAACGCGGCCCGGGCCATCGCCGACAAAAAGGAAATCCAACGTAAGCGCGACGAATTCCAGAAGCGCGCCAGCGAATGGGAATCCAAGGCGGAACTGGCCATTGCAAAAGGCCGCGACGACTTGGCCAAGGGCGCCATCGCCGCCAAACGCAAAGCCGGAGAGATGGTCGATATTCTCGATAAGGAGCTTGTCGCCATCGACGAGACGGTGGCCAAAACCAACGATGATCTCGATAAGCTGCAGGCGAAGCTAAAAGAAGCGCGCGCCAAGCAACGCTCGCTTGAGTTGCGCCGCAATGCAGCATCCGACAGCGTGCGGATCAGTCGACAAGTCCATGACGGACGGATTGACGACGCTATGGCGCGGTTCGACCGCTACGAGCGCCGAATCGATGAGTTGGAGGCGGAAGCGGAAAGCTGGGCGCTGGGTCGTCCGAAGACGCTAGAGGACGAATTCGCCGAGCTGGAATCGGAAGATGCGGTAAAAGCTGAGCTCGACGCCTTGAAAGCGCGCATCGCCGCACGCACATCACAATCTAGCGAGGGTTAAGGGAAGGGCGATTTAATGGCTGATTTTGCGTGGGTTGTCGCAATTGTCGCGATCATATTCGTGGCCTGTCCGGCGGTGTTTTTGCACTACCAGACGGAATTGCGCAAAACCAAATCGATTTCCGCCGATGATGAACGTCTTGTCGACGATCTCTGGCGCACGGCGCAACGCCTTGAGCGACGCGTCGAGGCGCTGGAAACGATCCTGGACAAGGAAGCGCCGGACTGGCGACAGGACTATCCGGAGCGTCCCAATGCGTGAACGGCATTATCATCATCACCACCATCACCACTATCGCGACAAGGGCGGTTACGCCCATCGCGCAGGCGCGCCGGGACCGGGTCCGAACAGACACCGTTTGTACAAGGACAAAGATCGCGGCTGGATCGCGGGCGTTTGCGCCGGCATAAGCAATTACTATGGGTGGCCCGTTGAGGTTATCCGGCTGGTGTTGTTCGCGTCCTTCTTCGTTTTTGGGCCGCTGACCATCGTCGCTTATGTTATCGCGGCTTTCATTCTGAAAGACGGTCCAAAAATCACCGCCTATCAGTCTACAGAGGAAGAGAAGTTCTGGCGAACATTCTCAACCAGGCCGAAGGTGACGTTCTCCGAGTTGAAGCATCGGTTTCGCGCACTGGACGCACGCATCGCCGAGCTGGAAACGGCGGTGACGTCGGACGAATACGGACTGCGGAAAGCCTTCCGCGACCTTGAGCGCGGCGCCTGACGCCAAGCCTAGACTACGACAAATTGAGTTCTTTTTTTGCGCCCCGGGGGACGGGCGGGCAGGAAAAGTGCGCGCCGCTGACAAGCGCAGACGCGCAGAAAGGAGAGAAGAAATGTCCGCGATCGTGATCATCGCGAAAGCCCTGGGCCTCATTGTTTTCGCTGTATTGCTGTTTACCGGGTTCGCAGCGGCGCTAGATGTTGATTTCGCCGGCGTCGCCCAGGACACCTGCGCAGGACGCCCGCTGCCGGGCTGTTTTCTGACCATCATATAAGCTTTCCTGTGGCGCCGCCGCTATTGCCGCATCGGCGCCGCTTGCCTATCCTCGCTATGAATTCCGCCGCGCGCGTGACCGCGGCATAGCGAGGACGCAGAAATTCGGTGAGTGAAGGGGAACGTCGCGGCGTGTCGGGCGCGGCCGGCGGCGAACAAGCCAGCCAGAGCGGGAAAAGCAGAACGAAGCGACGTCGTCGCCCGTTGCGCGAGCGGTATGCGGCGCTTGATCTGGGCACCAACAATTGCCGACTTTTGATTGCCGCCCCACAGGGGCGGAAATTCCGCATCGTTGACGCCTATTCCCGCATTGTGCGTCTCGGACAGGGGCTGTCGACAACCGGCGTTTTGTCGGAGGACGCAATGGAACGGGCGCTTGAAGCGCTCGCAATCTGCGCATCAAAAATTGAACAGCGCGGCGTCACGCATGTGCGGTGCATCGCCACCCAGGCCTGCCGCGCCGCCGAGAACGGCGCGCAGTTCCTGGAGCGCGTCCGCAATGAAACGGGCTTGCGGTTCGATGTTGTCAGCACCGAAGAGGAGGCGCGCCTTGCGGTGTCAGGCTGCGCGGAATTGATTGATGCGCAGGCCGAGGCCGCGCTGATTTTTGATATCGGCGGTGGGTCGACGGAGCTGTCGTGGATGCGGCGGGACCCTGAAGGCGGATTTGACGTCGCCGCCTGGATGTCGATGCCGATCGGCGTCGTCAACCTGTCCGAAAAGTGGGGCGGGCGCAATCTTACACGCGCGGACTATGAGAACGCCGTCGCCGAAGCGCGCAGCGCGCTGGCCACGTTCGGCGATCCGGCAGGGATTCTTCCGCTGTTTCATCAGGGTAAGGCGCATTTTCTCGGCACGTCGGGCACGGTGACGTCGATCGCCGGCGTACATTTGGAATTGCCGCGCTATCGCCGGGAGAAAGTGGACGGGCTGTGGCTGACTCTGGAAGAGGCGGGCGCCGTCACAACCAAGCTGCGCGAGATGTCGTTTCAGGATCGCGCCAACGAGCCATGCATCGGCGTGGAGCGCGCCGATCTTGTCGTCTGCGGCTGCGCCATCCTGGATGCGCTCGCGCGCGAATGGCCGACAGCGCGCATTCGCGTCGCCGATCGCGGATTGCGCGAAGGCATTCTGTCAGATCTCGCCAGGCAGGCGCGGCGGGAACGCAAGGAGCGGCGAAAAGCGCGCTTCGGCAAAGGGCGCCCGGCGCCGCAAACGTCGTAACGCAACCCATTGCGGGCGGTGGACCAAGCGAACGTTCTAATATTAGCGACAACTCGTCTGCAGTTCACGGACAGATATCTGCGTCCGCGCTGGCGCAAGATCGTCAAACGTCGAAGCGCTTTCACATAAGTCCGCTAGTGGGCATGCGCCGCAAGAGGGGTTTTGATGCGTGCAAATCCGTTGCCCAAGTTGTTTCAGCAGCTGATGGTGATCGTCAATGTCACGCGCGGTCCATCTGTCCGGGACCGCAGGGATCACGCAATCGTAAGCGCGTCTCACATTTGCGCGCCGATCAACCAGCCCGATGCGCTTTATGATGCGCAGGTGGTGCGTGTCGATCACGAGGGCGCATTTGCGCAGTGTGCTGAAGTTCAATGTCGCCGCCGCCGCTTTGCGACCGACGCCAGGCAGGCGTTCGAGCCAGCGAAGCGCATCCTCGACCGCCATCGGGCGCAAGTGCTCCAGCGACATCGTTCCGTTCGCCGTAGGCAGCCGGCGTAGGGCCGCCTTCAGGCGCGCCGCCTTGTCGTCGGCGAATGTCACGGTTTTGATGCGGGCGTGGATGTCCCGAACCGGCGCGTCCCGCACCGCCTCCAACGTCTGAAACCGGCTCAGCAAGGCTTCAAACGCGGTCTTGGAAACGGCGCTGCGTGTCTTGCCGCCGATCACCGCGAGCGCCAGCTGGCGAACTGGATCAAGAGCCAGGAACGGCCCCGGAGGGCCAAACCGGCGATACAAGCGTTGCTGGATTTCAACCAGTAATCCAGCCCGCATGTCGGGCCAGAATTCGAACTGCATAATACTGTCAATGTACCGTCCTCAATAGAACAAATCAAGAACAAATATTTCAACACACTATTACCGCGAACAAAAAAGCGAACCGCGAAAAGGCGATTGCAACGCATAATCGTTCGATGAAAGAATTGGGTGCGGGGGAGGGATTTGAACCCTCGACCTTCAGGTTATGAGCCTGACGAGCTACCGGGCTGCTCCACCCCGCGCCAACTTCGCCGACCGAACCGGTGACAACCGGTCGACGTCTACTCGAAACAGTTCCAGTTTGTCGGCCTTCGCCGTCGGTACTGGTTTGTCCGCCTTCGCGGACTCTTGCATTTTGTCCGCCTTCGCGGACTTTTGCATTTTGTCCGCCTTCGCGGACTTTTGCATTTTGTCCGCCTTCGCGGACGGGCGGGCTGCTCCACCCCGCGCCAACTATGCCAACCAGCGCGCTAGCGCGTTGATTGTTCGTCGTTTTCCAACAATAAGGAAAAGGCGAGCGGCGGATATAGCCAAGGGCGGCGGCGGGCGCAAGGGAAAAAAGGCGCCGCGCGCTATTTGTTCTCCGGCAGGTCGGCGGCGGTTTCCCGCACCAGCATGTCGACCACGGCGACAAACGCTTCGCGGTCGTCCGCGCCGCCGGTTTTGGCCTCGGCGAAGGCGTCGTGCTGGCGACAGGCGCTGGTGCCGCGCTTCAGGATGGTCCGCGCATGATTGACTTCGTGGACGCAGCCGAGCGCTGCCGCGTCTTCGTGCACCATTTCGAGGATTTCCTCGATCAGCGAGCTGAACGGCATGCAGGCGCCGCGGCCGAGATCGATCATGGAGCCGGAGCAGCCGTAGCGCTGCGCGCGCCAGCGGTTTTCTTCAAGCATGATCCTCGGATAAATCCGCCAACGGAGGTTTTTCTGCCGCATGCGCGAAAGCATCCGTAAGAGGCTCTGATAGAGCGCGGCGATGCACAGGGCGTCTTCCAGTCGCGTGCAGACATCGGTGATGCGCATTTCAACGGTGGGAAAGCGCGCCGAAGGGCGCATGTCCCACCACAGTTTTGTTGCGTCCTCCATCACCCCGGCGGAAATAAGCCGGTCGATGACCCGCACATATTCCGACCAGCTTTCATACCGATCCGGAATGCCCGTGCGCGGCATGGAATCGAATACGCCGAGACGGGCGCAGCGCATGTTCATGTCGTGGCCGCCCCAGAACGGCGAGGACGTCGACAACGCGAGGAGGTGGGGCAGGAAATACCGGGCCTGGTTCATCAGATCGATGCGCAGGTCTTCATCTTCGATGCCGGCGTGCACATGCATGCCGCAAATCAGCATGCGCCGGATCGCCCCGCCCATGTCCTTGTCCAGAACGTCATAGCGCGGCGCCGCGGTGTGTTTTTGCCGACCCCATTCGGCGAATGGATGGGTCGACGCGGCCATGACCTGCATGCCGTGCTTCTCGGCCGTGTTGATAATCACTGACCGCAGGGCGGTGAGATGATGGCGCGCGTCGGAAATATCGGCGCAGACCGGCGTGCCGATTTCCACCTGGCATTTCAGGAACTCGGGCGTCACCCGTTCGCCGAGTTTTTCCTTGCACACCGCCATAAAGTCCGGCGACGGCTCCTGAACGAGATCGCGCGTCGTCGGGTCGACCAGCAGATATTCTTCTTCAACGCCAAGGGTGAGGGCGGGCATCATCGTGGCATAACCTCTCAATAGAGCGGCCAAGCTTCGCTGATTATAGCGTTTTTCGCAACTCTTGGACGCCCCGCGCAAGCAGGTCGGCGATCTGCGCTGCGTCTTCGTCGTCGGAAATCAAATCCTGTCGCACCTCAAGGGTGAGGTGACGCATGCCCATGGGCGCGATATGGCGGTCTACGGAGTAGTTAAAGACCCGGGCGTCATAGGGTTCGTTGTCGCCGACCGGCCAGTCGACCTGCGCTTCCAACCACTTAATGAAAAACCGCGCCGCCGCTTCATCATGGCGCCACAAAAGCCCCGCGCCCCAGGGGCGCTCGTCTCCCGCGCCCATCAACCTGTTAGTGAAGCTGTGAACGGAAACCGCGAGCGGTCTGTCAAAGCGCGCGCCGAAATCGGTCACCGCCGCGCCCAGGCGTTCATGATAAGGCTCGTGAAACTCGTGCAGCCGGGCCTCAATCTCCGCGTCGGTCAGGTTGCGGTTTCCCGGAACGGGGATCTGGTCAGCGACGGCGGGGATCAGATCGGGGGCGGAGGGCGACCGGTTCGGATCAATGACAAGCCGAGAGTATCCGCAGGTCAGAACGCCCGCGCCAAGGTTGCGCGCCATGGCTTCAGCCACCGCCCCGGCGCCGATGTCGACGGCGATATGGGTCTCCAGCATGTCGCTCGGCAGGCCGAGGCAGTTCATCTCCGCCGGCATGGCGTTTGAGGCGTGGTCGCAGAAGACGAGGATCGGGCTGTCGCCGAAACGGTCTTCGCGAGCGATGTAATAGGGTGTCGAGACGCGGGTCATGCCGTCTTGAGAACCACGCTCGGCGTGCGGTTTCAAGTCTTGGCTATGACGCAATGCGTGGCATAGTGGCGCCGAGATCGCCCGGAGCACGCCGATGATTCGCCTATTCGCCGCCCTTGTGTCCCTGTTTTGCGCCGGCTCGGCCGCCGCCGGCGATCTGGATGAGATCAGGGAGCGCGGCGCCCTGCGCGTCGCGGTCGCGCCGCTATCGCCCTTTGTGATCAAAGCCGAGGACGGGACCCTTTCCGGCTATGAAATCGAGGCGACGAGCGCGCTCGCGCACAGCCTGGGGCTCGCCGTTGAATTTGTGGAAAAGCCGTTTTGCGAACTCGCCGAAGCGGTGCTGTCCGGCGAAGCGGACATGATTGCGTCCGGCTATTCGAATATGCCGGAGCGGCGGCGCCTGCTCGATTTTTCGCTGCCCTATCGCGACACCGAATACTTTGTCGTTATCAGCCGCGCGACCGGCAAAAAAGCGAGAACCCTGCGCGGTCTAAACCGCAAGGATATCTCCATCGCTTATCAGTATGGCGGCGTTACAGGCATGGTCGCCAATGGCGAATTCCCCGGCGCCGATCTGAAAGGCTTTTCGTCGTTCACCGAGATTCTCGATGCGCTGGAACGCGGCGCCGTCGACGGCGCGGTCTTGTTTGACCCCTACATAGAGATCGCGGAAAAGATGAAAACCTACAAATATCGCGCGCCGCACGAATTCGCCCTCACGCGCACGATCGAAGCCTATGCGACGGCGAAAGGCGCCGATGCGTTACATGAAGCCCTCAACGCCTGGGTGATCGAACGGGACCTCGAAGACTATTGGGATGACATGGAAGAGAAGTGGTTCTCCGACGACTATGCGGTCGCTTCCGCGCCGCCGCCACACGCCTGCGCCGCCGCAGTACCCGCGGGATAACGCCGCCGTCGGCGCCAGTGAGAGATGAACTCGCCTGACCGTTCAGCCCAGACCCGTCTCGCCACATACGGCACGCTGGCGCCGGGCCGGGCGAACCACCATCAATTGTCCGACCTGCAGGGGCGTTGGCTAAAGGGAACCGTCAGGGGACGTCTCGTCGAAGAGGGCTGGGGGGCGGCGATGGGCTATCCCGCCTTGGTGCTCGATAACGGCGCTGAGACGGTGGCTGTCGATGTTTTTGAATCCGCCGATCTGCCAGCCCATTGGGAGCGGCTCGACGCCTTTGAAGGCGATGAATATGAACGCATCGTCGTCATCGTGACCCTGGAGGACGGCGATGAAATTGCAGCCAGCCTTTATGCGGCGCGCGCCGGCTAAAGCGCGTTGACGCGTCCCGCGTCCGCGGCGATCCCGGCGGCGTTGTCTCGCGACTCCGCCAAGCGAAATTTCTCCCGCCGCTGCGCGCTGGTCTCCCCTTCGCCGTTCGGGGCCCAACCCGGCGGACCGAACAGCAGCATCGGCCAGGCGCCCACAGGGTGCTTTTTGAGATCGTTGATCATGTTGCCCCATTCATGAAAGGCGATCCGCACCGGGTTAGCCGAGCCCGATGGTCTGATGAGTCCGTATTCTACGGGCGTATCGCTGCGTTCTTCGACATAGGTGCCGAAGATCCGGTCAAAGATCATCAAGACGCCGCCGTGATTGCGATCAAGATAGTCGGCGTTTCTGGCGTGATGCACGCGGTGGGCGGACGGCGTGTTGACGATGCCTTCAAGAGGACCGAGCTTGCCGATGAGGTTGGTGTGCAGCCACGATTGGTACATCAGGTTGACCGCCAGCATGATGACGATGTGAGTCGGCGGAAATCCGATGAGGCAGAGCGGCGCATAAACAAGCCCGCCCATGGAAATACGCCCTGTCCACCCGAACCGATAGGCGGCGAGGAAATTCATCTCCTCAATCGAGTGGTGCACCGAATGGGTCGCCCACAGCCAACGAATTTCGTGGCTCAAGCGATGGAACCAGTAGTAGAAAAACTCAACGCCGAGAAAGAGCAACGGGATATACCACCAGGCGCCGGTCGGCAGGTCGAACAAGCGGTTGTCGAAGGCGTAAAACCAGATAACGCCCACAAGGCTGAGCGGAACAAAACTGATCAGGCGCTGGCCGGCGGCGATGACAACGGAAGCAATGGACTGGTCCCGGGTGTAAAGACGCAGGCCGCGCTTCCTGCCGATCCAGAATTCAGCAGCGATCATCGCCGCGAAGACGGGCAGGAAAAACATCAGGTAATGATGCACGCTCATGGGTGTCGGACCTCTCGCGGCGGCGTCAGCCTTTTTCAAACGCCGTTCGGATTATAATCCGTCGCGCCGGGGCGAGGGAAGAGGAAGCCTCGGCCGCGCGCCGCCCCGACCCTCAGGCCGGCGGCGCGACGCTGAGCGCGAAGTCGTCGCAAAAGGCATTAAGCGCCGTCCAGTCCGTAAACTCGTAATCGTCTCCGCTTTCGGACGGCAGCCCGCGATCCTGCGCAATGCGCTTCACGATCCAGGCGCGAAAGAAGTCGTATTTGGCGAACATCAGCGCGCCGGCGGCGTGATGGACGGCGCCGGGCGACCAGCCCGTTTCGTCAAAAAACTTGCGGGCGCATCTTTCGGCGCCCTCCTTTTCCTCCTCGTCTCCCATCGCCGACAGGGACACGGCGCAAAAGGCGGTCGGCATCGCATTGAGGCGCGCGGCGTTGTCTTTCGCGAAATGCGCAAGCGCTTTTTGATAGTGATGCGCATGCAAGGAGCCGGCGAGAAGCGCCGCGTCCGCCCCGTCCAAGACATCCGCCCCCGGCCGATCTGCGGCGTCGAAGAGTCGCGTCGCCCAGTGCAACTCAAGAAAATGGTTGCGCGCCGCCTTGGCGATCTTGCGGGTTTGTCCCTCAGTGGTCGCATAAATGATGGCGATCGTCGGCATGGCCGTCTCCTTTTACGTAGAGGGGACGATGCTCGCATCCCGAAGTGGCGGCCGTTTTGACGTGGGTCAAGCCGCGCCCGATTAGCGGCGGAGCGCGCTATTCAAGGCAACGCTCGCTGATGCGCCAGCCGAGATCAGCGAGCATGCCGAGCAGAATCGGATCCGGCGTGCGAATGCTTTCGCCTCTGCCGCTGTCGGCGAGCATGATCGGCGTCGGGCGGTCCGCCGGCGCGGGTATGTGCGTGATATTGCCGGGCGTCACATAAACGCGGTTTCCGTCGTTCGCGCGAATCGCCGCGTTGCCGTCGAAAAAAAGCGTCTTATCGTTCAGGGCGGCGGTCAGTTCCGCGCTTTCGTTTTCAAAAGACAGGATGCTTTTTCCGTCTCCGAGCCGGATCTTGCTGTCATAGACCGTAGGCGTTCCGTCGAGCGTCGGAATTGCGAACGTATAGGTGAAAAAGTCGACGAACGGGTTGGGCAACCCAATGCTCGCCTCGCCGTTTCCGTCCCAGGGTACGAACGTCGCCGAGCTTACGCCGATGCCGTGTGCAATCTCATGAAGGGCGACATTGACAAAATCGACCTGGTCGGGGGCGATCGACTGATCGTCGCCGTAATGCCAGTTTACGTTGTCGGACAGAAAAATATTCATGTCGTCGCTGTCGTTCGCCCGGGCGCCGGCAAGCGCATTGGCGAGCGCGGTCGGATACCACACGTCGGCGACGGGCAGATGCGGCAGGTTTCGTACGCCGTTAGGCAGTGCGAATCCCGTGGGTCCGCGCTGGATCCACTGAACGTGAATCTTAATCGGCGCGTCGGTTTCAAGACAGCGCGACCAGATATCCATGGCTTCTTCAAATGACGCCATCGCCGGCGCCGGCGCGTCCGAATAGGTCGCCGTTATCGTTGCGCCGGACGATTCGCGTGTTTCTACAGCGCAGGCGGCGAGCGTCGCCGCGGCGACAGCGGTGAAGAATTTTGTGATATGCATAGCCCAATCCCGATTTGCATTGGTCTTGTCTACGCCGATCATCGGGCGGCGGATGAACGCTCCGTCGGCCCCTGGGCTCAGCTCGCCGGTTCGATGCGTTTTGCCCTGTCGCTGCAAACAGGTTAGTGATGAGGCGCGTTCGATGTGTCGAATGGGGGAGATTGATATGAAGCACCACCTTAAAGGGCTGGGCGCCGCCGCGTTCGGACTCTGCGCCGCGATGTTTGGGACGCAGGCGGCCGCGGCGCAGGATCCGGTGATCGATGTGCACCTGCACGCAGAATCTGTCTCGGCTTATGGGCCGCCGGGGCAGAAAATGTGCATGGAACACTTAAAGTATGTGCCGCCCGTCGATCCCGTCAAAGAGAACATGTTGCAGACGCTCGGCGCCTGGAACAGGAATCCGGGTTGCGCCGATCCGATACCGGCTGCAGCCTCCGACGAAGCGCTGATGCGTGAAACCATCGCCGTCCTGAAAAAACGGAACATCCGCGGCGTCGTCAGCGGCCCCCCTGAAACGGTCGCCGCATGGAAGCAGGCTGCGCCTGATCACATCATCGCCGGTCGGCAGTTCAACCTGGCCCGTGAGGCCGATATATCCGCAGACGATATTGCGGCCGAATTTAAATCCGGCGCATTTGAAGTGCTGGCCGAAGTCACCAACCAATATGCTGGACACGGACCAAACTCGCCGGCGTTCGACGCGTATTGGGCGGCGGCGGAGGCGAACGACATTCCCGTCGGCATCCATATCGGCGGCATGCCGCCCGGCGCCGCCTATTGGGGCACGGGCGCCCGGGCTGCGCTGGGCGACGCCCTGCTTCTGGAAGAGATTCTGATTCGCCACCCAAAGCTTCGCGTTTACATCATGCATGCCGGCATGCCGCAATTCGAACGCACATTCGCGCTGATGCAGCAGTTTCCGCATGTCTATGCAGAGACCGGCGTCATGCAGACAGTGATGACGAGAGGCGGTTATGAAGAGTTTCTGAGGCGCGCCATCGACGCCGGCCTCGGCAAACGCATCATGTACGGTACGGATCAGATGATCTGGCCAGGGATGATTTCGCGGTCGCTCGATCTGGTTGAGGCGACCGATGCGCTCACGCCGGAGCAAAAAAGAGATTTTCTCTACAACAATGCCGTGCGTTTCTTTCGGCTGGACGACGAGGAATAAGCGCCGCCGCCGCGGTCTGCAAACGCAACTCGCTTCAGCGTTGGTTTGATCCGCTGCGGCCGAACGGATAAAGCAGTTCTCGCGGCGGTTTGGTTGCTTTTGCGAATTCAAGCGCCGAGCGCAGCACGTCTTCCGGGCCTTCGCCCCGAACTGAAGGGTATCCGGGCCAACTCTTGTCATTGCAAAAAACCGCCCCGAAATGGTGTCCGTCGCTTGGGCGTTTCCACACTTCCACTTTGAACGTGTAGGCGTGTTCGTCTGTCGCAACAGTCATGCGGTGGGTTTCCAGCAGCATTTCGTGGGAAACGGCGCCAGGAAAGTCATTAATGTCGATCATAATATTGTCCCGCAATAGAAAGCACCCAACACCGGGGGGACTAATAGCAACAAAAAAAATCGAAAACTATACGAGATTAGTAATGATATTATGTAGAACGGCAATAAAGAAGAGCAATAACGATATAATACTTGAGGGCGCTTCCCTCAACATTTGAAACGGCGGCGGCCGCGCCGGCGGGCGCGGACGATCTGCGCTGCAACGAGCCCTGACGGATGCGAAGAGGCTCGGCCAAAACGAGCCTGGGTCGCATTCAGGGCGCGATACTGTCGGCGATTACGCCTTGCGATAGGTCACGATCGGCTCGAACCCGCCCAGTATCATCCGCTTGCCGTCAAACGGCATCTCGCCCAGCCCCTGCATGCGCGGATCCTCGATCATGCCTTTGTGCGCGACCGCGGCGGTTTCCCGGTCCGGCCAGATCACCCAAGAGAAAACAATTCTCTCACCCGGCTCGGCGTTGACCGCCCGGCGATAGTCGGTGACGTCGCCGTCGGGCACTTCCTTCTCCCAGTTCTCAAAGATCTCCAACGCGCCGAAGTCGGCGGCGACGGCGGCGAAGGTCTTTGCGATGTTGATATAGGCGTCCTTTTTCTCTTCCGGCACGCCGATCAGGTAACCGTTGACGTACATGGGCGGTCTCCCTCCTTGCGGGGCGTTGCGCGCGCGAGCGTAGCATAGAGCGGAGAGGGCCGGGAAAGGGATGCGAACCTGCAGACCGGAACGACGCAGCGTAATATCCAATGCGCGCCCAATCACTGCAGATAGCCTGCAGATTTGCAATTATTCATAAACCTAGCTTGCCAATCATTAGTTGTCGGTTATTGCACAAACAATAACAATACAACCTTGAGGGGCGTCTTCACATGATCCGTACTGTAATACTCACAAGCGCGGCGCTCGCCGTGGCCGGATGCGGCACCGTTGTTCGCGGCACGAAACAGGGCGTGCGCTTTGAAAGCGCGCCGTCCGGCGCCGAGGTGACGGTGGTGCGCGCCAAAAAGCGGGAGACGCGGTGGGCATGCGTAACGCCGTGCGAACTGCAATTGAGTCGGAAGCGCGATTTCAACGTCACCTTCTCCCTGGACGGATACAAACCGGCTGAGGGACGATTGGCGTCCCGTCTCGGCGCAAAAGGCGGCGCCACCGCCGTTCCCGGGAACTTCGTTCTCGGCGGCGGCATTGGTTTCATCGTCGATGCGGGCACCGGCGCCAACATGCAGCTGAAGCCTGATCCCATGCGCGCGGAACTGGCGCCGCTCGGCAGTCCCGAAAACTCCGTGATCTTCGACGTGCGTATCGAAGGCGGCGGCGTTCAAGACGTGCATGAGACCGACACCGCGCCCGCGGAATAGGCGGCCGCCGGCGAGAAAGGCGCAGAACGGCCTGTCGGCGTTGCCTGCATCAAGGATGTGTCCGTTTCCGCTCACCCCGGCGAAAGCCGGGGTCTCCCCGCTGTCTGGCATTGGATTCTGAAAGAGATCCCGACCTTCGTCGGGATGAGCGGGATGAGAAGCGGCGCGCAGAATCCGGGCGCCGTCAGCAATCCGCTTGAGGTGTCGGCGCAAATCGCTTGTCATCAAATCTCGGGAAGGGGACTGACCGGGAGAGAACGATGAGACTGAGCAAGTTTACGACAACCACCCTTGCCTCGGTGCTTTGCATCAGCGTTTCAGCGGCGATGGCGGACGATGCGACGGCGCCGCCCTCCACAGGCGATCTCGCCTTTCTCAGCGGCGCATGGTCGGTTGAACGCGTTTATCAGCCCGGAACCGACAAGGAGCGCGTCGCCGTCGGCGACTTGACCTGCAAAGAAGCGCTGTCGGATCAGTACATAAAGTGCGTGTATTTCTTTGAGCGCGCGGGACAGGCGCCGATCCATGACGACGTCTATTTCAACTACAACCCGATTTACGGCGTTTATGAGTCGCTCTGGCTGAGCGCCACATGGCCGATCAAGGTGTTGATGGCGGCGCCGCCCGGCGCGGATCCGCAAAAGCTCAACTGGACAGCGGAATTCCTGATTGAAGACGGCGTGACGGAGTGGGTGCGGTCCGAATGGACGCTTAAGGGCGACGGCGCCTTTTCGCGGCGAACGGAAATCCGCACTTCGCGCCAACCGGAGGGCGAATGGATTCACTGGATGGATGAGACCGCCGCGCGGATTGAATAGGAGAGGGCGCGGTCGCCGAGCGCCAGAGACGCGCCGTGAACGACGGCTATGCGCCGACGGCGCGGTAAATCTCGGTGCGCAGTTCTGCTTCCGGTACGGTGGTCGGATCGTCGATGTAGATTTCCCAAACAGGCGCCGCTGCGGCGAGACCCTCTGCTTCCACATAATCCCACAACGCTTTGTGACTCTCTTTGAGGCCGGCGTAGGGCCCCACATGCGTCGCGGCGGCGACATCTCCCGCCGGCATCACCGCCGCCTTCACCTCGCCGGTCGCTTTGGCCGCGTCGTCAGCGCTGACGAAAAATGCGGCGCGGAATGGAATCCGATCGTCGGACGGCATCTCCATATAGATCGACGCCGGCATGGAAAGCGGCGATACGTTATGTTCCTTAGTGAACATGAACACGGCGCCGAAGCCGGATCCCATGGCCTCGGCGATATCGTTTTTGGAAAACGACGCCTCGCGATCGACATAAATATAGTGCTGCTCGGGCAGGCTCTTGCGGGTGATCTCCATTTCTCGTCTCTCCAATTTCCTACGGCCGGCTGCTTCTTAGATGGTCTTGTGCGCCGACAGCACATGAATTGAACAAGCCTAAGGCTATCCTAAGCGCTTCCGCGCGGATTTGTTCTACCGCAGCGTCTGATTGCACGTAGACCGCAGCGCCGAGATGGCGTTCAGCGGATTGTCCTCGTCGTCGCCCAGCCAGCCGGCGTCGCTTTTGGCGCTGCGGTCGATTTTGTACCAGCGCTGGTTGAACTGGTTCAAGGCGACGGCTTTGCGCCGGTCGACGCCTTCGATGACGATGCGCTGGTTTCTCGGACGCGGACCGGCGTCGGGATTAAGCTCGGTCCAGATCTCCCCTGAGCCGATTTTCTTGTTGACCCGTTTTTTCGCTTTCTCGCGCAACGCAACGATCCGTTTTGCATGCTTGAGGTTCTGCAGGCGGTCAACGACGTCGTCTTGCGACTCCTCTTCCAAGATGCTGTCGAATTCCTTAGCCATGTCCTCAAATAGGGAGGCGCATTGGGCGTCAAGGTTTTTACTGCAGGCGGAAAGCGCCAGCGCGGCGGCGGCGAGCGCGGTCAGTTTCAGCGTCATCAGGATCCCTTCCTTTTACCCACGCGGCGCCGTCCGTGTCAGGAACAATCCGGCGCCGGCGGCGGCGGCGATGAACAAAAATTCGAAAATCCAGTAGCGCCAATGGGCGCGCGTCTTTCCCCGGCGCATGTCGTCAAGGCTCGAGCCGGTCATGGCTTGCCAGCGGCCCATTAGGCTGTCCGGGTCGTATTTCGGCGGACGCGAGAAATCGACCGCGCCGACAAACGTCCAGCCGCTGAACTCGCGATGGACGATCTCAATATTGCTGTAACCGTCCGACAGGCCGGAAAAAGTGCGTTCCGTGTTAATCGGCGGAAACAACAGCGCGAGCAACGCCGCCGCGCCGGCGGCCATGACGATCTTCTGTTGCGTCCCGTTCAATTGCATCCCGCCTCGCTCTCCCTCGACGGCGGCGAGGAGGTTAGCAGAGAAGGGACGGGGAGGGAAACGGGGAGGGGACGCCTCTGTTACACCGCTCACCCCGGCGAAGGCCGGGGTCTCCTGAAACTTGGCAATGCTAGCTGAACGAGATCCCGGCCTTCGCCGGGATGAGCGGGGTTAGGTTTGAGGCTGCGCCAATAAAAAGAGAGGCCGACCCAATGCTACCCTTCCGCCTTGCGCCGATAGATCGACATAACAACGCCGTTCGGCGTCGACGCCGTTTCGACGAGGGAAAACGTGCGCGGCGGCGCGCCGGCGTCGAACAGTTTCTTGCCGCCGCCGAGGATCACCGGAAAAACCCAAAGACGCATTTCATCGACCAGGTCCGCCTGCAACAGCGTCTGGACAAGACGCCAGCTGCCGTGGACCTGCAACAGCGGGCCGCCTTGCTGCTTCAACGCCGCAACACGCGCCGCAATGTCGCCGGTAATGGCTTCTGAGTTTGCCCAGCCAAGCGTCTCCGGCCGGCTTGTCGCCACATATTTCTTCATGGCGGTCATGGGCGAATTGTCCGGCGGAACCTCGCCGGCGAAGGCGCCGGAGAAATTGTCGAAGGTTCGCCGGCCGAGCAGCATGTCATAAGGCTCGGCCATCGCCTTCTCGCCGACTTGCGCCATAACTTCATCCCAACAGGGCTTAGCCCAGCCGGCGCCGGTGAAGCCGCCCGACCGATCCTCCTCCGCCAGCACCGGCGCCTGCATGACGCCGTCGAGGGTGATGAAGGTGAGAATAGCGAGGTCGCGCATGGCGGGTGGCTCCGGGGTTGGGGGGATTACTCAGGTGAGGTTGGGCGGATCAAGGTGGGCACCGTGCAGGTCAGTTGAGACTGCCTTCCACTTCTAATCAACCTCCGCTCACCCCGGCGAAAGCCGGGGTCTCCCGCCGCACATCACTTTAGTTTGAACGAGATCCCGGCTTCCGCCGGGATGAGCGGGAGAGGGAAGGCGGAATGCGTCGGGTCAAAGCGAAGTGTCTGCCGTCGTCCCGGACGCAATGCAGCGTGAAACGCTGCTTTGCAGATCCGGAATCCTTGAGCGGTGTGTTCCAACAGCCGTCCGATCCCGTGTCTGCGCCGCATCATCAAGATGCTGCGCCGCGCACGGGATGACGGCGTCGATTCGCGAGGTTGCGCGTGAGCATCGATGGATGCCGTTGACGGTTCCCGTCCGTCAACGCTCCGGGGTGGGCGGAAATTGAAAGCGCTTCCCTAAGCCGCCTTCCGCTTCCGCGTCCCCTTCTTCTTAACCGCCGGCTTCGCCTTCACCTTCGCTTCCACCGGCTCTACCCCCAATATCGGCGCCAAAAACTGCCCCGTATAACTCCGCGGCTCGGCCGCAACGTCCTCCGGCGTGCCCGCGGCGACGATCTCGCCGCCGCCGTCGCCGCCTTCGGGGCCGAGGTCGATGATCCAGTCGGCTTGTTTGATGACGTCGAGATTGTGTTCGATGATGACGACGGTGTTGCCGGCCTCTGTCAGGTCCTGGATGACTTCCATCAGTCTACGGACGTCTTCGAAGTGGAGGCCCGTGGTCGGCTCGTCGAGGATATAGAGCGTGCGGCCCGTGGCGCGTTTGGAAAGTTCCTTTGAGAGTTTCACCCGCTGGGCTTCGCCCCCTGACAGCGTCGTCGCCTGTTGGCCGATCTTGATATAGGAGAGGCCGACGCGGTTAAGCGTTTCCATCTTGTCGCGGATCGACGGGACCGCCTTGAAGAATTCCGCGCCTTCCTCGACCGTCATGTCGAGGACGTCGGCGATGGACTTGCCCTTGAATTTCACTTCCAGGGTTTCGCGGTTATAGCGCGCGCCCTTGCAGACGTCGCAGGTGACATAGACGTCGGGCAAAAAGTGCATTTCGATCTTGATGACGCCGTCGCCCTGGCACGCTTCGCAGCGCCCGCCCTTAACGTTGAAGGAGAAGCGTCCCGGCTTGTAGCCGCGGGCTTTCGCTTCCGGCAGGCCGGCGAACCAGTCGCGAATGGGCGTGAAGGCGCCGGTATAGGTCGCCGGGTTCGACCGCGGCGTGCGCCCGATCGGCGACTGGTCAATGTCGATCACCTTATCGAAGTTTTCCAGCCCCGTGATCTCCCGGTGCTCGGCGGGGCTTTCCTTCGAATTGTAAAGCCGTCGCGCAGCGGCCTTGTATAATGTCTCGATGGTGAGGGTCGACTTGCCGCCGCCGGAAACGCCGGTGACGCAGGTGAGGAGTCCCACGGGAAAGTCCGCCGTCACGTTTTTCAGGTTATTCGCCTTGGCGCCTTTGACCTTGATCACCTTGCGCTTGTTGATGACGCGCCGCTCGTCCGGCACCGGCACTTCGCGCCGTCCCGAAAGATAATCTCCGGTGAGCGAGGCTTTCGCTTTCTGGATTTGCGCGACCGAACCTTGCGCGACGATCTCGCCGCCATGAACGCCGGCGCCCGGACCGATGTCGACAATATAGTCCGCGGTGCGGATCGCTTCCTCGTCATGTTCGACAACGACGACGGAATTGCCGAGATCGCGCAGGCGGGTGAGGGACTCCAACAGCCGCGCATTATCGCGCTGGTGCAACCCGATCGAGGGTTCGTCGAGCACATAGAGAACGCCGGTCAGGCCGGAACCGATCTGCGAGGCGAGACGAATGCGCTGGGATTCCCCGCCGGACAACGTGCCCGAGGCGCGCGACAGCGTCAGATAGTCGAGCCCGACATTGTTGAGGAAGTGCAGCCGCTCGCGGATTTCCTTCAAAATGCGCGCGGCGATTTCCATTTCCTTGTCGGAGAGCACCTTTTCCAGTTCGTTGAACCAGTTCCCCGCCGCCTTGATGGAAAACTGCGTCGCTTCAGAAATCGACAGGGCGCCGATCTTCACCGCCAGGGCTTCAGGCTTCAACCGTAACCCGTGACAGCTTTCGCACGGCATGATCGACTGAAACCGCGACAGCTCTTCGCGAACCCAGGCGCTGTCGGTCTCGCGCCAGCGCCGCTCGAGGTTCGGGATGACCCCTTCAAACGGTTTGACCACTTCATATTTGCGGCTGCCGTCGGCGTAGATGAACTTAATCTCTTCATCGTCGGTGCCGTAGAGCACCACATGCTGGGCTTCTTCGTCGAGATCCTCCCAGGGAACGGTGACCTTGAATTTGTAGTGGCGCGCCAGCGCCTGCAGCGTTTGTGCATAATATGGCGACGTGCCCTTGGACCAGGGCGCAATGGCGCCATTGTTCAAGGCCAAAGAACCGTCCGGGACGACGAGATCTTCGTCGAAGATCATTTCCGTGCCGAGGCCGTCGCAGGCGGGGCAAGCGCCGGCGGGCGCATTGAACGAAAACAGCCGCGGTTC
This sequence comes from Hyphococcus sp., assembly GCA_028289605.1. Lineage (GTDB taxonomy): Bacteria > Pseudomonadota > Alphaproteobacteria > Caulobacterales > Parvularculaceae > Hyphococcus. Next base: position 140,869 of record JANQON010000006.1, on the reverse strand, counting down.
GATTTCGTCGATAGTAAAACCAGACACCGGACAGGCGAACTTCGCGGAAAAGACAATACGCTCGCCTTCGGTGTCTTTATCGGCGCTTTCTGCAATCGCGATGTCGTCGGCAAGCTCCAGGGCCGTTTCGAACGAATCAGCCAACCGGGATTCGAGGCCCGGTTTGATCACAATGCGGTCCACGACGACTTCGATATCGTGTTTGATTTTTTTGTTGAGGGCGGGAACGTCGGCGATTTCGTAAAAGGTTCCGTCGACTTTCACGCGTTGAAAGCCGCGTTTTTGCAATTCGGCGAACTCTTTTCGGTATTCGCCTTTTCGCGCGCGCACAATCGGCGCCAACAGATAGAAACGCGACCCTTCATCTGCGCTCATCAATCGGTCGACCATTTCCGTGACCGTTTGCGACGCGATCGGTTCGCCGGTTGCAGGCGAGAACGGAACGCCGATGCGCGCCCATAACAGACGCATATAGTCGTAGATTTCCGTCACCGTGCCGACAGTTGAACGCGGATTGCGCGATGTCGTCTTTTGTTCGATCGAAATTGCAGGGCTAAGTCCTTCAATTTGATCCACGTCCGGTTTCTGCATCAATTCCAGAAACTGACGCGCGTAAGCAGACAAACTTTCCACATACCGACGCTGACCTTCGGCGTAGATCGTATCAAAGGCGAGGGAGGATTTTCCCGAGCCGGACAAACCGGTCATGACGATCAGTTTGTCGCGCGGCACTTCCAGCGTGACGTTCTTCAGGTTGTGTTCGCGCGCGCCGACGACGCGGATCGATTTCAAACTCATTTTTGCTCTTTATATATGTACGTCTTCGGGGCCTACGCGCGCGGCGCGTCGTTGGATGGTTATATCGCCGTTGACAGAGAGAACAAGGTGTGAACATTTGGCCCGCACGCCGCGCCGTTATTGGGGATAACCAATCGTTGAGCGCGAGGCGAATCCAAGCGATTGCTTGATCAAACAGGATAATTCGGAGCGTTTTCATGGCAGGCAGCGTCAACAAAGTCATTCTGGTCGGAAATCTCGGCGCAGATCCTGAAATTCGGCAAACCAAAGACGGAAGACCCATTGCAAATCTTTCAGTGGCGACGTCTGAGAGCTGGAAAGACAGAAACACCGGCGAACGGCGTGAAAAAACCGAATGGCATCGCGTTGTTGTCTTCAATGAAGGATTGACGCGCATTGTGGAGCAATATCTGCGCAAAGGTTCGAAAGTTTATCTCGAAGGTCAGCTGCAAACGCGCAAGTGGCAAGACCAAAGCGGCAATGATCGATACACGACAGAAGTCGTGTTGCAGGGTTTCAATTCGAATTTGACGATGCTCGACGGTCGTTCAGGCGGCGGCGGAAGTTTTGATCGCGACAATGATCGCGGCGGCATTTCGAATCAAAGCGGCGGCGGTCGCGAACAAAGTTATGAGTTAGACGACGACATTCCATTCTGATTTTTGCGCAAAAAACGCAAAAACGAATCAAAAAATGACAAAAAGCGCGTATGCGGATGCTTATTCATCCGCATAAACAATACTTTTTTAGTAAATTAAGCTATGTTATGGCTTTCGAATCATGATTCGGAGGTGAACCATGGCGGTCAAAAGAAAAACGACCAAAAGAAAAACCGCAAAGCGGAAAACTGCAAAACGCAAGACTGCAAAGCGGAAGACAACGACTAAGCGTAAAACAGCGGCCAAGCGCAAGACGACTAAGCGCAAAACCGCAAAAAGAAAAACCGCTAAGCGGAAGACGACAGCGAAGCGGAAAACTGCAAAGCGGAAAACTGCAAAGCGGAAAACGACTAAGCGGAAAACCGCTAAGCGCAAGACTGCGAAGCGCAAGACGACCAAGCGGAAAACCGCTAAGCGCAAGACAGCTAAGCGCAAAACAACCAAGCGGAAAACCGCTAAGCGCAAGGCGCCGGCTAAACGCAAAACGGCCAAGCGCAAAACTGCCAAGCGTAAAACCACAAAGCGCAAAACGACGCGTAAAAAGCGCTAAAAGCCGCTTGGGCGCTGCGTTAGCCGCCTGATCGAGCTTTAAGCTGCTTTGCGCCTCGCGCGGTACGTTTTGAAGCGTAAAACGCGCATATGAGGGGCTCTAAGGCATCGGTCTATCGTTTGTCGCCGATGTCTTTTGCGGGGGAAACCGCCGCGTCACTCTTCCGAACGCCAAGTTCGGCTTAACAGGGTTCAAAAAGCGAACTCCACTCAAAGCCCCGGATCGTCGACGACAGTCGGCGCCGGGGCTTTACTTTTTCCACACATCGCCAAAGGCTGGGAATCAGAAGAAGAAGCGAAGAATGAAGCGACGTCTGTCATTGAGGTTTTGCGGCGCAATATCAGTTGCAATGATGTTGCTCGTCTCTTCATGCGCCGGTGTTGCAACAGAGTTTGCAGCGTATGGATATGTCGGTGTCGGCCCCGACGGCGAAGGCGAGTTTATCGGCAGCTATCCGTCCCGCGACGAATGTGAAGACGCCGCTGAAGCCTGGACAAGCTCGCAAGTCTACGGCGCCCCGGTTCATGCTGAGTGTTATCCGGTAGACAAGAATTAGGGCGTCGGCGCGTTTGCGTGCGATGCGGAACTTGGAACGAAGTCCTTTATACACCGCTCACCCGTCAGACGGGGTTGGGCCCCCGTCTGACCAGGCCGGGGTCTCACGACGTTCGGCGCTTTGGCCTAAACGAGATCCCGGCCCGACCGCAACGCGGTCAATTGATGATCAGCGCGCCTTCGCGCGCGGTCGCCGGGATGAGCGGGGAAGACGGACAAGTTGAAAAACGTCATCCCCAATGTTTCATCAGCCGGTCACTCAAGCGACAATCTTTACCGGCAACGCGTCGTATCCGTGCACGAAATTTGACCGCGTCATAACCGGGTCGCCGACGACCTCCACGCGCTTCCAGCGCGAAAGCATCTCCTCCAGCAGTATTTTCAACTGCAATTCGGACAATCGGCGTCCCATGCAACGGTGAATGCCGAATCCGAAGGACAAATGCCGGCGCGCATTCCCCCGCTCAATATCGAAGACATCGGCATTGTCGAAAACGGCTTCATCGCGATTGCCTGATGCGTACCACATGACGACCTTGTCGTCTTTTTTGATTGGTTTTCCGGCGAGTTCGGCGTCCGTGGTCGCCGTGCGCCGCATATGGGCGATCGGGGTTTGCCATCGAATAATTTCCGAAATCGCGTTTTCCATCATGGTCGGGTCTTGCCGCAGTTTTTCCCATTCCTCGCGGTGCGAATCGAATGCGACGACAGCGCCGGTCATAGAGTTTCGGGTGGTGTCGTTGCCGCCGACGATCAGCACCAGCACATTGCCCAGAAAATTCATCGGGCTGAGATTCGCCGTTGCGTCATGCTGCGCCAACATCGTCACCAGATCGTGCGCTTCGCTGCGGTTTTGGCGGTCGCGGCGGAGCTTTGCGAATGCGAACAGACACTGTTTCATTTCGCGAATGCGGTCTTCTTCGCTGTCGACGACGCCCAGGCCGGGTTCCGACGTGGCGACGTTGGACCAGCGGGTTAATTTGGTGCGGTCTTCAAAGGGAAAATCGAACAGGGTCGCCAGCATCTGCGTTGTGAGTTCGATCGACACCGCGCTGACCCAGTCAAACGTTTCCCCAATCGGCAGGTTCGCCAGCAGCGCTGACGTGCGCTTGCGGATGATCTCTTCGAAATGGGCGAGGTTCGGGCGCGAGACAATGTCGGCGACGGCGCCGCGCTGTTCACCGTGACGGGGCGGGTCCATGGAAATGAACCCCTCCAGCGTATGGGTCGCCCATTTCTGGGTGAGGGCGTCATGAATCACCACGCCGCCCCGCTCGGCCGCCGAAGAATAGGTCTCATGATCGGTTTCGACGCTCATGATGTCTTGATGACGGGTCACCGACCAATAAGGCCCATAGGCGCTGTCTTGGCAGTAATGCACGGGGTCTTCCGCGCGCAGCTGCGCCAGCAGGGGCGCTGTTTGGCGCCGGGCCCAGAGGTCGGGATCGGAGACGTCGATGGAAGTGAGCTGGCTCATATTCGTGGTTGTATTGCACATGCTTTGAAGATGAATGGAATCTCTCAGTTATCACAGCTTCTCCGAAGGACGGAGAGCGCTGCTAAAAATCGGTAGGATGCAATCCCAATCTCTACGCCGCTCATCCCGGCGAAGGCCGGGATCTCCAACCATTTGCTGAATGAGATCCCGGCCTTTTCCGGGATGAGCGGATTATTGTGAAGTAATAAAATCGGCAGGCTGTTGCAGAACTGTCGGACGAGCGGAGAACTCTCAAAAATCTCTCTTCCAATTCGCCGACACCGTCTGATCGCCGTCCTGGCGGACTTCCGTTTCAACTGAAATGTTGTCGGTGATTTCATACTCGACAATGACCGACCCGCCCTTGCCCTGAGCGTCCTGGGTTGCGGAAACAAACAGGCCGTCGGCGACATATTTGCCGACCGTCAGCGAGCCGCCGCCGTTTTCCGGATCGATGTCGAAATTCAGCATATCAAGGCCTGTGGCCTGGCGGATGGATCCGGTAATCCCGCCGCCGCCGAACGGACCGATGCCGCCGAGAGACGCCAGCGCTTGCGCCGCCTGCAGCGACTCGAACGCCGTGAGTTCGCTTGCGGGCTTGCCGAACAGGACGAGCGCCATCACATCCTCCTGCGGCTGGGTCGGCGTCGACACAAGTTCGATCACGGGCTCCTTAGAGCGGCCCGAAATGACAATTGCCGCCGTTACGCCGTCGCCGGTCTCATGTTCCGCGCGAATGTCGAGCAACGGATTGTTTGGCGACAAATCATCAAAAGCGATTTCGCCGCGCGTCAGCGTGAAGCGGCGGCCTGAAAAATCGAGCGCGCCGCGGCGCAAGGCGACGTCGCCGATAATCACCGGTTGAGTGCGCTGCGTGACGGCGCGCACATTCGCCGCCCATTCGCTGTCCAGGCCGCGGCCGCGAATGAAAATGCGGTCGTCGGCGACGACATTGACGTTAAGTTCAAGTCTTGTCGTCGTCGCTGCGGGCGGCGCCCTTGAATCGTCGGCCATATCCTCAATGTTGACGACTTCAATCGGCACCAGGCCCGTGCTTTCCGGCGTTACGATCTCTGCGTCGAGTTCTTTAACGGAGATGTCGCCTTTAGCGGCGACGGCGTCCAAAGGCCCCGCAATCTCAATGGCGCCGTCTGCGCGCAACACGTTGATCGGCGAGGCGGACAATTCCGCGTTTGCGAACTCCACGGCTAGATCGATGCGCGACGTCTCCGCCAGCGTCATGTCGCCTGATATGGTGATGGTGTCGGCGCCCGACTGGCCGCCGCCTCGGGCGCCGCCGGAAAACTCGATCCGCGTGCCGGCGGCGGAGTAACTTGCGTCGGCGCGGGTGCGCAGACCGGCGATGGACAGTCCGGAACGGAGTTCGGTGTAAGCGCCGTCGGTGATTTCTGCGGCGCCGATGAGTTCCGGATTGTCGGTCGTGCCGCCGACGCGGAAGTTCACCGCGAGAAATCCTTCAAGCGTCTGCAGCGTTGAGGGAAAAAACGCCGCGAACGGTTCGATCGCGCCGTCATATCGAATATAACCGTCGAGCGGACCGTCGGTTTCGACAGCGAGCGCCGGCGCCCGTATCAGCTTCGCGGGCAGGGAGAGCCGCATTTCGAGGGCGTCCCGGTCGGGAATGCTGGAGACAATAAGACTTTCGCCGTCCCAGCGCACATCGCCGCTGATGGAGGCTTCTTCTTCCGAAATGAGCGAGCGTAGCGTAAACGAGCCCGCAGCGGGTTCCGGCGCATCGGTATCCAGATCAACCTTCATGGTTCCGCGCCCGTCCGTTAGCGGAATATTGACGCCCGAGAGATCGAACGCGCCGCGCCAGCGCGTGTCGTTGAAGCTTCCGTCGACGGCGATCCGGCCGTTGCGGCCCCAGCCGAGACGCAGATTGTCAATCTGCGCGCCGTCCTGGAAGACGATCGTTCCCGGCTCCAGCAGACTGAGGTCGTTCTCCAGCAGCGTCGCGCGCATCTGCGTCAGCCAAATGCGTAAGGCGCTCCTGATATCAATCGCGGCGCCGACGGCGACGTCGGTAATGTCGGTGTCATCCGCCGGCGTGATGCGCGTTGCATTGAGCGTCGTCGCGATGGCTTCGGGCGGGCCTGATGCGCGCAGCCGCAAGCCTTCGATTACAATGTTGTTGGCTCTTAAGGCGTCAGCGTTGACGGCGAGCTTGGTGTTCCCGTTCTGGCGCGCAAACCGGCCCGTTGCGTCGAGCGCGCCGACCAGATTGAGACCCGGCCAAGGTTCGGCGCCGCCGTCGCCCTCATAGGTCAGATCGATCTCGCCGGATTGGCTCGCCGGGTGAAATGCTGCTGATCCGTTCAGGGAAAAGCCGGGGCCGTTGTAAGCAATGAGCGGCGCGGCGATGCCTTCGTCCTCAGAGGATTGAACCGTTGCGGCGAAGCTGCCGGCGCCGTTGACGGCGTCCGCGTTGATCTCGCCGTTTGGCAGGGACGGCAAGCCGGCGAGGGCGAGCCTCGCCGTTAAAGCCGGCGCGGCGCCGTCGCCAATGCCGATAATGGGCGTTTCGGCGGTCGCATTCAGCGAAAAGTCTTGCGCCGCGCCGATCGCTTCGATGTTCGCGGAGATTGCTCCTTGCGGCGAGAGGGTCGGCGCGAGCCACGTCACGAAAGCGGGTTCGGCAACGACATTTGCGTCAAGACGGAGCGACGCATCTTTGAAGTCGAAGTCAGCTTCGCCCTCGGCGGCTGCGATGTCGCCGATCGCGACGCGTAAGTTGCGGAACGCCGCTTTGTCTTGAACGTCGATGTCGAAGCGCGTATCCACGCGCGTTTCTTCAGCCAGGATCTCATCGCGCGGCGCGATTACTGCTGAAAGAACGCCCTTATAGATCGTCTCAAGGTCGCTCTCGCCGTCCGTGATCATGATGTCGACGCCTTCGGCGCCGATGCGCAAGGTCGCCGCATAGTCCGTCGGTCGGCGCCGCAAGTCTGTTTGTACTTTCAGGTTGGCGCCAAGATACGCCTGTATCTCGGGCCGGTATGTTTCTGCGAAAGCGAATGACAGATCTGCGGACAGATTGTTATCCCGCTCGCGCAATGCGCGCCAGACGATATTGCCGGCGACTTCACCCGGCGCGCCCGTCATGCGGTTGATGGTGAGCTGTCCGCCCCGGCGCATGTCCTGAAGGGCGACGTCGAATGCAACGGGCTCTGACAGTTCGGCGATATCGGCGAGCCGGGAGCCGGCTGTGTATGTTCCTTTCGCGCTGACGGAGACGGCGCCGGCAAGATCGGCGTCGAGGCGCGCATCAACCGCGCCATAAGCCCCGACGACGCCGCGCAGCGTAATTTCAGCGTCGTCTGTAGGGCCGTCGGCGTTAATGCGCAGCGATATGGGACCGCCGAGATCGGCGATGGCCGCAATCAAGCCAGTCTCGCTTGCGACGACTTCCGCATCAATGAATAGTCGGTCGGCGTCCGGTGAAACGTCGGCGGCGAGCCGAATGGTTTCAGAATTGTCCGCGCTCGCGAGATTAAGGCGCACCGACACGGCCTCTCCGCCCATGTCGAGGGAACCGGCGCCGTCGAAGCGCGCCGGCACGCCGCCAAGATTGCTGCTGAAATTCACGATCTTAAGATCGCGGATGGCGATCAGCGGTAATTGTTCCGGCAGTTTGATCGTCAGCGGTTCGTCTTCTCCATCGTCGGGCCGGTCCGGCGGCTCGCGCAACAGCGCCGCATGCTCGATGGCGACGTTGTCGATGCGGACGGCGCGGTCGATAAGGGCGAACGGTCGCCAGCGCAACTCAATACGATCGATCGTCGCCCACGGGCCCTGCTGATCAGAAAGAACCAGGTCTTCGACGACGATGTGTCCGGGCAGCGATCCTTTGAGCGCGCCGATCTCCGCTGCGCCGCCGACTGACGCAGCGATCTCCGATTCGATCTGAGTGATGATGAAGTTGCGGCCAGGCGGCGTGTGGAACAATGCAGCGGCCGCCAGCACGACGATGGACGCCAGGCTTGCGATCACGATCGCGGTTATGATCAGGGTCCGTTGCATCAAAACGGCTGCCCCAATGCGATATAGATCTGGAAGTTCCGGTCGCTCGGCCGACCATTGAGCGGGAAGGCGACATCAAAACGGATCGGTCCGATCGGCGTAAAATACCGCACGCCCCCGCCATAGCCGACGAAGAAGCGCTCGTTGAAGTCCGGCAGCGTCGAGGCCATGACCGTGCCGGCGTCTGCAAAGCCCACAAGCTGGATGTTGTCGGTAACTTTTCCGCGCAATTCAGCGCCGCCTTCCGCAAAGGACCGCCCGCCGATCGGATCGTTGTTGGCGTCCAGCGGACCGGCCTCCTGAAAAGCAAATCCGCGCACCGATCCGCCGCCGCCGGCGAAAAACCGCTTGTTCGCCGGCAAGTCGAGGAGGGCGTTGCCGAAGGTTGCGCCGAGCGCGCCGCGGGCGGCAAACGTCATGGCGTCGTCTTTGCCAAAGAACAGTCTATAGCGTCCGCCCAGTTCGGCCTGGGTAAACGTGTCGGAGCCTGTATAAGGCGTCACTGTCAGTTGTGCACGAAAACCCTTGGTTGGCTGCAACAGGTCGTTTTCCGAATCCCAGATGACCGACAAAGGCGCGGAGACGAAGTAGGTGCGTTCCTCGCTGGTCGCTGTTTCGACTTTGGACGTTTCGAGGGCGATGGCGCTGCGGGTTTCAAGTCTGTCGTCCAGCCACAGTTTCGACACCCCGCCGGATACTCTGATCGAGCGGGCGTCGAAGGCGTCTGTCGTTTCATTGGACAAACCAAAGTTGGCGAAAACGTAACCGGGGAGCTCGGGAAAGGGTTTGCGCGCGGTGAAGTCTATCGACTGCTCGATTTCTGAGCCGCGCAATTCTATGCGAAAGTCTTCGCCGCGTCCGAAGATGTTGCGGTTCTCGAAAAACAAGCGCCCGCCCGGGCCTTCCGACGTTGAAAAGGATACGCCGGCGCCGATGGTCCTGCGCTTGCGTTCCTCGAGGTCAACGATGACGGGAGCCTCGCCATCGTCGTCCGGCGCGCCCGGCGAAACGCTGATTGACGAAAACAGTCCCGACGCGCCGAGCCGGTCGCGATAGCTTACAATCTTGGCGCGTTCATATTCATCGCCCTGTTCCCAGGTTTTTAACTTGCGAACGTAGTCGTCGTGGGTCTTGTCGAGACCCTCGATCTGAATGTCTCCGAAGCGCGCCTTCGGCCCGCTGTTGAAGACAAAGACGGCGGTCGCCTCGGCCTTGTCCGGTAGAGCGATGGCGCGCCGCGCGACCGTCTCGGCGCCCGGATAGCCTGAGTTCCATAGATGGTTCAAAAAAGCGACCTGGGCGTCGCGCAGATCGGCGCCGGCGGCGGAGCCGTCCGGCTCAATGCCGGCTTGCGTCATGGTCGTCGGCCGGCCCTCAAACTCATCGCGATACAGGATCTCGTATTCAGTGACGGTGAATCGCTCGCCCGGCTCAATGAGGAACACGACCGTCGGTTTGCCGTCGTCGTCGGCCCGCTCAATCGTGAACGAGGCCTCACCCAGATAATACCCGGAAGAGGTCAGCGCGACGTCAAACGCATCAATGTCCCGGCGCGCGGCCCGCCGCAAGGCGGCGATGGTCGGGTATTCGCGCAATCCCTTGTTCAGGTTGGAAATAATTTCGAGATTCTTCTTCAGCGCGCCGCGGGCGCCGCGGAATTCAACCTCGTAGGTCTCCTGCGCCAGGACCGGCGGCGCGGCAAGGCATAGAGCCGCCGCGACGGCGACAAAAAAGCGGCGATGCCAATGTAAAAACGTGCGCGTCACGGAGCCTACGCAACCCTGTCCTTGCCGCCTGATCGTGTGGGTGTCCGGAGATGTCAGGCCTCAGCTGTTAAGCATTTGGCAACCCTGTCATAACTTTGTTAATCCAAGGCTTCAAATCCGAGCTTTTTGTGGCGATGGCGGGCTCATTTCGGGTCTATCGCAGGGCCTTTCTGGATTAGCGGATCGGACTGCGCTAAGCCCCTTGGACTGAAACTGCGTGGGAAGTTAACGAACATCATGGCGCATCCACTTAGCGGAGCGAATATCGGAACATTGGGTGCGGTCACCGGCCGATCGGGCCTGCCGTCCAAGCCGCTGGCCGGCGCCGGGATCGCCTTGGCGGCGCTCGGTCGATGGCCGTTCTCAGCCGGCGAGAAGCTGGTGATGGAGCAACGCCTGCCGGCGATCGACGATATGCCGCCGCCGGTCTTTATCCTCGGTCACTGGCGGTCGGGCACGACCCATCTCTACAACGTCATGTGTCAGAGCGGGGAGTGGGGCTTTGTGCCGCCGGTGGCGACCGGACTTCCCTGGGATCTCTTCGGTCTCGCCAAAGCATTTGCGCCGCTGCTCGAACGCGCGCTGCCGGAGCATCGCTATATCGATAACATCCCGGTGACGCCGGAAAGTCCGCAAGAAGACGAAATCGCCATTGCGAATATGTCGGAGGTCTCATTTTACCACGGCATCTATTTTCCGCGAAACTTCGCGGAGAATGTGCAACGCGGGCTCTTTTTTGACGGCTGTTCGCCGGCGGACATTCGCAGCTGGCGCCGGCAATTCACTTATTTCCTGCGCAAGCTCTACCTGCATCAGGGACAAAAGCCGCTCCTTATTAAGAACCCGGTTTACACCGGACGTCTCGCCATGCTGCGGGAAATGTTTCCGGGGGCGAAGTTCATCCACATCCACCGCAATCCCTTTGAAGTCTTTCTTTCAATGCGGAATTTCTATCAGAAGCTCCTGAAAGAGTTCGCGCTGCAAAGCTACGAGCATGTGGACATCGATGAGACCATATTGTCGGTCTATGAGCGCATGATGCGAGCTTATGAGGAAGACGCGGCGAATACGCCCGCCGAGCTGCTGATCGAACTGGGGTACAAAGAGCTTGATGAAGCGCCGATGGATGCGCTCGACAAGATCTATTCGGCCCTGGCGCTGCCTGGTTTCGAGGCCTCTCGCGACGCCTTCGAACGCTATTTGGCGTCAGTGAAGACATTTCAGAAAAATAAATTCGCCTATTCGGACGAAGCGGCAGCGAAAGTGGAAAGCCGCCTAAAGTATTTTGTCGATAAATGGGGATACGCCGTACCCGGCGCAGCGCAACAACCAGCGCAGAATGGGGCGGCGCAGGACAGTGCGGCGTAAGCTCTTTTTCCTCACGGCTGTTTTTGTCTGCGCTGCGTCCTGCGCAAAGGATGTCGGCGAAGCGCGATACACGCAGGCTGATTGTCGCCGGGTCGCGATCATCGATGCGGAAACCGGCGCGACTGTAACAGGCGCAGAAGACCTTGCGCCCGATTTCGCCAATAAGCGTTTATACGTCTCGGCTTATGACCGCCGCGCCGCTGAACGCGCGGCGCGAAAGAGCGGACCGGAGCCGGCCGAAGGGGGGCTCTATGCGATCTCGTTCAACGACTTGTTCCAGTCGCCGGGAACGCCTGTTGCGGCGTCGTCGGTCATTGACCGGGACGACGTTGAGAACGGCCTGCGTCCACATGGGATTGCCTTTGATCCGGCGACCGGCGATCTCGCCTTTATCAACCGAGGTTACGTCAAGGACGGGGGGCGCTGGCGCATGCGTCCGCAGAAAATCAATATCGATTCGAACGGAACGGTCGCCGCTGCTGAGACCCATTGCGCCGCCAATGATATCGCCCATGTCGACAGCGGCATCTTCGTAACGGCGGATCATGAAGGCTGCGGCTGGCGCGCGGCGGTGGAAGACGTTTTCGGCGGTCGGGGCGGCGGCGTCATCGGAGAGGACGGCGCTCGGATCGCCGACAAGGTCGGATTCGCCAATGGCTTATTGGTCGCTGATGACGAATTGATCGTGGCGGCGACGCGGGAAAAGAAACTGCGACGCTACGCGCGCGCAGCGCCGACTTTTGTCGAAGAAACGCCCCTACAGCTGCCGGGGGCGCCGGACAACCTGACATTGTCGAAAGACGGCGAGATTGTTGCGGCGCTGCATCCGTCGCTGATCCGGCTTGCGTTTCAGCGCAAGCTGGGCTTTGGTCGCGCAGGCTCGCGGATCGTCCGCATCGATCCGGCTGCGGGAGATTCAACGATTTTGTTCGACGATCCGAAAGGCGCGCTGTTCAGCGCGGCGACGGCGGCTGTCGAAACGGACCGCGGATTGATCGCCGGTTCCGTTGTCGATGAGGGTTTGATCGTGTGCGAGGCGGCGTCCTGATGGCCGCAACGCTTGTCACCGGCGGGGCCGGGTTTGTGGGTAAAGCGCTGGTCCGTCAATTGCGGGCGGCCGGCGAAACGGTCCGGTCTTTTGATCTTGCTGCGCCCGGGACCAACGACGATGTCCAGGGCTCGATCACGGATGAAAGCGCCGTTGCGGCGGCGATGGCGGGGATCGACTCCGTCTTTCATCTCGCCGGAAACGCGCAGCTATGGGCGAAAGACCAAGGCGTGTTCGACACCGTCAACCGCCAGGGGACCGAGGTCGTTTTGAACGCAGCCATGGACGCCGGCGTCGAAAAGTTCGTACACTGCTCAAGCCTGACGACGCTCGTCGGCGAAAACACGCCTATCGGCGTCTCCACGGCGGACGAGTCCCATCGGCTCACGCCTACGGACATGCTGGGTCCCTATCCGCTATCGAAACTGGAAGCCGAACGCCTTGTAGAAGCGTCCGCGCAAAAAGGATTTGACGCGGTGATCGCCATGCCGACCGAACCACTCGGCCCGGGCGATACGGCGCTGACGCCGCCGACGCGCATGTTGCTCGATTTCGCCAATGGGGCGACGCCGGCCTATATCGACTGCATCTTGAATTTCGTTCCGATCGACAGCATTGCGGAAGGGTTGATTGCGGCGCGCGAGCGCGGACAAAAAGGCGAACGCTATTTGCTCGGCGGCGACAACACGCCGATGAAAGACTTGCTGATCGAAATCGAAAGTGTTTCCGGCCAACCGGCGCCGAAAACGAAGATGCCTTACTGGGTGGCGCTCGCCGCCGGCGCGGTCGACACGCATCTCGTCGCCGCGATGACCGGAAAGCCGCCGAAAGCCCCACTCACGGGCGTGCGTCTCGCCGGCCGTCAGGTTTCGTTTTCCAGCGAAAAAGCCGCGCGAGAGCTTGGCTGGCGGGCGTCCCCATGGAAGCCTGCGCTTGAGGCGACCGTCCATTGGTTCGGCGAGCAGGGCTGGCTGCGCAAATAGGTTTCATCGCCGCGGCGAATGCGCGATGGTTGTCGGCGCGGAGGCGACAGGGATCGCAGCGATGACCGAAATACACGACATCCAACAATGGCTTGGCGGACGCTCTTTTGCGGACTGGCGCGAGGAATTCGATCGCGAAGGATATGTTACCTTCAACCGTGTTCTCACGAGCGCGCAGCTCGACGACATTCGCGCCGGCCTGAAGCCCTACATCAACGCCAATATTCAAGGGCGCAATGAATTCGAAGGACGCGAAACCAATCGCGTATACGCCCTCTTGGCGAAGGGGCGCGTGTTCGCCGATCTTGCTACGCATCCGTTGGCGCTCGCTTTTGCCGAAGCCGATCTCGGCGCCGACTGCTTGTTGTCGGCGTGTCTTGCGATCAATCTGCATCCCGGCGAAACGCCGCAACCCTGGCACTATGACGACAGCCATTATCAGTGGCCGCGGCCGCGCCCGTCCCTTGGCGTCAGCGCGTTTTGGTCCATTGACGACACAACAGAGAATAACGGCGCGACAGAGATTTTGCCGGGCAGTCATCTCTGGGAAGAAGAGCTGATTGAGGGCGCCGCGGAAAGCGAAGACTTTGAAAAAGCGGGATCGCGGGAAGGCGATCCCGGCGCGCGGGCGGATGCGGTCAAAGCGATCATGCCGGCCGGCTCGTTGATGCTCGCAAAGGGAACGCTTTGGCATCGCGGCGGGGCCAACAGGTCAGACGCATCACGCCTGATCATTACCCCGCAATATTGTCCGGGATGGACGCGGCAGCTCGAAAACATGGCGATCGCCGTGCCGCCGGACATCGCGAAAACCCTGCCCGAACGGGCGCGTCAGTTGATCGGCTATTCAATCCATCCGCCGTTTATGGGGTATGTGGATGGGCGGCACCCTCAGCGGTCGTTGGGTTGAGTTGGGTTGTAAATGAATTCTTTGTTTCCGCTCATCCCGGCGAAAGCCGGGATCTCATGACGCTTGCTGCGAATATGCCGCTCGAGATCCCGGCTTTCGCCGGGATAAGCGGAGTTATCTAAGCCGCAGTAACCGCAAACCCCGGCGGAAAATCCGCAGCCGACGTCTTCGCAATCATCACTTGAAGGATGTCGCCTCGATCGACAGACGTATCAGCGCCGCTTGCGTTGACCGCTTCGATCGCGCCGTAGCCCTTTAGCTCGCGGCATGCGCGCCATGCGTCGGCCTCCGTTTCAAAGCCGTCGATGTAAACGGTTTCGATGCGGTTCAAATCGTTTTCGGTCTCGCAAACCAGCGAAAGAAAATACGGTCCAAGACAGTTATGCGTATGGGACATGGGCGTCGCCTCTGCGTTTCGGCGGCGCTATTCAAAGACATCTAAAGTTAAAGAGGTCTTTCGAATTGTCGGTATCCGGACAAAAAAGTTATTCAGGTTTTGCTAGGACACGTTACGAAAATCATAATGGCGGCCTTTCCACTGACCGCCGCGGCCGCGCATTTGGCGGATCGCTGAATCCACTGTCATGGCTGTGTAAAAGGCGGCGGCAAGCGGAAGCGTCGTCGATTGCCATGGCTGTTGTTTGTAGACGCCAAGCGTCGGCCAATAGGTGTACGCCATCAGCCCCCAAGCAATGAGTGCAAACACGGCGGCCAGTTCATTGCCATGCATTGCGAGCGTCAGCGCGACGCCGGGCGGGACAAGATAAATGAGCGCCATACCGATCACCGTGCCGGCGAGCAGCAGCGGCGAATAAGCGAGTTGCGCGTAAGCGGTGCGCGCAACCATGTTCCATACCGAATTCAGCGATCGATTGTCGCGCAGGCTTTTGGCTTCGTCGCTAGCGAGGCCTAGCCAAATTTTGGCGCCCGGTTTGTGGTCTTTAATGCGACGGGCGAGGGCGCAATCATCGATCAGCGCATCGCGGATGGAGTCGACGCCGCCGATGGCGTTCAGCGCGTCGGTGCGGACAAGCATGCAGCCGCCGGCGGCGGCGGCGACGTCGCTCGTTGCGTCGTTGACGCGGGGGAACGGATAGAGCTTCTGAAAGAAATAGACAAAGGCCGGGATCAGCAATCCGCCCCACAGACCGCGCGCATCGAGGCGCGCCATTAGCGAGACCAAAGACAAGCCCTCTCGTTCCGCCTTCGCGACAAGACGCGACAGCGTTTCCGGCGCTGGAACGATGTCGGCGTCGGTAAGCAAGACATAGGCGGGATTCATTTCTGTGGCGGCGGCTAGCCCTTGCCGCACGGCCCACAGTTTGCCGGTCCATCCCTCAGCGAGCGGGGCGCCGTTGATGACCGTGAGTTTGTCAGCGCCGTCGCCGGCGGCGGCCTTAGCAACATCGGCTGTGCCGTCGGTCGAATTGTCGTCGACAAGAACAATCGACACCTCGCCCGAATAATCAGCCGCCGCATGAGCGGCGATCACCTCTCCGATTGAGGCGGCTTCGTCTCTGGCGGGGATCACGATGGCGACGGGCGGCCACAAAGCCGGCGCCGGCGCATCCCCGAGCCGCTGGTCGGCGCGCCAGAATCGGCCGTGAAACAGGGCGAGATAGATCCAGGCGGCGAGCGACAGGGTGGCGAGGAACAAGATCATGGCCGCCCTATCTATCCTTTCGCGGCGTCGGCGGGGAAGGCGAAAACTGAGGAAAACAACGCGGCCTATCGACCGCTTGGATTGGCGCCGGAAATCGCTAAGGTGCGCCGCGAGATGACCACGACCGCCGATATTGCAGAGCCCGCCGCCAGCGCCGAGACCCCGTCCGGCAAGGGCGCCAATGACGAGAACTTTCCCGTCGGCTCGTTTTTGTTGCCCAAGCGCCTTCGGCCCCATGTAGCGAAGTATTACGACTTTGCGCGGGCGATCGACGATGTCGCCGACAATGCGGACCTCGCCCCTGAAGAGAAGATCCGCCGCTTGCGCGCGTTCGACGCCGTTCTTCAGGGCGATGCGCCGGAAGGTCCGGGCTACGAAAAAGCGGTCGCCTTGCGCGAGAGCCTCGCCGAGGTTGGCGTGACCACGAAGCACGGCTCCGACCTGGTCGCGGCTTTCGTGCTTGATGCGGAGAAAACCCGCTACGCGTCTTGGGAAGAGCTGCTCGGCTATTGCGAGCTATCGGCCAATCCGGTGGGTCGCTATCTCCTCGACCTCCATGGCGAGGACAAGGCCGGCTACCGCTATTCCGACGCCTTGTGCACGGTGCTTCAGATCGTCAACCATCTGCAGGATTGCGGCGACGATCGTCGCGACCTCGATCGGGTCTATGTGATCGAACCATGGTTGCAAGAAAAAGGCGGCGCCGTCGAAGATCTAGACCGACCGGCGTCGAGCGCGGCGCTGGATGCGGTCAAGCACCGGATGCTCGACGGTTGCGACGCGTTGATGATCGACGCGCATAAATTGCCGGCGGCGCTGAAGTCGAAAAGTCTTGCGATGGAATCGGCGGTGATCATACGCCTTGCGGCTCGATTGATTGCACTCTTGCGCCGCGGCGACCCGTTGGCGTCCCGGGTCGCGCTTTCCAAACTCGATTTCGCATCGGCGGGCGTTCGCGGCGCTGTAGCGGGCTTCTTGCAGGCAGGCAAGGGCGCGGCGTGAGCGCGGGCGAGCTGTCTCTCGACGCCGCGCGCCGACATGCGGCCGAAACCGTCAAGCGCTCCAAGACATCCTTCGGCGCAGGCATGCGCATTCTCTCGCGGGAACGGCGCGACGCGATGTATGCGATCTATGCGTTCTGCCGCGAGGTCGACGACATCGCCGACGAAGGCGGAACCCCGGACGAGAAAATGCGCGGCCTCGCCGAATGGCGCCGCGAGGTCGAGCGGGTCTACGCCGGCGCGCCGCAAACACCGACGGGCGTCGCGCTGAAAGAGGCCGTGCGCGCTTTCGGCGTATCGCGGGACGAATGCATCCTCGTCATCGAAGGCATGGAAATGGATGCGGCGGGGCCGATCGTCGCCCCGACCATGGACGGTCTTCTCGCCTATACAAGGCGCGCTGCAGGCGCCGTCGGCATGTTGTCGATGCCGGTGTTCGGCGCGCCGCAAATGGCTGTTGCGGACGACTTTGCGCTGTGCCTTGGCGATGCGCTGCAGATCACCAACATCCTGCGCGACGTTGAACAGGACGCTGAGGAAGGGCGGCTCTATCTGCCCTACGAACTTTTGGAGAAACACGGCTGCTCCAAGACGCCGGACAAAATTTCGTCCGACCCGGCACTGCCGGCGGTGCGTGCGGAGCTGGCCGAACTGGCGCGGGAAAAATTCGCCCGCACGCGCGCCGCGCTCCGCCATCTGGATTGGCGGGTGTTGCGGCCAGCGCTGTTGATGATGGGCGTCTATGAGCGCTATCTCGACAAGATGACGGCGCGGGGCTGGGCCAACGGCCAGGAGCGGGTGACGATTTCAAAGGCGGAAAAGCTCGCCATCGCGGCGCGCTGGTTTGTCGCCCCGAAGATCGCAGCATAACGGGAATGGGGCGCGTACACATCATCGGCGCCGGCCTATCCGGTCTCGCCGCCGCCGTCCGCCTGACCGAGGCGGGCGTTCCGGTGACGCTTTATGAAAGCGCCGGGCAGGCCGGCGGGCGCTGCCGGACCTTTTTCGACAAGCATCTTGAGCGCGATATCGACAACGGCAATCACCTGATCATGTCGGGCAACAAGTCGGCGTTGTCCTATCTTGACCGGATCGCCTCGCCAAAGCCCCTCATCTGGCCCGATGGCGCCGTCTATCCGTTCATTGATGTACGGACCAAAGAGCGCTGGGCGGTCCGCATCAATGACGGATGGTTTCCGTCCTGGGTCTTCAATGAGGAGACCCGCGTGCCCAATACTGGGCTTTTGGACTATGTGAAGGCGGCCGGCATCGCGCTCGCGGGCTCCGATAAAACCGTGGCGGACATTGTCGACAAAAGCTCGCCGTTATTTGAAAACTTCTGGGAGCCTTTGACGCTTGCGGTCCTGAACACGACGCCGGCGCGCGGTTCCGCCAAACTCTTGTGGAGCGTCATTCGCGAGACGTTTCTGCTCGGCGGCGCCGCGTCGACCCCGCTGGTCGCCCGCGCCGGGCTTGGCCCCGCCTTTATCGATCCCGCCCTCGCGTTTTTGGAGCAACGCGGCGGGGTCGTTCGTTTTAATGCACGGGTGCGCGAAGTGTGGATCGAAGGCGGCGCTGCGGCGCGGCTCAATTTCGCCGATGAGAGCATCGTCCTGGAAGAAGATGATCACGTAATCCTGGCCGTTCCGCCGACGAGGCTGAAACAATTGATGCCGGCATTCGATCCGCCAGCGGACGATGCGTCTATCCTCAATGTCCACTTTCGTCTCTCTGAGCGCTATCGCAATCGCCGCTCGTCCGACAGCGCATTCATCGCCCTTATCGGCAGTCTCGGCCAGTGGGTGTTCACCCGCGACGATGTAGCCTCGGTTACGACGTCGGCCGCCGACGCGCTCGGGGCAGACGACACGCCGAACGAGGAAGTGGTCGCGCAGATTTGGAAAGAGACCCGCATCGCCCTCGACCTTGACGAACCGGAATATGAGCGGGTGCGTGTCATCCGGGAAAAACGCGCAACGCCGGATCAGTCCCCGGCGGCGATCCGCAAACGGTTGAAGCCGGAAACGGCCTATCGGAACCTGTTTCTCGCGGGCGACCACACGAACACCGGGGTGCCGGCGACGATCGAGGGGTCGATCCGGTCGGGAGACCGGGCGGCGGCGTTGGCGTTGAAGGCGTCCGCAAATTGACAATCATCGCCGTCATTTGCGGTCTCAAGTCCGAAGCCGACGTCGTGCGCAACACTGTTGGCGGCGAATCCATCCGTGTCGAAATTTCCGGCGCCGATGCGCAGCGCGCCTATCAGCTATCGCGGGCGGCGTGCGCTAACGGCGCCGCGGCGGTTGTTTCCGTTGGCGTCTCCGGCGGGCTCGATCCTGCGCTGGCGCCGGGGGATTTGGTGATTGGTGAGGCGGTGGTTGTGGAAGAGGGTTCACGATTTGAGGCGGATGCGGAGTTGTTGTCTCAGTTAACCTCCGCTCATCCCGGCAAAAGCCGGGACCTCGCGCAACACACCGAGAAATCCGATGGAGATCCCGGCTTTTCCGTTGGCGCGCCTTCGCGCGCGGGGCGCCGGGATGAGCGGATTAGAGTGACCTCAGGCGTCCTCTACGGCTCAGACGCCATCATCGACAGCGTTGCCGCGAAATCAGAATTGTTTGCTTCCAGCGCCGCCGTCGCTGTCGACATGGAAAGTCACGGCGCCGCAAGAGCGGCGGCGGAGGCTGGCGTTCCGTTCATTGCAGTTCGCGCCATCGCAGATCCGGCGGACCGGGCGTTGCCGCTGGCGGCGCTTGGCGCAGTGGCGCCGGACGGTTCGACCCGGGTTCTCAAAACGCTGTGGGAAGCAGCGAAGGCGCCGGGACAATTCCCGGCGCTGATGCAGCTTGGATCGGATTCAAACAAGGCCCTGGCGCGATTGCGGCGCGACCTGCCGGCGATTTTTGCGCAGCTTGAAAAGGCGTTGGCGCCTTAAGCGGCGGCTTCCTTGGTCTTGTCGATCAGCGTCGCCGCCTGCTTGCGCTCGGCGGCTTCTTCTTTGTCGCGGCGGATCTTGTCCATCTCGTCGGCGACGAGCTGTTCGTGCATGTCGACGGCGGGCCGCGCTTTCGAGAGATCGATTTCCGGCGCCATCGGTCCTTCAGTCTTGATCTTGAACATGTTCGGGATACGGAACATCTTCATCGGATTCTTCACAGCATCCATCGCCGCCGTCGGCTCATAGCCGCAATGGGCCATGCAGTTGGCGCATTTTTCGTATTTGCCGGTGCCGTACTGATCCCACTCGGTGGTTTCCATCAGCTCTTTGAACGAAGAGACATAGCCTTCGCCCAGGAGGTAGCACGGCTTTTGCCAGCCGAAGACGTTGCGCGTCGGCGAGCCCCAGGGCGTGCAGTGATACTGTTCATTGCCGGCGAGGAAGTTCAGGAACAGCGACGAGTGCGACAGGTTCCATTCCCGTCCGCGCTCCTTGCCGATGCGGAACACGTCGCGGAAGAGTTCCTTGGTCTTTTTGCGCGACAGGAAATGGTCCTGGTCTTCGGCGCGCTCATAGGCGTAGCCTGGCGAGATCGAGATATTGACGCCGAGATCGGTGGCGAAATCAAGATAATCGGCGACCTGTTTCGCCGTCATATTGTCGAAGATCGTTGCGTTGACGTTGACCTGGAAGCCGGCTTCCTGCGCCGCCTTGATCGCCTTTACGGCAATCTGGAACGTGCCTTTCTGATCCACCGCCTTGTCGTGTTCTTCTTCCAGGCCGTCGAGGTGGACGGAAAAGAACAGGAAGGGCGACGGCTTGAACAGATGCAATTTCTTTTCAAGCAACAGGGCGTTGGTGCACAGCGAAACGAATTTCTTGCGCTTGACGATGCCTTCGACGATTTCGCCGATTTCCTTGTGGATCAGCGGCTCGCCGCCCGGGACGGCCACGACCGGCGCCCCGCATTCGTCAACGGCGTCCAGGCATTCCTTTACGGACAAACGCTTGTTCAGGATCGGCGCCGGGTAATCGATCTTGCCGCAGCCGGGACAGGCGAGATTGCATCGGAACAAGGGTTCTAGGAACAGAACCAGCGGATACTTCTTCCGGCCCATCAGCGTTTGTTTCATCACATAGGCGCCGACGCGAGCTTGCTGATGCAGGGAAACTGACATGGCTTTAATCCTTGAACGGTTCTTGTTGGTTATGCGGCGCCGCTGACGGCCCAGGCTTTCATGGCGTCTTCCGATCGCGGAACATCGGAAAGTTCGCGGGGAAGCTTGAAGTGAATATTCTCTTCAACGCCGTCGAGGGTCTCAACGCTTACGTCGCGATAGTTCTTCATGCGCTCGATCGTTTCCTGAACGAGCTTTTCCGGCGCCGAGGCGCCGGCGGTGACGCCGACGGTTTTGACGGAATCGGTGAGCCAGGCGGGATCGAACATGGACGCGTCTTCGATCAGGTAAGACGGAATGCCGTAATTTTCGCCGATTTCGCGCAGGCGGTTGGAATTCGACGAATTGTGCGCGCCGACGACCAACAACAGATCGACCTGCTTGGCCATGGCGATGACAGCGGTCTGACGATTTTGCGTGGCGTAACAGATGTCGCGCGTGTCCGGGCCGATGATGCTCGGGAAGCGTTCTTTCAGCGCGGCGATAACGTCCTTCGTATCGTTGACCGACAAGGTTGTCTGGGTAACGAAGGCGACGCGTTCCGGATCGGCGACCGCCAGGTTCTGCACTTCCTCCACTTCGGACAAGACATGGACCTTGCCTGGGATTTGCCCCAGCGTGCCTTCCACTTCCGGGTGGCCGATATGGCCGATGAGGACGATGTCGTAGCCTTTCTCAGCGTACCGACGGCCTTCCTTGTGCACTTTGGTGACGAGAGGGCAGGTTGCGTCGATGACGTCGAGTTCGCGCACCAGCGCGCCGTCTTCGACTTTTTTTGCAACGCCGTGGGCGGAAAATACAGTCACTGCGCCGGTCGGTATTTCATCCACTTCCTCAACGAAAATGGCGCCGCGTTCGCGCAGCGTGTCGACCACGTATTTATTGTGCACGATTTCATGACGAACATAGACGGGGGCGCCGTATTTCTCGAGCGCGCGCTCGACAATATCGATCGCGCGTTCCACGCCGGCGCAAAATCCGCGCGGCTGAGCCAAAACAACTTTGATCTGACCGCCGTTTGGTTCGTTTCGGCCGGACGTCATGGGCGTTCCCCTCTACTTTAACTCTCAGCGCAAACTCTTAGCGCGCGTTATTTCATGCG
This sequence comes from Hyphococcus sp., assembly GCA_028289605.1. Taxonomy (GTDB): domain Bacteria; phylum Pseudomonadota; class Alphaproteobacteria; order Caulobacterales; family Parvularculaceae; genus Hyphococcus. The sequence goes on along the minus strand of JANQON010000006.1, from coordinate 118,829 downwards.
GCGCCGGGCCCCGCAAGCACATCGTTGGTCACATTCGTTTGTGACATATAGCCCGTGATTTGCTGCAATGCAAAACAGGCGCGCGACGATTTTTTCGGGCGCCGCCGGCCCGGTTATGTTGGCGGGCGCAGCCCGGTCGTGTAGCGTCAGCGCGGGGCAACGGCGTTAAGCGTGGGGTGGTGTAGAAAATATGCTGAAATTGTTTTCCGGCGGCGACCAGGGCGAGGCGTCCTGGCCGATGAAAAAAGTTGTGGCCGCGCTCACGGCCCGGTTCGGGGACGTCGACCTCCTGGGTGAGGACGGCCCGCTCAGCGTTTATGGCGTTCAGGACCATGGGGTGAATTTCGTCATTGCGATGATGCAGACCGCGCCGGGGTCGGGACAGGTCGCGGAGTTAGGCTTTCTGGCGCGTTTCGTCGGGTTTCCGGTCACCGCTGATACGGTTGAGGGGCTAAACCGAAACCTTCATATCTCGGTCGCAACAATTGAAAACAATGACCTTTTCCTGATGGCCGGCATGCAGGTGGTGGGCGCGTTCGATGAGACGCAGTTCAACCTGCTGATTGAGCAATGGCGTCGCGATCTCGCTGTCTGCCTGCACGGGCTGACGGGCGAATCATCATCGCTGACGGACGCTTTTCCAGCCGCCAAACTGGAAGCGGCCCGCCGGTTCGCCAAAAACGTCGCGCCGCCCCGGATCGAAGGCGGCGGCGCAAGCGACGCGGATATGCTCGCGCGGTTTATGGGCGCCGGCAAAATGAGCCGCGCCGTCTGCGGCGACTGCGACGGACGGGGCAAGCGCGGCCTCATCGCCCGCGCCTGCGAGGCTTGCGACGGCGAAGGATTCGTAACGCGCCGGTAAGGGTGGATTTTCTGCTGCGGCCAAACTAATCCCGCTCATTCCGGCGCAGGCCGGAATCTGGTTTTTACTTTGCAGGAGATCCCGGCCTGCGCCGGGATGAGCGGATCAGCACCATGTCCGAATTCCAATCAACTATTAAAGAAACCGCGGGCCTCATCGAAGAGGCGCTGGATCAGTTCCTGCCGGCCGGGAACGGTCCGTTGGGCCGGGTCGCCGGCGCCATGCGCTGGGGCGCTCTCGACGGCGGCAAGCGCCTGCGGCCGTTCCTGGTGATCGCTGCGGCGGATATGTTTGAGGCGCCGCGGGAACGCTCGATCCGCGTCGGCTGCGCGGTGGAAATGATCCACTGTTACTCGCTGATCCACGACGATCTGCCGGCGATGGATGATTCCGATCTGCGCCGCGGCCGTCCTTCAGTGCACAAAAAGTTCGACGACGCGACGGCGATTCTCGCCGGCGACGCGCTGTTGACCCAGGCGTTCGAAGTCCTGGCGGACGAGACGACCCATCCGAGCGGCGACGTGCGCTGCCGGTTGGCGTTGGAACTGGCCCGGGCCAGCGGCAAGGAAGGCATGGTCGGCGGACAGATGATCGACATCTACGCCGAACAAAAAGACTTCGACCTCGCCGGGATCGAGGAATTGCAGCGTCTTAAAACCGGCGCGCTGATCCGTTTCGGCGCCGTCGGCGGCGGCATTGTCGGGGAGGGCTCCGAGACGGACGTCGCGGCCCTTTCAGCCTATGCGGAGGATCTGGGCCTCGCCTTCCAGATTGTCGACGACATCCTCGATGCGACCCAGGATGCGGAAACCCTCGGCAAGCCCGCCGGGCAGGACGCGGAGATGGACAAGGCGACGTTCATTAAGCTGCTCGGTATGGACGGCGCCAAGGCAAAGGCCGCAGAACTCGTCGACTCATGCAAAGCGCATCTTGATCGCTTCGGCGACGCCGCTGCGCCGCTGAAAGGCGCTGCGGATTTTGTTTTTGCACGGAAGAGTTAGGCTGACCAGACGACAAGCGGAGGTTCTGAAGGCGCGCTTATGCGAAAACTGGTGAAAGTTCTTCACACTGTGTCAGCCTCGGGACTGATTGGCGGTCTTGGCTGCTACATGCTGATCCTCGCCATAGCGCCGCAGGACACGCCGGTCGCCTACGCCGGCATGCGCGCCGTGCTCGCCGCTATCGGCAACTACGTTCTGTTTCCGTCGCTAGCGGTCGCCGTCATCAGCGGACTTCTGTCGATGATGGTGCACACTCCTTTTCTCGACAAAGGCTGGGTATGGATGAAAGCGCTCATGGGCGTGATCATGATCAAAGGCGTTTTGTTGCTGGTGGTCGTGCAAGCGAACCGCGCGGCGGACGCGGCCAAATTGATCGCTGAGGGAGAAGAGGTCGCGCACCAGATCCCGACATTGGCCGCTGAATGGTCCGCCGTCGGGATTTTTATGGCGCTGTCGGTCGCCAGCGTCGTGTTCGGCATATGGCGTCCCCGGCGCATATGGCCGTCGGCTCAAGCAGAAACGCGCGCCGAGGATTTAACCGCTGAAACCGGGTTGGCGCGGGATAAGCAAACGGCCTGACGCCGTCGCCCGTTTAATTTGGGGGAATCTAAACCCCCGCCTCTTGCTCCAGTCGGTCGAGCAATGCGTCGATGCCGTTGGTCGCGATAAAGGCGGAAAACTCTTCGCGCTTCACCAGCATGATCGAAACGCCTTGAACGATGATGTCGATGCCCTTGTGGTCGCCGGACTTCAATTGGCGAACGCGCCAGTCCACGAGGATCGGCGAATCGTCTTTGCGTTCAAACTGCGTGCGCACGATCACGTCGCGTCGGCCGATTTCCTTCGCGTCTTTCACTTCCAACGGCTTGCCGACAATCTCGTCAAACTGCTCGGCGTATTGCTTGGTGATGTAGTCCGGAAAAATCTTCTCATACCGCACCGTTTGTTCCTCGGTCATCTTGCGTCTGGATTCGCCGAGCATGAATTTGCCGATTGTCTCAAGCGCGAGGCCGTCGGCGAGGACGGTCTGGAAGTTCGCCAATTTTTCCGCATCGCTCGCCGTCTCGTCGGTGAGGGCGACGGTGGCGTCAGCGCTCAACGCTTTGGCGAAGGCGATAGCGCCGTCGATGCGGCTGACTTCCGATTCCGCGGTTTCGGCCTCGGCCGGCTCCTGGGCGTAAGCGGGCGCCATTGATGAGGCGGCGAGCAGCGCGGCGAATATGCGGACGCGAGACATGAACATGTGCGTTTACCCTCTTATTGGACGCGGGACCCAACCGCGACAAAATGATGAATGGCGAGCAATATGGGGCGATTGCGGTGGTTATCCAGCGTGAAGGCGACGAAAACGTGACGCCGGGTTAAAACCGCCACACTTTTACGCGAGCCGGTGTGCGGTGGATTCCGCTCATCCCGGCGAATCAGCCATCTGTCTGAATCCATTGAAATCTTTAGTCTTTAAACTTGATCTTGTCGCTCGGCTTTAAGGCTTCCGGGATGCGCCTTTCCGCATAGTTGAAGGCGACGGGCAGCACCACCAGCGTACACACGAGGGTAAATGCGATGGCGATCGAGAGGAGCTCGCCCATGGACGCCGTGCCCCGGTGCGGCGACAGCATCAGCGAGCCGAAGCTCGCCACCGTGGTCAATGCGGAAAACAAAATGGCCCGCGGCGTCGATGTGCCGTAAACCCCTTCGCCGGCGGCGACCTGGTCATGGCGCAGGACAAGGTGGATTCCGGAGTCAACGCCGATGCCGATCAGGAGCGGGAGCACGATTACATTTGCGTAATTAAACGGAATGTTGAGCAAAACGCCGGTTGCGGCGGTCAAGACGGCCGCCAGCGCCAACGGAAACAGGACCAGCCCGACCAGACGAATGCGACCGATAAATATGATCAACATGGCGGCGACAATCACGAACGCGATGCCGGTAGCCTGCAGCATGGCGCCGGAAATCACCTCGCCCGCCTTTTGCGATTGCGCTGCGCCGCCGCCGAGATCGTCGAATTCTGATTCGACGTCGGCGACGAATTCTTTCAGCGCTCGGTGATCGCGCACATCCGCGCTCGGCATAATGTCGACGCGCCATTTTCCGTCCGCTGAAAGATAGCGTTCGCGCAAGGACGCCGGCAGCGTATCGATCTCCACATAGTCCGCATTCAATTGCGCCGAGAGACGGTCGGTCAGCGCCGACCAATAGCGAAAGATATTGGCTTCGACCCGGGCGATCAATTCGGGATCGCCGGCGTTCTCAACATCGTCGAGAAGGGCGGCGAGACGAGCGCCGGCGCCGTCGGCATAGGCTTCGCTCAATCGCGTTTTCAATGCCGCAACACCGTCCTTCGCCGGCGGACCGTCGACGCTCGCCGGCGTCGCCCCGAAGGCGAAGACCAGCGTGCCGGCGGCGAAATCGATCAGCTCCAGTTTTTCATCCTGGTTCTCAGGCACAAAGTCGGGAAGGGATCGGGTGGCGGCGACGGTGTCGATGCCGCCGGCGATGTCGGCGGTCTGGCGCGCGTCCGCCTCGGACTGAACCAGCCGGGTGAGACGATAGGGGATCGTCTGGTCGTCTTCGAACAAGAGATCGAAACCGACGACCGACGGCGCAGCTGGATTGCGCAGCGACATCTGGTCGGCGTCGAAGCGGACCTGCGGCATCAGCAATATGGCGACCATGCCGGCGACGACGGTGACGAAGGCGATCGGCGCGGACACTTTTGAAAGCGCGCCGAAGGCGCCGCGGACGACCCCGCTGCGCTCCTTCGTCTTAGGAACGGGCAGGCGCGCAAGCGCCGCGGGCAGGAACGTCACGGAGACCAGGAACGCGATTATGACGCCGGCGCCGGCGATGACGCCGAGTTGCGCAATCCCATCGAATTTGGTCGGCACGAATGACAGGAACGCCAGCGATGTGGTCGGCGCCGCGAGGGCGAGCGCGGGTCCCACTTCATGCAATGCGCCTTTCAGCGCCGCCTGATTGTCTTGTCCGGCGACGCGCCTTTCCTGCACATGGAGCAACAGGTGAATGGCGAAATCAAGCCCGAGACCGATCAGCAATACCGTAAAGGCGACGGACACCAGATTGAGCTCGCCCACTGTCGCCGCGGCGAAGCCTGACGTCAGCGTCAACGTCACAATGAGGCTGAGCACCGTCAGCCCGGCCATGGTCGCAGAACGGTAACATAGAAGCAGCAGGATCGTGACCAGCACCAGCGACAGACCCATGGATAGCCCGATGCCCGTCGTCACCGCTTCGAGTTCCTCAACGCGCAGCGCCGGATCGCCCGTGATGTAGGTGTCGACGCGACCGGCGTATTGTTCGTCGAGCTTGGCGATTTTGATGCGCAGGGCTTCAATGCCGGCCTTGGCCGGCTGAAGACGGGAATAATCAAGCACCGGCGAGGCGTAGATCAGCCGCGTATGCATGGCTTCGTTGCGGGTGTCTTCATCAAGGGCGCCCATCCAGGAGAACGGCCGGTCCTCGCCTCGTTGCGCCGCCTCAATGACGTCGCTGATTTCCGCATACAGCGCCTGCAGGGTGTCCTGTCCGAGATCGGATTGCTCCGCCAGAGCGTCGTTGTCGGCGAGGGTTGTGAAAAGCGTGCCGACGGTCGGGCTCTGGATTAACGTCTCGATCAAACTCGAGGCTTTAGACAGCTGTGTTAAACGCGACTCAAGTTCGGCTTCGGTTAGATAAAGAAGTCCATTCTCGGCGAAGAACGGTTCCTGCGCCGGCGCAAACACCGAATGGAATGCGTCTTTGTTCGCATCGATCGCCGCGCGCAGATCTGCGGCGTAAGCGTCCGCTTCATCCAGGCTCGCGGCCCGGACGATGACAATCATGTCGGTCTTGATCTGGGGAAAGGCGTCGCGCAGTTCGGCGGCGCGCTGCTGAAACGGCAGTTCGGGATCGAGCATGGCGCTCGTATCGGTGTTAACCTTTAGATTGGACGCTGCGTACCAGCCAGCGAATCCGGTCAGCGCCAATATCGCAAGCGCGAGAATCACGCCGCCGCGCCGCGCCGCGTCCGCCCAAAAGATCAGCGCGTTTTCAATGAACTTCAGCATGCAGCGGCGGCGGTCCGGGGTTCTTTAAAATTGCGAAGGCCCTGTCTTAGTCGCTTCGGGCCCGATTGGGAACCAGCCCGTCTTGCCGCCGCAGGCGCCCTTCGCTAGTGCTTGCGCCCATGACCTCGGTGAGCCAACGTTTTGCCGATCTCGCCTATCTCGACGATCGGCGCGGGATCATGACCGATACGCTGCAGGATTGGTGCGCCATCAATTCCGGCAGCGCCAATCTTGATGGTTTGAAGGCCATGCACGGCGTGCTGCGCGAGGCGTTTGCGGCGCTGGGGGGAGACGTCGAAACCGCGCCCTCTGACAAAAAAACCGTGGTGACGCGGGCGGGCGAAACCATCGAACAGCCTCTCGGCGACATGCTGCGCATCGTCAAGCGGCCCCAGGCCCCGGTGCGGGTGTTGCTGACCGGTCATATGGATACCGTGTTCGGCGTCGATCATCCGTTTCAGTCCGGCAAACTCCTCGATGAAGACACGCTCAACGCGCCGGGCGCCGCCGACATGAAGGGCGGCCTGCTCGTCATGCTGAACGCCCTGATGACGGTCGAGCAATCGCCGCTCGCCGAACAGATCGGCTACGAGATCCTGATCAACGCTGATGAGGAAATCGGCTCCCACGGCTCGGCGCGCGCGTTAACGGAAGCGGCGAAGCGCGCTCACTTCGCCTGCGTTTACGAACCGGCCCTCGCCGACGGCACGCTCGCGGGCGCACGCAAAGGGTCGGGCAATTTTTCCGCTGTGATTCGCGGCAAGAGCGCCCATGCCGGACGCGAACACCATCTCGGCAGGAACGCCATGGCCGCTGCGGCCGACTTTATTTCGCAGGTCGACAAGCTTTCCGGGGTACGCGAAGGCCTGACCGTCAATGTCGCGCGCGTCGACGGCGGCGGCCCGGAGAATGTGGTGCCCGATCTTGCGATCGTTCGATTCAACGTGCGCCTCGAGCAGCCCGAAGACGCGGCGTTTTTCGAAGCGCGGGTCCGCGACGTGATTGCCGAGATTGACGGACGCGAGGGATACGGCGCCGAACTCGCCGGCGGGTTCACTCGCCCGCCCAAGCCGATGACGCCGAAGCTGCAGGCGTTTTTTGACGCCCTGAAAGCGACGGGGGCGGAACTCGGCATAGAGATCGGCTGGAAGCCCACGGGCGGGTGCTGCGACGGCAACAATATTGCGGCGGCGGGCATACCGGTGATCGATACGCTTGGCGTGAGGGGCGCGCATATTCACTCCGCCCGGGAATACGCAAAACTCGACAGCCTTGTTGAGCGGTCCAAGCTCTCCGCCCTGTTGCTCCTGAAGATCGCCGCGGGCGAGCTGCCCAACCCGGGCATGTTTGACGACGGGGAGGCCGCGTGATGTCGCTGCCTTTCATGCGTCCCGTTGCGGCGAAAGACTTCGAAGCCATTCTCGCGCTCGCCAAACAGTCCGGCGGCGGCATGACCAATTTGCCGGGCGACCGCGACGCCTTGAAAAAGCGCATTGACTTCGCTGTGGAGAGTTTCGTCGGCGACCCTTCTGAACCGGCGGGCGAAGTGTACATGCTGGTCTTGGAACAGGACGGCGACGTTATAGGCACGTCGGCAGTGTTCTCCGCCATCGGTCTCGACCACGGGTTCGTCAACTATCGGATCAATAAAACCGTTCACGCCTCGACGCAGTTAAAGAAACGGGTTGAGCGGCGCATATTGGTTCCGACCCATGACTTTACCGGATGCTCCGAGGTTGGATCGTTGTTCCTGTCGCCCCATGCGCGCGGCGGCGGTTTCGGCAAGTATCTCGCCAAGGCGCGGTATCTTTTTATCGCGGATCACCGCGACCTCGTAGCGGATCCCGTTTGCGCCGAACTCCGCGGCTGGCGCGGGCCGGACGGCGAACAACCGTTCTGGGAAGCGGTCGGCCGGCTTTTCTTCGATATGGAGTTCGAAGACGCAGACCTTGCAAACGCGTCGTTCGGCAATCAGTTCATCGCCGATATGATGCCGCGCCATCCGATCTATGTGGCGATGCTGACCGAAGCGGCGAAAAACTGCCTGGGCCGTCCCCATGACAGCGCGGCGCCGGCGTTCAACATGCTGCTCAAAGAAGGCTTCGCCTTCCGCGGTTATATCGATGTTTTTGACGCCGGCCCGCTGGTCGATGCGAGGATCGACGATATCAAGACGGTGCAGGACAGCCGCGTTGCGACAGTGAGCGCGATCGCCGATCAACAAAACGCACCGGAAATGCTGATGTCGGCGGGCCGATTGAATGATTTCCGCGTCGTGCGCGCGCCGGCGATGCTGGACGGCGACGCGATCAAGATCGGCGACGAAGCCGCGAAAGTGCTCGGCGTCAAGAAAGGCGACACGATCCGCGCGGTGGAGTGGTAGTTTTCGAGCCGGCGCGACCTCATTGCCTCGCCCTGAACAGGAGAGGCGACAGCGCCGGGCAAATGGTGAGCCAACATTATGAACAGCAAAATTCTCATCAACGGAGAATGGCGGGACGGTGCCGGCGCTCAGTTTTCAAGTTTTGATCCTTCGACGGGCGCTGAGATCTGGACCGGCGCCGCGGCGACCAGAGACGACGTCAATAACGCCGTGTCCGCGGCTCGCGAGGCGTTTGCGAAATGGGCGCTGACCCCGCTCGCCGATCGCATCGCCGTCATGGAACGCTACCGGGATCTCATCAAACGCGACGCCGACGCGCTGGCGGAACTCATCTCGCGCGAAACCGGCAAACCGTTCTGGGAAACCAAGACCGAAGCCGCCGCCGTTGCGGGCAAGGTCGATATTTCGATCAAGGCCTATCACGAGCGCACCGGCGTGAAGGAAACGCCCGGAGCGACCACGGCGGTGCTGCGCCACAAGCCCCATGGGGTCATGGCGGTGCTGGGCCCCTACAACTTTCCGGCGCATCTGGCGAACGGCCACATGGTCCCGTCGCTGATCGCCGGCAACACGGTGGTCTTTAAACCGTCGGAGCAGACACCGGGGCCGGGCGCCTTCATTGTTGAACGCATGGTCGAGGCGGGCGTTCCCGCCGGCGTCGTCAACATGGTGCAGGGCGCGCGCGAAACGGGCGAGGCGCTGACGCGCGCAGACGTCAACGGCATTTTGTTCACTGGCGGCGCCAGGACCGGGCTCGCCATCCACAAGATGTTCGCCGACCGTCTCGATGTGATTCTTGCGCTGGAACTCGGGGGCAACAATCCGCTCATTTGGTGGGACACGGACGATGTGGACGCGGCGGCGTTCGCCGTCGTGCAGTCGGCGTTTTTGACCAGCGGTCAGCGCTGCACTTGCGCGCGGCGCCTCATCGTCCCCGAAGGCGCGGCGGGCGACAAAGCGATCGACGCTCTCGTCAAGCTCACGGACAGGCTCATCATCGACCAGCCCTTCGCCGATCCGCAGCCCTTCATGGGCCCGGTCATCTCGCCGGGCGTTGCGGAAAACCTAGAGCGAGCGTTTGACCGGCTCACCGAAGACGACGGCGAGGCGATCCGCAACCTGTCGGTGCGCGATGAAGGCGCCGCCTTCGTGACGCCCGGCATCGTCGATGTGACGCGCTCCAACGCCGTGCCCGACGAAGAACATTTCGGGCCGCTCCTCAAAGTCTGGCGGGTTAAGGACTTCGACGCTGCAATCGCGCGCGCCAACGCCACCAAATTCGGCCTCTCCGCCGGGCTCCTCTCCGACGACAAGGCGAAATGGGAGAAGTTCCTGGCGCTCTCCCGCGCCGGCATCGTCAACTGGAACCGCCAGACTACCGGCGCCGCCGGCTCAGCGCCCTTCGGCGGGATCGGCGCGTCGGGCAATCACCGGCCGGCGGCGTATTACGCTGCGGACTACTGCGCCTATCCGGTGGCGTCGATGGAAGGCGAGGGCGTTGTTCCGATGGCGGAGGAACAAGTTGGGGTGAGATAGGAGTGAATCCCCGGCCTTTCTTCCCCCTCACTCGAAATCTAAGATTTCGATCTCTCCCCGTTGGGGAGAGATGAAGGAGAACAAATTGACTGACTTCCACGAATACAACTTCGACGGCCTCATCGGGCCGACCCATAACTATGCGGGCCTTTCCTTTGGCAATATCGCGTCGGCGTCGAACAAGGGTGCAGTGTCCAATCCGAAAGAGGCTGCGCTTCAGGGGCTCGCCAAGATGCGCGCCGCGATGGCGCTTGGTCTGAAACAGGGCTTCCTGCCGCCCCAGGACCGCCCGGCGTTGAAAACGCTCCGTGCGCTCGGCTTCGCGGGGACGGACAAGCAGATCATCGAAAAAGCCGCGGCGGCCTCGCCGGACCTTCTCGCCAACTGCTATGCGGCGTCATCCATGTGGACGGCGAATGCGGCGACGATCGCGCCGTCGCCCGACACCTCAGACGGCAAAGTGCATTTCACGCCCGCCAATCTTGCGGCGAATTTCCATCGCTCTATTGAGGCCGACACCACGGCGCGCACGCTGCGCCACATCTTCAACGATGATCGTTTCTTCGTTCACCACGCGCCGCTGCCCGGGGGCGTGCATTTCGGCGACGAGGGCGCGGCCAATCACGGGCGTTTGTGCGAGACCCATGGCGAAAAAGGCGTTCATCTCTTTGTTTACGGCGAGGACGGCGACCGGTTCCCGGCGCGCCAGAAATTGAGGGCGAGCCAGGCGGTGGCGCGCAATCACCAGCTTGATCCGGACAAGACCATTTTCATTGAACAGTCGAAAGCCGCCCTCGACGCCGGCGCGTTCCATAATGACGTTGTCGGCGTCGCCAACGGAAATGTTTTGTTCCTACACGAACAAAGCTTTGCCGATCGAGATGCGGCCTACGCCGAGATCCGGGAGAAAGCGCCCTTTGTCGAAATCGTCGAAGCGCCTGCAGATAAGGTCTCTCTCAGCGACTGCATCAAATCATACCTCTTCAACTCCCAGCTTCTGACATTGCCGGACGCCGGCGCGGCGGGCGGGGAAATGGCGCTTCTGCTGCCCACGGAATCAGAATCCGCGGAGCGCGTCAAAACCTTCGTCGACGAAACGGCGGCGCGGAACAATCCGATCAATCGCGTCGTTTATAAAAATGTACGGGAATCCATGCGCAACGGCGGCGGTCCCGCCTGTCTGCGGTTGCGCGTCGTCTTGTCCGACGAAGAGGCCGCGGCCGCGGATCAGCACTTTATCCTTAACGATGAGCGCATCGGGCCGCTCGAAGCCTGGGTGGAGGACCATTATCGCGATCGCCTCCACCCGGACGACTTGCGCGATCCGAAGCTGATGGAGGAAAGTTTGGCCGCCATGGACGCGTTAACCAAGATTCTCAAGCTGGGCGCGTTCTACGACTTCCAGAAAATCTGACTTCCAGAAAATGTAATGTGCAGATTTTCCACAAGGCGGTTGTGGAAACGAATTCGCAAGAATATCCTCCGCCGCCTGGGGCGTAACAGTATTGGTGGTGAGGGGCATGAGCGCGATTTTCAGGCACATTTTGCCGTGGATTGTCATTTTTGGTCTCGGCTGGATGTCGGGCGATCGGTACGGCGCGCCGGGATGGGCGTCCGGTTTAGCGGATCGGGGTTTCAGTGCGGTTGAAACCGCGGCGGGCGGCGTTTTTGGCGACTTGTTCGAGCGCGTATCGCAGCCCGTGCCCGGGACGGAGGGCGAAGCTGACGACGCGGATGGGGAAAACGGCGACGACGCCGCGTCCGGTGGGGATAACAGCGGGTCCGCCGCGGCGAGCGCCGGCGGTTCCGACGCCCCGGCGGGCGGTCTTGCGGCGAACCGCAATCTGTCCATCAACGACGCGGGCCTGACGATTATCAAAGACAGCGAAGGGCTGAGGCTGGAGCCGTATTCGGCAGGCGGGCGCAGCTATATCGGCTACGGCCATCAGATCCAGCCGGGCGAGTCATTCACATCCATCACCGAATCCGAAGCCGAGGCGCTGCTGCGCGATGACATCGCCTTTTTCGAGGAGGGCGTGAAAGACCTGCTGACCGTCCGCGCCAATGAGAACGAATTCTCCGCCATGGTTTCCCTCGCCTACAACAAGGGGCTCGGCGGTTTTTCGTCGACGGGCGTGCTGGCGAAACTCAACGCGGGCGACAAAGCGGGCGCGGCAGACGATTTCCGCAATCACACCGGTCGCGACGGCCCGGTGCCGCATCTGGTCGAGCGCCGGGAGCGGGAACGGCTGTTGTTTTTGAAGCCGGCGTAGGTCGCTAGAATATCTCGAAGCTCGCTCCGTTTGGTGAAGCCTTCAGTCCTCCGAGACGAAATTTCGCCTTCATCCTGAGGAGGCCGATAGGCCGTCACGAAGGACGAAGGCGAAATTTCTCCTCAGGATGAAGGCTCAGACTGTTTGTGAAAACAACCGGCTTTACCGCCCTGCATTCTCCGGCAGCGGCATGACGACTTTTCGCTCCACTTCCCGAAGCGTAAAACTCGATTCCACCGTCGCGATATTCGGCATACGGAGCATTGTTTCAGACAGAAAGGTTTCGTAGGTGGCGAGTGACGGCACGACAACGCGAATGAAGTAGTCGAACTTGCCGGTAACGAGGTAGCATTCCATCACTTCGTCGCGGTCTTTAATCGCTTTTTCAAACTCGCGCAGGGTTTTGTCGTCTTCGCGCTCAAGCTTGACGAGAATGATCACCGTCACGTTCACGCCCAGCGCCTCGCGATCAATCTCCGTATGGTAACCTTTAATGACGCCGTCCGCTTCGAGCCGCCGCAGCCGCCGCAGACATGGGGTCGGGGAAAGCCCGACCCGGTCGGCGAGTTCCGCGTTTGTGATGCGTGCGTTTTCCTGCAAATGCCGCAGGATCTTGTGGTCGATATGATCGAGCTTCATGGGCCTCTTTCCAAGAATAATGCAAGTATTTAGCATTTTCTGCTAAGCGTCAAGCGCCAAGCCCGCACTTTTGACCGAAAGCGCTTCGCGATATCCGCTATATGCGAATTCCGAAGCGCTGCTAAGAGCGCTTTATGAAAATGGGCGCATAGTCGCGCCCGGGATCGAGGAGGACGTCGCGTTATGGAACACCGGGAATTGCCGGTCGAGGGTTGGCGCAAAGTTGTTCACTTCAGAGATGACGACGCGAACCTCAACGCCATTATTTCCGTTCATGATGCAACGTTAGGCCCCGGCTGCGGCGGCACGCGCATTTTTGCCTATCCCTCGTTTGAAGCCGGCCTGGAAGACGTCAACAAGCTCTCCCGCGGCATGACCTTCAAGAACGCCCTGGGCGGGATTCCATTCGGCGGCGGCAAAGCGGTGATTTTCGCTGACCCCAAGACGGAAAAGACGCCGGACATGATCCGCGCCTTCGCCCGCGCCGTCGACAGCCTCGACGGACTTTACTACACGGCTGAAGATTCCGGCGTAACCGAGCGTGATATCGAGATCATGCAGACGGTGACCAAATACGCCGCCGGCATCGGCAAGGACGGCATCGGCGGGAATCCGTCGCCGTTCACCGCGCGCGGGGTCTGGCGCGGCATGCAGGCGGGCGCCCGACGCGTTCTCGGCGCGGATTCCCTGAAGGATGTGCGCGTGTCCATCCTCGGCGTCGGCGCTGTCGGCATGGAACTCGCCCGGCTGATCCACGAGGAGGGGGGCAAACTCGTCGTGGCGGACGTGAACAAGGATGCGGTCGCGGAGGCTCAAGATCGTTTCGGCGCGCAAGCGGTCGCGCCTGAAGAAGCCGCGGCGGCCGACGTTGACGTGTTCGCTCCTTGCGCTCTCGGCGGATCGATCAACGCCGGCAGCATTGGCGGTCTCAAGGCGAAAATCATCGCCGGCGCGGCGAATAACCAGCTTGCGACGCCGGACATGGATCTGGCGCTGAAGGAGCGCGGCGTTCTTTACGCGCCCGATTATGTTATCAACGCGGCGGGCGTCATCAGCGTCGGTCTTGAGATCCTAGGCGATTGGACCAAGCAGGAAATGACCCGCCGCATCGACCTGATCGGTGATACATTGACCGAGATTTTCCGGCGCGCGGATGAAACAGGCAAGCCGACCGGCGAAATCGCCGACGCCATGGCGCTTGAAGTTATCGCGCGCGGCCGCGACGCCGCTTGAAGGAGCACGTAAATGAGCCAACAAGATCCCATCGTCATCGCCGGCGCCGCCCGGACGCCTATCGGCAATTTTCTGGGCGCCTTTACCGGCGTGCCCGCGCCCGAATTAGGCGCCAAGTCGATCGAGGCAGCCCTGGAGCGGGGCGGCGTTGCGAAAGACGATATCGACGAGGTGCTGATGGGCTGCGTCTTGCCGGCCGGCATCGGCCAGGCGCCGGCGCGCCAGGCGGCGTTGGGCGCCGGCCTGCCGATCAAGGCTGCTTGCACCACCGTCAACAAGATGTGCGGCTCCGGTATGAAAACCGTGATGCAGGGCCATGACGCGATCCTCGCCGGGGCCAGCGACATCGTCGTCGCGGGCGGCATGGAATCGATGACCCGCGCGCCGCATCTGCTGCCCACGGGCCGCACCGGCATCAAATACGGGCAGGGCGTGGTCCAGGACCACATGGCGGTCGACGGTCTCGAAGACGCCTACGACCGCGGCAAGGCCATGGGCGTCTTTGCTGAAAAATGCGCCCGCGAATGGCAGTTCTCCCGCGAGGACCAGGACGAATACTCCATGCGCTCAGTCACGCGCGCCCAGGAAGCGATAAAAAACGGTTCCTTTGCGGACGAAATCGTCAAAGTCGAAGTCAAGGGCCGCAAAAACACGGTTGTTGTTTGCGACGATGAAAAGCCGGGCCTCGTTGACGCGGCGAAAATCCCGAACCTGCGCGCCGCCTTTGAAAAAGACGGCACCGTCACGGCGGGCAACGCCTCGGCGATTTCAGACGGCGCCGCGGCGATGGTGCTGATGCGCCAGTCGATGGCGGATAAAAAGGGCGCCAATGTCGTGGCGCGGATCCTGGCGCACTCGACCCACGCTCAGGAGCCGGAATGGTTTACCACCGCGCCGGTCGCGTCGATCGCAACTGTGCTGGAAAAAGCCGGCTGGTCTGCGGGCGAGGTGGATCTGTTTGAGATCAACGAAGCGTTTTCCGTGGTGCCGCTCGCGGCCATGCGCGAACACAAGCTGCCCGCCGAAAAGGTCAACATCCACGGCGGCGCCATCGCTCTTGGCCACCCGATCGGCGCGTCCGGCGCCCGGATCATTTGTACGCTGATCGGCGCCCTGAAAGCGACCGGCGGCACGAAGGGCGTTGCATCGCTGTGCATCGGCGGCGGCGAAGCGACGAGCGTGGCGCTGGAGCTGATGTAGGGAGTTTGCCGCACATCCTTCGAGGCCCGACCTGTCGGTCGGGCGCCTCAGGATGAGGTTTTCGTGTTGTGATGGAGCTGTAGCGGACTCAATCCTCATCTTGAGGTGCGAGCGTAGCGAGCCTCGAAGGATGTCTGCAGAAACGAGTTCATTCGAACACTTCATCGCCGCCCAGGATCGCAACTATCCGCAGGCCCTGGCGGAGCTGCGGTCCGGCCGGAAGGCGTCACACTGGATGTGGTACGTCTTTCCGCAGATTGAGGGGCTCGGCAAAAGCGCGACGTCCCAGCGATTTGCGCTGGCCTCGCTCGCCGAGGCCCGGGACTATGCGGCCCACGAGGTATTAGGGCCGCGGTTGCGCGAATGCGTCGCCGCGACGCTTGAACATCAGGCGCTAACGGCCCATGAGATTTTCGGATGGCCGGACGATCTGAAGTTTCACGCGTCGCTGACGTTGTTCGCGCGCGCTGTTGACGAGAATGAGATTTTTAACCGCGCGCTCGATGCGTTTTTCGAAGGGCGCGGCCATGAAGAAACGATCAAGAGGATATAGCCTGAAGGCGATGACATGACCGACAAAGTAACCTTCGACTGGACCGATCCCTTATCGCTGGACAGCCAGCTCACCGACGAGGAGCGCCTGGTGCGCGATGCGGCCCGCGGCTACGCCCAGGATAAGCTGATGCCGCGCATTTTACTGGCGAACCGCGAAGAGCGTTTTGACCGCGAGATCATGAACGAACTGGGCGAGCAGGGACTTCTGGGCGCTACGGTTGCGGAGGAATATGGCGGCGGCGGCGCCAGCCATGTGGCGTACGGGCTCATCGCCCGCGAGGTCGAGCGCGTCGACAGCGGGTATCGTTCGGCGATGTCGGTGCAGTCGTCGCTGGTTATGTATCCGATTGAGGCGTTCGGCTCCGAAGAACAGAAGAAAAAATACCTGCCCAAGCTCGCGAGCGGCGAATGGGTCGGCTGTTTCGGCCTCACCGAAAGCGACGGCGGATCGGACCCCGGCGCCATGCGCACCAAGGCTGAGAAGGTGTCGGACGGCTACAAGCTCAACGGCTCGAAAATGTGGATCACGAATTCGCCGATTAGCGATCTCGCCGTCGTCTGGGCGAAGCTCGACGGCGACATTCGCGGGTTTATCGTCGATCGCGACGTGGACGGTTTCGAAACGCCGAAGATTGACGGCAAGCTCAGCCTGCGCGCCTCCGTCACTGGCGAAATCGCCCTCGACGACGCGGTCGTTCCGGAAGAGAATCTCTTACCGAATGTGCGAGGCCTGCGCGGGCCGTTCTCCTGCCTCAACAAAGCCCGCTACGGCATATCCTGGGGCGCCATGGGCGCGGCGGAATTCTGTTGGCGCGCGGCGCACGATTACGCCATGGAGCGGATCGTTTTCGGCAAGCCCATTGCCGGCACGCAGCTCGTTCAGAAAAAACTCGCCGATATGCAAACCGAGATCGCCCTCGGCCTGCAAGGATCGCTGCAGCTCGGGCGCCTTCTTGATACAGGCGCCTATGTGCCGGAAGCGATTTCACTGATGAAGCGCAACAACTGCGGCAAGGCGCTCGATATCGCGCGGGTCGCCCGCGACATTCACGGCGGCAACGGGATTTCGGACGAATACCACGTCATGCGTCACGCGGCGAACCTTGAAACCGTCAACACCTATGAGGGCACCCACGACATTCACGCACTGATCCTCGGCCGCGCGATGACGGGAATTCAGGCGTTTCAGTAGGATTTGCGCCGAATCGACGATCGCGAAGTGAATTAGGTTCCTCTCATCTTCATCCTGAGGAGCGCAAATTCCTTCGTCCTTCATGACGGCCTATCGGCCTCCTCAGGATGAAGGAATTTGCGCGTCTCGAAGGATGGGCTGTCAAATCCGCTGATGGATTAATCTAAGCATGCTCGCGCAACGCTTTGTTAAGCGAATGCGCTGACCTTTGGCCTGCATTTGCAGGGACTACGGCATGAGCGAGCGCAGGCTTTTGGTGATCGGCGGGGTTGGCGGCAGCGGGACGCGGCTGTTCGCCGACGCTGCGCGCGAGGCCGGACGTTCTCTTGACGGCGATCTCAATCACGCGCTCGACAATCTCTGGTTCACCTATCTGTTCAAGCGTCCGGGACGTTTTGGCGCGCTCAATCGAAACGTCACTGAAATGGCGGCGGAACTGCGATTGCTCGAAGCAGGTCTGGGCGCAACGCCGCCGTCGCCCCTCGATGCGCCGTTCCTCTTAACACGGACGATTGAAGGAGCTGTCAAGGCCAACAACCATCTAGGAGCGGGGCGCGGCAAATGGCCGGCTGCGCGCCTTGCCCGGTTTTTGAATGCGCCCCGCCGCAAGCGCGGGAAAGCGGATTGCTTCAAGGAGCCGAACGCTTCGATTTTTTTGAAGCCCCTGTCGGCGCATTTCCCCGATATGCAGTATGTGCATGTCGCCCGGCACGGCCTCGACATGGCGTTGAGCGACAATCAACAGATGTTTCACAATTGGGGCCCGCTGTTCGGGCTTGACCCGAAGAGCGACGCGTCACCGCGGGCGGCGCTGAAATTCTGGGTGCGTCTGAATGACGAAGTAACCGAATTGGGCGATGCGTTGGGGCCTGAGCGGTTTTTCTTCGCCCGCTATGATGACTTTGTGAGCGAACCGCTGGCGTTCGCTAAACGCTACATTGACTTCTTCGGCGGTGAAATGGCGGCGGCGAAAGACCTGGCGAAGCTCGCCCGCCTGCCGGCGTCCTATCGGCGGTTTCTCGATGTCGATCCGGCTTCGTTCGACCCGGAAGACATCGAAGCGGTCCGCCGCCACGGTTTCGATGTTCCGGCGGAATACGCCGAACGCGCCCGCTGCGCCTGAAACCGGTCTCGGCCTATTGCCCGGCCGACGCAATCAGACCGAAGACGAGAATTGCGCCCACAGCCGCCGGGCAAAGCCAACGCACCAGAAATCGCCACAGCCTGAAGACGCCGTCTGACGCATCGCTCAACTCATCGCGCATGATCGCGCGCGGCACGACCCATCCCACAAAGACGGCGCCGAGGCCGCCGGCGACCGGCAGGAACACGTTGCCTGCGAGAAAATCGATGGCTTCGGCCATATGGTCGACGTTTAGACCCACCATGCCGAGGAGCCAGGCGCCGCCGCCGAGCAAGAGGACCGTCTTCAGCCGGCTCCAGCCGAGCCATTCTTCAAAGAACACGGCGGGGATGAGGAGCATCGCAATCGACGATGTCAGCGCGGCGATGAACGCCAGGAAAAAGAACAGCCCGCCGATGACCGAACCCGCCGGCATGCCGGCGAAGGTTTTGGGCAGGGCTTCAAAGATAAGTCCCATGCCCGCGCCCGGGTTAAGCCCGAACGCAAAGACAATCGGGAAAATCATCAGTCCGGCAACTATCGCGACAATCGTGTCCGCGCCGGCGATCAGGCCGGCGTTCGCGGCGATGCTCTCCTTTCGGTCGAGATAGGCGCCGTAGGTCACCATGGCGCCGGCGCCGACGGCGACCGAATAGAAAGCCTGTCCCATGGCGGCAAGAAAGACCTGGCCCGACAACTCCGAAAAACGCGGTGCAAAAAGATAGGCGAGAGCTTCCTCCGCCGCGCCCGACGTCAACGCGTAAACGCTGAGCCCGGCCAGCAGTACGAAAAAGAGCGGCATCAGGATGGTCACCATGCGTTCAACGCCGGCGCGAAGGCCGGCCGCGACGACGATCATGGTGATCCCGAGAAAGAGCGAGAACCAGACGGCGGGCAGGACCGGGCCGCTGAACAGCGGCAGGCCGGCGTCGGCGGTTCCGTTGGCGAACACGCCCATAAAACTCATCGCTGAAAACGACATGATCTGGCCGGCGATGGCGCTATAGGTCGACAACACCAACAGGTCGGCGGCGATGGCGACGAAGCCGATGACGCCCCACCAGGGCGTTGCGCCGACATCTTTCGCGAGTTCGCGAAACGAGCCGACCACGGACAGCCGTTTGCGCCGCCCGACGCTGACTTCTGCGATCAGGATCGGCGTGGCGATGAGAACGATGCAAAGAAGATAGATAAAGACAAACGCGGAGCCGCCGTTCTGGCCGACCTGAAAGGGAAAGCGCCAAAGATTGCCAAGTCCAACCGCCGCGCCTACAGCGGCCATTAAAAACGCGAACTGCGAAGACCATTTCGCAGGCGTCGCTTGAGGTCCGCTTGTGTTGTTTGTTGTCGCCGCCGTCATCTTTTGCGTCCTTCGAAATCAAACCCGTGGTCTATAGCGCAGCCAACGGCCACGCGGACTGACTTTCGTTAGGGGTTTTCGCCGCGGATCGCCAGTTGTCGGCGTGAGGACGCTTCGGCGCCGCCTCACGACGGCAGCATCGCTTCGAGGGATTCTAGGCGGTCGGCTTCCGCAGCCGGCTTGTCCCAGCGAATACGGTTGATGCGCGGGAAGCGCATGGCGACGCCGGATTTGTGGCGGCTCGAACGGTTCAGCCCCTCAAATGCAATTTCGAGCACCAGCCCCTCATCCGCGCCGAAAGCGACCTGCCGCACCGGTCCGAAACGGTCGGTCGTATTGTTGCGCACAAAGCGGTCGAGTTGTTTCAACTCGTCATCGGTAAAGCCGAAATAGGCCTTGCCCACGGGAACGATGTCGTCGCCGCGCCAGACGCCGAAAGTGAAATCGGAGTAAAAGCTTGATCGGCGGCCGTGTCCGCGTTGGGCGTACATCATGACGCAGTCGATGAGAAAGGGATCGCGCTTCCATTTCCACCATTCGCCTTTGGGACGGCCGGGAACGTAAGGCGCAGCCAGCCGCTTAATCATGAGCCCCTCGACCGCGTGATGAGGCGGCGCAGCGCGCGCTTGCGCCAGATCGTCGACGTTCGCGAATCTCACCAATGGCGACAGGTCGAAACGGTCCGGCTGCCGGCTGCTGATAAATTTCTCCAGTTTTTGGCGTCGGTCTTCGAAAGGCAGCGCGCGCAAATCGTCTCCGTCTACATGCAGGAGATCGTATGCGCGGATAAACGCCGGATGCGATGCGAGGCGCTTTTTCGATACTGTCTTTCGGTTGAGGCGCTGCTGCAAATCGCCAAACGACAATGGATGGTATCGTTCCGCCTCCGGATCAAAAATCATCAGTTCGCCGTCGATGGCGGCGCGGAAATCAAGCGCGTCGATGATATCGGGAAACGCTGCGCCAATATCGTCCCCGGTGCGCGAATAAAGCCGCCGGGCGTCGCCTTCAGCGACGGCCTGAACACGCACCCCGTCCCATTTCCACTCCGCCGCGTGGGTTTCCGGCGCGATGTCCTCAAGGTCTTTGTCGCCGAGCGGGTGGGCGAGCATGGCGGGACGAAAGGGCGCCGCCATTTGGTTTATCGGCTTGTCCGCGCGGCCTTCGAGCCAGGAGAAGAGTTGTTCGTAAGGCGGCTCTAGCCCATGCCAGAGTTCCTCGATCTCTGTGACGTCCTTGTCGCCGAAACGGGCGAGGGCGGATTTGGCGAGACGAGAGGAAACGCCGATACGCAAGCCGCCGGTGACGAGTTTTAAGAGCGCCCATCGCGACGGGGGTTCAAGCGCGTCGAGATAAGACGCCACAAGTTGCGGCGCCTCGGCCCTTTTTGCTTCCTTGAGGCGCTCAACGACTTCCGAAAGCGGCGGGATGCGATTGGCGCGGCGCTCCCCCGGCCAGGCGAGTGAGATGGTTTCGGCGAGATCGCCCACATAATTGTATGACAGGGCGAAGAGCTCCGGATCCATGCGCTTTTCCATCAGGGATCGGAGCATTGCCGGTTTCACCGAGGGAAAGTCGAGATCGCGCGTGATCGCGGCGACGGCGTAGCCGCGATCCGGATCCGGCGTTGCGGCGAAATAATCGACAATGAGCTGCAGCTTGCCGTTGCGTTGCGGCGTCAGCACCAGACGATCGAGAAGCGCAGCGAAAGCTTGCACTATTCGTTCTCGTCTTCGTATCCGACGAGATGCAGCGGCCTTGCCATCACGCCGTTCAACTCCGCCCATCGCATCAGCGCGTCGTCGCGGCCATGGGTGATCCACAGCTCTTTGGGCGCAATCTCCTTGATCGTTTGGGTCAGTTCGTCCCAGTCGGCGTGATCGGAAACAATAAGCGGCAGTTCAACGCCCCGTTGGCGCACGCGCTGACGAATGCGCATCCAGCCCGAAGCAAAGACAGGCAACGGATCGGCGAAGCGGCGCGCCCATCGATCCTGGATAGCCGCCGGCGGCGCGATCACGATCTTGCCTCCGAAGTCGCGCTTGGCGCCGTTGTTTTCGATCGTCGCTGGCTCAAGGGGGCCGAGGTCTACGCCGAATTTCATGTAGAGATCGCAGAGCTTCTGCATGGCGCCATGCAGAAAAATCGGCGCGTCATATCCTTCCTCGCGCAGATGCATAATGATGCGCTGCGCTTTGCCGAGCGCATAGGCGCCGATGACATGGGTCCGTTCAGGAAACTGTTCGACGGACGCTAGCAGCTTGCGGATTTCTTCGCCCGTATCGGGATGGTTGAAGATTGGCAGGGCGAAGGTCGCTTCGGTAATGAATACATCGCACGGGACGACCTCAAACGGCGCGCATGTCGGGTCTCGCCGTCGTTTGTAGTCTCCCGAACAGACAATCCGCACTCCGTTTTTTTCGATTACCGCCTGCGCCGAGCCAAGGACGTGACCGGCAGGCGCCAGGCTGACGTTGACGCCGTTAACATCGATCGGCTCGCCATAGGCGCGGGGCGTTTTCGTCGTCGTAAAGTCGTCGCCATATCGCGCTTCCATGATGGCGATGGTTTCCGGCGTCGCGATAACGGCGCCGTGGCCGGCGCGGGCGTGATCGGCGTGGCCATGGGTGATCACCGCACGCGAAACCGCGCCCACGGGGTCGATATAGAAATCGCCGGGCGGGCAATAAACGCCTTTCGGCGTCGGGCGGAGAAGATCGTCGTAGCGCACGGGGCTTGTATAGGTCGGCGCTGCGCAAAACGGAAATGGGCCGGAGACAGCTGGGAGAGGACGCGGACCTGTTTCCGAGCCATTCTCCGCGAGTCTTGACCGGCGCGGCGCGTCCGCTACGTCTCGTGGGGTGACTAAACAAGTTTCCGTCCAGTTGGATGCTGCGCTGCCGGTGCGCTTTGAAGCGTGGTTTGCATCGCGCGGCTGGGCCGCGCGCGACCACCAGCTCGACTGTTTGAAAGCCGACGCCGGCGGCCTCTCGCATCTCTTAATCGCGCCCACGGGCGGCGGGAAAACCCTTGCCGGGTTTTTGCCGAGCCTGATCGCGCTCGCCGATCGCAAGCGGCCGCAAGAGGGCCGCCTCCACACGCTCTATATCTCGCCCCTCAAGGCGCTGGCTGTGGACATCGCACGCAATCTTAAAGCGCCGATTGACGAGATGGGTCTCAGCATCGCCGTTGAAACGCGCACCGGCGATACGCCCCCGGCGCGGCGCCAGCGGCAGAAATATTCGCCGCCCGATATTCTGCTGACGACCCCGGAGAGCCTGTCGCTATTGCTGGCCCAGGAAGGCGCGGGCGACTACTTCAAAGGAGTAGAGCGGCTAATTCTCGATGAGCTGCATGCGCTGGTTCCGAACAAGCGAGGGCATTTGTTGTCGTTGGCGATTGCGCGGCTGCGCGGGCTGGCGCCGAAGCTGCGCCTGGCCGGTCTGTCCGCCACCGTCGCCGACGCAAGACCGCTTGTTGACTACCTGACCCCGCAACATGCGCCTGGCGCGACATCAGCCAAACTCATTTACGGCAAATCAGGCGCGACGCCGGAGGTCGATGTTCTGTACTCGGATCAGCGCATTCCCTGGTCCGGCCATTCCGGGCGGCATTCCTTTGAAGAGGTTTACCGCTGCATTAGGGAAAACAATCTGGTTCTTGTTTTCGTCAACACGCGCAGTCAGGCTGAAGCAACCTTCTCCGCGCTTTGGAAACTCAATGACGACAATTTGCCGATCGCGCTCCATCACGGCAGCTTGGAAGTCGCGCAGCGACGCAAGGTTGAGGCGGCGATGGCGTCGGGGGGCTTGCGCGCCGTCGTGTGCACCTCCACCCTCGATCTTGGGATTGACTGGGGCGACGTTGACCTTGTCATGCAGATGGGGGCGCCGAAAGGCGTTTCGCGCCTGACCCAACGCATTGGCCGCGCCAATCACCGCATGACGGAGCCGTCCCGCGCGCTGATGGCGCCCGCCAACCGCATGGAGGTGCTGGAATGCATCGCCGCCAAACAGGCGATCGAGGAGGGCGTCCTCGACGGCGAGCCGCCGCGCAAGGGAACGCTCGACGTTCTGGCGCAGCATATTATCGGCACGGCGGTGTCCGGCCCGTTCGATCCGGATACGCTCTACAGGGAAGTTGTCTCGGCCAGCCCTTATGCTGATCTTTCGCGCGAGGACTTCGACGCTGCGCTCGATTTCGCCGCCACCGGCGGTTACGCGCTCAAACGATATGAGCGCTATCGGCGCATCGTGAAAACGGAAGACGGCCGCTATCGCATTCGCGACGGGCGCGCCGCCCAGGCCTATCGCATGAATGTGGGCACGATCGTCGAAGCGCCGGCGGTGAACATTCGCCTCGCCTCCGCGAAGGGTCCGAAGCGGCCGGGCCGAAAGCTCGGCGAGATGGAGGAATGGTTCTTCGAAACCATTGATCCAGGCGGCGTGTTTTATTTCGCCGGCGAGACCCTGAAATTTGAACGTATGGAGGGTAATGACGCCATCGTCACCCGCGCCGTGCACGAATCTCCGCGCATTCCTAGCTGGGGCGGGGTAAAATATCCGTGGTCGACCTATCTCGCCGCCCGCGTGCGCAAAATGCTGTTCGACCGGGAAGCCTGGGCCGGGTATCCGGAACAAGTGCGCGACTGGCTTGCTAAACAGGCTGAGGTGGCGACCATCCCGGCGCCCGACGCGCTGCTGGTCGAAACCTTTCCCTATCGAGACCGTCAGTTTCTTGTCTGTTATCCGTTTGACGGCTGGCCGGCCCACCAGACCCTCGGCATGCTGCTGACTCGGCGCCTGGAACGTCTCGGCAAACAGCCGATCGGCTTTGTCCCGACCGAATACGCCCTGTCGATCTGGGGGCGCCAGGATATGAGCGACGTCGCCATGGCGGATCTTTTTCACGAAGACATGCTTGGCGATGATCTGGAGACCTGGCTGCAGGAATCGATCCTGATGAAGCGCACCTTTCGAAACTGCGCCGTTATCGCCGGGCTGATCGAACGTAAACATCCCGGCCAGGAAAAATCGGGGCGCCAGGTGGCGTTCTCAGCCGATCTCATATTCGACGTCTTACGCGAACATCAGCCCGACCATTTGTTGCTGCGGGCGGCCTGGGACGACGCGGCGGGCGGGTTTTTGGATCTCGCCAGGCTGCAGGGCCTGCTCGCCCGGGTTCAGGGCCGCATCGAACACTCAGCGCTGGATCGGGTCTCGCCGCTCGCCGTACCCGTTATGCTTGAGATCGGCCGCGAGACCGTGGCGCGTTCAGCGAGCGAAGAGGCGCTGAAAGCGGTGTCCGAAGAGATCATTGAAACGGCGATGGGCTGAGCCCTTGTTCGCATAGGTCTGCGCGTCACAACCTAAAAGGCGTCCATAAGGTCCTGATAGTCGCTGCGCTCGCCGCTGACCGGAACGGCGAAGCCGATCTCGTTCATCGGCGCCGCATCACTGCCGTAGAGCTCGATGGCGATGGAGGCGTTAAGACCGTCTTCCGCCATGCGCTTTTCCATCGCCGGATAGACGCGTATCGGCGCGAACATGAAAGAAAAGTAGTTTTTATACGGATGCGTTGTCCGCAGAGCGTCCGATTGCGGAATCGTGAAGCCCGGGAATGCGCCTTCGAGCGCGGCCCGGTCGGTTTGCGACGCCGTGTCGACGCGGCAGGCGAGCACAGAGCGCAGATCCTCTTGCGCGGTCTCCTGCGGCGAGTCCAGATAAATAGCCAGGCTGTCGCATCGCGTTGCGCCGGCCGCTTGCCATTCCGTCTGAAAACGCTCCCAGCTGTCGCCGAGACCGGCATAGGAGCCGCGATGGGTAGTGTAGACAATGTCGGCGGGGCCAAAGCTCGCTCGTTCGATCGAAACGGGCTTTAAACCGCCCATATAGGCCCAGAAACCCGCCGCCGCGCCGGCAAGGACGAGCAACAGCACAATCAGCAATCTCAACAAGCCCATCGCTTGGTCCTCCGCATTGACGCAGGCAGAGTACGCCATTCAGACGGTGCGCGAAAGCGCGGGCGCGGCAAACTGCCTTTGGTTTTTTCTTTTTCTATGCGGCGAACGGCGTAAGGTGGACGCATGGACACGTCCGCTTCCGTTCTTTCCGTTAATGGTCAACGCCTGACCCTGGACCCGCTGGGCGCGGCATTCTGGAACGATCGCGACATCCTGATTGTTTCCGATCTGCACTTCGAAAAGGGGTCTAGTTTCGCGATGCGCGGGGTCATGCTGCCGCCCTATGACACGCGCGCCACGCTGATGCGGCTGGAGGCGCTGATGCGCCGCCACGCGCCCAAGCGCGTGATTTCCCTGGGCGACGCCTTTCACGACGAGGCCGCGGAAGCGCGCATTGACAATGACGACGCGGCGCGCCTCGAGGCGCTGACTCGCGCAGCGGACTGGCTCTGGATTCTGGGCAATCACGATCCCGCGCCGCCGACCCGGTTCGCCGGCGCCTGCGCGCAGGAAGTGGGGATTGGAGAACTCGTATTTCGCCACGAGCCCGCAGCCGGGCCGGCGCCGGGCGAAATCGCCGGGCATTTGCATCCATGCGCCCGGGTGGTCTCTGAAGGCAGGCTGTTTCGGCGCCGCTGCTTCGCTGCGGACGGAACCCGGGTCGTCATGCCGGCGCTGGGCGCCTACACGGGCGGGCTGAACGTACTGGACGAGGCGTTTGCGCCGGTTCTGAACGGTCCTGTCGCCTGGGTGATGGGGGCGGAAGGCGTTTACCCTGTTTCTGCCCGAAATCTAGCGCCGGACGCGCGAATCGACCGGGCCCGCCGGGCCGGTTGACTTCGGCGCTTCGCTCCCTTATCTCCCCGCGCTCGCAATGAATTGACCCTCTTTTTGAGAGACCCGACCGATGAAAGTCCGTTCCAGCCTTAAGTCGTTGAAAAAACGCCACAAAGATTGCCGCGTCATTCGCCGGAAAGGCCGCGTCTACGTGATTAACAAGACCCAGCGCCGCTTCAAAGCGCGTCAGGGTTAACCCACGCGGTCCCGTTCTTCCTTGGATTTTAAGGGTTTGCAGGGTAGGCTTTCGCTGATGCGAAGGCCTTTTCTGATTCTGGCGGCTGTTGTCGCGGCGTCGCCGTTCGCCGCTGCGTCTGCGGACCAGACCGATCCGCGGCTTGACCTCCTGTTTGAGGAACTGCGCACCGGGGAAGCGACCCGCGCGGAAGAGAACGTCGCGCGCATTATCGAAATATGGTCGGACGCGTCGTCAGATACTGTCGATTTACTCTACGACCGCGCGCAACAAAGCCTAGATGCGGATAATCAGGACCTCGCGCTGGCGCTCCTTGATCATGTAGTGGGGCTGGCGCCGAATTTCGCCCAGGGCTACGCCTTGCGCGGCGCCGTCAGGCTGACAAGCGACGATCAGGCCGGTGCGATCGAGGATTTTTCCAAGGTGCTGGAGCTCGAACCGCGCCATTTCGAAGTGCGTGAAGCGCTCGCCAACATTCTTCTCGCCTCCAACGCCAAACCTGAAGCTTACGACATGTTTCAAAAGGCGCTGGAGTGGAACCCGCACGACGAAAATATCCGTCGACGCGCCCGCGCCCTGCGCCGCGAGCTTGAAGGTCAGGAAATCTGAGGCTTCTGTCTGCGGCGTCGCGCGCCGCATTTAATTTTCCACAATATGAGTATTGCGTCTTGCAATGGCGGGCGCTGCGCCGTTTAGTCTGTCGTTCTTGCGGGCGGATATAGTCCGTTAACGGATTAACTCATGGAGTAGTCTTACATGGCGGACGGATCGGCGAGTGTTGAAGGCGCAACAACCATTGCTGCGGACCGGCTGCGTTCCTTTATTGAACGCGTTGAGCGGCTTGAGGAAGAAAAAGCCGCCATCATGAATGACATCAAGGAAGTCTACGCCGAAGCCAAGGGCGAGGGATACGACGTCAAAACGTTGCGGCAGGTCGTCCGCATACGGAAGATGGACACCGCCGATCGCCAGGAGCAGGAAGCGTTGCTTGATCTGTATCTGGCGGCGATTGGGGAGTAGTTGGCGTTGATAACGCGCCTTCCCTTCAAGGCCCATAGTGGAAGCGCGATTTGGCGTGACATTGGTCAAGCTTAATGTGCGAACCCCGCTCATCCCCGCGAAAGCGGGGATCCAAAAGCGGATGCTGTGGATTCCCGCTTTCGCGGGAATGAGCGGATGAAACGCTGACGTTCTAGGAGAAACTCGCCCTCAAGGCGGAGGTGGAAGCAAGACTAAGACCGGTCCTAGCTCGCCCGCTTGATCTCCAACTCATGCTCGCGGAGTTTGCGGTACAGCGTTGAGCGGCCCATGCCGAGGCGGCGCGCCACCTCCGACATTTTTCCTTCATAGGTTTCGATGGCCAGCGCAATCAGGTCCTTTTCGATCTCCTGCAGCGAGCGCAGGTGACCGCCGCGATCGAAGATGGCGACGGACTCGCTCGGCATCGCCGTCGGCGCAGCGAAACTTTGACTTTCCACCGGCGCCAGCGCCTCGGTCTCTTCTTCGACAGCGATCATCGGCGGGCCGGATACGACCCCGGCCGCTTCAAACTCCTTGGCGAGGAGGGGGAAGTCGTCGGCCGACAAATAGGCGCCGTCTGCGAGCACAACCGCACGGAAAATCGTGTTTTCCAGCTGGCGCACATTGCCGGGCCAGGGTTGCGTTGTCAGCACTTCCAGCACTTCGTGGCGGACGCCGCGGACATCGCGCTGTTCTTCGGCGTTATAGCGGTCGATGAAATGACTGATGAGCGCCGGAATGTCCTCAGGACGGTCGCGCAAGGGCGGAACCTCAATCGGAAAGACGTTAAGGCGATAAAATAAGTCTTCCCGGAATCCGCCGGCCTTTACTTCCTCGCTGAGATCGCGGTTCGTGGCGGAAATGACGCGGACGTCAACCTTGGCGGGGCGCTTCGCGCCGATCGGATCGACTTCGCCCTCCTGCAGTACACGGAGGAGTTTGACTTGCATTTCCGCCGGCAGTTCACCGACTTCGTCAAGAAAGATCGTGCCGCCGTCGGCTTCCTGAAATTTGCCGACATGTTTGCCGGTGGCGCCGGTGAACGACCCTTTCTCATGGCCGAAGAGAATGCTCTCGACCAGATTTTCAGGAATGGCGCCGCAATTGACCGTGATGAACGGTCGTCCGGCGCGGTCCGAAGATCCCTGGATCGCGCGGGCGATCATTTCTTTGCCGGTGCCGGATTCGCCGGTGATGAGGATCGGTATGTTCGATGCGGCGGCCCGTTCGCCGAGCTGCATCACATGGCGCAGGGCAGGGCTCTCGCCGATCAGGTCCTTAAAGCCCATGGCGCCTTCATGCTTGCGCTTGAGGCGCGAGACCTCACCCTGGAGCGTTGTCATGGACAGCGCATTTTTAATGGAAACGACAACCCGTTCCGGCGAAGCCGGCTTGACGAAAAAGTCTGCGGCGCCGAGCTGCATGGCTTCAACGACGGTTTCGATGCCGCCCTGGGCGGTCAGCACGATGACCGGCAGGTCTTCACGAAAAGACTTAGCGCGCTTTAACGTTTCCATACCGCCGAGACCGGGCATTCGCAGGTCAAGCATCATCAGGCCGACTTCGGCGCCTTGCTGGCTGCGCAGGAGCGACAAAGCCGCTTCGCCGTTGTCCGCCTGCAGCACCGGGTAGCCGGCTTTTTCGCAGACCGCGCGCATCAGGCGGCGCTGTGTGGGATCGTCGTCAACGAGAAGGATGGTTTTACCCATGGCGCAGGGGTTCCTTGCAATAAAGCTTGTTTTCACGGGGTTATCGCGCGCTCAGGTAAAGAACGCTTTAAATCCGTGTCATATCGAAACGGATTTGCGCTCACATTTTCTGCAGTAACAGTTCGTTTACGAATTAAGACATTGAGGTCGCGAGGCATTCACAGCGCTGCGCCCTTCGCTTGCCGCACGCGCAAGCGTGAGCTACCCACTGAAGAAAAGGCGTACGGTGTCTGACATGACAGGAAAAAGCGGCTCCGCAGAACGGCAATTTACGCGGCCCCTGGAAGGGCTGGGCGGAAAACGCCCGCCCGCGCCGGACTGGTTTACCGAAGCCATTGCGGCTCCCAGCGAGGAGGGCGCCGTTTCGGTCAACGGGGCGAATATCCGCTATTCCGCCTGGGGCGAGCGCGGACGGCGCGGGCTGCTCTTCGTCCATGGCGGCCGGGCCCACCGCAACTGGTGGCGCCCGTTTGCGCCGTTTTTTGCCGCTGACCGCCGGGTCGCGGCGCTCGACCTGTCGGGCATGGGCGATTCGGACTGGCGGGAGGAATATTCCATCGCCGGCCTGGTCGATGAGGTGTTCGCCGTGATCGAGGCCGCCGGGCTCGCCGAGCGCGGCCGGCCCATCGTCGTCGGGCACAGTTTCGGGGGCTGGGTGACTCTGGGGGCCGTTGAGCGGTCCGGCGATCAACTGGGCGGCGCGGTGGTGATTGACTCCCCTCTCGGCGTTCCCGATCCGACGGAGGGGTACACCATCAACCGGCCGTCGCGGGGCGAAGAAAAATCGGCTCCCGCGCGCAGCAAGATGCGCTTGTATGACACGATGGAGGAGCCGCTGCGGCGCTTCCGATTGTTGCCGGATCAGCCCGGGGAAAATCTCTATCTCCTTGATTTCATTGCGCGAGAGGGTATTCGTCAGGTCTCCGGACCGGAGGGCGACGGCTGGCGCTGGAAGTTCGACCCGCACAAGGTGGGTAATTTTCAGATCCAGTTTGAGCGCGATCTCCTCAGGGGATCGCGATGTCCTTTGGCGTTCATCTATGGGGAAAAGTCGGCGTTCGCCCAGGGCGAAGGCATCGAGCACCTGCGTGAGCAGGCGAAAGGGCGTTCGCCCTTTATCCTGATGCCGGACGCCCATCATCACCTGATGATGGATCAACCGATCGCCTTCGTATCGTCATTGCGGATGCTGCTAAGCTGCTGGCCGGTGCGAGTCGGTGGCTGAACAGACTTGCCCAGCGCTTTGAAATCAGCGACAAACTGCGCGATGCTGCAAAGAGGGCGACGATGACCGAAGAAGCACTACAGCGCGCAAAAGACGCTGAAGAGCACCGGAAATCCTATGAGGCGATCATGAAGGGGTCCGCTGAAATCGGCGTTCCGTTCGCGCTCGCGCTGACCATGTTTTTTACGAGCCTCGTGATGGCGAACGGCATTTGGCTATCGCTTTTCGCGGGCGTCGCCGTTTACGTCTTTGTCTATTTCGTCGTGAAGACGTTTTTCTCGCACTAACGATCCTGCGGCCACAGCGCCGGTCTGGGAGCTAAAATGAAAATTGCGGTTCTGAAAGAAACGCGGTCGGGCGAAACGCGCGTCGCGGCTTCTCCGGAAAGCGTGAAAAAATTTATCGGTTTGGGCGCGACGGTTGCTGTCCAGTCGGGCGCCGGCGGCGGCGCGCAATTCTCTGACGCCGACTTCAAGGACGCGGGCGCTGAAATCAGCCCGAGCGCGGCGGACGCCGCGCAAAGCGCCGATCTGGTGATCAAAGTGCAGCGTCCGACAACCGAGGAGTTGAGGCTCCTTCCGAAAGGCGCGCGCGTTGCGGCGATCATGTCGCCGTTCAATGATCCGGACTCGGTTTCTTCCTACGCCCGGCTTGGCATCGACGCGCTGGCGCTGGATCTGATGCCGCGCATCACGCGCGCGCAGTCCATGGACGTATTGTCGTCCCAGTCAAATCTTGCCGGCTACAAGGCCGTCATTGACGCCAGCGCGTATTTCGGCCGCGCGCTGCCGCTGATGATGACGGCGGCCGGCACCATCGCGCCGGCGAAGGTGTTTATCATGGGCGCCGGCGTCGCCGGTCTTCAGGCGATCGCGACGGCGAGACGTCTCGGCGCCGTCGTCTCCGCCACCGATGTGCGGTTCGCCGCAAAAGAACAGGTTGAGAGCCTCGGGGCGACGTTCGTCACGGTCGACGAAGAGGCGATGAAAGACGCCGAAACCGAAGGCGGTTACGCCAAGGAAATGTCGGAAGACTTTCAAAAGCGCCAGCGCGAGTTCGTCGCCGAACACATCAAAAAGCAGGACATTGTCATTACGACGGCCCTGATCCCGGGGCGCCCGGCGCCGCTGCTGGTGACGGCGGAAATGGCCCAGTCCATGAAAGCGGGGTCGGTGATCGTCGATCTCGCCGCCGAGCAGGGCGGCAATGTGGAACTGACCCGGCCGGGCGAAGCAATCGAAATCGGCGGCGTCACCATTCTG
This sequence comes from Hyphococcus sp., assembly GCA_028289605.1. Classification (GTDB taxonomy): domain Bacteria; phylum Pseudomonadota; class Alphaproteobacteria; order Caulobacterales; family Parvularculaceae; genus Hyphococcus. The sequence goes on along the minus strand of JANQON010000006.1, from coordinate 87,191 downwards.
GGTTTCGCCAATGTTCCCGGCAGGCTCGCCGCCGACGCGTCCAATCTTTTGGCGCGCAACATCTACAATTTCGTGTCGGCTTTCTGGGACAAAGAGAAAGGCGAATTCGTCGTTGATTGGGATGACGACATCTTCAAGGGCGTCGGTCTGACGCGTGAAGGCAAAATCGTTCACCCGAACTTTGCGGAAGCGCAAGACGCTGAACCGGTCGCCGCCGAACCTGCGGAAATCGAAGATGAAGCGCCGTCTGAAGGGAGCCAATAATGGCTGACGATAGAGAACAGGAAGCGCAAGCAACGGCGGAAGAGGTCGAACGCGCGGCCGAAGAGCTGAAGGAAGCAGCCGAACGGGCGCAGGAGTCGTCTCAGCAACTTGCCGAAGCGTCAGAGCAAGCGTCGGGGCTGGTCAGTCAGCTTGCGGAAGTCGCCTCATCCGGTCCGTCGGAATTCGTCTTTCTCCTGACGATTTTCATTCTCGCCATTTTCGTCGGCTACTACGTCGTCTGGTCGGTGACCCCGGCGCTGCATACCCCGCTCATGTCGGTGACGAATGCGATTTCATCGGTCGTCATTGTCGGCGCCTTGATTGCTCTCGGCGCAGATCTCGCCGCCTCTGCTGCGGGCGGCACATCGAAGCTGCTGGGTTTCGGCGCCGTTGCGCTTGCGAGCGTCAATATTTTCGGCGGGTTCCTGGTCACTCAGCGCATGCTGGCGATGTACAAGAAGAAAGAACGGTAGGCATTCTCCATGGCTCATAACCTGCCGGCGCTTCTCTACGTCGCTTCCGCCATCTTGTTCATCCTTGCCTTGCGCGGTCTGTCATCGCCGGAGACCTCGCGGCAAGGCAACCGTTTCGGCATGATCGGCATGGTCATCGCCGTCGTGACCACTTTCTTTGTTCTGGAAAACAAGGGGCTCGGCACCTGGGGCCTGATCGCCCTTGCGGTCGCCGCCGGCGGCGTGCCGGGCGCCTATATCGCGCGTCGGATTCCGATGACGGCGATGCCGCAGCTGGTCGCCGCGTTTCACTCGCTAGTCGGTCTCGCGGCGGTCTTTATCGCCTGGGCTGCGTTTCTGGCGCCGCGCGCATTCGGCATCGGCGCGCCCGGAGAAATTCATACGGCATCGATCCTTGAGATGTCGCTCGGCGTCGCCATCGGGGCGATTACGTTTTCCGGCTCCGTCATCGCTTTCGCTAAGCTTAACGGTAATATGTCCGGCAAGCCGATTATTCTGCCGGCGCGTCATGTGATTAATCTGGCCATCGGTCTCGCAATGCTGCTTCTCATCGGCATGCTGATGACCTTTGAGCAGTCGACGGCGACGTTCATGCTGCTGACCCTGCTCGCCTTCGCCATCGGCTTTTTGATCATCATCCCGATCGGCGGCGCCGACATGCCGGTGGTCGTGTCGATGCTCAATTCCTATTCCGGCTGGGCGGCGGCGGGGATCGGCTTCACGCTGGAAAACATGGCGCTGATCATCACCGGCGCGCTGGTCGGGTCTTCCGGCGCCATCCTCTCCTACATCATGTGCAAGGGCATGAACCGGTCGTTCATTTCCGTCATTCTGGGCGGCTTCGGCGGCGAGGATGTCGCCGGCGGCGGCGATGTGGAAGAGCGGCCCGTGAAGCAGGGCTCTGCAGACGACGCCGCCTTTGTGATGAAGAACGCCAACAAGGTCATCATCGTGCCGGGCTACGGCATGGCGGTGGCCCAGGCCCAGCACGCCTTGAAAGAGATGTGCGACAAACTCAAGGCCGAAGGCGTTGAGGTGAAATACGCCATCCACCCGGTTGCCGGCCGGATGCCGGGGCATATGAACGTCCTGCTCGCCGAAGCGCAGGTGCCCTATGACGAGGTCTTCGAGCTGGAAGACATCAATTCCGAATTCCGCACCGCCGATGTCGCATTTGTGATCGGTGCAAACGACGTCACCAATCCGGCGGCGAAAACCGACAAGCAGTCGCCCATTTACGGGATGCCGGTCCTGGATGTGGAAAACGCGGGGACAGTCTTGTTCGTCAAGCGCGGCATGGCCAGCGGCTATGCTGGCGTCCAGAACGAGCTGTTTTTCCGGGACAATACGATGATGCTCTTCTCTGACGCGAAGAAAATGTGCGAAGAGATCGTGAAAGCGCTATAGAGCGCTCACGCGAATTGGGCGCAGTCCGAACAAGCTAGATCGAAGGAAGGATGAAACCATGAGATATCTGTTGTTAAGCGCGTCTGCGCTGGCGCTGGCCGCCTGCGGCGGAGAGGCGCCGGAAGCCGAAGAGGCGGCGCCGGCCGAGATCGTTGAAGAGGCGGTCGAGGACGCATCCGAAACCGTCGATATGGCGGCGGACGAAGACGCCATGAGCGAGACGGCGTCGCTCGACGTCGTGCTCGCCGCTCAGCCCGATGACGTAAAGGCGCGCTATGAATACCGTCATCCTAAAGAAACGCTGACTTTCTTCGGCATCACCCCGGGCATGACAGTTGTCGACACGCTGCCGGGCAATCCTTGGTATTCGGGCATGCTCATCGATTATCTGGGTCCGGAGGGCAAAGTTGTCGGCGCTGATTACTCGCCGGAGATGTGGACCTATTTCGGTAACTTTGCGCCGGAGCCAGGTTCGAAAGACAACTGGCCGGCGGAATGGACCGCTGATGCGGAAACCTGGCGCGACGACGACGGGGACGCAGCTGTCGGCGCCGTTCAGTTTGGCAACGTGCCTGCTGAGATGGCCGGAACGGTCGACGTCGTCCTGCAAGTTCGTTCGATCCATCACTTCACACGCTTGGAGGACGAGGGCGGCTTCATGACCGAAGCGCTTGCGGATATGAATACGCTGCTGAAGCCCGGCGGCCATGTGGGCGTCGTCGCACACCGCGCGCCGGAAGACAGTCCTGACGAGTGGGCGAGCGGCGACAACGGCTATGTCAAACAGTCCGCGTTGATTGCAGCGTTCGAGGGGGCCGGTTTTGAACTGGTGGACACATCGGAAATCAACGCCAATCCGAAAGATCAGCCGGTTGAAGGCGATTTTGTCTGGCGTCTGCCGCCGGCCCTGGCGACCAGTCGCGACGACGAAGAGTTGCGCGCAGAAATGGAGGCGATCGGCGAATCGGATCGCATGACGTTGCTCTTCCGCAAGCCGGCGTAAGCACGTCGCATTCAAAAAAAGAAAGCCGGGTCAGTCGACCCGGCTTTTTTTGACTCTCTTTTTTACCACCGCTCATCCCGGCGAAAGCCGGGATCTCCCGCCGCCTGGTGATGTAGTCTGGATGAGATCCCGGCTTTCGCCGGGATGAGCGGATGTTTGGAGGAGTGAGATTGCAGATTGACCGCCTTCGGATCTTGGCGACGTCAATGACTTTAGTTCTGCTCAGCGCCAGTCGCGCCGGGACAGAAAACTCGCCCGCTACCGCATCTTGAAGCTGAATTCACGCATCAGGTGGAAGCCGATCTTGATCTGGTTGCGGTCGCCGAACTGATCGATAATCGGCGTGTCGGCGATGCCGTCGAAAATATACCGATACTCGGCATACGGATTTAAAGACCATCGGTCGGCGATATTGATGTATGCGGTGACGGACCCGCCGAAACTCTCAAATCCGGCGTTCGCGTCATACACCGGCAGTACGCCGCCTGAACGCAACGATTGTTCCGGCGTCACCGAGAAATAAGCGTTGGCGTAGCGATCGCCCACCCATGTCGCCTGGCCGGAGGCCGCCAGCGACAGCGCATTGGTGCGAAAGATCAGCGTCGTCAACGTTCCATCGATGACCGTGCCGCGGTGCCCGGTTTTCAGGCCGTGACGCACCCGGGCTTTCGCTGCAAAGCGATCGAGAAACGTCGTGGACACGAAGCCGCCGAACTCAAACGTCGTGCCGACGTCGCCGAGACCCTGAAGCGCGGGATTGTCGTCCTGGTCGCGCCGTCCCCTGATCTTGATCGAGGGACCAACTCGAAAGCGTGAGAATCCGAAGAGGGCGATATCCGCGCCGTCGTCGTCCAGGAACAGAAAGTTTCGAACCTTGATGAAGACCTGGGGATCGGCGTCGAATTCATAGTCGTTGGAGCCGAAATAGTCCGGCTGGTACACCGGACCGACGCCGAGACTGAGATTGGTTTCTTCCGGCACGAGAAAGTTGAGCGCACTGAAAAAGCCCTGTTCCTCCTGGTCGTCGGGGTCGGTGATGCGCGTGCCGGTCGGGTCTTCGTAGCGGGCCCCAAAGAGAAGGGGATCAAGCCGTGGTTCGTCCAGCTTCTGGCCGTCGGAGGATTGCTCCTGGGAGATTTCAATTGCGCGGCGCTGATCTTCGCGCTCTTTCTCGATTTTGTCGCGTCGCTCTTGTTCGGTTTCCCCGAAAATCATGGGGCTGAGGCTCGGCTCGTCAATATTCTGTTGCGCGCCCGCCGTTCCGAAGGCGGCTGCGGCGCAGGCCGAACCCATCACAAACGAACGCAAAACCCCGCGACACATAACGCTCATACCCTCTTATTACCCCTGAGTGTAACGCTTGCGCGTTAAAAGACTTCCATCCCCAAAACTTTGCCTGCTTCACATCGACACATCAATGAGCGGCGATTCTAGGGAGATTTTATGATCGCCGCGCCGCCAAAGCAATTTGTGCCGGGAGCGCAGTCGCGTCAAACATGGAATTCTGGATGAGGGCCCCTCGGCATGCGCTCATTGCGCATCAATCTGTGATTTTTGCGTCACACCGGGCGGGGCGCGGCGGACGTTCGAAACTGAAGGCGGGGATGTGTTGGGGATTGTCGCCGAAAATCGGCGAAACGCTGATTCGCCGACGGCGAATAAGCGCGTTCTCAGTCAGGCGCGCCAGGCGCGGACATCGCCGGCGCGCACCGTAAAGGACTGTTAAATAAGGCCTTCGCGCTGCTGTCGCTTGCGGATCAGCTTTCTTGCGCGGCGCACGGCTTCCGCCTTTTGGCGGGCGCGCTTTTCAGAAGGTTTTTCGTAGAATTTCCGGCGTTTCATTTCCCGGAACGTCCCTTCGCGCTGCATCTTTTTCTTGAGCGCTTTCAGGGCCTGCTCGACATTGTTGTCGCGGACAAAAATCTGGACCAAGGCGGATCGCCTCCCTTTCAAATAAAAACGTCACGGGGATGCTGGTCCCATGACGTACGAATTGATGAGCCAGCCCACCGCGCCCCGTTTCATTCGGGGCCGTGAGACGAAGGGGCCTATTACCAAAGGCCGACTTCAGTGTCTATATAAAGATCGTTCGAGAAATTGACAGCCGCGGCGCAAGAAAAAACCATGGAAGATACTGAAAACTTTAATGAAACCGATGGGTTCGAGCAGGCTCGGCGCGCCATTCTCGCCGAGTGTCTGATGCTGGCGCCGTTTGAGGGCTGGACAAGCGTGATGCTCAGAAACGCCGCGGCCGCCGCAGGCGAGGAGCCGTCCGCGGCCAAAGCCGCCTTCCCGCGGGGCGTTTCCGATGTCCTGCGCTATTGGTCGGGCGAGGCCGATGCGGCGATGACAGCAGCAATGGCGGCGCCCGGCTTCGCCGACAAGCGGGTCCGCGACAAGGTGGCTGACGCCGTTCGCGCCAGAATCGAGGCGCTTTCGCAGCACAAAGAGGCGGCGCGCCGCGCAGCCGCGGTCCTGGCCGCGCCGCATATGGCGCCGCTCGCCGCCAAGCTGACATGGGCGACCGCCGACGCCGTCTGGCGCGGGCTGGGGGATGCGTCCACAGATTTCAATTTCTACTCAAAACGGGCGATCCTGACCGGGGTGCTCACCTCTACCATGGCGCGCTGGCTTGCGGACGACAGCCCGGACGGCGCGCCCACCGAGGCCTTCCTCGCCGCCCGGATCGACAACGTCATGCAGATTGAGAAGGCCAAGGCGCAAATCCGCAAGCTCGGGATCGATCCCGCTGCGCCGCTGTCCTGGCTCGCCAAGGCCCGGTATCCGGGACGCTAGGCGCTGTCGCTGCGGATTGAAGCGGTCGCCGACCTGGTGCACCATTATGGATAGGGTAAGGCGGGGCTAAGCAGCATGATCGGCGAGACAGGCGTTTCATACGAAACGGCGTTTTCCATGGCGGGAAACGCAGCGTTAATTGGCTGGGTGATTCTGATCTTCCTGCCGCGGCGGTACGATCTTCTGTTCGCCGTGCCGCAGTTCATTATTCCGTTCGGGCTGTCCCTGCTGTACGCGGGCCTGATACTGCCGACCATCTTCACGGTGGACGGCGGCGGTTTCGGGTCGCTCGCCGAGGTGAGAGTTCTTTTCGGCAATGACGCCACGTTGTTCGCGGGGTGGGTCCACTATCTTGCATTCGACCTCTTTATCGGGGCCTGGATCGCGCGTCGCGCCGATGCGATCGGGCTGTCGCGGCTCATTCAGGCGCCGATCCTCGCTGCAACGTTGATGTTTGGGCCTTTCGGCCTTGCGCTGTTTCTCGGCATTCGCGTGTTCTATCGCCGGGCGCTTGGAGACGCCGCATGAGCTTTCTCGACCGACAGCGGACCCACGCTCCCGCGTTCCCGGGCATGGACGACGACCAGGTGACGCGCGCGATGCTTGCCGGCGCGTTTTCGATGATCGCGCTGTTTGTCGTGTTGACCCCCGGCTGGTTCATTGACGATCGGGTTCTTGAAGGCGCCAATGTCTGGACCAAGCCGCAGAAGTTTGCGGTATCGCTGTTCGTGCACTTTATGACGCTCGCCGTTCTCGCACAGACACTGCCGCGCAACTTTCGAACGGGCCCCAGCCTCTCGATCACAACATATCTGGCCATTGGCGCGCTGGTGCTGGAGACCGTTTACATCGTCATCCAGGCGGCGCGCGGGCGACGGTCCCATTTCAATTACGATACCGGTCTTGAGGCGGCCCTTTATGCGGCGATGGGCGTCGGCGCGTTGTTGCTGGTGCTCGTCGCGATCGTGCTGGGCGTACAGATCTGGCGCAGGAGCGAAGCGTCCGCCGGTCTGAAAACGGGCGCCGCGGCTGGCCTAATCCTCGGCGGGGTCCTGACGCTCGTGATGTCGGGCTACATGTCCTCCAATGCGTCGCGGTGGGTCGGCGTCCATCCTGAAGGCGGCGCGGTCGTGCCGTTGTTCGGCTGGTCGCGCGAGGTCGGCGATCTCAGGCCTGCACATTTCGTCAGTCTTCATATGATGCAGACGCTGCCGCTGATCGGCTGGCTTTCGGACCGCGCGGGCGGGCCGTCCGTCATTATCGTGTGGGTCGCCGCCTTGCTTCAGGGCGCGCAGGCGGTGGCGTTGTTCGTGCAAGCCTTGTCCGGTCAGCCGTTCTGGCCCGCCTGACATTCTGCAATGCAACGAGGTTATGCGCCGAGGCCGTGCTTGACGGCGTAGAGCGCCGCCTGCGTCCGGTCGCTAACGCCCAGCTTAGACAGAACAACGCTGACATACCCTTTGACGGTTCCTTCGGTCAGGCCGAGATCAAATGCGATCGCCTTGTTCGATTTGCCGCGCGCAATTTCCTTCAGGATGTCGAGCTCGCGCGGCGTTAAGTCTTCGTGAGGCAATCGTTCCCCGGTTGCGCGCCGCAACAGCATTTTCTGGATGCTGGGATGAAACACCGGCGCCCCGCTATGCGCGCTCTTGATGGACGACAGCAGCTCTTCTTTTTGCACGTCCTTCAACAGGTATCCCATGATCCCCGCGTCCAAGGCTTCCTGTAGACGCAAATCGTCGCCGATCGTGCTTGTAAGCAGAATGACTTTTGTCGGCAGGTCCGCTTTTCGGATCCGGTCAGCAGCGGCGATGCCGTCGAGACCGGGCATGGCGATATCCATGAGCACGACGTCGGGCGAGTCGCGCGCAACCAGGTTCACCGCGTCTTCGCCGTTATCGGCCTCGCCGATGATCGCAACGTCGTCTTCGTCGCCAAGCAGCGTGCGCAAACCCTCTCGGACGATCGCGTGATCGTCCGCAATCACCAGCCGAACGGCCTGCGGTTTCACGACTCGATGGGCCATGCCCTCTCTCTCCCGGGTCCAAGTTTACGCCACTGGGAGAACGACCTCAACGCATACGCCGCCGCTTGGACGGTTTTTGACCGTAATCGCGCCGCCGACGCCTTCGGCCCGGGATCGCATGGTTGCGAGCCCCATATGGCCGGCGCCGCCCTGCGAAGCCGCTTCAAGCCCGGCGCCGTCGTCGCAAATGGAGAAACGCACCTGTTTCGGCGCTTCCGTAAGAGTAAACGCAACAGTTTCGGCGCAGCCGTGGCGGAATGCGTTGGCCATCGCTTCTTGAGCAATGCGCAGCAGGATTTCACGGTGTCCCGGGCTGAGCAGGTCGTTTTCGCTGGCGTTGATTTCCACCCGCGCCCCGTCCGGCGCGACCAGTCCCGCGTGACGGCGCAGCGCCGCCGCCAGGCCGGCTTTGCGGGCGAAGGCGGCCATTGGCCCTGCATCGTCGTCGCCCGGACTTCTCAACTCGGCAAGCAACGCCTTCATTTCCGTCTGGGCGAGGCCGCAGATGTCAAGAAGTCTTGCGATTCGGGCCTCTCCTTCGTCAGGGCTCTTTGCGAACCCTGCGCCGACGGATTGTGCGACCAGCGACATGGAGAAAATCAGCTGGCTGACATTATCATGGAGGTCTCTAGCGAGCCGCTGCCGTTCTTTCAGCGCGGCGTATCTTTTCTCGCGCTCATAGGAGCGGGCGTTGTGGATGGCGATGGCGGCGTGACGCGCGAAAACCTCCAGCCGGATAAGGTCGTTGTCGCCGAACCGCTTCGGCGGTGCAGCGCCGATTCCAAATGTGCCGATGATCTCCCCGCGCCACATGATCGGCATGCCGACGACGCTGTCGTCATCCATTGAATCCAAAGACCGCAACGGTACGTCTCCATAGCGATCAACCAGCACCGGCTTGCAGTCGCGATAGACTGCGCCGGCGAGGCCCTGGCCCGGGCGAGAGGTGGAGCCGAGTTCTTCAGGCGGCATTTTGTAAACGGCCTCGATACGGACAACATCGCGCCGCGCATCGACCAGTCCGATTGAACCACGATCGGCGCGCAACAGTTCGCATGCCTTTTGGACAATCACGGTGAGCAGAGGGCGTAGTTCAAGTTCGCCCGAGATCACCTCAATCATCTCGCGCAGATGATCCTGGTCATTCATGGGAATACGATTCTTGTCCATGAGCGTTCCTGCGCCACTATCCCTCAGCGCCTTGCGCCGCCTGTCGAAAGTTAGGGGATATCTCGCCAAATTGCAGCACCGGGATGGGCCGATCGCAAGGCGAAGATCAAAACGACCATGCCTACATCCCGTCCCCCGGACAATATCGTTCGGGGAGAAGACAAAACAAAAAAGAAAAGGAGAAGCCAAAAATGGAACGTATTGTCGAACTCGCGGCCGCCGGGCTGGTGATGATCGGCGTCGTGCTTTGCGCCAGCCAGGCGCTGCTCGGCGCGCCGTTGATCGCGTAATCAAAGCGGCCCTGCACCGGGGCCGCCCCCGCCGCCGCCGCTATCGTCATTCGGGCGACAATAGCGTAGCGTTGCCGATCTGACCTTTTGAATCATAAGCAGACTGAGCGGCGGTCCGAACGATGAACCCAACCAAACTCGGCGTTTGTTACTATCCTGAGCATTGGGACCGCAGCCTCTGGCGTGAAGACGCCCTTCGCATGGCTGATCTTGGACTGTCGTGCGTTCGCATCGGCGAATTCGCATGGTCGAGGTTCGAACCGTCGCCGGGCGCCTTCACCTGGGATTGGTGCGACGAGGCGATTGAAGCGCTTTCTGAAGCTGGCCTCAAAGTCATTCTCGGCACGCCGACGGCGACGCCGCCAAAATGGCTGATTGACGCTCATCCGGAGATCCTGGCCTGTGATGCGGAGGGGCGTCCGAGACGGTTCGGCTCCCGGCGTCATTACTGTTTTTCGTCCGAGGTTTATCGCGAGCAGTCAAAGCGGATTGTCACGGCGATGGCGCGCCGTTACGGCGGCCATGACGCCGTTGTCGCCTGGCAGACCGACAATGAATATGGCTGTCACGACACGGTGCGAAGCTATTCGCCGGCGGCGCAGGCTGCGTTTCACACCTGGCTTGAAGACCGTTACGGCGAAATCGCGGCGTTGAACGAGGCGTGGGGGGCCGTTTTCTGGTCTCAGGACTATCGGTCATTCGATGAAATCGACCTGCCAAATCTAACGGTCACGGAACCGAATCCGTCACATGTTCTCGATTTTTGCCGGTTTTCGTCCGACCAGGTCGTTTCGTTTAATCGTCTGCAAACGGAGATTTTGCGAACCGAGTCGCCGGGTCGGGACATCTATCACAACTTCATGGGATTCTACTTCGAGTTCGATCATTTCGATGTGGGCGAGGACATCGATGTGGCCGGATGGGACAGCTATCCGCTCGGTTTTCTCGACATTGGCGATTTCCCGGATTCTGAGAAGGCGCTGTTTATGCGGCAGGGCCATCCCGATTTCGCCGGTTTTCATCACGATCTGTATCGCGGATGCGGAAGGGGACGCTGGGGCGTCCTCGAACAGCAGCCGGGACCTGTAAACTGGGCCAGGAACAATCCGGCGCCGCTGCCGGGCATGGTGCGGTTATGGACGCTTGAAGCGGCGGCGCACGGAGCCGAACTCGTCAGCTATTTCAGATGGCGTCAGGCCCCGTTCGCCCAGGAGCAAATGCACGCGGGCCTGTTGCGCCCCGATGATCAGCCCGCAACCGGATTCGGCGAAGTCCGTCAGGCGGCGGACGACCTGTCCCGACTTGAGGCCGCGCCGGCGGAGACCGAGCACGCGAAAGCCGCCATGATCTTCAGCTATGAAACGCTGTGGATGTCGGAGATTCAGCCGCAGGGGTCCGGCTGGTATTATCCGGCGCTTTTCTATCACTGGTATTCCGCGTTCAGGCGCCTCGGCGTCGATGTCGATATCGTGCGGCCGGGCGCCGATCTTTCGCAGTATTCGCTGGTTGCGGCGCCGTCGCTGTTTCATGTCGATGATGCGGCGATGGCGGCGTTGACGACGACCGATGCGCAGCTCTTGTTCGGCCCGCGCAGCGGTTCAAAAACGGCGTCCTTTCAGATCCCGCCGACATTGGCGCCGGGGCCGCTGCAACGCTTTTTGCCCGTCACGATCGCAAGATCAGAAAGCCTTTCCGCGCAGCATGTCGAGGCGGGCGTCTTTGACGGGCTGGGCGTTTCCTGCGGCGTATGGCTTGATCATGCCGAGACAGAATTGTCGCCGCTCGCCGCAACCCATGACCATACCGGGCTCGTTTATCGCAATGACCGGGCCTGGTTACTGACAACTGTTCCGGACGATGACTTTCTCATCAGGATATTGACCAAAGCGCTGGACGCCGCCGGCGTCGGGCATATGCGTTTGCCGGACGAGCTCAGGCTGCGTCGGCGCGGTGCGCTGACCTTTGCTTTCAACTATGGCGCACATGATGCGACGCTTCCGGACGCAACCGGCATCGGGCGCGCTGACATACTCATCGGGGCGCCGGCGATGCCGCCGTCGAGCGTCACTGTATGGAAATGAAAAAGTCTTGCACCCTTATGCGTCGACGGTGACTGTCACAGGCGCTTTTCAAAAAGACAAAAACGGTCGAAAAAGTATCCAGCCACTGAGGAGGAATGTTCGTGCCCAATCCCGCCCAGGCGACGATTTTCATCGTGATCACGGCGCTGATCGGTTTTCTCACCTATCTGCAGTGCCGCAAGGCGGAGGCTGGCGACCGCAGTTCGGGCCATGACTACTTTCTCGCTAATGGCGGGCTTTCCTGGTACTTCGTGGCCGGATCGATCACGCTAACCAATCTGTCCACGGACCAGCTCGTGGGCATGAACGGCAACCAGATGCTGTTGCTTGCCTGGTGGGAGCTCGCAGCCGTGTGCGGGCTGTTTATTCTCGCCTTCATTTTCCTGCCGATTTACTACCGCAACGACTGCACGACGACGACGGAGCTTCTCCAGAAAAAGTACAACGACAAACATATCCGCGCGGTGATTTCGGTTCTCTTTCTGCTCGGCAACATTTTCATCTTTCTGCCGGCGATCCTCTATGGCGGATCATTGTTCCTGCAGTCGATGGCCAATATTGAGGTTCCCATCATGGTCATGGCGGTCGCATTCGCGATCGTCGGCGCCGCCTATGCAATATTAGGCGGCCTGCGCGCGGTGGCGGTGTCCGACACCTATAGCGGCGTTCTGGTGCTGTCGCTGGCGCTGTTGGTCGTCTTCCTGTCGCTGCAGGCGATCGACTTCGATTTCAGCGGGATCCCGCCGGAGCGACTGACCTTGATCGGCGATAGTGAGTCTCCAATCCCCTGGCACACGCTGTTGACCGGCATGATCTTTATTCAGACGTTTTACTGGAGCACCAATCAGACCATCACGCAGCGCGCCATGGCGGCGCCCAACATCAAGGAAGCCCAAAAAGGCGTCATCGCCGCCGCCGGCATCCGCCTGTTGATTGTTCCGATCATCATCGTGGTGCCTGGCGTCGTTGCGTATAAGTTGTTCGGCGATATCAACGACGCCGCGTATGGGCGCATCGTTGGCGAGGTGCTGCCGCCCTGGCTCGCAGGCGCGTTCGCCGCCGGTATTGCGGCCGCGGTGCTGACAACGTTCAACAGCATTCTCAATGCGTCCGCCGCGCTTTACGTCTGCGATCTGCATGAGGCGTATGTCGGGAAAACAAAAAACGTGCGCCGCCTCAGTGGTATTGTCTCCATCGCCATGACAATCATGGCGATTGCGCTGGTGCCGATATTCGCCGCACAGGAAAGCATCATCAACTTTGTGCAACAGCTTTACGGTCTTTTGTCGATGCCCATCCTTTCCGCATTCATTGTCGGGCTGGCGTTTAAGAATGTGGACGCGAAGGCGGCGATTGTCGGCGTCATCAGCGGCGTCGCGCTGTACTGGTTTTTGAGTTTTCAGTGGACGCCGGTGCATTACATTCACGCGATGTTTTTCACCCTGATTTTCAGCGTCGGCATGTCGCTTCTTGTCAATCGGCTGGTTTTCGGGAACCGCGCGTCGCTGGCCATTGGCGGCGGCGATCCTGCGCCGGCGGAATAGGCCTATGCGCCGGCTGTCTTGGTCAGGCGCCGACGGCGCCCGGAAACGTCGATACGGGCTTGACCCGTTTCGGCGAGACGTTCAGTCAGTTCGGCAACCACAGCACTCAAACCGGATAAAATGCCCGCCGTGAAAATTGGAACCCGATCAAGCGCCATGGCGCTCGCACAAACCAATGAAATCGTTGCGCAACTGAGCGCCGCGACGGACGCGTCGTGCGACGTGGTGAAGTTCAAGCCCCGCGGCGATGTCGATCAGGTCTCCAAACTCGAGCGCCATGGCGGAAAGGGCGGCGCTTTTGTCGGGGAGATCCGGGATGCGATCAGGGATGGGACCCTGCAAGCGGCGATGCATTCCCTGAAGGATGTTCCGGGAGATGAGGAAACGCCGAACCTGGTTATCGGCGCGTATCTGAAACGCGAAGCTGTCGAAGACGCGCTGGTCCTGCGCCGCGATCATGCGCTCTCTGATTTTCAGACGCGCAAGGGCGAGGGATACAAGATCGGCACCAACTCAGTGCGCCGGGTCGCCTATTTGAAGCGGCTCTTTCCCGCGTGCGAGGTCATTCACTATCGCGGCGCCGCCGACACCCGGATTCGCAAACTGGATGAACGCGTCTTACAGCGACTGCCTGAGGGCGGCGAGGTCGGGCCGGCGGACGGCCTTGTCATGGCCAAAAGCGGGTTGCAGCGGCTGGGGCTCGCGGACCGGATTACATATGAGTTTGCCGCGGAAGATATGTTGCCGGCGATCGGCCAGGGAATTGTCGTTGTTGAATGCGCAGAGCGGGATTGGGACACGCGTCGATTGCTCAGCGCGATCGACGACGCCGAAACGCGCGCCTGCGCGCTGGCGGAACGCGAAGCGCTCTGGATACTGAACGGACATTGCAATGCGCCCATCGCCGGTCAGGCGCAGCTCGACGGCGAAACCTTGCATCTGCGCGTGGCGGCGCTCAGCCTCGATGGTCAAACCATGTTGGAAGCCGCGACCGAAGGCGACGCGGCGCGACCGCGCGAAGTAGGGCGCGAAGCAGGTTTGAAGCTTTTGGAATGCGGCGCGAAGGCGTTGATTGACGCAGCGGCGCAGATGTAAGTCAGGATAGGGGAAAGCGCCGCACTGATTGGGGGAATGACAATGCGGCGCCCCCTTTTTCGGCGCACAAAACAAACCGATCCGAAAACTCTAGGTGGGCCGTCTTCCGTCAGCTATACTAAATTTTTGGTATCTGCGGAAAAGGGTGCGCGTTCGCGCCCGCCAGCGTTCGGAAACTACTTGCGTTCATAGCGAATTTGCTTGGCAAATCAGCGCGTTCGACGCACATTTTTCGCCGCTGTTTTATACCGCTGTCATCGCGCTAATCAGCGCCCGACGGCGTCTTGGGGAGGGGGCGGACTTCGCCATTGTCCAAGTCAAAGGAAGATAACCACGGCGCACGCACCTTGCCCAGCGAGGAAAGCCTCAAGCTCGAAATCGTTGCGGCGTCGTCCAATGTCAGGAGGATCGAGCCGGCGCTGGAACTCATCGACAAGTCGTTGTCGAAGGACGGCAAGGCGGAAGAGACGAAGAAGCTCCTCTCGCGGATACTGGAGTTTTCGTCCGCCGTTGCGTCGAGTTCACACAGCGATGCAGCGATCCCGGCGACAGATCCCGCGGCTATTGATCTTGATATTCCAGAATACGTCGTCATCACTGACGAAAGCTACAAAATCCTGCTGCTGACAAACTCCGCCCGCGAATTATTTAAGCTCAGGCGGAATTCGGACCTGTCAAAATACTTTGAAGGCTACTCAGAGACGAGATTTCATGATCACAATGACGCGCTAAAGAAGACATGGTCGCTGCAGTTCGACGGCGGCAATCGCTATTCCGCGGATCTTTACCAGGTTTGGTCCGAATCCAAAAAGCGCCATCTTTACCTGTTTGTATTCCAGTGCCTTGCACTGAGCGCGGAAGAAAAGAAACGCATCACGAATGCGTTTTCATTGACCTCGGCGGAGATCGGTATCATCGAACTCATCTTGTTGAGGCTTTCCGTTCCCGAGATTGCGAAGATAAAGCGGATCTCCGTTGCGACGGCGCGAAAACACATCGCCAACATTCTTGAGAAAACAAAAACCAACAGTGTTCTGAACGCCACGCTCAGACTGTTGGAATACAAGATTCCTACTCAAGCGCCGACGACCGGGTACCGCACCGCCGATGAATCGCCCGGCGCCACGCGAACGGCGTTTTTCAGGAAACCGTTTCCCGCTCAAATCGACTATGAGGGGTCCACGAGCTTTGATGCGCCGACGTTGTTCTATCTGCATAGTCTGGAAAACCGTTTTCCGCCGCCGAGCGCTTTCATCGACCAGATTGAAGCAAGCGGTTACGCCATTTGTTGCCCGGTTCGGCCGGGATTTGGATCGTCTTCGCAAACCAGTTCCCTGAGCGATGACGCAACGCTCTACGCCAATCTCATCAAGCGGCTGGGGATCAAGGAGTGCATCATCGTTGCGCAGAATACCGCCGTGCCGGGCGGGCTCCATCTGCTGGAGAGCGCGCGGCAGGCCAAAGGGCTCGCCATGGTGAACTTTGTCCCGGGGGAGTTTGACAAACTGTCGAAATTCAATCCGAGATGGTTGCGGAGTTTTCTGGAAATTGCCGCGAAGCACGACAGTCACCAGATGTTTGGAATCCGGTTGATCCAGAACCTTGTCAAAGTTGTCGGCCCATACAATTTTTACAGCAAGCTTTTCCTGGACTGCGATGTCGACAGGGAATTTTGCAGCCGGCACAAAGAATCTGTTCTAACCGCGGTCAAGCATTTGGTGGATGTGTCGCCGGCCGTGTTGGCGGTGAATATTAGAAAGTCAATTCAGCCGCTGCAGAATCCCAAACTTCGGTCGATCAAAAAGCCATTGCTGGCGGTTCGGGGACGCGATTCCATGCCGGCTTTCAATCAGGAACTGGAAACGGTGTGCAAGGCCGCCGGAATCCCTTTCAAGCTTATCCCTGACGCGGGTCGTTTTTGCTTCTTTCAGCAGACGGAAATGGTGCTGGACTTTATCTCCGCCGAGATGCGCTGAACCCTTTCGCCGCAGGTTGGCGGCGGGCGTTTTTATTTGGCTTTGGCGACGGCGTTGACGGACAAAAACCTGAACCCGAGAAATGCGGCTGTTCCGGCGTTGACGGTTTCGCCGTTCTTCGCTGCAAAGAACCGGTCCGCATAGGTGACGGTGAGCTGTCCAAGCGCCAGCCGATAATCGAGCCTGAAAGCGCCTCGTTCCATCTTTCCGTGGCCGATCTGAACAGCGCCGTCCGCCTCAAATGCGACGCCGCCGGGCGCATCCCACAAGCGCCATAGCCGGCGCTCCACCACCCCGTCCGAGAAAGTCAGTTTCTCGCGAAAGACAAAGACGTTTTCTTCCCACTCGCCGACCGAATCGATCGTGAAGCCGCGGTTAATGAGGCCAAACAGCCCTTTTGCCCTTCCGTCCCAGGTCTTAGGGCCGCCGAAACACCGCACGACATAGTCCATCGTCGCCGAAAGCGGCGCTGTGAGGGCGTCAGCGTTGACGCGATTCGGCGCTTCGTCGCGGCTAGAATCTTCAAACCGGGTCGTCCCGGCGTCCTGGACAGGACGTTTCCTTTCGGATGTTCTGACGGTGATCGACATGCTCAAACCTGTAACTGCATAGTTCGATACGGCTGCTGATCGGACTCAGATTGATCCGGCGAGCCCATTGGCGGCGGATGTGATCGACAGAACGCCGCAGGGGCCGCCGGCGGCCGCCAGTCCGGAAACGCCGCACCTGATCCAATAACGGCGCCGTCGCGTAGCTTGAGCTGAAAAAGCGAGGCAAGTGATGGCGGGCGGCGATACGCCATATAAGTATAAAGGTATTGTTGTCGCCGCACTGATCATGACGGTTTGGTCGGGACATTTGCTTTGGACGCTGCAATTGTCCGACCCGGGCCTGGCGCGTACGCTTGTTCATATCCTCATTCAGGCGAATCTGTCGGTCGGGCTGTTCATCACCGCCCATGACGCTATGCATGGAACAGTGGCGCCGCATCACAGACGGCTTAATGACGCGTTCGGGGCCGCCGCGCTTTTGATCTATGCGGGATTCTTCTTCGATCGAACGCGGCGCCTGCATCACGCCCATCACCGTCATCCGGCGAGCGCGGGAGACCCCGACTACGGTCCCGCCGGCGATGAGCGTCTGGGACCCTGGTTTTGGTCATTTCTGACGCAGTATTACTCGTGGAAAAACTTCGCCGTTATGAATATCCTCATCCTGGTGATGTGGGTCTATGCCGGATCGTTTCAAAATATCCTGATATTCTACGCCGCGCCGGCGTGGATTTCGGCCCTCCAGCTCTTTTATTTCGGGACCTATTTGCCTCATCGCACGCCCGAAGGCGGGCATGACCATCCCCATCGCGCCAGGAGCAACGATTATCCGGTCTGGCTTTCCTTCTTGACGTGCTATCATTTCGGCTACCACGAAGAACATCATGACCGCCCGTCTGTTCCGTGGTGGCGGTTGCCCAAAGCCCGGCGAGCGGCGCTCGGCTTGTCGATGGAGCGATTGAGATGAATGATCCGTCGAGAAACGACGACGCCGGGTTCGACCTCATCCTTGTCGGTGGCGGTCTAGCGAACTGCCTTGCAGCGTTGCGTCTTTTGCAAAGGCGACCGCAATTGCGGATGCTGCTCATTGAAGCAGGGGACAAGCTGGTCGACAACAAAACCTGGTCGTTTTACGAATCGGACCTTTCCGCCGAACAGTTGGAATGGGTGTCGCCGCTGATCGGAACGAGCTGGCCGGAAAACAAAGTGCGCTTTCCGCGTTATGAGCGAACCTTTCCGACATTTTATCATTCGATCCCCTCGGAAAACCTGCGCAAAGCGGTTGAGGCGCTGCCGAATGTCAAGGCCCTGACAGGGGCGCAAGCCGCCGATGTCGGCGTCCGCTCCGTTTCCTTGCGGGACGGTCGCGCGTTTCGTGCGCCGGCCGTGATCGACGGACGCGGCTTTGAGGGCTCGCCGCATCTGACGCTCGGTTATCAGAAATTTATTGGTCTGGAAGTTGTCACGGAAGAGCCGCATGGCGAAACCGCGCCCACCATTATGGACGCCACAGTCTCGCAGCGCGACGGCTACAGATTCGTCTACCTTCTTCCTTTTGACGAGCGCCGTATCCTGATTGAAGATACACGGTATACAGATGGAAAAGACTTCGACGCGAATGACTATCGCGCAGGGGTGAACGCCTACGCTGAAGCGCGAGGTTGGCGGATCAAGCGTGTCGAGCGAGAAGAGCGGGGCGTCTTGCCGATCTCGCTCGCATTTGACGCGGATGACTTCTGGGCAGGCGCCGAACGCCAGCCGCCGCAAGTCGGCTTGCGCGCCGCTCTCTTTCATCCGACTACGGGATACTCGTTCCCCGACGCGGTCCGCACAGTGGATCTAATTGCGTCGGCGCCGCGACTTGAGAGCGGGGTCGTTGCCGCATTGATTAAGAAACACGCGCTGCAGGTTGCGCGAGACCACGACTTTTTTCGGCTGCTGAACAGAATGCTTTTCAAAGCGGCGCGAACGGAACTGCGCTATCGCGTGCTCCAGCGGTTTTACACGCTGCCGCCGCCGCTTATCGACCGCTTCTACGCCAACGCCCTGACCGGCGGCGACAAGGCGCGGTTGTTGGTCGGCATTCCGCCTGTACCTATTTCACGCGCCCTGCGGGTATTGTCGCCGAACAGTGATTTTGACGTTAATGAAAGGAATATCCATGCCAGCTCCTAAAGCAGCCGTCATTGGAAGCGGTTTCGGCGGATTGGCGCTGGCCATCCGACTTCAGTCCGCCGGCTTTAAAACAACCGTCTTCGAAAAGCGGGACAAGCCTGGCGGTCGCGCTTACGTGTACGAACAGGATGGTTTCACGTTCGACGCCGGCCCGACGGTGATTACCGACCCTTCTAGTTTGGAAGAGCTGTTCAACCTTTCCGGCAACAAGCTGTCCGACTATGTCGACCTTCGGCCGGTCGAACCGTTTTATCGGCTGCTGTGGGAAGACGGCGCGACTTTCGATTACACCAATGACGAAGAGCTCACGCGCCGGGAAATTGAGAAACTCAATCCAACCGACATTGAGGGTCACGAGCGCTTTCTGAAATACGCCGAGGAGGTTTTCCAGGAAGGATATGTCAAACTGGGGACCGTGCCGTTTTTAAGCTTCTGGAGCATGGTGCGGGCGGCGCCCCAGCTTGCCCGGCTTCAAAGCTATCGCAGCGTCTATTCCATGGTTTCTGAGTTTGTGAAAGATGAGCATCTGCGCCAGGCGTTCAGCTTTCACACGCTGTTAGTGGGCGGCAACCCGTTTGCAACATCATCGGTGTACACGCTGATCCATGCGTTGGAACGTAAATGGGGCGTTTGGTTCCCGAAAGGCGGGACGGGCGCCCTCGTCGCCGGCCTTGTGAAACTGTTCACGGACCTGGGCGGCGAGATTCGCCTGAACGCGCCTGTCGGCCGGATCGAAACCGGGGAAGGGCGGGTTACGGGCGTCGCGACCGATGGCGGCGGCGTGGAAGCATTTGACTGCGTCGCCTCCAACGCCGATGTCGTGCATACGTACGATGCGCTTCTGAATGGGGACAAACATGGCCGCGCCGCGGCGGCGCGGTCCAAAGGCAAGCGTTTCAGTCCGTCCCTGTTCGTCGTTTATTTCGGCCTCAAAGGCGAGCGCAAGCATCTGAAGCATCACAGCATCATGTTCGGACCGCGCTATCGGGAACTGCTCAAGGACATTTACGGCAGTTCGGAATTGGCGGACGATTTCTCGCTCTATCTTCACATGCCCACGGCCACCGACCCGTCTCTCGCGCCGGAGGGGTGCTCGGCTTTCTATGTGTTGGCGCCGGTGCCGCATCTGGGTACGGCGAATATCGACTGGGATGTGGAAGGGCCGAAATATCGCGACCGGATACTGCAATATCTCGAAGAGCGCTATATTCCGAACTTGCGCGCCGACCTGGTTACATCGCGCATCTTTACGCCATTCGACTTCCGCTCGGAGCTCAACGCGCATCTCGGATCGGCATTTTCTTTCGAACCGATTTTGACCCAGAGCGCGTATTTCCGAACGCATAATCGCGACGACAAGATCGGCGGTCTTTACTTTGCGGGCGCCGGCACTCATCCGGGCGCCGGCATACCGGGCGTCGTCGGCTCGGCCAAGGCGACTGCCGGCCTGATGCTCGAGGATTTCAAAAAGGCTTACCCAAACGCGACCGATTTGAGTAAAGAGCAACGTGATGGAATCGGTCGCGCAGCATAGCCGTGAAATGATTCAGCGGGGGTCGCGGAGTTTTTCCGCTGCGGCCGCCCTGTTTGACAAGTCCACGCGCAAAGATGTGGAGATGCTCTATGCGTGGTGCCGCCATTGCGACGATGTGATCGACGGTCAAGTGCTGGGCCATCGACAAGGCGCGCCCGGCGATGTCGATCCGCAGGCGCTTCAGGATCGTCTGGACGAGCTGCGTCGGCAAACCCGAGCGGCCCATGCGGGCGCGGCGATGACGGATCCGGTGTTCGCTGCTTTCCAATCGGTTGTCCAGAAGCACGACTTGCCCCTGCGCTACGCGCTCGATCTCCTGGATGGGTTCGCCATGGATGTCGCGGAGCGCCGATACGAGACCCTCAGCGATACGCTCGAATACTGCTATCACGTGGCCGGCGTCGTCGGGGTCATGATGGCGCATATTATGGGCGTGCGCGATGAGCAAACGCTGCAGCGCGCCTGTGATCTGGGGCTCGCCTTTCAGCTCACCAACATCGCCCGCGATATTGTCGAGGACGCGGAGAACGACCGCGTCTATTTACCCGCCAAATGGCTCGCCGCTGAAGACGTTCCCGTCAACGCAGTCGCGGACCCTGCGAATCGAGAGGCCGTCTACCGGATCGCCGAGCGATTAATCCGCGAAGCGGACCGCTATTACGATTCCGCATCGGTCGGGATCGCCCGTCTTGGTTTTCGTTCCGCCTGGGCGATATCGGCAGCGCAATACGTATACCGCGCTATCGGAACAAAAGTGATCGCCCGAGGCCCCGCCGCCTGGGATACGCGCACATCCACAAGCGGCGCGCGGAAAGTCGCTGCGGTGGCGTACGGCTTCATTCGCGCCGCCTGGCGGCAGGTTTCAAAGCCTGACGACAACGCAAATCCGCGTCTTGATATGTGGACGAAAGCGAATCTCTCAGAAGCATGAGCAGGTTGAGAGTTCGGCCCGCCGCGATCAGCCGGCGTTACTAACCGTCAGCCTGCGGAACTGCGCCGCAATTTCTGTTTAAGATGGCTGATCGACGGCGCAATCAAGAATCCGAATGACACCGCGCCGTTTTTTTCGCGCACGGCGTGATGAAAGCGGTGGGCCTTGATGATATGGCGCAGATAGGGTTGTCGGATCTTGAAAGGAACTCTCAAGCGGCGATGTACGATGATGTCGTGAAAGCCGAAATAGACCGCGCCATAGAGGGTGACCCCGATCGCCGCCCAATGCGCCGGCGGAAACTGAAGCCCGGCGACGAACAGCAAAATCGCCGGCGCCGCGAAAAACACAGCAAACCAATCATTACGCTCCAGGCCGCGTTTTTCGGGAATGTGATGGTCCTCATGGAGCGACCACAGCCAGCCATGCATGACGTATTTGTGCACGGTCCACGCAACGCCTTCCATCGTGATGAAGGCGGCGAGGGTGATTAAAATGCCGAACGCTGGCGACAATGGCGTCTTGCTCCGATAGCGCGCTGCTATGATACGATTTCGAGCCGCGCGCGCAGTTCCATCAATGGCGCGCTCGGCGCCATTTTCTTCAGATGAACATCCATAAGCCAACTGAGGAGGCCGCGAAAGTGTCGGGCCTGTTGCCCGAAGGGCGCAATCGCCCGCAACATGCTTTGAATGTGCGCCTGAGCGCGGGCGACGGCGTTTTCCGGGCCGATCTGGGCGACAATGGTCTGTCGCGCCGCATCCTGGCCCACGTCTTTTCCGGCCGCCCCGACGTCGCTGTAAACATCGATGAGATCGTCGAATATCTGAAAGGTCAGGCCAAACCGCTGGCCGAACTCTCTTAGAGCGCTAAGCCGCGCGTCGCGGACATTGGCGCAAATGGCGCCGGCCTCCAGCGCCGCGACGAACAACGCGCCGGTTTTCGCCATATTGGCCGCTTCCGCGTCATACCCGTCCGCCACGGCGCACCCCGAGGCGAGATCCATGTTCTGTCCGCCGGAAAGACCGGCCGGGCCCACAGCCTTGGAGATCAGCTCGACAATCGCCAGCCGCTGCGACGCCGAAATCAACTCCGACCGTGAAACGACGCTGAAGGCTTCGTTCATCAGCGCGATGGCGGCGAGGATCGCGGTGGATTCGCCATGCACCAGGTGGTTGGCGGGACGGCCGCGACGGGTCTCAGCGTCGTCCATGGAAGGCAGGTCGTCGACGATCAGCGAGGCCACATGCACCAGTTCAATGGCGCATGCCGGCCCGAGTGCGTTTTCCACCGGCGCGCCGAAAGCTTCCGCCGTCATCAGCGTCATCAAGGGCCGCAGACGCTTGCCGCCGCCCAGTGTGCTATATTGCATTGCATCATTGAAGATGTCGCAATTGGATCGGCAGTCGCGGAGAATCTCTTCGAGGCGCGAATCAATGGCGGCTCGAAAAGACGCGGCGTCGACTTCGAAACGCGTCATATCACGCACTCTCCGATAACTTACGCCTTAAGGGTACGCGTATCTGCGACAATCGGTTCATGCACGGAAAAACGGGGAATTTTAGGATGTTATACCCCGCCTAGACTGATTTCGATGGTCGTGGGCTGTTCGTGCGCGAATGCGGCGCTGTCAAATCCAGGCGGACCGAATCGGCCGCGTGCGTCGTTGGAAAACCCGTAGTCTTCGCGCGGTATGCCGAGGAGGCCGAGGGTGAGCTCGCCGTTCTCGTCCGCGTCATGAATGGCGCTTACCGCATAGCGGCCCACGGGCACGGACGTGAAGACGGCCTCGGCGGATCCGTCGGTTTCGATCGCGGCCGTTCTGAACCTTATGGGCTGTTTCAGAAAATTGTCTTCGTCGTCGAAAATGGCGACGATGATCACGCCGTCTTGAGACTCGGCTCCGGAAATGGAAACGGTGAGTGTGGGCGCTGCGTCCGCGGCGGCCGCGCGCCCGCCGGCGCACAGAAAAAAGGCGATCGCGACGACACGTAAGCTTTTCATTCGATTGCCCTTTGTCACGGCCGGCCCGGAGGCGACTCTCCCGTCCCAGTCTTGATGATCACAAAGCCGATAGCAACTGCAAATTGCGCTTGGCTTAGAGGCGCTTAATCTTTGGGCGCTTAATCTGTGGGCGCTCGGCCCATGACCGAAATCGGGGGCGGGCGGTCCGCCGCGAAAACGGCCCCGCGCGCCGGCGGCGAGGGGAGGCTATCCACCTGTCGCATTTGCAATACGAAGAGACGCCTGTAGCCGCCTAAACGTCGCGATCAGGCCGAAGAACGCCGGTATAGCCGAGGATGGTGACGGAAAATAGTATCCACCCGGACAGCCGTGCGAATAACTCAACAAAATATGGGATTCGCCGTCGGTTGTAAAAATCAATCCTGTTGCGATCGCTCGCCTTCAAGCTTTGATTCTCTCTAAACACGATATGCTCCGGCGTTTCGACCGGCGTTACGGGTTGGTCGCCCGATGAAATGCCGACCTTCGGCATCCAATATCTCTCCTGCCGAAAATCAAGCCCCGGAACGACAAGATCAATGGTGTAGGTTATCGCGTTAAACCGCATTTCCAGAGGCACTTCGCCATACTCCGCATAGTCCTCTCCGATAATCACTTCCTCTTCGGCCGGACGCATTAGCCCCAACCGATAGAACTCATGCGAAATGAAAGTCACCGCCGTCATCACCGCGAAGATCGCGAGGACGCCCCATTGCGGGAAGTACGAGATCCATCGAAAGGCGTTGACAAACGCGAGCAGCGGTAACTCGACAACATGTCCGATGCGATGGACGATAGTTCTCCTGTGCCTGGACGCGGGGCTCCAGGCGAGTTCGCCCCGCCTGTACAGAACAAGACAGGCGTCGTGCACAAAACCCTGGGACTTCAACACTGACGCCAGGTGTTCATAGGGCTGAAGAGAGTTGGCGTTTTTCCCGCCGCTGCTGCTTGTGAACGCTGAGCGCGACATCTTCAGCCATTTTTTTCGCTCCGACCAGCCCGAAATCGGACCGCTCAGCAGTCGGTATTTAAACCCGTCGAGACGAAGCCACGCCGCCGGATGCTTCCGCGCGCCGGAGTTCAGTCGGCGAAAAGGTTGGGAGAGCGGCGGTTTGTAATCGGAAAAAGGCCAACTCTGCACGGAATCCTGGAGTGCGGCGCATTCCGCCAGATGAAAGTCGATCCCGCCCCGAACAACAGCCGACTTATCGCCCTGAATTCCGGCGCTCGCCTGCTTGTCGAAAAGCTCTTTATCCGGAGCAAAAAAGATTGTACCGGCGACAACGGCCGTTCTCAGATTCAGGATTGATCGATTTTCATAGAAAGTCTTGATAAGCCGCTTGTCGGAATAATAAAGATGAATCGGGACATGGGTGAATTGGCCGTTATAAAAAATGATATTGCCCTTAATATTGGCGCCCCGCAGGCGGATTTCTCCCTCCGATCTGAAGCAGCGGGCGCTTGTGTCGCCGGACAGAAAGACGGTTCCGCCGATGTCGGACCCGGACAAGGCCATCGCGACAAAGTGTTTTTGGCCGATTTCATTGACGCCCAAATCCGGCGCATCGCCCTCTTTTGGAACGGCTGCGGCAACCATTTGCGCATGACGACAGTTCAGGGAGCCGCCTATTCTTGTCTGTCGCATCGAGACTTCGCCGAAAGATTCGAACAGGAGAGCGTCGCCGGCGCTGTTTCGCTCGTTGTACCGCGCGAGAAAGACGCTGCTGTTGATGTCCGCGCGATCGGCGCAAAGCGTGATTCCCGACAGCAAGACGCCCGGCCGTGGAAACGGTCCCCGGTCTCCTGACGCTTCGCGCGAAAGGGACCCAGCCTTCGGGCGATTGCCTGCAGAAGGCCGCCGAAGAGACTTTATTTCGTCGTAGTCGACTTGAGACAACTGAAGGGATCTTAGGGATACAAGCAACGCGCCGCGCGCGTTCAGAACGCCCCGGATGCGCGTGTTCCTAAAACGAAGCTCTCCATAGCTGATTGCCGCGTGCATAAAAACACCGCCGCCGATGTCGGCGCGCGATGCATGCAATGACGCCATGTCGTGGCTGTCGTCGTTGATGCCGGCGGCGGCGAGATAAGCGACAGTCGTTTGTTCAACGTTCGACGCCCCGATGCTCTCCAGCTTGTTCTTAAGCGCGATATAGGAGGAGCAAAACAGCGTGTCTTGAAAAAGACAATCGCCGCCGATTTTTGCGCGGGAAAGGCGCGCCTGACCGAGAATGCGACAGTTCTGGATGTAAAGTTTCGTGCCAAGGGTCATGTCGTTCGCCGCCAAGGCGACAAACTTAAACTCCGGCCTTCCCGGCAAGATGTCTGGGTGCGGCGCGCGGTTGCGTGAGGCGGGCGCGGCGGCCAGTTTCGAGGCGTCGACCGGAAGCGCGATCTCCGTGTGTCGGATCGACAGCATTGTTTTCATAACAGCGCCGGCGAGAAAAACGCGTCCCTTTACGGTTGAACCGTCAATCCACAGGGCGTTCGCTTTCAAACCGCCCGCCATCAGCGCACAGCCCTCCGCGAGGGAGCCCGCAACAGAGCCGTCAAGCGCACATCCTATCTCGGCCCCGGAGAGAACAACGTCGCCGGTGACGTTCGCCAGGCTCAGGTCGATTAGCTTGCGCGATTCAAATGGCGCATCGCCATGATCAGCGGCGCCGGAACCGCGCACGACGGCGTGATCCGATATGCCGGTCCGTTCACTGAGCAAAAGCGATCCGTGAATTTCCGCCTCGCTGGCGTTCAGCTCGATCAACCGGCTGCCGCGAAGCGAAACCGTCCGGCTGACGATGTGGCGCAGATAAACTGCGCCGTCGAAATCACATCCTTCCATGCGCAACGATCGGAAGAGTTCAACGCTGTCCAAATGGAGATCGCCGCTAACGCTAAGCCCGCAATAGGCTGGATCGTATCCGAGGCGCGCGTTGCGCTCGGCTTCTTTGAGAAGATCGGGCGGAATGTTTGCGTCGGGCGGAATCGGTATATCGCCGGCGAACTTCAGGATGAGCGCGCGTAGCGCAATCGCCTCAATATTGCCAACGCCGCCGGCCGGCGCGGCGGCGTTTTCGAGAAACGCGGGGTTTGGTTCGAGCGTCACAAGACGTCGCTCGTGACAAACACTAAAGCGCAATGACGAGTTCATGTCCCACCCCTAATGCAGCCGCCCCGCGCATCGGCGTCCCGTCAATTGAGCGACGCGGATGTGTGATTGAATTGACAAATAATGTTGACAATGAGGGGAGGAAGGCAAGTGTAAGAGTTCTGTATATTCAACTATAGATGATAATAGCCCAAACGCCTTCCCGTATTATCTGGTTTGGCGGTGAGATTTTGCTTTTGACGTTGCTGATAGGCGCGCGCGCTCACTCGATTGCGTAAGAAGCCCCTGACTGCTCAAGAAGACGCGCCCGCCAAGTCTTCTGGCGAACAGCCGCTTTTCCTGCACGCTTAATCTTTAAAATCTGCAAGTCATCGCCGAACAAGAAAAGAGCGTCAGGCCCAATTTCCCGTCGCACGACGCAACACGCGCCGCAAACCGCAACCAACAATCCGCCAACACCTTGATCTAATGCCGTTTTCAGGCGGCTTGGACTGTTCAATGGATGATAGGGTGGTGCCCAGGAGAAGACTCGAACTTCCACGACCGTAAGGCCACTGGCACCTGAAGCCAGCGCGTCTACCAATTCCGCCACCTGGGCACGGGCGAGGGCGGTGGATTAGAGGCCGTCTCGGTTCATGTCAATCGGCCCTGTCGTTTCGCGGCGGCGGGGCCCCGCGCCGAAGCGTCCGATTGCGGCCCGTCGGGGATTCGGTTAGCAGGGGCGGATTGAAGGTCGGGCGGCCTTTCGTGCGCCGCCCCGAAGGAGCGCAGCAATGACCGGAAAACTGGCGGTTGTCTTTGGCGGATCGGGCTTTGTCGGGCGCAATGTCGTCCGTGAGCTCGCCAAGCGGGGCTGGCGCGTGCGCGTGGCCGTGCGCAGGCCCCATCTGGCGCAGTTTCTCCGGCCCATGGGCGCTGTCGGGCAAATCCAGCTCAAACAGGCCAACATCCGCCATCGCGCCTCGGTCGCAGATGTCCTTGTCGGCGCGGACGCCGTCGTCAATCTTGTGGGCATCCTGCATCAGGAGGGCCAACAGAAATTCGGCGCGGTGCAGGCGGACGGGGCGGCGTGCGTCGCTGAAATCGCGGCGGAAGAGGGCGTGGAGCGATTTGTCCAAATGTCGGCCATCGGCGCGGATGCGGACAGCGACAGCGCTTACGCCCGGACCAAGGGCGAGGGCGAACTGGCCGTGATGGCCGCGGCGCCTCAGGCGAGCGTTTTACGCCCGTCGGTGGTGTTTGGGCAGGAAGACAAATTTTTTAATCGCTTCGCCGCCATGGCGACCACGACGCCGTTCACGCCATTACCGCTTCTCGGCGGCGGCCATACGAAATTTCAGCCGGTCTATGTCGACGATGTCGCCGACGCCGTCTGTGAGGCGCTGGCGCGCAACGAAGCGCAAGGCAAAATATTCGAACTCGGCGGCCCGAAAGTCTATTCCTTCCGTAAGCTGATGGAAATGATGCTGCGAGAAATCGGCCGCGAACGGTTTCTGGCCGTGGTCCCGTTCCCTGTGGCTTCCATGCTTGGTCTTTTTGGTGAGTTGGCCGGCGCGTTGCCGTTTGTCGACCCGCCGTTGACGCGCGATCAGGTTAAACTGAACCAAGTGGATAATGTGGTGAATACGGATGGTTCCGTCGGCGTGTTCGCCGATCTCGGCATTGAGCCGCAAACCCTGGAATCGATCCTGCCGACCTATATGGAGCCCTATCGGCGCTACGGGCAGTTCGCTGAACGAACGGCTTAGTCGCCGGCGTAACCGTTCGGATTTTGGCTTTGCCAACGCCAGTGATCGGCGCACATGTCGTCAATGGTCTTTTCGGTCGACCAGCCAAGAAGTTCTTTCGCCCTCGTCGGATCGGCGTAGATTTCAGCGACGTCGCCGTCTCGGCGCGGCGCGATCTCGTAAGGAATGTCCCGGTTTGAGGCTCGCTTGAAAGCGGCGACCGCCTCCAGCACAGAGTATCCGCGCCCGGCGCCGAGATTGACGGCGGTCGCGCCGCGATTGCCTTTTTCAAGATAATCCAGCGCGGCCACATGGCCCTTAGCGAGATCGACGACATGAATGTAGTCGCGAACGCCGGTGCCGTCCCGGGTCGGATAGTCGTTTCCGAAAACGGAAAGCTCATCTCTGCGGCCAACGGCGACCTGGGCGATAAACGGAAAGAGATTATTCGGAATGTCGTTGGGATCTTCGCCGATCCGGCCGGAATGATGCGCGCCCACCGGATTGAAGTACCGCAGATTGACGACGCCCCAACTTCCGTCCGCGGCGGCGACGTCCTTCAGGATCTCCTCAATGTAGAGCTTCGTGCGGCCGTAGGGGTTGGTCGCGCCGGTCCTGCCGGTTTCCGTCACCGGGTTCTGGTTAAGATCGCCATAGACCGTCGCCGACGAGGAAAAGACAATCGACTTGGCGCCGGCCGCCTCCATCGCATCCACCAGCGTGAGCGCAGAGCCGATGTTGACGCGATAATACCGGGCCGGCTGGGCCACCGATTCGCCCACAGCCTTCAGTCCCGCCAGGTGAACGGCGCCGTCGGCGCCGAACTCTTTGATCTTGTCGGCCACGGCCTGGCGCTGCCCGTGGTCGGCCAGGTCCGCGCGCAGAAAATCAACCTTGCGCCCGGCTAAAGCGCCGATGCGGTTCACCGCTTCCGGGTGGGCGTTGGAAAAGTCATCAATGATTAGCACGTCGCGCCCGGATTGAACGAGCTCGAGGCACACATGGCTGCCGATATAGCCGGCGCCGCCGGTAACAACGATTTTCCGGGTCATGGCAGTTGTCCTAGAGCAGGTCGCGCCGACCGCGTTGTTTGAGTTCGTCGACGATCGCGCGAACCTGCTGCGCGTCGTCTTTTCGCGCCACCAGCACCGCATCTTCCGTGGCGACGATAATAAGGCCCTCCACGCCCGCGGCGGCCACCAGCGCGCCGTCGGAACGGATGATATTGCCGCCTGCTAGATCGATGACGCTCTCATCGTCTGATTGCGTCGCCACTTCGCTCCAGCTGCCAATGTCGGTCCAACCGACATCGATGGGCGCGGCGACTGCGGCGCGATCGGTTTTTTCCATGACCGCATAGTCAATCGAATTCGACGGCGCGGCGGCAAAGGCGTCTTCGTCGAGGCGGCGCGCGGCGCCGGACATTACGCTTTCCTTCAACGCCGCCGTCGCTGCGGTACGAATGTCGGCGGCGTGTTTGTTGAGTTCTTCCAGCATAACGCTCGCTCGGAACAGAAATATGCCCGCGTTCCAATAGAACCCCCCCTGATTAAGGTAGGATTGCGCCGTTTCCGCATCCGGCTTTTCTTTGAACGCCGCGACGCGATAAATGCCGTCGCCAATCTTCTCGCCGGCTTCAATATATCCATATCCCGTATGCGGACGATCGGGCTTGATGCCGAATGTCGCAATGTGACCGTCCGCGGCGGCCTCGGCTGCGTTGGCGACGGCGGCGCGAAATCCGGCTGCTTCGGGAATGTGGTGATCGGCGGGCATTAGCAAGATGAGGGCGTCTTCGTTGCGCGCTTCCACCCACGCGCTGGCGACAGCGGCGACCGCGGCCGTATTGCGCGGCGCCGGCTCCAATATGATCTCCGCCTGCGCGATATCGATTTCAGCAAGCTGTTTGGCGACAATGGCCCCGTGCCGTGCGCCGGCGATAACAACCGGCGGCGCAAAGCCCTCCTCTCGCGGCGACACCCGCAATGCGGTTTCCTGAAACATCGTCTTGTCAGTGATCAGTTTAAGAAACTGCTTGGGGCGCGCATCCCGGGACATGGGCCACAACCTGGTCCCGGAGCCGCCCGACATGATGACCGGCTGGATTTTCATGATCGATGTATCCTTTCGGTAAAGCGGTCCGCCTCCGCGACCGCTTCGTACAAGTGATAGAGTATGCTGGCCGGAACGTCCTTCGCAATCGGCGCGCCGTCGGCGTCGAACCGGTCGCACCACAGTCCCGCGATCGGCTGGTCGGCGTAAGTGTCGAGGATATTCCCGACGATCCGACCGCCCGCGGCGGCGAAAGCGTCATTGGCGTCTGACGCCAGGGCGAACGCGGCGCGCACATATTCGGTCTGAGGCCACAAACGCCGGCTGCCGGAAGAGGCCGACCCGTTCACGTCGTCAGGCAGGAAGCCGAAGCGCTGTTCGGCAAAGCGCTGCGCGCGCTTGAACAGCGCATCCTTGGTCTTTTCAAAGCGTCCCTCCGCGCTCTTGTCGTACTGACAAAGCAGCCAAATCCACTCCATCATATGGCCGGGCTCAACCACGTCGCCTTGATGCGGGTCAAGCCTGGTCCAGTCTTCGCTGAAAAACTCCCGCAGCAAGCTGTTCTTCCGGTCGAAAAAGTACCGGTCAAACAGCATCGCCATTGCGTCCGCCCGACGACGCCAGCGTTTGTCCCCGGTTACTCGCTCAAGCGCCATAAACGCTTCGAAAAGATGCATATGCGGGTTCTGCCGACGCGGCAGTTCGCCCCGATCGCTTTCGCGCCAGCCGCCGTGGGGCGAGGCGAGCTCACGATCGAGAAACGCCATAACGCGCTCAGCGATCGCCGCAGCGCGCCGGCAACCGGTCGCTTCGATCCGCGCCGAGCAAGCGAGCAAGATGAACGCCTGATCGTAGAGATCGCGCCGGTCGTCCAGGACTGCGCCGTCGTCAGATAGAACGTGAACACAGCCGCGCGCGCCTTCTTCCGGACAGGCGTGGTCAACCAGATAGGCGAAGCCTTGCGATGCGAGCGTCTCGCCGCCTTCGGCCCAGCCAAGCGCGCCGACCCTTGAAAACGTATAGATCTGACGCGCCTGAACTCTGACCCGGCGCGGGCCGCGAACGGGCCGTCCCTGAAAGTCGAGCGCCTCAAAGAAGCCGCCATGCGCGCCGTCCCATGACGTCTGGACCCAGAGCGGCAACGCGGCGTCGGCGTACCAGCTTTTGAAGCGCTTGATGGTCGCCAATGCATTGGTCATGAGGCGTGCCGGGTCCGGTAGTGGGCTGCGCGAGCCTCGGTAAGACGCTTGTCCGTCGGCGTCAAACGGTCCCGCTCCCTATCATTGCGTTAACTATCGGCCCCTTTGTTTACTTTGGCAAAATGTCTGATAATGGCTGGGGGTTTAAATCCTGGCGAAGACGGGAGAGGGCGCTCGGCATGGCTTTATGGGTTCGATTATGTCTCGCGGTTGGAGCGGCGGCGTTGGCCGTTTGCCCGCCCGTATTGGCCGAAGACGGCGACGTCGAGCCGGCGGCGGGCGATGTGGAAGATCCGGTGCGGCTTGGCTATTTGGAGAATGTTCAGATCGGCAATCTGGCGCTTGAGTTGAAAGGCAAACTCGACACCGGCGCCGACACCAGTTCAATCCATGCGCGGGACGTTGAAATCTACAAGCGCGGCAAGCGCGACAACTGGGTCCGATTTCGACTCGTCGGCAAGGGCGGCAGGTCGATTCGCTACGACCAGAACGTCATCCGCTTTGCACAGATCAAGACCAAAACCGGCGGCACGATTCGCCGGCCGGTCATCCGCATTCCCATTTGCGTCGGCGGCGTGCGAGGAAGGGCCGAGCTGAATCTCGCGAACCGCGCCGACTTTGAATATGACGTGCTGGTCGGTCGCGAATTTCTGGCGAACCGGATCATTGTTGACTCCGGCCAGACATTTGCATCGGAGGTTTCGTGCAAAGACGGCGACGATGAATAGCATCCGCCATGCTTTCTTCCTGGGATTGATTCTTGTCGCCGCCGGCTCCGCCATCGTCCTGGTGAAAATCTCGTCGCTCGGTTATCCCGTAGCGCCCGGCGTGATGACCAGCATTTGGGAGTTCGAGATCTATCTTGACTTCGAGGGACGCGACGAACCAGCTCGCATCGAGACGTATCTTCCCGCCGGCGACGTATCGCGCACCTTTCCGCAAGAACAGTATTACAACGGCCCCTTCGGCCTCAGTCTCGCGACGGAAGCGCAATCGCGCAATCGCAAGGCCATCTGGACGTACCGCTATCCGTCCAACCGGAAAGTGTTGCGCTATACGGCGCTGACGGCCGGCGAGACTCTTTCAACACCCTTGCCCAGTTCATTTCGCCAGGCTGAACCAGCGGAGATCGAATTTGAGGAGGACCCCATTCGCCGCCAGGCCTTTATTGTCTGGAGCGGAGATTTGCGGCGGCGCTCGGCGGACGATCGTTCCTACATCGACCTGGGGATCGCGGAAGTGTTTAAGCCCCGCGATCAAGATGAGCTCTACGCTGATGAGCTCGCCGTGCTGCTTGGCGGCAAATCGACGATGGATCGGCTGCAGCTTGCCGTTTACATGCTGCGGTCAAAAGGCGTGCCGGCGCGGATCGCCAATGGGGTTTATCTGTCGGACAGCCGGCGGCGCGTCGACCTTCGACACTGGCTGGAATACCACATGGACGGCGAAGATTTTCGCTACTTTCCGGACGGTGAACCGGCCCGCTTTTTCACCATCTGGTACGGGGCGCAGGATCTTGTCTCAGCTTCGGGCGTGGACGATCTTGATATCCAAATCGCCCTGCGGCAACGGAGCAATTCGGCCGTAGACCTCGTTCGGCAACGCGGCGGGGATGCGCTTGGCGGCTTGGAGCGCGTATTTAGTTTCAGCAATCTC
The DNA here is from genome assembly GCA_028289605.1 of Hyphococcus sp. Taxonomy (GTDB): domain Bacteria; phylum Pseudomonadota; class Alphaproteobacteria; order Caulobacterales; family Parvularculaceae; genus Hyphococcus. The sequence continues at coordinate 54,131 of JANQON010000006.1, read as the reverse complement.
CCGCTGACGACACGCCTTGTCTACGAAGTGCTCATCACCATACCCGTGGGCATCACAATTCTGGTGTTCTTGCGCCAGTTCGTCGGCGTCAAAACGCTCGGCACGTTCATGCCGGTGTTGATCGGGATCGCTTTTCGCGAAACCGCGCTTCTGAACGGCTTGCTGTTGTTTAGCACCCTGATAGCGCTCGGGCTCGCCTTGCGGTTTTACCTTGAACGTCTGCAATTGTTGCTCGTGCCGAGGCTTGCGGTGGTTGTCATTTTCATCGTCATGCTGATGGCGGGCATTACGATTGCGCTGACAAACTCAAACCAGGCGGTCGGGCTGTCCATATCGCTGTTCCCCATTGTGATTTTGACGATGACCATCGAACGCATGTCAATCGTATGGGAGGAAAGCTCCGCTTCGGAAGCGATCAGACAGGGCGTCGGCAGTCTCGGCGTAGCCGCGATCACCTATCTTGCGATGACGAACGACTACGTAGAGTACTGGATGTATCAGTTTCCTGAACTGCTCCTGGTGCTGATGGGACTGTGCATCCTGATGGGCCGCTACACGGGGCTGCGCCTGACCGAGCTATGGCGTTTTCGGGAGTTGGCGAAATCCTGATGCTGAAAATGTTGCAGACATTGCGAAAAAACGGCGTGATCGGCATCAATGAACGCAATGTCAATTACGTGAATCCAAACAATCCGCGTAAACTCTTGCGGCTCGTTGACGACAAGCTTGAGACAAAGCGCCTGGCACAAGCGGCGATGATCCCCAGTCCGGAGCTCTACGGCGTTGTGCGCGACGCCCGCGACATGAAAGGGTTGCCGGATTTGCTGGCCCGAGAAGACGGCTTTGTCATCAAGCCGGCCCAGGGGTCGCAAGGTAAAGGGATCATCGTCATCGAATCGCCGCTGCGGGGCGGCTGGCGGATGGCCAGCGGCCGCCGCATTACCATGGAAACGGTTCGGTTCCAGATCAACAACATACTGTCGGGCATGTATTCGCTTGGCGGCCAGCCCGATGTGGCGATGATCGAATATCGTGTGAAGTTCGACGACATCTTCGGCAAGATTTCATTCAAGGGCGTTCCCGACATTCGCGTGATTGTCTTGCGCGGGCTTCCCGTATTCGCGATGCTGCGCCTGCCCACTGCTGAATCGGACGGCAAGGCGAACTTGCACCGGGGCGGCGTCGGGGTCGGGATCGATATTGCGACCGGTTTGACCTCGCGCGCGATGCAGCATGATCAACTGATTGAACTTCATCCGGATACGGCGCATGCGCTGGACAATGTGCAAACCCCCTATTGGGACGATATCTTGTTGATGGCGGCGCGGTCCTATGACGTGACGGGACTTGGATATATCGGCGTTGACGTCGTGCTCGACCGTGATTTGGGGCCATTGCTCCTGGAGTTGAACGGGCGCCCGGGCATATCGATCCAGATCGCCAACCGGCGGGGCATGCGATCGATCCTGCAACAGGCGGATGAACTGTCGCGCACAAAGCACGCCGCCGCGAAGCGCGTGGAACTCGCCAAAGAACTTGCCGGCGGCGCGCCGGCGTCAGCCGCGTCAGACCGAGCCGCGCCGCAAGAACAAAACGCCGCCGCGGCGCCCTAGGCGGCGGCTGCAATCAGGTCCGCCGCTTTTTCACCGATCATGATCGACGGTGCGTTCGTATTCCCGGAAATCAGAAACGGCATTACCGACGCGTCGACAACGCGCAAATTGTCGACGCCGTTCACACGCAGCGCAGAATCGACAACCGTCCCGATGGCGCATGTACCCACCGGGTGATAGATGGTGTCCGACCGCGCACGGATATCCGCCTCCAGCGCGGCGTCGTCGGCATTCTCCGGTAAATACATCCGTTTGCCGACGATGCCTTGAAAGGCGGGCGCCTCCAAGATCCGCTCGACAATGCGCGCGCCTTTCATCAATCTACGCAGATCATCCTCATCATCGAGAAAATTCGGATCAATCACCGGCGCCGCAGCCGGATCCGCGCTTTCCAGACTGACGGCGCCGCGGCTTTTCGGTCGCAACACGCAGACATGACACGAAATTCCAGCAGAGAAATGCTTTTTCCGGCCGTGATCGTCGACAATTGCGGGCAGGAAATGCAGCTGCACGTCCGGCTCCGCCTCCGACGGGTCCGTTTTCAGAAATCCGCCGCATTCGGCCAGATTCGACGTCAGCGGGCCGCGGCCATGTTTGCGGTATTCGCCAATGGCGCGCGGCATTTTCATGGCGTAGCTGAGGTTTAGCCCGACGGTTTCGTTAGACGTAGCGGCGTGAATTGCTGTCCAGTCGAGATGGTCCTGAAGGTTCCGGCCAACTTCCGGCGCGTCTGCGACGACGTCAATGCCGTGCCCGTTCAGGTGCGCCGCGGGTCCGACGCCGGATAGCATCAACAGTTGCGGTGATTGAAAAGCCCCGCTGCTGACGACTACTTCGCGGGCGACGCTGACCTGCAATGGCTTCTTTTTGCGCGAGAAAGCAACACCGGCGGCGCGCTTGTCCGTAAACAGAATGCGCTCAGCCTTTGCATCGGTGATGATCGTCAGATTGGCGCGTTCGCGGGCGGGCGCAAGATAAGCGCGCGCCGACGAGCACCGTCTGCCGTCTCGCTGCGTGACCTGGTAATAGCCCATGCCTTCCTGTGCGGCGCCGTTAAAGTCCCTATTCGGATTGAGTTGAAGCTCTTCCGCCGCCTTCATGAAAACCTCTGAAAGCGGATTTGTGTACTGCAGGTCAGAGACGGTCAGCGGCCCGCCGGTGGCGTGATAGTCGTCTGCGCCCCGCGAGTTGTCTTCGGCTTTTTTGAAATAGGGCAGCACATCGTCATACGCCCAACCGTCGGCGCCGTTTTCCGCCCATCGATCGTAATCGTATCTGGATCCGCGAATGTATATCATCGCATTGATCGAACTGGATCCGCCAAGAACGCGGCCGCGCGGCTGAAAGCAAACGCGGTCGTTCAGGTGTTTTTGCGGGCTGGTGTCAAAGCGCCAATTGACAGGCGACCAGTCTGGAATGAAGGCGAACCCCATAGGGGCGTGAATCAGAGGATCTTTGTCCGCCGGTCCGGCCTCGAGCAGGCAGACCCGGGTTTGCGGATCGGCGCTCAGCCGGTTCGCCAGAACGCAGCCGGCGGATCCTGCGCCGATGATCACATAATCGAATTCGCCGATGTTTTCCCGGTCCTGGGATGCGCTCGCCATGGGCGCGTTCCTCCTGTTTTTTCCAAGTCTACAGCGAAGCGGCGGGAACGCAGCGTTTTTTGTCAGTTACGTTTTGGCGGCAAGGGAATGAAACCAGACGTCCGCTTCTTGTATTCGGCGTATTCTGGATACTTTTTTTCCATCATGCGTTCGGTCAAAGCCTTGCCGGATATGAATACCAGGAACACGGCCATGATGACGGGCGACAGGATTGTGTAGACGCCAAGGGGACTCTCCAGGGCGATGAGGGTGAGGCCGAACCAGACCGTCGCGTCCCCGAAGTAATTGGGGTGCCGGGTCCACGCCCACAGACCCCTGGTCATCAATTTGCCCTTGTTGGCGGGATTTTTCTTGAACTGGGCCAGTTGCCAGTCTCCGATCGCCTCGAAGGCGAGGCCGGCGGCGAACACCAGCGCGCCCGCGACGGCGAGAGCGCCGACGCCGTCCGCGCCGAATTGGCCCCATTGCACGGGCAGGGACACAAACCACGCGATAACGCCTTGCAGCCAATAAACCCGCGGCAACGACCAGCGGGCGAAAGCGGCGTCCGATCCCTGGGCCTCGCGCATTTTTTGATACCGGATATCCTCGCCGTGACCGAGATTGCGGGAGCCGAGGTAGAGCGCCAGGCGCGCCGCCCAGACCGAGACCAGCACGGTGAGGATAAGAGCGCGCGGATCGGCGCCGTCGGCGCGAACGAAAGTTAACAACGCCGGCAAGGCGCATGCGGGGCCCCAGGCGATGTCAATGATGCTCGCATCCTTGATGCGTACGCTGACGGCCCAAAGCGCAGTGAGAAGCGCAAGGACGATGGCGAGATTGATAAGAGCGAAGAGAAGAGCGGAGGGAAGGGTCATCAAGCGACGGTAAAGAGATGTCGCCGAATTCTCAACCGCTTATTGCCGTCCAAGCGGCGACCCGCATTCATCGCGGAGTGCGACATCGCTTGTGCTCCAGAATGATCACTGGGCGCCTGTCATATTGACGAATCTGCACGGAAAATTGCGGATATCCGCATTGCCGAAGGGCTGTGCGTTAACCGGTCGTTATCGGCATTGGCATTGACTTGTCACGCGCTGCGGGAACGAGTTTACCGGCGCGCTTCCCGGTTTCGGCGCAGTGAGGTTCGCCCTGAATGCAACAGACAAATCGCGAATGGGCGTTTGATCACTACGACGATACGGATCACGAGATCGCGCGTGTCCCATTGAAGATCGACGACATGCGAGGCGCCAGCGACGGCCTGGCGTTGGGCGCCAAACTGCTCGCCAGCGAGTTATCGCACAAATCGGCGCATGAACTCTATCATCTGTGTTTCTCCCGGTTGACCAAGCCTGACCCTTTGAACTTCGTTGAAAGAGTCCCGAACGGTCCGGCGCCAGTCATCATGCGCGGAACAGATCAGCGAGACCTTTTCGTTCCAGATCTGATTAACGAAAGCGACTTCTTACGCCCCGGCTCCCAGATATTCGATGTCGCATGCGGAGACGGGCAAACGACGCAACATTTGTTGCGCCGCGTTAAGCACGCAGCGCACTTGACGTTGTTGGACGCTAACCGCGGATACTTGGATAGTTACAAAGCGCTTGTTGATAGTCGCTTCAACCAGATTGAAACCGTCCACGCCACCGAGACGTCCTTGGATGCTTTCCTGGACGCCGCGAAGCACGGGCCACGCCCTGATGCCGGCACATTCGACCTGACGCTGCTTTTGCACGGTCTCTATTTCACGAATGATCTTGCCGGGCTGCTAAATCAACTAGTCGACGGCCTCGCAGCGAGGGGCCGGCTCTTTATCGTTTTCGCCGATGAGCTTGAAGGTTACACGGGGAAGCTCATTGAACGCTACATAGATAAGTGCGGCCTTAGCGGCGACTATATTGATAACGTTCGCCGCCGACATACGGTGTTCGGCGTGGAAAACGGCGGCATGACGTCAGCTGCCGTTGAAGCTGCGCTGCGACTCGCATTGGCGCGAACGGACTTCAGGGTCGCCAAAGCCGAGCGGCAGCCGTCTAGAATCTACGGAGATCAATTTTCGGATGTTATCGCTGCAGGGTTCATCACGGCGCTGCCGCATCTCGGCGATCACGAGATTGATCACAAAATCAATTTTGTTTCCGAGCAATTGGCCGAGGAACCGTCACGATATGATCTGACGATCGAAACGGAAGGTCGCCGGCGCGGCATGATCTCGGTCTCTCAGCCGCAGTTTCAAGTAATTCTGGAGAAACAGGCTTAGTCGCGTGCGACCGTGATCTGTTCGTTGACGGAGCAAAGCGCTGCGAGCGGGGTAAGAACGATATTACTCTCTGACCAATCTTTTTGCCAGACCCCGCCGGGTTTGGGGAATTGGAGGGATCCAGCTTCTCGGCTGGTTTCACTGCGTATGGTAAATCCAAAATATGGGTTTGTTGAATCTGTATTTGCGCATCATTCATTTTTTTCACTGAACGGTTAACCCGAAAATTCTTCACTGGGATGCGGGCTATGACTATTGGCGTTAGACTAATTGTTTCGGGACTTGCGGCTGTCATGGTTACAGCGTGTTCCGATGGCGGAGGCGGTTCTGCGCCGGCTCCGACGGCTGGCGGCGGAGGCGGCGGAACGCCTCCGGTGTCCCCGCCGCCGCCGCCCCCGCCGGTATCGACGTCCACTACCGGTAACGTCTCTAAAACGACCATTAGCGGCCTGCCCAACAGCGCACGCAATGCGGCCGAACGCAGAGCGTTCCCGCACTATATTGGTTCGTTGAAGGATTTGACCGGGCGTCACCCGAAGCAATTGCCGATCCGAACCTATTTCGCGTCCTGCAATCTCGATACGGCCGAACCGCGCATGTATGTTTCCATGACGCTGGAAGACACCGGCGCGAGCGCGGATCCGGACATTCCGACAATCGGTTCTGTGTTTGAGGCTGCCTACGATCCGTCGACCAAGGGTATGCGCTGGACCGGAAACGAAACAACCTTGCCGCTCTGCCAGGAAATGCACGGCGTCGCGGTTAGCGAGGATTGTTCTCGCGTGGCGGTTCTTTGCAATACCGATTTCGAAGAGCCGGTATCCGAAACAGAGTTCTTTACAAGAGACCTCGTCGAAGAAAGCGGACTAACTCGCATCGACCAGCCCAATAATGAAGCTGCGGTGAATGCCAATACCAGCATTGCGCCGACGGACCGCGCGGCGAACTACAAATACAACGGCGAAGTCTGGCTGTTGGAGTGGGACGGGACGCCATTGGCGAGCGATCCGGACCGCTACGTCATTCACAAAGCCGTCGGCGGCCAACAGCTCGGCGCGACCACGCTGGTTTATTCCGATGATCAGGACGTCTACGGCGCCGCTTTCACCAGCAATTCGTTTGACTCTGGCGGCGGCCGGCACAAAAGCGGCGCCCTGATGATCATTGACCGCGACGGTTGGCGGCTCAATCCCGACGACCCGAGAAACGGTAATCGCGAGCGCGGCTGGACATGGGCCTGCGCGGGCGGGCACGTCCTGCATATGCGCGCTTTTTTCAACCCCTTTGTCGGTCAGTTCGGCGCCTTGTGCACATCGGACGGATCACAATACTGGTACGGACAAAACGCCGGGGCGATCGGCGTGAAAATGGAAACGTCGTCGACCATTTTCGAGGGCTACGAGAACTACATCGTCGCGGCGCATAACAGTGCGATTACCAACGGCGGCGGGCACAAACTCATTCCCGTCGATGATGAGCACTCCATCATCGCATTGGTGGGAACCGATCTCGTGCCGGAGGACGATCCGGAATATCTCGCCTTCATCGACGATGCAGAGCAGAGCGCAATCGCCAACGGTCGCAGCGAGCGCGGCCGGGACGCCTGCGATTGGGCGTGGGGGGACAATTGCCTGCAGATGTTCCTTGAAGAGTGGTATTACAACAATGGACGCACGCGTTATCCGACCTTCCGCGGCGGCTTTTGGGGCGGCGACATTACCGAGCGTGATCTGACGAAAATCGGCGTCATCAAAGCGGCCTCGAACGGCCGGGCCCGGATCAACGACGTCGAACAATATGTGACATGGATCGTTGAAGACGACGATTGCATGCTGGGCGCGCCGCAACTGACGGATTTGCGGAACGGGCGCTATTTGCTCGGCTGGGCGAAGTTTCAATGCATCAGCGATGGGACGTCGCTGAACCGTTTCTCCGGCAAATACACGCTGCATCCGACGGCCTATTACGTCATGGAAATCGATTCAGACGGCAATCGCATCACCGATCCCGTAGAGTTGACGGGCGCCGGTTGGGGCGGCATGGACGAAATGGTGAATTTAGGCGTCGGTCGCGCCGCGTGGGCGTATATCCCAAATCCAACGCTGGATTCCAGCGGCGACTTTACCGACCCTTACCAACCCTATTGGGAATATATGGTCTATGAGTCCGCGCCGGACTAGCGCCCTGCGCTTCCTAGACTTATGGCGCGCTTTTGCGATGGCGGCGCTATGCGACGTCGCTAATCTCTTCGAGCCGCCGCCATGGATCTCACTGCTGGCGAAAACGACCCGAAGCGGTCGTCCGATCGTCAGGCGTGTTGCGCAAGACGTCTTCGCCTGACGCCCCAAAGCCCGAACGCGGCGCTCAGGAACAGCCATGCGGCGCCCGGCAATGGAATAACCGCCGGAGGCGCCGATGGTTGGAAAACAGCAAAGACGGTGTTCGTGTTTGGCGTTGTGTCAGCGAAAGTCGACAGCGGCCCTGACGCGTCAACGGCATTGGAAAACATCGCGTTGATGGCCTGCGAAACGATCACCAAACTCGCGGCCGTATCGACAGCGAACGGAATAAAGACGCTGCACTGCGCGAAGGAACACCCATTCGTCAGTGTCGGATCGGAATCGAAATCTCCCGCTGCGACATCCTGAAAAACGAGGTTGAGCAACGCGTTAGCGGCGGCTTCGGCGCCTGACGGATTGCCTCCGAACGCAAAATCACTTTCTTCATCACAGCCGCCAAACAGATCAACGCATGTGCCGTCAACGAATCTGACATCGAATAACGAGCCGTCGATCAAAACGCCGTCTGCGCCGATCAGCTGGCCGGCGCTGTCGGTCAAGAGAATCGGCGCCGCCAGCGCGGGCGCAGACGTAAGCCCCAAACTGACCATCGCGCCTACAACAATGGCGGCAATTCTGTTGGAAATTCCCGATTGTGCATTCATCACCCAAGTTCCCCATTTGAAATAAAGCATTCAACCACAGCGAGTACCGTGCGCGGCGCGCTCCACTTATGGTCTTTAGACCGGAGCACGGTCACCGAACACACCGCCTCAATATCTAAAGCGTGAAATCACCGAAAAAGGGGTCAACCGGGGAAAAAAGAAATTGATATGGCGTCTGAACCGGCCGATTAATCGCAACGCGTTGAAATTAATCGGTAAAACTGAGAACAAAGCACACCGGGGGGCGGGCGCGTGACTCAATCGACGGATGACATCGAACAGCTGCTGGCGCAATGGCGCAAGGGCGACAGCGCGGCGCAAGAAAAACTGTTTGGCGTCGTCTACGAAGAGCTTCGGTCAATCGCTTCTTTTCTGCTCAACCGCGAGCGAGATGATGTTTCTCTTTCCACAGGCGATGTGGTCAACGAAGCGGCGCTGCGCATTTTAAAGTCTGGAGATTTTTCGCCGGTGGACAAAGCGCATTTTCTCGCTTTGTCGGCCCGGGTTATGCGCCACGTTTTGATTGACGCCGGCCGCAAACGAGACGCGGAAAAGCGCCGAAAAATTACAGTGACAGTGACCGATGATGAGTTGGCGGCTGATGTCAATGATTTGAAGATTCCATCACTTGAAACAGCGCTGATACGACTAAAAGTCTTGGATCCGAACGGTGCGGAGATCGTCATTATGCGGTACTATGGAGGAATGACCCCTGAAGAGATAGGTCTTGTGTTGGGCGTTTCGGAATCGACGGTGAAGCGCAACTGGCGGGCGGCGCGCGCGTGGCTGAGAGACGCAATGGAGCAAGCGTAATTCTATGTCCGGCGCACAAGAAGAAACAGCTCTGAAGGTCTTCGCTACATCGTTGAAGCAGCCCGCCGAGTTGCGACGCGATTGGATTCTCGCACAGACGACTGACAATTCTGAACTGCGGGCGCAGGTCTTGAGGCTTTATGATCAGGACGCAAACACATCAGATACGATCAAAACCGGGGGCGCCCTTAACGACATTCTTGAAGAAACGGACGATACGCCGAGTCGAATCGGCAACTATAAAATTACAAAGATGATCGGTCGCGGGGGTATGGGCGCCGTTTATCTTGGCGAACGCGACGTCGGCGACTTCGCGCACCGAGCGGCGATCAAAGTCGTGTACGGCGCGTCCGGAAACGAAAGGCTCTCCCAGCGATTGCGTCGCGAGCGACAGACGCTCGCCGACTTACAGCATCCCAATATTGCGCGGCTCTATGACGGCGGCGAATTGCAGGACGGCGTTCCCTATTTCGTTATGGATTATGTCGAGGGCGTCCCGCTGAATAAGTATTTAAAGGACCGGGCGCCAAGCTTTGAAGAACGGCTGCGATTGTTCTTTGAGATCGCCGAGGCCGTATCATTCGCGCATCAGAATCTCATTATTCATCATGACTTATCACCGTCGAACGCCATTGTAGGGGTCGATGGTCGCGTGCGGTTAATCGATTTCGGCATCTCCCAGAAAATCGGCATAGAGGAAGACGGCGCTCGCACGACAATGACGAAGACATACGCCGCGCCGGAACGCCAGGATGGGCAAGCGGCCACAACCCTCTCAGACATTTATTCCTTGGGCGTGATACTCGATGAGATGACCGATGGCGTCAGTATGGCTCGGGAGTCCGATCTGCGGGCCATTATTGCGAAAGCCCGCAACAAGGCGCCCGAAGAACGCTATCGGACGGTCGATGACCTGGCTACTGATCTGCGTCGCTTTGAATCATGCGAACCTGTCGGCGCCGTGCCCCGTAATATTGGGTATGTCGCAAAGAGACTTTTTGGGAGACATCCGTTTTCGAGCGCCGCCGCATGCGTCGCTGTTGTTGCGGTCGCGACCGCGGGCTTGATGTTGACGCTCCTGTATTCTCAGGCGGAAGCGGCGAGGCGCGATGCTGAACGCGCGCGGGAGGTCGCAGAAGCGCGGTTTGCCGATGCACGGACGTTGAACAACAAATTGCTTTTCGACGTTTACGATCAAATTGCGGAGATCCCCGGCACTTTGGCGGCGCGCCGCAACCTCGCAGATTTACTGCGCGGCTTCACCGACAATCTGGCGACGGACCCGTTTGCCCCAGACGACATTCTGATGGATGTGGGTGTGAATAAAGCGCGACTTGCCGATCTCTACGGCGGCATCGGCATTCCCAATCTTGGCGACGGCGACGAAGCGCTGCGCCTATTGGAAGAGGCTGTTACGGCGCTTGAACAACTGACGGCGCGCGCGCCCGAGAACAGCGCGGCGTACAAAGAACTAATGACGGCGAAGCGCTTTCTTGTAGTCCAATATGGCGAAGCGGGCGCTGAGTATAAGGACAAAGCGCTCGCCGTTAGCGACGCGCTGCTTCAGCAGGCCAAAGCCGGCGGCGAAAAATCCTGGCCCGAAGCGCGCGCCATCAGGCGCATTTTCTGGCAGGCGCGCACGGATCGATTGCGGTTGATGCTCGTCAACGACCATGTTGCGGAAGCGTTGGCGACGCTTCGCCAATGGCGCAGCGAATTTACGCCGACGGTGCAAGACAGCATTGACGGCGGCGACCGCATGGCGGCGTTTCTCGCTGCGCGTGAGGGCGAATTGCAGCAGCGGTCGGAAGCGCCGGACAAAGCCGTCCCCGCATATCTCACCGCAATTTCCTATTACGCGGCGGAGGTCGAAAAACAGCCTGACCACTACTACTACAACTACACCACCGCATTGCTGCATGGCGAACTCGCCGGCGCGTACCTGCAAATCGAAAACGGGGTTGATGCGCTGAAATACGCGACACTGGCCGTCGACGGCATGCGAAAACTGGCAAGTCTGGACGCCGAGAATTTCGGCGCGGACGAGCACACGGCCTGGCACCTGAGTATTCTCGGCGCCGCTCAAACTATGGCGGGAGATTGGCGCGGCGCCGTCGGTTCATTGGAAGAAGCAATTTCAATCAATCGGCAGTTGCTTCAAGATCAGCCGCAAAACGAAAGCGCGACCGACAGCATGATCTGGTCTTTCGCAAGACTGGCGCAAGCGCATGTCGCCGGAGGAAACATCGATGCGGCGTGCCGATACCGCGAGCAGACCGGCGCCTGGATCGAAAACGCTAAATCCGCAGGCGTGCTGAGGCCCTTTACAGAGAACCGACTGCCGCCTGTTTTGGAGTCCGTGTCATTGGAGAGCGACTGCGGTCCGCGCTGAAGTTTCTACGAGGCCTAATGGGGCCGGCGTGAGAGCGCGGCCCGTGTTTCGGCATTTAGATCCCCGAAAAATGGTGGAGCTAGGCGGAATCGAACCGCCGACCTCGTCATTGCGAACGACGCGCTCTCCCAACTGAGCTATAGCCCCGATCAAGTCGCTTTCGGGTCCGCTGCGAGCGGATCCGCGCCTTTTGGAGACCGGGGTCTTAGGGCTTTCGCGGCGGCCCTGTCAACGGGACTGTGTCAACGGGACTTTTCCTTGTTCGCCCGCCCGGTGCTAAGCTCACCGGCGCAACCCGGGAGGTCGCCTATGTATGCGCTGCTGCTCGCTGTTCTGTTGTCCAGCTCGAGGTCCGAAGTCCCTCCGGACGCCTGGGTCTGCGCCAACGATATCGAGGTCTGGTGTACGGTCGATTCATGCGCCGCCAAGTCTGAATCGGAAACGACGCCCATGGGGATTTCCGCGCGGGGCGACGGGCGATTTTCGATCTGCGCCTATACCGGTTGCTGGGAAGGCAAGACGAGGCCGATCAACGCCGCCGGTCGGCTGTTGTGGGTCGCTGACGACGTCGCCTTTTCCACCAACGATGCGGCGACGGCGGACGTTTCGCTGATGATCGTCGCCAGGGACGGGGTTGGCTTCGTTCGGGTGGGCGCGATCGCCAGCCCGCTGCTTTGCCGGCGGGCCCCGCCGCGCCTGGATTAAGCGTTGGTTGCAAGCCGGGCCGACTGCCCTTAAGTGGCGTGTTTGGCCATTCAGACCAACGGAGCGGTCCACATGATCCCGATGCCGGTGTTTCAGCTCATCGACGCCATTCTCAGTGTCTATCAGTGGGTTATCATCCTGATGGTGATCATGTCGTGGCTGATCGGGTTTAACGTCATCAACCGGCACAATCAGATCGTTGATGCGATCTGGCGCACCGTGGTTGCTCTGACCGAGCCGGTGCTCGCGCCCATTCGCAAGTCCATGCCGAACATGGGCGGCCTCGACTTATCGCCGCTGATCTTGCTCCTCGGCGTTTTCTTCCTGCGCCAGATGAACTGGTGGATCGCCGCGCGCATCGGCGTCGCCTAGCTTAAATCGAACCAGGCGTTCGGGCTGACCGCCTGCGGCGACGGATTGATTCCGGCGTCGCGAAACATCGACACGATCGCGGCGCGATCAACGCCGCTGATCGCGTCATTGTTCGGTCCGAGCGCTTCATGCACCACCCAGCCGACGACCGGCGCGCGGCGCAGCTCCACAATGGCGGCGCCTTTACCGCCCGCTTCAGGCGCATAGCGATAGAAATAGGCGTCGCCTTTCAACACCGCCCATAGATAGGTGCGGATGCAGTTATCGAATTCACGGGCCGCTCGAGACAAGTCGGCGAAACATGTAAGGGGCCGCAAAGCCTCTACGCCGTCGCGGACAAGGGCGCCCGTGGGCGCTGCCGGAAAAGGGGCGCGTTCGTAGTGCTTCATGACCCAGCGATGGACGCCGTCTTTTTTGACGCCTGCGCCTTCGAGCGACGCCAGGATTCGACAGTCGCTGAGATCGCTTCTGACGCGCCGCACAAGCTCAATGGCGAACAGGACCTCAGCCAGGTCGCGGCGCCGCTTGATGATGTTCATGACGCCGCGCGTGCGATAGGCGTCCGGCAGTCGCGCCAGCACGATCACGTGCTTGCGGGAAACGCGCGGCAGATGGCGCAAGGCCTTGCGCGCTGACGACGCTTGCATCAGCGCGGCGAGGCGACGATAGCTGGCGGGGCGCCAGATGCGGCCTGACAGTTGCGCGGGCAGCTTTGCAAGACCCGGCGCCGGTTCAATATCGCCCAGGGCGCAGGCGTCTTCGATCAGCGTTCGCCGCGAAACGACGTAGAGGCCGCGCGCAAAAGTCGTCAGATGGTCGGCGTCGTTCCGGGCCTCACCCATCAGCGACACGGTCATTGCGATGAAATGCAACTCCTTACGCGGCAGCGAGAGAACGCCCGCAGCAAGGTCGTCATTTTCCGCCGCCATCGCCGAAAGATACGGCGTGAGCCAGCCGTAGACGCCTGTGGCGCAATGTGTAATCACAAGACGGCGGCGCGCATGCGGTTCGCGCGCGTTCGCCGTCCCAATGTGGTGGAAAGTCATTGGATCGTCTCTCTTCTAAACCATATGCAAGCGGCCGAACATTTCCCGGCCGCCTCATGGAAAGAGAGGCGGCGCAAGTCAGATCGGCGTTCGCCAATACAAGCTGCGCTGTTTCATCCATTGCTCCTTTGACCGCGGTCTTTCCGCGGGGAACGGCCGTATAGGGAAGATTATTGTGAAACGCAAGAGAAATTCCCATATTCGCGATAGTCTGAAGCGGACGTCGACGCGTATACTCTGGGTGAATGGTGCGATACGGGATTATTGATGACAGGACCGAGCGAAAAAGGCGTTAGCGTCCCCAGTCGGCGGATCACGCGCCTGGCCCGTTTCGGCGGACTGGGCGCTCGGATTGCCGGCAATATGCTGGCCGACGGCGCCCGCCGTGTGGCGAAAGGCGAGCGGCCCAGCATCAATGATCTTTTGCTGACGCCGTCCAATGCGCAAAGAGTTGCTGACCAGCTTTCCCAGCTGCGCGGCGCGGCGATGAAACTGGGTCAGATTATCTCCATGGACGGCGGCGATTTCGTGCCGCCTGAACTTGCCGAGATTCTCGCGCGCCTGCGCTCCGCCGCTCACGCCATGCCGCCGCAACAATTGCGCCGCGTTCTGAACGAGGCGTGGGGCCGCGACTGGTTATCGCGATTTCAACGATTCGACGTTCGGCCCCTGGCGAGCGCCTCCATCGGTCAGGTGCACCGCGCGGTGACCAAAGACGGACGCGACCTTGCGATCAAAGTTCAATATCCGGGCGTTGCGAAAAGCATCGACAGCGATGTCGACAACGCCGCGGCGCTATTGGCGGTCTCCGGCATTGTCCCCGACGGCGTTGATATCTCGCCGCTGCTGGCCGAAGCCAAGGCTCAGCTCAAACAGGAAGCCGACTATGCGCGCGAAGGGGCCTATATGGAACGCTTTCGCGTCTTGCTCGCGGATGCGCCCGAATTCGTCGTGCCGCGTCTCGCCGCCGATTTTACGACGGAGCAAGTGCTGGCGATGGACTTTGTCGCCGGCGCGCACATTGAGAATCTGGCGGGCGCGCCTGCGTCGAAACGCGACCTGGTCGTCACGCGGATGATGCATCTTCTGATGCGTGAACTGTTTGAGTTTCGGCTTATGCAAACCGACCCGAATTTCGCCAACTATCTGTATAATGAAGACACCGGTCAGATCGCCCTCTTGGATTTCGGCGCTACGCGGGAAATGTCCGAGTTTCTATCGCAGGGCTATCGCCGCTTGCTCGCCGCCGGGGTTGCGCGAGACTGGGACGCTGCGCGCGCCGTCGCAACGGAAATGGGACTAATCAGTTCTGATCTAACGCAAGAGCATGAGCAGCTTCTGCGAGACCTCTTCATGATTGCGATGGAGCCAATCGCAGCCGACGGTCCCTTCGATTTCGGCGCCACTGATCTCGCCAAACGGCTCAGCGAAAATGGAATCGCCCTGCGCACCAGCGGGTTCGTGCATGTGCCGCCGCCAGCGGTCATATTTTTTCACCGCAAATTCGGCGGCCTGTACATGCTTGCGAACAAAATGAAGGCGCGCGTTGATGTTCGGTCATTGTTGGCGCCGTATATCTGAGACGGCGTCGGTTTTAGCGAATCCTCAGACCGATGTCGCTATCGCCTCGTGAGCCGGGACGGCCGGAACAGGGAACATCTGAAGAGGGGAGCAAGCCGAGCCTTCGAGTGCTTACCACCTCGCCGGATCCAGCCCGAAATACCGGCTCAACTCCTCATACACCGCCGGCTCCTCCTGCTGCATCTCGCGCGGCTTTTCGAAAAACGTTTCGACCGCCACGGCGAAAAACTCCGCAGGCGCCGTTGCACCGTAGGCGTCGAATACGGATGATCTTCCGCTGGCGGCTGCGCGCTGCAGACGGTCGTACGCTTCCTGAAAGACGCGCGCCCAGCGGGCTGCGTTCTGATCCTTGTCGAGGAGCGGCGCGCCGTCGGACAGGCCGGTCGCCTCGTCAAGCTGGTGCGCGAATTCGTGCATGACGAGGTTGTGGCCGTCGTCGTCGATGAGCGCGCCACGCAGGGAATGGTCCCAGGCGAGCACGACCGGTCCGCGCATCCAGCTTTCCCCGGCGTGGACGCGACCGCCCCGTTGCTCGACATGACCCTGGTATCGCGCGCTCTTGTTTTCAAACGCTGACGGATAAATCAACACGGTTTTCAGCGTCTGAAACCAAGCGCCCGGACGCCCGACGATTAACAGGCACGCTTGCGCCGCGATGACGAGTTTCACCTCTTCGGTAACCTCAAGATCCTCCTGGCCGATGAGCGTGATCTCGTCCAGAAAGCGGTTGATGAGCCCTTCAAGCCGCGCGCAGTGTTCCGCCGGCAATTTCGAATAAAACGGGATGCGCTTTTTTAGGACAGTGCGCTGGTCATCCGTCAACGGCATTTGCAGCAACTTCGAACGCTTCCATCGGCGCTGTGCGATGCGCGCCAAGAAAGCCAAGGCTGCCAAAGCAATGACGACAATGAATGCATACTCGCCTGTCATGGTCTTAAGTCTCGGGGGTTCTGTGAGCGGTTACCGGGAAATTCGTCGGTTACGCCGATTTCGCCGTCGGCTCATGCGTATTCATCTGGCTGATCCGCAGCAGGTTGCGAAAGGGGTCAGTGATCGCCATTTCGGTGCTTCCCCAGGGTTTGGCCTCGAGCGGTTGTGAAATGGCGACGCCGTGATCATCGCACCTTTTGCGCCAGGCCTCCACGTCATCGACGAACACGTAAATTTCCGTACCCGGATGGCCTTTTCCATGCTCGGAAAGGTGCAGGTAGAGATCGCCCCGTTTTACGCCCATGAAAACAGGAAAGCCGGGTTCGTGGCGCCATTCGAAATCGAGCGTAAACCCGAGCTTGTCGACATAGAACGCCTTGGCGTCGTCGCTGTCGTCGATTTGCAGCACCGGCACGACTTTTTCCATCGTCGGCGGCCTTTCCTAGATATCGAGCGCGTCCTGAACGAAGGCCGCATTTTCCTGAATGAATTGATAGCGCGCTTCCGCTTTCTTGCCCATCAGGCGGTCGACCAGCTTGTCGCTTTCTTTTTCCTTGTCCTCGGCGATGACGACCCGGGCGAGAACCCGCGTTTCGGGATTCATGGTCGTTTCTTTCAGTTGCGCCGGCATCATCTCGCCGAGACCCTTGAAGCGGCCGACGTCAACTTTCTGGTTGCCCTTGAACTCCGATTTCAGAAGGCGATCGCGTTCGTCTTCATCCATGGCGTAGACCGACTTGCCGCCGGCCGTCAGCCGGAACAGCGGCGGCTGCGCCAGATACAGCCGTCCTTCGCGGATGAGGTCTGGCATCTCCTGATGGAAAAAGGTGATCAGCAGCGCCGCAATGTGAGCGCCGTCGACATCGGCGTCGGTCATGATGATGACTTTGCCGTAGCGCAGGTTCTCGACGTCGAATTTCGCCCCGATCCCAGCGCCGAGCGCCTGGGTGATGTCAGCGATTTCCTGATTGGCGAGGATTTTGTCCCGCGCCGCCGACGCCACATTAAGGATCTTGCCGCGCAGGGGAAGGATCGCCTGGGTCGCGCGGTTGCGCGCCTGCTTGGCGGAGCCGCCGGCGCTGTCGCCCTCGACGAGGAAGATCTCCGTTGACAGACGATCGGCGCTGGAACAGTCGGCGAGTTTGCCGGGCAGGCGGAGCTTGCGCGTTGCGGATTGCCTGGAAACTTCCTTTTCCTTGCGCCGGCGCACCCGCTCGTCGGCCCGATCAATCACCCAGCCGACCAGTTGGTCCGCTTCCTTGGGATTGGAGGCGAGCCAGTGGTCGAAAGCGGGACGAACGGCGTTTTCCACAATTTTCTGCGCTTCGGCAGTCGCCAGTTTATCCTTGGTCTGTCCCTGAAACTCCGGATTGCGCACGAACACTGACAATAAGGCGCCCGCCGTACCCAGGACGTCTTCGGCGGTAATGACGTTCGATTTTTTGTTGCCCGCGAGATCGGCGTAGGCCTTGAGGCCGCGGGTAAGCGCTGCGCGCAGCCCCGCCTCGTGAGTGCCGCCCTCGGGCGTCGGCACGGTATTGCAGTATGAGTTTACAAAACCGTCGGCGTCGCCGAAGCCGGCCGCGCCCCACAGCACCGCCCATTCGCAATTGCCGTGGCCGTTTTCCGCCTTGTTTTCGATCTTGCCGGTGAACATATCGGCGGTCACCGTCGGCTTGGAGCCGACCAGCGATTTCAAATAGTCGGAGAGGCCGCGTTCGAAGTGAAAAACTTCCTCCGCAGGCGTATCGTCCTTGATAATTGAGGGAGCGCATTTCCACCGGATCTCAACGCCGCCGAACAGATAGGCTTTCGACCGCGCCATTTTGAACAGGCGCGCCGGCCTAAAGGTCGCCTTGGGCCCGAAGATTTTCGGGTCGGGATGGAACATCACATGGGTGCCGCGCTTGTTCGGCGCCGGACCCGCGTTCTCGAGTTTGGTTCTGGGTTTCCCTTCGGCGTAGGCCTGACGGTACATCTTCCGGCCGCGACAGACCTCGACAATGAGATCGTCGGAGAGGGCGTTGACAACCGATACGCCGACGCCGTGCAGGCCGCCCGAGGTGGCGTAGGCTTTGCCCTCGAACTTTCCGCCCGAGTGCAGCGTGGTCATGATGACTTCGAGCGCCGACTTTTTTTTGAACTTCGGGTGAGGGTCCACCGGGATGCCGCGGCCGTTGTCGGTGACCGACAGGTAGCCGTCGTCGTAGAGTTCCACTTCGATCCGGCTCGCGTGTCCGGCCACGGCCTCGTCCATGGCGTTGTCGAGCACTTCGGCGAACAAATGGTGCAGGGCCTTTTCGTCGGTGCCCCCGATATACATGCCGGGTCGCTTGCGAACCGGTTCAAGCCCTTCCAGGACCTCGATATCCTTCGCCGTATAATCGCCGAAGAGGTCGTCTCCGCCGCCGGAACCGTTTTTGCCGCCTTTTCTCGCCATCACGCTTTCTACTTCTACTGAAATTTGGGGCCGCCGCCATACGCCGAATCGGCGGAATAAGCTATGGTTGTCCGGTCGCCCTGGGGAAATTTCAATGAGCGCCAGGCTTTCCAAACCGCTCGTTCTGCCAAACGGAGCGTCCCTGAAAAACCGCATCGCCAAGGCGGCGATGACCGAGGGGCTTGCGGATGCGGCCAATTGCGCCACGGATCGGCTGGCGACCCTGTATCGTCGCTGGAGCGCGGGCGGGGCGGGGCTCCTGATCACCGGCAACGTCATGATCGACCGGCGCTATCTGGAGCGTCCGGGCAATGTCGCCATTGATGGTCCGCAGACAGATCAACAGCTTGATGCGTTGAAGCGATGGACTGCGGCGGCGCGAGAGCACGGCGCCGACATTTGGGCGCAGCTGTCACATCCCGGCCGCCAGACGCCGAAAATGATCGCCGCCGAGCCGGTCGCGCCGTCGGCCATCGGTTTGGATCTGCCCGGCGGCCAGTTCGGCGAACCGAGGGCGCTTTTGAACGAAGAAATCGGCGATGTCATCGAACGGTTTGCCCACGCGGCGGCGATTGCAAAACAGACCGGGTTCACAGGCGTTCAGATTCATGCGGCGCATGGATATCTCATTTCGGAATTTTTAAGTCCCCGCGCCAACGTTCGGGACGACGAGTGGGGCGGTTCGCTTGAGAACCGCGCGCGCTTGCTGATGCGCATCGTCGACGCGGTCCGCGCGCAAGTGGGTTCCGGCTTTTCGGTATCCGTCAAGCTGAACTCATCGGATTTTCAGAAGGGCGGTTTTGGACCGGACGACTCTGCGGCTGTGGCCCGATGGCTCGAGGCGCGCGGCGTCGATCTCATTGAAATCTCCGGGGGTTCGTACGAACAACCGACCATGATGGACATGGACGGGCTCGAGGCGCGCTATGAAGAAGAAAAAAGGGAATCGACGAGACAGCGCGAGGCGTATTTTCTGACCTATGCGGAAGAGATGCGCGCGGCGATCAAAACGCCGCTGATGGTCACCGGCGGGTTTCGCACCCGCGCCGGCATGGAAGAGGCGCTGGCGTCAGGCGCCTGCGACGTGATTGGGGTCGCCCGGCCGCTTTGCGTCCATCCGGCGTTGCCGGCGCAACTCATCAGCGGCGGCGTCGATGCGATGCCGGCTTTTGAAAAGACCCTGCGCGTGGGGCCGGGTGTGTTCGGCCCGGGTTCCAGCGTTGATCTCATTCGGGCGCTCAACGGTTTTGCGGCGATGGCTTTTTTCTACCAGAATATTTTTCGCTTGGCCGACGGACGCGACGGTAAGGACCGCATGGCGCTGTTGTGGGCGTTCATTCGCCACCAACGCCATGAGGCCAAAGCCGCGGCGTCGCTGGAACCGGCCTAACCGATCCAGCTACGGCCTTTTGCGACATTCGCGAACCAGAGTTCGCCTGCGCCGATTGCGACGACAATGGCGGGAAAAATCGCTGCGGTTGCGCCGAGTTTGGCGACGACATTCATGCCGAACACCAAATACCCGAATTGAACAAGGATTGCGGCGAACGACAACGCCAGAAGCGGCACGGCGTAGGCGCGCCTGATGAGCAGCGCCGCCGCGCCCAACAATCCGCCGAACACCGCGACCGCGTAGACAATCAGCACCCAGGATGGTCGCTCTGCGATCAGCGCCTGTTGGTCCGGTGGAAGCTGTGCGGCCTGCTGCGCCGTCATGGATGCGTCCGCGGTAAAGGCGAACACGCCGATCGCATTCCAGGCGACGGCGAGGCCCGCAATGATCCAGAACCACGCCGGCGGCTTTGCGAGTGTTTGCGTCATGGTATCCCTCCCTGATTATGACTGTTGATAGGCTTTTTTGAGCCAGGCTTTGACGTCCTTGTCGACGTCTCCAGGCTTTTCGAGGCGAATCCGGTGCGACACCATCGCATTGAAGCTGCCCGAAGCTTCAAGGCGCCCGGAAGCGGCTTCATCTTTGAGATTGATCCCGAGATCGACCCGGGTTTTGGTCGATGGTTGAACGAGCGCAAACTGTTTGGACCGCCTCAGGCTGACATAGGTTTTCTTGGGCGCGATCTCGACATCCTTCCCGATGGTTTCGACCGCTTTGATCACCGCGTCGTAGATCGGCTTTAGGTCCGCTTTGGCCCCGGCGTATTGCGCGGCGACAAGATCGGCGCCTGCGTCCGCGGCGCTGCCGGCGTCGCTTTTCAGCGTTTTGTGCGCCACCAGGTTCGCAAAGCCGTGGGTCATGCCGTGCTCGGACTTAAGGTGTTTGACGAGGCCCCCGTGTTTTTCCTCGCCGGACTTTTTGGCGATAGAGATCCATTGCGCCAATGTTTTGCCCGTCTTTTCCTTCATATTGGCGATCATCGCCGCCGCCTGTTCTTCCGGAGATGTCGCCATGTCCGCCTCCCTTTCTTATTCAGCTTTTTCGAACGGCCAGTTATCGGCGCTCATGGATTTCGGCGTCATCGGCGCCATCAATGACATCATCGCCAACATGACCTGGGCGCCAAAAGAGACTTTGCCGGTTTCGACATAGCTCTTGAAATTCTCCACGATGAATTTCGAGCCGTCCGCCATGGACTTTTCGCTTTTCGAACCGGCGAGCACATTCTCTGTGATCAGACAGAAATCGGTGCCGCCGTCTTTTTCGGTCAACGTGTATGTTACTTTGGACGCCGGATCAGGCAGGTTTGTCAGCCGAAAGGTCGTCACCAGCCTGTTGGGCGGGTCCATCTCAAGGATGCGGCCGATCACGGCGACGGCTTTTCCGTTGTTGGCGGCGACGCGATACGGATTGCCCGGCGCGAAATCAGGCGTATCCCAGGACCCGTTCCAGAAGAAGGGGCGGGGATTGGTCGTGTTTACAAGCTCGGACCAAACGGTTTCGACCGGCGCATCGATCTGTACCCGGTAGATCTGTTTCTCAACATATTTTTTATCGGTCACGTTTTTGGTTTCCCCTTTGCTGGCGATTTTTTTGTTGTGAATTCGTCGTTGCGCGCCTCGGCGAGATATTTGATCCGCGCCATTTGGCCTGACCAGTAAGCGCTGTATTCCGTTGTCCAGCGATCGTGAATCATCTGGATGGGCGCGGCGTTGAAATAGAGCCGGCGCGTGCGTCCGTCTTTTTCCGAAATGATGAGATCGGCGTCTTCCAGGACAGCGAGATGTTTCATCACCGCGATGCGGCTGACGTCGAAATCGCCAGCGAGGGTGCCGACGCTGATGCCGGGCTCCTCCTTAACGATGTCGAGCATGCGTCGTCGGCTTTCATGCGCCAGCGCCTGGAAAACGGCGTCCATATCCCGTGATTTCAACATGTAACCTATCAGTTACATAAAGTGACAGCGCCTGTCAACCCGGGGTTTTCAATGCCTGGCGCTCCAAACGAGCGTTGACATCCGACCTCAGCGCAACGCAGCGTTCGGCCTATGATCGACCAGCTCACCTTGATTGAGTTTGCGCTGCGCGCCGCCGCCGCGGGCGTCAACTTAATGATGGCCGGTCTTATTCTGTTCAGCCGCGCGCCGCTGATGCGCCGGCTGCTCGGCGCGCTGTTTGTATGGGGAACGGTCAACTACGTCCTCGTGTCAGGGACAAATTCTGAAGCGCTCCTCGGCGTTTACGACCCGGTCGCCGCTTTTTTTGCGACATACAATTCAGTTTTTTTCTGGTGGTTCGCCTTATCGCTTTTTGACGACGACTTCCGATGGACGTGGTGGAAAGCGGCGCCGGTTGTCGTCATCGCCGCCGTGCATCCGCCATTCCCGCCCTGGGAAGCCCTCAATCTCTCCTACATTGAACAAGCAGCGCACAGCTCGCTTTCGATTATCTTGATGGGGCACGCATTGTGGGTTGCGCTCCATGATCGCCCGGACGACCTGGTCAATCCGCGCCGGCGCTTTCGGCTCTATTTCGCGGTCGCGGTCGGCGCGATGGGCATTGTGATCGCAATTGCTGAAAACATCCATGCGTTCTACGGATTGCCTGAGGGTATCAAACTCGTGCATGCGATCGCGCTCGCCGGGCTCACCTTTTTCTTTGCATCGTGGCTGTTGTCGCCCAGTCGCGCCTTGTTCGCGCCCGATGCGCGCCCCTATCCCGCGAAGCAGGCCGAAAACGCCGCGCCGCTTCGCTCGCCGCCGGCGCCGGCCGCGGACATGCCGGCCTATGAGCGGCTGATGACGCTGATGGATGAGGGCGTCTATCGCCGGGAGGGGTTAACGGTCGCCGCGCTCGCCGAACAGGTCGGCGTGCCGGAACACCAGCTCCGCCGGCTCATCAATCGAGAACTAGGGTTTCGAAATTTCAGCGCTTTTCTGAACGAGCGGCGAATCGCTGATGCGAAGGCGGCCCTGGCCGCGCCGGAGAACGTGAAAAAGCAAATCCTGCAAATTGCGCTCGACCACGGATACGGGTCGATCGCGCCCTTCAATCGCGCTTTTAAGAAAACCACCGGCAAGACGCCCAGCGAGTTCCGGCGTGAGGCGCTGGAACAGGGTGATCAAATCTGAAAATCCTTTCGCGTTTTCGAAATTGCGCCGGATTTTTCGGCATCAAGGAGATTTCGGCCCCGCATTGGTCCACGGCAAACTCAGCTTTGAAGGAGCCCGCGACCGATGCAAGACGACAGCCAATTTCTTCCCGCCGCTTTTGATCTCGCTGACTTGGCGAGCGCCTACATTCACATCGTTCAGTTCGATATGTCCCGCTACTTCATCTGGGCGGGCGGCGTGTTTCTTCTGGTGAACGTGTTGTTGGCGCGTCGGCTCGCCGGGCGCAAAATCCGTGGGAAAACGCCTGGCCGCGCACAGATGCGGCGGGAGATTTTGACCTCGATCCGAACCGCGGCGATTTTCGCGATGGTCGGGACGACGATTTTCGCGCTCCGCAAACTCGGTCTCATCGACGTTTATCTTGACCCGGCGGAGCGAGGCTGGGGATATTTCGCTTTTTCGGTCGCATTGTTGATCGTCTTGCACGACGCCTGGTTCTACTGGACCCATCGCGCCATTCATCACCCGACGCTGTTCCGACGCGTCCACCGCACGCATCACAAGTCGCATCATCCAACGCCGTGGACCGCCTACTCCTTTGACGTCAGCGAGGCGTTCATCAACGCCCTCTATTTACCTGTGGCGCTGTTGCTGATTCCGGCCTCGCCGCTCGCGATTTTCATCTTCCTCAGCCACATGATGTTCCGGAACGCGATTGGTCATTGCGGTTATGAGATTTTTCCCAGCTGGCGCAGCGGCCGGCCGGTCTTCGGCTGGCTGACGACGGTCACCCATCACGACCTGCATCACGCCCAGGCGGGCTGGAATTTCGGGCTCTATTTCACCTGGTGGGATCGGGTGATGGGGACCGAACACCCGCTTTACGATGAGAAGTTCGCTGAAGCGGTCCGAAAGCCGCTTGACGGCTCCGCTGTGGCGGCGCTGCGGCAGCCGGCCGTCCCTTTAGCGCTTGCGGTCGCCATCATCGCCGTCTTGATGTCGCCGTCCTCGCCCGGTCTGGCGACCATGAACGCAACGTCGCCGCTTGTTCCCGAAGGCGTTTACGCAACGCAGGGGCACGGCGCTCATGTCCGGTTCGCGCCCTGTAAAGAGGATGGAGAAATGCTTTGCGGCGACATGGTTTGGGCCTGGGATGCGGAGGTGCTTCCGGTCGGCGAAACGCTCAGCCTGCTCGGCGGTTTTCATTGGGAAGACGGGCGTTGGCAAGGAGGCTGGTTGGCGAACCCGGAGGACGGACGCACCTATCGGGGCAAGATTACGCCCTTGCCTGACGGGTCCTTGAAGCTCAAAGGATGCGCGCTTGTCTTTTGCCGGACGCAGATCTGGCGCCGCGTCGACGCCGTTCCGGGCTGTATTGCGGGGCGAAATCGTGCTCCCATAGCGAGCCTCGACGACAACGGATAGGGGAGGGACAGACCCATGATCCGAACAAGAACGCTGGTCGCGGCAGGCGGCGCCGTGGTCCTTGTCGTGCTGGCCGTCGTGTTCCTTGGCGGATCATTGCCGGGCGTCATGGGCGGCGTCGATGCGCTCGACATTGACGGACGCGCGGACGCCCATGGCGGCGGACGCGTTTCTTATTCCGCCGGGTGGACGCATTACGGCGGCGACGCCGGCGGCTCGCGCTATTCGGCGCTGGATCAAATTACGGCGAACAATGTGGGCGCTCTTGCGCCTGCCTGGGAATACAAAACCGGTGACATGGCGCGGCCGGATAAGGCCAAGCGGCGCAGCGCGACAGAGGCGACGCCTATTCTTGTCGACGACGCGCTCGTCTTATGTACGCCCTATAACGAGATCATTGCCGTCGATCCCGGTTCTGGCGAAGAAATATGGCGCTTCGATTCGAACGTCAGTCTCGATCTGCAGCCTGCTAATCAGTTTGTCTGTCGCGGGGTCGCGTATTGGCGCGATGACGGCGCGGCAAACGGCGAAGCGTGCGCGTCCCGGATTTTCATGGGGACAAACGACAGTCGCCTGATTGCGGTCGACGCAAAGACCGGAGAGCCTTGCGCCGCGTTCGGCGATAACGGAACCGTCGCCATTGATCCGGGAATGGATTTGATCTGGCCCGGAGAGTTCCAGATCACGTCTCCGCCGGTTGTTATTCACGATACGGTCATTGTCGGATCCGCCATTTCCGATAACGCCCGGGTGATCGCCCCAAGCGGCGCCGTTCGCGCTTTTGATGCGCGCACGGGCGAGTCCAAATGGTCGTTCGATCCCATTCCGCGAGGGGCTGAGGCGACGGCGGACTGGCAAGGGGCCGCGCCGCCTGTTGAGGGGCACGCCAATGTCTGGGCGCCGATGTCCGTCGATCGCGATCGCGGCCTCGTCTTTCTCCCAACGTCGAGTGCGAGTCCTGATTTCTACGGCGGATTGCGGCCCGGCGATAATCGCCACGCCAACTCGGTGGTCGCTCTTGACGGCGAAACCGGTGCGGTGCGCTGGAGTTTCCAGACGGTTCATCACGATGTCTGGGACTATGATGTTTCCGCACAGCCAGGGCTTTATTCCGTGTGGAAAAACGGCGCATGGCGCGATGTCGTGGCGCAAGTCACAAAAATGGGCCTCGTTTTTGTGCTCGACAGAGAAACTGGCGAACCTTTTTTGCCCGTTGAAGAACGCGCCGCGCCGCAAACCGCCGTCGACGGAGAGGTTTTATCGCCCACCCAGCCGTTCCCGGTTTTGACCCCGCCGGTCGTGCCCAATCGCGTTTCGCCGGCGGACGCTTTCGGCCTCACGATTTTCGACAAGCGCGCCTGCGCCAGGTTGATTCGCAATTCTCAGAGCGAGGGTCTTTACACGCCGCCGTCGACGCAAGGAACGCTGATCTATCCGGCCAACAGCGGCGGCGCCAATTGGGGCGGCGCCGCCTATGACGCCGCGCGCAATCTGCTGGTCGTCAATATGAGCAACATCGCCCATCATGTTCAGCTCATTCCGGAAAAAGACGTGCCGGAAATGACGCGCGTATTCCACGAGTCGGAAGTCAGTCCCCAAACCGGCGCGCCCTTTGGGATGAAGCGCGAAGTCCTGGTGTCGCCGCTCGGTTTGCCCTGCACGCCGCCGCCATGGGGCGTGATCGCGGCTGTTGATCTGGGAACGGGCGAGATCGTCTGGCGCAAGACGTTCGGCACGGTTGAAGAACTGGCCGGCGGCATGAAGCTGAAGCTCGGCACGCCTAATGTCGGCGGGCCGATCGCAACCGCCGGAGGGCTGGTCTTCATCGGCGCGGCCATGGATAACTATTTGCGGGCGTTCGACATCGCCTCGGGCGAAGAACTCTGGCAGGGCGCTCTTCCCGCGAGCGCACAGGCGACTCCGATGACCTATGAATGGAAAGGTCGGCAGTATGTTGTGGTTTACGCCGGCGGTCAGGCGCGCATGGGGACGACGCTCGGCGACAGCCTGATCGCCTTCGCGCTGCCGTGATGAGATGGTCCCGGTTTCAGTCATGATGTGCAAATGTGCGCCATCGCGCGCAGGCGTCGGGGTGAGCGGTTTTTTGCAGCAGTAAACTGAGACTATCTGTACGCCGCTCATCCCCGCGAAAGCGGGGATCCACGTCGACTATAGTCACGAATTCCCGCGAGCTTCGGTGTTGGTTTTGAGGCGGCGCGAATGAGGCCTCTGGATTCCCGCTTTCGCGGGAATGAGCGGGGCGAAAGCACGTTCAAACAATCTCTGTGCGTCGTTTTAAAGACACAACAATGGTTCCAGCATTGAGGATCTTTTTCTACGCTGAAGGCGCCGCCAATCCTCGGCCGGAGATGGAGAAATGTTCAAAAAAAAGCCGGGCGCTCGCGCGTCCCGGCCTTTCCCCCAAAACTGTCCTATTCGGCTTACACCGAATAATACATCGCAAACTCGACCGGATGCGGTGTTGTTTCAAACCGTTCCACCTCTTCCATCTTCAAATCGATATAGGCGTCGATCTGATCGTCGTTAAAGACGTTGCCCTTTTTCAGGAACTCGCGGTCGTGATCGAGCGAGGTCAGCGCATCGCGCAGAGACGCACAGACGGTCGGGATGTCCTTCAGTTCTTCCGGCGGCAGATCATACAGGTCCTTGTCCATGGGGTCGCCCGGATGGATCTTGTTTTCGATACCGTCGAGGCCCGCCATTAAAAGCGCGGAGAAGGTCAGATAGGGGTTGCCGGAAGCGTCCGGGAACCGGGTTTCAATCCGTTTGCCTTTGGCCGAAGCAACCCAGGGGATGCGCACCGACGCGGAACGATTGCGCGCGGAATAGGCGAGCAGCACTGGCGCTTCAAAGCCCGGCACCAAACGCTTGTAGCTGTTCGTGGTGGCGTTGGCGAAAGCGTTGATTGACTTGGCGTGTTTGATGATGCCGCCAATGTAGTAGAGGCACGTTTCCGACAGGTCCGCGTAACGATCGCCGGCGAACAGGGGCTGGCCGTCCTTCCAGATGGACTGGTGAACATGCATGCCCGAACCGTTGTCGTTGAAAATCGGCTTCGGCATAAATGTCGCCGACTTGCCGTATCCGGCCGCGACCTGGTGCACGATGTATTTGTAAATCTGAAGGCGATCGGCCATGGTCGTCAGCGTAGAGAACTTCATGCCGAGCTCGTGTTGAGACGGCGCCACTTCGTGGTGGTGCTTTTCCGGCTCGATGCCCATCTCGGTCATGACGGACAGCATTTCAGAGCGCATGTCCTGGGCGGAGTCCACCGGCGGCACCGGGAAATAACCGCCTTTCGGTCCCGGCCGGTGTCCGAGATTGCCGGTGTCATAGTCGGTCGACGAATTGTAGGGGCCTTCGACAGAGTCGATGGCGACGCCGATGTTGTTTTGATCCGTCGACCATCGAATATCGTCGAAGACGAAAAACTCCGCTTCCGGGCCAAAAAAGGCGTTATCGCCGGCGCCGGAAGATTTCAGGAACGCTTCAGCCGCTTTGGCGGTCGTCCGCGGGTCCCGGGCGTAGGGTTGGCCCGTCGACGGTTCAAGAATGTCGCAAAAGATCGACAGCGTCGGCTGGGCGAAAAAAGGATCGAGCACGGCGGTTCCCGGATCGGGCATCAGCACCATGTCGGACTCATTGATCGCCTTCCATCCCGCGATCGAGGATCCGTCAAACATTGACCCGTCAGCGAAGAAATCTGCGTCCACCAGGGATTGATCGAAGGTGACGTGTTGCCACTTGCCTTTCGGGTCAGTGAAACGAAGATCGACATACTTGATCTTCTCGTCTTTGATCCGTTTCAAAACCGCGTCTGCGCTCATTTATGCTGGCTCCCTTATTTGTGCCGTATTGAATTTGTGCCCTTTAAAGAAACGCCCTAATCGAATGACCAGAGCGCAGGCTTGGCAAGCTCGTTAATAGATGAGGCGATAAGCGCCGACGTGACAAGAAAAATATTGCGCTGCAGCATTTCATCGGAAAATTTTGCAAGAAAATAGCAAAATTTTGGAACTTTTACGCGCAAAACGAGAGGAAAATGCGACCTACTGCTAAAAGTGTCAATCGCCGAATCGCGTCTGCGAAAACTGGCGACGTCAGGAAAATGACGTAGCAATGGTCGAGTCGCGACCGACCATATGGACGATCACGGACGGCAAGATCGGCGACCGCGTGCAATGCGCAGGGCTCGCCGCGGCGCTCGGCGGGGCGGTTGTCGAAAAGACGGTGACGCTGCGGTTTCCTTTTGAATGGATGGCGCCCTGGGGACCGATCGACCCGCGCGATGCGCCCGACCGGGAGGGAAGCCCTATCGCGTTTCCGTTTCCGGATATTGTGATCGCGTCGGGTCGGCGCGCCATTCCATTCGCGCACGCAATCAAAAAACGGGGGGAGGGAGAAACCTTCGTAGCGATCCTCAAGGATCCGCGACTTCCCGCCCTTTTCGCCGACCTCATCTGGGCGCCCGCCCATGACCGTCGCACCGGCGGCAATGTTTTTTCCACCCTAACGTCGCCGCACGGGCTGCAGCCGGCGATCGCCGGCGCCGGCGCGAATCCGGACGCGGCGATCGCGCGCCTTGAACGGCCGATCCTTGGACTGGTGCTCGGCGGTCCCAGCGGCGGCGCCCGGTACGACGCCGCCAGCGCGTCGGCGCTGGCCGCGAAGATAAGGACGGCGATGACCGATTATGCATCGCTCGCCGTCACGCCGTCGCGGCGCACGCCGCCCGCCTTTGTCGCGCGGCTTGAGGCGGCGTTGAAAGACTTAAACCCTCATTTCTGGAACGGCGAGGGCGCCAATCCCTATCCCGAGATCCTGGCGTTATCGGACGCTCTGATTGTGGCCGCCGACTCCCACAATATGTTGAGCGAAGCGGCGAGCACGCATGCGGGCGTCTATGCATGGCGTCCGCAAGGGATGGCGCCAAAGCTCGACTGGTTTGTGAAACAATTGGAAACGGTCGGGAGGGTCCGCGCGTTCGTCGGTGACGCCGCGCCGTTTGACGCCGCGCCGATTGATGCGACGGCTGAGATTGCAGCGGAGGTTACACGGCGCTTGGGATCGTTGCGATGAAGGGGGCGGGAGCATCAGGAGGATACCCGCCGGGCTTTTTGCGCAATGACGGGAAATCAATCCGATCTTTCCATTGGCCGCTCATTCCGATGACCAAGAATTTGTTTCATCCGCTCACCCCGGCGAAGGCCGGGGTTTCATGAAACTTGCTGTTGGGGGGTGTTTGCAGATCCCGGCCTACGCCGGGATGAGCGAGCTCAGGGGCAAGGTAGAATCAGAAATCTCCCATGCTTGGTTGAGTCCAAAGCAATAATGCAGTCGCCGCCGCCTGTCTCAACACCGCACCGGCGCGTCCGGGAAGCATAGCTGCTCGCGGTCGCGCCAATCGGCGGTCACATAATTGATGATCAGCGATTTGCGCAGTCCGGCGATGGGCCGCTCTTCGAACCCGTGATAGGTGGCGTCGCCGGGGACGAACGCCAGGGCGAAATTCTCACGAAAAGGCGTACGTTTGGCGTGGCTTTTGTCCGCGTTAAAAATATCCGTACCGAGATCATCCTGTCCGGGCTCATCCGATATATAGTGCAGGATGGTCAGCCGCTTCACCCCGAGATCCGTGTGCGGCTGGAGCCAGAAGCCCGTCGTATCGACGGCGTATTCTATCCGCAGACAGGTATCGTCGAGATCGGCGCCGAAAAAGCCAGCGAGTTCGTTGACGATGCCTTGCGATTGGTACGCGTTTGCGACTTCCGACATCGCGTCGTGCCGCTCCATATTCGCCGCGTCGAAATAGGAGCGCTGATCGTTATGGAGCTCGCGCTTGCCAGACACGCCATCGAGCGCTGGCGGCGCGATATCAATGCGACGCAGCACGTCAACGACGGGCGCCGGAAGAAGGTCTTTCAGGAACCAGTGGCGATAAGGCGTCTCAAATTGCTCGGCGGCGTGAAGACTTTCCATAATCGCCGTCGAGACATCCGCCGATCCATCGCGTCGCATCGAAAGGGCGCCCGTCATAGCGCTTCTCCGCCGGTCTCGCCGGTGCGTATGCGCACGGCGTCTTCGATTGGTGAAATGAAGATTTTGCCGTCTCCGATTCGGCCGGAGTGTGCAGCGTCTTTGATCGCTTCAACGACCTTTTGCGTCATCGGGTCTTCGACGACCAGTTCGATTTTCAGTTTCGGCAGAAAATCGACCACATATTCAGCGCCGCGATAAAGCTCCGTATGCCCCTTCTGGCGTCCGAAGCCGCGCACGTCCGTAACGGTCATGCCTTGCAGCCCGAGATCCTGCAGCGCTTCTTTTACGTCATCGAGTTTGAATGGCTTAATGATAGCCTCTATTTTTTTCATAACATTTCGTCCGAAATTTCGCGGGTCGGCGACTGTCTGATAAGACAGAGCGTGCGAGACAGGAGGTGTCAACAGTGGCCGGGATTGTTCTTTTGAGCGCCGCCCAAATGCGCGCCGCCGAAGCAGCGGCGATCGACAGCGGGGTTTCCTCCGCGGCGCTGATGGAAAAGGCGGGCGACGCGGTTGCGCAGGTTGTGCAAAAAGGCTGGTCAAAACGCCCGGCGGTCGTGGTCAGCGGTCCCGGCAATAACGGCGGGGACGGCTTCGTTGCCGCCCGGCGATTGAAGGACGCCGGCTGGCCCGTGAAGCTGCTGTTTGTCGGCGACCAGGATCGGCTCAGCGGCGACGCCAAGCTGATGGCTGATCTTTACGACGGCGACGCCGCCGCGTTTTCCGCCGACGCCCTGGGGCAGGCCGGGGTCATCATCGACGCCCTGTTCGGGACCGGCTTGTCGCGCCCCGTTGAAGGACCGGCCGGCGCGGCGATCGAAGCGATCAACGCCCATCCGGCGTCCGCGGTGAGCGTCGATCTTCCCTCCGGCGTCAACGCCGACACCGGCGGCGTAATGGGGACGGCCGTTCGGGCCGCCCGGACCGTTACGTTCTTCGCCAGAAAACCCGGCCATCTTTTGTTTCCGGGGCGCGCCTTTTGCGGTGCGATCGACGTCGCCGATATTGGCATTGAACCGGCGCATGCGTCGCAGATCGCGCCGGATACTTTTGAAAACCAACCGACTCTGTGGGCCCGCGCCTTCGGGCGGCCGACCTGGCAGGCGCACAAATATCATCGCGGGCATGTCTTTGTCGTGTCGGGCGGGCCGCATAACACAGGCGCAGCGCGGCTCGCGGCAAGGTCCGCGCAACGCATCGGCGCCGGCCTCGTCACCGTGTTGGCGAGCCGCGCCGCCGCCGACATTCATGCGACGCACCTCACCTCGATCATGATTGCGGTCGCGGAAGACGCGGACGCGATGGCAGCGGCGCTCTCGGAAAAGGCGCAATACGCTCGCGTCGCGATTATCGGTCCGGCCGCCGGCGTCGGCGAAGAGACCAAAGCGAACACGATTGCAGCGCTCAGCGCCAGTTCGGCGGCGGTGGTCGACGCAGATGCGCTGACAAGTTTCGAAAGCGACGCCGAAGCGCTCATGACGGCGCTGCGGCCGCATGATGTCGTCACGCCGCACGAAGGCGAATTTGTCCGCCTGTTCGGCGACATCGGCGGGACAGGCGGAAGGCTCGCCGCCGCGCGCGCGGCCGCGGCGCGGGCGGGGTGCGTTTGCGTGCTCAAAGGTCCCGATACGATCATCGCGGCGCCGGACGGCCGCGCGGCGATCAATGTCAACGCGCCTGCCGACCTCGCCACGGCCGGATCGGGCGACGTCCTCGCCGGCCTGATCGGCGGGCTGCAGGCGCAAGGAACGCCCGCTTTTGAAGCGGCGGCCGCCGGAACCTGGTTTCACGGCGCCGCCGCGCTAGGCATCGGGCCGGGAATGATCGCCGACGATCTGCCGGACGCCGTGCCGGGGGTTTTGCGCGCTTTGTTGTCGCCGCCGCAACCGCAGAGCCCGCCGGAGGCGGCGCCGTCATGATGGTCCGACGGGCGGGTGAGGCTGACGCTTCCGGGATCAACGACGTCTACAATCCGTTCATCCTCAACAGCCCTGCGACGTTTGAGACCGAACCGATTTCGCAATCGGAAAGGATCGCCTGGCTAGCGCGGTTGGGCGCGGACGGGCGTCATCCGGTATTCGTCGCAGAAACGGAAAATCGTCTGCTGGGTTTCGCCAATGCGGCGCCTTTCGATCAGCGTCCCGCCTACGGCACGTCGGTGAAAACCAGCGTTTTCGTCGATCCGGCCCATGCCGGGCGCGGCGTCGGCCGCGCGCTCTATGCGGCCTTATTCGAGGCCCTTGGCGCCGTCGATCTCCACCGCGCCTACGGGCTGATCGTCGCGCCCAATCCGGCTTCGGCGGCGCTCCACGAGGCGTTTCAGTTCAGACATGTCTCCACGCTGAATGAGGTTGGGCGCAAATTCGGGCGCTATCACGATGTGATGTGGTTCGAGAAGCGGTTCTGACGGCGGTTCCCGCAATCGTGCGCAGGGCCTCGACAGCAGCGGATTCCCTGCTATAGAAGCGCGTTTTCGGCCCTTCCGGTATGCGAGATCGAAGTCTTTAGAAGGCTTCTTTTTTGCTTTTGGGCTGAGCCAGCCATGCGGATGTGGCGGAACTGGTAGACGCGCTGGATTTAGGTTCCAGTGGGGCGACCCGTGGAGGTTCGAGTCCTCTCATCCGCACCAGGCCTCGCCTGGGGGCGGCGAAATTGAGGACAGAATTCATCCCGGCCGAGCCGGAAGCAGCGAGACGAATGACGATGGAAGTTACCGAAAAGAGCGCCGAAGGCCTGGATCGACGGTTTCTGGTGAAAGTGCCCGCCGAGGAGCTCAACGAAAAGCTTACGGCCAAGCTCACCGAGATTAAGGGCCAGGTGCACCTGAAGGGCTTCCGCAAGGGCAAGGCGCCGGTCTCGTATCTTAAGAAACTGTACGGCAAGGGCGTGATGTCCGAGATCGTCCAGGAAGTCGTCACCGAAACGGCTCAAAAGGCGTTTTCCGATCGCGATCTTCAGCCGGCGACGCCGCCGCAACCGGAATTCCATTCCAATATGGAAGAGGTGATGGAGGGCAAAGCCGACCTCGAATACGACGTCCAGGCCGAAATCCTGCCGGCGTTCGATCCAACCGACGTTGCGGCGCTGAAACTGACCAAGCCCGTCGCCGACCTTCCGCAAGACGACATCGACGAAGCGCTGCAGCGCATCGCCGAGCAGCAAACGACCTACGCGCCGCGTAAAAAGAACGCGAAAGCGAAAGACGGCGACATGGTCAGCGTTGATTATGTCGGCCGCGTCGACGGCGAGGAGTTTGAAGGGGGC
Organism: Hyphococcus sp.; assembly: GCA_028289605.1. Lineage (GTDB taxonomy): Bacteria > Pseudomonadota > Alphaproteobacteria > Caulobacterales > Parvularculaceae > Hyphococcus. The sequence continues at coordinate 20,193 of JANQON010000006.1, read as the reverse complement.
AAAGGCGAAAAGGTCGATATCGTTCTCGGATCAAAGACCTTCATTCCCGGATTTGAAGACCAGTTGGTCGGCGCGGTCGCCGGCGGCGACGTCAAAATTGAGATCACATTCCCCGAGGACTACGGCGCAAAAGATCTCGCCGGCAAGGAAGCGACATTCGACGTTGTCGTTCATGAAGTGAAAGCGCCGGAAAAAGTCGAAATCGACGATGAGCTCGCCAAAAAGGTCGGTCTAGAGTCTCTCGACGAACTGACGGAACGGGTCAAGGAACGTATCGAGGCGGACTACGCCCAACTCTCTCGCGCCCACGTGAAGCGCGCGCTTCTCGACAAGCTCGACGCAGCCCATGATTTCGAACTGCCCAAGGGCATGGTGGATGCGGAATTCGATCAGATTTGGCGCCAGGTGCAATCCGCCGAACTCGACGAGGAAGACAAGGACAAGTCTGAAGACGAGTTAAAAGAAGAGTACCGAACTATCGCCGAGCGCCGCGTGCGTTTGGGACTGGTCCTCGCCGAGATCGGCAAACGGGCGGACGTGTCGGTGCCGAATGAAGACATGCAACGCCAGTTGATCGATACGGCGCGCGCCTATCCCGGCCAGGAAAAGGAAGTTCTGGAGTTCTATCAGAACAATCCGCAGGCCATGCAGCAGCTGCGCGCGCCCCTGTTTGAGGAAAAAGTCGTCGACTACATCCTTGAGCGCGCCGAGGTGACGGAAAAGACCGTCTCCAAAGAGCAGCTGATGGAAGACCCCGAGGGCGACGAAATCTCGGCCTGAGCGCCGGGCTGACGTTTTCTCGGTCCGGCGGGGCGATGAAGATCTGTTGGCGACGACGGCTCCATCCGGGACACGAGTCCCGGACCGGTGCGGTTCAAATGAAGAATAACTTGCCTTTTCAAGAGAATAACCCTCGCTTAAGGCGCACTCGCTACCGTGAGGGCGAAGGGGCTGGCGCCGCGCTCGCAAGCCCCCATGTTAAGGATTGATATTAACGACGACGCGATCGCCGAATCGCCCGCTCAGAAGGCCCGGCCGGGCCGACAAAGAGGATCAGGATGAAGGACCCCCAGGACGTTTTCATGAATACGCTCGTGCCCATGGTGGTGGAGCAATCGAGCCGCGGCGAACGCGCCTATGACATCTATTCGCGGCTGTTGAAGGAACGAATCATCTTTCTGTCGGGGCCGGTTCACGACGCGATGTCGACCCTGGCGGTCGCCCAACTTCTCTTCCTTGAGGCGGATAATCCGAAAAAGGAAATCTCCATTTACATTAACTCGCCCGGCGGCGTTGTGACCTCGGGCCTCGCGATTTACGACACCATGCGCTACATCCGGCCAGCCGTTTCGACCATGTGCGTCGGCATGGCCGCGTCCATGGGGTCGCTGTTGCTCGCCGCGGGCGAGAAGGACATGCGGTTTTCGCTGCCGAATTCGCGGATCATGGTCCACCAGCCCTCCGGCGGCTTTCAGGGGCAGGCGTCCGATATTGAGCGCCACGCCCAGGACATCATCAAGCTGAAACGCCGGCTGAACGAGATTTACGTCGAACACACCGGCCAATCCTATGAAACTATTGAGAAAACCCTGGATCGGGACCACTTCATGACGCCGGAGGAGGCGTCTGACTTCGGGCTGATCGACAAAGTGCTGGCGAGCCGGGTCGTGACTGACGAATCGAGCGGTTAATTTAACGAACCGCATTAACGAAACGAGGAAATGGTTTCTTGATTGATCTGGCCGGAATATGGTCGAATACCCGGGAATATCGGGAGGCTGGCGCAAAAAGTGCAGCGATCCCGACGGTTGTGGCGGCGCCGTCCATCTTGGCGGGAAATGAGGCGCGCATGTTGCGCTTCTCGGGTCGTCCTGAGGGACCGGTCGTCCGGACAGCACCGGGCGCTGATAAGGAGTTTTGGAGCCAGTGAGCAAAATCGGCGGAAAAACCACCGGCGGAAGCGGCGAGGGGAAAAACACCCTTTACTGCTCATTCTGCGGCAAGAGCCAGCATGAAGTCCGCAAACTCATTGCAGGCCCGACGGTATTCATCTGCGATGAATGCGTTGAGTTGTGTATGGATATCATTCGCGAGGAGTCTAAATCCTCGCTGGTGAAATCGGGCGACGGCGTGCCGAGCCCGCAGCAAATCCACAAAGTGCTGGACGACTATGTCATCGGCCAGGCGCAAGCCAAGCGCGTACTGTCGGTGGCTGTGCACAATCATTATAAGCGGCTCAATCACGCGGCGAAGAACAACGATGTCGAGCTGGCGAAATCCAACATCCTGCTGATCGGTCCTACGGGCTCGGGCAAGACGCTGCTGGCGCAGACGCTGGCGCGCATTCTCGACGTGCCGTTCACGATGGCCGACGCAACGACATTGACCGAAGCCGGTTATGTCGGCGAGGACGTTGAGAACATCATTCTGAAGCTTCTTCAGTCTGCTGATTACAATGTCGAACGCGCGCAGCGCGGCATTGTTTATATTGACGAAGTCGACAAGATCAGCCGCAAGTCTGACAATCCGTCGATCACGCGCGACGTCTCAGGCGAAGGCGTCCAGCAAGCGCTTCTGAAGATCATGGAAGGCACGGTTGCGTCTGTGCCTCCTCAGGGCGGACGTAAACACCCGCAGCAGGAGTTTCTCCAGGTCGATACGACCAACATTCTGTTCATCGTCGGCGGCGCGTTCGCAGGCCTTGAAAAAGTGATCGCCAACAGGGGCGAAGGCTCGTCCATTGGCTTCGGCGCCGAGGTGAAGAGCCCCGACGACCGTCGCATCGGCGCCATTCTCCAGGAAGTGGAGCCGGAAGATTTGTTGCGGTTCGGCCTTATTCCAGAATTTGTCGGCCGGCTGCCGGTGATCGCGACGTTGGAAGATCTCGACGAAGACGCGCTTATTCAGATCCTGACCACGCCCAAAAACGCGCTGGTCAAACAGTATCAGCGCCTCTTCGAAATGGAGGACGTCAAGCTCACCTTCACCGATGACGCCAAGGCTGCAATCGCGCGCAAGGCGATCGCGCGTAAAACCGGCGCTCGCGGGCTGCGCTCGATCATGGAAGGGATACTCCTTGATTCGATGTTCGAACTTCCAACCCTTGAGGGCGTCGTGGAGGTCGTGGTCAACGGCGAAGTCGTCGAGGGCAACGCCACTCCGCTTTATATCTACGCCGACCGCAAGGACGAAAAGGTCGAGGCCGACGCTTCGGCATAAACCCTTAAGTTTCAAGGCGTAATATTGCGCCTTGAAATGGCTTGCGCAAACGCCACATTATCCATGCGAGCGCCGCCTCAGTAGGCGGCGTTTCGCGTCTTGGGTGCTGTGTTTCCGGGGAAAACCGCCGGTTGCAGACGATCCCAAACCGCCGCCAAATGGGGCGGTCCGCCTTTGTCCGTAGGGACCCGCGCGCCGGTATGCCGGGCCAGGTCCGCCAAGGAGCCAATGATGAGTGAGAATGTAATTTATCCAGTTCTGCCGTTGCGCGATATTGTCGTGTTTCCAGGCATGATCGTGCCGTTGTTCGTGGGGCGCGAGAAATCGGTCAACGCGCTGGAAAACGTCATGCAAAATGACAAGAAGATTTTGCTCGTCGCCCAGAAAGACGCCGGCGACGATGATCCGACAACTGATGAAATTTTTGACGTAGGCGTCATCGCCTCTGTTCTTCAGCTCCTGAAGCTGCCCGACGGTACGGTGAAAGTATTGGTGGAAGGCGAATCGCGCGCCCGCGTCGCCGCCTATACGCGTCTCGACGAATATTTTGAGGCGGAAGCCGAACTGATCGAAGAGGACGAGAGCGAGGACGACGAAAACGAAGCCCTGGCGCGTTCCGTCGTCGGCCAGTTTGAATCATACGTGAAACTCAACAAACGCGTGCCGCCGGAAGTCATTGTTTCGGTGAGCCAGATCGACGACTACGCGAAGCTGGCCGATACGGTCGCGTCGCATCTCAACATAAAGATTGCCGAGAAGCAGGAGCTTCTGGAGATCGTCACGGTCGGTCAGCGCCTGGAGAAAGTCTATGCGCTGATGGAAGGCGAAATGAGCGTGCTCCAGGTGGAGAAAAAAATCCGCAACCGCGTCAAGCGGCAAATGGAGAAAACACAGCGGGAGTACTATCTCAACGAGCAGATGAAGGCGATTCAGAAAGAGCTCGGCGAAGGCGACGACGGCCGCGACGAGCTTTCGGAGCTGGAAGAGAAAATCGGCAAGACAAAGCTCAGCAAAGAGGCGCGGACCAAAGCCGACGGCGAGCTGAAGAAGTTGCGTCAGATGAGCCCGATGTCGGCGGAGTCGACAGTCGTCCGCAACTATCTGGACTGGCTGACCTCTATTCCGTGGAAAGACCGGTCGAAAGTCAAAACCGATCTCAAGAAAGCCGAAGACATTCTTGATGCGGACCATTATGGGCTTGAGAAAGTCAAAGAGCGGATCATTGAGTATCTGGCCGTGCAAAAGCGGATGAACAAGCTGAAAGGGCCGATCCTGTGCCTCGTCGGCCCTCCGGGCGTCGGCAAGACATCGCTCGGCAAGTCCATCGCCAACGCCACGGGCCGGGAATTCGTCCGTGTCTCGCTCGGCGGCGTGCGCGATGAAGCCGAAATCCGCGGTCACCGCCGCACCTATATCGGCTCCATGCCGGGCAAAATCATCCAGTCCATGAAAAAGGCGAAGAAATCCAACCCGCTTTTCCTTCTCGATGAGATCGACAAGATGGGTCACGATTTCCGCGGCGATCCGGCGTCGGCGCTGCTTGAAGTGTTGGACCCGGAACAGAACGGCACATTCCAGGACCACTATCTGGAAGTTGACTACGACCTGTCGGACGTCATGTTCATTACGACGGCGAACAGCCTGAACATGCCGCAGCCGCTTCTGGACCGGATGGAGATCATTCGTATTCCGGGTTACACGGAAGACGAAAAGGTTGAAATCGCCCGCCGTCACCTCATTCCGAAGACCCTGGAAAACCATGGCCTGAAGGAGGAAGAGTTTACGGTCGAAGAAGACGGTCTTCTCACCTTGATCCGGCGCTATACGCGTGAAGCCGGCGTGCGCAATCTGGAACGTGAGATTGCCCGGCTCGCACGAAAGGCGGTCAGAAAACTCGAAACGGAAGACGACGCGCAGATTACGGTCACGGCGGACAATCTCGACGAGTTCGCCGGCGTGCCGAAATTCCGCTACGGCGAAATTGACGGCGAAGACCGGGTCGGCATCGTCACCGGCCTGGCATGGACCTCCGTCGGCGGCGACATTCTGACGATTGAAGCCGTCCGAATGCCGGGCAAGGGTAAGATGACCCCGACCGGCAACCTGAAGGACGTGATGAAGGAGTCGGTGTCGGCGGCGTCGTCTTATGTGCGCGCGCGCTCTACCGAATTCGGCGTGGAACCGCCGTTGTTCGAAAAAACGGACATTCACATCCACGTGCCGGAAGGGGCGACGCCGAAAGACGGCCCGTCCGCCGGCGTCGCCATGGCGACGGCGATCGTGTCCGTGCTGACCGGCGTTCCGGTCCACAAAGATATCGCTATGACAGGCGAAATCTCTCTGCGCGGCCGCGTATTGGCGATTGGCGGGTTGAAAGAGAAGCTGCTGGCGGCGCTGCGCGCCGGCATCAAGACCGTGCTTATTCCGGAAGAAAACGAGAAGGACCTCGCGGAGATTCCGGACAACGTGAAGGAAGCGCTTAAGATCATTCCGGTTTCCACGGTTGACGAAGTGCTCGCCCATGCGTTGACGCAAAAGCTCACGGCAATTGAGTGGACCGAGCCTGTGTCGGCGCCCGGCGACGAGGCCGGCGACGGCGAGGCGGTGGTGACTCACTAAACAGCGACGGTTGGCAAAAACTGGATGCGGCGGGCCCATGGCCCGCCGTTTTTTTTGGGCGCGATTCGAATCAGCAGCGTGATTTCTGTTCGAACCGCGCCCAAAACCCTAGGAAATAAGCCATTTTTCGCGGCGCCTCGAGATTTTCGAGGTTGAAAATAGATTAATAAAATCAATACGTTGTCACTGCTGTGGAAAGGAAACCCTTATTTTATGCGGTTTTTCCTTGGGCGGGCCCGCCAACAGGGCGATAACTCGTGGATATCGAGAATTCAGTCACCCAGTGCGTTCCGATAGACACGAAACAGAAAGGTCGGAAAAATGAACAAGAACGAATTTATCGACAAAGTCGCTGACATGGCCGACATGAGCAAGTCTGACGCCGCGCGCGCTGTCGACGCCGTCCTGGACGCAGTCACCAACGCGTTAAAAGCGGGCGACGACGTCCGGCTGGTCGGCTTCGGCACGTTTTCCGCCGCCAAACGCAAGGCCCGCGAGGGTAGAAACCCCCGCACAGGCGAGACGATCCAGATTGCGGCGTCTATTCAGCCCAAATTTACGGCCGGCAAAGGACTTAAAGACGCGCTGAACTAAGTCCATCGGTCGCAAACGAGCGATGGTCAATAAGCCGGCGGGCGGCGACAGCCGCGCCGCCGGTTTGTTTTTGCCGAATTTGCCCTTGCGCCGCCGACGGGCGATTTGTACGTAACGTGTCCTTTCGCACGGTCGGATGCGAATGCGACGGGCGGTTAGCTCAGCTGGAAGAGCGACTGGTTTACACCCAGTAGGTCGGCGGTTCGAACCCGTCACCGCCCACCACGCGGTCCTATTAAATTGGCGATCTAATGGGCTGTTCGGCGAGGACCCCAGTTTCAGCCGATGTCGGGTCTAGATTTCTCCGATTTCGAAGATTGCTTGTCTCCGTAGGCGTTGGAAACGGGATTTCTCACCAAGAATCTCAAACGCAGCTTGCGACGACCTATCCGGCATTTCCTGATACTCGATAGCAGGCGCTTTTTTTTTGGCGGCCCGTACGACGCGTCATCAAAGCGCGCAAAAGCGGACATTAGCGTCGGCATTTGCTTTCTGACTTCCAATAGCGAACTCTAGCGGTTGGAACGAGTTTTTGTTGTCTTCTTCGTCGTAGATCGTCGCTTCTTTCCGCGCGCGATTTCCGTGGCGAGCGCATCCAATTTCGGTTCCCAATAACCGCGAAAACGCTCAAGCCAAGCATCAATTTCGCGCAACGGCGCAGTCGAAACACTGTAATAGCGTCGCGGTCCTTCGGCGCGCACGTCGGCGAATCCTGCTTCCCGCAATACCCTCAAGTGTTGAGATACGGCGGCTTGCGTGATTCCGAATTCATTATGAATAACATCTACGATGCCGCCCGATGTTCGTTCTCCATCGGCAAGCAGTTCAATGATGCGTCGGCGCACCGGATCGCCGAGCACGTCAAAAGCATGCATTACGTGGCCTCAGACTCGCCGGCGTAGAAGGCTGCGGTGCGCGCAGCCGCGGCGTGCGCCGATTCCAGCGCTTCGCCAGCGCTGACCGCGGCGTCGCCCCAGTGTTTGCTGCTTCCCTTGGCGAAGGCTTTCCCTTCGCTGGTCGCTGCGAACGCTTCTTCGTCAATTTTCTCTGCTTTGGGATTTGCGAAGTAGTGCGCCAAACCCAGCAGGCCAAGTTCCCAGCCGACGCCCGTAGCGCCAGGACCATATTCTTCCCAGTGTGAAGACAGTTTCGCCGTATGCGTCAATGTAAGGCGGGCGGATTCGGGATTTTCAGCGTTGAGTGAAACATCGACCCAACTAACGTCGCCGAAAATTTCCCATGTCAGTGAAAATTTGCGCGGCGGTTCGCACTCTACGATTTTCCCGCCGGCGTTGCCCTCCACCTGATAACGCCCGCCAAGTTTCAGGTCCCCTTCAACAGGGGCGAACCATCTCGGCAGCCGCTCCTTTGTCGTTAACGCGTCCCAGAGGTCGTCGATTGTCGTTTCATATACGCGACTCAAGATCACAGCGCGCGCCTGCGCGCCATTTCTCTCAAGCGACACGACCTTGCGCTCAACTGCGCCAAGCTGGTGTTCGAAGTCGATCAACATGATATCGCCTTTATATAAGTTAGCGCTAATATAAGTGGTGGCTTGCATCATGTCAATCGACGCTTTCTCAAAAATAGAGGATTTGATTTCAATGAATTCCGATGCAACGCACGCGCATATACCTGCGTTGCTGATGCCGGAAGGATTGCTAGCGTCCCCCTCGAGGATAAACCGGTCATACGGTGCGCTGAATACGAGTGTCCGCTGGATGAAGCGGACATCCTTGGGCCGATCTACGAGGAGAGTAATGATCTCTGATCGCCCCGCTGGAGTGGCAGGCTCGAGATTCTCTTTAGCGCCTCTGAGCTCATTGGAAACGTCGCCTCGTCGTTGAGGAGGCCGTCGACGATCTCCGGAGCAAGAAACGCCAGTCGAATAGTGCGGTGACTTGTGGTGACATCGGCGCAGTCTTCAACCGCGCCGAAGTCATCTTTGCGAAATCGCGGCGGCGAGCGTCGGTCGCGAACCCCAAGAACGATGGCGCCGATTGTTTACCGCCTGTGACGGCCGACCGAGATCACCGTCGCCGGGTAAACGCCGGCTTTAAGGCCCTCCGGCGGACGCGCTCGCCAGGCCGTCCTCAAGCGCCCATCAAAACCGCGCCCCGATTGCGTTCTTGGACGGAACGAAGCAAGCTCGCCTCCGGCGCTGCGCGAACGCCGCGCGGTGGACGCCGACTTGTATCGATCGGGAAACGTTAGAGGCTATGAAGACGCAATTGTTGCTTCGCAAAGTTCACCATTGGGGATCGCTCTTCATCATGGTGCAGATGGGACTGGTGATCGGCGCGGGTCTCTTGCTGGTCTTGAAAAAGGAACTCGACTGGGTGCAGCCCCCAACGGCGAAAGGCGTGGCGCAAACGGACGTGCCCCGCATGTCCGTCGACGAGCTGTTTCGCATTGCAAAAAGCGTGGAGGAGCTTCAGCTCGAGGAATGGAGCGAGCTGTCCCGCGTCGACTTCAAACCGGATAAGGGGATCGTCAAATTCGTCGCGCCCAACAATTGGGAAGCGCAGATCGATACGACTAACGGAGACGTCCTTCAGGTTGCGTTCAGGCGGTCGGACATCATTGAATCGTTGCACGATGGGTCATTTTTCGCCGATTGGGTGAAACTTTACGTCTTCTTTCCCACCGGCGTTATCCTCTTGCTTTTGTGGGCGACCGGAATCTATCTTTTCTTTTTGCCGCATGTGAGGCGGGCAAGCAAAAAACGAAAAAGAAACGCACAGGCGTGACCGCCGGGGGATCGTGATTTCATCACAGCTGAAATCAATCTAAAAACTGCAAAACGCCGAACAAAACAAATGGTGAGGGAATGCTCCGTTTATCTGTTATCGCCGCACTGTGTCTGTTTCCGCTAACGGCTTGTGCGCAGGATCCGGCCGACAATAGTGACGCAGACGAGGGACCGCTCAGCAGCAGCACTTTCGACGGTTTAGAGTTGCGCAATATCGGCCCGGCGCTGATGTCGGGGCGTATCGCCGATATCGCGATCGAACCGGATGATCCGGCGACATGGTATGTCGCCGTCGGGTCCGGCGGCGTTTGGAAGACGACAAACGCCGGCACCACATGGACGCCCGTATTTGACGATCAGACGTCTTATTCGATCGGAGCGATCGCTCTCGATCCGTCGAACGTTCACACCGTTTGGGTCGGTACAGGAGAGAATGTCGGCGGGCGTCACGTGGGATTCGGCGACGGGATCTATCGTTCCATTGACGGCGGCGACACCTGGACCCATCTCGGGCTTACCGACACCAATCACATTTCCAAAATCATCGTCCACCCGGAAGATCCCAATACGGTGTTTGTCGCTGCGCAAGGTCCGCTGTGGTCCAGCGGCGGCGAACGCGGCCTCTACAAAACAACGGACGGCGGCGAGACATGGAACAACATTCTGTCTGCAGGCGAATGGACCGGCGTGACGGACGTTATTGCCGATCCGCGAAATCCTGACCGCCTTTATGCGGCGACTTGGCAGCATCACCGTACAGTGGCGGCCTATGTGGGCGGCGGTCCGGAGTCCGGAATCCACGTGTCGGAAGACGGCGGCGAAACGTGGTCAGAGCTCACCAACGGACTTCCCGAAGGCAACATGGGCAAGATCGGGCTTGCGATCTCTTATCAGAACCCTGACGTGGTCTACGCCGCCATCGAACTCAATCGGCGTACGGGCGGCGTCTGGCGGTCCGAGACACGGGGCGCGTCATGGGAAAAAATGTCCGACGCCGTCGGCGCCGGAACCGGGCCCCATTACTATCAAGAACTCTACACCAGCCCGCACAAGTTTGACCGGCTCTATCTCGTCAGCAACACAAGTCAGGTTTCCGAAGACGGCGGCGCCACCTGGCGCGACATCAACAATGAATACAAACACGTTGACGATCACGCCATCGCGTTTCATCCGGATGATCCTGACTACATTCTCGTCGGCTCGGACGGCGGCCTTTATGAAAGCTACGACGGCGAAAAGTCGTGGCGCTTCATTGACAACATGCCGGTCACTCAATTCTACAAAGTCGCTGTCGACGACACCGAACCCTTTTATCTTGTTTACGGCGGTACGCAGGATAACAACTCGCAGGGCGGGCCGTCGCGGACCGACAATCGTCACGGCATCCGCAATTCCGACTGGTTCATTACGCTGTTCGCCGACGGTCACCAATCGGCGGTTGAGCCCGGAAACCCGGATATTATGTATGCTGAGTGGCAGGAGGGAAATCTCGTCCGCCATGATCGCACCACCGGCGAAATCGTCCATATCCAGCCCCAGGCCGAGCCCGGCGAAGGCGTGGAGCGGTATAATTGGGACGCGCCCATCCTGGTCAGCGCACATGATCCGAAACGGCTCTACTTTGCCTCTTATCGCGTTTGGCGGTCCGACAATCGCGGCGATTCCTGGACCGCGATTTCCGGCGACCTGACGCGCAATGAGGATCGCATGCTGCTGCCGATCATGGGCCGGCAATGGTCCTGGGACGCGGGCTGGGATTTTCTGGCGATGTCTCAGTACAACACGATTACCTCGGTCGGTGAATCGCCCCTCGACGAGAACATTCTTTATGTCGGCACCGACGACGGCGTCATTCAAACCACCAGCGACGGCGGCGCGACCTGGACGCGCGTCAACGTCGGTTCGTTGCCCGGCGTTCCGGCGACGGCTTTCGTCAACGACATTCGCGCGGACCTGCACGATGCGGACACGGTCTATGTCGCGCTCGACAATCACAAATACGGCGACTATGCGCCGTATCTTTTGAAAAGCGTCGATCGCGGCCGAACCTGGACGTCGATCGCCGGCGACTTGCCGGACCGTCATCTTGTCTGGCGCGTGGTGCAGGATCATGTGGATCCAGGCCTGATGTTCGCCGCCACCGAGTTCGGTTTGTTTTTCACCGTCGACGGCGGCGGCAAATGGGTCGAGCTCAACGGCGGCGTCCCGACGATTTCATTCCGCGACGTCACGATCCAGCGCCGCGAAAACGACGTGGTCGCCGCGTCGTTCGGGCGCGGGTTCTTTATTCTCGACGATTACACTGCCTTGCGCGACATCGATGAGGCTGCGCTTGAGCAAGATGCGTTGCTGTTTCCGGGGCGTCGCGCCTGGTGGTACATGGAGCGTCACCCGCTCGCCTTCGACGGCGGCGGGTCCCAGGGTCACAGTTATTACCGCGCCCCGAATCCGCCTTTCGGCGCCGTCTTCACCTATTATCTCAAAGAGGGCCTGCAGACCCGCGAAGAAATGCGCCAGGAATCTGAAGAGGGCTGGGACGAAGACTGGAGAGATACGCCGTTCGCCGGTTTTGACGAAAGCGAGCGAGAAATGCTCGAGGTCAAACCGGAAATCTGGCTTACCGTACGCGACAGCGACGGCAACACGGTGCGGCGCCTGGAAGGGCCGACCGGGCAGGGATTTCACCGCGTGTCATGGGATTTGCGGTTTCCGCCGACCGAAGCTGTTGGCACCGAACCCGGCTATCCGAACGATGAGTTGCAGGGCTTCTTGGCGGCGCCGGGAACATACACCGTATCGTTGTCCAAAGTTGTTGACGGCGTGACCACAGAGCTTGCGCCGGCGCGGCCTTTTGAGGTTGCGCGACTGCGCGAAGGCGCCTTACCGGGGGCCGACATGGAAACAGTCGTCGCCTTCTGGGAACAGCTGGCGAATCTGCAACGCAGCGTCACCGCGGCTGATCAGACCACAGACCATCTCAAGGAAAAGACCGATAATCTAAAAGTCGCGTTGCTGCGGTCTCGCGCCGCGCCGGCGGAGCTGGACCAGCAATGGCGCGCCATCCGAACGGAACTCAATGCGTTGATTTCAGAGTTGAAAGGCAATCAGGCGATGGCCTCCGTTGGACAGGATACGCCGGCGACCGTCCTCAGCCGCATCAACAAGGTGCTGGTGGGCACCGCGTACTCAACTTATGGTCCGACGCAAACGCACCGTCAGCTTCTCGAATATGCGGAAAGCGATTTCGAGGCCATCCGCCAGCGGATCAATACGCTTCAGGAGACGACGATTCCGGAATTTGAGACGGCGCTGCTCGCCGCCGGCGCCCCGTGGACGCCGGGTGCAGCTATCCCGAATCCGGATCTGGAATAATCTGATGGATCGACGCGGCTGGGCGATATCGACCGCGCGCCGTTGTCGGCCGGCCGGTGCGCGCAGGTCCGCGATGGGCGCCAAGTCGGAGGAGTAACCCGTGCGTTGGGCTGTTAGACTCTTAATTGGCGGCGCGGTCCTGGCCGCGATCGTCCTTTTGTCAGCGTGGCTTTTCCTGCCCGGATCAAATGACCGGCAAACGACAGGAAAGCTTGAGGTGCCCGGTTTGAAGGCTCCCGTGCGCGTGGTGCGCGACGACATGGCGACGCCCTACATTTTTGCAGAAAGCATCGAGGACGCGCTGCGCGCTCAGGGCTTCGTCGCCGGCCAGGATCGGCTGTTTCAACTGGAAGCCGCAAAGCGGGCGGCTGTCGGTCGGTTGTCGGAAGTCTTCGGCGCCGGCGACAACGACGTCATTCTCAATCTGGATCGCGAAGCCCGGGTGATCGGGTTTCATCGTCTCGGCGAACGCCAGGCGTCGCTGCTTTCACCGACTGCGCATGCCAGCGTGGCGGCTTATGTAGACGGCCTTAACGCCTACATCGCTTCGCGGTCGAATACGCATCCGATGGAGTTTAAGCTCGCCGGTTATGCGCCGGAACCGTGGACTGTAACAGACGTTCTTGCTGTCATTTATTTTCTCGGTTGGGCGAGTTCGGCGAACTTCGACGCAGAACTGATCGCGCACCACGTCATCGAAACCGCGGGCGCGGACGTATTCCGGCAAATTGCTCCGCTTACTGTAAATCCGGACGACCCGTCTCTCTCCACTGGGGAACGCGCGGCGACGCCAACGCCGCAGCGCTGGGCTGGGCGGACGGCCGCACCAGCGGGATGGACAAAAGGGGGGTGGCGCCGGCAAGGCGTTGGCGGCAGCAATAACTGGGCGATCAGCGGCGCCAAAGCCGGTTCGCGCGCGGCGATTGTCACAAACGATCCGCATCTCGACAGCCGGATACTGCCGGGGCCTTGGCATCCTGTCGGGCTGATCACGCCGAGCATGCGTATCGTCGGGGTCAGCGCCGGCCTCCCCGGCGTCTTGATCGGACGCAACGAGCACGTCGCGTTTGGCGTGACCAACGCGTATTCCGACGCCGTGGACCTATATATCGAAACCGTCGATCCAGACGATCCCAATCGCTATCTGGAAGGCGATCAGTCCTATCCATTCGAAACGCACACCGAGGTCATCCGCGTAAAGGACGACAAGGCTGACGGAGGGTTTCGGGATGAACAATTCATTGTCAGGCTGACCCGCCGAGGACCGGTTGTTACTGATCACAATGGGGAGCCCGACGGCGGCGCGGTAATGTCGATGCGTTGGGCGTCGGCGGAATATATGGGATCGGATCTTGGCGTCGAAGCCCTGATGGCCGCGACAAACGTTGATGAAGCGCTGGCGGCCGTCGAAACTGCGAGCATCGTGTCGCTGAATTTCGTTGTGGGGGATGTATACGGCCGGATCGGGCGGCGCGCGAGCGGCGTTGCGCCGATACGTCTGCGCGGCGACGGTATGGCGCCGTTTCCCATCGCGGACGGGGTCGATAACTGGGGCGGGCGGATCCCGGCCGATCAGATGCCCGGAGAGGTTGATCCTGCGCGCGGTTGGACGGGAAGCGCAAACCACATGACCGCGCCGGCGGACTATCCTTATGTCTATACGACCTTCGCATCGCCGGCCTTCCGCTATCGTCGCATGCGAGAGCTCTTTGATGCGCCGCGCGTGACGGCCGACGACGCCTGGGCGGCGCAATACGACACGCTCAATCTTTTTGCGCGCGACATTGCGCCCATTCTCGCCGCGGCGTTGGCGGACGCAGACGATGCGGCGCTTCGCGAGATCGGCGAGATTCTTTCCAACTGGGATTACCGCGATGACGCTCGCGAACTGGCGCCGACCCTGTTCCAGGAAGTCTCACGGCAGTTGGCGCAATTGACCTTTGAAGACGAACTCGGGCCCGACGCCACAGCGGCCTATTTGTCCAACTGGTATGTGTGGCAGGAACGGTTTACCGCGATGGTGCGGGCGGGCGACTCACCCTGGTTCGACGACCAGCGCACGCCGGAAGCGGAGGACCTTGATGCGATCATCCGGCGCGCCGGAAAAACCGCTTTGGAACGGCTTGCCGCCGCCTATGGACGAGATCGTTCCAAGTGGCGCTGGGGCGAGGTCCATCAGCTGCGCTTTCGCGGGCCGCTGCGGCGGGACGGCCTGGTTGGACGACTGACGGGCAACCGAAACGTTCAGATGTCCGGCTCGGGAGAAACCCTTCTGCGCGCGCTTTATCCTTATGACGAACCGTTCGATTCGAAATGGACAGCGTCGCTGCGGATGACGGCGGACTTGAATGATCCGGACAAGGTCCGCGCGGTATTGCCGGGCGGCGCGGTCGGGCGAACGTTTCATCCCCATCTCGCCGACCAGACGGCGCTATGGTCGGACGAAGACGCGGCCGCGACCTATTGGTGGTTCAGCGACGAAGCGATCGAGGCGAACGCGGCGTCTGTCCTTGTACTGACGGCGCCGGACGACTAGCGACGCCTTAGCCGTAAGAGGCGCCTCACGCCGGCGCTGGGGACGCCATGGTGATCAGCGTATCGATGTCCGGCGACGCCATGACCGTCGTTGAGGCGAGACTCACCCCGGGGATCGCGCAGACGTCGAGAAGCTCTGTCACGGCCGTTTCAAACCGCACCCAGGCGACGACGTCGCCGGTCGTGAGACTCAAAATCTGAACGCCGCACCATGGCTCGCCGTCGCGTTTTTTCAGCTCGTCATCGAGCTGCAGGCCGGCGAACGATCCGTCCCGCGGCAGGGACAGCCCGACAATCGCATGGTTGTTGTGGAACGCCAGACCGCGCACGAATCCGGGCAAAAAGGCGAATGGTTCGAAGGCGCCGCTTTTTAGATTGACCGTGCCGATATGGCCGGTGCCTGAGTTGAGCACCCACAAAGCGCCGTCGCGCCAGCGCGGGGAATGGGGCATCGACAGCTTTTCGGTCACGATTTCATTCGACTCAACGTCGATGACGCAGCCCCCGGCTTCGCGCCGTTCGCGCCACCCGGCGACCACGTCGGCGCGGCTTGTCGCCGTGACGAAAGCCGGTTTGCCGTCTTTCATGGCGATGCCGTTGAGGTGGCAGCGATCTTCCGCCGCCAGCTTGGAAATGAAGGGCGGTTTCCATACCGGCGTGAAGGAGTGCGTCGCATGCAGCGAGGCGAGGCACGAATAAGAGGTGTTGGCGAAGACGATGACGCCGTCGTCGCGCACGGCGATATCGTGGATGTCGAGATCGCCCGTCGTGTGACAGACCCGCGCGACGTAGTGCGCGTCTGACTCTCCCACGCGCTGGCCGGGCCCGAGCACGTTTTCAAACCGGATCAGCTGGTTTTTTGTGCCCAACAACATCCGCTGCGGATCGGCCCAGAGGCCCATGGCGCGGCCGACCCCCGCTTCGTGAAAATGCACGCGTCCGTCGGGACGAACGCCAACCAGGTAGAGCCGCCCTGTCTGATAGGACGACAAGGCGAGACTCACATGGTTGGCTCTCAGCCAATTTGCAAAGCCGCGCGAGCAAGAGATGTTCGCGGGCGTTAGGGGCGCGCCGATTTTGCCTTGCGGCTTGGCGTCTTTGTCAGCGGCGTTGTCTTTGTCCGCCGGGACGTCCTTGTCTGCTGGAGCGTCTTGCTCGGTCGGCGCCGCCTCGGCGTCCGGCGCGGCCGAAGGCGCCTTGTCTTTCCCCGACTCGTCCGGCGAGTCGTCAATGGCGTCAGCGGCGTCGTCCGAATCGCGGGATGCGGCGGTCTTTAGTCCAATTTCTGTCAAGGATACCTCTAATCAATTGCAGCGCGCTGTTGCACAGCGCCGGGAAGATCAAAAAATCCGTCCCCTGTCCCCCCGCCGATGCGAACAAGACGTCGAAAGCGTCAGTCGTGCAATGATCGGACGGTGTTGCGGTCACAAAATGTGCGGACAACGAATCGAATTCACCATGTTGTCCTGAATCTGTAACCACGGCGGCGAGGGCGCTCAACTAACCTGGCCGGTTTTGAAGGCCGCTTTTGGCCAGAAATTGAAGTGTTAGCGAAATATGCAGCTAATACTCATGTTACCTGCACGTTTTGAGCAGCGGCAGTCCATTACCGCCGGCCGGTTCTGGTGCACAAATCACTTCGTAAATTTTGGTTAACACGACGTAACATTGATTCGGGCATGTCGTTGGTCCGGCTGTTGAGGGATGGGCGTTTCATGCGTGTTCCGGGGGGCGGTCGGGTTTTCCGCGGTCGTCGCCGGTCGTCTGTCAAACAGGACCGGAGATGTCGCGGGGCGGCGGCTTGAGCGCAGCAAGGGGATTATCGGGTTATGGGCCGCAGCCGCCGCGCCGACGCTTCAAAGCGTCGCGCTTTGAAAAGCGCTACGAAAAACGTTCCGGGTCGCGATCAGGCCGGGCGCCGAACACAGACAGAGGCAGGCGTCGCGGATGCGAAATGCGAACTCGATCCCGAACGCGAAACGGGCGCGTTTAGTGCAACGGTTCGCCGAGCCGTCTCGGCGCCGGTATTGTCGTCACGGCGCGCGAATATGGGCCTGCCGATAGACGGCGAGTGGGTTGAGCAGGGCGCGCGCAACGCGCTCCGGCCTGCGCTTCTCGCCGGCGCGGCGGCCTGTGCGCTGAGCCTCGCAGCGCTCCCGTCGCCGGCGCGGGCGCAAGCCATCATCGTCAATCCGCCGGGGACTGTTCCGTCTCAATGCGACTACGACGCAGACGAAAATTCGGTGGTCTGCGAAGGCGATCTCGACGACGGTCTCGAGTTCACGACGGGCGCCGACCTCACCAATATCACCGTCCGGAACCCGACAAACGCAATCGCCCCGGCGATTGGGGTGGACGCCGTCTATGCCGACGTCTCCGGCGATGAAAATATCGTGGTGACGATCGACACCAACGGCCAAGGCATCGTGGCCCGCTCCGCCGACGGCGTCGATTTCAATATGGACGGCGCCGGCTCCCTGACCCTCAACTCCACGAGCGACATTACCGTCACGGGCGACGTGGGCGCCGGGATTTTCGCCTATCAAGAATCGTCCGGCGATATATCGCTGACGTCGACGGGGAATATCCAGGCGGTCGAAAAGGGCGTCTATGCGAATTCCGACGGCGGCGCAGTGTCCGTTGTGTCGGACGGCGACATTACGGCCGGCAGCCGCGGCATCGATATTGAGGGTTCTTCCAGGGCGACGGTGGAATCGACCGGGAACATCACAGCCGGAACTGTGGGCATCCGCGCTGATGCGCTGGGCGCCGCGTCGGTAACATCTGACGGCAACATCGTCGTCAACGGCGGACGCGGCATCTCTATGCTCGCCTCTACTGGCGCAGCGACGGTCGTCGTTAAGGGCGGGAACATCGAGGCGTCGGCCGACGGCGTCTACGCGGCCTCCGGTCAAAGCAATACCACGGTGACGTCTTATGGCGGCATCAATGCGGGCTTCGACGGAATCGTTGCGAGATCCGGTCAAGGCAACGCGTTAATCACGTCGCGCGGCGACGTTGATGCGGAACAGGACGGGATCTCTGCATCCTCCAGCCAAGGCTCTGCGTCGGTGACGTCCTATGGCGGCATCGATGCGGGCTTTGACGGGATCGACGTCGAAGGCGCCGCCGGCGTGTCGGTGAAATCTTTCGGTGAGTACATTATTGCGGGCGATCGCGGCATTGAGGCGACCGCATCTGGCGGGACCATTTCAATCGAGTCGTCCAGCGCCATCACCGTTGGCGATGAAACACACGGCATTTACGCGAAACACGCCGGCGGCGGCGCCATTACGATCGACGTCTCCGGGTCCATCACCGCGGGCGGCGAGAGCTACGGCGTCTATGCATATTCCGCCACCGGCGCCATTACAATCGACTCCGCCGCCGATATCATCGCGGGGGGCGACGGCTATGGCATTCGCGCGTTTTCGAGCGGCGACAACGTCGCCGTTGATTCCTTCGGCGCCGTCACGGTCGGGGCCAGCGGCGTCGGCGTCGGCGCGTCCTCCACCAGCGAATACGGGACCGTTGCGGTCGGCGTCTACGGCGCCGTCGCAGCCGGCTACGCGGGCGTTCGGGCTGAAAGCGAAGACGGCGCCGTCACTGTCACCGTCGGGGCGGAGGCTGACATCACGGCCGGAAACGCCGAAGGCGGATTCGGGATCAAAGCGTCTTCCGGCGGCGACGGCGACGTCACCATCCGATCCGCCGCAGACATAGAGGCGAAGGGATCGGAAGGGTACGGCGTTTATGCGTTAAGCCGGGGCGGGGATATCGATATTGTCTCCAACGGGACGGTTTCCGGCGGGCTCCACGGCATCAACGCCCGCGCCGTACGTCTTCCTTTGCCCGGTGTAGCAAGCGGCGGCGTCCGGATCGACTCGACCGGCGCCGTTTCGGGCGACGACGGCGCGGGAATCACCGCTTACGCCTATGAAGGCGACGTGACGATCGTTTCGGACGGCGATGTTTCGGGCTATTACGACGGCATTATCGCCACCTCCAACTATAGCGACGTTGCGGTGACGTCGGTGGGCGACATCGAAGCGGCCGCCGAAGAGGATGCAAGGGGGATCTACGCTCGCGGCGTCGGGACGATCAGCATCAACTCCACCGGGAACATCACCGTCGACAACGATGACGACGGCGTCGGGATCAAGGCGTATGTGGAAGACGATGGGACCGACGTTTCGATTGTGTCCGACGGCGACGTGACCGCCGGGGGCGTCGGCGTTTACGCGTCAACCGGAGAAGGCTCCGGCAACATCGTCATTGATCTATCCGGCGACGTGACCGGACAGACCAGCTACGGCGTTGACGCCTACGCCACCGACGGCGACGTGACGATCACGGCGAACGGCGACGTTTATGGCGGGACGGTGGGCGTTCGCTCGGTCATCAACGGAACCGGCGACACAATGATCACCCTCGGCGCGGCGGCGACAGTGACGGGCGGCAGCGGCGCCGGCGTTACCGCATCATCGTCAGACGCGGAATCGACAATTACCGTACAGGGATCATCCGGCGCCATCGTTGGCGCGGCGGATGGAACCTATCTGAGAACTGTCGGCGCGGCCCTCACCGTTCAAAACCTCGACAGCGTGACGGGCGAGGACGGCGACGGGCTCGATCTTGCTTCGCAAGGCGGCGCCATCACCATCTCCGGCGTCGATAAGATCCTTGGAACCGGCGGCATCGGGATTTACGCCGTCAGCGACGGCGGCGACGTGTCGATCCAGGGCGTCGGGCTCAACGGCGGCGTCACGGGAGCCGACGGCCCTGGTATCTATGTTTCTTCGGGAACAGGCTCCATCGATATCGGCGGGACGACGGCGATCGGCGACGTCACGGGCAGCGGCGATGCGATCTATGCTTACGTTGAAAGCGAGGGCGACATTACCGTCAGCGCCAACGGCGCGGTGACGGCGCAAGGCGCCGACGGCGTTGGCGTGCATGTTGTCGCGGCGGCGGGGTCTTCCAATGCGGTGACCATCGGCGCCGACGGCGCCGTGACCGGCGGATCGGGCGCCGGCGCGGGCGTGCGCTTTACGGACGGGGCGACCAACCGGCTTGAGAACCGCGGAACGATCGCGGCGCTG